>CAYNRE010000070.1:0-663202 GCA_964399535.1 uncultured Pirellulales bacterium | reverse complement strand
CGTGTAGGTGTTGACCCCCGAAATCGTCATCGTCCCCGAGCCCGTCTTGGTCAGGCCACCCGTACCGCTCAGCACCCCCGAATAGCTCGTCGTCCCGTTATTCCCCCCCGTCGTCAACAACGCCGAACCCAGGCTCACGCTCCCCGCACCCGCCAACGAACCAATCGTCTCCG
The DNA here is from genome assembly GCA_964399535.1 of uncultured Pirellulales bacterium. Taxonomy (GTDB): domain Bacteria; phylum Planctomycetota; class Planctomycetia; order Pirellulales; family CAYNRE01; genus CAYNRE01. The sequence goes on along the minus strand of CAYNRE010000070.1, from coordinate 663,029 downwards.
AGAAATTCGCCAGGTCCAATAGCGCCCCCCCGCTGAGCGTCACGGCGCTCGAATCCCCGATCACTCCCAAACCACCCGACAACAATGTCCCCGTACTCACCGTCGTCGCGCCCGTGTAGCTATTCGCTCCCGAGATCGTGAGGGTGCCGCTGCCGGCCTTGGAGAAGCCCCCGGTTCCCGAGATGATGCCGGAGAAACTGGTCGAGCTGTTATCACCGCCGGCGGTGAGCGTGCCGGCACCCAGGGTCACGGCGCCCGAACCGGTCAAGGAGCCGACGGTTTCGGCTAGGCCGGCCAGGTTGAACGTGCCGGCGGTGTCGACATTCAGGGCACTCGAGTCGGCAATGCGATTGGCGGCCCCCAATGTCAGAGTGCCCGCGCTGACCAGCGTAGTGCCCGTATAGGTGTTGGCCCCCGAAATCGTCAGCGTGGACGCTCCGGTCTTGGTCAGGCCGTCGTTGCCGGCCATGACCAGGCTGATCGTGGTCGGGGTGAGCACATCGACCATCGGGCTGCCGGCCGTCACATCGAGCGTGAGGGTATTAGCGCCCGAGAGCACCCAACTCGAACCGGCGGCCCCGGCGTCGGAGAAGCTCAGGTTGCCGATGGTCCGCACGGTGTCGAGCGTGATCGTGCGCGTGGCAGTGATGTTGTTGGTGAAAAAGGCCGTGGAGTCGGCGCCGTTGGCCACGACGCTGCTGGCCCACAGCGCGCTATTGCTCCAGTTGCCGTTGCCGTCTGAATTCCAGGTCCCGTTCTGAGCGCTGGCGGGCCGGAGCAATCCAGCGGACCCGAGCAACATGGCCAGTAGCATCGTCAGCCGGTGCAAGCGAGCGCTCGAGGCGAAACACGCCAACTCGCGCGCACGAATCGACCGGATGTGTGCCCCGTCAGCACCAATTACTGCCTGCGGCATTTCCATCCACCTCTGTGGTGTAGAGAACGAGACATCGAGACCCAGGTCCAGGAAGCCGCGCAAGACGCGCGCCGTCGCATCGTTAAGACACGACCGTAGGCGCGTACCGAACTAGTGCCGCGAGAGATGCCGAGCCCCCAGGTCGTGACGCTGGGCAGCTCAACCCCGAACGCTTGGCCCCCCCTAAGGCCACCCCAACCGACGCCCTGAGCAGGGTGCCCCCCTTTGGGGGGTAATCTCCAATTTCACGAAAGGTTACCCACTAGTAACCAGATGAAGCAACCAAAATCTCAGAGGATTCATTGGTAAGTTTTCCATTCCAATAAGCATGGGCGTTGGGTTGCCAGGTGACCAACGCTACCGAAGACGGCTTGGAAGTGTTCGCCGGTGTGGTGATGTCGCCCAACGTTGATTAAGCAAGTCGCCCAAGCCATCAACGTCAGTGAATCGTCGCTGAAGCGCTGGTGCGACCAGGGGCTACTGACCGCGATCCGCACGGCTGGTGGGCATCGGCGACTTGCGCTGGACGACGTGTTCCAATTCCTTCGACAGTCCGGCCAACAACTGGTGCGGCCGGAACTCTTGGGGCTGCCTTCGAACACTGGGCGAGCCGTAGGCGTCAGTGATAGGGCGCGCGAGCAGGTTCGAGATGCACTCGTCGCCGGCGACGAAGATCTGTGTCGCCGAATCGTCTTTGATCTCTATCTAGCCGGGCAATCAGCGTGCGAGATTTGCGACCGAGTACTGGCCATGGCATTCCACGATATCGGTGACCGCTGGGAGTGCGGCGAGGTATCGATCTATCGTGAGCGACGCGCGTGCGAAATTGGCTTTAAAATGATGCACGAGTTGCGCATGGTGATTCGAACTCCGCGACCAGAGGCCCTCGTGGCGGTCGGAGGCACATTAAGTTGCGACCCCTATCGACTGCCAAACGCAATGATCGAACTTGTCCTGAGAGAACAGGGTTGGCGAGCGACCACCCTCGGCACGAGCCTGCCAGCGTCCACGATCGGCGAAGCGGTTCGCGACAGCCGTCCCAGGTTGCTCTGGCTTAGTGTGTCCTACATCGATTCTGTTTCATCCTTCTTGGAGGAGTATGCGCATCTTCACAGACTAGCGCTCGAGAACGGCGCGGCTGTCGTCGTTGGCGGGCGAGCCCTGACCCCAGTGATCAGGCAGCAGATGGAGTATTCTGCCTACTGCGACACGTTGCGGCACCTCGTGACGTTTGGGGCTTCGCTGACATCAATCGAAGCAGAACGACGCACGGGGAAGAACTCCAATGCGGCTAGTATTAGATTGCCATCACAGGAGAGCTCAACTACGCAGCCGCGGATCAAGAAACCCAATAATGCCTGACTCTACTTGATTCGTCGAATGTGGGAGCGAACCGGGATTTCGAAAGCATACGCCGGGCGTGCAACCACTTAGGGCGCGTCCATAAAGTGATCGTTCGGGGTTTTGGTGTGGAGGAGTAGTCTGTGCGACATGAGACGGAGCTCCCATCCCAGCGACCTGACGGATGCCCCGTGGCGAAGGATGACGCTCTGGGTTCCCGAACCGAAACCGGGGCGGCCGTCCTGCGAAGTACAGTCGCCGCGCGCCATCCTGTACCTGGCCCGCAACGGCTGTGCGTGGCGCAGCCTGCCGCACGATCTACCACCCTGCCGTATCGTGTCTCATTATTTGCGCCTCTTGTAGAAGGATGGCACTTGGGAGCGGATTCACGCGGAGCTGCGCCATCGTGCGCGGCGGGAGGCGAGGCGAAAGCTCAAACCGTCCGCCGCGGTGCTCGACGGCCAGAGCGTGAAGACGACCGAACAAGAGGGGCCACTCGGCTACGACGCGGAAAAAAGTCGTCGGCCGCAATCGGCATGTGGTTGTTGACGCGTTGGGGGTCGTCTGGGGGTTGGTCATTACGCCCGACAGCGTGCAGGATCGCGGCGGCGGCTGTTTGGCCCTGAACGAGTTTGAACCGCTAGGTCCGTTAGACCCGCCGTCGCCAAGCGGGGCAAGATCCGAGTCGAGCGATTCCGATCCGGGACAGACGAACGGCGCATTGGCCGGCTTGGAACTTCCGGCCGTCGCCGACGATGCTTGCCGGGCCAGGCATACCCAGCGCGAGACCGTCTCGCGATCGATGTGCAGTTCCCCAGCAATCCGCCGACCGGACCAGCCTTGCGAGTGCAGTGTGAGAATCGACTGAAATTGGGCCATCTTGAGTTGATTCGCCCTTCGTAACCCCCGGCGGCAGAAACGCCGCAGGACAAGCCGAATCGCCGATTCCCCCGTTCTCTCGCGGACCGGGTTTCACGCGCCGATTCGTGGCTGGGTTTCAGCGCTGACTGACAGTGGCCAGGTTGGCCACCGGATCGGTTACGACACCGGCTGAAGCGCACGGATCGGCGCTGCCCGTGCAAACCCTGTCACCAACTGGCACAGAAGCCGCCGCACGTACCGACGGGCCTCCGCTTGGTACTTCTTCCCCGTTGCTTGGCAAGTACGGGGCCCGCGTCGTAGCGACTTCAGACAGGCCCCTGGCCGCGGTTGATTGCCGGAACCCGGCCGATGGGCTAGCGTGGCTTACCGGTATGCGAAACTCGTGCGGTGTTCGCGGCCGTTCATAGCTGGCCCTGTTCCGTGAACGAGATGGCCCCTCCCCTGCCCTACTGCCGACGGCGTGCCGCAAGGCTGCCGCGTTTCGGTTTTGCTCGGCCCCTGGCCTTGCTAACCGCGGCGTTGCTGGCATGGCGTTTGACCGGTGGGGCCTCTGCTGCCGAACCGCCGGCCGATTCACCGCCGCCGGCTGCCTCGCCGCCGGTGACCGTGCCCGGGGGGGCCCAGGCTGCGTCACTGACCGAAGCACAGAAGCTGCTATGGCGCGGCCGCTATGGCGAGGCCCAGGAGCGGTTCGCCGCCCTGGCCCAGACGGCCGGGCCCAGCGAGCAACCCCTGATTGCCCTCGGGCTGGCGGCTTGCCAGGTGGCTCAAGGCCGCCGAGACGATGCCCGGGCGACCCTGGAGCAAGCGGCCGGCCAAGAGCGCCCTAGCGCGCGGGTGCTGGCGGAACTTGGGCTCTTGGCCTGGCAGCGGGGCGACTTGCCGGCGGCCGACAACTGGGTTGCCAAAACCCTCGAGGTCGACGCCGACCAAACGCTGGCGCGCTGGCTGCGGGCCGAGTTGTTTGCCGCCCGGGGCAAAGTGGCCGATGCGGCCGACGGCTATCGCGAGCTGGTCGACCTGTTTAATCAGGGCTCGGTTGACGATCCCGACGATCTCCGCTGGATCGGGCTTGCCGCGGCCCAGCATGCCCGCTGGAACCGGCTCAGCGATCAATTCGGATTTCTGGTCAATCAGTTCTATGCCAAAGTGCTCGAGCGGCACCCCGACTATTGGCCGGCGGCCTACGAAGCTGGCCGGCTGTACCTGGAAAAAACCAACCAGGCCGAAGCCCTGCGACAGTTTCAAAAGGCCCTGCGAATCAATCCCGAGGCGGCCGAGGTCTATGCCGCGCTGGGAGAACTGGCGCTGCAGAACTACGACCTCGATCAGGCCGCGCGCTGGTTGGCCCAGGCCGTGGAAATCAACCCCGAGCTGACCGAAGCCCATGCCCTGCGGGCCGACTGGGAGCTGGCCAATTTCGACCTCGAGGCGGCCTCGGCCCACCTGCGCCGGGCCGCCGAGTTGAACCCGGTGGATGAACAAGTGCTGGGCCGCCAGGCGGCGATCGCCGATCTGGAGCGCCCGGGCGGCGGCGAGCTTCCCTCGCCCGCGGCAGGGCAGATCGAAGCCGAAGTGCTCGCCCGAAACCCAGCGGCCGGCGTTTTCTACACCACCTGGGCCACGCTTCTGGAAGAGCGCCGCCAATTCGGCGAGGCGGAACGCTGCTTTCTGGCGGCGCGGAAGTGCCTGCCGCAGATGCCCGGTCCGGCAGCGGGCCTGGGGCTGATGTACCTGCGGTTGGGGCGCGAGGACGAGGCGCGGCACCTGCTGACCCAGGCCGCGGCGGAAGATCCGTTTCACGTGCGGGTCAGCAATTCGCTGGAAGTGCTCGAGGTGCTGGCCGATTACGAAACGATCGAATCCGATCATTTCCGCGTCCGCTTCGACCCGCAGGCGGATGCCCTGCTGGCCCGGCTGCTGCTCGAACACCTGGAACGGGTTCTGCCTCGGCTCGAAACCTGGCTGGGCCATGCGCCCGGCGACAAGGTGCTGTTCGAGATTCTCAACCGTGCCCGCAATACCGAGGCCCACGGCTGGTTCAGCGCGCGCATGGTGGGTCTTCCCTACGTGGGCACGGTGGCCGCCTGCGCCGGTACGATGGTGGCGCTTACTTCGCCCAATGCGGGTACTCCGTACCATTGGGGCCGGGTGGTCGAGCACGAGCTGGTGCATGTCATCAACCTGGAACAAACCAATTTCCACGTGCCCCACTGGTTTACCGAGGGCCTGGCGGTTTGGAACGAGCGTTTTCCTCGCCCGGCCGCCTGGAACCAGTTGTTGACCGCGCGGTGGGCCGCGGGCACCGTATTCAACCTGGATACCATTAACCTGGGGTTTGTTCGCCCTCACTCGAGCGAAGACTGGCAGTTGGCCTACTGCCAGGCCGAGCTTTACGTGGAGTACCTGCTGAAGACCTTTGGCCCCGATGCCCCGGCGCGGCTGCTGGCCGCCTTTAGCGAAACGGCCAACACCCGCGCGGCGCTCGAGCGGGCATTCGCCGCCGACCCCGCGCAGATCGACGCGGGTTATCACCGCTACTTGCAGCAGACGGTAGCCGGTTTGAAGCTGGGCCCCAGCTCCACGCCGCGGAGCCTGGCCGAGCGCGAGCGCTGGGCCCAGCAGCACCCGGACGACGCCGACGCCGCGGCCGAACTGGCCCGGGCCTTACTGGAGCGGAGCGAGTTGCCGGCGGCGCGTCGCTGGGCGGAGCGGGCCTGTCAGTTGCACCAACAGCACGCGCTCGGCACCTATGTGTTGGCCCGGCTCGGCCTGGCTACCGGCCAGCGCGAGGAAGCGCTCCGCCTGGCCGAGGCCGCGCTCGACCGCGCCGCGCCGCAACTCGACCTTTTGCGGCTTGTGGCCGGGCTGCGGCAGCAGGCAGGCCAACTGGACCAGGCCGAGGCGCTTTACCGATTGGGGGCCGAGACAGCTCCCGACGACCCCCAGTGGAAAAAACGGTTGGCCGCGATTTATCTCGAACAACGAGCCGCCGGCCCCCTGGCCGAGGTGCTCCACGAGTTGGCCTTGGCCGACGGCGACGACGCCGTGGTGCGGAAGAAACTGGCCCAACTGGCACTAGCCGCGGGCGACCGCGAAGAGGCCGCTCGCTGGGCGAACGAGGCGCTGTTTGTTAATGTACGCGACATCGATGCCCATCGGTTGTTGTTGGCGGCGGCCGCTGCATCGGGAGATTCGGAGTTGATTTGCCGCCAATGGCGGACCCTCGTCGAGCTCGAGCCCGACCAGCCGGCCCACCGGCGCGGACTGGCCGAGGCCTTGGCCGCGGCGGGCGACCGAGCCGCTGCCCGGGCGGTGCTCGACCAATGGCTGGGCGAGCACCCTGACGACGCTGATACCTTGCAACTCCGGGAGAAATTGGCTCCGTGAACCAGTCAGCTTCGACCGCGCCGCAGCGCGACGTGAGCCTGCAAGGCTTTCAGCAATTGATTCGCGACATGTACCTGGAAAAGGACCTGGCCCGCGGCATCGACGGCACCTTTATGTGGCTCATGGAAGAGGTGGGTGAATTGGCCGCGGCGCTGCGCAGCGGAACTCACGAGGAGCGGCTCGGTGAGTTCGCCGACGTGTTGGCCTGGCTGGCCACGATTGCCAACGTGGCCCAGGTCGATCTGGCCGAGGCCGTGCAACGCAAATACGGCTCGGGCTGCCCCGGTTGCGGCGCGCTGGTTTGCACCTGTAGCGACGCGGAGAAGCCCTGATGGGCAGGAGCACGGCGATCGGCGCTCCTCGGAGTCGGGCAGCGATCTACCGGGAAACGACCCGCTGGCGAGCAGGCCTGCGCGTGGCCTGGCTGCTCGGCGTGGTTCTCATGGCGGCCCCAGTGGGCCCCGGCAGGGCACGTTCGGCCGATGCCCCCGCCGACGGCCCCCTCGTTTCCGAGCACCGGGTCGGCCTGGGCGGCTATTACAAGGTGGGCAGCTGGACCCCCATCGAACTGACCATCCAGGGGGGCGCGACCAAGCAGGCGGTGAAGGTTGCCCTGACGACGGCCGACGGGGACGGTGTCGAGTGCCGCGTTTGGGCCCAGGGGGGGCGCCCCATCCAGCTTCTGCCTGGTCGGCCCGCGGTGGTTCGCGGCCAGGTTAAATTCGGCCGGATGGACAACACCTTAACCGTTTCGATCTTCGATCAGGACGACGAACCGCTGGTCCAACAGCGTTTCTCCAGCGCCCAGGAACTGTTGCCCGGTCGCCATCGCCAGGGCCTGCCCGCAACGCAGCAGTTGCTCGTCTGCGTCGGTCCGCCCATCGGGCTCGAGGCCCTGCTGCGCCAGGAGCGGCGCGACGACGAGTTCGAAGAGCCCGCCCGGGCCATCGAATTGGCCGACTGTAGCCAGCTACCCACGCATTGGCTGGGCTACGACGGCATCGACTGGTTGGTGCTGTCGACCAGCAACCCGGAAATCTATCGCCCGCTGACCAGCGACAGTGCCCAGCGCCGGGCGATCGACGACTGGATTGCCCGGGGCGGCAAGCTGCTGTTGGCCGTGGGCAGCCAGGCGCCCGAATTGCTAGCGCCGGAAGGAGCCCTGGCGGGTTTGGCTCCGGGCCGCTGGGTCGAGAACTACCGGCTTTCGCTAACCGGGGCGATCGAGGAATTCTCGGGCACCAAGCAGCCGCTTGCGGCCGCGGCGGCGTCCGACGGCTTCGAGCTTCAGGTGCCCCGGCTCGAGGTGAGCGACGGCGTGGTCGTTTGCCGCGAGGCCGATTTGCCCCTCGTGGTCCGCCAGGCCCGCGGATTTGGCCAGGTGATGTTCGCGGGGCTGGATCTGAATCAATCGCCGCTGGCCGACTGGAAGGGGCGGACCGCGCTGCTGGCCCGGCTGCTCGATCGCCCGAGCAACCTGGCCGACGACGATCCGCTCAGGCGCCAAGGGCGCGTCACTTGGCTAGGGCTGACCGATCTATCGGCCCAGCTTCGCGGAGCGCTGGACCAGTTTGCCGGCATCGAGCTGATTCCGTTCGCCGTGGTGGCCGGCCTGATCTTGGCCTACGTGGCCCTGATCGGACCGGTCGACTACTGGGTGGTGACTAAGGTGTTCCGCCGGCCGGAATTAACCTGGCTCACGTTTCCCTTGATCGTGCTGGTAACTTGCCTGGGTGCCTATGGCTACGCCGTCTGGAAAAAGGGCAGTTCGCTGCGCGCTAATCAGGTAGACCTGGTCGACGTCGACCTGGCCAGCGGCTTGGTGCGGGGCACCAGTTGGGCCAATGTGTTCAGCCCTCAGGCAAGCAGTTTCGACGTTCGCTTTGGGCCGGCCCGCGCGGCAGGCGAGCCAGACCCGGCTGCCCCAACCTTTCAGCCTCGGGAAACGCTGGTGAGTTGGTTTGGTCTACCGGGAACCGGGTTCGGCGGCATGGACGCGCTGGGCGTCGAGGGGGCCCTGGGAACGGACCAGTACCGGGCTTCGCCCAAGCTGGATGCGCTGATCGAGCTTCCCCTACAGGTCTGGTCGACCAAGAGCCTGGTCACGCGTTGGACCGCGGAAGACCCCGGTCTGATCGCTGCCGCGCTCGAAGCCGGCACCGACGAGGTGCCCCTTGGCGTAATTACGAACCGTAGCCCGTTTACCTGGGAAAACGGCCTCTTGGCCTGTGGGCGGTGGGGAATCGCTTTCCGCCGGCCGCTCGAGCCGGGCCAGTCGATCGACCTGCTCAACGACCTGGTCGACCTGGAGCGCACCGAACTGGTCACCCGGCTGACCGAGCGGGTAATGGTGTTCGACGACACCCGCAAGGAATACGTTCGCCAGGCGCGCCCGTACGACCAGGCCAGTTTCGACCGTTGGCAGATTCTCAAACAGATGATGTTTTACGAGGCGGCTGGCGGAGAAAGCTACGCCAGGTTGCTCAATCAGTACCAGGCCTTTGTCGACCTAAGCGCTCACCTGAAGGCGGGCCGGGCGATCTTGGTGGTGCGTGCCGCACCGGCGGCGGCCGAGCTCACGCTCGATGGCCGACCGCTGTCTCCCCAGCAGCTGGCGCGCGACACCTACTATCGCTTCGTCCTTCCGGTGAGCGAACTAAGCGCCGGACCCTAGGCCGCCCAAGGCCCCCGCGATTGCTGCCCGGACTGGAACCTCTGAAAAACCGCCCCTTTGGATTAGGATCGATGCCGTGATCGAAACCCGCGACTTGACCAAGACCTATGGCGAGCTCCATGCGATCAAGAGCCTGGACCTTCGCTTGGAGAAGGGAGACGTGTTCGGGTTTATCGGGCCCAACGGCGCCGGCAAGACGACCACGATGCGCATCTTGGCCACGCTGCTGAGCCCCAGTTGGGGCGAGGCCTATGTCTGCGGGTACTCGATCTATACCCACCCCAAGGAGATTCGTCGGCTGATCGGTTTCATGCCCGATTTCTTCGGTGTCTACGACGACATGAAGGTGATCGAGTACCTGGAGTTCTTCGCGGCGGCCTACCGGATCAACGCTCCGGCCCGGCGCAAGATTTGTGAGGAAGTGTTGGAGCTGGTCGACCTGACCTACAAGCGCGACGCGCTCGTGACGAGCCTCTCGCGAGGCATGACCCAGCGGCTGGGGTTGGCTCGGGTGCTGCTGCACGACCCCCAGGTGCTCCTGCTCGACGTGCCCGCCAGCGGCCTCGACCCGCGAGCCCGGATCGAAATGCGGGGCCTGCTCAAAGAGCTGCGCACGATGGGCAAGACGATCATGATTTCGAGCCATATCCTGCCCGAGCTGGCCGACATTTGTAACAAGATCGGGATCATCGAGCGGGGCGAACTGTTGGTGAACGCCAACGTGGCCGACGTGATGCGCCAGGTACGCCAACAAGTGGTGCTGGTCGTCAAGGTCGTGGGCCCTTCGGCGGCCGCCTCGCAACTGTTAGAGCAGTCTCCGCTGGTCGAGCGGGTCGAGCCCCGCGGCGAGGAGCTGATGGTTACCTTGCGACCCGGAGTTGAAGACTACAGCGACCTTGCGCGCCAGTTGGTCCAGGCCGGCCAGCGGCTCGTTCTGTTCCGCGAGGAGGAACTGAATCTGGAAACCGCGTTTATGACCCTGACCAAGGGCATCACCTCGTAGCGGATCACGGACCGCGGCCCGTGGTAAGCGGGCCTGACCCTTGTTCAGGGTGGTTGGCAGGCGCGTTTCCGAAAAAAGCGCTTGCTAGATTTCCCCCTCGCAATCATTCTTTGCCTGGACGCCCAGGGGGCTCTCCGCCTGGCCATTCCCCGATGCGGGGTGTGCTCTGGAATGGCCGCAGCGGTGCGCGGTCGAGGAATTTCCTCACGCCGCGGGGCGAGCCAGCTTTCATTCATCTGGGTGAACTTTTACCAGCAGCAGAGGAGCAGCTAATGCAGTGGACAATTCGGCAGGTTTCTCGCCACGCACGGGGCGTGGTCGGAGGAACCGCGATCTGCGCGCTGGCCGCGTTGTGCGCGGCGCCAGCGGTCGCCGATCCGATTAGTTTCAGCGTGGTTCAGAACCAGAGCAGTCTGGACCTGACCGCAAATCTGAGCATCTTTGGCGGTGTGCTCAGCGTGACCGAACAGGCGGGCACTAAAGCCACTTCGTACACGGGCACGATGGAAACGGTGCTCACGCCCGGCCTGATCAAGTTCCCGGGCGGGAGCTCGGTCAACGCCGATTTTCAGCGCACGGGCGGCATCTTCAATCCGCCGGCGCAATTGGTGCCTGGCCCGGGCGGCGACCTGGGCAACCCAGATCCGGGCAACTACGGCATTACCGCCACGGCACCGATCAACATTGTCATTCCGCCGATCGACATTCCCGGCTTCGGCACGATCAATCTTGGCACGCTCAGCGCTGTCGATATCGACGTGGCCCTGCGCAACATGTCGTTCGATCTGACCGCGGGCAGTTCGCTGCTCCGCAGTGGGGTGAACAACCAGGACTTTGATGCGTCGGCGGTCGACCTGTCGCTGATCGCGGGCGACGCCGACATTGCCGTGAGCGCCGTGCTGACCATGCCCGACCTGCTCACCAAGACCGCTACGCTCTTGTTGCTGCAGACGCTGGCCGGCCAATTGCCGCCCGAGATTCCCCTTTCGGTAAGCACGCCGGGGATTTTCTCGTTGGACATCAACATCGGGGCCGGTTTCACGGCGCCGATCGGTGGTTTGGGCGCGCTGCCCAACTCGGCCACGGGTGGGCTGATTCAGCAGGTCGGCCCCAACTACCGGTTGACCGTGCCGGTCGACATCGATCCGCTGCCCGAGATTCCGCCGATTCTGGCGGACTTGCTCGGCCTGGAGGTGGAATTCAACCTGACCGGTCAGTTCGTTGGCACCGCCCCGTACCGGGTCGTGGTGCCGGAACCGTCGTCGCTGGCCCTCTGTGGCCTGGCGATGGCGATCGGCTTGGGTTGCGCGGCCCGCCGCCGAAGCGGCCGGTAAGAGTTTCTTGGCGATAAGCGCCGCGTGGAGCGAATGGTCTCTGCGCGGGCGCGACGATTCCAGCACGCTCGCCCCGGTCGCAGGCCCCAACGGGTGGTGCACCGCGGCGAGCGTGTGTTGTTTTGGGGGGGGCGGCGCGGCCCGTTGCTTCCCGGGGGGTATCTGGCGTCCCCGGGCGCAGGGTTTATGCTAGAGATGGTCGCCTAGACACCCCCGCGGAGCCTGTGGGCGGGATCTTGCCAGGGGCACTCGATTTCTCCTGTTCAGGAAACACCGCCTTGAGCCTGAAACAGCGCCTGCGAGAGCAACTGGAGCGGTCTCGCGATTTCAGTGAGCGGCTTCTCGCGGCGTTTCATACCCCGGCCGAGTGGCTGCACCAGGTGCATCCAAGGGCGAATCATCCACTCTGGTTTGCCGGCCATATGGGCGTGGTCGACGACTTCATGCTCTCGCTCGTGGCGCCTGAGCGCGCCCTGGCCCGGGCCGATTTCCAGGAACGATTCGGCATGGGCTCCCAACCCTCGGCCGATCCGAACGACTATCCCCCGGTGGACCAGGTGCTGGCCTTTATGCGCGAGCGTCGACAAGCGCTGTTGGCCGCGCTGGATAGCCTGGACGAGTCGCAATTGAATCATCCGACCCCCAAGGGTGCGCCAAGTTTTCTGCCCGACTACGCCTCGGCCTTTCAAACGGCCGCCTGGCATGAAGGGCTGCACACCGGGCAGATGACCGTGGTGCACCGGGCCCTGGGGAATCCTCCCCTGGTCGGAGGTTAGCCACGCCAGCCCCCGGTGTCGGGCAAAACCCGATCCGGTCTACCTGGATCGATTCACGTGGTTTGATTCATACGGAATTGAACTCGCCGAACCTGACGCAACGACTTCGCTGGCCGAATCATGTCACGTCGACCTCGCATGCCAGGCCAGCCCGAGCGTCCGGGCGACACCGTTTTCCGCGGGCAGCGGCCGCGTTCGAAGAAGTCGCGGCGCGGCTGGTGGTCGTGGTGGAAGTCGCTCTGGAAGCGGACCCCTCCGCTGCCGCCCGACGACGACGCGGAGGCCAGTTCGCGTCGGCGGCGGCGCCGCCGCCGCCCGCACCGCAGTCTGTACCCAGGCGATGCGCCGCTTGCGACGGGCGGCTCCGCTCCAACAGACTTCGCGACGGGATCCACTCAGCAGGCGGGTTCACAGCCGCCAAGGCGGCACGCCCAGCGTCGGCCCCCGGGCGCGGGCACGCCGCCGGGTCCGGATTCGCCCAGACAGGGAGCGGCCCTGGAGCGAGCAGCCGGACCAGAAGCGGCCGACGCAAGTGCAGCCAGTTCCCGGGCGGCGAACACGGCGCCGGCACCTTCGGCGGCGAACACGGCGCCGGCACCTTCGGCGGAGGTCGCGGCGACCGGGCCTTCTTCGACCGGCGCTTCGTCCGCGGTCGCGGGCCCCCAGCCCGACGGACCCCGCGGCGAGGAGGGGGCCGGCGGCCGCGCATCGCCGGTCCGCAAGAAACGCCGCCGACGCGGCGCCGGCGCCGGCCGATCGGGCACGAGCCGGCACGATCGCCGGTTGAATACCCGCTTGCTTGGGCGGACCGCCGTGCTGGCCGCGGTACTTTACCTGGCCGCGATGGCCTGGCACCGCCACCAGGTCAATCGCAACGCCGAACACCTGCTGGCGCGGGCAAACCAGTTGGCCGCCGACCGCCAGTGGCGCCAGGTAGTGCCGATGACCAAGCACTACCTGGCCTATCGGCCCGACGATATCGAAGCCCGGATCAGCATGGCCGACGCCTGTCGGTTGGGGGCCAGCAGCCGAGGCGATCGGCAGCGAGCCATCGAGATGTATTTGGATTGCCTGCGGCGCCTAGGCGAGCACGACGAGGTGCGCCGGCACCTGGCCGAGCTCTTGATCACGATGGGTAATTTCGGGTTGGCCGAATCGCAGGCCGATCGGCTGCTGGCGCGCCGCCCGCGCGATCCTGCCGCCCTGAGAATTCGAGCCGTGGCGCTCTACGGACAGGCGCTGGCCACCGGACGGATTTCTTGGAGCCGAGTTACCTCGTCGCTGCAACAGGCCGTGGCCGCCAACCCCAAAGATATCGAGCTGGCCGTGGGGTTGGCCCAACTTTACCGGCAGCAGTCGCCTGAATTGACCTCGGAGGAGCGCGCCGACTCGGCCGATGAAGTGCTCGACGGACTGGTCGAGGCCGACCGCGACAACTCCCGCGTCTGGCTAGCGCGCTGCCAGTACCGCAAGCAGTTCAACCTGGCGGGGGCCGATGACGATTTGGAGCAGGCCCGGCAACTGGCCGCCGACGACCCCGAGGTGCTTCTGGCCGTGGGAGAGGCCGCCATCCAGCGGCGCGAATGGGGCGAGGCGGAGCCCGTTTTACGGCGGGCGATCGAATTGGCCCCGCGCGATCGCCGAACCTATTTGCTGTGCGGCGAGGCAATCTGGGGGGCTGGCCAGACCGACAGCGCGATCGCGGTCTGGCGGCAAGGCTTGCAAGCGGTTTCGACGCTCGATTTCGCCCTCAACCTGCGTTTGGGAACGGCCCTGGTCAGCATCGGACAGACCGAAGCCGCCGACCGTTTGCTGGCCACGCTCGAGCACGTGCTGCCCCAGTTAACCCGCCAGCTACCTTGGGCCGAGAGCTGGGATATGGCGGCCCAGGTCGATCTGCTCGCGGCCCAGTCGCTGGTAGCCAAGCAGCGGCGGAGCGAAGCGGTGCAGCTGCTCCGTGGGCGGCTTGAAAGTCAGCGGCGAACGGCCGGCCAGACAGCCGGGGTGGCCACGCGCATCCGGCTGCTTTCCGAGTTGGCCAATTGCTACCTGGCCGAGCGCGAAGCCGATGCCGCCGGCCGCGTTCGCGACGAAATCATTCAGCTCGATCCAGCCAACCCGCAACATCATTTCCAGGCCGCGCTGGCCTGGGAGGCCGCGGGGAAAACCACCCAGGCTCTGGCGGCCTACGAACAGGCCGCGCGGCTGCAGCCGCCGGTCGCCGCGGCCTGGCTGGGCATTGCCCGGATGGAACTGCGCGAGCAGCGGACCAGTCCGGTCGAAGAGCGCGATTGGACCAGCATCGACGAAGCCCTGGCCGCTGCCCAAGCAACCGGCGAGGTCGATCCGGCTGAAATCGCCTTGGTCCGGTCGGAACTGGCCAGTCAACGCGATAACGCTGACGCGGCCCTGGCCGTGCTCGAACAAGCGGCCGATGCCTCGCCCGAGGCCGCCCGGCTGCAAACGGCCCTGATCACGGCCATCAGCCGGCAGGCTGATCGGGCCGAGGCCGATCGCCAATGGCAAACCTACGAAGACCGCGCCGGCCGCAGCACCGATACGGTACGGCTGCGGGCGGCCATGCTGCTGGAACGCGGCGACCAGCAAGAGGCGGTCGCCTTGGTCCAGTCTTGGCTGGCCCAGGCACCCCAGGCTGACCATACCCGAGTGCGTTACTTGTTGGCCCAGGTGTGGTGGAAGTCGGGCGAGCTCAAGCAGGCGGCCGCGCTGTTCGACGAGCTGGCGCGGGACGAGCCGCAGAATCTGTTGCTGGCCCGCAAGCGGGCGGAGCTTGCCTGGGACATGGCCGACAACGACCGCCTTCGATCGGCCGCCGAACAACTCCGGTCGATCGAAGGAGACGAGGGGGTTTGGCATCGCTTCTTCGAGGCCCAGCGGCTGCTAGGCGAGCTGGCCAGCGGCGACCTGGCCGGGCTTGCACAATTGCAGCGGCATAGCGACGAGCTTTCCGCGGAGCGTCCCGGCTGGGGCCCTGCCCTGTTGTTGGCCGGCCAGCTTTCGGAGCGGGAAGCCAAATTCGACGCGGCGATCGCACTGTACGAATCGGCCCTGGCCTCGCGCGAGGTATCGGCCCGGGCGCTCGAGCGATTGGTGTTGCTGCTTTCGCAGCAAGGGCGGCTCGAAGAGGCCGACGAATACCTGGCCCAGCTCATGCCGGCCGGAGCGACCCAGGCGGGGGCTTCCGAGGAACTGGCCACGATGGCGATCGAGTTGGCGGCCGAGCGGGGCCAATCGGGCCGGGCGCTGAGCCTGGCCGAGCAAGCTGCCCGCTCTCGCCCCGACGACCCCGAGGCCCAGGTATGGCTGGCCCGCGCCTTGGTGCTTAACCAGCGGGCCGCCGAAGCCGAGGCCCCCTTGCGCAGCGCGATCCTGCTTCGGCCCGGCCAGCCGAGGTGGTGGCGCTGGCTAATCGAGTACTATGGCCAGGCCGACGCTCGCGACCGCCTGCGTCCGCTGGCCGACGAAATCGCCGCGACCGAAGCACTGCCCGAGGGAGAGCGGCGGTTGCTCCAGGGCCGCGTGAACCAACTGCTCGACGAGCCGGAGCAAGCGGAGGACCACTTTCGCCGAGGGTTGGAGCTGGGGGGCACCGATCTCGACCTGCGTGAATTGGCCGGCCGCTTTTTGCTTTCGCGCGACCGGGGCCTGGCCCTGGTGACGCTGGAGAAAGTGTTGAACGTTGCCCCCGAGCGCCTGTCGACCCGCGGCCTGTTGGCCCTGGCGCTGTTAGACGAACCCGGCGACGACGGTTGGCAGCGGGCCTGGACCTTGGCAAGCGAGGGGCGTCGCGAGGGAGAGCTGGTTTCGACCGACCAGCTTCGCCTGGAGGCCCGAGTGCTGGCCGCGCGCAACCGCGTGGCCGAGCAGCGCGAAGCGATCGAGCGATTCGAACAACTCGTGGCCCGGCCGGTCGGCGTCACGCCGCAAGACCGTTTTCAATTGGCCCAGCTGTATCAGTCGCAGGGGGCAGTGACCACGGCGCTGAAGCAGTACGCCCAGTTGGCGCAAATGCCTTCGGCCCAGCCCGACCAGCTCTACGCGTATGCCGATTTGTTGCTTGCGACCCGCGAAACGGCGGAGTCGGGCGAATTGCTCACGCGACTCGCGGATCGCGATCCACGGAGCCGCCGCTTGCTGGGGCTGAAGGCCCGCTGGCTGCACGTGGCCCGGCGCGACGACCAGATCGAGCCGCTCTTGGAGCCGGCCTTGCGGGAAGCTTTGGCCGCGCAGACCGATCCGCGACAGCAATCCGAAACCTGGACCAGCTTTGCCGGCATGTATGCCCTGGCCGCTCAACTGGCCCAGGCCGAGCGCTGCTTGCGGCAGGCGGCGCAGCTCGATCGCCGGGCCTCTCCCCGGCTCGTTGCCTGGCTGGCGCAACACGATCGGCCCGACGAGGCATTTGAACTGGGCCTGGCGGGTGGCGCCGCCGCGATCGACGCGGATATGGCCACGGCGCTTGGCCAGGCCTTGCTGAGCACCGAGCCGAGCGACGACCAGTTTGCTCAGATCGAACCGGCCGTGAGCGCGGCCCTGGACCGGTACCCCGATTCGGCCGAGTTGACCTTTACGGTCGGTACCCTGCGCTGTTGGCAGCAGCAACTCGAGCAGGCGGTTGCGCTATTCGAACACACGCTCGAGCTCGACCCGCGCCATGTGCCGGCTTTGAACAACCTGGCGATGATTTACGCCCAAGACCCAAACCTGGCAGGCTCGGCCCTGCAGTACATCGAGCGGGCCCTCGAGGCGGCGGGCCCCCGCCGAGAGCTGATCGATACCCAGGCCGTGGTCCTGCTCAAGCTGGGGCGCATCGACGAGGCGCTCGACGCCTTGCAACTGGTCACCGGGTCGCTCGACGCCGACCCGCTTTCGTTCGTCCACCTGGCCATGGCCTTTCTGGCCGCCGACTCGCACCCCCAGGCCCGGGCCGCCTTGTACGAAGCCCGCGAGCGGGGCCTGGCACCCCACCGCCTGATGCCGTTCGAGCGGCGCTCGCTGGAAGACGTGGAAGTTGAATTGGAACGCGCCGAGTTGGAACGCTCGGCCCAGGCCCAGGCCGACGAGTTACCGCCCGGGGCCGAAGCGGAAACGGAAAGCCAACCCGGAGAGGCCCCCTAGCGGTGCCTTTTCGACAACCCGACAGCCGCCCCGGGCACGGTGCCGCCGGTGCCCGGGCTCGGGCGGGGTCGGCCCATGGTTGACCGTGCCGCTTGCCCAGCGCTTCGACCGGTTGCCGGCCCCAGGGGACTGCTCGGCTGAACGGTCGAATCCCCACGGGAAGCGAATTCGCGGCGGATCGTGTGCCAGCCCCCCCGCTAGCGTCCGAAATCGAGTTTCGCGGACGACACTTCACGGATTAAACTATTGTGTGGCTGGCCTCGCCGGGGCGGTAGCCCCCGTCGGCGCGGTCGGCCTGCCGGCACCCGGAGCCTTCCTCTCCATTTCTCGAGCGCGAGAGACCCCGCCATGCGATCGAAACGCCCGCGCGGCTTGACCCTGGTTGAACTGTTGGTCGTCGTAGCCATCGTGGGGCTGTTGGCGGCGCTAACGCTTCCGGCGGTTTTGTCGTCGCGTCGCGCCGCGGAGCGCACCCAGTGCGCATCGAACCTGCGGCAGATCGGCCTGGCGTTGCACCAGTACCACGACGTACACCGGAGCTTGCCTCCGGGCTGGGTCGCGCTCGATCCGCAATCGGGTCAGTCGCTGGCCACGGGCGCCCCGGGCTGGGGTTGGGCCGCAATGCTTTTGCCATTCATCGAACAGAACCCCATGTGCGATCGAGCCGTCGATTTCACCAAGCCCGCCAATCATCTCGATCATGTCCGGGTGCGGCAGACCGTGTTGCAGTTGTACCGCTGCCCGGCCGACGTGGGCCAGGTTCCGCAGGGCTACCAGGCCGCGCTGGCCATGGCGGGCGGCGCAACTCTGCCCATGGCGCTGGCACAACGCTGGCAGCGCGAGATCGCCCTGGGGTGGGGATCTGCCCAGTTGGCGTGCGACTCGTGTGGCATCCCCTTTCCCACGCTTCCCGACCTGCCGGGCTTTCCTCCGGTGGCCCCGCCCTCGGGCGAGCCCGATCCGTCGCCGTCGCCCGCTGCGCTGCCAACCTCGCTGGGGCTGCCCGCGGCGGCCAACTACGTGGGCGTATTCGGCACCGCGGCGGTCGGGCCTTGCGCCGAGCTTGGCCCGGGTTCGACCTGCCTGGGCGACGGGGTCTTCTTTCACAATCGGCCCGTGCGGTGGAGTGAACTGACCGATGGCATGAGTCAGACGCTGCTCGTGGGCGAGCGCAGTTCGCTGGGGACGCGTCCCACCTGGATCGGCGTGCTCGGGGGCACCGATCGCGATCTGTCGCGGGTGGTGGGCGAGGTCAGCGCACCTCTGGCCGATACAACGGAGCGCGGGTTCGGGAGCTTACACGGCGGCGGAGCCCACTTCCTCGCGGGAGACGGTTCGGTCCACTTTCTGGCCGAGACGATCGCTCTGGAAGTGTACCGGGCCTTGGCCACCCGCGGCGGCGCCGAGCCCGCGGCGGGGTTCTAGCCGGTCGGCGCGGAGATTCCGAAAAGCCGCCTAGAAGCTGAGCATCTTGCGGTACTGGGCCATTCGCTGCTCGAGATCGGCCCGCTCGATCGCCTGCATCCGGTCGAGGCTGAAATCCTCGACGTTGAAACTGGCCACGAGGATGCCGTAGGCCATGGCTTCTTTGAGGGTCTTGGGGTCGAAATTGCCGCTGGCGGCCAGGTAGCCCATCATGCCGCCGGCAAAACTGTCGCCGGCGCCGGTGGGGTCGATCACCTGGCTGGTCGGGTAGGCGGGCAGCACGTAGGTTTCGTGTTCGCTGAAGAACATGGCGCCGTGCTCTCCCTTTTTGATAACGACGAACTTCGGCCCCAGCTCGCGAATTCGGTGCCCGGCGCGAACCAGGTTCTCGTCGTCGGTCAGCAGCTTGGCCTCGCTGTCGTTCATTACCAGCCCGTCCACGCGGCGCAACAGCCGCATGAGTTCGTCGTGCTGGGTGCGAATCCACAGGTCCATGGTGTCGGCCACGACCAGCGAGGCGCCGCTGACCTGATCGAGCACCTGGTGCTGTACGCTCGGGGCGCCGTTGGCCAGAAACAGGTACCTGGCCCGGCGATAGTCTTCTGGCAGTACGGGGTTGAACTGCTCGAACACGTTCAGGTGCACTTCCAGGGTTTCGCGATCGTTCATGTTGGGCAGGTACTTACCCCGCCAGCGAAACGTTTTTCCGCCGGGCACGATTTGCAGCCCGGCCGTGTCGATGCCGCGCCGCTCGAGCAGGGCCGTGTGCTGGGCGGGCCAATCGTCGCCGACCACGCCCACCAACCGCACGTTGGTGAAGTAGCTGGCGGCGTACGAGAAGAACACGGCCGATCCGCCGAGCACGTCGTCGCGGCGATCCGAGGGGGTTTCCACGCTATCCAGAGCGACCGAACCGACGACCAAAAGCGGCATGCAACCATTCCTTCGTCTTGAAAGCCGGCCCTGCAGCGGTGCCCGTCCGCAGCCTGCGGCGCGCGGTACCGAGCGGTCGGCGGACGGCAGCGATTATCGGCAAAATCGGCCCCCGCACAAGCGACCCGCGCCACACGGCGCGCCGCCGCGGGCGCTCGGGACGCGAGCGCTCAGGGCGGATGGTCGGGGGCCCGTTTTCAGGTTACAATGCTCGCTTGCGAGTCCCCGCCTGGTAGTTGTAGTTTACGTATGCCCCTCCAACTGGCGTTCAGCTCCAACGCGTATTTGCATTTTTCGATCGAGCAAACGATCGAGCGCGTCGCATCGCACGGCTACCGCGGCATCGAGCTTCTGGCCGACGTGCCGCACGCCTGGCCGGCCGGGCTACTGCCCGAGCAAAAACAGGCCATTCGCCGCGCGCTCGACCGCCACGGGCTGGCCATCTCGAACATCAACGCCTTTATGATGAACGCCGTGGCCGACCCACGGCAGCCCTATTGGCATCCGGCCTGGACCGAGCCCGACCCCGCCTACCGGGCAATTCGCCGCGAACATACCCGGCGGGCCTTGCAATTGGCCCAGGAACTGGGCGCACCCCACATTACCACCGAACCGGGCGGACCACCGGTTCCCGGGCGGAGCGATGCGGAGGCGGCCCGCATTTTCTACGACGAGCTGATGCCCTGCGTGGAAACGGCCGAGCGGCTGGGGGTGCGGCTGCTCATCGAGCCCGAGCCGGGGCTGCTGATCGAGCGGTTCGGCCAGTACCTGGAGTTTGTCAGCCGCATCGATTCTCCCTGGGTGGGGCTGAACTTCGACGTCGGCCACGCGTACTGCGTTGGCGAGGACCCCCAAGACTGGGTTGCGCCCATGGCGCCCCACACCCGGCACTATCATCTGGAAGATATCGCTTCCACCAGGGTCCATCGCCACTTGGTGCCGGGGTTGGGGGCGATTGATTTGCGGGCCACGCTGGCCGCGATCGCCGCTAGCGGCTACCAGGGGTGGCTTACCGTGGAACTGTACCCCTACCTCGACGACCCAGACGCGGCGGCCCGCGGGGCGCACCAACACTTGCACGCGCTTGCCCGAGACCTGGGCCTGGCCTTGGGCTAGCCCGCAGCCTGCCCCGAGCAGCCTGGCCATGGGAGAACAATCGCCACGAGGAGCGTTGTTCCCTGGCACGATCGTTGCCGCGGCTGGTCGCTTGCGAGGAAAGGATGTTTCGCCGTGTCGAACGATCGCACCAAGGCTGTCTTGCCGCCCCCTCCCAAGGCCAGCGCCTGGCGCGCCGCACTGGAATTGTTGCGGCTGCCCAACTGGTTTACCGCGGTGGCCGATGTGCTGATGGGCTACCTGTTGCTCGCGGCGGGCTCTGCGCCGCGCATCGGCCCCGAACTGGTGCTCTTGGTATTGGCCTCGCTGCAACTCTACGCGGCCGGCATGGTGCTCAACGACGTGTTCGATTTCGAAATCGATGCCCGGCAGCGACCGGCCCGCCCCCTGCCCTCGGGCCGGGTCGAGCGGTCGACGGCCCGCCGCTGGGGATGGCGGCTCTTGGCCGGCGGCGTGGCCACCTCCTGGGTCGTGGCGCTGTTGGCTGGCGGATGGCGACCGGGCGTGGTGGGCACCCTATTGGCCGCGGCGGTGGTGCTTTACGACGGAGTGCTCAAGTCGACCCCGCTTGCCCCCTGGGTCATGGGAAGCTGCCGGGGGCTGAACGTGTTGCTCGGCATGAGCGTGCCGGTATCGCTGGCCTGGGAGATGCCGCATCGCATCGTGGCGGCGGGCATCGCCGTGTACGTAACGGGGGTTACCTCCTTTGCCCGGGGTGAAGCGGGGCGCAGCCGGCGGGGGCCGCTGCTGTTGGGAATAGCGATCATGCTCTTAGGGTTGGCGCTGGTGGCCTCGTTTCCGGTGTGGTTCTCCGGCGGGCCTGGTCTGTCGAGCCCACTGGTGCTTACCGAGCAAACCTTCCCCTGGCTGATCGTGGGGCTGGGGGCGCTGTTGGCCTGGCGCTGGGCCTGGGCCGTGGTCGAGCCGCTACCCCCTCAGGTTCAGGCGGCCGTGCGGGTGGGAATTTGGACCCTGATTCTGCTCGACGCGGCCGTCGTCTGGGCCGCGCAGGGGCCGGCCTGGGCGGCGCCGGTTGCGCTGTTGGTGGTGCCGACCGCGCTCTTGGGCCGTTGGCTGTACGCGACTTGAATCGGGCCGCGTGCGAAAACCGCGCGGCGGGTCAGGATTTGGTCCGGACGATTCAAGCGGAATCGGCGGTAGGCTAACAACCTGACCTACCAGGCTGAAGTGGTCTCATCGAGGAATCATTCGTCGGGCAGCGCCGCTTCACAGGCTCGACGCAAGTACTCCACGTATTGCCAGCCGCCGCTGCCACCGGTTTGTCGGGTCACGACCAGGTCGAGGCTGGGAACGAAGGCGATCAATTGGCCCCCCGACCCCGGCTTGTACCGAGCATCCCGAGGAATCCCCCGGCCGTTGGCGTCTCCCTCGCCCACCAGACGCGACGGCAACTCCCAACCATGCGAGAAACTCTGCGCCTCGATACGGAATCGCATTTCCGGACCATGCACTTCGTGCGAAGGTTCTGCGGTTTCTTCGACGAACCAGGCCGGAACGACTTGCTGTAAACGCCAGCGGCCTTTGTGCGCCAGGCAGTAAGCGATTCGCGCCAGATCGCGGGCCGGCATTCCTAAGCCGTGCGAGGGATGGCGGCCGTGTTGGTCATCCCCCTGGTAGTATTGAAACCACCAGTGTTCGATTCCGAGCGGCTCGAAGAGCGCCTGGATCGCAAACTGATCATACGGCATGCCCGTAACCGTCTCGCAGACGAGCGCCGCGTGTGCAAACGCGTGGGTCGAGTATCCGCACGCCGTGCCGGGGTCGAACGCCAGTTTTTCGGTGCGGGGATCGCCGGTGTGGCCCAGAACATATTGCCAAGAGCCATCGTTTTTGGCTCCGGTCGCCTCGGGGCAGATTCCAGAGGTGTGATTCAGTAATTGTTTGACCGTGATTTGCGCTTTGCGGGGATCACTCAACGGCAGTGCCCAGGGAATGTAGGCGAAGGCTCGATCGTTGAAGGTCATTTTGCGCGGCGTCGACCCATGCTGGCTGCGCTCGGCGGCAATCGCGAGTACCGTGGCACAAATCGCTTTGGAAACCGACGCCACGCGCCGCGCATCGGTCTGGGCGCTATTGCCTCGTTCCACCTCCAACACGATATAGCCCTGGCGGATGACCGTGGCGGCGAAATCACGGTCGTCGGAAGCAAGCAGCCACTCGCGCAAGTCGGCTAGTTTGGCAGGGTCCATGCGTGCCAGAGTGCGAATATCGTCGGGCGAGTTGAGCTGGCGCCACCCTCCCTCGGATTCGGGAGGGGGGAAATACGGCGGCCTGGTCAGTTGCGCGAGCCGGGCATAGACCACGGGGTCGTCGTCGGCGCCGCCGAAAGTGAACGGATAGTGCTGATTGCGATCGACCAGCATCAACCCCCAAGAGGCTCCGGCGTCCACACACGTTTGAGCGGCACTTGCCCCTTTCGCTCCTGCCTTGTCATCCTCATTGCATACGATCGGTTTACCGTGCTTCTTCAAGGTGGCCAAGCGGTCAGGAATTTCCTTGATGGGGGTATTGTTGAAGTGTACCAGCAGGAAGTCTCCAGCCCGTGCGGCGGTGTCGGGCACATGTCCGTCGCCCAGGCCGCTGGTGGCGACAAGCAGCGCCGGAGCTGCTTTCTTGGCCAAGGCAATCAGTTCAGCTTGGCCCTCGGCAGACTTGAGAAGCTTGTGGTCGAACCCGCCATGAGCGAACTCGTTGGCGATTTCAAGTACCACATTGCCGAATCCACGCTGCTCGATCCAACGGGCGACATGGACGACGCCGGCGCGAACGGCATCGTCGTCTCGGAGCAGTTGATCCTGACGCTGGTAGTAGCATCCCAAGATTACCGCCGCGCCGTGCCGGTCGCACTCGCGGACGACGCGCTCGACACGCGCGAGGTACGAATCGCGCAGTGAACCGTCGGCCGCGAAGGCCGAATTGATCGCCCCCTCGTATCCACAAGAGCCACCTTGCAGGCAAACGGTGAACGCCTTGACGCCGTGCCGCGCGTATTCCGGGATTTTTTCGACAAATCGGTCCGTGTTCGCGTCGGCATCGAAGCCCGGCGGCCTGGTCTCCGCGTTGGCGTCTTCAAAAACGGCGTTGACCATGCGAACGTTCATTAGCAGCCCCTCGGCCGGCGAGCCGGGGTAGGTTGACTGTCCGTTCACCTGCCATTTGCCGCTTCCGATCGTCACCCGGGTTGGCTCGGCAGCGGCAGCAAGGGCCGCGGCTAAGAGAACAGCAAAGCAAGAACCTAGGGTGCACGATCGCCGCATTAGGCGCCCCCTTCTGAATCGGCTCTGCCGGTGCTTGACTGCTTGATATCGCGTGCTTGTACCAGGATCCGATAAACCGCGGCTGCCTTTCCAGCGATGCCATCCGTGTTCAGATCGCCCGTGATTCTCCGTTCTGAACCCTGGCGAAGCCAGTCGCGCCAATTAAAAACGTGCAAGCCTGGGATCAACTGGGTTCGCCAGTGGCACTGACCAGCGGACGCGATCCTCGCAGCCGGCACGCGGAATTGGTGCCGTCGGCCCGCCGTGACGGATTGCGGTCCAGGGTGGGTTTCGCATGGCGACTGAAATCACACCTGAGCAACGCCGGGCAATTCATGCGACCGGTGGGCCAGTCGAACTGGTCGACCCGGTAACGCAAGAACACTTGGTCCGATTGCGGGCGGAGACCTATCAGCGCCTGCAACACTTATTGGACGACGGCCCGCTGACGCCCGAACAAAAGCGAGATTAACTGACTGAGGCGGGCAAGCGAGCGGGCTGGGATGACCCCGAGATGGACATCTACAACGAACTAGATCCGTGCCGGCCATGACACGGGGCGACGCCGTTCTTGGAGACTTTCCCTTTACTGACGGGACGGGCCGCAAGCCGCAGCCGGCGCTCGCTAATGTTGCCCGTTGCGCAGTTGGCCGGCCAGGAGCGTGGCGTTGTGCCCGCCGAAGCCGAAGCTGTTGCTCATGGCGAATCGCACCCGGCGCTCGCGCGGCTGATGGGGCGTGTAGTCTAGGTCGCACTCGGGATCGGGCCGATCGAGATTGATCGTGGGGGGAATCAGCCCGTCGCGAATGGCCAGGGCGGTGAGCACCATTTCCACCCCGCCGCTGGCGCCCAGCAGGTGCCCGAGTTGGCTCTTGGTGCTGGAAATGCTCAGCCCCGGGGCCGCCGCGCCAAACACCCGCTTGATCGAGCGGGTTTCGGCCAGGTCGCCCAGTTGCGTGCCAGTGCCGTGGGCGTTGATGTAGTCCACCTGGCTGGGATCGATTTGAGCGTCGGCCAAGGCCCGATTCATGGCCCGGCCGGCGCCGGCCCCTTCTTCGTCGGGCTGGGTGATGTGCCCGGCATCGGCGCTCACTCCATAGCCCAGCAGTTCGCAATAGATTCGCGCACCGCGAGCGCGGGCATGCTCGTATTCCTCGAGCACCAGGATTCCCGCGCCCTCGCTGAGGACGAACCCTTCGCGGTCAGCGTCGAAGGGCCGGCTGGCGGTGGTGGGGTCGTCGTTCCGCGCGGCCAGGGCCCGCATCGAGGCGAAGCCGCTGATGCCCATGGGTGTGAGGGCCGCCTCGGCCCCGCCGGTGACCATCAGATCGGCGTCGCCGTACTGAATGGCCTTCATCGAATCGCCAATGGCGTTGGTGGCGCTAGCACAGGCCGTGGCCACCGCGGCGCTGGGCCCGCGCAGCCCAAACTGGATGGAAATCTGCCCGCAGGCGGCGTTGACCATCAGCTTGGGAATGGTGAAGGCCGAGACCTTGTCGGGGCCTTTTTCGAGCAGCCGGGTGTGCTGCGCTTCAATTTCGTGCAAGCCGCCCACGCCGGTGCCGAGGATGACCCCGCAGGCAAAGGGATCTTCCTGGGAGAAATCGAGCCCTGAGTCACGCACCGCGTCGGTGGCAGCCACGATCGCGTATTGCGTAAACAGGTCGAGGCGCTTGGCCTCCTTCGCGGGCAGGTAACCGTCGGTATTCCAGTCGACGATTTCCCCGCCGATCCGCACCTTGAACCCGGTGGTATCGAAGGAGCGAATCTCGCGAATCCCGCTTTCTCCCCGGCAGATCCGTTGCCAGAGATCTTCCACCTGACAGCCGAGCGAAGTGACCGCGCCGAGCCCGGTGATCACTACGCGCCGTTTCATCGCGAAGACCCAAAGGTTCCTACTGCTGTGTCTTTTCGATGTACTCGATGGCCTGGCCGACGGTCTGAATCTTTTCGGCCGCGTCGTCGGGAATGTTGATGTCGAACTCTTCTTCCAGCTCCATCACCAGTTCGACCGTGTCGAGC
Organism: uncultured Pirellulales bacterium; assembly: GCA_964399535.1. GTDB lineage: Bacteria > Planctomycetota > Planctomycetia > Pirellulales > CAYNRE01 > CAYNRE01. The sequence goes on along the minus strand of CAYNRE010000070.1, from coordinate 636,800 downwards.
GAGTCGGCACCCAAGTCGTTGACGAAGTGGGTTTCCCCGGTGATCTGTTCCTTGTTGACGCCGAGTTGTTCGGCCACGATTTCGATAACGCGCTGCGCGACAGAGGCCACCTTGCGGGCCCTCCTAGTGCTAAACCGGCTGCGGGGCGGCTGGTTGGGCTTGGCGGGCGCCGACCCACGGCTGCCCCGCGCCCCCCAGATTTGCCCCCGGGCCACCCACGCGGGGCAGCACCGGAACTACACAACCGGCGAGTGTTTTTAGTGAACGTACCCAACGAACTCGGCTTCCCAGCCTGTCGCTTGAGTTGCCCTCCGGCCCGGGTTCAGTCACCCCGGGGGTCGAAACCCGCTTTGGCACCAAGCACTTGGCCTGAGTGAAAATGGGTAAGACGCCGTAAGACCGGTGAAGATATAGCGGTTTTCCCAGGGCCTGTAAATACGACCTGCCCAGCCCTACGGGCGGAAAACGGGCCGATTTGTCACACGGAAAAAAACCGAACCACGGGCCGCGCCGCGGGGGGGGCGCGTCGAGCGTGGCCCGCGACGAGCCCGGTTGCAGTCGGCGCCCGGGGGGGCCATCGCCCAGTGCGCTCTAGCCGGTGAGGCCCCCATCGACCGAGAGCACTTGTCCGGTCACATAGGCCGCGGCGGGGCTGGCCAGGTAGATCACCGCGTCGGCGATTTCGCCGGGACTGCCCAAGCGCTGCAGCGGCACGTGCTGCACGATCTGGGCCTGGGCTGCCTCGCCCAGGGCACGCGTCATGTCGGTTTCGATGAACCCGGGGGCCACGGCGTTGACCGTAATATTGCGGCTGGCCAGCTCCTTGGCCACGCTCCGGGTCAGGCCGATCAGCCCGGCCTTCGAGGCGGCGTAATTGGCCTGGCCGGCGTTGCCGCGCAGCCCCGATACGCTCGACAGGTTCACAATCCGCCCGTAACGCCCCTGCATCATGGGCCGGGTTACCGCGCGAATGAACCAGAAGGCCGACCGCAGGTTGGTGTCGAGCACGGCGTCCCATTGCTCGTCGCTCATGCGGGCCACGAGCCCGTCGCGGGTAACGCCCGCGTTGTTCACCAGAATCTGAAGCTTGTCGAACCGCTCGAGCACGGCCTGGACCACCCGGGCCACGTCTTGGGGCTGGGTAATGTCGCAGGGAAGCGCGTGGGCCTGGCCCCCCTGGGCTTGAATGTCGGCCACGGTTTGGTCCAGCCGGTCGCCATCGCGAGCCACGCAGGCCACTCGGGCTCCGCAACGGGCGAGCCCCAGGGCAATGGCCCGGCCCAGCCCGCGCGAGGCTCCGGTCACCAGGGCCGAATGGCCCGCCAAGTCGACGGTCAACAAGCCGGCTTCAGGCACGGGCATTCGTGCGCCTCGTTGCTAGGGGAAACCTGGCGAACAGGGGTGCGACGCGGCAACCGGCCGCTGGCGGTTCGAACGATCTGCTAGCTGCCGGCCACACCCAAGCAGCTTGCCTTGCGGTCGATTCGCTTCAGCAGGCCGCGCAATACCCGGCCAGGCCCAACTTCGTAAAACTGGTCGTAGCCGCCGGCGAGCAAGTAGCGCATCGAGTCTTCCCAGCGGACCGGGGAAACGACTTGCCGCACCAGCAACTGGCGGATTTCCTCGGGGTCGTCGTGGGGCCGGGCATCGACATTGGAAACCACGGGAATGCGCGGTTGGCGGAAGTCGGTTTCGGCGAGCGCCTTGGTCAGCCGGGCCACGGCGGGCTGCATAATCGAGGTATGAAACGCCCCGGCCACGGCCAGGGGCAGGGCCTTCATGGCTCCGGCCGGCTCGGCCAGGTCGGCTGCCCGTTCGCAGGCCGTCACGGTTCCCGAGATGACGATGTTGCCCGGGCAAAGCAGATTGGCGATTTCCAACACGCCATCGCCGCGGGCCTGGCCGCAGAGTTGTTCGACCTGCACCCGCTCCAGCCCCAGCACGCTCACCATGCCGCTGGGAACTTCGTCGGCGGCGTCTTGCATGGCCGCGCCGCGCTCTTGCACCAGGCGCAGCCCGGTCTCGAAATCGAGTGCCCCGGCAAAAACCAGGGCGGTGTACTCACCCAGGCTCAGCCCCGCGGCGCCCTCGCAAGAGAGCACCACCTCGGGCGAATCATGGCGAAGCACTTCGAGGGCCGCCAGGCTGGCGACGAACAAGGCAGGCTGGCTGCAGACCGTGGAATCGAGCTGATCGGCCGGCCCCTCAAAGCAAAGCTTGGCCAGGTCGTAGCCCAGAATTTCGCTGGCGCGGTCGAAGAGCCTGCGAGCCGCGGGGCAAGCTTCGGCCCATGCGCGGCCCATGCCCACGCTTTGCGCTCCTTGGCCCGGAAAGAGGAAAGCGATTTTGCTCACCACGAGGTTCCCGAGCAGGAGTCCGAGGGGGGTCGAAACCACCGCGGTCGGCCGGCGGCGCGCTTGCGAACGATCCGTTGGGCCCAGCTTGGGCCAGCGATTCGCCGCTGACAACCCCCGGCGGCCCCGCAATGCGCCGAGGGGCGTGCCGAGCGGCCGGCTGCTTTCAGGCGAGCTACTCGCCCGATTCCACCACGACCCGGCCCATGTAAAACCCGCAGTTGGGGCACACGGTATGGGTCGGCAGCGCGGTGCTGCACTGCGGGCAGTAGGTCAGTTGCTTCGGTTTTTTGAAGTCCTGAGCGCGGCGCGATCCGGTGCGGGCGTTGGACTGGCGACGTTTGGGTACGGCCATGGCGACTATCTTTGCTAACGGGTTCTGCCGTGGCGAAACGCTCACCGGGCTCGGAACATCCAAGCTACGAGCGTACGGCAGCCTGGCCGGTGGGCCGAGGCTTAAGCCCCTCAGTCTAGTCATCCCCCCGGCAGCGTCAACCCGCACTGGCCGCAAGGTGAGCCGTGGTAGCAACGGCAACCCCGGTGTGGGGCGGGGGGCCGGTTTGTCGCACGGCGGGGCCGAGGCTACGATCAGTTCCCCGCCAACGGGTGGCGGTTCCAAAGGCTGGAATTCTGCCCCTGTCCAAACCGCGACCACGAGCCAACCGGGCCCCCTGCCCATGAGCGACCCCCGCGCCCTCTGGATCGCCCAGCATCCGGGGTTCCCCTGGCTATCGGCCGACGACCTGGCCGGGACTGCCGAATTTCTCCAAAAGCGCCACTGGCTGGCCGAGAACGAGCGGGTACTGGCGGTCGCCCGGGCGGGGGAAGGGAACATGAACCTGACCCTGCGCGTCGAGACCGACCGGCGCAGCGGGGTGCTCAAACAGGCTCGGCCCTGGGTGGAAAAGTATCCCCAGATTCCGGCCCCCTGGGGGCGTTCGGCCGCTGAGCACCAGTTCTACGAAATCATCGCGCCGCTCGAGGGGGTGTCGCGACGAATGCCCCGGCTGTGGGCCGCCGACGACGCGGCGAGCGCGCTCTGGCTTGAGTTCTTTCCGGCCGCTGCCGATTGCACCTCGCTTTACCAGGGTGATCGGCTGACCCCGGTCGAGATCGACGAATTGGCCGAATACCTGGTGGCGCTGCACGCCGGCACGGCCCCCCTGCCCCGCCCTCCGCTGCCGAACCGCCAGATGCGGGCCCTGAATCACCAGCACATTTTCGATTTGCCGCTGCAAGCCGAAAACGGCCTGAACCTCGACAGGATCGAGCCGGGCCTGTCTCGCGCGGCCGAGCCATTGCGACACGATCAGGCGTATCGGGCGCTGGTGCAAGCAGCGGGCCAGCGCTACCTGGCCGATGGCCCGCTACTGGTGCACGGCGACTATTTTCCCGGGAGCTGGCTACGAACGGCCGACGGTCTCCGAGTGATCGATCCCGAGTTCGGACACGATGGCACGCCCGAGTGGGACCTGGGCTGCGCCTTGGCCCACCTGGCGCTTGCCCAGCAACCGCTGGCGACCGCTCGGGGCCTGTTCGAGCGGTACGAGGCCGGGCTGCGGACCGGGTTGCCGGCCGTCGGGCCGGCTGTGAGCGTGCAAAGCGAGTGGGTCGCCCGTTTCGCTGGGATCGAGGTGATGCGGCGCCTAATCGGAGTGGCACAACTTCCGCTGGAGGTGCCCGTGGGCTTCCGCGCCGAGCTGCTCGCGCGCTCGCGCTGTGCGGTCAGGGAATCGAACTGGGAGCTGTTATGGAACTTGCCCGAATAATCTCTGGCCGCCGGGGGGCGGCCCTGTGCTTGCTGTGGCTGGCTGGTGCAAGTCTCTCGCCGGCAGCCGCGCAGACGCCGGTTTGGCTCGATGTGGACCCCGGCACGGGGCTCAGCGACGTTGACGATGGGCTAATGCTGATTCAGTGCTTTCACTCGCCCGAGATGTCGGTCGAAGGCGTTAGCGTGGTTTACGGCAACGCCCCGTTGTCGCACGGCATGCGCGTGGCGGGCGAGCTTTGCGCGCGGTTTGCTCCGCGCCCGCTGGCGCCAGCGGCGGGGGCGGCCAAACCGGCCGACTTAGGCCAGCCCAGCGATGCCACCCGAGCCCTGGCGGCCGCGCTGGGGCGCGGCAAACTCTCGATCTTGGCCGTGGGGCCGGTGACCAACGTGGCGACGCTGCTCGAGCTAAATCCGGAGTTGGCCTCCCAGATCGAGCAAGTAGTGGTCGTGGCGGGCCGACGCCCCGGACAGTCGTTCGTGTCCAGCGACACGCAAGTGCTGCCCCATCGCGATTTCAATTTCGAACTCGACCCGGCGGCGATGCAGGTACTGCTCGACGCGCCGATCCGGCTGGTATTGGCTCCCTGGGAAGTTTCCTCGCACGTGTGGATTACCCGCGACGACCTGGCCCGCTTGGCGGCCTCGGGCGGATCGGGCAAGTGGATCAGCGACACCAGCGGCTACTGGATTGCGCTCTGGGAAGGCCGCATCAGCCGGCGCGGGTTCAATCCGTTCGATACCCTGGCCGCGGGCTGGATAACCCACCCCAAGCTCATCGAGCACGAGATGCTGCGGGCCGCGATCCGCGAGTTGCCCGACGATCGCGCCACCAGCGACGAGCGTGCCGCGGGAAAGACCAAGCCGTATTTGATTGCCGAAGCAGGGCCTGCCGGACGCGAGGTGGTTTACTGCTTTCGTCCCCAAGAGGCGTTCAAGCCGGTATTGCTCGAGCGACTGGCCGGCGCCTCTGGCGACCGCGCCGCCACTGAGCCGCGGCCCTAGCGAGAGCTGCTAGTCTCGCGCGCGGGGGCGCTCGGCCAGCACGGGAACTTCCTCGGGTGCGGGGCCGATCAACTCGCCGCGATAGGGCCCGAATCGACGGACCAGGTCGTTGAGCGCGCCGGCCGTCCGTCGTCGCACGGCGGGGTCGTGGTCGTGGAGCCCCTCGGCCAGCCACGGAATATGGCGATGCGCGGCCGGCCCCCAGGCCAGGAAGGCGGTCGGCACCGCGGCCCGCACGTCGGCCCGGGCATGGCGCCGAAGGTGGTTCAACTCGCCCAGGGAACCGCGGCGCCCCAACTCCAGCACCGCTTGTCGGCGTACTTCGAACCGCGGGTCGTCGGCCCAGCGCAACAGTTCGCCCGAGGGCAACTGGTGGTAGGGCGGCACTTCGAGCGTGGCGGCCACGGCGGGCGGCACCGGCCTGGCCCTGCTGGCTGGGTGCTGCCACTGCCAAAGCCCCCAGGCTACGGCGGCAAGGCAAGTGAGGACCAGCAACAGCGTGGTCGGCTCGGGGCTGCGCTCGAGCTCGCTGGCCGCCGGCCCTGGGTCGAGGCGGCGCGGCATGCGGCGGTCGCGGGTTGCTAAGCGCCAGGCGGGGGCCGGCAATCGATGCCGACCATCGCGGCGCGCCACAACCACCGGCGGCGCCGGCCGCGGAGTCGGCTTCGACTCGTGAGCCATCGACGCCGGCTGCGGGTAGGGTGCCACCGGCAACGATGGCGCCGGGGCGCGCGCGATCCAATTCGGTTCGTGACCAGCCATCGTCGACGCGTGGGGGGCTAGCGGCCTGGATTCCCGTCCGCGCTACGTCCGTGCCGTCGGCCAGCCCCTCCTGGGCATCGCAGACACCAAAGAGGTTATCGCCCCCCGCCGGCTCGAATATTTGAAACAATGCAAGCTGGGCAAACAGGCTAACCAGTCGGAGCCGTTGTACCCCGGCGGAACACTTCGCTGCACCTCCCGCGCCTGCCCAAAGCCACCCGCCGCCGCTGCCGTTTGCCGACCCTGGGCGAATTGGCGAACCGTTAGCGATTATTCCTCATTTTCCGCCGCAAGCGTGGCCGATCGACACTGATGGGCACGCCCAAATGGGGTCGTGGTGCGCCGTGCCTCGGCAGGCCGCGGCCAGGACCAACGGGGTGAGAATCGAAATGACGCGATTCGACCATATCAGCAAGGCAGGTGCGCTGGCGATCGCGGCCGCGCTACTCTCGGGTTGTTGCCCCGGCCAAAGCATTGTGCTCCACGGCAACTGCTCGCTGGGTCTGAGCCACGTCGACGCGCCCTGCGACGCCCTTACCGCCGGTGGTGGGGTTTGCTGCAGCGGGAACGGGGGAGCCTGCGGCCGTGGCTGTGGGCACCAAGCCACGGACGAGTCGCCCTACGGTCCCGATGCCCGCTACTACCACCCCAATTTTCATCCGGTGCCGACCCGACCCTTGTTTGGGCCTGATCCGGTGCACGGGCCCGCGCCAGGCCCTGAGGGGGAAATGGCCCCTGAGCCGGTTCCCGTTCCCCAATCGCAGGTGAGAACGCGTCTCCCGGCCCGCCGATCGGGCCAAGGGGGCCTTGCCGAGCAAGTGGCCGCCTGGCATTCGGGAAACGCCTGGGAGCCCGGCACGGGCCTGTTTCGCCGGGCCCCCAACGGCATGAGCCACTCACGGGTACCCCGCTACCGCACCCCATCGACCGGCGGCGACTGGCGCTAGAAGCCCTATGAGCGGGATTCGAAGGGCCGGCGCGTTTGCCTCTGGGGTGCTTCGGTCGTATCGCGGAGTCCAGTCGCGGTTCCGCCGGCCCTGCGCTGCGTAGCTGGGGACTGGGCCCAGCGGGTCGATGCCGCGCAGGCCAATCCGCGCGGGTTACCCGGCTGGCCGCTAAACTTTGCCCTCCTTACGCGGCGCCCCCGGGCGGTAGAGCTGTGGGTGTCAAGCTGGGCGTCTTCTGCCGGCCGGTACTAGCGGTGCTAACGGGTCGCCGAACGGGGCGCCGATTCTGATAGCGTTCCACGCCCTGCCGGATGTGCCGGGCCGCGGCGCACGACGCGCCGCGGGCCCCCTGCCCCGCCTCCCGCCTCGAATCACCCACGACAGCACCCTATGTTGCATCGTCACGCCGCTTTGCGCCGATGTTCCCCCGTGTGCCGTGTGGGAATCGGGCTGGCTAGTCTGGCCCTGGTTTGGGTCGCCCTACCCAGCCGCGCCCCCGTCCGCGGGTCGGAGCTGCGGCGGACCGCGATCGTCAAGGCGGTCGAGCGGGTCCGCGACGCGGTCGTGAACATTCACGGCGAGAAGGAGCTATCGGACGCCGACCTCTTGAATTCGCCCGACGGTGAGCGGCATGTCAACGGCATGGGCACCGGCGTGGTGCTCGACCCTCGCGGCTACATCGTGACAAACCACCACGTGGTCGAAGGGGTGAAGAAAATCAACGTCACCCTGGCCGATGGCGAGACTTATATCGCCCGGATCGTTTCTCGCGATCCCCAAACCGACCTGGCGGTGGTGAAGATCGACGTCTCCCGGCCCCTGCCGGTCATTGCCTGCGGCACTTCGAGCGATTTGATGCCGGGCGAACCGGTAATCGCGGTCGGCAATGCCTTCGGCTATCAGCACACGGTTACCCGGGGAATCATCAGCGCCCTGCACCGGACGGTGGAAGTGGGAGAAGGGCAGCAGTACGAAGACCTGATCCAGACCGACGCCAGCATCAATCCGGGGAATTCGGGCGGACCGCTTTTGAATATCGACGGCGAGTTGATCGGCATCAACGTGGCGGTGCGGGCCGGGGCCCAGGGGATCGGCTTCGCCATTCCGGTCGACAAGGTGCTGAGCGTGGCCACCGAGTTGCTCAGTGTTCGTCGGATCGATCACACCTGGCACGGGCTGGTCGTGAGCCGGCAGGCCGATCGGCAGGCCGAGGGCGTGGTCGTGGCGGGCGTGGCCGACGATAGCCCCGCGGTGACCACCGGGCTGGAAGTAGGCGACGTGATTGTGCGAGTGGGGCGCAGCCCCGTGCAGCGGCCGCTCGACCTGGAGTGTGCCTTGCTGGGTCACCGCGCCGGCGACGGCGTGGAGTTGGAAGTTCGCCGGGGAAGCGAGACCATTCGGCTCCCCCTCAAGCTGGCTGGCGCACCGGCCCGAGGGATATCGACCAGCAGCGAACCGAGCTGGGACCTGTTGGGAATGCGGCTGGCCCCGATTAGCTCCAAGAAGTTTCGCGAGTTCGCCACGCAGTACCGCGGGGGCTTGCTGGTAACCGCCGTGCGGCCCGACAGCCCAGCCGCCGAGCAAGGCATTCGCCGCGGCGACGTACTGGTGGGAATGCACATTTGGGAGACGGTGTCGCTGGAGAATGTGACCTACATCCTCAACCACCCGGACCTGGCCGACTTCGAGCCGATGAAATTTTACATTCTCCGCGATCGGCACACGCTCTTCGGTCACCTGCAGGTGAGCGGCTCGGCGACTCGCTAACTCGGACGATTGCCCTCGAGCGGGCCGTGTGACCCGCCAAGCGGCCCGGCCGATTCCCGGGGGCCCCGAGTTGGCCCGAAGCGTGGAATTGGCCCGAGAGTTCAAACATTACTCCGAGAAGTGGTCGGTGGTTAGCAGCACCTTGATGGGGTTGCCGCGGCGGGCGATGGCCAAATCGAACGCCTCTTGCGCTTGCTCGAAGCGGAAGCGGTGGGTGATGAGCGTGGAAACGTCGATCCGCCCCTGGCGAATCATGTCCAAGGCCAGCGGCAAGTCGCGCTGCACGTTGGGGTGCACCGAACCAATGACGCGCAGGTTCTGACGGATGATTTCCCAGGTGGCCATCGGGTAATGCTCGGCGTCGGGCATGCCGAACAACAGCACCGTACCGTGCTTGGCCGCCAGCTGAATCGAGAGATTGATGGTTTCGGCCTGGTGCCCCACGGCTTCGATGACCACGTCGGCTCCGCGGCCGTCGGTGGCCTCGCGCACGGCGGCGACCGGGTCGACCGCGTCGACCTGAACCGTGTGGGTGGCCCGCATTTTACGAGAAAACTCGAGCCGGTAGTCGAGCTTGTCGAGGGCGATGATTCGGCGCGCCCCCATGTTCGACACCAGGTGCGACCAGAGCAGCCCGATTGGCCCTTGACCGACTATGGCGACGTCGAGGTCGAGCAAATTAGGCAGTTTACGGGCCGCCCATAGAATCGTTCCCAGCGGTTGAGCCAGGATTAAATGCTCCCGGGGCCGGAAATCGGTCGGCAGGTGGACGGCCATCGAGGCATCGGCCAGGAATACTTCGCTCAAGCCACGCTGATCGGGCGGAATGGCCAGGGTGTAGTCGCCGACTCGAAACCGAGGCGATCGGCTTTCGACGATCTGGCCAATGCACTCGTGCAGGCTATCGCCGAGCGGCCTGGGAAAGGGAACGTCCCAGGCACCCCCCAGGTAACGTGGGAAATCGCTGGCGCAGAGCACGCCCGCGTGCAACTGAACCAGGATCGGCTCGCCGGGAATTTTGCTCAAGTCGGGAAGCGGCACTTCGACGAATTCGAGCTGCCCAGGCTGCTGGATGAGCGCCGATTTCATGGTCCGCGGGGGCTCCGGGATGCGGGTTGCGTGGGTGGAAGCGACGAATGTACCGGGCCGATGCCGCCGAGGCGAGCCGGAACGGGGAGAAGCCGGTAGGACCGCGCCGGAAGGCAGACGCCCCGCGGAGCTTCAAGCTGGGCTACCGGGGCAAAACGCTCCTGCGCCCCTTGGACGGTGAGCCTGCCAGAGGGCTATTTCGCGTCGAGTGTCGCCCTCCGCGGGGTCGATTCCTCCCAAAAAGGGGTGGTTGATCGGTCGTTCCGCGGTGCTCGCCTTGAGAGGGATCTGGCCATGTCGGTTCACCTGCTCGCTCCGGTTCGTGGTCCGCTCGCCGTGTTGCTGGCGGCCGGATGTTTGACCGGTTTGGTTTGTGCGGGCCATCACCGCCAGCGGGTTTGCACTTGGAATTGCTTACCCAAGTACAATTACGGTTACGACGACACACTGCTAGTGGCCCGCGAGTTTTGCAGCCTCACCCCTGCCGATACGGTTGCCATTAGCCTTCCTCAGGAAGGGGGGGGGCAGTTCAATCTGGTTCAGAAGACCTTTCCTTTTCCCGCGACTCAAATGACCGCGGGCCGGGTGACGCTAACCGAGCCCGCCCTGCGATTCTTGAGTTCGGGGCAGCCCATTTGCACGGCCCGGCTGTTTCACGACGGCGGCGATCATCAGCAGCTTAAGGGTGGCAATGTGCGGGTTCGGCTCTTGGCCTACGCCGGCACCGCCGAGCAGGCGACCCCGCCGCGCGACGCTCCGATTGTTTGGCACAGTCAGGTGGTTTTCTGGGTGCCAAAGGGGCCGGCACGTTGGGTTTCGCTAGTACCTTGCAATGAGAGCGACCCGATCGTGAAACAGTACTTTTCTCAGTTCACGCATCTGGAAATCCAGCTCGAGGAAATTCAAAGTCGCTAACTGGAGATTGCTAAGGCCGCGCCGAAAAGGGTTAAATTACCCAGGCTATCGGCCGATCGGGCCGGCGCATCCCAAGATACCGAGCGATTGTGGCGCCCGGGGTTGAGTGCCGAGTGCTGCGGTTTCAGGAGCCGTGGCCAGGCTGTGGCGCAGTTATCCAACTGCTTGTATCCAAGCGGTTTATCAGCGGCGAATTAACAGCCTGTGTCGCCGGTAATTCATGTAATCGCCGCGGCGGAAGTTCGCCTTTTTCAGCATTTCCAGGGGGTAAGTCTCGGTCCCCCTGCGTGAGTTTGCCGATAATGGCGGTAACAACGGGTGCCGGCGCCAAAACGGCCGGGCCGTGGCCACCACCCGTGACAGCGTCGAATTGCGGTTGAGCGGGGGGGCTAGCATGCGAGCCAGACTGGAAAGCCGATGTTGGAGATGGGCTTTGGTCTTGGCCCTAATGCCTGCGCCGCTTTGGGCGGTCGAGCCACGTGAAGCGGGACTCAACGAACTGGTGGTTTACGACCCCGGCGCGCACGAGCGAGGCTTGCCCGCCGTGGTGCTGAATCCGGCCGGGCCCGACTCGGTACGGGTGGATATTCCCGAGACGCTGCACGTACACCGCTTCTATTACAGCGGCGACAAAGAGTACCAAGGGCCCATCATCGAAGGCGGCCCCACGGTGGTCGTGGCGAAGCACCCAAAACTGGGTGAAATGATGTATGTGCCCGTGAATCTTCCGTCGGGCGCGCCGCGAATCGCGTACAGCGACGATTGCATCACCTACATCTTCAACGATCGCCGGGTGCAGGTGCGGTTCAAGTGTTGGGGTAGTGAGCGGGCGGTGGTGAGTTACTGCTCGGGCGTCGGTTGGTCGCGGGCGTGGCACGACGCCTGCGATGAGCGGGTCGAGCGAATTCAGGAACGCGCCGGCAATTCTCGCTTCGGCCAGGCGGCGAAACAGGCCGCCAGCGGCACGGGGCAATTGGTTCTGGGCGTGGGGTCGGCGGCCGGCAACGCCGCCTCAGGTGCCCTGGAGAAGGCGGGCGCCTGGGCGAAATCGTTTCCGGGCATAACCACGCTACAAAGCCTGGCCAAACAGCGCCCGGTGCGGCAACGCGACAATGCCATCGATGCCTCTGCGTTGAGGATCGACCGCGACGACGCGGAGTTTGTGACCACGATTCGTTAGTAAACTGCTGACGGACTGAACGAGATCCGGCTGCCTGCTTCAAAGACGCGCTCGGCAGGGGTACTTCAAGCGTGCTGCCGATCGGGTAGCCGTCGCGGGTGAGGCGACACCGCGTAGCTCAGGGCCGACGCTTTCCGCTTCCGGCGGCACTTTTCCTAGGGCCGCTCGCGGTCGCCGGTTCGCCGCCCCCCCCGCGGTGCCCTGTGGGGCGCGCCGTTGGGAATGCTCTGATCGCGCGCGATGCGAACTCCTCAGAGGTTTTGTTAACGAAAACACGCTTACTTGTTTAATGGCACTTAACGATTGCGAAATCGGATTAAGTTACCGGACCGGAAAACTCGATACATTTGGTGACCCCCCAATTCGAACGGGGGGCTTTGCGCTTTCATCGCCAGCGAGATGGATGGCGGCCACGCCACGGGAGCTGAACTGATGCGGATCCATCCCTTGATCGCCTTGGTGTTGGTGATTGCCGGTGCTTGGCTGGTGAATGCTGCCTTTATGGGGCCCACGGTCGCCAGCCAGGTCGGCGGGGCGGGGTCGGACGCTGTGGTCTCTCCAGCGGTCCTAGTGATGGCCGCTACGCCAACCCCCACCACGGCCAAGAAGAAAATCAACTGGGTGAGATTTGTCTTTCAAAATCCGCCCTGGGCTTCAGCCAGCGCCCCGGTTACTCGAGTCGGTAGTCTCGCGATCAGGGTAACGGTCGATCCGCCGGTCGAGGGGTTCATTCAGGTTGAAGACGAAGCCGGTGCCGTGCTCCTGCAATCGACCCCTGTGACCCAGGCCGAGGTAACCGAGCCGGTCGGCGGAGGGGGCGACACGCGTAAAACCTTGACGCTGGACCTGAAGCCGATCGAAAACCGCGGCCCCCGGGCGATCCGCGTCCGATTGGACTCCAATGAGTCGACCGAGAAACGCATCTGGTCCGACCCGAAAACGATCTCGTTCGATACCATCGGCCCGCGGATCGACAGTTGGCAACTTCAGTCGTTGGGCGGAGGAAACGCCAAGCTGGCCGTTCGTTTTCGCGATGCGGACTTAAATCCGGCTTTGGAATCCGACCCCCCGCTGTTTTCGATCAAGCGAGCTGGGTCCGACCAGAGTTTTGAAACGGCAGTGGGCTTCACGGGCCCGAAGCTCGTGGGCGATCGGACCGTGGAGTTGACGCTGACCAACATGGTGACCGACGCCTACCGGCTGACGATCATCAACGGAGCCGAGGGCGCCAAGGTTTCGAACGATCCGAACAAGGCGCTGACAGACCTGGCCGGCAACAAGGCAGGCTTTATCGGTGCGGCGGGAGAGGAAAAGCTAGCCGAGCTACAGCAGTTTGATTTCAACTCCTATCCCGACCCAGCGACCGGCCAGCATGTCGAGTTTCCGCCGTTTGCTCCGCCGGCGCCCCAGCCGATCGAGGTATTCAATCCCGACGACAGGGTCGAAACGCGGGTGGCCCGGCTGTATTACTTTCGCGACGCGCACCGCGTGGCCCAGATCATCAATCGCAACGTGCGATCGTACAACCGGGCCGCGGTCGACCAGGCCGAGCGGTTGGCCGAGGACGCTCGCGATAGCGCCGACCAGCTTACCGACGACCGCCGCTCGGCCGAGCGCGAGGCGGTGCGAGCGGCGGAAGAACTTCGGCGGCTGGAACACGAAATCGAGGCGGCCGAAGACCAATACGCCAAGGCGGTGGAGTTGCAGTCGCAGTATGACCAAGCCGACACGGAAGCCAAAGCACTCCAGAAGCAGATTGACAATCTTCCCGAGCCCGCGGCGGCAACGCCGGCAACCGCGCAAGGGAGCGCGCCCCCGACGGCGCCCGCGACGGACGGAACCGGCAATGCTTCAGAATCCGGCGCCGAGGATGAGACTTTGGTCGACCCGACGGCAGCTCGCGCGCGCCGCTGGATGGAGGGGCCGGCCCTGTTTCGTAGCACGCGCCAGTCGGCCCCCGAGCCACCGCCCGCCGAGAGCTCGCCCGCCGACCCCGCTCCGGGGGCCGATCCCGCCGATCCCAAGCCCGCGCCCAAGGGAGAAACGCCCGAGCAGAAGCGAGCTCGCCTGGTCCAGGAGCGCGACGCCACAAATCGCGAGGCCGACGCCGTGAAACGAAACCTGGCTCTATACGGCTTCAGCGACCCCGCTTCCGCGGTTAAGCAAGCTCAAAACAAAATCGCCGAGTTGCGAGCCAATCTGGCCAACTTTCGCCAGGTGGCCGCCCAGAAGAACGAGGACTCGCTCAAGGCTCAGGCCCGAGAGGACCGGGCGCGGGAGAGCCAGTTCCGCCTGGAGGTGGCCGCGGCCAACGAAGACCCCGACACCTACGTGGCCGGCAAGCTCGACTCGGTCGACCCGGTGACCCAGGTTTCGATTAGCGTAGTGGGCGAAGGGCTGATTCAACTGCGCGGACCGATCAAGGGCATCAACAAGATTCGGACCATGATCAATCAGCTCGACGCGCCGGTCGGGCAGATCAAGGTCGGCCTGTACACGGCCCAGCTTAACGGGGAACACGGGCGTCGGCTGGAGGGGGCCGTGCAGGGGGTCGAGGCCTCGGTCGATGTGGCCCGGTTTCTGACCACGCAATCGCTGATGATGCTCCGCAAGTCGGTCGAGATCGAGGCCGCCGCCGTGGCCGAACAGTCGGCTGGCGGCGACCATTACCAGGTCGACCGCGACCGCAAGTATTTGTACGACTTTTTCGGTCGCGATTTCATCGACGAGCTGTACAGCATCGATTCCGAGTTCCTTTACACGGGCAACAAGGTGTTGGCCCTGCACTCGATGGACTCGATCAGTCTGCACCGGGCGTTGTTCATCATGGCCCTGGCTCGAAACGACGTGCGGCAGCGCATCTTGGAGCGGTTTTTGGCGATGGTGCAGGAGGAGCTGCCGCAGATGGAGTACGACTTCCGCTGCACGGTGAAGCACCTGCCCTGCGGGTTTCATAAACAAGAGAAGGTGCTCTGTAGGGCGGGCCAAAGCTACCAGTTTCGCACCCTGCGCACCTTTTTCGATTCGCCCGTGGCCAGCGCCGAGACCATGTCGCCCATGCAGCGCGAATTCGTGCGGCTGGCCCAGATCTTCAAGTCGCAGATGGTGGCCGAGCTGGAGCTGAAGCAGCGCACCATCGAGCGGGGGCTGATCGCCGACCGGGCCAACCTGGACAATTTCCGGGCGGAGTTGCTCGAGCCGGTGCAGCGCGAGGCGCTGGACGGAATCCGGGCGGCCAACCAGCGCTTGGTCGAGGCGGAAGCGGGGTTCCGCGAGTTGCCGGCGGAGTTGATCAACCTAGCGGGCAAGATTCATCACCAGATGAATGATCTGAAGCAAGCGGTCGACAAACTGAACGATTCCATCGTCGGGTTGGCCGACGCCAAAGATATCATGAATCGCATTGAGGCTGACCAACGGTCCAACGAAGAATTGCGAGCGCTTTTCAGCGGGCAGAACAATTCGTTCGCGCCACAGCTCGATTCTGAGTACCAAGCCCTGAAGCTTCCAGGCGAAATCCGGCTGACCGAAAAGGGAATTCGGTTCGTGTTCCACTCGGCTGATCAACTGCGGATGGTCGCAGAGGATTTAGAAGAATTCAAAGCCAGTTACCGCTTAAACGCCGAGCAAGCCAAGATTACGAACCACGCGATCGCGAGCCTGCGGCAGGGGCTTGCCAAGGTCGCCTCGCGCGACCACGCTCAGGTGGGTTTCGCTGCCCAGGACCTGGTCCAACTTGACTGGGGCCTGACCGACCTGTTGTTTCCTGGCAATAGCCCGAGCGACATTTCGGCTCAATCGATCTTCTTAGACATTAGCCAGGCTGATTCCGCCCGTTTGTCTCGCGTGATAGAGTTGGTGCGCCGCCTGCGCGCCGCGGCGATTGAACCGTGTACGCCTTCGGAAGAGATCTTGCAGCAAGCCAGCGCCGTATTGCAAGCGATCGATGAAGTACAGAGCAAATCGGTGGACGAGTTTCGAGTGGTTTGCCAAAGATTCGTTTCGGCGATCTTCGAGAAACGCGATTTTCCAGTCACGCTCGCCAGTGCCGAGCGAGTGGCTCGCGTCACCCGCGATCGGCTCGACCATCGCAAGCTGCTCGATCACTTGATCGACGAGCAGGAAGAAAAGTGGATCGAACTGGTCGAGGGAACCCGGGGCCAGATCGCCGCCATCGACAATTACCTGAAGCGGCTCTCGATCGCCATCGAAGACGACCTGAAGGTACAGTTCTACGACCCCTCGTTCGTCGAAATGCGAGCGGCTTCGCGGCGCTGCAACGTGACGCTCAGCCAGGTGGAGCGCACCACCATCCTGACTAACAATCGTGCGTTCTGCAAAGTTACCCCCCAGGCGACGATGGAGTTCGACCTGCCCAAGCGCGACATTTTGATTCAAGAGGCGATGAAAGGGGCGAAGGCCGTGGTCGAAGACTTCGGCGCCCTGCTCAACGACCCCACGTTCCTGGCCACGGCCAAGCTGCTTAGCGGCCAGCCGCCGGCCACGACGAGCTCCATCCCCAAGCCGACCGGCGATGGAACCGGGGCCATCGGCGAAGACATGCCGATGGTCAAAGACGTGCTCACCGGCGAGGGAAGCGCCACCGATCAACAAGCGCTGGTGCAGTCGGGCGCGCCGGAACGAGAACTCGGCGCGGCCCTGGAAGCGCTGATTCCCGACCCGGCGATCTACAAGTTCGAGACCGGGACCGGCTTTGAGATTCGGCCGGTGATTCAGCCCGACGGCGACTCGATCGTATACGACCTGGACTACATGTACACCACCAATGTGCGCGAGCCAGTGCGGGCCGACGAAAAGCACCTGGGGCGGGTCAAACGCCACTTTATCCACACCCAGGTACAGACGACCAGCTTCGAGATTCGCGAGATCAGCCGCTACCAGGTGGCCCTGAAGGCGGCTCGCACCGCCAAGGGAGTACCCCTGTTGGAGCAGATTCCCGTAGCCGGGGTGCTGTTCAAACCGCTGCCGAGCGCCGAGTCGTCTATCCAGCAGAACATTATTCTAGGGCACAGCACCGTTTATCCCACGCTGTTCGACCTGATGGGCTTGCGCTGGGCCCCGCACGTGGTCGATATGGACGACGCCTCGCTCCGCGACGCCGAACACGTGGTACGCGGACGCCGGCAAACGATCGAGAACTGGGTTTACGATGAGGCCTCGAGCCGGGTCGACGAGTTCCTGCGAATCGACGAGCAGGAAGCCCAGCGGCGCGGGCTGCACCGGCCCGACCTGTATCGCCGGCAGCGCATCCCCTCGCCGTATCATCCGGGCGGATATACGGCCGAACAGGGGGTGATCTCGGATCCCACCGGCCACGACTATCGCGGTGCCGATGGCCGCCCGCCGGAGATGCGGCAGCCGGCTTACGACCCGCGGCGACACAATCCTACCCCGTACGAATTGATCGATCCGAGCGGTTCCGGCGAGGCGGAAGGGGTCGTTCCAGAGACCCTGCCGGACGGTATTCAGTACGAAGTGCCCGCCTCGGAGAGAGGGGGAGCCGGCCGCGGTAGCAGCCGTCATCAACAGCAGTTCGACGCAATGGGTCCGGAAACGCTGCCGGAACCACCCGCACTACCGAACCCCGGCCCGCGGTCTGGAATGCGCGACCGCGGAAACCCCCGCGTGGGGCGGCGCCCTAATCCGGTGCGGGTTCGTCCGCCGGTGGGGCAACACAGCCCTTCGGCATTTTCCGAACGGGCAGCGACTGACGCGACCGTGGACCGGTCCGCTCCACGCCCCCAGCCGGCGGTGGTGCAGGCGGGGTACATGGCTCCGGCGGGGACTGTCCCACCTGTGCCGGGTGCTGCGACTGCAGGGACGGCGCCAACGACTGCGAGCCGCTGGCCAGATCGGCAATTGCCGGCGGCTGTACCACAGCAAGCGCCCGCCGCGGGCCTAGCCCCCGGAGCGTTCGGCCCGCCGATACCACAGTCCGCGGCGCCTCCGGCCGGCGAAGCCCGACCCTGGTACAAACGACTCCTCAGAGTCAAGGAGTGACGATTCGGAAGCAGAAACCAAGCGGGCTCAATGCGGCTGGCAATACTTAAGGCGATTTGGTACCGGGCAATCTGTTTGAATTAGCCAAGGCAGCTTGTTAAGCTTCCCCGATGGACGAAAGTGCACAACCCGTGCACACACCGCGCGATCGGTCGTGCGGTCAACCTGCGCTGGTCCTGTAGACTTCTGAGGATCCTCTGATGGCGAAGCAAGTGGGCGGCATGAGGAAGTCGAGCACCAAGAAGGCGTCCGCAAGAAAGAAGGCGACTCAGGTCAAGTCGGCCAAGAAAAAGTCGGCCAAGAAGAAACCGGCCAAGAAGAAACCGGCCAAGTCGACACCGACAGCGAAAAAGGCCCTCAAGAAGAAGGCCGTCGCCAAAAAGATGCCGGCCAAAAAGAAGGCGAAAAGACAAGTCGCGCGCGAGTTCGCTTCGGAAGCAATCAACAGCCTAGCGGTCGAACGCGTCGAGGCTGCAAAGGTTGGCGCGGATGTGGTCACCGCGCGAAATTTCGGCGCGCCGGCGGCGACAACTACGGCCACCACGGCCGAAATCGACGACGCGATTGTGGGCGTGCTCAGTGGCAATTCGATGAAGGAGAGCGTTCTGTTCAATGCGGTGCGCGGCGTCCTTTCCGCAAACGGCCTCTCGGCATCGGACGATGCTATCCACCGACGCATCTCAGTTAGGACCAAGCCGGGCCAAAACGGAGTTTTTCGAGTGTTGCGCTAAGGTTGAGACAACCCGGCCAGACGGGCAAGTTTGCCGTGCGCGGCACGGGCGTCGCGGAGAGATACTGCGACCGAAGACTGCGCACCCTACGGTGCCGGCAACAGGTTCAGCACGATATCGCCATCGACGTCGACCACCGTGTGGCCAAAATCAAGCTTGGCGCGGACAATGAGCTTCGAGGCCTTATAAGAGCCGGCCAGGCCGGCGCCTACTGTTCTCGGCATCGTTTGCAATCGTTCGCACACCAGGTCTGCCAGCGGCTTACTTGGGGCGGCGCCGCCAGCATCTGCTCCAGCCGCCGCGGCGGCCGTCGCAGCAAAGGGTACTTTGGTCGTCCAGTCCGGTTTCAGGCTCAGGTCGAGGGGAAGTGGCGCCATCTCTAGTTTCAGATCACGCTCGATCATCTTGGGCGATTTCGGGTCGGTCGACGAAGGGTCGGGAATCAGCGCGTAAACGCTGACCAGCATCTGACATTTCGCCTGAAGCGCCGACCGAGGGTCGCCCGGCGCTCCGACCTGGTCGCGCAGGACCAGGAAATCGACCGCGTCTTCCACGCGCGGCCGGATCGATTCGACCGAGTCGTCTCCCTTGTATTTGACCAGCGCGAAGAATTCGGGATGGTCGCCCCAGGCAAAGGGACCGTTCTGGATTGCACGAGTGGCGCTGGCTGCAACGAACTGGTCAACGGCTTTCTCGAATTGACTCATCGCCAGTTCGCGTTCGGATTGCTTGGCGGCCGCCTCGTCGACAAGTTCGGCCGACTCGTGCGGCCGGTCGACGTCGGCAAACACCCAGGTGTCGCACGCTGCCGCGGCGGAATCAGTAACCTCGCAGTGGTGGGCCATCTCCTGACCAAACATTGGGTGCATCCGGGGCTCCTTGGCCTCCCACCGCAGGTAGCGCACCTCGCCCCGTCGAGCCCAAACCGGGCAATCCACCGCTTGCTCGTGCGGCTGCCCGGTGAACGGATCGCACACCTGCCGGGTACCGTGCACCACCAGGCGAATCGGCCGCTTGTTGGGTAGCGGCATCGTACGCAGCACGCGGAAGTCTCCGCCAGACTGCGTCGGCCGCCCGTTGATGGTAATCGTGGCGTCGGCCGGGCAGTCGATTCGCAGTTCGACAAAGGGGCCTGCCGCCACCACGCCCCCGGCGGTGCTCTCGCTCAACACTTCGGAGAGGGTGTCGGCCGGCGGGACCGCGCTGATCAGGCCGCCCAATGCGGGGCCGGTCGATTCCAGCGCCACTTCGCCGCCCAGCGCTGCCGTGAGTGGTGCCGCTACGATCCAGCAAAATGCCCAAGCCAGGGCGGCCAGTCGGCGCGCCGCATGTCGTTGCCCCATGGTGGTCGACCCCCTTACGGTTGATGTGCGGAGTGATGCAAAGGAACCGTGTCGGCGCGCTGGTGTCAGCGGCAGCCGCTCAGATTCGGGTACTATTGAAGCCCCGCCGCGCGGCGGTGTAAAGCAAGTGCGATTCAATCCTTACACGCCAGGTGGGTAATTCTTAGGAGGAATTGCTCCTAACGCGTGGCAGGTCGCTGTAAGTTTAGCTTTCCCTGCAAGGGTGGGGGGCGGTCTCCCCCTGCGCCGCGCAACTGGTATTCTGGCAACCACTTGCAGCCAGCCAGTGAATTTGATCCGCGGGCCCGGGCAGGTAAACTGGCGGCTGGCGTGGCTGGGCCACCCCGTGGCCCCCCACGTCTCCGCCGGGTGAAAGGCCGCTGGCCGGGTCGCCCCCGCCAGCGCGGAGGGTCGGGGCAGCGTTGCGGTTGGTTTCCGCTTGCAGTCGGTGATGCGGCGGCGTCCATCGGACACACCTTGAGAAATGAACGTGCACGAGGAGCGATTATGAGCTGGTTTGGTCAGCCTGCGGCGATTACCCTTTGGCTCCGAAACGCGGGTTTGGCAATCGGGCTTTGCGCAATGCTGGCCGCCCAGAGCGCCACCCCATGGGCCCAAGCGGCCGATTCCGTTCTGCCCGAGCCCGAGAGCCTGGCCCGGAGCGTTACGATCATTCGCGACGCCTGGGGGGTGCCGCACATCGATGGCCCGACCGACGAGGCCGTGGTGTTCGGCTTTGCCTACTGCCAGGCGGAAGACTACTTCTGGCAACTCGAAGATTCCTACCTGATGGGCCTGGGCCGCTCGGCCGAGGTCCAGGGCAAGTCGGGGCTGGCCACGGATCTGCTCAATCGGGCCTTTGAAGTGCCCGAGCGGTCGCGGGCCGATTTCGAGCGGCTCGACGCCGACACGCGCTCGATCTGCGAGGCGTTCGTAGCCGGGGTGAATTATTACCTGGCCAAGCACCCCGAGGTAAAACCGCGGGTCATCGCGCGGTTCGAGCCCTGGCACGTGCTGGCCTTTGCCCGGCAAGTGGTGCTGGAAATGGGCTGGAGCAAAACAGGAGTCGACCGCGACAAAATTCCGACCGCCTACGAGGAAGCTGCCGCCGCCCAGGGCTCGAACGCCTGGGCCCTGGCCCCCAGCCGGTCGGCGAGCGGACACGCCCTGTTGTTCTGCAATCCTCACCAGCCGTACTACGGCTTCGGTCAGTTTTACGAAGGGCACTTACGCAGCGGTGAGGGCTGGAACTTCTCGGGGGCCACGTTTTTCGGCAGCCCGGTGCCCACCATCGGCCACAACGAACACCTGGGCTGGTCCTGCACGGTGAACAACCCCCGGATCGGCAATGGCTGGGTGGTTACCTTCGACGACCCCGACCAGCCGCTCAACTACCGCTTCGACGGGGGCTACCGCCGAGCCACCGAGTGGACCGACACCGTGCGCGTACGGCAGGACGATGGTTCGATGGAAGAGCAAACGCTCACGTTTCGCAAAACCCATCATGGGCCCGTCGTGAAGCAGATCGACGAAAACACCTTCGTGGCGGCCAACCTGGGCAAGTTCTACGACGCCTTTGCCCTGCGGCAGAACCTGCAGATGGTTCGCGCCCAGAACCTCGACCAGTTTCGCCAGGCGATGAAACTGTTGGAGTTTCACATTTTCAATTTCGTCTACGCCGATCGGGATGGAAACATTTATTACCTTTACAACGGCATCGTGCCTCGTCGCGACCTGGAACTGAACTGGGATCAGCCGGTCGACGGTTCGCTGGCGCAAAGCGATTGGCGCGGCATCCACCCGCTCGACGAATTGCCGCAAACGCTGAACCCCCCTTCGGGCTACATTCAGAACTGCAATCAGACGCCGTTCACGACCACCGACGACGGTTCGCCCTATCTGGAAGATTTCCCCGCGTACATGGTCCGCGAGAAGCACGACGACAAGCGGCGGGCCAAGGTGTCGCGGATGCTGCTGCGCGAAATGCATGGGGTGACGTTTGACCAGTGGTCGGCCGCCGCTTTCGACACCACCGTGTACTGGGCCCTGACCGAGTTGCCCAAGTATCGCCGGGCGTTTGCCGAATTGGAGCGGACCGACCCTGATTTGGCGGCCGCGGCGCGGCCGTACCTGGAGCACCTGTTGGCCTGGGATTGCCGGGGCTCGATCGAGTCGACCGCCACCACGCTCTGCGTGGCCTGGTACGAGAAGCTCTATGGAGACATGTACCGGTCCGAAAAGCTGCTGCCCAAGTACCTGGAAGACCCTGAGCTGCGGTTTCAAGCCCTGGTCGATGCCGCCAAAAACCTGGAAAAAACCTTCGGCACGTGGCAGGTTCCCTACGGCGAGGTCAACCGCCTGCAGCGCCACGCCGACGTGTCGAACTTCTTCAAGATTCCGTTTTCCGACAAGCTGCCCAGCTTGCCCAGCGCGGGACTGAACGGGCCGGTGGGTTGCGTGTTCAACATGTTCTTTACGCCCAGCATGCCGCTACTGGGTTACAAGAAGCATTACGCCGTGGTGGGGCACAGCTACGTGTCGGTCGTTGAATTCGGCGAGCGAGTCCGCGCCGGCAGCCTGCTGCAGTTCGGTGAAAGTGGCGACCCGGGATCGCCTCACTTCTTCGATCAGGCCGAGTTGATGTCGCAGCGCAAGTTCAAGCCGCAGTGGTTCTATTGGGACGACGTGGAGCGCGAGGCCAAGCGGAAGTACCACCCGGGGGAATCGGCTCCGCCGGCCGATCAGACGGGCTCGTAGGCCCCCCGTGTGTGGCGCGGAGCGGTGGCCGGGTTGAGATTTACAAAAGCCGCTTCCGGAGTGTGCGCGCCGCCTGGCCAGTGCCCCTGGTGGGCCGCAGGGTGGCCCCGACACACCAGCAGGGTAGCCCCGACACACGCAGTGCGTCGGGGTTGCGAAGCAACGCGGGGGCACGCAGCGGATGTCATGAGCACGGAGGCAGAAAAGGGGACGCGGGGTGGCCCCGACAACTTGTTGTCGGTCTTGCGAAGCAATAAGAGGGCTTGGAATCAGTCGGCTCACCTCTTGTCCCTACGGGACCCGGACAAACGAGTTGCGCGGGCCAACCGGCGCTGCTAGTGGCCAAGTTTAAGGGCTCGCCACCATGGCTTGCAGGGATCCAGCCAGTCTGCGGCCGGGGCGGCCAAACACGACAAGTACGAAGCCGATGATCGCCAACATGAGCGTCGATGGTTCGGGCACGCTGGCCGCCATGGGGCACGTGTTACCAAAATTGGCCGCCCAGCGGACATAGTCTCCGGCCCCCACCGTACCGTTTTCGTCGAAATCGGCCGTCAGGTCCGCGCCGGTTTGGCCAAACTGGGCAGCCCAGATGGCAATGTCAGCAGCACCCACCTCGCAGTCGCAATTCGCATCCCCGAACAGCAAGACGCACGGATCGGGAGCGTATTCGATCACATAACCGAAAACATACTCCTGGGGAGGAGTTACTCCGTCCAAGTCGTTCCACACGCCAAGTTCGCTGGATCCGGCCGTGCCAAACACCAGGTAGTTTTCCTGGCCCCCGGAATTGTTCGGCTCCGTAGGGTCCCAATTCGTGTAGACCCAGGGCTCGGCCGTAATCCACTGCCAACCAGCCCCGGGTTCGGCACTACCGGGCTCTTGGAAGCCGCCCAACCACACGCCCCGGAGCGAATCGCCGAACGAATCGACGATGAAATCCTTTTCAGCCGCCGAGGTAACCGTAGCCAAGTAACCGTGTGCACGGTGAAGGATCGACGTGTTGGCCAAACTACTTACCGTGGCCCAAGGTTCCGCGAGGCCGTTGCGCACGACATCATAAAAGTGCCCGTTGCCTCCGTCCAAAGGCGACCAATAGATCGGCTCGGCCTCGGCAATCGAGCGAACCGAAACAATGGTCGCGATCCAGGCGGATATCCTCAGCAATCGAGCGCAGCGCACCATCACTCCCTCCGATGAAGAAATCCCCAAATTCAGGGCCCCGATCCTTGCGGCCAGTTGTTTGATTGCTTCATGGCTTTGTTGACGCGAGATCGGATCGAATGGCCGAGCAGCGCCAATGCGAATCCGACCTCGGCCAGTACGATCCCCGACGGCTCGGGTACTTTCATTCCCATCGCGCAGGTATTCCCGAAGTTGACCGCCCAAAGGGTGTAGTCTCCCAAGCCGACCGTCCCATTACCATCGAAATCGCCGGCGAGTCCTGCGTCGGTTTGACCGAAGAGCGAGGCCCACAGGGTGTAATCCGCAATTCCCACCTCGCAATCCGCATTACCATCGGCGATCAACTCGGGCGGGTTCTCGTATTCGACAACGAAGCCGATCGGCAGAGCCCCAGTGTAGACATTGCGGTAATCGCCGAAATCATTCCACCCCCAATCGCCTTCCAGGCCGCTACTCCGCTGGTAGAAAACGTAGTCTTCATTGCCCGCTTGATTGGGCTCGTTCGGAATCCAGCGGGTAAAGGTGACCGGCTCGCCCGTGACCCAATCAAACTGCCCCTCTTGGTCCTGGTCGGTCAGGCCAATCCAGGTCCAATCGACGGGAAACTGAGTGACGATGAACTTCCACTCGTCGGCCGAGTTGACGGTGACCAAGTGGCCTGCCACGCCACGAAACAAGAGCGAGGCCGAATCGGCCTGAGCCTCGGGCCAGGTGCTCCCCCCGGGGCGGAGCAGCCGCTCGTAGATATTGCCGTTACCCCCGGCACCTGAAGGCCAGCGGAACGGCCCCGCAGTGACCGGTTCCGTGTTGACGACAAGCCACGAGCAAGCGGCCAGGAGGGCGGGAGCCAATCGCGACCTCGAACGCACTGCCAGCGTCATGGTCAGCCTCCCAGGAGCGTTGCAGTTGACCCATCAATGCGGTGCGCAAGCGTTAAGTTTAGTCGACCGCAAGCCCAAGTTCAATGTGCTTTATCTCACATGCGCTTGGGTTTACGTTCGGTCAGCTTGACTGACTCGCCGAACATCATCGGGGCACTCGTTCCGGCCGACAATGACTTGACGTCTGACGAGAAGATTGCCGAACAGCTCACTTGCCTGCTCCCCGCGACGATCCACACGGGCACCAACGCCGCTGCGGCGATCGTCCCCTGGTTTTGTGATCGGCTACCGTCGAACCATTGCCGACAGGCATACCTGAAAGACTTGTCAGCGTTCGCGGCTCCCATGCGCTCGCATCACATCCGTCCGCTGTCGCGGGGTGGCACCGACAACTTGTTGTCGGTGTTGCGAAGCAATAAGAGGGCTTGGAATCAGTCGGCTCACCTCTTGTCCCTACGGGACCCGGACAAACGAGTTGTCCGGGCCACCCAGCGAACAGTGAACCTATCGAACGGCGCGGCACTGGTAAGAAATGCACCAGCCGTCGGTCAAGAGGGTTCAACGGTGCCACCCGGCCGCGCCGCGGCTTACGCGCTCGGCCGCGCGGCCAGTGCCCCTGGTGGGCCGCACTTGCGCTGCGGCTTACGCGCCCTGCCGCGCCAGCACCTGCTCGTAAATCGCCCGAATCCGCGCGGTGGCGTTCTGGTGCCGGAACACCTCGGCGAATCGCAAACGACCCCCCTGCCCTAGCTGCTGGCGAAGCACTGGGCTCGTCGCCAGTTCGATCAAGGCCTGCTCCAGCGCCGGCACATCTTGGGGGGGCAACAGGTAACCGGTCTCACCGGCAAGGGCGATCTCGCGCGCACCGTCGATATCGAAGCTCACCACCGGTTTGCCGGAAAGCACACCTTGGGCCAGTGCCCGGGCCAGGCCCTCGCGAAGACTCGTGTGCACCACCACATCCATTGCGGCCATCAACTCGGGCACACGCTCGGGGGGCACCAGCCCCGTGAATTGAAAGTACGGGGTCAGGCCGGCTTGGGCCAGTTGAGCTTCAAGGGTTGCGCGCAGGATGCCGTCGCCCACCAGCAGAAAGCGAGCCCGGGGCTGGGCGGCGACCACGGCCCGGGCCGCCGCGATCAGATACTCGTGCCCCTTCAGGTGAAACAACCGGGCCACCTTGCCGAATACCACCTGATCGTCGGCATAGCCCAACTCGGCGCGAACCCGGGCACGATGCGAGTCGCTTTCCAGAAACGGCTCGACCTCCATGCCGCTGTAAACCGTGTGGAATTTCTCGCGGCGATCGACGCCGGCCTGGACCAACAGGTCGGTCATGGCGTCGCAGACGCTGATATACGCCTGGCACCGGCTGGCCGCCCAGCGTTCGCAGCCGCGAAAGAATGCCCGGGCCAAAGGGCTTTGATAGGGGTGAAACGGCGCGCCGTGGACCCCGTGAATAATGGCGGGCACCCCCAGGGCCGTGGCGGTCGCTCTGCCCAGTAGGCCCGCTTTGGCGCTATGGGTGTGAACCACGTCGGGGCGAAACTCGCGCAGTACCCGCTTCAATTCGAAGTAGGCTGCCGGGTCGTAGACGGGGTGAATATTTCTTCGCAGCGAATTCAACAGCGCCAAGGGAACCTGGTTTCGCCGGGCCCGCTCGAGCAGGCTCCCTTCGGGCCCCAGCGGCGGTCCGGTAACGAGCAGTACCTCGTCGCCGTACAGGCGCAGCAGGTCTTCGCAGGTTAACAGCGTGTTCTCCTGCGCGCCCCCCAGAATCAGGCGGGTGATGACGTGGGCCACTCGCATTCCGACTGGCAAACTCCTTCCGCCGGCGGACAGTCTTGATAGTCGATCGCCACGAGCACCAGCCCTTGAGGCGGAGCCGTCATGCCGGCCGCCGTGCGGTTCTGGGCCGCCAGCACCTGGCGCACCCAATCCTCGGCGCGGCGGCCCAGGCCCACTTCGCGCAGGGTTCCCACGATGGTCCGAACCATGTTGTAGAGGAAACCGTCGCCGGCCACCTCCAGCACAACCAGGCCCTCGGCCGGGGTACCCTCAGCGGTCCACAAGCTGCCCAGTTCGCCCGCCGCGCCGCGGCGCACGGTGCACTCGAAGATGGTGCGCACGGTGCTATTAGTTTGCGGTGGGCCCGTGACGAAGCTGGCGAAATCGTGCTGGCCCACCAGGGCCTGGGCCGCGCGATGCATGGCCGCGGCGTCGAGCGGGCTGGGTAGGTGCCAAACGTAGCGGCCCCAGAACGGATTGGCCAGCGGCCGATCGGCCAGCACGTAGCGATAGCGTTTGCCGCGGGCGGCACGAATCGCGTGGAACCGGGCCCCGGTTTCCGCGGCTTCGATCACACGAATATCGCCCGGCAAGAGGGCGTTGAGTCCTCGCCGATAGGCGGCGGCGGGCAAGCGGGCCGTGGTCGAGAAGCTGGCCAGTTGGGCCAGGGCGTGCACCCCCGCGTCGGTGCGGCTTGCGCCCACCACGCTGAGCGCCTCGCCGGTCAAGCGCTCGAGCGCCCGCTCCAGGCAGCCCTGCACCGTGGTCTGCTCGGGTTGCCGCTGCCAGCCGTGGTAGTGGGTGCCGTCGTACGCCAGCAGCAACCGGAAATGGCGCGAAGGCCGGACATCGGTGGCCGACATGGCGGGGGGGGTCCGTTGCTGGGCGGCCTCGAACGCTGTATTCCGGGGCGGGCACCGCCGGGCGGCGTTAGCCGGTTTTCACCAGGCCGGCCGCGCGCCGCGCCGCCAGGAGCTCGGCGATCTGTACCGCGTTGGTGGCAGCCCCCTTGCGCAGGTTATCGCTCACGCACCAGAAGGCCAGCCCGTTGGGGCTCGACAGGTCTTCGCGAATTCGGCCGACGAACACCTCGTCGCGGCGATCGCAGTTCAGCGGCATGGGGTACGACTTGCTCCCCAGGTCGTCGAGCACCGCCACGCCCGGCATCGCGGCAAACAGCCGCCGCGCCTCGTCGACCGTGAGCTTGCGCTCGGTTTCCACCAGGATGCTTTCGCTATGGCAATTGCTCACCGGCACCCGCACGCAAGTGGGGCAGACTTGGATTGAGTCGTCGTCGAGAATCTTGCGGGTCTCCCACACCATCTTCATCTCTTCCGAGGTGTAGCCTTGGTGTTTGGGCGCGCCGATCTGCGGAATGACGTTGAAGGCGATCGGGTGAGCAAAGGCCGCATAGGCGTGCTCGCGCCCCTCGAGCTGGGCCCGGGTCCCCTGCTCCAGGTCTTGCGTGCCCGACAGCCCGGCGCCACTCGTGGCTTGATAAGTGCTCACCACCACCCGGCGCACCCGGGCGGCATCGTGCAGCGGCTTGATCGCCACCACCATTTGCGTAGTGGAACAATTGGGGCTGGCGATAATGCCGCGGTGCCGATCGACCGCCTCGGGATTCACCTCGGGAATCACCAGCGGCACCTCGGGGTCCATCCGCCAGTAGCCGCTTTCGTCGACCACGACCGCCCCCCGCTCGACCGCCCAGGGGGCGAATTCCTTGGCGATTTCGTCCGGGGTGCTGCCGATGACCAGGTCGACCCCGTCGAAGGCGTCGGGCGTCAGCGCTTCCACTTCGATGGTTTGGCCCGCAAAGCGGATCGTCTTGCCCGCCGAGCGCCGCGACGCCAGCAGCCGCAGTCGCTGGCAAGGAAACTTGCGCTCGGCCAACAGGTCGAGAATGATCGAGCCGACGGCCCCAGTGGCCCCGACCACGGCAACGGTGGAAAACACGCCAGAAATCTCCCTGCTACATCGCCCGAACTTGGTTTGAGCCCTCACTATACGCTGCTTGGCCAGGACACGGCAACCGGGGGGGTGGTTCGTTGTTTTCGGACCAGAGCTACGCCCGGTGGCTCGGCATCATGCCGCCCTCGGGGGGCCGTTTCGGCTTTTTCGCCCAACCCGGGAAGCTAAAGTTGGATCGGTGGGGCCGCGTAAACCATCCCGACGCCCGGCGAGGGCCGGTTGGTCTGGCCGGCCGGGGGCCCTAGTAGCCCGTTGAAGGTTTCATCGGGCTGCGTTATCGCAGGGATGCGATGCCAGAATGACGACGTAAGTCGTTATTCTGCGAGCCGCGACGAGCTTTGCTCGGCGCTTGGCGCTTGTTGAAATAGGCCACGAGGGCATATTTCGACAGACTGCTCGGGGAGCTGAATCGCTTGCTGAGAACACCGATGGTGAGCCAACGTTCGCACGACGCCCGAAAACGCTGGGGCTGGCTTGTCTTGGCCCTGGCGATGCTGCCCCCCGGGGCGGCGCGGCCCGCGCGGGCTGCCGGTGGTCGGCTGGAACTGACCGTGGTCGACGCCGAGACCAAGCAGCCGCTGGCCTGCCGCGTTCACTTGCGCAATCCCTCGGATGTGCCGCACCGGCCGAAGCGCATGCCCTTCTTTCACGATCACTTTGCTTGCCCCGGCCAGGTGAAGCTCGACCTGCGCCGCGGGGGATACACCTTCGAGATCGAACGCGGCCCGGAATACCCGGTGGTGAGTGGCCATTTCACCATCGAGGATTTTGCCGACGACAAGAAAACCGTCGAGCTGCGCCGGGTGGTCGACATGGCGATCGAGGGCTGGTGGTCGGGCGACCTGCACGTGCACCGGCCGCTGGGCGAGATCGAACGTTTGATGCAGTCGGAAGACCTGCACCTGGCCCCCGTCATTACCTGGTGGAACGACCAGAACGCCTGGGCAAAGAAGAAGAAGCTTCCCTCGGCCGATTGGGTTACGTTCGACGAGAACCGAGCCTACAACCCGCTGGCGGGCGAGGACGAGCGGGGCGGCGGGGCGCTGTTGTACTTCGGGCTTTCCGAACCGCTGCCGTTGGCGGGCTCGGCTCGCGAGTTTCCTAGTCCCCTGCACTTCGCCCGGCTGGCCAAAGCGCAGTCGCCCGGGGTTTGGATCGACGCGGAGAAACCGTTCTGGTGGGATTTTCCCACCTGGGTAGCCAGCGGCCTGGTGGATAGCGTGGGGTTGGTGAACAACCACCAGCAGCGTGGCGAGGTGCTCGACAACGAAGCCTGGGGCCGCCCCCGCGATCGCCGCGAGCTGCCCGGCCGCTCGGGCAACGCCCTTTGGTCTCAAACCATTTATTACCACTTGCTCAACTGTGGAATACGGCTTCCCCCTTCCGCCGGCAGCGCCTCGGGAGTGCTGCCCAACCCTGTGGGGTTCAACCGGGTTTACGTGTTCCTGCCGGGCGAATTCAGCCCCCAGGCCTGGTGGGAAGGGCTGCGGGCCGGCCGGGTGATGGTAACCAATGGCCCGCTGCTGCGGCCGCGCGTGGCCGACCAGCGCCCCGGGCACGTATTCACGGCCTCGGCCTATCGGCCCTTAAGCCTGCAAATGGAGTTGGAGTTGGCCACGCGCGACAAGGACGGATATCTGGAACTGGTGCGCGACGGCGAAATCGTCCACTCGGTGCGGCTCGACGAGTGGGTCAAACAGGGTGCTTCGCTGCCGATCCTGGAGTTCAAAGAAAGCGGTTGGTTCCTGGCCCGGGTGACGCATACGCTCGAGAATTCGTTTCGGATCGGCTCGACGGGCCCGTACTTTGTCGAAGTCGACGGCCAGAAGCGCATCAGCCGGGCCTCGGTCCAATTCTTCGTCGACTGGGTCGAAAGGCGAATCGCGGAACTGAAGAAGACGGTGACCGACCCCGAGCAGCAAGAACAGGTGCTGGCCGACCACCTGCAGGCCCGCGCGTTCTGGCGCAAGAAACTGGCCGAGGCCAACGCCGACTAGCCGTTTGGCGGCTAGCCGACTGGCGGGTTGGGAGGTCGCTGCCCCACTGGGGGCGCCGGTCGCCCAGGCCGGGCCAACTTCGCGTCGCCGCCTGCGGCGGGGGGCGGCGGATGTTAAGCTGGACGGCAGCTACCCGATCTCACCGGCCCACGATGACCCAGCCCGTTCCCCGGTTTGCCGTCGATGAACCCCTACTCGCCCAGCGACGCCCTGAGCGTGATCCAGGCCTGCTATGGCCCGGCGGCGCAGGTGGCAGCCCAGCCGGGAAGCAACCATCCGGTGTACCGGCTCCGCGTCGACGGCGGCGAGCTGGTGGTCAAGCTTTCGGCCACGGCCGACGGATCGTCGCTGGCCAAGGAACATCGCTTGATCGGCTTGCTGGCCGAGCGACAGGTGCCGGTGCCGCTGGTCGATCGGTTCGACCCCACCGGCCAACGCTGGGGATGGCCCCTGTTGGCGATGCCCAGCGCCGGTCGGGCGACCGTCTACGACTGGATTCGCCGCGAGGGCCGCACCAAGTACCAATTGTTTCGCGAAATGGGCGAGATTCAGGCTCGGCTCCACGGCATTGCCATGAGCCAGTCGGGCGAAATCTTGCCCGAGGGGTTCGAGCCGCACCGGCCCGAGCAGTACTGGAGTAGCCTCGGCCAGTGGGCTCGCGAGCTGTCGGCGGCCGGCGTGTTGGAGTTGGCCGAGGCCGAGGCGTTTGCCCGGTTGGCGCCGCCCCGGGTGGATGGAGTCCAGCTTTGCCACAGCGATTACCACGCGGTGCAGTGCGTGGAACAAGGTGGCCGCATCACGGCCGTGGTCGATTGGGAGTCGGCCTGGGCCGGCAATCCGCTGGTCGACCTGGCCATTACCCACGCGTATCTCGACTTCTACGCTCCACCGGTGCTGGTCGATGAATTCTTCGACGGGTACCGTTCGGTAAGCGGGCTGCCCGCCGATTACGCAAGCAGTTACCTTCCCGTCCGCGCCGCGCAAACGCTGGGAGTGCTGCGGGCCTGGCACGGCCGGGGCCCCGCGGCCTGGCAAGCCGCCTTGGCCGGCCAGCGCGTGGCGCGGGTGGTCGAGCTGTTTCGTCGCTACCTGCGGCAAATCGCCAGCGCTTAGCCTCTGCTGCCGGGTCCAAGCCGCCTCGGGGCCAACCGCCATGAAGACTCTTATCTTCTCGCTGGGAACCCGGGGCGATTTCGAGGTATTCGCCTTGTTGGCCAGGGCCCTGGCCGAGCGAGGTCACCGGGTAACACTGGCGGGGTCGCCATTCTACGAGCCGTTGGTTCCCCAAGGAGCGGCCTGGCTGCCGATTGGTTCCGGCACCCAGGCCGAACTGGTGAGTGTGATCCGCTCCTTGGCCGACATCGACGATAAGCGCGAGCGGGTACGGGCCTACGCCGAGCGCTGGGTTCGGCCCCAGTTGGCCGCAAGTTCGGCCGCGCTGAAGCAGGCGGCGCTCGAAACCGACTACTTCATCAACAACCTGCGCAGCGTTTGGCAGCGCGGCGGCCAGACCATTCCGGGGGCCGAAGTTACCTACGATCCGCCCGCCGACCCGGAGCGGTTGGGGCGATACGCCTCGCAGCAGCCAGCCCACGCGCACCGGATCTTGCAACTGGTGGCGATGAACCGGGCCCTGGTCGATCCCGACGACCGCTGGGGCGCTCAGTACCGGTTCACGGGCTTCTGGCGGCCCCCGGCCCGGCCCTGGGAACCTTCTCCGGGGCTCGCTCAGTTCCTTGCCGAAGGAACCCCGCCGGTCGTGCTCACCATGGGCTCGATGGTGATGTTCGATCCCGACCGATTGACCGCCACGTTTGCCGAGGCGCTGACCGAGTCGGGGCAGCGCGGCATCGTAATTACCAGTTGGGCTGGCCGGGGCCGCGGCGCGCTCTCGAGCGATCGGATGTTCCTGGCCGACGAAATCCCCTACGGCTGGCTGTTTCCCCGCGCGTCGTGCGTCGTGCACCACGGCGGCTGCGGCACCGTGGCCGCCGTGCTTGCCGCCGGCAAGCCATCGATCCTGTTGCCACAGATCTCATCGCAGGAGCATTTCGGCCGGTTGTTGGCCCGGCAAAACCTGGTGGCTGCCGTATGCGAGGTGGGCCAGCTTACCTCGGCCACCTTGGCCGGCGCGATCCGGGTTGCCGTCGAACAGCCCGAGCTGCGCGGCGCGGCCGGGCGGTGGTCGGCCCTGGTGTGCGACGAGCCGGGCGTGGGCGAAGCGGCCCAGGCAATCCAGGCCCACGCGGCGCAACTCGGCTTGACTTGAAGACGGTCATGGACGACGTGCAACAACAGATCGACCAGGTGTACCGGGCCGAATCGCGGGCCGTATTTGCGACCTTGGTTCGCTTGCTGCGAGATTTCGACCTGGCTGAAGAGGCCCTCCACGAGGCCTTCGCCGCGGCGGTCGAGCGCTGGCCCCAGGAGGGGGTGCCGCGGCAACCCCGGGCCTGGCTAGTATCGGCCGGGCGGTTCAAAGCGGTCGACGCCCTCCGCCGGCAGGGCCGAGTCGATCAGCGCAAGCTGGAACTGATCAGCCGCGGCCAAGAGGTGGCCACAGCCAATGCGGCCCGGGCCGAAGAAGCGATCGAAGACGACCGCCTGCGGCTTATTTTCACCTGCTGCCACCCGGCCATCGACCGGCAGGTTCAGGTGCCGCTCACGCTGCGGGAAGTGTGCGGATTGACGACCGACGAGATTGCCCGCGCCTTTCTGGTAACGCCGGCCACCATGGCCCAGCGGATCGTGCGGGGGAAAGCCAAGATTCGCGACGCGGGCATTCCCTTCGGCTTGCCCGCGGCCGGCGATTTTCCCGATCGGCTCGAAGCGGTGCTGGCCGTGATCTACCTGGTGTTCAACGAGGGGTACTCGGCCTCGACCGGCGATCGGCTGACCCGAGCCGATCTGTCGGGCGAGGCGATTCGCTTGGGAAGGCTTTTAGTCGAGTTGTTGCCCGACCCCGAGTCGATGGGTTTGCTGGCCCTGATGCTATTGCAGGAATCGCGCCGCTCGGCGCGGACCACGGCCGAGGGAGACCTGGTGCTCTTGGAAGACCAGGACCGCAGCCGCTGGGATGCCGAGCTGATTGCCGAGGGACGAGCGCTGATCGAGCGGTCGCTGAGCACGCGGCGATTCGGCGCGTATACGCTGCAGGCGGCCATTGCCGCGGTCCACGCCGACGCCCGAACGCCCGAGGAGTCCGATTGGCCCCAGATCGTGGCCCTCTACGACGCCTTGCTCGCGATTCACCCTTCGCCGGTGGTCGCGCTGAACCGAGCGGTCGCGGTCGCCATGCGCGACGGCCTCCTGGCCGGCTTGGCGCTGGTCGACGAACTGCTGACCCAGGGGCATTTGGCCGACTACCATTTGGCCCACGCCGCCCGGGCCGACTTGCTCCGCCGACTGGGGCGAAGCGCTGAAGCCCGCGCGGCCTACGAACAAGCGCTTTCGCTCGCCCGGCAAGAGCCGGAGCGCCGTTTTCTGACGCGCCGACTGGCGCAGTTGTAGGCGAGGGGAGTGCTGGCGCGCAAATCTTTGGTGCGGCCGTAGTTCGGTCTCTTGCGCTGTTTTTCGCGCGAGCGGTCGCGGATTTTTTTCGAAAAAGTTTCCGCCGGCTGTCGATTCGGGGGCCTCTTTAATCGACTACTGGTAAAACGGCCCTTGCCCAGGTCGTTCGCCCGAAGCCGCTACGGCCCTCGGGTGGTGATGATCGAACCGCGGGGCCCCCCGCTGGGCGATGCGCGTGAGCCGCCCGATGGGCGCTCCGTCGCAAACTGGCCGGGGCAATCCTCCAGGCTGGCGTGGAGAGCGAAAGCGTGCCCAACCCGAAGGTAAGAACTTGTCTTTGGTTCGACGGTCAAGCCGAAGAGGCGGCCAGCTTCTACGTCTCGCTCCTCCCCGATTCGCGGGTCGAGCGCGTGGTGAAGGGGCCCGGCGGCGCCACCTTGCTGGTGGAATTCGTGCTGGGGGGCGCGGCGATGCAGGGCCTGAACGGCGGCCCCCAGTTCCGCTTTACCGAGGCGGTTTCGCTGTCGGTCGATTGTGAAGACCAGGCTGAAGTCGACCGGCTCTGGGATGCCCTCACGGCCGGCGGCGGCACCCCCAGCCAGTGTGGCTGGCTTAAGGACCGCTACGGTCTCTCCTGGCAGATTGTGCCCCGAGCCTTGGGGGAACTGATGACCGACCCCGATCCCGTCAAAGTTCAGCGAACGGTGGCGGCCATGATGCAAATGAGCAAACTACAGATTGAACCTTTGCGCCGGGCCCACGCGGGCGGCTAGCCGGTCGGCGAATCGCTGAGGACCCGGCTGGCCTGCGACCGCGAACTTTCGGCTATTTACGTCGACAAACCACCTTCTCGGGAGAACCCGTCATGATGGAACAACCGCAGCGCGAACACGAGTGGCTGCAGGGCCTAGTGGGCACCTGGGATTACGAGCACGTTTGCGTGACCGGCCCCGACCAGCCCCCCATGAGGCACTCGGGCCGCAGCCAGGGGCGCTCGCTAGGCGGCCTGTGGCTGCTCATGGAATCCGAGGGGGAAATGCCTGAAGGGGGCACCGGGTATTCGATCATCACGTTGGGTTTCGATCCCAAAAAAGGCCGCTTCGTGGGCACCTTCATCGGGTCGATGATGACCCACCTGTGGCTCTACGACGGCCAGTGGGATCCGGCCGCCAATCTGCTGACGCTTGCCGCCGAAGGGCCTAGTTGGAACGGCCAGGGCCTGGCCCTGTACCACGATATGATCGAGATCGTCGGGCCCGATCATTGGGTGTTGCGGTCGAAAATGCAAATGGACGACGGTTCCTGGAACGAGTTTCTCGAGGGACATCACCACCGGGTGAAGTAGCGCGGCGAATCCCAGGCAGTGTAGCCCGAGCGGCCGCGGCCCCCTTCCCTCTCGAATGCCGCTCTGCGCCGGTCCGCGAGCGATTGCCTGAGCGGCGGTTCACAAATTCAAGGAATGCCATCATGAAGTACATGTTGTTGATCTACGGCGAGGAGAGCTGTTGGTCCGAGGCCGAGCGCGAGTCGTGCATGCGCGAGTCGATGGCGATCGGCGCCGAGCTGACGGCACAAGGCAAGCTGCTCGCCTCCAGCCCGCTCCATTCGGTGACGACGGCCACTTGCCTTCGGGTGCGCGAGGGCAAGCGGCTGATTACCGATGGTCCGTTCGCCGAGACCACCGAACAACTCGGGGGTTACTACATTCTCGACGTGGAGAACTTGGACGAGGCGCTTGCCATTGCCGGGCGCTTGCCACCGGCCGCCAAGGGCACCGTCGAGATTCGACCGATCTTCGACCTGGCACAACTGGTCGCTGAACAAGCTGCTCAGCCAGCCGCCGCCGGCTAAGGCCGCGGCGACCCTGCTCGTAGCGGCCCCGGCATGCCAATCCCCGCTTGCCCGGCGCTTTCCTAGCTCCGCTTGCTTACGTGCAACAACCACTTACCTCGACGAACCTGGAGGCCCAGCATGTCAACCAGCACGATTCATCCCTACTTGTTCTTGGGCGGTCACTGCCAAGAGGCGATCGACTTCTATCGCCAGGCCGTGGGAGCCGAAGTGCAGATGCAGATGCTGTATCGAGACAGCCCCGATCCCACTCCGCCGGGCATGTTGCCCCCGGGTTTTGAATCGAAAGTCATGCACGCCACGCTTTCAATCGGCGGCGACGTGTTGATGATGTCGGATGGTGCCGGCGAACCGCTGGCCTTTCAGGGGTTCTCGCTCAGCTTGGCCTTTCCCAGCGAGGCCGAAGCTCGCCGGGCTTTCGATGCCTTGGCCGAAGGGGGACAGGTGCAAATGCCGATTACCGAGACCTTTTGGTCTCCCTGCTTCGGCATGCTCAAAGACCGTTTCGGTGTTGGCTGGATGGTTACCGTGACCGCGCCCCCCTCTGGGTAGGCGGGCGCTGTTGGCACGGTTCTCGTCCCACCCCCCCAGTCTGGCCCTGGCAAGGCTTGCGCGGCGGACGCACCGGGGACAGTACTTGAGAAAACAACCCACCCGACTGCCCCCACGGAGACTCGCACATGAAGGTCATGGTGATGGTCAAGGCAACCCCCGGCTCGGAGGCAGGCGAACTGCCAAGCCAGGAACTGCTCGCGGCCATGGGTGCCTATAACGAAGCCCTCGTTCAGGCCGGCATTATGCTCGCTGGCGAGGGGCTGCATCCCAGCTCCAAGGGGGCCCGGGTGCGGTTCTCGGGGACCAACCGTACGGTAATCGACGGTCCATTTGCCGAAACCAAAGAGCTGGTCGCCGGCTTTTGGCTCTGGCGGGTCGATTCGATCGAGCAGGCGATCGAGTGGGTTCGGAAATGCCCCAACCCGATGAATGAAGAATCCGAGATCGAAATTCGTCAGGTTTTCTCGGCCGAAGATTTCGGCGACGAGTTCACCCCCGAGCTGCGCGAGCAGGAAGCCTCGCTGCGTGCCGCGGGGCTGGGGCTCCAGCGGCCCAGCTTCTGCGACGGGCCGGCCCGCGCCATCTCGGGTTTGAAGCGGCACTACACGGCCCAGACGCGCTCGGGCATTCCGCAGCATTGGTCCGAATTCGTTGAGCAGGCCGCCCGCGCCGGCGTGCGAGGCGACTATTTCGGCGTTTGTTGCGACGCCCAGGAGGGCTGCGATTTCCAATACCTGACGGGCGCCGAACTTGCGCCGGGGGCGGCGCTGCCCTCGGGCTGGGAAACGATCGAGTTGCCGGCCCGCCGGTATGCGGTGTTCGTGCACACGGGTCACGTCTCGGCGATTCCCCAGACGCTGGAGAAGATCTGGCGCGGGTGGGCCCCCGATTGCGGCCTGGCCCTGGCCGCGGCCCCCTGCTTCGAGCGCTACACGGGCCAGTTCAATCCTCAGACCGGCCTGGGGGGCATGGAAATCTGGGTTCCGCTGGCGTAATAGGCTGGTTGATGGGGACGAATCAGCAACGATTCGAGTTCTTGAGGGATCCAGTCGCTCGTAAGGCGTTGAAGTGGTGTTCCCCAGTTGTCGGAGAACCACGCTTCATCAAGTGACCGTGGGATCCTCAACCCCAGGTGAACGAGGGCATTCTCGACATGGGAAAACACGCTGATTCCGGCTCCGGATAGAGCACGAACGTCCAAGTCCCCCATTGTGTAGGCATGGGCTGCGACCGGAACGGTCCACGAGTGGTCGAGCAAGGACCCAATCTCTCGGGACAGATCACCGAACGGCGGGTGATCGAGGTCGATCAGCATTCGGTAGTTGGTGGAGCCAGTCGGAAGCGAACCCCGCTGGTCCAAGTAGTTTTCGCCACACGACGCAACTATCGTTCGCGTGAACCACTGATTGACTTCGTCCGTCGTCCGGTAGACGTAAACCTTGGACATGATGGCCTCGCATTTTCAGTTCGCCACGAGAAGCTTATCGGAAGGTTCCCCCGGGGACCCCAACATCTTAAGAATACGCCGTGACTCACCTGAGTCCTTCTGAGTTTGCCGGGTTGTCGCGCCCAATGCGCCACTTGTGCCAGTGACCTATTAGGTTAGATTCTTCGGGAAACTTCGTGGGTGGTGCGGCTGGCGCTGGTGCCTGGCTCGTGGCAGTTAGTGGCTCAAGCTCGGCTAGCTCGGGCTCGCAGGCAGCAGGGGGCGCCCTGCCAGCGCTTCTGGTCGCGTGCGTCGCCAGGGGCCTGGCGGCCTCGGCGGAGCGAGCTGGCGCTCGGCGACGGCGAAGCGGGTGGCAGGGCTGGGAGACCGGCTTTCCCCTTGGAAAGGGATCCTTTCGTTAGCCCCTGTGCCGTCACCGTCGCCTCGGCCCGTCACCCGCTTGCGGGCCAAGGCGGCGGTCGAGGCGGTGGGGCGATACCCCCGCCGTTTTCCCGCGAACTGTCGAGCCCGAGCTGAGCGCCACAACGCAATCCAAGACTGAACGCCAGGGAACTTTCGTAGCCGCAATGACCCACGGAAATCCCTGAAGAACCTTAGGTTAAGTGCTTCATCAAGATCACGAGTGCTCGACCGAACCATCCGCTAATCCATGGAATGTCGCGCCCGGCGCGACATGGACTCGTGTTCTTGGCGTTGCGCAGGCAGTCAAGTGCGAGCCGAAACCAGATTGTCGCCTAGTGCGCGACAAGTTGGCGTGAATGATTAAGGAGCCTTGTCTAGAACTAGTTGTCGACTTAGATTTCGTCCGCTCTACTGAAATGGTTCTTCAGGGAACTTCGTGGAGGGAGCGGCTGACACAGATGCCTGGGGGTTGGTACCTGGTGGCTCGAGCTCGGCTAGCTCGGGCTCGCAGGCAGCAGGGCCGGGAGGCCGCTTTCCCTTTGGGAACGGCCCGCTCGAAGCCCCTCCGCCGTCACCGTCTTCTCGGCCCGTCACCCGTTTGCGGGGGCCGTGGCGGCGGTCGAGGCGGCGGTCGAGGCGGTGGGGCGCTACCCCCTCTGTCGAGCCCGAGCTGAGCGCCACAAGGCGATCCGGGACTTACTCCTGAATCGTCTCTCCAGCACTAACGGTCAACGCCGCGCTGAGCGTCAGGCAACGTTCGTAGCAGCAATGACCCACGGAAATCCCTGAAGAAACACTGAAATGAGATTCCGCGCACGGCCCGTATCATGGGAGGACTGAGCCGTGGTTCAGCAGAGTGACCAGTCAGGCGGTGCGTTGCTGGGTAATCGCCGAGTGTGCGATGTATGGGACTTTGTTCATTCGAGCTCAACAACAGCTACTGTGCCGTCGTACGATGCAGCAATTTTGGTCGATGCGATTTGGTCCGCGTGCAACTTGCACACTCCGACAGCCGTCTGGTGGGAAGACCCTACGCTGTGCCAGGTCTTCGGAGGTAACCAATTGACAGTCGGAGAGTATCTCTTAGCCCAGGACCGGCTGATTAGACTGCTCCCAGGGCATAATGGCGATCTGGCCAAAACGGATCAGACGCTCTTGCGCTACATTCGGACCAACTCGATTGGCGAGATTCTCAATTTTCCTTGGTGGTGTGGCATTGCCAAAACCAGCCAAGGGCGGCTCCTGCCGGGTTACGAGAGGCTGTTTCTCGAACGATTCTCGGTTGGACTGGCAGAATATTTAGCCGAGAGCCGCAATCGCGGCGGGGTCAAGTCGATCGCAGAGTTGGCGCGAATCGTCGGGCTCTGCCGCGGGCAACTTTACCGCATGCCGACTCTTCGAACGCTGTTGATCTTGGCAGGGGCACTCGGAGTGCGGGCACAAGACCTGTTGCCCAACGAACGGGAGCTTGAAATCGATCTGAGCTGCGAGTTGCTCGCAGATGCGAGTCCTAACACGAAGTTGAATTTGCGAGCGTTGGGAAGTTATTGCCGCCGTTCATCAGCGCGGCACGGGGTTGAGTTAGAGGTGCCTGCTCTGGTCGACGCACTTAAGGACTGCCCGACAGTACTTTCGCTTGGCGAATGCGCCCGGCGCGTCATAGACGCGGCCGAGGCGGTGGCAAACCGGCTCGGCGGTCTGGAATTGTAGTGAGGGATCGCAAAGTTGTTAGTGATTCGGGATGGCAAAGGATGGAACAATGAGCATTTTGGAAGATCAGCCTCGTTTGCACGGCAAATTCGAGAACGCTTCGCTCGTAGCATTTGTGCTCGGGTCTGCGTCGCCCGAGACCACTCGCGCCATCGCACAAGCAGCGGCTGACGATGCCGAGCTTGCTGGCGCGATCGAGGTGCTTCGATGGGTGGCCGGCGAATTGGCGTCTCAACGCACGGACCCCGACAAGTGCGCCGAGGAAGCTGGAGGAGCGGCGCAGAAGCAACTTGGAATAACAGATTCGCGAGCGGAAACTACGGTCGTGTTGGAAGAGAGAATGGGTACGGGGACGGACCATCCTAGGTGTTGGGTGGATGCCGGATGCAATCAGATCATGTTCGCAGCCGAAGAGTACTTCCGTGAGACCGCGAGGCAGGCACGCAAGTGTGCCGAGTTGCGAATCGCGGACTTGCTCGGTCGCATGGCGGAGCGCTTCGAGGCGGCCACGGCTGCAATCTGGCAAAAGCGTCGTGAGGGAGACCTGGAGGCTGTCTATACCCATAACATGGGGCGGCTTGGTAAAGCGCCGTTGCGGTGTCGCGACGGAATTGTCTGGCAAGTGTTTGAAAATCGTGCCGGCTACGTTACGAATGATGTCCACGGTGATCCACACTACAGGCAGGATCTTGTCGAGACAGTTGCCGAACTCGCAGTTCCGATCGTTGTGCCAAACGGATTGCAGTTAGGGGTGCTGAATCTTGAATCTCGACAGCCTCAAGCATTTTGTCCAACCGACCTTGAGGAGTTGCAGGCAGCGGCCGCCACTTTAGTCCCTCCGTTATTGGTGCTCTGCGGGTTGGACGCTGACGAGCAAGACCGATTATGCTGGAATCCTGAGATTCATATGTGGTCACTTGAAGCATTCTGCCGCGGGCTCTGTCGGGTAATTGGGCGCCAGGTTGGTGGCGACGGGGCCTTCTGCACGATCTGGTATGCCGACTGGGAAAAGGAGGATTTGTTCGTCTACGCGACGAGTGGGTACGACTATGAATTTGAGAGCGATCAAACGTTGCCGTTAAGCGGCAGTTTTACCGGTCGGGTTGTACGCTGCCCACCGGGTGAAGTTGTCGCAATTGAACCGGAAAACGACCCGGATTTTCGCGAGAAACGGAAAGCATCCATCCTGGGTATTCGGCAAGTCGTATCGACTCCGATCTACGTTGGTACGCCTGGACAACCGCCTGTCAGCATCGCGGCACTCAGCATTTGCCTCACTGACGAGCGCTGGAATACCGAAGAACTGCGCGAGGCGATCAAGGTGATTGCCAAGGTTCTTGGAAATGTCATTCGCAACTTTGAGCGGCAGCGTCAGTCCATGGCTCTAGCGGAATTGAATTGCGTGCTGCGACAGTACTCAACTTCTCCTGTTTCGGCCGTCGAAGGAGTGCGCGATCTCCTATTGAAGGTTTTTCAAGCCGAAGGATGCTCTATCTTCGTGCGGCGGCACGAGGAGACAATTCTGCGGTGTGTGGCCACGTCTGGGTTGTTAACGGGAGGCAGTCGCCGTGCGAGCAGAGTCGAAGCAGTGGCCCTGGATAACCGGGTGGTGCAAGACCTGGACCGCGGCCCGGCGGTTTCCCTTCGGGCGATGGAAGGCACTTTGGGAAAAGGCGAGGCGAGCTACGACCTTCTTCGCGAGCCTGGGTTTACGAGCTATCTTGGGAAACGGCCGGGTGTTGTTATTCGGAAAAACAATGTCCGTAAATCGAATGAGCCCGGACTACCGCTCGATTTTCCGGTGGCGCCCTTGCTGAAGTATCGCGAGTCGTTCGCTCCATCGGGAAGCGATCATCGCCGTTTCTTGGGAATCGGAGTGGAGAACCGAGGAGACCTGCTAGGTGTTGTGCGCATCTTGAGGCCGGCCAGTTCGCGACCTTACACCATGTGTGACGCTCGGTTGTTGGCGAGGGTGGGGGAGGCGATGAAGAAGCCTATGCTTGATGCACGTCGGGACCCGTTGCTCATCTCCGAAGGTTTCCATCGCGATGGCGAGAGTCCTTCACGACTCGGATCGCCAAGGTCAACTACAGCCGCGATGGTGAGAATGTTTTGCCGTCCGATTCCCACCATTCGTTCGGCTCACGGGCTGGCCAGTGAACTCGTCGTCGATCTATGCACGCTGCTTGGCGAGGGGGTCTTGCAGGCAAGTATCCTGGTTCAGAGGAGGAGTTTGCAGGCCGATCGCTTCGG
Organism: uncultured Pirellulales bacterium; assembly: GCA_964399535.1. Lineage (GTDB taxonomy): Bacteria > Planctomycetota > Planctomycetia > Pirellulales > CAYNRE01 > CAYNRE01. Next base: position 594,608 of record CAYNRE010000070.1, on the reverse strand, counting down.
ACTGTATGCGTATTACTCGGACTACCATAAGACCGCTCCCGTCGGTATGGACGACGACCCTCTCTGGATGCTACCCAGTGGGTTTTCAGTGTCGCAGTTTCTGGCGAAGCAACAGGTGTTAACGTTTTGTGACGAGAATTCGCGAGGAATGTCGGGGATCCGGATACCGATTTCTGCATGGAGTGACCGCGTCGGTGTGCAAGCCATCTTGGCAGTCGATTTTTGTCGGCGGAGAATCGATAGTGACAATGTTTTGCTCGCCTTCTACGCGGCCTGCCGACTGGCGGCGATTTGGGGCAGTACGGACTCCCTAGGAGAATCGCTGTCGGCTATTAGTCCCGATATTGATCAATTGGATGTGCCGACAGCGTTGCAACGATTGGCGCTGTCGGTCTATGATCCCGACGGAATCAGTTTGATGATTCCCTCGATTGTCTCGCTACAGAGTTACTCGAGTTTGCATCTGAGCGACTCTCGATTCGATGAAGCGAAAGGACAAGAACTGACGTCCGAGGGAATCGACGCTGATTTGGTGCGGTTCGGGGTCCGTTGCGATCGCTCGCGCACACAGTGGCTGTGGTCAGTACCGCTGCGCTATGGTCCCACATCTGTCGGAGAATACCGCTTCTTGTTCGGGCGGCATCGCGATACTAGTGCGGTAAAGCAGGTCGTGGGACAGGTAACCGAACTGTGGTCTGCGCTGGCTTTGGCTCGTCGTGATCTCTGGTCGATCACGCCAAGCTCGGGATCACCGTCCGGCCCGTCCGACGTTCGCTTTTGGGATTTCGACGTTTGCGCGCCCGAAATTGCAAATGCTTCGTCAGGTGTAAACTCAGCTGGTCCGTTCTCGCTATTGACGCATCTGAATTAACATTAGTTCCGATCGATCGAGCGGATTCCCGCTTGTCGACGGTGCCTAAGAGTTCAGGAGTGCAATACGTAGAATGGAATGCGTTACTGGCCTGCTAGGTCTATTCGCGCTCAGATTCCTTGCCAGTTCTGAGCCGGATTCCGCACGGTTGTGCCACCGATCGGACGTGGAATTACCCAGAACACCGGCACCCGACTCCACCTCGAATGGGGTAGCTGCTCGTCCTGCCCGGTGCGGATCGTCGCCATCCCGACTGATCGGGCGCCCAGAATTGTCGTCCGAGCCCCCTTGGGTTAGACTTCGGTCTGGGCCAAGCGCGGCCTGCTGCGGCGCGCTTTTTGTCGCCAGAACTTCGCCGACCGCTCGGGTCGGCGGTTGCCGGATCGAGCCATCGTGGTTAGTGCCAGTCAAGAACGCATCGGACCTTATCGCCTGTCGAACCTGGTACTCACCGGGCAAACCAGCCAGGTTTGGGAGGCCTACCACGACCTGAAGAAGGAAAAGTTCGCGATCAAGATGCTGCTCTCGCAGTTCAGCCAAGACCGCGAACACGTGGCCTACCTGAAGCACGAGTTCGAGGTCGGCTCGAAGCTCAAGCACCCCAACGTGATCCGCATTTACGAACTGGGTAAGCACCAGGGTAGCCCCTACATCGTGATGGAGCTGTTTGCCTATCCCAACCTCAAGCAATACATCAACCGGGGTGCCGATCGCCTGGCCTACTTCGTGCCCGGCATTATCAAGCAGGCCGGCGAGGGGCTGGCCTACCTGAACCAACAGGGCTGGATTCACCGCGACGTGAAGCCCGACAATTTCCTGATGAACTTCGAGGGCGAGGTGAAGTTGATCGACTTCGCCCTGGCCTATCGCGTGCCCAAGGGGCTGGGCAAGCTCTTTGCCTCGAAGCCCAAGGTGCAAGGAACTCTGAGCTATCTGGCTCCCGAGCAAATTCGCCGCGAGGCGGTCGACGAGCGGACCGACGTTTACAGCTTTGCCTGCGTGGTTTTTCAACTGGTTTACGGCAAGCCACCTTTTACCGCGCCGTCGGCCCCCGAACTGTTGCAAAAACATCTCCGCGCTGTCCCGCCGCGCCTCGAGGCGATGAACAAGAACGTGACGCCGGAGTTTTCCGACCTGATCATTCGCGCCCTGGCCAAACGCCCCAAAGACCGGCCCGAATCGCTCGAGGCGTTCCTGCGCGAGTTCGCCCGAACCCGGGTCTTTAAGGTTGCGCCCCGGGCTCCCGACGAGGCCCCCGAGGCCGAGGGGTAAGCCGAGGGATGCAAGCCCCGGTGGTCGACCCCGCCGACGGTCTTTCCCCGAGCGACGAATCGCCGGGGGCCCCCGGTTTGGCGTTTCCCGGTACGGGGCCGCTGTGATAAAGTGGGAAGGCTGATGCGCTGGGCCCCTTTGTTTGGTCGGCTTGGCGAACCAAGGGCTTCGGACAGTTTCCGCTGAGTGGTGTTATGGCCTCGCCCACCCATCGGCTGCCTTTCGAGCGGCCGATCTACGAGCTTGAAGAGCGGCTGGCCAGGTTGGAAACCCTGGCCGACCAGGACGCCGGCGCCCGCGACGAAGTGCGGTCGCTGCGCAAGGAACTGGCCGAGACCAAACGCCGCATCTTCAGCCAGCTCGAACCTTGGGAGATCGTGCAGGTTGCGCGGCATCCCGATCGGCCGATGACGACCGATTACCTCGACCTGGTCTTCGACGAATTCGTCGAATTGCACGGCGACAAGGCTTTCGGCGACGACCGCGCTCTGCGGAGCGGATTCGCCAAGCTCGACCAACACAAGGTCATGGTCATCGGCCACCAAAAGGGCAAGACGGTCAAGGAACGCAGCGCCTGCAACTTCGGCATGGCCCACCCCGAGGGTTACCGCAAGGCGCTGGCCAAAATGCGCCTGGCCGCCAAGTACCAAATGCCGGTCATCACCCTCATCGATACCGGTGGGGCCTATCCAGGCATTGGCGCTGAAGAGCGCGGACAGGCCCAGATCATCGCCACCAATATTCTGGAGATGTCGCGGTTGCCAACGCCGGTGGTGTGCGTGGTAATCGGCGAAGGGGGCTCGGGCGGGGCCCTGGGCGTGGGCGTGGGCGACCGGGTGGCGATGCTCGAGTTTGCCTACTACTCGGTGATTAGCCCCGAGGGTTGCGCCGGCATATTGTGGAAGCACGGAAAGTTTGCCAAAGAGGCGGCCCGAGCCTTGCGATTTACCTCGCGCGATTTGCTGGCGCTGAGGGTGATCGACGACGTTTTGGAAGAGCCGCTTGGGGGCGCCCATCGCGACCATCATCAGATGGCCGCGCGGTTGAAAATGTACCTCATGCGCACGCTGCGCGAGTTGGTTGGCCGTCCGATCGATCAATTGCTGGGCGAGCGGTACGATCGGTTTCGGCGGATGGGCGTTTATCTGGAAGGCAACTCCGAGACGGCGGCCGCGGAACTTCCCCGTGCCTCGGTCGATGTGCCGGCACCTCATCTACCCACCGGGTAGGCCCGACCTGTACCGGAACGCGGTCGTTTCGGACACAACAGCCGGCCCAGTGGTCGGCTGCAAACCCGCTCCGCCCGAGTGGCTGGCTGCGCTCGCTGGCGTTCCCCGGCAGGGAGTTCGCCGCGGAGCGGCCTGTAGGGTCGGTGGCTGTCGCCGGACCGGCGGAGATTGTCAGAGCGAGGGCCGGTTCGGGCGAGGCGAACGTGGAGTTTGGCGGCCGCGAGCGTGGAGGTTTCCGCTACGAGGGCCGAGTTGGACACCGGGAGGGCGGCCTATGGCGCCGGCGATGGTGGACTCGAGCGCCGCCGACAAGGCATTGCGAGCTGGTTGGGGAGCGATCCGGTGAAAAGCACACGCTTCTAGCGGCGTTTGGCGGGCGGTTGCCTCGAACGAAGCTCGGTCGGTCCCCCGTGGAGCCGCTTGCCGGGTCGAAGAGTTTTGTTATCCTGGATCGCTTCGGCGAGGGGAGCCTTTTTGGCGGGAGTGCACGAGCCCGCTCGAAGTGTGCCCCCTCACCGCGGACGGGTAGCTCAGTTGGTAGAGCAACGGACTGAAAATCCGTGTGTCGCCGGTTCGATCCCGGCCCCGTCCACTGAACATAACCCGTTGTAAATAAATGACTTGTGAAACGAAAAAGGCCCCATTCCGGGGCCTTTTTTTGTCGAAAATGTAGCCTAAGTGTAGCCAATCTCGGCGGTGCTACCCGAGAAGGCCCTGCATCCGCGCGGCGGCATCGCGTTGCATGGTGGGTAGCACGTGGCTGTAGGTATCGAGCGTTACCTGCACCTTCGAGTGGCCAAGTATCTCGGCGACGATCTTGGGGTTCACCCCCTCGGACAAGAGCAACGTCGCGCATGTGTGCCGCAGATCGTGGAACCGGATCGGCGGTAAACCCGACTTTGCCACGAGTGGAACGAACGACCGGCGGGATAGGTTCCCCTTGCGCAGAAAGCCCCCCTGCGTGTCGCAAAAGACGGGGGCGGCGATATGGCCCTCGGCCAGCATGGCGGCCCGGTGGCGGGAGAGAGCGGCGGCGACAAACTGCGGGAGGTCGATTCGGCGCCCCCGGCCGGTTTTCGTTTCCTTCAACCGGAGCTTGCCCGAGAGTTCTTCGAGCGACCGGCGCACAGTCAACGTGCCTGCGTCGAAATCGACGTCGGGCCATTGCAGCCCCAGTAGTTCGCCCTGGCGCAGCCCGACGCCCAGGGCGACCACGTAGAGAGCTTCGAGCCGATCCCCTGCGGCGGCCTGTAGGAACGTGCTAGCCTGGCTGCGATCCCAAACTGATAGTTCGGTTTTCGGCACACGCGGCTTATCGACTTCTCGAACCGGGTTGAAGGCGATCAGCCGGAGCCGAACGGCGTGTTTGAGCGCGCGGCCGAGTGTGATTCCGGCAAGCTGCTGCCCGCGAGCCGAGCAACCATCTTCATCGAGGCTGCGGTAAAGTTGCTCGACGTGAATGGGCCGGATCATGGTCAGCCGCAAACCGCCGATCTTCGGCTTGAGCTGGTTTTCAACGGCAGCCTTATATCTCGCGTGCGTGGCAGGCGCCGTGGTCGGCTTGACGGCCTGCGACAACCAGCGGTCAAGGTACTCTCCGACCGTCAGCCGGCCCGGGTCCGAAATGACGGCTTCGGCATCGAGGGCCTTGAGCTTGTCCTGCACGGCCTTCTTGGACGGCCCGTAAACCGTTTTCCGGCGGCGGCGCCCGGCATCGGTGTAGCCGACCGATATTGTCGCGGCCCAGCGGCCGTCGGCCCGTTGGAAAATGGACCCTTCGCCCCGGCCGCGCCTACTTCTTGGCATGTTTGGTGCTCCGTTTCTTGGTCGGCTTGGCAGTCTTACGGACCGACTTTGATTCGGTTTTTGGCGGCGCCGGTTCCTCGGTGGTCGCCTGCGACTCGGCGCGCTGGGCCTTGCGGAACGCCACGATTCGGCAATACGTCGAGCAATATTTGCGAGTGGTTCGGTTCTCGCCGGGGACCAATACTTGCGGCCGGTTGCACGTGGGGCAGCGGTATAGGGCGACCTTCTCGACCAGCGCGTTAGCGAATTGCAACCAAAGCTGGGCACGCATTGATGGCGCTGTTAGTTCAAACTCGAATCCCTTGCCCCCGTTGACGGTATAGAAGTAGGCAATGCCAAGTTTGGGCAAGGTTGCTTCACTTAACTGCCGGCTTACAAGACCCCCAAGACTAAACGCTAACTCCACGCGAGGGTCCGCTGAACAAGGTTCTTCGGGCCGCGCATGGCTGGGGTCAAGGAACAATGCAGACTGGCATCGCCCGGGGGAATCACTGCACAAGGCTTCCCAACAGTGCACCGCGTAGTTCATCCAAACAAATTGCTCTTGGTAGAAATGCAATCGCATTTCCTCTGGCTCGATTCCGAGTAGACCCACCTGGTTTACGAAATCGAGAATTACCTGCGGGCTCGGCTCTAGCTCCGAGACTTGCAGAAACAAATCGAGACCCACGGAGCCGATTAAGCTGTCTAGCCGATTGAGCCGGTCAAGTTTTGTTTCTGCGTGGTTATTGGCGCGGCGCAACACGAGTTCGGTCTTTGTCTGCGGCCACGGGAAGCGGCGAAGTGCAAGCCGGCGCTTGTCCCGCTGTGGGCAGGTTGGTGCCTCTGCCCACTCGTATGGGTCATATTCGTTTCCGTTATAGAGCACCCCGTGAATGGAGATATTTGGCATTTGGGAATCCTGTTGCGCGATGATGCCACGCCCCGCCCGGTTCAAGAGCGAAACTACATGATAAGGATATAGTTGCACTTGTCCACCCAAAGTGATACGATACGGCATACAGTGGCGTATCGTTTCCACGGAGGGGGCCAAAATGGCTACACAGTCGGCGGTTTTACGTTCGCTTCTCCCCATTCCTGCGGCGGCTGAGGCGCTTGGAATCAGCCGGTCGACCCTTTACGGGCTGATGGACCGGGGCGAGCTGGAATATGTGAAGGTCGGCCGTGCCCGCCGAATCCCGGCGGCGGCGATCGAGCGGTTTGTGAGCCGAAACACCTTCGGCGGTGAGGCGAACCGATGACCGCGAGCACGGACGCGAGCCCGCGCCAGGAAGGCGCAACACTGGCGGTTTCAATTTCGCCCGCCGGCATTTCGTCGAGCGTGGCGACCGAGGCGGCACCGACCGACCGGCCCGCCATGATGCCCGTCAACGTCGAGGGTATTCCGGCCGAGTTGAAAGAGCTGCGGCAGTGGGTCGCGTGGCGATACCACCTGGCCGACGACAAATGGACCAAGAAGCCTTGCCTGGCCAAGAACCCGCGCCTGTCGGCATCGACCACCGATCCGGCGACCTGGTGTTCATTCGGGCTGGCGTTCGGTGCCCACAAACTGAACCCGGCCGAAGTGGGCATCGGATTCGTTTTCGCTCGCGGCGGCGGCCTAGTGGGCATTGATCTTGATCGGTGCCGCGACGAATCGACCGGCGAGCTGACGGCCGAAGCGGCGGCCGTGGTCGAGGCATCAGGCAGCTATGCCGAAGTTTCACCCAGCGGAACCGGCGTCAAGCTGTGGGTGCGCGGCAAATTGCCCACCAAGAAATCGGGCAGCAATTGCAACGGGCAACCAAGCGCCGATGGCGGCCACGGCGGAAAGCTGGAGGTCTACCAGGACTCCAGATTCTTCACTGTGACCGGCCATAGGCTCGACGGCGCCGCCGGCCTGGTGGCCGAGAATCAGGAGTTGGTCGATTCGCAGTGGTCGATCATCGAGGCGAGCAAGGCCGGCAAGAAAGACCGCGCGACACCAGCACCAGCGGCCCACCACGAGGCGGCGGACGTTCCCGCCGATGACGCGGCCCTGATCGAGCGGATCGAGCGATCACGCCAGGGGGCCAAATTCCGCGCCCTGTGGGGCGGCGACATAAGCGGCCACGAAGAAGATCACAGCGCAGCCGACTTGGCGCTGTGCTCGATTCTTTGTTTCTGGTGCGGCCCCGACGCCCAGCGCATCGACCGCCTGTTTCGGCGATCCGGCCTGATGCGCGCGAAGTGGGACGAGCGGCGCGGCGATCGAATCTATGGCGAAATGACCGTGGCCGAGGCGATCAGCCGCACCGGCGAGTTCTACGACTGGTCGAAGGCGGCCGAGCGACTGCCGGCGCAGAGCACGCCCGCACAGCAAACGCCCCCGCTGGTCTGGAAACCATTCCCGGTCGACGTGCTGCCGTCACCCGTTGCGCAGTTTGTCGCGGCCGGGTCTGAGACGATGGGTTGCGATCCGACCATGATCGTGCTGCCCATGCTTTCCGCCCTGGCGTCGGCGATCGGAGCGTGGCGCCGGGTCAAAGTTCGATCGGGCTGGCATGAGCCATCGGTTATCTGGTCGGCGGTGGTTTCGCCTAGCGGCACCTTGAAAAGCCCCGCGTTCGACCTGGTTATGTGGCCACTCAAAGAGAGACAGACCGAGCTGATTCGCCAGTACCAAGCGGAGATGGAAGCCTATCAAGAGGCGGCCGACGAGTACGACGCGGACTTGAGCGATTGGAAGAAGCACGGCCGCAAGGCGGGTGAAGAAAGGCCAAAGAAACCTGAGCCCCCCACCTGCACTCGGTTGTATGTGAGCGACACCACCGTTGAGGCATTGGCCGATCGTCTAAACGACAACCCCGCTGGGCTGCTGGTGGCTCGCGATGAGCTGGCCGGCTGGCTCGGCTCGTTCGATGCATACCGCGCCGGCAAGGGTGCTGCCAGCGATGCGCCGAAATGGCTGGAAATGCATCGAGCCCAACCCGTCGTAATTGACCGCAAGGCCGGCGACCGCAAGCTGATCTTCATTCCCCGCGCTGCCGTGTCGGTCTGTGGCGGAATCCAACCCGAGCCCCTGCGGGCTGCGCTCGGCCGGAATCACTTTGAAGATGGCTTGGCTGCCCGACTGCTGCTGGCGATGCCACCACGAAAAGAGAAGCAATGGCGAGAGGAAACGATCCGAGCGACCACGCGGAAAAGGGTTGCCGATGTTTTCTCAAGGCTCTGGGGGCTGGCGCCCAAGCAAATTGAAGATCAGCCGGCCGAGCCGATCGACCTGCCGCTCTCGCCAGACGCCAAGAAGGTGTGGATCGAGTTCTACAACGAACACGCTCGGCACCAGAACGAATCCCAAGGCGACCTGGCGGCGGCGTTCTCAAAGCTGGAGGGCTGCACCGCTCGCCTGGCCCTGATCTTCGAGCTGGTCCAGTGGGCCGACAGCGGCGCGGAGGCGGAGCCCTCGGCGGTGGGTGTCGAAGCGGTTCGTTCCGCTGTGGCCACGGTCGAGTGGTTTCGCCACGAGGTACGCCGAATCTATCAGTGGCTGACCGAACCCGAGGCCGACCGCCAGCGGCGGGAGCTGGTGGAATGGATCGACCAGCGCGGCGGGGCCGTGTCCCCCCGTGACCTACAGCGAGGCCCCAGACTCTACCGCGAGGCGGACGCGGCCGAGGCGGCCCTGGTCGATCTGGTCAAGGCCGGCCTGGGAGAGTGGGAACCACAACCCGCTGGTGAACATGGCGGCCGGCCGTCGCGTGTGTTCCGGTCAAAATCCGGCGGCCGTGGCGACAAAACCCTACCGGCGCAAGCGGATTCCGGGGGTTGTGTCACCGTCGCCAGTGACAGCACACCGGAAAACAACTGGGGAGAGGTGTAGCTATGAGGGTCGCTGACCTGATCCTGGCGCAGTTTGCCGATCTGGGCGTCACCCTGGCCGTGGTCGACGGCAAGCTGCGGTATCACCCCGCCGACGCTGTGCCCGCCGACGCTGTGAGGTGGTTGCGAGACCACAAAAACGAGCTGTTGGCCATTCTCACAAATCCAGACGCTGATACTGGCGACGGCGACGAAACCCTATTCCCGCCCGCAGAAAGCCCGGGCTGTGTCGCCACGCCCCCCCGTAAATCGGCGGAAGCGGTCTGGAGCGAGGCGATCGAAAACATTGCCCGCGAACACGATTGGCCGGCGGACATCATCGAAGCCCTACGGCAATGCCGGGTCGAGTGGATAGGGCCGCGAAGGGTAACGATCTATGGCGACCAGCCGGCAGACGCGATCCCGTGGCGGCTGTCGTACGACACCTGCGCGGATTGGGACTGACCCCCGGGGGGTAGCGCATCATGCCGACTTCACCTGCGGTAGACCGTCCGTGTAGCGACACGCGCATTTTCGCGTAATTCAGCAAAGTGTAAGGCCGCCGTTTAATCGGCCCGAAAAACCGGACCCCCCAAACATGAGCACGCCCGCAACCCGCTTCCGCTGGACCGCCCCAAGCCGCACGACGAGCGCGGCAAGCCGGCTCTATCACACGAACCGCTGGAAGGTGGCATCGCGTGAGTTCTTGGCCATGAATCCGCTGTGTGTGCTGTGTGAGAAGCAAGGCAAGGTCACACCTGCGGCTCATACGGACCACGTGAGGCCGCACCGAGGCGATATGGGCCTGTTCTGGGACGTTGAGAACTGGCAGCCCCTATGCGCAAGCTGCAACGCACGTAAGGCACGCGGCAAGGCATAGGGGGGGTGGTCAAATTCTGGACGCGGCGAATCGCCACGACCATGCGTAAGGCGCGCATATTTCCGGACGAAATTCGGACTGACCCTTAAATCAGCGAACCGGCGAGCACCAGCATGAACGCAATCGACACCAGCACCACGACCAGCGGCGGCGAACCGATTTATTGCCCGCCGCGACCCGGCGGTTCTATTAGCCGCTCTCAAAACACCCCCGCTACAGAGCGGAAAGCGGCAACGGTTGCCACTTCCCACCCGGCAGCGCCCCCACGAGTTGTAGGTGAAGTGCAAACGAATTGCACTTTCCCCCCGTTAGCGGCCTGCCCGCGCTGCGGCCGGCGGATGGGCGTTCTTAACTCGCGGCAATGCGGCCGATTCACAATCCGCTACCTCGGTTGCCGTCGCCAGCGCGGCGGCTGTGGCCATCGGCCGGAGCGGAATAAGAGCGTGGTAGCACAGACCTACTCAAACTCGGGTTCACTCATAGTGCAGTAAATGGAGAATGAAAGCATGGAAAGCAACCGCCTGAACACGACCGAAATCGAACCGCAGTTAAATGACGCCATCGCCCGGTTGAGCGACCACGACCTGGGCGGCCTAGTCGTCGCAACGGCGGTTCCACCGCTGGGCCTGCCCGACCCACCGTTACGGCTCTGGCTTCACGCTTCGCTGCTCGGCGAGAAATGCCGGCGCGAGTCGATGACGTTCGAGCTGGTGCCGCTGGCCATCAACCAATGGAGCCCGAACCATTTCGTCGGCGCGGCCCTGTGGGCGTTCTGCCTGCATGGCGCCATTACTTCGCCGGGCATCGAGCGGTTGGCCAAGCTGGTCCATTCGCTGGCCCTGGGCGCCCTGGCGGGCCTGGTGGTCGACTTGGCCGACGTAGCGGGCGTGAATCTGAATCAACCATTAACCCTCGGGAAGGAATCCTAACCCATGAACGAACGGCCGAAGCTGTTGGACCTTTACGAAGTCGCCGAGTGGCTTGGCGTTTCAAGCCGCTCGATTCGCAATTGGTGGAGCGACGGGCGGTTCCCCGCGCCGATGCGGCTGGGCGCTCGGCTTCGGTGGTCGGAAAAGCAGATTATCGACTTCCTGGAACAAGCCTCAACCGAGGCCCAGCGGCAGACCGAGGCGCTTGCCGAGAGCAACTAACACAATTCGTTTCTCCCCGCTCCGCCCGAGCGTGAGCTATTCCACCCTGGCGGTGGTGTCGCGAGCGTGACGGCGGCGCGATGGCGGCGTAAGCCCGCCCCTTGTGGCGGTGTCGCTGCGGCGGAAGCGTGCCCCCGCCCGGCGGCACCGTCATTTTTTTTGGACCCACGATTCAAGGATGAAACCTACCATGAACACTTCGGAACAACTGAAGCTGGAGCGCCGCAACTTGGGCGCGGCCCTCAAGAAACATATCGAGGAAGCCAGCAACCGCGCCGGTGGCAATGCTTCGGTGTGGAGCGACGATGACTCGGCGAAGTTCGACCAGTTGAGCGCGCAGTATGACGCGCTGACCGCGGCCGTCGACCGCAACGAAAAACTGGAAAGCATCGAGGCCGAGCACAATCGGCCCGTGTACGACCGTCGTATCGGGCGCGACGGCGCCGACGTTCGGGACGACTCACACGGCCCGCGCGGTTTGCGGTGGGGCGAAAGCAGCGCTCCGATGCGCTTGACCGACAGCAGCGGCAAGAGCACCCCGGTACTTCGCCCGTGTGACCGGCTGGCGAACCATGTGGCCGGCGCCGCCGAGGTCGACGAAAACGAGCTGGGCCGCGCCCTGGTGGCGAAGCTGACCGGGCGGTTCGATTCGCTGCCGGAGCGAATCCAGAATCTCTTGTCGGCCGGTACGGGTGCCGATGGCGGATTCACGATTCCGTCGCAAATGTCGGCGCGCATTATCGACCTGGCGCGTGCAAAATCCGTTTGCGTGCAAGCCGGCGCGCTGACCCTGCCTCTTGAGGCCGGCGAGACCACGTTCGTTAAGGTCACGGGCGACCCGACCGCCTACTGGCGTGGCGAATCGGCACGCATTACCGAATCGAAGCCGACGTTCGGTGCGTTGGTCATGCGGCCGAAAACGCTCGGTTGTATCGTCGGGTTGCCCGTCGAGCTGGCCGAGGATGGGCGGGGAATCATCGAGCTGGTGCAGAACGGTATCGCGCAAGCGATGGCCCTGGAAGTTGACCGTGTGGCCCTACGTGGAACCGGTTCGGGCATCGAGCCCACGGGCATCGCGAACACGACCGGCATTACGGAGACGCCCATCACCACGGCCCTGGCTTTCGATGACCTACTCGACGCGCTCACGCCCATTGAGAACGCGAACGGCATGGCCGGCGCCGTCGTCATGCACCCGACGCAAAACGGGCAGGTTCGCAAACTGAAGGATGGCACGGGCAATTATCTCATCGACCATCCGGCCTTGAATCCGCTGCGGCGGCTTGTGAGCAAGCAGCAGACCAGCGGCGTGGTGACGGTCGGCGACTTCTCGCAACTCGCCATCGGCGTGAGAACGAACCTGACCGTCGAGACGTTCCGCTCGGGGACGGTCGGCAGCAATGACGCGCTTTCTGATCTTCTCGTTTACGTTCGCGCCTACCTGCGGGCTGACGTGGCGGTGCTTCGCCCCGACCATTTCAACGTGCTGACGATTAGCTAACCACGACCCGCCGGCCCGGGGCGCGGTTTCACTCGCGCCACGCCCTGGGCTGAGCGGCCTATTGTCCCTGCCCCCTCGGCGCCGTGTTAGCTTCCCACGGCCCGGGGTGAGGCGGGGCACACTTCGAGGCGCGACGATGGCGAACGTCAATCAAGTAATCATCTGCGGCAATCTGACCCACGACCCCGAGCTGCGACGGGCGCGCAGCAGCGCGAGCGTGACCACGTTTCAAGTGGCGGTCGATGACCGGCGCAAGACACCCCTCGGCGAGCTTGTAACCGAAACGACTTTTCTTGACGTAACGGCGTGGTGCCAAGCGGCCGAGTTCATAGCGGAGCGTGGCCGGAAGGGCGCTGCGGTGCTGGTAGTCGGCCGTCTGAAGCAAGAAAGCTGGCTGGCGGCCGATGGGTCGAACCGCTCCAAGCTGGTAGTTGTGGCCGAGCGGCTGCAATTGTTCGGCGAGCCCGAGGCGATGGCCACGGCCAAGCGCTCGAGCGGTGTCCGGCGTGGTTCGAGCAAGCCGACCTGCAAAGCACCCGGCATCCCAGCCTGAGCGCTCGAGGTGGCCGACCTGGGCAACTGAAAACGTTATCGGTTTCCCGACCACGCCCCACGGCAACGAAAATCAGCCCGAGGCCCGTATCGCCCTTCTAAGCCCCTGCTGTGCCGGGCGTGTTCTGGGTCGATGCGGCCGGTCGGATGGCTTCCTGGGGCAATCTGGCGCGTCGATTCTGGCTGGTCGCCATGCTCGGCGGCTGAATCTGCACTTCGGCGACAGTGTGACCCGCTTCGAGCCCTCGGCGGTGCTCGGCTCGCGGTGCTGCCCCGACCCTGACCAGCGGCGACGCGCTCGAGTTGGTCGACCTGGCCACGCTCGCGGTGCGAGTTGTCTCCCTGCGAGGTGCGCGACTCGGCCGAGGCCAGTAGAACGGACGCGCCCGTGCCGTTTCGTGTAGCCAAAGTGTAGCCAATAGAACGGATATTGGCGTTTTTGGCGGACGTTGGCGGACGATGGGAGTTGCCGTAACCCCTACGCTGCGAACATCTTCGGACAAGGGCGGACAAAGGCGGAAAATGCCCGTTTTGAACTGAAAATCCGTGTGTCGCCGGTTCGATCCCGGCCCCGTCCACTGGATGTAAGTTGTTTTCTGGTAGCAAGTGGCGTTCAGCGCCCTGGCCCGATTCTTGGGCCGCTCCAAGGCCCAACGCTCGGTTAACACTCAATTGGCGACGCGAGTTGCCGCCGCCAGCACGTCGGGCACCGTGAGCGATTCAACCGCCGCGTCCAACTGGTGCGACATGGCGATATGGCGCTGGGTGGCCTGGTAGCTCTTGTGACGCATCAGGCTTTGCAGGGCGTCGGCCGACAGTTTCGGAGCGTTCATCGTGGCGAAGGCCCGCCGCAGGTCGTGGAAACCGTCGGTGTGGCACGTCTCGGTGTGCTCGTGCTTCGCCTGGCAGGGTCGCTTGATCCCAGCTTCGCGTTGAATCCGGTCGAACTCCAGCCAAAAGCGCCGCTTTTGGGAACGGGAAGTAGAACACCCGCGGAGTAAACCCGCCCAGGCGCTTCAGGTGCTCGACCACAACCGGGTGCAGCTTCCCCCGCTCGTCGCGCCGCCCCTTGTTGTCGGCCGCCCGGGTGAACCGGCGGGCCAGGGCCAGGTGAAGCGTTCGGTGTTTCGCCACGGGCTGGAACCGTTCGAGGTGGGGCGCGATTCGATCACGCCGATCGACCCGGCCTACCGCGACCAGGGGCAATTCGAGTTCCCGGGCCAGACCGAAAAGATCGAGTTCGAACTTGCCCAGTAAAGCCCTCGCCCCGTGTGGCAAACGCGATTCCGGGCAGCCGGTCGTTCGAGGAACCACCGCGGCTACAGCGTAAGGTTCACGCGCACGCCGTAGACAAAGGCGTCGTCGGCCAAGGCCGAGGCTTCCGGGTGAATGTACTGCAGGTCGGGCGTAACGTTCATCCAGGGGTTGACCTGGAAGTTGTAGAAAAGCTCGACTCCGGTGCCATCGCGCGGTCCGAACAAGAACTGCGGCAGCGGTCCAAACTCGTTGCTGGCGCCGACAAAGTACCAGCCGAGCCCCCAGCGGTCGTTCTTGCCGCGGCGCAGTTGGCTGTCGCCGCCCAACCCGGCGCTGAGGAAGTAGCGAATGGGGGTCGGGTTTCCGTCGCTGATCGAGGCCCGCCCGAACAGCCCCCAGCCCCGTTCGGATTCTCGCGAGAAAACCACCAGGTACTGGTCGAACCCGTAGTAAACGGTCCACGAATCGTCGAGCGTGGGAAAGCCGGGCACCACGGGCTCGGGGTAGACGCCCGGAGGGGGTTCGTTGAACCGCAGGTCGGTTAGTTCGACATGCTTCCACATACCGCCCAGGTGCTGATCGCCGGGCATGCCGAAGAAGCGGGTATTGACCTTGATCTCGCCGCCGAGAATCACTCCGTTGGCATACAGGTCGCCCAAGTCGAACGCATCCTGGGTTCGGTCTTTGGGGTCGTAAGCAAAGGTGCTGATCATGCCCCATTCTTGCGGCATGGCGGCCCCCACGACGAAACCGGTATACGGCAAGCCGAGCAGAAAAGCCGGGTTGGCGATAAAGACCTGATTGACGAACTGCTCGGTTCCGTCGCCGCCGGAGAACACGTCTTGGTCGGCGGCGCCCAGCACGTCTTTCTTCCCGCCATACACCACGAACCGTTCCGAGAGCGGCTGTGTGAACAGAAAGTTCGTCAGGAATAAAGTACCAGGGTCGTTCGATGCCGGAGGCAGCAGCGCGGGAAATACGGCCGGCGCGAACGATCCCGTCCGGAGCGACACGTTGCCAAACTCGCCATACCAATGCTCGACCCGCACCAGCAACTTCCCGTAGGGTAGGCCGCCGAACTTCTCCAAGTCGAACGTCAAATCGTATTCACCCCGGCCCGTGTAGGCGAAACTGTTTCCGGGGGCGTACAAGGCGGGGAGAAAGGGTGCCGTGCCGGGGATTCCGCCATCGACTCCGAAGCCGAAGTGGGTCGACCGTCCGCTGAAGCTGATACCGCGGTCGACGGCCGCGCTGCGCAGGCCCCACCAATCGCCGGTCAGGGTCGATGGCCCTGCCTGTAGGCTGCTTCCGGAGCCCGGGCTGCCCGCCGAGCGGGGCCGGGAGCAATCGTCGCAGCAATCATCACTTTGGCCGGCCCCGACGCGCGCGATCGTGCCCCCGCAAATCATCGCCGCGAGCAACAGCGACGAAAGCGGAGCGAGCCTGCGCATGCCATGCCTTCCTGTACCAATTCAAGCGAGCCCTGGCCGGCGGGATGAGGTCCGCCCGATTGCCGTTGCTAGTACTGTTTCGACATCCCTCGACGGCGCAAGCGAATCAATTGCGGCTACCACTCCAGGTTCACATGGTTTGGTCGGGCCGACGGTGTTTTCAGGTCAAAGTGCCGGCCCTAAAACCGGTCCAGTTTACCCCGTAGGCAAGGTTGGGCGCCTCGACTTTTCATTGCCGCCTGGCCAGCGATCGGAGATGGCGAGCGCCGCGGACGGTCCCGGCATCGGGGGGGGCATGGGCCCTGGTTTGCGGTGAACGGATCTGGCCACGAAGCGAACCGGCGCGCGGACCACTCCCCACGCCAGGCCCGCCGGGTGGCGCGTCGTCCAGCGAAGAGGACTGGTGCCGCTGGCGTGTTCCGGGCAGGCCAAACCTGGAGCTTGCGGTGCCGCTGTCCGCCGGCGCATAATCCGGCCTCTACGGTTCGGAGCGTCGCAGTTATCTCGCCAGCAGGGGGAAACCTTTTATGAGAGAATTGCACTCGTTAGGTCCTTGGGCAGGAGCTGCCTTCGCGACCCTGCTTCTCACAGCGGCGTCACCCTTTGCCGCGGCGCAATCGGCCAAGCCGAACATCGTGGTCATCTGGGGCGATGACATCGGCGTGCACAATATTAGCGCCTACAACCATGGCATCATGGGCTATCGCACGCCCAACATCGACCGCCTGGCGCGTGAAGGCGCCTTGTTCACCGACTCGTATGCCCAGCAGAGCTGCACCGCCGGCCGGGCCTCGTTCATACTGGGGCAGCACCCGTTTCGCACCGGCCTGCTCACGATTGGAATGCCCGGTAGCGAGCACGGCATCCCCGACTGGACTCCGACGATCGCCGATTTGCTGAAGAACCATGGCTACGCCACGGGCCAGTTCGGCAAGAACCACCTGGGCGACCGCGACAACCACTTGCCCACCGTCCACGGCTTCGACGAATTCTTCGGCAACCTGTATCACTTGAATGCCGAGGAAGAGCCGGAAACGTACTACTACCCCAAGGATCCCGAGTTTCGCAAGAAATACGGTCCGCGCGGCGTGCTGCACTGTAAGTCCGACGGGCGAGGCGGCCAGACCATCGAAGACACTGGTCCGCTTACCCGCAAGCGGATGGAGACAATCGACGACGAAGTTCACAAGCACGCGATGAACTTTGTCGATCGCCAGGTACAGGCAAAGAAGCCCTTCTTTCTCTGGTACAACTCGACGCGGATGCACGTTTGGACGCATCTCAAGAAAGAATCGGAGGGGAAGACCGGCATCGGGCTTTATCCCGACGGCATGGTCGAACATGACGGTTACGTGGGCGAGGTGCTCAAGAAGCTCGACGAGCTGGGAATTGCCGACAACACGATCGTGGTTTACAGCACCGACAACGGGGCCGAAACGGTCTCCTGGCCCGATGGCGGCACCACCCCCTTCTACGGCGAGAAAGGCACCACCTGGGAAGGCGGTTTCCGCATTCCGCTGTTGGTTCGCTGGCCGGGGGTGATCAAGCCGGGCACCGTGGATAACGGCATCGTGTCGCAGGAAGACTGGATGCCCACGCTGCTGGCGGCCGCCGGAGAACCCGACGTCGTCGAGAAGCTAAAGAAGGGGCACCAGGCCAACGGCCGCTCGTTTAAAGTGCATGCCGATGGCAACAACCTGTTGCCCTATTTCAAGGGCGAGGTGAAGAAAAGCCCCCGCGACGAGATCCTTTATTTCGGCCAGGGGGGCGAGCTGAACGCGATTCGCAGCGGAGACTGGAAAGTTCATTTCGCCACCCTGCGCGGAAACATCGCCACCGGCGTTCGCGAGGTTTCGGGCTGGCCGCTGACTGTGAATTTGCGGGCCGACCCTTACGAAAAGGCGATTCATGAGGCCGATCTGGGCTACCTACGCTGGATGGCCGACAACCTGTGGATCTACGTTCCCATCCAGGCTTCGATCCGCGAGTTTCTCTCAACGATTCCGGAGTATCCCTTCCAGGCGGGCAACAGCTTGAACGCTGGCGGAATTAACTATCAGACGCTCAAAGCGGCCGAGGTGCTCAGGAAGCTGCAGACCTTATCCCCCCCGGGAAACTGATCGTCGGCAGCCAGGCCGTGGACCCGTTCACGGCCTGGCTGGCCTGCACTGATTCACGCTACGATCGGTCGTAAAGCGCTTGCCGGTCGGGTTGCCGGGTTGCGGCAGGCGAAGCGGTTTCGCCAGCGCGTCGGTAGCTTCGTCCGTATCGGTAGCCGTGCTCGGCGCGATCCCGGCATCGAATCGCGGAGCGACGATGAGCCTGACCCGTCGCCTTTGGTTGCAGTTGGCCGTGCTGTTAGGGCTGGCGCCGCGCCGGTCGGCCGCCGACACCTCTGCCGACACCGCCGCCGATACGGCCGAAGCTCCGTTCGGGTCGCAGTATCCCCAACTCGATTCCGTGGCGGTCGGCTCTTGGTGGGAAAAGGTACCTCCACGCGCGCCAAACCCACCTCCCTCCATGCAGGTGCCGCGCGACCAGGTGGTTGCCTTTGCCCTATACACTCACGACCAAGGGGTGTTGAAACTTTCGGCCCAGCTTTTTCCGCTGCTCCCAGACGAACCGCGCGAGGCTCGCCTAGAGTTACTCGAAGAGGGGCAGTGGCGGCAGGTGGCCCTGGCATCGGTGCTTTACCCGGGCTGGAGCGCGCACTTTCGCCTGGAGGGCTGGGATAACCAGCGCGACGTGGCGTATCGAGTGCGGCACGGCGAGCAGGCCGAGTTTGCCGGGCGCATTCGGCGTGATCCCAGCGAAAAGCCCGAAATCGTCGTGGCCAGCATGTCGTGTAACTCCCACCGCACCGGCGGAGGCCGCGACGAGATCGTGTCACAAATTCTGCGGCACGACCCCGACCTGTTGTTCTTCGCGGGCGACCAGACCTATCGCCACACCGAGCACACGGCGGGCTGGATCGAGTTCGGGCTGCAATTTCGCGAGATTCTTCGTGACCGACCGACGGTGACCATTCCCGACGATCACGACGTGGGCCACCCCAATCTCTGGGGCGCCGGGGGCAAGCAATCGCTGCGCAAGGACAATTCCGATGGCGGCTACTACTACCCGCCCGCGTACGTGAACCTGGTCGAGCGACAACAGACCTGGCATTTGCCCGACCCGGTCGATCCTCGGCCGGTTGCGCGGGGAATCGGCGTGTACTTCACCCGGCTGCGGCTGGGGGGAATCGACTTCGCCATTCTGGAAGACCGCAAGTTCAAGTCGGGCCCCGAGGGAACGATCGCGCACTCGGGACCTCGGCCCGACCACATTACCGATCCGAACTTCGATCCGCGCGCGATCGACCTGCCCGGCCTGGAGTTGTTGGGCGACCGCCAACTCGAATTCTTGGCCCGGTGGGCCGACGACCGCCAGGGCGTGGCGATGAAAGCCGTGCTTTCGCAAACCGCCTTTTGCGGCGCGGTGCATCTGCACGGCGACAAGGGCAACCGGCTCGTGGCCGATCTCGACTCGAACGGATGGCCGCAATCGGGGCGCCAGGCGGCGCTGCGGCTGTTGCGCCAGGCCAAGGCCGTACACCTCTGCGGCGACCAGCACCTGGCCGTGGTGGTGCAGCACGGAATCGACGAGTTTCGCGACGGCCCCTACGCCTTTACCAGCCCGGCGTTGGTCAACACGATCTATGGCCGCTGGTGGCACCCGGCCGACGAGCGGCCCGGGCCACGCCCGCGGTCCGACTGCCCCCTGCCCTGGACCGGCGACTATCTCGATGGACTGGGTAACCGAATCACCATGCTGGCTTACGCCAACCCGGCCGACATTGCCGACGAGCGTGGGCGGGCCGATGGTTTCGGGCTGGTACGATTTCGAAAAGCGACCGGCGAAGTCACCTTCGAATGCTGGCCGCGTTTTCCGGCCACTGGGCCCGGCGGCCTCCAGCAGTTTCCCGGGTGGCCGGTGACCGTAGCCGTGTCGTAATCGCGCCGCTAGGCGCCGCGAGGGTCGAGCGCCGCTGCTCGCGGGTTGAGGCTTCGATACTCCCCCCCGCCCACCGGGTCTTCGGTGATCGAGCCGGCGCCGTGCGTGTTCGGTCGACGGTGGCGGCTGAGCAACCGGACGCTACGGGTCTTGACCGTTGGGGCAAAGCCGGGGGTTCACTTGCCTGCCGCCACGGCCCGGGTGACCAGTTCGGCCGAAATCATCAGGCTAACCAGCGTGTCGCCCGGCTCGGGGGCCAATGGCGAATCGACGGTGCCCACCATTACGGTGCCGTCTTTGCGCAACACGCAGAGCGGCAGCGCGCTGGTGCCATGCTCGGCTCGAAAGGCGGCAAGATCGAATTCCGCGGAAAGCCGGGTTCGTTTTACCAGGGGGTCGCCGCCTGCCAGAAGGTCGAGCGTGGCAAAGGTCCAGTCCTTGCCGAAAAGGGGCCGGCCGCGATCTTCCCGGGCCGCCACTTCGTGTTTGCCCTCCTTGGTTGACAGGAACGGCAGTTGGTAGCACTCCTTGCGACCAAAATCCTCGACAAAGTGCCGGCAGGCCAGGCAGTTTACTTCGTCGTTGGGGGTAACGGCCAACAGCTTGCCCAGGCCCGCGTAGTTGATCTCTTCCCGGGTCTGCTCGGCCAGGGCGCTGCCATGCAGGGCGGGTAGATTGCGCATGCGACAGCCGCGAACGTTTTGCCAATCGGTATCGACCAGGAACACGGCCACGCCCGATTCGCGCAAGGCCTGGGCCAAGGCCTGCACCCAAGCATCGGCACCCACGAAGAGGATGCCCTGGGGGTTGGCTTGCACCAGACCCAGCCACCGCGCCAACGGCGCGGCCGCGGCGCCGTAAAACAGCACCGTGGCGAAAACCATCAGAAACGTGACCGGCACGATCTGTCCTGCCTGGGGGAATCCGGCCACCACGAGCTGGAGCGAAAGCATCGAGGCGATCGAGGCCGCCACGATGCCGCGGGGAGCCATGAACGCCAGGAAGATTCGCTCGGGCCAACTAAGCGCCGAACCCACAACCGAAACCAGCACCGACAGCGGCCGTACCAGGCCGATCATGATCGCCACGAAGGCCGCACTGCGTCCGTTAAGCTGCCGCAATTCGTCCAGGTCGAGCCGGGCGGCCAGCACCACAAACAAGCTGGAAATGAGCAGCACGGTCAGCGTTTCCTTGAACGCCACGAGATGGCGGATGGCCACCCAATTCTGGTTGGCCAGCACCACGCCCATAACCGTTACGGCGAGCAGCCCTGACTCGGCTTGGACGATATTGGCCACGACCAGCGCGGCGAACATCATGGCCAGCGAAAGCGGGTTGTGCAGCGCATCGGGAATCCAGAATCGGGCAATCGCCAGGCTGAGCAGCAGGGCCGCCACCACGCCGACCAGCGCGCCCACGACCAGCATCGATTCCAATTCGTGCAGAGCCGCCCCCAGGCTCGCATCGTGCGAAAGCGCCGGCACCAGCGAAAACACCGCCACGGCCAGCATGGCCCCCAGGGGATCGACGATGATGCCTTCCCACTTGAGCAGCGTGCTGGCACTGCCGCGCAGCTTCAGGTGGCGCAGCATGGGGTTGATGACCGTTGGCCCGGTGACGACCAAAATGGCCCCCAGCACCCCGGCAAAGGGCCACTCGAAGCCCAGCACGTAGCGGGCGGCCAGCGCCGTGGCGACGAACGCCACGGCAACCCCCAGCGTGGCCAACCGCAAGAACACGGTGCCGATCTGGCGCAGCTCGCGGAGCCGCAAGCTGAGCCCCCCCTCGTACAAAATGATGGCCACCGCGAGCGAGACCAGCGGCATCAGCAGCTCGCCAAACAGCTCGTCGGGCTCGAGGGCTCCGCTGATCGGGCCGGCCAGAAGCCCCGCCGTTAACAGCATTACGATCGAGGGGAGGCGCAGCCGCCAGGCCACCCATTGGGCCATGACCCCGAGCACGAAGATGGCCACGATTTCGAGCGTGGTTCGGTCTGGCAAGCCGAGGGTTCCTAGGCTTCGGGCCGAGCGGCCCTGGCGAGGGCGCCCACCTTGCGCCGCCCAGCTACGCCTTGGGCCGCGCACCGGTCACGGAGCACTAGCCCGAGGGGGCCGGCTCGGCAAAATGAGGGCCCCGGGTCATCTCGAGCCAGCTCAGCGAGAAGCCCGCTCCGAATGATACCCCAAGGGGTCCCTCGGCCGCGACCTGAACTTGCCGGGCCGCAGTATACGCGGAGGGACTAGTGCGGAGGCCAGCGAGGCGAGACGGCTGGACCGCGCCGTCGACGAGAACTCAGGCCAAGGCGGCGGAAGCACCTGACACCCATCAGCGAAGTGAGACCGAGCCAGCAAGTGGCCGGCTCGGGGACCGGTGATACTGTGGCCGGGCAGGTCTTGCCAAAGTTGGCCGCCCAGAGGGCGTAGTCGGCTGTGCCGACTGAGCCGTTGCCATCGAAATCGGCCGAAAGCGCCACACCGGATTGGCCGAACTGAGCGGCCCAGATCGCGTAGTCCGCAGCTCCCACGCTGCAATCGCCATTGGCGTCGCCGACGAGCAAGGGCACGTTAAAGAGACCGGTGACCTCGTTGATCCAATCCAAATACAAGTCCAAGCGGATAATGCCGGTCAAATCGTATCCGCGGCCGAAGCCCGTGATCCCTATCAGTTGGCTTTGGCTATCCAAATCGGCAAACCATCCACTACCACTGTCGCCTGGGCTGCCACCCATCTCCAGTGGCAAAACGTTTCCATAGGGTGGACCGCGGTCGTCGAATTCTGCCAACATATATCTTGAGCTAATAACGATCACTGGGTCACCGATCTGATCGATGATGTTCTCACCCGCTCGTTTAATTCCGTCATACTCCACGTCGGTGAAGGGATAGTAGCGGAGCCGCCCGTAGCCTGAGAAGTAGCCATGAGTTCCAGGTTGTACGGTGCCCTGGTAGAGCATCGCGGGCGTAATATCGGTCACCGGCTCTGCAAAGTGAATCAGGCCAATATCGTCGCTGTTGCCACCTCCATTATCGTCTACATATCCCGGGTAAGGGTAAACGGCGTCAATCGAGCGGTACGCCGGCGGGCCTTCATAGATGTTCGAATCGAAGCTCCCGTACCAACGCAACTGAGGATCATCGATCACGTGTGCCGCCGTTAACGCCCAGTGCGGTGAGATTAAGGCAAACGAACCCGCGATCGAAAAAGTGTTCTCCAGCCAGCCGCCAATCCAACCGATCGATTCAAATCTGGAATCAGCCGCGTAGTCGATGTGGGCCTGGTTGGATCCAAGAGCAATTTGGCCTGCACAAATCAAATCCGACCTGACCATTGCGAGAAACGCGAAGTGTGCAGCGAGGCAGAATCGCAGCATTGGAATCGGCATGTCAATTGATCTGGCGGTGTTGGCGTGTGATTAGAGCATCCGCCGTGTCTTGGCAATTTCCCGCGGAGTTGTATTCATGTCCATCGTAAGCCGGCAATTGCTCCGGCCGCTGACCAGAGCCGCCGATAATCAAGGTACATGTGAAATCGGCCACGGCCCCCAGGTGCTTGCGCGCCGCGCGCAACCAGCGGGCGATGGCGCTCCTACTGCCCCGCTTGGGCCGTAGCGCTCGCCTTGGCCTCTTCCCCCGGGTGATAGGTGCGTTTGGCGTGGGCTTTCACGTCGTCCCACTCGAAGTGGGCCGTCTTCACGCGGCCTTCCCCCATCAGCTTGGCCTGGTCGAAGAAGTGGGGCGACTTCGGGTCGCCACTAGCGCCAAACTGAATTACCGAGCCCGCCCGAAGCTCGGGACCGAACTCAACCGTGGCCAGGTAGCTGGCCCCCACCACGGCGTAATGCTTCTTGATCACCCGCAGCGGCGGCAGATTGATCGAGGGCGAAAAATACATCGTGAAGGCCACGCCCGGTGGGCCGTGCAGGCCGGCGCTGGGCACGCTCTCCACCGAATCGCTAAAGGGAATCTGGAAGAAATCGGCCACGTTGGCGTGCCGCTGCAAGCGGTTGATGTCGCCCCAGCGCAGTTTCCAGTCGCCATGGGTGCTGGCCAGCTTCTCGGCTGCCGTGATCAGGGCCTGGAACTGGGCCGCCGTGTTGCCCACGAACTCTCGCTTCAGCGTTTCGGCCGGGTAGCCGAAGCCGTACAGCTCTTCGTACCAGGCCAGGCAGAGGGTGGTTTGGGTCGATTCCTGGCCCCCCCGCCCGTCCCAATCGAGCAGGTGCTCCAGGTAGGGGCGCACCCGCGCGGCCAGGGCCGGGTCGCTCGCTTCCAGGGCCTTGAAGTGCTGGCGGTAGCGCGGCAGCTCGGTAATGGCCCAATAAATCGTGGTGTCGAACGCCTTCTTGATCCACTCGTCGTAGGTCATGTCTTGCATCTGCCGCAGAAGCAGCCGCGAGACCTTGGCCCGCCGCTTGTCGTCGTGTTTCTCCATGACCATGTAGGGCGGAAAATCGCCCAGGGCAGGGCTGCCGTCGTCGGTCACGGTGTGCGGCGTTTGGTTACAGCTTTGCAAGTAGCCCGACGGCGGGTTCACCACCTGGGGCAACTCGTCGAAGCTATGGATTCCCTGCCATTCGTTGCCGGGCTTGCTGCCGTCGACAATCGAGTGCCAATCCACCTTGGGATCGCGCTTGGGCACGATGCCGTTGTAGAAGTAGGCGATATTCCCCTCGCGGTCGGCGTAAACGGTGTTGAAAATATGGAAATCGAGCATCGACATTGCCTGGCGGAATTCGTCCAGGTTCTTGGCGCGCACCATTTTCAGTAGCTGGCGGGGAATGAACGCCTCGTGCAGCTTGGCAATGTTGGCCGCCACGTAGGTGGTGTCGTTCTCCTTCATCACGATCGGACCGTGATGCGTTTTGCGGAAGGTGTACTCCTTCTCGTCGAACCCCTTGAGCCGTTTGACCCGGACCGTTTCCTTCCACTCGGTGGCGGTGCGCCAGCCATCGCCGTAGCGGTAGTTAAGCGGGTTGGCGGGGTCGTCGAACGTAACGCGCCAGGCATCGCCCAGGTCGGGCTCGTTCACGGTGAAAGCCCAGCCCACGTGGCCGTTGAATCCCAGGCCAGGCAGCGGGCCGCCGAAGAACGTGGCCCCGCTCATATTCCAACCCTCGCCGCTGCGCAGGTGGGCCTCGTAGAACTGGCCGAACCCGTAATAGGGCTGATGCGGGTTGATAAACAGAAGCGCGTGGCCGTTCTTGGTCCGCTGGGGGGCCAAGGCCCAGGCGTTCGACCCGATGGCCGCGCGAACTTCGGCCTCGTACGATTCGGGCACCCGGTCGCCCGGCACGTTGATCTTGCCGTAGTTCATTTCCAGGGTGACCGTGCGGGCCGAGGCCAGCAACATCCAGGGCTCGCAGCGCGTCAGCAGCCGGGGCTTCACCTCGGGGTGCTGGGCCAGGTAGTAGTTCACGCCCGCGGCAAAGGCCTCGCACATTTGCCGCACTTCGGGCTCGAGCGTGGGGAAATCGGCCTGAGCGCGGGGCACGATTTCGAAGGCCCGGTGGCGCAGATCCTTGGGCAGCTCTTTCTTGCCGTACAGTTCGGCGTAGCGCCCCAGCCCCATCACGGCCGAATCTTCGACCTGCCAGAAGTAGTCTTCACACTGGGCGTAGGCGAAGCCAAAGATGACCGAAGCATCGGTCGGCCCATCGATGTGGGGCACGCCGTACTCATCGCGGATGATGGTGACGCTCTGGGCCAGGGCAGCCGGGTCGAGCGACGTGGGGGCCTCGGCGGCCGTGGCCACGAGCGGGCTGGCCAACAACCCGCAAAACAACCAAAACGCCCCGCCGCCAACTCGTGCTTGTCGCATGCACCCGATCTCCCGCTGAAAAAAACGCTGTAAAATCGCCGATCGCCGCCGCTGGCCTCTCGAGGGGCCTCGCCTCGAATCGAGCGTAGGTCGTTGGAACCCTGCTTCTTGTTCGTACCGTGTCGATTGTTCGAATTGTGTTACCGTCGCGAGCGAAGCATCTGGGCCTGGTGCGCACTGGCAACAGGCTCCCTTCGCGGTGCTGTGTCTGGCGAGCGGTACCCCGCGACTAATACCCCGCGAAGAATACCCCGGCAGAGGCAGGCGAGATTCACGAGCCGCCCCCGCGCGAGGGGAACTTGGCATCATAGCCGCAGGCCCGGTGGAGTGGCAAACGGGAGGGTGGAAACCCGAAAGGTTCGGCCATCTCGCCTTCAGACGCCGCGGGCCCCCGAGACGGCACGGTGCCGGCGATTCGCTCCGGCTCTTACCCGCGCGGCGGTTGCCAACCGGGGCGATACTCGCGCCCCCAGAGGGCCTGTTGCTCGGCGTCGTCGGCGATCTGGTGCGTGGCCGGGTCGAGCTGCACGTTGCGCCCGGTGCGATAGGCGATGTTCCCCAGGTGGCACAGCAGCGTGCTCGGCACTCCCTCGGCGATTGGCGCGGGGCACGGCCCCTCGCCCCGCACCGCCGCCAGAAAGGCAGTGAGATGCTCCACCTCGCCGTTGGTGGTCGAGTGCTCGGAGAGCACCTTGCCGGCCGGGTCGAGCCAGCGAATTTCCGAGCTGCCCATCAGCAGGGTGCCGTTTTCCCCCTCGAACGCGCAGCCGAAGCCCATGTTCTCCACGCCCCGCGGGTGCCAGGTGCGGTGCTCCCAACTGACCGTGGCCTCGGGAAAATCGAAGGTGACCAACTGCGTGTCGGGCGTCTCCTGGTCGTCGTCGAAGTGTCGCTTCCCGCCGCCGCAAACGACCCGCTCGGGGTAACTGGCCCGCAGGCCCCAGCGAATCACGTCCAGCGCGTGAACGCCGTTGTTCCCCAACTCGCCGGTTCCCCAGTCCCAAAACCAATGCCAGTGGTAGTGAATGACGTTGTCGCGGTAAGGGCGCTCGGGAGCGGGGCCCTGCCAGAGCGTGTAATCCAGCTCGGCCGGCGGAGCGACCGTTTGGCCGTGGCCGATCGAGGGGCGGTTGCTGTTGATCCAGCCGCGGGCGAATAGCACCCGCCCGATTTCGCCGGCCCAAAGCCGCTCGAGCGCCTCGCGCACGGGCGGCGCGCTGCGCCGCTGGGTGCCCACTTGCACCACCAGGCCCGTGCGCTGGGCGGCCGCCACCATCCACTCGCCTTCGGCCGGATTGTGGCAAGCCGGCTTCTCGACATAGACGTGCTTACCCGCCTCGAGCGCCATCAGCGTGGCGGGGCCGTGCCAGTGATCGGGCGCGGCAATTACCAGGGCGTCGATATCGGGCCGCTCGAGTACCCGGCGAATATCGGTTTCGGTTTCCAGAGCCGGCCTGGTGCCGGGAGAAAGCTCGTCGTTCACCCGACGAAGCACCCGCTGATCGGGGTCGCAGAGCACCGCGACCGCGGCGCCAGGAAGACCTTGAAATTGCCGGGCCAGGGCAGCGCCCCGCCCGTTCACCCCCATCACGGCCAGCGTTACCGTCTCGGCGGCGGCACGGGTAGCGCGTGCTTGCGGCGCGGGGGCCGCGGCCGCGGCGGCGAGCGACATGAGGAACGTGCGGCGGGCCATCGTCGTGCGCATGGCGGCACCTCTTTGCGCTGGTCGAAGTTGCGCTGCTCGAATGGAATTCGGTTTCAACGGCCCCCGCGTGTGTCGCCTCGGGTAGCTCGCCGCTTCCCCCGGCGCGCTTCCGCGCGGGGCGGCCATTTGGCACTCAGAGAAGCCCGGCCGCGGCTACGGTAGCTCGCGAATGCGCAGGTTGCGGAACTCGACCGGGGCCCCCTCGGATTCCAGGCACAAGAAGCCGATGCGGGGTTCGCAGTCGCTGCCGCCCGACACTTCTTCGCCGTTTACCCACAGCCGTACCTCGCCGTTGATGGCGCGAACGTAGTAGTGGTTCCACTGCCCCACCCCCAGCGAACGTTCCTCACGGGGGAAGCTGCGGCGCCCGTCGGGCGCCACCGGCGCGAAGGGTTTCATCTTGGAACTGCCCACCGGGAAAACGTCGCCGTGGGTGGTAAACCAATCGGGTGCTTTGCCTGTTTGCTTCTGATACTGTTCGGCGTAGCCGTGGTCGAGCACTTGCACCTCGATGCCGTGCGGAAGCTTGCCCGGTTGGAGCCCTTCGAGCGAGGACCGGGGCGTCCAGAGAAATACGCCGGAGTTGCCTCCGGCCTGTAAATGACGCCATTCGAGGATCAACTCAAAATTGGTGAATTCCTGCTTGGACCGAATCACTCCCACGGGCATACCTGTGCAATGAGCCTCGCCGCCCTTCCAGGACCAGGTGCCAGGCTCGCAGTTCACGTTCAGAAAGTCGCCTTCGCCTAGCGAACGCCAACCGAGCCCCAAGCCGTCGATCAGGGCATGACGCGCCGGGTCGGGTTCGCCTTCGGCCGTGGGGGGGTCGGCCGCCGGCGCACGGCCGGCCGCGGCTTGCAAAAGGGCGGCCAGGCAAAATGCGGTCAGCGGAACCCAGCCGCGGCGCCGCGGGCACCCGCGGTTGGTCGAGCCCTTGGAGTTCGGCCATGCGCCACTCGTCGAACAGCAAGCCGGTGTTACCTGAATCATGCGAACCAGTCTCCGCTCGGTGCTTATTCATTCCCCTGGCCGGCCGAGGGGGGGGCCGGCAATCGGCTCGTGGGCGATTCTACTCGCCGCCATGGCAGGCTCCAAACTTTCCACTTGGCCCCAACGCGCCAGGCAGAGGCAATCCCCACGACGATTCGGTCGCGGCGCCTAAGCGCACGGCCGTGCGGGAAGCGAACGTGATTCGAGCAAGGGGTTACGAGCCGGGCGATGGGCGGCCGGTCCAGGCGGCCAGCTGGTCGGCGCCGGCGATCACCTGGAATGGCGGAGCGCTTAGGTCCGTTCCCGGTGGTTGGCAGTCGCCCTCAAGGTGCTGTTGTAGAAAGGCCTCGGCGACGGCCCAAAACGAGATCCAGCTTTCCCCCCGGCGATAATCGTGCCCCTCGCGGGGATACAACAGGTACACCACCGGTTGGCCCAGCGCCTGCAAGGCCTCGGCCAACCGGTCGGAGTGCAATCGCGGAGCAACCAGGTCCTGCGCGCCGTGGGTCAACAGTATCGGGCGCCGCATCTGGTCGGCGGCGAACAATGGCGAGAGGGCCCGCAGGGCGGCGGCCCCTTCGGGGGTGGTTGGGTTGCCGATTCGCTCGTGTACATCCTGGGGCGTGACCCCCAGCGAGGCGTATTTGGCGAAGGCCTCCATGTCCGAGAGGCCGTACAGCGAGATGCCGCAAGCAAACGTTTCCGGCGAAAAGGCGAGCGCCGACAGCGTGGCCAGCCCGCCATACGACCAGCCCCACAGACCCACGCGACCAGGCGCGGCGATTTTTTCGTCGATCGCCCAGCGGGCCAGGTCCTCGAGATCGGCCACGCTGCCGCGCCCCCATTGGCGCCAAATCTGGCGAACGAACTCGCGCCCGTAGCCGCCCGCGCCGCGGAAATCGACATTCACAACCGCGTAGCCGCGGTCGGCCAGAAGCTGCAGATTGCGGTTGGTAAGCCAATTATCCCAAGGGTTGGCAATACTGGGACCACCATGGATGTAGAGCAGCGCCGGCCCGGGCCGCTCGGGTCGCCCGTCGCCATTGGCGTCGAGCCGGTCGGCCAGGTAGAGGTGGCACGGCAGCACCAGCCCGTCGCGCGTGGTGACACGATGGGCCGTGCGCCGGGCGAGCCGTGCGCCCTTTAGACCGGTGATCGAATCGGCGACCGGAGTTACGCTGCGCTGCGAGCGATGGTAAACGTGAAACCGCAGGGGCCCGCCATCGAGCGGAGCGACCAGCCAGGCGGCATCACTGAGACCCACGTTCGAAAAGCCGACTGCACAGCCGAATTGCTGCTCGAGAAAAGCAAGGTCGTCGCGAGCTTCCGGGGCGACCACGTGCCGTCGCAATTCGCCGAAATAGGCCGAGACCGCCAGTACCCGGCCGGTGTGCCGATCGACGATCGGGTTGGGGGTCAGGTCGGCTTGGGCGTCTTCGGCCACCACGCGCGAGGTGCCGCTGGCCAGGTTCCAAGCGACCAGTTGCGAGCGATCGCGGTCGGTGTTGTCGATCGTGAGCAGCTCGCCCGTGGAATCGTCGAGACCGACGACTGCGGCCACGCCGGCCCGGGGCAGGCGGCGGCCATTGGTCAGGTCTTCGGCCATGGTGTGCAGTGTGGTCCACCCCTGGCCGTCGCGACGCAACAGCTCGGTGGCGCCACTGGCGAGCTGCCGCGTGGCGGCCCGGGGGGCGGCCCCGGCATCGAAGAGCACCCGGTCGAAATCGTTGGTTTCCAAGAGCAACACGCTGGGTTCGTTGGCGGCCGCGGCCAGGTAATAGCGGAGGCGTTTTTGGGAACCCCGCTGGAGCACCACGATTCCGGGCGCAGGGTCGGCCGTGAACCGCACCAGTTCGAGCGAGCCCTCGAGATCCCGGCCGCACGGCTCGGCAACGCCGGTCTCGGGGTCGAAAACCACGAGCCGCGCCGCTCCGCTGGTTTGGCAGGTGACCAGCAAGTGGCGGTTGTCGGGCGTGAATTGACAGCCGGTCGGCGACAGGCCCTCGGGCAGCGTCAAGGCATGCCGCTCGTCGGGCTTGGAGGGCGTGGCCAACAGCAGCTTGGAGCCCCCCGGCTGCTGAACCACCAAGGCCAGCCGCGCGGCGTCGCCGCTGACGGCGACGCTCAGCAGGTCGCTCTCGGCGAATAGCGTTCGCCGCGGAAGCAGCCCTTGGGGCTTGGCGGTCGACGAAGCCAGGCCGAAGATGGCGACCACGAGCAGCGAAACCGTGCGGCTGCGATTTGCAAATGGCGACATGGCACCCCCTGTTGGGCTTGCGGAGCCCATGCGACGGCCGTGGGACCCGGTAGCGGGCCCCGATTTGGCGGAAAGATTGACTAACCCACCCCCGTTCGGCAAACCCTACCGCGTGGCCCAGGCGACAAGCCCCTCGAGCTGGGCCCTCGAACTGGGCCCTCGAACTGGGCCCTGCCGCGCCGCCGCGCTAGGGAGCCAGCAGCAAGCGGCCGGGCGCCTCGAGCAGCGCGATGACCTCGTTCAGGAATCGCGCCGCGGCGGCCCCATCGACCAGGCGATGGTCGTACGACAGGCTCAGCGGCAGCATCAGACGAACCTCGATCTTGTCCTTGTCGTCGACCACCACGGGCATCCGCCGGGTGCGGCCCGTCAGCAGCACCGCGACCTCGGGGTGATTGATGATCGGCGTGGAATAAGTACCGCCGACGGCGCCCAGGTTGCTGACCGTAAAGGTGCCTCCGCGCAGATCCTCAAGCGCGAAGCGGTTTTCGCGAGCCTGGGCGGCCACGCTGGTCAGGGCATAGGCCAACTGCGGAATGGTGAGCCGGTCCACGTTGCGCACCACCGGAACCACCAATCCCCGAGTGGTGTCGACCGCCACGCCGATGTTCACGTATTCCTTGTAAACAATCTGTTCCTGCTCGGTGTCGAGCGTGGCATTGAGCAACGGGTGTTGCTTGAGGGCCACGGCCACGGCCTTCATCACGAACACCATCGTCGTCAGCTTCACGTTGTTCTCGACGTAGTCGCTGGCCGAGTTTTTTCGCAAGCGCTCGAGCTCGGTAATGTCGGCGTCGTCGAAATTGGTGACGTGCGGAATCGTGGTCAGCTTCGAGCGAACCATGTTGGCCGCGATCGTCTTGCGAATCTTGGTGAGTTTTTCGCGGCGAATGCTTCCCCAGGCGTCTTCGTCGGCGGTGCCGGGTAGCGAGGGCGTTTTCAACACCGGCGTGCCCGGCGCGGGCGAACCGGTGCGCGACGTGGCCTGGCGCACGGTCGACATCACATCTTCCCGGGTCACCCGGCCGCCCGGGCCGGTTCCCTCGACGCGGGCCAGGTCAATTCCCAGTTCCCGGGCCAGGCGGCGAATCGAAGGGCTAGCGGCAATCGACTCCGAGCTGCCGGCCGGTTCGGGCGCAGCCGACGGGGCCGGAGCGCGGGCCGCCGGCGCGGGAGCAGCCGGGCGCGCGGGAGCAGCCGGGGGCGGAGCCGCGCGACGCTGGGACGGCG
Source organism: uncultured Pirellulales bacterium (assembly GCA_964399535.1). Taxonomy (GTDB): domain Bacteria; phylum Planctomycetota; class Planctomycetia; order Pirellulales; family CAYNRE01; genus CAYNRE01. The sequence goes on along the minus strand of CAYNRE010000070.1, from coordinate 562,827 downwards.
GCGCGGCGGGGGGCTCGTCATCGACCGCTGTCGTGGCCTCGGTTGTCGCCACCGAAGCGGCGAGCGGTGCAGCCGCCGGCGCCGGACGGGACGCCGAGGCCGGCTTAGCGGGCTGCGGCGGCGGGCTGGCCGCCGGCGACGCCGCGCCGGCCGGCTCGAGCGTGAGCACGATGCCCCCCACCGGGATGCTGTCCCCCACCTTGACGTGCACGGCCGAGACCCGGCCCGCCTGGGGACACGGTACCTCGACCGTCGCCTTATCGGTCTCGATCTCGACGACGGGCTGATTCGCCGAGATGGAATCTCCCACTTGGACCAGCACGCTCAAAACGTCGCCGCTCTCGATATTCTCGCCCAGATCGGGCAACACAAACTCGTAGGCCATAGCTTCGAGGTTCCTCGTCCCACGTTTGCCATCCAGGCAGGGCCCCTTCGGGCAGAGTTCGGGTCCCAGCCACGGCGTTGGTCGGTTGGTTGAATGGTCGGCCGGGCCGCGGCGCCCTAGCGCGCTGGGCCGCGACCGGCCGCAGGGATTCTCAGTTGCTTCCCAGCCACGAGGCCGGCTTGTCGGGGTCGATACCCAATTCGCGGATCGCCTGGGCCACGCCCGCGGGCTCGTAGCGGCCCTGTTGGGCTAATTGGTAGAGCGAGGCCACGGCGATCGACTCGGCGTCGACCTCGAAGAAGCGCCGCAGCCGGGTGCGAATGTCGCTGCGGCCGAAACCGTCGGTACCGAGCGAAGTGAGCCCGCCGGGTACCCAAGGGGCGATCGATTCGGCCAGGGCGGCCACGTAATCGCTGGCGGCGATAAACGGCCCCGTTTCACCCTGGAGCGCCTTGGCCAGGTAGGCTACCCGGGGAGGCTCGGTCGGGTGCAACCGGTTCCAATGATCGCAGCCCTGGGCATCGCGGCGCAGTTCGCTGTAGCTCGTCACGCTCCACACCTGGCTGGAGACTCCGAACCGCTCGGCCAGCAGTTGTTGGGCCCGCAGGGCCTCGCGCAAAATGGCCCCGCTGCCGAACAGTTGAACTTGGGGACGGTTGGGGCCGGCATCGACCGACTTGAGCTTGTAGATACCGCGGCGGATTCCCTCTTCCGCCCCCGGCGGCATGGCCGGCATGGTGTAGTTTTCGTTCTCGACGGTGATGTAGTAGATCACGTCTTCGCCTTGGTGATACATCCGGTCGATGCCGTCGAAGACGATCACGGCGGTTTCGTAGCTGAAGGCCGGGTCGTAGGCCCGCACATGCGGAAAGGTCGAGGCGATCACCAGGCTATGGCCGTCCTGATGCTGCAAGCCCTCGCCCGCCAGCGTGGTGCGGCCGGCGGTGCCGCCGATCAAAAAGCCCTTGGCCCGGGCATCGCCAGCGGCCCAGATCAAATCGCCGATGCGTTGGAAACCGAACATGGAATAGAAGATGAAGAACGGAATCATGTTCACGCCGTGCGTGACGTACGAGGTGCCGGCGGCAATGAACGACGACATCGAGCCGGCCTCGGTGATGCCCTCTTCCAGCATCTGGCCGTCTTTCGCCTCGCGGTAGTACAGCACCATGTCGCTGTCGACCGGTTCGTAGAGCTGGCCCACGTGGGAATAAATGCCGCACTGGCGGAACAGGGCGTCCATGCCGAAGGTGCGCGATTCGTCAGGGCAAATCGGCACAATGTATCGGCCGATCCGCTTGTCGCGGAGCAGCTTGCCGAAGAGCCGTACGAAGGCCATCGTGGTCGATACCTCGCGGTCGCCGCTGGCTTCGAGAAACTCGCTGAACTCGCTCAGCTTGGGCATCTCGATCGGCATCGGCACCATCGGCCGCCCGGGAACGAACCCCCCCAGGCCCTTCCGCCGGGCCAACAGGTACTGCATCTCGGGGCTGTCTTCCGGCGGGCGATAGAAGGGGGCCTGGGCCACCTCTTCATCGTTAATCGGAATGCCGAACCGGGTGCGGAACTCGCGCAGCTCGTCTTCGTTCAGCTTCTTCTGCTGGTGAGTAACGTTGCGCCCTTCGCCCGCTTCGCCCAGCCCGTAGCCCTTAATGGTCTTGGCCAGAATTACGGTGGGCTTGCGCTGGCAGGAGACGGCCGCCTGAAACGCGGCGTATACCTTTTCCGGGTCGTGGCCGCCTCGTTTCAGGTTGCGGATCTTCTCGTCGGAGAGCGGCGCCGCCAGGGCTTCCAGGTCGGGGTGCACGCCGAAGAATTGCTCGCGAATGTAGGCCCCCGAGCTGACGGTGTACTTCTGGTACTCGCCGTCGACCACCTCGCCCATTCGCTGCACCAGAGCGCCGGTGTCGTCTTTGGCCAAGAGCGGATCCCAGTCGCTGCCCCAGATGACCTTGATCACGTTCCAACCGGCCCCGCGGAAGAGGGCCTCGAGCTCTTGAATGATCTTGCCGTTGCCGCGCACCGGCCCATCGAGCCGCTGCAGGTTGCAATTGATCACGAAGATCAGGTTGTCGAGCTCTTCGCGGCTGGCCAGCGTAATGGCGCCCAGGGTTTCGGGTTCGTCGCACTCGCCGTCGCCCAGGAAGGCCCACACGTGCGAGCCCGAGGTGTCTTTAATGCCCCGGTCTTTCAGGTAGTGGTTGAACCGGGCCTGGTAAATCGCCATGATCGGCGCCAGCCCCATCGAGACCGTGGGGAATTCCCAGAAATCGGGCATGAGCCAGGGGTGCGGATAGCTCGACAAGCCGCCGGCGGGGTGCAGTTCCTCGCGAAAATTCTCGAGCTGCTGCTCGCTCAAGCGGCCTTCCAAGAAGGCTCGCGCGTAAATGCCCGGCGAGGCATGGCCTTGGAAGTAGATCTGGTCGCCGGAGTAGTCTTCGCTTTTACCGCGAAAGAAGTGATTGAAGCCCACCTCGAGCAGCGTCGCGGCCGAGGCATAGGTAGAGATGTGGCCGCCGATGCCGGCATGCTCGCGATTGGCCCGCACCACCATCGCCATCGCGTTCCAGCGAATGATGCTTTTGATGCGGCGCTCGATTTCGCGATTGCCGGGAAAAATCGGCTGCTGCGAAACCGGAATCGTATTGATGTAGGGCGTGTTGGCCGTGAAGGGGAGCGGCACCCCCTGCCGGGCCGCCACCTCGTCGAGCACCGAAAGCAGGTGGTGAACCCGATCGGGGCCCTTGCTGTCGAGCACGTATTGCAACGACTCGACCCACTCGGCGGTTTCCGCGGGGTCGCTGTCGGTGCCCGGCCGAATGATGTCGCTACGAACCAGGTTGCTGTCCGACTTCATGGGCGGTTCTCTCCTCGACGGTGCGGGGCACGCGGCGCTCGGGCGGCTGCCCGAGCGGCACCGAGTGCCAGCGACGCCGGTCCTTCAGCGCGCGCCGCGGACGACCGGGGCCTGGCTGGCCCCGAGGGTCCCTGGGGGTGCCCATGCCTTCCGCCCGGTCGATCGGCAGATTCTCGACCGCTGCGCCACACGCGTGGCATTATCGAAGCTCGGCCGAGTTCCGTAAAGCCCTGCCAGTCAACGTACTGCGGCAAGCCAGGCGAATCGCGCGAGGACCCGAGCCGGAAGTCCGACAACCTTGGCCGCTCGGCCCCGGGCTTATTGGTGGCAACGGCCTGGGCCAAGACGGCGCCCGAAGAAGCTACCCATGCAGCAGCCGCGGGGCCCCACGTTGCTCCAGGGGGGGCTTGAGATCCGCCCTACGAACCGGCCGGCATCGCCACGTGGGCGCCGGAGTGGTGGTTCGACAGACGACGCATGCGGTCGAGTCCCACCACTTCGATCTTCACCCGGTTGGGGGCCGTCTCGCGGCTGGCGGCCAGCAGGCTGTCGCAGGCCGTGTGGTCGATCAGCCCGACCGTGGCATCCACATGGACGCAAACCGAATCGGTACCGCTGGGCAAGTGAGCCAGCTCTTCGGTCAAGCGGAGCGAGTTGAAGCACACCAGCGGCTTTTCCAGATACAGGTGGCATTCCGAACCCTGCTGTTCACGCCGGCCGACGGGGTTGCGGAACAGGTCGGCTACGCTGGTCCACAGGCCGGGCAGGGCCTGGTCGGGGTTGGTCTTCTGGATCGCGGCGCGATAGAGCACCAAATTGAGCAGGAGTTTGGCAACCACCCCGACCACGATTCCCCACAGCAGGTCCGTCAGCAGCGTGGCGACAACGGTCAGGGTAAAGATGGCCAGTTGCTCGCGGCCGATTTCGGCTACGTGCTTCCAGACCAGTGGTTCGCACATTTTCCAGCCGGTGTAGATGAGGACCGCGGCCAACACCCCCTTGGGTATCAGGTTGACCAGGTCCCGGCAAACCGCCAGGTACAAGATCAGGCACACCGCATTCGTGAAATTGGCCCACAGGGTGCGCCCCCCGGCGGCCACATTCACCTTGCTCTTCACTCCACCGGGAATAATCGTCAGCCCACCTACCAGGCTGGAAGCGATATTGCAGACTCCCATGGCCAGCAGCAAGCGATTGGGATCGGACTTGCGATGAAAGGGGTCGATTCGATCGATCGCCATGGCCGTGGCCAGCGATTCGACCCCGTCGATCATGGTCAGCGTCAGGATGCCCAGAATGGCCGCGTACCATAGGTCGGACCGACCCCAGAGCCCGGCAAAGTCGGGCAAGGCCGCCCCGCGAAATGCCTCGGCCGGCATGAGGATCAGAAACCTGCCGTTCAGGCTTCCCAGGTGCAGGACGACGCCCAAAAGTGTGCCGAAAGCTACTGCCACCAATTGAGGAGGCAGCACCCGCAGCGCCCGGATGTGTTGAAACCGCTCCAAGAGAAACAGCAGCAGCAACGACGATACGGAAACGGCCACCACCGGCCAGCTCAAATGCAACAGGTACTCGGGAATATCGGTAACGAACTCGTAGAACTCATGGGCATGTATCTTGCCGGTGTACCCGAAGAACATCGGCAACTGCTTGGCGAGGATCAGGATGCCGATCGAGGCCAACATTCCCTCGACCACGCTCACCGGAATGATCGAAGCGAAGCGGGCCAGCTTCAGCCCGCTGAGCACAATCTGTAGGCAACCCACCAGGAAGATGACCACGAGCAGGTGGACGTAACCCGGCCCCACGTGGTCGGCGTCTCCGGCCCCCCCCATGGTGACCATGATGGCCAATAGCGCGGGGGCCAGTCCCGCCGCGGGACCGGCAATGGTGACATAGGCCCCGCCAATCAGTGGAAACACCAGACCGGCGATGATCGCTGAGACCAGTCCATAGACCGGCGGCATGCCCGAGGCGATGGCAATGCCGGAGGAAAGCGGCAAGGAAACCAAAGAGACGACAATGCCGGCGAGCACGTCGTATTGCAGGTGCTTCAGCCCGGCGATTCCGTTTTGCGGTGCCTGGTCAGAAGCACCCTGGGCCGCGTTGGTCATAATCCGTCTTTTAGGGGCAACCCAAAGGGCAGAATTCGGGTTCACATCCTCCGAATCACTAAGCATAGGTCGTGCCAAGCGATCGAAAGTCGGGTGGTAACGCGCGGTTGCCATCCCGCAGGGATCGAAGCTACCGCCCTGGCTGTGCCCGGTTACCCCAATCGAGACAACAACTTGCGACTTGCAGTCGAGATACGCACTGGGGCGCGACTGGGTCCGGAAGCCAGGCCGATTGCCTGGCCACGGCGGATCAAGAATTGTCCAGGCGCCTGGACAGAGTTTGTGCAGCAGGTGAGCAGCTGCCGACACTTGTCTGGGCACCTGCTGACGCGGCCGCTGTTGCTTCCCCCCCCAATCCTACGAGCACCTCTCAACGGCAAATCAGATTCACGCTCTCCAGGTTGCCACCGCCCTAGCGATCTCGCGATCGGGGCAGTAGGTGCTCAGTAGCTGTCGAATTAACAACAGGTCGGTGGTGTCGAGCCGGCCCGGCGGAATCGCCAGCCGACGCGTATTGGCGGCCGTCCAGATCTCAAGGGCCGGTAGCCCGCAGGCCTGGGCTTCCCAATCTCCCAATTGCCAGCCGACGACCGCCGGCCAGGTGAATTCCGTAAGCGAGCCATCGACGAAGGCCCGCAGGTGCCTCTCGTCAAACTTGAGCCCTCCGCAAAGCTCGACGATGGCCCGGCCTGCCGCGTAGAGCCCTGCGCCGGCGAACAGCGCGGCCGCGATCGACAGGTGCACGGTCAGCCCCGGTGCGGTCGAAAGCTGGCAGACCAAAAACACGCCGATTCCGATCGCCGCGCTTGCCAGGCCGAGTAGCCCGGCAGCGACTTTCCAGCGCTGACGCACAAAGCTAAACCGGTAGCAGACGCGACGGTCGATATCCGGCAACGGCGCGGCCGCGGGCTTTGTGCCACGCAGGGTCGCCGCGAGCGGCAGCGAGACGACCGTTCCGGTTTGACTGGCCATGGAGGCGCTCTCCCCTCACCCGCGCCCTGCCTTGAACGTCGGCCCGCGGCTGCAGGCACCAGCGGCCCCTACAGGCATCGCGCGTGCCAATCGCTTTGGGCTCCCGCGAGCCAATTCGCGCAAGGGCCGCGGGTAGTTTCCCTAAAACTTGATTGCCAATCCTTTTGCGAGCGGTTTCCCGAGTCAGCAACGACGTTCGACCTGGGCCGACACTGCATCGCACTCCCCCCGCGGGACGGGTCAAAGATTGACCAAGGGCCTGGTTAGAACTTGGCCAATCCGCGGCCCTTTCCGGGTCGCCATCGAGCAACGCCCGGACCAAAATCGCTTGGCGTCGGCGGCCTCGTCCCCGGGGGGCTAAGGGTGGCTGGCTCCTGCCGCCGGGTACCGGGGAGCCTCGACTCCGGCGACGGCGAGACCACCAGCGCCGCGCGGGGCGATTCTGGCCAATCGCGTAGGCAGGTGTTGCCCCACCCGTTAGGCTGCCGGTGGGTCGAATGCGGGCCCGTGTCGCGGAGGCTGCTGCTCAATGCGCGGACAGATCGTTTGGAACATTGCCGCACCCATGATTGGGTTGGGCGCCTTCTTGCTGGGGCTGGGGGTGTTCGCCGCCTGGAATGTGCATCAGCGACAGCGGACCAATTCCGAGCTGATCATTCGCGAGGTGCACGGCATGCTGGCCATCGACGAGCTGCACATGGCCATGCGCGAAATTCGCTATCAGGCAAACATCTTCCTGCGGACCCATGAGACCGAGCCGCTCGAAGTGGTGGGTTCGCTGCACCATCAAACCGACCGACTGCTGGAGCGGGCCAAGGGCTATGCCCGCACCCCGCGCGAGCAGGAACTGATTCAGGTGGTCGATCAGGGCTATCGCGAGTTCTTCGGCGGGTTTCAGCCGTTGGCCAATTCGCTGTTGGCCAACGATACGGCCGGGTCTTCCTCGGAAACGCTCCTCGCGGAAACGCCCCCCTCGGTGCGCCGGGTAGCGCTGGGGCCGGAGCAATTGGCCGAGTTCACGCGGTTGACCGACGCCGTGCTCTCCGAGCAAGTCATGGCTCCGCTGCGTGAGTGCCTGGCCGAAAACCAGGCCGTTGTCGAGCGGACGAACGAGGCCAGCGAAGTAACGGCCCAGCATCTGAAAATCGGTTTCTTGCTGCTGGGCCTTTGCGGCGGTACGGCGGGGCTGCTCATGGGAATCGGCATCGCCCGGGCCATTGGCCAGTCGATCGTGCAGTTAAACGTTTCGATCCGCAGCGCCGTGGGCAGGCTTTCCGACGTGACCGGCCCGGTGACGGTTTCCCACACCGGCGACTGGTTCGGGCTCGAGGCTGGCCTGCGCAAGATCGAACGCGACATCGGGAGCGTGGTCGAACGATTGCAACAGCGCGAAATGGAGGTGCTGCGCACCGAGCAGTTGGCCCGGGTGGGGCAATTGGCGGCCGGCTTGGCGCACGAACTGCGCAACCCGCTGATGCCGATGAAGATGCTGGTCCAGTCGGCGCTGGAGCGCGGCGAGGGGAGCGGCCTTTCCGGTCGGTCCTTGCACGTGCTCAACGACGAGATCGCCCGGATGGAAGTGGCGATCCAAGAGTTCCTCGATTTCGCCCGCCCCCCCCTGCCCGAGAAACTCACGGTCGACCTGCGGCCGATCGTTTCGGCCACGCTGGAACTGATTGCCACACGGGCCCGTGGCCAAGGCGTGGAGCTCGACTGGCAGCCCTCGGACGAGCCCCGGCTGGCTACGGTCGATCCGGTACAAATTCGGCAGCTACTGCTCAACCTGTTGCTCAACGCGCTCGACGCCCAGCCGAGGGGTGGTGTGATCGAGCTGGCTCTGGCCGAGCGGACCCGGGCGGAAATGCCCCCCGAGCAGAATTCCGACAGCGACCAGCCGCTGGGCGACGGCGCGCCCGATGCCTGGCTGGCCCTGATCGTGGCCGATCATGGACCGGGCATCGCCGCCGATGCCATGGCCGAAATCTTCGAGCCGTTCGTAACCACCAAGGAAACCGGAACCGGGCTGGGCCTGTCGATTTGCCAGCGCATTGCCGCGGCCCACGGCGGGCGGCTGACGGCGAGCAATCGCGCCGCTGGGGGAGCCGAGTTCATCCTCTGGCTGCCGCGCGATACGATGAAATGAAGAAGGGGCGCCGGCCCTCGGCCTTGCGCAGCCGGGTAAACAGTCACAAGCATTCGCCGGTCGTCCGCGTCGCATTACTTCTTACTTCCCGATCGCCGATGGGCCCCTTGCCGATGGCGCTGTTGCTGGTTATCGACGACGAGCCGAACATTCTCTACACGGTTGCCGAAACCCTCGGCTCCGAGGCGCTCCGCGTTATTACGGCCGGCACGGCCCGCGAGGGAATCGAGGCGGTGCGCACCCAGCGCCCCGACGCGGTCTTGCTCGATGTGCGCTTGCCCGACCTGTCGGGCCTGGAGGCTTTTCAGCGAATCCACGAACTGGACCCGCGGATTCCGGTGTTGATCATGACCGCTTTTGCCTCGACCGAGACGGCCATCGAGGCGATGCGAAGCGGGGCCTTCGACTATTTCGTCAAACCGGTCGATATCGCCGTGTTGCGGCAATCGGTTCAGCGGGCCCTCGAGGTAAGCCACCTCAGCCGGGTACCCGCCATGGTCGACAGCGACCCCGGCGCCGAGGATCCGGGGGCCGACTATATCGTGGGCCGCTCGGCCGCCATGCAAGAGGTATACAAGGCGATCGGCCGGGTGGCCCATCAAGACGTAACCGTGCTGATTCAAGGCGAGAGCGGCACCGGCAAGGAGCTGGTGGCCCGGGCCATTTACCACTACAGCCGCCGCAATCAGCAGCCGTTCCTGGCGGTCAACTGCGCGGCGTTGCCCGAAACCTTGCTTGAAAGCGAATTGTTCGGGCACGAGAAGGGGGCCTTCACCGGGGCCGACCAGCGGCGGATCGGCAAGTTTGAACAGGTGCACGGCGGCACCATCTTCCTCGACGAAATTGGCGACATGTCGCCGGCCATCCAGGCCAAGGCCCTGCGGCTGTTGCAGCACCAACAGTTCGAGCGGCTGGGGGGCAATACGACCATTCAGACCGATGTGCGGATCATCGCCGCCACGAACCAGGATTTGGCCGCGGCCGTGGCCGAAGGCCGCTTTCGCCAGGATCTGCTCTACCGGCTCAATGGGTTTACGATCGTGCTTCCTCCACTGCGCACGCGCCGGGAGGATATCGGGCTCTTGGCGGAACATTTCCGCAACCGCTTCAATCGCCAACTCGGGCGATCGGTCGTGGCCATCACGCCGCAGGCCCTGGCCGCGCTCACCGACCACGATTGGCCGGGCAACGTCCGCGAGTTGCAGAGCGCCATTCACTACGCCATGGTCCAAGCGGCGGGCGACGTGATTACCGAAGACTGCTTGCCGGAATCGTGCCGGGGTGCCCTGGCGGGCGGCGAAGCTGCCCAGCGAGCGGCGGCCACGGCCGACCTGGCCGCCATCGTCCGCCGGCATCTGAGCGAGGGTACGCCCGAGCTGTATCGCGCGCTGAGCGCCGATTTCGACCGTCTGGTGCTGGCCGAAACCTTGAGTCACTTTGCCGGCAACCAATTGCAGGCGGCCGAACGCCTGGGTATTTCGCGGACCACGCTTCGCAGCAAATTGCGGCACCTGGGCCTGCTGCCCGGCGGCGAAACCAGCGACGACTAACGGCCCCCGCTTGGGTTGCAAGGCTGCTTCGCCCGCTGGATGCTCGGCCCGCGGGCGCTGGCTTGTCGCGGACTGACAACCGCTATATCTTGATGGGAATAGCGATGGCGGGTGCCAGGGTTCGTTCTCCTTGCTGCCCCGCGCTGGACTATCCTGCCTGGTTTCGAACGATTTTCAAGGTCCGAAATGCCAAGGCTAGTTCGTGCGGTTCTGAGAGACGGGCTGGCGCTGCTCGGGCTGGCACTCACGGTGTCCTCCTTGGCGCTGAGGGAAGCTCGCTTGATCCGAGCGGCCGAGACCGTCAGGGTGATCGTGCCCGACGAGGTAAACCTGCAGTTCCTTTCGTTCTGGGTTGCACTTTCCACGGACCAGTTTGCCGATGAGGGGGTGACGATCGAGTTGCGCGTTCCCAGCAATCATCGCGATGCGGCCCTGATGGTCCTCAACGACGAAGCCCCCGCGGCGGTTCTACCCCCGCCGTTGTACCTGGAGCTTTTCGCTCGGCCGGTCGAGTGGGTGCTCGTGGCCAATCTGCTGGCAAACGACCCCATTAACCTGGTCGTCCGCCGCTCGGTAGCCGAAGCACGGGGCCTGAACCCGGAGCTGCCCTTGGCCGATCGGATCGAAAAACTCGCAGGCCTGCGGATCGGCGTGGCCCCCAATCCGCCCGCGCGACTGCGGGCTCTTTTTCACTCCGTGGGGCACGATGCCGATCGCGAGGTCACGCTGGTCATTCTGCGGGGCGACGAGCAGAATCGAGCCCTGGCCGCGGGAAAGGTCGATGCCTTGTATGCGCACACGCCCTATCTGGAACGGGCCCTGGTGGACCAAGATGCGGTGATGGTCGTCGACCAATCGGGCGGCGAAGTGCCCGAACTGGCGGGCCGCCAGATTCACGCCCTGGCCGTTTCACGGCGCCTGGCCGAGGCGAAGCCGAGCCTGGTAACGTCGCTGGTCCTGGCCGTGGCCCGCGCCCAGCGCCTGATCCACGAGCATCCCGAGCGCGCGGTCGAATCCCTGGCCCGGCGATATCCCGAGCTCGACCGGCGGCACCTTGAGACCATTGTTGCGATCTACGAGCCGGCGGTTCCGAACGATCCGCAGGTATCGCCCGGGGGACTGGCGGCGGCGCTGGAACTGTTCCCTTCGAGCCGCGCGGTTCCCAAGCTTCCCTCGAGCGCGTGGCCACGGCTGGTCGCGGGGCAGTTTGCCGACCAGGCCTTGGCGACGATGAACGCCGTGAGCCCTTCGACCGATCGCTGAGCGGGTAGACACTGCCGCGGTGATCGTGCTTCTTGGGGCGCGGCCGATCGATCAGTCTGGCAGGGCAACCACTTCCGCGCCGCGGCGCGTGCTGAGCGCGGCCAACAGCGAAAGCGGTATCCGCTCGCTCAGCAGCCGAACCGACCCGTCGACCAGGGCCACGTTGCAGCCCCCCGGATGCAGGCTGCCGAAGGCTCCGAAACGATTATCGCTGGCCGGCACGAAGTTCGCCGTGATATCGAGCGGCGGCACCGACTCGCTCCGATGAGCGAAGTCGACCGGCAGGCGATAATTGATCGGCGCGCAGGCGCTGAGCGTTACGTGGCCAATCGCCTTGCGGCCGCCCGAGGGAGCCCACCAGCCCCAGGTCGAAAGGCGATCGGTCCAGCCGGATAGGGCAAACGACTCGAAATTAGGGTCGAAGTGACTCCGTTCGCCCAGGAGTAATGTAGCGCTGGCTCCGTCGCTGAACTGGCGAAGCCGGGTCGGGCGCTGGTCCGCGGCGGGCTCCGATCCGCTTCCGGTCGAGTGAAAGGCTCCATCGGTACGGGCTTGATCCGGCGGATACGAACGGGTGCCGCCGTTGCCGCCGTAGCTGGTGAGGGAGGAGTACCACCCCTGGGGCTGTACCTGCACGGGGTTGGCCGGCAGCACATCCGAGGGGCAAACCAGCCCGACGACGACTTGCGCGGTTCGCGCCGCCCGGCCGCCGCCGGTGTTGACCAGAGGGTCGTCGAAATTCCACGGCGCAATCCGCGACGTTTGCTCGCAGTAGGCCATCAGCCGCACGAACAGAGACGAGCCGCGATAGATGGGGGCACTGGAGTAAAGCCGCTGCTCCATTCCGCCGGGAAAGCTCCCCAGGCTGTCGTGATAGAGCAGTGCCGCCAGAGCCCATTGACGCAATTGGTTCTGACACTGTGCGCGCCGGGCCGACTCGCGCGAGGCCTGCAACGCCGGCAGCAGCAGTCCAACGAGCAGGCTCAGAATGGCCATCACCACGAGCAACTCGACCAGGGTTGCCGCGGGCCGCCTGCCGGCTACCACGCGTGGGGCCGTCGTGCTGTACGATTCGGACCCACCGAGTACCCACGCCGATGCTGGCCAAGGTGCGGACGGCATAGGCTTGGCTACCTTCGCAAACGCCGCACCACAGTTAGCGCCAGCGCGGCTGCCGCCAATAGTTGGTACCCGGCCGGCTCGGGCACCACGGTGTAGCCAATCCGCAGCACCGGACGGTAACTCGGTTCGCTTCGCTCGACCGAATCGAACCGCCGCACCGCCCCTTTGGCCGCCTCCTCTCCCAGGAGGATCCACCCGAAGTTGCTCGCGGGATCGGCCAGCCAGCCGTTCACGTCGGCCACCAGTGCCGCGGTGGTGGCCCAAGTGTAGTAACCCACGTTCGTGCCCACCGACAGAGTGGCGCTCGAAGCGGCCACGAAATCGCCCCCGGCGGTCGACCAGGCTTGGTCGTTGTAGCTACGGAAGTTCCAGGTAACGTCGCCGGGCGCCGGGGCGACCCCCTGCCCTCCCCCGCCGCCGGCTCCGCCGGTTCCCGAGCTGCCGCTGTCCCAACTCGAGGTAAGCCGATGCAGCGCAAGAGTCCGATTTCCCGCGGTGGGGCCGGAACCATCCAAGTGCAGGGTTAACGCCACGTCGGTCACCACGGCACCGGCGGGAAGTGCTCCCGTTAAGTCGAATTCCAGAAGCGCCCGGCGCGGATTGCCGGTGGGGCCCGTCGCATTGTTGTTGCCGACCAGCATCACGTCGCCACCGCCGAAGGCGTTGTTCGACTCAAAGAAAATGGTGCTGTCTTGGTTGGGGATTAGCGAGACCGAGCCCACCGTAGCGCCATGGGCCACCCAGGGGCAACCGACTGCGGCGAGCAAAAGCCATACCGAGCGAGCCTTCGAGCGGTGCATCATCCGGGTCCTTTTGCGTGGTGACGTCGTATGCCAGTGCGAGGTGACCGCGCCCCCGGTCGGCCGGGGACCAATCGCTATTCCCAAATGGTTATAACGGCTAAGTCTAATCGTGAGGGAGCTCTTGTCAATCGCCGGTCGCGGCCCGCCGGCGCCCGGTTTGACCCTGCCGCGGGGCCGAGCTAAGGTCGACTGCCAGAGTGAAGCCCGCAGCCCAGGCTCCGGTCGCCCCGGGCCGATGGCAACTTGTCGCGCCTGGCGGCCGGCAGAACCACGCGAGCCCCGGGGGGTGAGCCATGATTTACCGTCCGGTTCTTCCTCTCCGGCCTTTCCGATCTTTCGGTGACTGATGACTGAGCCCCAGCGAAGTTTGCCTTGGTCGGTCGGTGTGCGCGCCTGGCTAGCGCGAGGCGACCAGCCGGTGGTGGGGCCCGACCGAGCCGATCTGCTCAGGGCGATCGCCCGCTTGCGAAGCATAAGCGCCGCGGCCCGCGAGATCGGCATTTCGTATCGCCACGCTTGGGTGCTGGTGCAAGCGATGAACGAGGGGGCGGGCGAGCCGCTTGTCGAGTCGGCGGTTGGCGGGCGGCGCGGCGGGGGCGCGCGGCTGACCGATCAGGGACAACTCGCGCTGGCCGCTTTTGAACGGCTGGACCGCGATCTGCATGCTGCCGCCGCGGCGGCCTTGCCCGGCGCCCTGCGAATTCCCACCGACCAGCTCACCTGTATCCATCTCTCGGCCGCCATTAGCTTGCAGGAAGTCGTTGGCCAGTTGCTCACCGACTACGCCTTGCGCCAGCCGGCCGTGCAGGTGCGGGCCGTGTTCGGGGCTTCCAACGAACTAGCCGACTACATCTTGGGGGGGGCCCCGGTCGATCTGTTTCTCTCGGCCGACGAACTGCATCTGAGCCGCCTGGCCGACGCGGGGGCCGTGCAGCCCGGTGCTCGCCACCCTCTGGCGGTGAACTCGCTTTCGATCGTCGCCGCTGAGCCGGGCAAGTTCCGGCTGCGACGGGCAGCCGAGATGCTCACCGACAGAATCCACCGTGTGGTGGTGGCCGAGCCGGCGGCTCCGCTGGGACGATGTACCCGCGACTACTTGGAAGGGTTGGGGCTCTACCAGCGGTTGGCGCCGAAACTGGTGCTGGTCGACAACTCGCGGAGCGTGGTCACGGCGCTCGACGCCGGCCAGGCGACGGTCGGCATCGTGTTTTCGAGCGATGCCGCACGGCTCGACCCCCGGCGAATCGCGTTGGCGGTTCGCCCACGCCAGGCCTCGGTCGAATACTACGCCGCCCTGACCCGGCGAGGACAGGCCAAGGCCGAAGCCCAAGCGCTGTTCGATTACCTAGGCTCGACCGATTCGGCTCGGGTGTTTCGCCGATGCGGGTTCCTGGCCCCCAGCGAGCCAGCCGCGCCCAGCGGCTCGCGGCCGAGCAGGACGCGATCGCGCTAAAGGGCGATCTTGGTTTATCGGGGCGGCGCGGGCCTCGGGCCTATTCGGGCGGGCCGGGCGTCCAGGCCAAGGGCCTCCAGGGCTCGCTATCGCAGTAGGAACGCACATCGCGAATCTCCAGCGGTTGCTCGATGCTGGGCACCACGATGCTCATTGTCGCCCGACGCGAGCCCACCTTCGGCGTTAGCTCGACCCGGTATCCAGCCGGGCCAGGCTGGACGGTGATCGCTCGCGAATCGGCCAGCGGCTTCCAGCGATCGTTGGTTTCTTGAACTTCTACGATCAATTCGACCGGAGCGTTCGAGGCTGCTTCGAATCGCACTTCGTAGCGTCGCCCCGGCTCAAAAGTGTGGTATCGGCTCACGATCCGCAGATAGGACCCAGTTTCCGAAACGGGGATTCGTTCGAATCGCCAACCACGCGGAGTATCGCCGAGCACCGTGTATTGCAACTCCGCGCGCGAGTCGTGGCTCCGCAGGAAAGCCGGCGACGGTTCGCCCTCGGGCAGTGATACCGATTTCGGCCGATAAAGATCGGGCATTCCCAGGGCTCGGGCGAGACCCGCGTCGCTGGAGAAAGCCTGGGCCATCCAGCGGTGCCAAGTGGGGTTCGGGTGCGCATCGATTGGGTAATATTGTTGCGACACGTTGGCATAGTCGAACGTGGGGCAACCAAGCCCTGCCGTTACCCGGCGTCGGCGGTTGTGTTCCTCGTCGTCGAGCAAGGCAACCGCAAAGTCGACGCCGGCTTCGACGCAAAGCCGCTGCATCTCGCAAATGAGCACTCGCGTGAACGACTCTTCCGTCCTCGCGAGGGCGGGTGAGTCGGGTTGTTTTGGTCCATCGAGCGTGTGAATGCCGACAAACACTGGTCGGCCATCGACGATTTGGAAATCTGGGTATTCCAGCAAAACTCGACTGTACCACGACGCCCGATGAAAATTGCGTTTGAGGTGGTCGACAATCATGCAATAGACGATCGCGTCGGGCGGAGGCGATTCCGCAAGCAGACTTTTCACTGCCTGCAGCGCCTGTCGAGTCCCCCAGGCCGAGTAGGCGACGTTTCGGACGCGGTAATCGGGCCAGGCCTCTCTGGCAAGGATCGAAGTGAATACTTCGGAGTCAGCGACACCGACTCCATAGGTATACGAACAACCGACGAACGCGATCAGGCCCCGCGGGGGCTGAATCTTCGGAGGTGGCGTGGCACGAAAACCGGCGGCATCGTGAGTGTAGGTCACGTCGAAGTCGCGGTGATGTTGTCGGTAGCTGCCCCCCTGCCGGCCAAGCACACCGAGCCACGCGTCGGTCCGCGAGCCTGGTTCCATCCAATCAACCGCACTGGAGTAGACGCGGCTAAACTCGCCAGCCGGCTGCATTACTCGGTCACCCCGAGCCGGGGGGCGACGTCCGATCCAAACCAAACTTGCCGCGGTCGAAACCAGGATCAATCCGGGGAGCACCCAGCGGTGGTCCCTGAGCATCAGCCCAAGCGTGGCCAGAGGGCCGAGCACGCCCATCGCGACGAAGAAGCGCGAGTCCAGCCGTTGCGGGCCGCCCAACAGGGCAACGTTGTCCAGACCCCAGGCACCCCCGATAGTTGCCATGCCGGCCAGGGCCATCGTCACAGCCGGAACGACTACGAGCAACCGGCGTTGCCGCCGGGGGGGCGAAGGCAACGTATTGTGTTCCTTGGAAATGGTTGCGGCGACGAAGCGGTTTGGTTTCTCCCGCGAAGCTCAGTATAGTGTCGGCGCCCGTTGACCCAAACCGCGCCGGGGCGAATCGCAGGGGCGCCGAAATCGCTTCGCGCGGCGATCGGAGGTGCTTTTCGGGCCGAAACGGCTGGCCGCGGGACCAGGCCCGACCGGAAGGAGGCCGCCCGTTGACCGTGAATCTAAGTCAGTTTAGAGTGAGGGTTTGCCCGATGTTGGCCATCGGGCGGCTGGGCCCACCTAACTTCCTCGTTAGACCCCCCCGGAACGGTTCCAGGCCGGCCCTCCCCTCCACACTCTGGCTGCGCGACCATGTTGGCCAAACGCGTGATCCCGTGCCTCGACGTCCACCAGGGACGCGTAGTGAAGGGGACGAACTTCTTGAACCTGCGCGACGCGGGCGATCCGGTCGAGGTGGCCACCCGCTACGAGGCCGAGGGGGCCGACGAGCTGGTTTTCCTCGACATTACGGCCAGCCATGAAGAGCGGGCAATTTTGCTCGACGTGGTCCGGCGTACGGCCGAGGTGGTTTTCATGCCGCTCACGGTGGGGGGGGGCATTCGAACCATCGCCGACATTCGCGAATTGCTCAACGCCGGGTGCGACAAGGTTTCGATCAACTCGGCGGCGCCGCGCGACCCCGATTTTGTCCGCCAGGCGGCCCGGCGATTCGGCAGCCAGTGTATTGTGGTGAACATCGACCCCAAGCGGGTGATGCGCGACGGCCACGAATTTTGGGAAGTTCATATCAACGGCGGCCGGGTTGGTACCGGGCTGGAAGCGGTGGCCTGGGCCCGCCAGGTCGAGCGGCTCGGGGCTGGCGAGATCGTGTTGACCTCGATGGATGCCGACGGAACCCAGGACGGCTACGACCTGGAGATCACGGCCGCGGTGAGCCAGGCGGTGGGCATTCCGGTCGTGGCCAGCGGTGGCGCAGGGCGGCCCGAGCACCTGGCCGAGGCGATCCTCAAAGGCCATGCCGACGCGGCTCTGGCCGCCAGTATCTTTCACTACGGCCAGTACTCGATTCGAGAAACCAAACAGGTGATGGCCGCGCGGGGCATCCCGGTGCGACTGGCCGCCTGACGGCTCGGAGAGCAATCGATGGCCACGGCCACGGCAGACAAATCGATCGAGCGGTTCCTAAAGAAGAAAAAGGAACTGGCGGTCGACAATTTGTTTCGGGCGCTGGTGCGCCACAAAGGGAGCGACTTGCACCTGAAGGTGGGCCGCCCCCCGATTATTCGCGTCAACGGCAGCCTGCGCCCGCTGAATCGCGACCCGATCGACGACGAAGAGATGGTTTCGCTGTTATTTCCCATGATGGACGAGCGCAACCGCCGCATCTTCGACGAAACCGGCGGAGCCGACTTCGCCCATACCTGCGAGGTCGACGGCGTTACCTGGCGATTTCGCGTGAACCTGCTGCAGCAGCTTGGCCACGTGGGGCTGGTGGCCCGGCGCGTGAACAACTGGATTCCCAACTTCGAGGGGTTGAACCTGCCCCCGATCATGGAAGATCTGTGCAAGTTCGACCAGGGCATGGTGCTGTTGGCCGGGGTAACGGGCTCGGGCAAGAGCACCACGATCGCCTCGATGCTCAACTGGATCAACCGCAACTACCGCAAACATATTCTCACCCTGGAAGATCCGATCGAATTCGTGTTCACGGAAGAGAAGTGTTTGATCAACCAGCGCGAAGTTGGTTCCGACGTGGTGAATTTCGAAATCGGCATGAAGCACGCCGTCCGCGAAGACCCCGACGTGATGCTGGTGGGCGAAATGCGCGACAAGGAAACCTTTCTCACCGCTATTCACGCGGCCGAGACGGGCCACCTGGTGTTCGGAACCATTCACGCCTCGAGTGCGCCGACCACCATCGGGCGTATTCTCGACTTGTTCCCGCAAGACATGCACAACGCCCTGCGCAGCGCCATTGCCTTTAACATGAAGGGGATCGTGGCCCAGAAGCTGCTCCCTTCGATCAAGGAGGGGGTGGGCCGGGTGCCGACCGTCGAGGTGATGGCCTTCAACCCCACCGTGCGCAAGCTGGTGCTCGAAGGGAAGGACGAACGGTTGGCCGATGCCATTCGCATGTGCGCCAGCGAAGGCATGCAAGATTTCACCATGAGCCTCAAGGAACTGGTCAATTCGGAACTAATCGACCGCGCAACCGCCTTCGAGGTAGCACCCAACGTCGACGCCCTGAAGATGGCCCTCAAGGGCATCGAAGTGCGGGCTCCCGGAATTCTCTGATGCGCAGGTGGTTGTTGGCGGTCGGCATCGCGGTCGTCTTGGGGCATTCGGGCTGCGCCGAGGTGTGGGCCCAGGATGCCCCCTTCCCCACCGTGCAATTCGAGCGCGGGCCGGGGTTGTACCTGAACTGGGTGAAAATCGCCCTGGCCTGGCTCGACTTCCTGCTCTGGGTGGCCACGACCGATTGGGCGAACGTCGACGCCCAGAAGTATCGGCTCAACTACCTGCGGTGGAACCCGCTGCTGGTCTTCCCCTACTTCACCCTGTTCGTGCTCAGTTGGTTCATTCCCATCTTCTGGGTGAGCCTGCCGCTGCTGTTAATCGCCCACTGGGTGCCGCTGGGCCTATACATTCGCCATCGCAACGCCCAACTCTTGCCCCACGAGCGGGTGCTTACCTGGGACCACCTGCGGTTCCTCATCGCCGAGCGGCTGAACGCCATCGGGTTCAACATTCCGGTCGAGCGCCGCGCCGGCTACGAGGCCGGTCCACCGATCGAGCTTTCCGCCAGCGGCGGCGCCAACGAACAAGAGAACCAGGCCAAGCTGATCCTAGCCCGGCAAAGCCCCGCCTTTGTGCTCTCCAAGGAATTGCTGAGCGACGCCCTGGCCAATCGGGCCGACTCGATCATGATGGACTTCACCCCCCAAGAGGTGACGGTCCGCTACCAAATCGACGGCGTCTGGCACAACGGCGACAATCGCGATCGTGAAACCGGCGATGCCCTGTTGGCCATCTTCAAAACGCTCTCGTGTCTTAAGGCCGAGGAACGCCGGGCTCGCCAGTCTGGCGAGTTCAAGGCCAAGGTCGAGAAGGCCAAGCTGACGGTCCGGCTTACCTCGCAGGGAACCAAGACCGGCGAACGGGCCGTGCTCACCTTTGACGACGGCAAGATGAAGTTCTCCAAGTTGGCCGACTTGGGCATCCGCGAAAAGCTGATCGAGCAATTGCGGCCAGCCTATGAGGCCCGGGCCGGCTTTATCGTGGTTTCAGCCCTGCCGGGCGGCGGGCTCACCTCCACGTTCGACGCGCTGGTCAATACCACCGATCGATTCGTTCGCAGCTTTGCCGGCCTGGAAGAGGCCAAGGCCAAGGAGCGGGCAATCGAAAACGTGGTGATCTCGACTTACGACGCCTCGGCCGGCGAGACGCCGGCCAGCATTCTGCCGCGCGTGGCCCGCAGCTATCCGGATGCGATTGTCTGCCGCAATCTGGTCGATGGCGCCACGGTCGACGCACTCTGCGACCAGGTGGCCGAAAACCGGCTCATCTTCGGCGCGATCCGAGCCCGCGATACGAGCGAAGCCCTGCTGCGCGTCATGGCCTTGGGGGGAACTCCCGGCAAATTCGCCAGCGCGGTGACGGCGGTGATCAACGAGCGCCTGATTCGCAAGCTGTGCGAACACTGCCGCGAGGCCTATCCCCCTCCCCCGCAAGTACTCAAGCAATTGGGTATTCCTCCCGGCAAGATCGAGGCCTTTTACCGGCCCCCCGAGAACCCGGAAAAGCCCTGCCCTGAGTGTGCCGGGGTGGGCTACCTGGGACGCACCGCGTTCTTCGAGGTGATGATCGTGGGCGACTCGGTCCGCGGTGTGCTGACCAAGACCCCCAAGCTGGAACTGATTCGACAGGAAGCGCGCAAGGCGGGTATGCGTACCTTGCAGGAAGAAGGGCTGCTGTTGGTGGCCAAGGGCGTAACTTCGCTGGCCGAACTGAGCCGGGTGCTGAAGGAACAATAAGCCATGCTGAGCATGTTGATCTTGTTGGTGTTCCTGGGGGTGTTGTTTGCCGTGGGCGCCTCGCTTTGGCAAGAGGGGCTCTGGAGCAACGCCATCAACCTGGTGAACCTGGTCACCGCGGCGCTGCTGGCCACCAATTTCTTCGAACCCTTGTCGGCCCTGTTGATCGAGCAGAGCGGTTACTTCCGCTACTTCGGCGACTTTATCTCCATCTGGCTGATTTTCTCCGTCGCGCTCTTGGTGTTCAGCACGGCCACCAGCGGGGTCTCGAAATACCGGGTACGGTTCGTCAAGCAAATCGAGAACCTGGGGGGGTGGCTGCTTGCACTGGTCAACGCCTGGGTCATGCTTTGTTTCGTCACCATGACCCTGCATATGGCCCCCCTGACTCGCAATTTTTTCTTCGGCGGGTTTAAGCCCGAGTCGCGGATGTTCCTCGGGACCGCCCCCGATCGGCAGTGGCTGGCGTTTGTGCAGAGGCAATCGCAGGGCCCCCTCTCGCGGTTCACCTCGGAAGACGACCCCGAAGACCGCTACGTGTTCGATCCGCAGGCGCTGTTTCTGATCAAATACGCCAGCCAACGCGATGCCTACGCGGCCACCGATTCGTTTTTCGGCCTCAGCCAATACTGACGCCAACGGTCGATGCCCCGGCCGGGGGTGGCTCGTTGGCCGGTTCGGCTCGCGTTCCGAACAGGACCCCTTCGGTGCGCGGGCCTGGCGGGAAGGCAAAGTCGGTCAGCGCCGTTGGCTTACCGGGGCCCGCTGGGAGGGCGAAAAACGGTCGGAAACCCCGCTTGGCAGCCATCTTGTGAGAAACGCCTCAGTGCGATAGGTTATTCCCAGCGTGCGGCTGGTGCAGGTGCGATCCGGAGGGGCTTCCAAGGGCCTTTTCCGCTCGGTCTCCTGGCCCCGCCGCCGCGAGATTCCCCGATAGCTCAGTTGGTAGAGCGAGCGGCTGTTAACCGCTAAGTCCAAGGTTCGAGTCCTTGTCGGGGAGCTTTTTGGCTGGTCGCGAATCGGACCGGCCCACCAGTTAACGCCCGGTGCCGAGAGTTCGGCGGCCGGGCGTTCCGCGTTTTGGCCGATGGCCGCAACGACCTGCGGCGAATCGCTCCTCGACGAGAGTTTTCCCTAACCCCCCGCGGCGCTCTCCGTCGGTCGCGACGGTTCCGCCCGCTCGCCATTAACGTCGCGATCTTGGTTCCGTGGGCCGCTTCGGGTGACCGGCCCGGGCGCTTCTCCCTGCACGAGCTGGGGTGCCGAAGGCACTAGAAGCTATTGAAACCCCTTCTTGTCTCGGGCAGTCTGGCAACCGTGCCGCACTTTGTGGGTTGGGGCGACCCGGCGTTCACGATCGAACCACAGTGCTGCGCCGGCTCGGGCGAGATCGGCCTGCCCACTGCGTACGTGGAGAGGGCACTGCGGTGGAACTATGCGACTGCACAAGGCTGCTCTCATCGGTCGGGTCGGAGCCTGAGCGATGAGCATTCTGGTCGTCGCGTGGCTGATGCGTCGGCCGGGCGAGCGGGCCCCTCGCCCTTAATCGCGGCGCGGATTGTGGACCAGCGTGTAGCTCCCTTGGCCGTCGGGTATGAACTGCAAGAGGTCGTTGGCGTCTTCGATCTCGTCCAGCCGGTCCAGGCCGCCGGAGTTGAGCTGACCACCGCTGCTGGTGACGCCGAAATCGACCTCTTTGTTGGCGATCTGGCCGGGATCGGGCACCACGGCACTATCGCCGCCTTGGATTCCGATCGTGGCGCCGCCGTCGCCCAGGGTGACATCGCCATAACGAATCTGGATCGTGCCGTTGGCCAACAGGGCCACCTGGAAGGTGGCGGATACCGAGCGGTTGCCGTAGTGCGGCAGATTCTCCCAGGTTATGGCCCGAACGCCGTCGCCGTCGTACAAGCCGATCCGTCCACCGGCCGGCGGGTAGTGATCGTCCCAGAGGGCAAACACGGCGTCGACCGCGCTGGAGCGCGGTAGGGCCCCGTTGCTGTACGAGCCGCCGATCGAGTTGGCGTTGAACTCGATCACTCCGTTGGAGGTGACGTACATCGGGCCGGCCACCGGCTGGCCGAAATAGTCAAACGTGAACGGCAGCGGTCCGGCCGAGACCGAGACGTCGTCGAAGCGAATATCCTGAATCTCGGTGCCAAAGGGCAGGAACTCGGTCGAGGCGTCGAGCTCGACCACCAGGAAGGTGCTCGTCAGAGGCGCGTTGCTCAGGGGGTTTCCCGAACGATCGGACACCAGCCCCTGGTCGATGCTCAATTGGTATTGCCCAGCCGTGAGCGGGTCGAACGTCAACTGCACGAGCCGCCCGTCGTCGCGAAGCTGGGGAGCTACCGCCAAGGTGGTGTCGTCCCCCGTTCCCAGAAGTTGGTCAGGGCCCGCCGAAACGAGCTGGAAAACACCGGCCGCGATGCTCGCATCGGCCAGTGGCTCGTTGAACCGGACCCGGACCGAGCGCTGGCCAACGTAGCGCTGGCCCCCGTCGGCCGGATCGATCGAGACGATTTCCGGCGGGAAGGTATCGGGCACGATGCCGATCTCGGCCGTGAATGAGAGACTGGTATTTCCGCCGGTGTCGGTGGCTCGAAGTTGATAAGCAGCGGCCGCCGCGCCCAACTGCGCACCCATTGCGGGGACCGAGAAATCGAAGGGATAGGCCACGTCGGTGGCCACGACCTGGCCGTCGGCCAGCAGCTCGACCATCCGCACCTGAACGTCGTCCGAGGTTCGGGCCGCGAACGAGATCGTTCTGCCCTCCAACACCTGCAAACCCGGGGTGCCCGGGTCGGCGTCGATGGCATCGACCGTAAGTTCCACCGTCGGCGGTTGGCCAAGCGCATCGAACGAACGGTAGTTCACCACTTCCAGTCCGGCGGAAGTACCGACATAGCCGATACCGCGGCTGATCGCCACGCTCCGGGCCGCCGCCGAAAGGGGAAACGTATTCAGGAAGCTTTCCGCCCCGACCTGGGTGCGTTCGGCTAGGTCGTGCAGCGACACCGCTGACCCGCCGTCGGGTAACACCAGCCCCAGCCCCGAGCCATTCAGCGCCGCGCGGCGGGCCGTGAAGAAGTCGTTGC
Organism: uncultured Pirellulales bacterium; assembly: GCA_964399535.1. GTDB lineage: Bacteria > Planctomycetota > Planctomycetia > Pirellulales > CAYNRE01 > CAYNRE01. The sequence goes on along the minus strand of CAYNRE010000070.1, from coordinate 539,358 downwards.
CGTCTTGGGGCAGGCCCACCAGGACCGGGTGGGCCGGATCGGCAACGTCGACCGTGCGCAGACCGCTGCCGATGAGCCAAACCGTGTCGTTGCCGGCGAACAGGCCGATATCGCTCGAAGCAATGCTGACCGAAAGCTGGCCTACCACCGCCGCCTGACCCTCGCTGCCGATATCGATCACCGAGAGCAAATCGCTGCCCGATTGGTACACGAAGAGTAAATTGCCCTGCCGGGCCAGGTCGGTCGGAGTGCCCGAACCGGGTAGCAGCAGCGTTTGCACGACGTCGCCCGTGGCCAGGTCGACCGCCCGCAGGAAAGCATCGCCCGTTACGAAGGCCAGCCCCCCGTGGATCTCGACTTGTGAGGCGGGGATGCCAACCGTGCGGCTCAGCGCTGGAAGCATGGGGTCGCTCACATCGACCAGGGCCAGGGCGCTGCCCGTGGCGACCGCGGCGACCGCGCGGGCAGTATCGACCGCGACTCCGGTCGCGTTTCCACTCAGATCGAGCTGGCCCAGCAGAATGGGGTTGTTGAACTGCTGGCCATCGACAATGGCCAAGCCGCCCGAGCCCGTGGCGGCATAGATCAAGTCGTTCTCCACGGCCAGGCCCTCGGCGGGGCCGTTCAGGGGCAAGTTCGAGATCACGCCCGTTGGAAAACCCACCTCGCCCAACGGGTTGAGCCCTTGAGTGATCTCGGCCAGATCGTCGACGCCGTCTCCGTCGGAATCGGGGTTGCCCGCGGCGGTTCCGATCGCGAATTCGATGTCGTCGGGAAGGCCGTCGTAGTCCGAATCGGGCGCGTCGCTGGCGTGAAAGATCAGGGCCGAGGTCATATCGGTATAGGCGCCCGAGGGACCGGTTATGCCTTGGTCGTCGGCGATCAGTCCGCTCACGGGGTCGAAAATCGCCAGGCTATACGCGGTAAACACGTTGGCGTTGAAGACGAAACCGCCGGCCAGGTTGCTGACGGTCCGCTGGGTGAACCCGCGATTGGTCATCGCGACGTAGTCGCCGCCCCAGTCGAAATCGATGCCGCCGGTGGGAATGCCGGTTCCGACGACACCCAGCGAATAGGTGGGATGCAACGGATCGTTGGTGGTTAGCTCCACGGTTCCCGGGCGAAGCCCGACGCGGCTGGGGTGAAACGCGATGGCCAACTCGTACGACTCGCCGGGCGCCAGCGTAACGGGCGACTGGGAATCGAAACCGAGGACCTGGAAGTCTTCGCTGCCGCGGGCAAGCGCGATGTTCGAGAGCACCAGGTCCTGGCTCCCCTGATTTACGATCGTGGCCAGCGATGCATTCTCGACCGAACTGCCCAGCGCCACGCCGCCCAGGTTGTTGTTGGGCGCGTCGGACGAGATCAGCGGGTCGACCGCCAAGGCAGTCGCCTGGATCAAGACGCGGATTACCTCGCCCGTGTCGGTGGTGATCAACAGCTCGCGTTCGTCGCTGCCGGCCTCGATCGGGTCGTACTGCAACTCGAGGGCCGCGGTCAGGTCGCCGGAGAAGGCCAAGCCGCTGGGGTCCTGAGCCAGGCCAATTTCGGGGCTGCCGGGGCCCAGGCTCACCGAGGTGATGTGGATTTCTCCCGGGCCGAAGTTTCCGACCGTCCAGACCATGCTGCCCAGTTCCCCCCCTGCTCCGTCGGCAATGACCGGGTCGAACACGGCAGTGCTGGTGACGATGGCCCCGAACGAGTCGATCACCCCCAGGGTCGGTTCATCGAACAGTGGTATACCCGGGCCAATGTCGCCATCTTCCTCTCCATTGTTGGTGTCGTGCGAACCGACCCCGGGCAAGGCGTAGTAGGCAATGGCTTTGTCGGCCTCGCGGGCGGTGTAGTTGCCGTGCACGCCCAGCTTGGCGGCTTCCAAGGTGAGCCGGAAACGGAGTGTTCCGGGGATGTCGAGCCCCTGCCGCATAATATCGTTGGCGCCGCCGGCTGGGCCGGCCCAGTTGGCCGTGTTCGTGTGAAACAGGCCCAGGTGGTGGCCGACCTCGTGCGCCGTTGTTTTTCCTAGGGTATTCGACAGTCCATTCGTGGTGATCGTGCCGTCGAAGAAGTTCTGCAGGTAGAAGTTAATCGAGCCCGAGAGCTGCTTGTTGACTTCCTTGGCGGCGCGGAAGGCCCGCTCGTAGCGGCCATAGTCGTTACGGTGGTTGTAGACGTCGACGATCGTGGCCTGGCCGATATCGGCTGTGGTCAATGAACCAGTCGCTCCTCCTAACAAAGTTGCGCTCGTCGTCTGAGCAAAGGTGATCGTGAGGACATTGGCACCCGTTCCCGTGGCCTGATAGATCCCCTGTCCCACGCTGGAGTAGAGGAAATCGGTACGGTTGGCGATGGCCGTGTATAGCGCGTCGCGTTCGGTCCGGGTATCGACGAGGGCACGGTCGTGCGCGGTGATCGTGGGGAAGACCGTGCCCGTGGAGTCGGCCGCGATGGCCGCCAACAGCGTCTCGAACGAGGTGGCGTCCATGTACCAGCCCTGCCGATCGACCGCCTGGCCCGCCAGCGATACCGAGCCCGCCAGTTGATTGTTCATGGGCTCGCGCACCTGGAGCATGGCGGTCAGATTCCCGGTCGAGGCCGGGTCGAACGAGAGCAGGTCGCCCGCGCGGGTAAAGCCGTTGCCGCCGCTGACCGAGAGCTGTGGTTTCGAGGCCCCGGCTTTTACCACCAGGGGAACCGTGCGCACGGCGCCATTGGCGCCGTCGTTGGCCGTGGGAGCGAACGACAGCGTGCCGTCGTCGTGGCGGTCGTCGGTAGCGTCGATCAACAGATACGGAAACACGATCCGCGTGGTGATCTGTTTGGAACCGTCGCCCGCGGTCAGTACCTCGCGAACCTTGATTTTCGAGCCATACAGGTAGCTCAGGTCAAAGGGCTTGGCGCCGTTGATATCGGTCTTCAGTTCGTCGAGCGTTTTCAGCTCGGATGAAATCGTCAGGTCGGCGTCGCCCGGACGTAGCGTCCACGTTCCGCTCCGCACGCCACCGCCGTCTTTGGCCTTGTAGTAGTCGGCCAGTGGCCCGTCGACCGTTATCGTGACGACCCGCGATGGCGGGTTGGGCCCCGGCGGGTCGTGCTGGCCGGGCCGGGGATGAGCCCCATCGCTGGGGGCGGTGAACTCGAAGCTGAGCGTGTCGCTGTCGCCGGTGTGCAGTAGCTGCTGGAAAACCATCGGCGGCGGTTCGTCGGTCATGGGCCTCTGCGGCTCGTTGCCGCTGCCGGTCCAGTTCTGCGGCGGTGAGGAAAAGTGCCAGCCTGGCGCCAAGATGCCCACCCCAGGGTCGCTCACGATGGCCTGACCGTCGGGCGTGACGGTGCCGGTGCCAATCGGAATCCAGGCGCCGGCGTCGTGGTCGAACGACCAGAGGGCGGGCCGGTCGCCCGGAAGCAGCCCCTCCAGATTGGGGAACACGACCGGGGCCGGAACGTCGAAATTCGTGCTGCCGCCCGCCAGGTTGAACCCGGCCGCCGAGCCGGCCTGAACCGAGATCACCAGCCTCGGGTTGACCGTGGGCGGAAGTGGCGCGGGCAGCCGGCTGGGATCGACCGGAATCACCGTCGCCAGCGTGGCTGGGTTGCCTTGGGCATCTTGAGCCGAGCCGGCCGGGTAGATCACTTGCAAGGTGTCGATAATCCGCTGCGCTTCTTCCGGCGTGAAGAGCGCGCCGGGCCCCATGGTCAACTGCTGAATCTGATTCTGGGCGTACGCGCCCAGCCGCACGACGGTGTTGGCGCTCGGGTCCAGTGGAACCACGTCGCCCAGGGCCATCGGCGGCAGGAAAATGTCGAACGGCGTGCCGTTGGCCATGGCCAACGGCACCCGCTGGCCCGGTACCGTATGGAAGGGCTTTCCGAGCGTGGCATAAACCGTGCCGTTGGGGGCTCCCACGGCGGTGCTGCCGTCGATGTGAACGAAGAATTCGGGCGCCGGCAGCCCCTCGGGCGTTGTCAGTTCGAAGAACCCGTCTTCGTCGGTCACGGCCATCACGTCGGGCCGGGCGTCGAGTGAGATCGTGGCCCCCACCACCGGGATGTTCGACCCGTCGGCGTTCCGGTTGTAGCTGTCGTAGACATAGCCGTACACCGCCGTGCCCGGAATGAACGTCAGGGGCAGGGTGCGGAAATCGGACATGCCAACTCCGCCGGCCTGTCCATCGCCGTCGCCGTCGAGCGGGCGCCCATCGGCCGCGAGCAAATGGTCGCCGTCGACGTACACCCGCACCTCGGTCGATTCCGGCAACGGGGCATCGTAAAACAGCGTGGCAAACAGCCCCGTCGGCGATACCCGAACGTGGCCGGCCAGACGCTGCCCCTTGGCCACGGCGTAAAAGGTTTCTTCGGTGACCGAATCGGGGGCGATCGGGTGATCGAAGTGCACCACGGTTTCCCGGGTCAGGCTCACTAACTGGGAACCATTGGCCGGCGAAATGCTCGCGATGCGGGCCGAGGCCTCTTCCACGTCGGGCGGCGTTTCTCGCGTGACGCTCGTGCCTGCCAGCCCCAAGCGGCCGTCGGCGGTCGCGGCCCGAACCTGAAACCCGTTGGCTCCCAGCGCCAGCGGAACCAGGTCGAAGCGGAACTGTCCCGAGCCATCGGCCACCGTCGCCAGCCCGCTACCGAGCAACTCGACCAGGGCCCCCGGCGCGGTCTCGCCGATCAATCCGACCAGCGCCGCGGTCGTGGTCGAATCGCCCGTGGGCGGTGTGTCGTGCTCCGGATCGAGCCCAAGGGTTACCCCGATCTGGTCCGCCTCGGGCACCGAGCGCCAGGCGGTAAAACGCACCCGGCCAATCGAGTCGTCGAAGTCGCGGTCGCCGTCGAGCCCCTTGTCTTCCCAGGCAAATACCTGGTTCGGCCGGCTCAGCACCTGGGGCACTCCGTCGGGGTTGCCGGCGGGAAAGCCGAAAAACGCGGGCGGCCAACGGGTCGGGTCGCCCGTGGGATTCAGCGCCAAATACTCTTCGGCCGTGCGGTCTTGTATCAGGTACAGCCCCAGCCGCAGCCCGCTGGGAACCGCCAGCGACACGGAGCGCCCCGCCAGGGCATCGGTGGGAAACAGAACCTGGTGCGAGCCGCCAGCGAGCGCGGCCAGGGCGTAGCCCGGGTCGCCGGGGTACAGGTTGCCGATTCTTCCCGCTGCGTCTTGCACCAGAAAGGTGCCGACTTCGTTATGGAACCGCCCCCCCACCACGAGCAAATCGAACGTGGTGGTCGCTACCTGGTTAGGGCCGTTGCCGGCGACCAGGTAGGAAAGCCCCAGCGGGGGTTGGCCGCCGGCTGGCGTGGCCAGGCCGGTCCAGTGCCCGGCCAGCGGGTGCCAAGTGTTGCCGGCGGGTCCATAGAAGAAGGTGGTATCGGAAAGCCCCTGGCTGTTGCCGTTCTTCAGAAACCATTGGCTGACCGAGCGGTCGTAGAAACCGGCCGAGTCGCGGCCGTCGCCGTTCCAATCGCCGACCAGCGCGTTCCAGCTTCCGCCGCTGTGCCCGTAGAAAAAGGTGGTATCGGAAAGCCCTTGGCTCAAGCCATTCTTAAAGAACCATTGGGCCAGCTCGGGGTCGAAAAAGCCGACGCCGTCGCGCCCGTCGCCATTCCAGTCGCCAGCCAGAGGGGCCCAGTCGTTGCCGCTAGGCCCATAGTCGAACCAAACGTCGGCCGACCCGGAAACGAGCACGTTCTTCAGTTGCCAATGGCTCGTCGAGGGATCGTAAAGGCCGACGCCATCGCGGCCATTGCCGTCCCAGTCGCCCACCACGGCCAAGGCCGGGCTACCTGGGGTGCCGAAACTGAAAACGATTTCCGGTAAGGCCGCGGCCGGATCGTTGTGCAACAGGAACGTGGCGGTCTGAGGGTCGTAGAAGCCCGGAGTTTGCGAACCATCGCCATCCCAATCGCCGACGATGGCCTGCCACTGGGCGTCGGCTACGACCTGAGTGGTGGTCTGGTCGGAAACCCCCTGCCCGGCCGTGTTGCGGCTGAAAAAGGTTCTGCCCGATCCGTCGTAAAACCCGGGCCAACTGGGGAGCGGGCTGGTCGCGTCGGTTGAACTAGCGGGGGCTTCGATCGGCCCGGTGGGTTGCTCGGCGAAAGACAATGGACCCTGCAACTCGTCATCGGGCCAGGCCGCGCCTGCGACCGTCACGGCCAGAAGCTGGCGGGCTTCGAGCGGTTCGCTGGCCATCCGTCGTGCCTTGCGCTGCCGCCCGGTTGTTGACGAACCTAATGATCGCAATCGACCGAGTTGGAACAGGGAGGCCATGGCACAGTGTCCTTCCGTCGAATTCAGCCCTGGGAGCGAGCCGAGTTGTGAAGCCAATCGAGTAGCGGCGGCTGGTCAAGCGGTATGTGGAACTCGACACGTCCCCGCGGAACGGCGCGCCGCGCAGGCTACCTGGCAGCGAAGGCGTGTGAGTGGCCGGCCCTGCGCAACCACTTGGAACCCTCGAGCCAGCGAGCCGGCACGATGCCGACAGACTCGAGCTTTGCCCCCCGCGTTGCCCCGAAGAATGGGCCAAACGACCGCCGATACTACCGAGTCTGGGGGGGGCTGGCAAACAAAACTTGCGAGAAAGCGGCGAGAGTTCGCCTTGGGTGGGCGTGGTGAATTTCCCCACTCGCTGACCGGGGCCCAAGGCTCGGCGACTACAGCGGGCCACTGGAGCCCCAGGGGTTGGCCAAAGCCTAGGGCCGGCTTGAATTGCAGCCACGGCCGCGCGTGGCATGGGCCGTGCGTGGGCGGCAGCCGGGTCCGGGGCTGGCCGGCCGGCTCCGTGGGGCAGGCTCCCTCCTGCCTTCCATGAGCGTTGCGATGGTTCCATGCGCAGCGACAAGAGGCTGGCGAATGACATCACTTAGAGCGAGGAACCACTTGTAGAGCAACCGTTCCTCGAACACCTCCTATGCCTTCGGCACCCCGACCTCTGTCGGGGCCACCCAGCGACCGACCAGATCGCCTTTGGGCTCTCCGGATTCAATCCGATCCAAGATCGCCCGCTCAGCTTGTCGGAAAGCATCGTGGGCATCGCGGGCGGCACGTCGGGCTATGCGTCTAGTTGGATTCCGATCGCCAGCTTGGCGGGCTCGACGTCGGCTCTACAATGGGGCGGCTTTACCTCGCCTGGTGCCGGGAGCTTCGTCGCTGACCCCGTCATGGAGGGCATCGGCCGGGCTTACGGCATGGCCGCGGAGACGCCGTCCGCGCCACTTGCAATTCGGGTGCCGCTGCCGAGAGCCGCAAGTAGTAATGTGCTTTCACAGGCTGAACAGCGGGCGATGTCGAAGATCGACAACGCTATTCGCGATCACCTGAAACCACATGACCTCACTGGGAGTTTGCGGGACGCCTTAGGCAACCCGGTGCCAAAGCCCGGCGGCGGTTTCTGGGACCGCGTGAAGAAGATGAACGACACGCTTCGCGGTCTTCGAAACAATTCCGAGAAATTGAAGAATTCCACCGATCCAGCCGCCCGGGCAGCCTATCAAAAGGCTCTTGATGCGATCAGGCAAATCGAGGAGCACGCGAAAGGAGCGGGGCTATGACGAGAAACATCACCTTTCGCGAAATCGAGCGGACACTTGGAATTGCCGACGAGCAACGCCAGCCACAAGAGTCACTTGAGATTTGGTATGCGTCGGTACGCGACCGGCCAATCGTCGATTTCAACGTCGAGGACCTCTCCAGGGCGTGTCGTCAGGTCTTGTACCCGAACTACGTTGTCCCCGAAGCAATAAAACGCCTCCAAGGAGATCCGCTTGCCGGCGAGAAGTACGACGGTGAATTACTCGCGGCGTTGGGCGGCGTGCCCAGCGACTACTGGGTGAAGCATGTCGAACAGGCGAGCGCGTTACGGGGTATCATCGGCAGCATAGATACCACCGATGCTGAACTGACCGCCGACATTGCGAGGCTGTTAGCACGATTACAGTAACGCTCATGCTTCGGACTACCGCGACAATCGTGTGTCTGGCCCTCATGACGCTGGGTGGCCCGGACAAATTGTCCGGGTCGCGCAGCGACAAGAGGGCGGCGAATGACTTCACTTAGAGCGAGAAACTTCTTGTAGAGCAACCGTTCCTCGAACACCTCCCATGCCTTCGGCACCCCGACCTCTGTCGGGGCCACCCAACGTTTGCCGGCGGGCTGCCGCCGGGGTGGCCTACAACGCGCGGCGGCGCCTCCGGCAACCGACCAGGCAGCCTAGCGCCCCCAGCCCGGCCAGCGCCAGGCTCGACGGTTCGGGTACGGTGCCCAGGAAGTACCGGTTCGCCAGGGCCCAGGCGTCTTGGCCGATCACCGAGCCCGTCGTGCGACCCATGAAGTCGTCGGCCTGGATGTGAATTCCGCCCCACAGGCGCGATTGGCCGGCCGCGTCCGAGGCGTCGAAATACGTGGCGTACTGCAGGGTCAGGGTGGCCGAAGGACCATCCTCAAAGCTCAAGTAGCTGCCGGCGCCGGCGGTAAACTCGAACAGCCCGCCAGGAAAGAATTCCGAACCGGTCAGGGCGGCGAGCACTTCGGCCGAGGCCCGGCTAAAGGTGCTATGTCCCGAGGTGTAGCCCGGGAAGGCCGGCGTCACGAAGGTGCGGGCCTGATACGGAACCCACTCGGTTCCCAGCTTCCAGGCTACGCCCGTGTGCTGGGTGGCGGGGTCGGCCGGGTAGCCGGCCCACTGCATGATCGCGATCTCGCCTTCGTGGCCGGCCAGGGCCTCGTGTCGCTCGCCCGGCGCCGTGGTCTGGGCGGTAATCAGCTCGACCAGCCCCGGCTCGAGCGGAATTCCGTCGGGGTTGTACGAGGGCAAGTTCGAATCGCTCGACTGCCCCAGGCTGGCCAGGTAGCGAATGGCCGAGATCGGGCGCACCTGGTCGTAGGCTTCCTTAATATCCCAGGCCGTAATCGCGGCGTTGTGGACGGCCCCGTTCAAGGCGAAGTAACCCTTGATATCCCATTCCAGGTCGCTCACCACGGGGCCGGTGCCCCCCAGTTGCTTGACCAGCAGGGGGTTGTCGGTCACGGCATTGAAGATCGTGTTCCAGTGGCCCGGTGGCGTTTCCGAGTGGGGGCCATCGGCCCAGTACTCGGCCAGCACCCGGCCGTAGTCGCCCTGGTTCACCACATTGGCCGCATAGGGCAGCCCCGTGGCCGGATTTACTGCGTGCCCCGTCCCTGAGTTGGAGGCCAGCGGGTTATTGCCCAGGGCGCCGGGCGAAACGTCGATCGTGGCCGGCAAATCGCTCGACATCAGCGCCTCGAACCGGGCCACTTCGAGAAACTGGGCCTTGTATTCGGCCGCCTGGGGGGTACCCAAAAACGGCGGCGGGCCAGGGTCGTGATGCACGGTGCCCGGCAGTTTGGTCATGCCGAACGTGGCCACTTCGCCCCACTGCGGCGTAAGGAAGCCTTGGGTTGCCATGCCGCCGCCGGCGGTGGGAATCGTCAGCGGCTGCCAACGGTTCGGGTCGACGATGCTGCTGCCCGGCGTGGAAACCACCAGGGGCGGGTTCACCGGCAGGTAGCCCGTGTTGTTGGCATAGTTGGCCGCCTGGTTCGAGCCGTCGGCCAGGCCGAAGTTGATCAGGTTCTCGGCGATCCGGTTGCCGATGGCTCCGGGTGAATCGCCGACCGTGGAAGTAAACGATTTGTCGTACCCCAGCGAATCCATCAGGGCGTCGAAGTTGGCCAGCGAGGTGGCTGCCCCCGGCGAACTGCTGAAGCGATTCCGCAGGATGCGGTAGGCCGCGAAACTGATGGCTTCCTCGCGGGCCGCCTCGATATCGACCGCCGTGTGGTGCTCGGCGGTCAAATAACCGGTAGCCGTCGGGTCGTAGGCAGCCCAGGCGTCGTACATGCCCATCGAAACGTGAAACAGGTTCCGGGCGTGAACCGTGGGGCGCGGGGTATCGATGCGAATGGCATCGAGCAAGAGCTCGTTCCAGTCTCGGGCAATCGAGCCGGCGCGGGCCGTCGCGCAGGTCAGGGCAGCCAGCGCCGCCAAAAAGTAAGCCGTTGTTTTCATGGTGTATAGCTCGCGGCTACAGTGTGCTCGTTGGAAACTTCGGTCCGGAAAAGAATTCAGCCCAGCGGAAGCTTGCGCCAGCCGCGTTGTCGCAGCCGGCTTAAGGTTCGCAAGAGTCGAAAAACGACCCCAACTGCCAGTCAGAGAAAGTCCCCCGAAACTTCGCGACAGCCCCCGACGCCGTTTTCAAGGCAAACGGGGCCGGGGCCGACTCCGCCTAGTGGGCGGGCACCGCAGGGGTGCCTGGCCCGCTGGACCGTGCGGAAGTTCAGCAGGAAACGCGATCTGGCATTAGCACCCGTGTTCGGGTCACGCGGTAGCGGTGGCGCTGGGCTTTCAAGGCGATCAGCGCGAAAAAAAACAGCCCCAGCGCGAACGTAAACATTCACGCCGAGGCTGCCATAACCTCGTTGAAGGGTGCCGGAAGTAACCGGACACCCTTAATCAGAATAATTGCTCGAACCGGTTGGTCAAGCTTTCTGACACCGTTTTGGCTATTTCGGCGGCCGCCCGCCGCGCTCCGCCATTTCGACAATCCGCAGCCCGCGAAAGAGCAGGTCGGTAGTGGGGTCGTGCCCTTGCAGGGCCAGCGTGCCGGCTTCGAGCCGAAGCCCCTGTCGCGGGTTCGGGTTGGGGGGGCGGGGGTCGGTCCAGTCGCTCACCTGGTAACCGTTGACCCAGGCGGCCATGTGCGGGCCGGAAACCACCAGGGTCTTGGCAAACCAGACGCCGTCGTCGGCCACGACCCGGCGGGCCTTTTCGCGACGGTAAAACCCCCCCGTGCCGAAATCGGCCGGCTCGGCCCGGTTCTGGCGCAGGTAGCCGTTGTGAATCTGGCTCTCGTAGCCCTGCCAGAATTCGCCGGGAATGCAGCGGAAAAAGACCCCCGAATTCAGCCCCCGGGCGTTCACCTTTACTTCGAGCTGCAAGACGAAGTCGGCGTAGCGCCCCTCGGATTCCAGTTGCCCGTTGCCGTTTCGAATGCGCAGTTCCCCCTCGGGCGTGCGGCTGAACTCGCTCGCCTTGTCGGGAAACACCCGCCAGCCCGACAAGTCGTGGTCGTTGAACATGGGTACCAGCCCCAGCGGGCGCAAGCGCACTTTGCGAAAGGCCACCGGGCCCTGGCGGTATTGCAGCGAGATTCGCCCGCGGCCCAGGGGCGCGGGGTCGGTGTAATCGAGCACTTCACGGTCGTCGAGCCGAATGCGAATGCGGGGCCCCTGGCAGGTGACGTCCAGCGAGTGCCACTGTTGATCGGCGGGCACCGGCGCCGCCTTGGCTCGGCCCACCAGGCTGCCGGTCGGAAACGGAGACTCGCTCGGGTCGGCGATGTTCAACTCGTAGCAATCGCGAGACGGGTCGCTGGGTGCGAGGGGGGTGCGAAGGAAGATGCCGCTATTGGTTTGGGGCGAGCCGCGAAACTCGGCGTGCAGCTCGTAATCGGCGAACTCGCTGGTCGTGGCCAGAAAGCCAGGCGCGCCGCTGGCCACGCGAAGTTCGCCGTCGACCACCTTCCAGTCGGCCTTGGATGTCGGTTCCCACCCGAAGGTGGTCTCGCCGTCGAAGAGCGAAATCCATCCTTGAGCCACCTCTTCATCGGTCAACTGGGGCGAGGCCGAGGCCTGTGCCCGCGCCGCTTGGCCGATTAGCAGCGAGCCCAGCAGGGCCGCCGCCAGCACGAGCCCGTGCGCTCGCCGGCGCGGCCCATCAAGCGTGGGGGGGCGTCGGATGCCCTTAGGTGTCGGCACCAGCGGGCCAGCAGCCAGTATGCCCACGAGATTTCCTTTGCTGCGAGTTGAAACCCAGAGGGACGAACGGCCAATTTATCAGCCCGGTCGGGCCGCCGACAGCCTGCTACCGCGACCAGCGCTCGGCGGCGAGCCAGGGCCGACCGTCGTCGCAGACTCGGGCGAAACGCTTCCGGGCTTCGTCCCAATCGGCCGCCGTGGCCGACCAGGCGACAATCGACGGATGATGGGCCAAGGTGGGGCCGAGGGTCGCGGCTTCGTCGCTCGAAAGCCGCTGCACGATCAGGGTGCCCTGGCGGTCGAAGCCGTCGTAGAGGCTCTCGGGCTCCACTTCGGCGAGAACGAGGGCCCGGGCCTGCGGAGTTTCATCGCCCAGCGGTTCGCGCCCTGGCCACAAGGGAAGCGGGGCGTGAATTGCAACCGGCGGAACGACGATTTGGTTCCCGTCGGGCAGGAACTGTACGCAGCGCAGCCCCAGTTTGCGTTCGACCCGGAAGGCCAGTTGCCCGCCATCTAGCAGACGAACTTCGACCGTGGCGAGCAAGTTTGGCTTGCACCCCGGCGCCGTTGGCAACCAGGTGGGCAGCGCGGGCAGCGCCAGTTCGGCGCGCCACAACGAGCCAGCCGGCAGTTCGGCGTAGGCCAACTCCGTGGCTCCCAGGCGGACCACGATCGCCCAAGGCTGGTCGCGCGGTGGGGCGTTGATCGTGGCCCCCAGGCGGAGCTGGCCGCCAGCAAGCCCGCTCTGGGCTTCGGACTCATCGCTCGGCCCATCGCTTGAAGCCACGGCGGCGCACCAGAATCGATCGAGCCGGGCTCCGCGATCGATCTCCAGCCCCACGTGCCGCGCGCCGGCTGGTCCGCCTTGTGCGGCATTTTTCCGACCCGAGGCAACGTCGGCGCCCGGGCCCCCCTGCCCCGAAAAACTCTCCGGCTCGCCGGCCAGCACCAGCTCGTTGCGCGGCTCGAGCAGGTTGGTGACGGCCGTACGCCACTCGGGGCAGCCGGCCGGGATGGTCCCCAGGTCGACCCGATTCAAGGCCACCCGCAGCGATGCCCTGGGACGCTGGACAACCAGCCACACCCGCTCGGAGGGCTCCAGATTCTGGGGCCTCCCGAACCGCCGAGTCCAGGTCGTCAGGGTTTCCGAGACCGATGCGGCGGCCGGCGACGGCTGGGTGGCCGCGCTCTGCCAGGGGCCGTGGAGACGGATAGTGTGTGGGTAGCTCATCGCGAAAGCCGGTTGCCCGCCATGCGGCAGAGCGGTCGTCGTAGGCTCGGGGGCGTTGATTTCACCCGGGGCCGCAGGCCGGCGCCAGCCGGGTGATTCGGGGGTGGTGCGATGGGGGGCTTCGCCTGGGGTCGCGCCGGAAACTACTCTCCGGGGGTGCTCGCGGTGGTGCGACGCTTCCCGCGGGGCTGGCTTGCGGGGGCGCTGCTCGCGCGCACACGGCGCGGCAGGTTGCCTTGCGATAAGCGGCCTGGCAACGCGGTGCCACGGCGCCGTGGGGCCATCCGCGTGCAGGGCGCTTACTCGTAGACCAGCACGGTCTTAATTCCCTGCGATTCGCGCTGTTGGTAATGGGGAAGCGAATCCTCCGGTTTCACCTGCCGCGTGACAAGGGCTTCCAGCTCGCCCGGGCACTGGCGGCCCAGTTGCCCCAAGTGCTCAAGGGCGTCGCGAAAGTCGCGCGGCGCCGCATTCACGCAGCCGACAAACACCTGGTTGCGCAACAGCCCGTCGCGAACCATCTGAGCCAGGTTATGAGCTTTGGGGGTCGCCTGCCGAGAACTGCCCTGCCAAATCATGACCGCCTGCGAACGCATCCAAGTGGCCGAACGTACAAGCACCTCGTCGCTGCCGGTACACTCGAGCACCAGGTCGAATCCTTGCGATTCGACGTTCGCGGCAATGGTCGACGCTCCCTCGACCGTCAGGTAGCGAGCACCGAGCCGCTCGACCAATTGGGCACGAAAAGTATGGTGCGGGTCGCGTCCAAGCACGGTGGTGGGCCAACCACGCACTCGGCAGGCGAGCAAGCTGGTGAACGCGATCGGCCCTAACCCGGTAACCAGCACCTGGGGCGCCGGATGGCCGGCGGTAGCTTGCCAGATTTCGGGGCCCAGCCGACCCCGCTGCACGGCGACCGCCTCGTTGCAGCCCTTTTCGGCCACGGCCAGCGGTTCGGTCAGAATTGCCCAGCGGGCCAGCTCGGGCTCGACCAGGTACAGGTGCTGGGCCTCGTCGACCCACCAGGGCGTGGAGAAACCGTGCTGCCAGACGATACCCCGCTCGACATAGCTGCCGAAGGGGAGAAAGTCGACGCGGCGGTCGACCGTGCCCAGTGTCCGGCGGACCACGGGTACCACGAGCTGCCCAGCCTCGAGCCCCGTTACCCCGCTTCCGACCGCCTCGATCCGGGCTAGGCATTCATGCCCCAGAATCAGGTAATCTTCGTTGGGTGGAACGAGGGGGCCGCGCGAATCGAGGATTTCGCGGTCGGTACCGCAGATGCCTAGCTGCAGGGTGCGCGCCAGCACCTGGCCGGGGGCGGGCTCGGCGGGCTCGGCAACCTCGACCAGCCGCGGAACCTCGCTGCCGGGAAACGCCGCGACTGCTCTCATCGGCACCGTTCCCCTTTTGCTCGCTGACGCTATGGCCGGGTAAGCGGCGGGACCGCCTGGCGTGTCTGATTCGCCGTTACCGCGAACCGCGCCCTCGTCCTCCGCGGCGCTGGCCGCCGCGCCGCGAACCGTTGCCGCGCGGAGCCCCCGACGATCCCTGCGGGAAACGCGCGCGGGCTTCCAGGTTGGCGTCGATAATCAGGCCGATCGTGTCTTTCCACGACGGAATGCTGCGGTGGTGCGCCCGCCGTTCGGCTTCGCTAACATCGTCGTCCTCGTCGTAGCCGTGATCCTCAAAGGCATCGACGTCGTCGTCGCCTGCCCGGCGCCGGGGTCGGTCGGCCCCTCGGCGCTGCGACGGTTCGTCGAGCTCGTCGCTTGCCAGCAAGTCGTCGGAATCAGAATCCAGTTCGTCTTCGTCGTCGCGAGCCCGGCGGGATTCGGCGCTCCGATCCAGAGTGTCGCGGTGCCCTTCGCCGCGCTGTCCTTCGCCGCGGCGCCCTTCGCTACGTTGCCCTTCGCCGCGGCGCCCACGCCGACGTCGCCGCCGTCGACCCGCCCCTCGATCGTCTCCTTCGTCGCCGTACACTTCGCGGGGGTCGATGTCGCGCGGGTCGATATCCTCCTCTTCCAGGCTGCGAGCGTCGAGATCGAGCGAATCCATCTCTCGCGGGTCGAGATCGCGGGGATCGATGTCGCGCGGATCGATATCCCGCGGATCGACCTCACGCAGCCCCGCGTCGTCGGCATAGCGGCGGTGCCCCTGGCCAGCCGGCGGCTGCTCGGTTCGCGGACGGCTCCGGCGACGCGATCCGCGCCCCCCGCCCTCACGGCTTGCCTCACGGCCTGCTTCGCGGCCGGAATCACGGCCTGCTTCGCGGCCGGAATCACGGTCCCGGCGGCCTCGCGAACCGGAATCCGGACCGCGCGCGCTTTCCCGCTCGGCGTCCAAGCGATCGAAGTTGTCTTCGCCAAAAGGTTCGTCGAGTAATTCGTCGTCAAACTCCGCCTCGACGCGATCGGCCGGGCGGTCCGTGTCGGAGCGATGGGGGCGGTCCTCGCGGTCTCGACCCCCGCGCCGCCGACGCCCTCGCCGCCTGCGGCGCGGACCTCGGTCGTCGTCGCCCGCAGGTTCCCGGCGAAAGCTGTCTGGCCCCGCGTCGCCCCGCGGCGATGCTTCCGCGTCGTCGGACCAAGCCGGTTCAGCTTCACGCCAAGGATCCGCGAAGAGACCAAACCCCTCCTCGCGCGATGCCGCGGGGGTCGGTTCAGTGTCTCCCGAGAAGCTGCCCGGTGCATCCCAAGCGCTGGGTTGCTGTGGCCGCGGGCGCGAGGGGCGTTCCTCGGAGCGCGAAACGCTCGGTGTGGGTCGCGCCGCCGCAGCGCTCGGCGGACTTGTCTCGGCCGGCGGTGTGGCTTCCTTCGGAGCCGAGGGAGACAATCCCAGGTTTTCGGCCAGCGAATCCCAGCCCGGCTCGCCGCGCGGAACTTCGACCTTGGGTAGCGCCGGACGCGCCACGATGGGCTCGGACACGGGGGGCCGACTGGACACCGCCGGCTCGGCCGGTTGCGGTGGGGTTTCGGCCCCCAGCAAATCGGCCAACGAATCCCAATTGGGATTGGGTTTTGAATCGGACATGAAAAGTGGTTCCTGGCAGACCCTCGAAACGACTCCGTCGCTACCGGTAGAGTATAACGATGGCCGCAATCGCGGCAAAGCCTTGCGAGACAAGCGGTTGGTTGCCCTCACCCCCAGCAGGCGGCCGGCCTTGCAATTACGCAGCCGCGCCGGGCGTGGCACCCCCCCTGCCCTTGCTGGCTGGCGACTAGGGCGCCGGCGGAATCGGGCCATCGGCCGTGACGAAAGCCCGCAAGAGCTCCTCGCTCTGGGTGAGCATTTCGCCCCGCGAATAAACGGCCCGGCAGCCGGCCGCGCGTGCCGTTTCCAGACGAGCGCGGTGTACATGGGGGCCGAAGGCGATTACCGGCGGCACGACCGACCGTTTCAACAGCGCCGCCAGCAGGTCGCCGACGTCGAGGCCGCCGGTCGCCAGGTCGAGCACGACCACCTCGCCCCCGCCCGATTCGAGCTCAGCCAACAGTGCCTCGACCGTGGCCACGCAGGCCCAGCCCAGCCCAAGCCGCCGGGCCGCGTTTTCCAGCGGACCGCGGGCAATCAGATCGCCGGAAAGCAGAACGACTTTTCCCAACGGGCCACCTTCCTGGTGCTGGATTGTGTGCAGGCCACGGTCAACGGTCGACCGGGCGGGCCCCCCGGTTTGCCCCAACGGTTTGCCGGGCCAGTTTGCCGGGTGCCGGCCAAAGGTTCCCAACGGCCCTTGGGTGGGCGGAAACTAGCGGCCACGGATCACGACACAAGTTCACGGCTCGGTCCCCCGCCGCCTGGCCGGCTCGGGCGATTCGTGCCCGCCCCCCGCTCGCCCCAGACCGGTGGGTTCGCCTGGCGATTGGCCTAAATGGCGCCTGGGCCGCGGCTGTTGTCGCTGAGCCGAATCGTTTCTTCGGCTGGCAGGACGAAGATTTTTCCGTCCCCGATCGTACCCTCGGGACCAGTCCGGGCGACACTGGTAATCGTCTCGATGGTCCGCTCGACGAAGTCGTCGTTGACCATGATTTCCAGGGCGATCTTGCGGAGCAGGTTGGTTTTGTACTCGTGCCCGCGGTACATCTCGGTCCGTCCCCGCTGCCGGCCGTAGCCCTGCGAATCGCAGACCGTCATGCGGGTGACCCCCACCTTTTGCAAGGCTTCGCGGACGGCGTTGAGCTTGGTGGGCTGGATGATTGCCAGCAGTAGTTTCACGGCCACGGTCCTTGCCAGCCGAACTCGCCCAAAGGTCGCCCTATCGAGCCTCGGGAGCCCTCGCGGTGGGTCGCCGCTTTGGTCGACCGGTCCGTCATGCAAGCGCGGCCAGGTTTGCTTGTTTCGGAACCCCCTCGTAGAACATAGCCGGGGGCCGGGGCCAGTGCAAAGCGGGTCGAGTGGCGCTTAGCTCTCGAGGCCCGCGCGGACTTCGATTCCGAGCCCGTTTGGCGATGCGATTGTCGAACACGGCGTGGCTGCCGAACAGGCTTACCGGGCAATTCGGCGCTGGCGGCGAAGGTGGGCGATTTATGCGGCCCCCGGATGCCTCGCGACCACGCTGAACAGGGGTGGTTTACCGGCGCCCCATGCCCCATTGAACCACCGCGGCGGCCGGAACCGATGTCGAACGCAAGGGGGAGCGAAACCGGTCATGTCGCTTGATGTTGCGCAAACGCCGATGAACGATGGGGCCGACGACGTGGGAATCGTCCTGGCGGCCTATCCGTCCGAGCGGCAGCCTCACCGGGTACAGCCCCTGGGGGCGGCCGGCGGCTTCAGCGGAGCCCGGTTCTGGAAGCTTGAAAGCCCCAGCGGCCCCCTTTGCCTGCGCCGCTGGCCCAGCGAGCATCCGGCACCCGACCGGCTGGAATTCATCCAGGCCGTGTTGTGGCACGCGGACCAGCAGGGGTTTCACCTGGTGCCGGTGCCGTGCGAAACCCAGACCCATGCCGGCTACGTTCGTCACCGGGGCCACCTCTGGGAACTTTCCCCCTGGATGCCTGGCGAGGCCGACTTTCAGCGCAACCCCACCCCCACCCGGCTGGCGGCGGCCGTCGAGGCCCTAGCCGAGTTTCACCTGGCCGGAGCTAGCTTTCCGCTGCCCCACCCCCAGCCGACGCTTTCGCCGGGAATACTGGAGCGGCGGCACGAACTGAAGCGGCTGCTCGATGGCGGAATCGGACGACTGGCGGCCTCGATCGAGCCCGATACCTGGCCCGACCTGGCCCGGCGAGCCGAACCGCTTCTGAGGCTCTTTTACCGGACTTCGCCCGCGGTGCTGCATTTGCTCGACGAGGCGGCCGGCAAAGCGGCCCCGGTTGTCCCTTGCCTGCGCGACATTTGGCACGACCATGTGTTGTACACCGGGCCGCGCGTGAGCGGGCTAGTTGATTTCGGTGCCATGCGACCCGATAGCGTGGCAACCGATTTGGCCCGGCTGCTCGGCAGCCTGGCTGGCGACGACCCGGCCCTGTGGCGCGTGGGCCTGGCGGCCTATCGCGCGGTGCGCCCGTTGTCGGCGGCCGAACAGCTCCTGGTGACCGCGTTCGACCGCAGCGGGGTACTGTTGGCCGGCATTCACTGGCTGCGGTGGCACTTTGAAGAAGGCCGCCGGTTCGAAGCCCGCGACGTGGTGATCGAGCGGGTCGATGCCGTCCTGCGTCGGCTCGAGCACCTGGCCGACGAGCTGGGCGCCCCCTCTTGGCTGGAGTTCGGCTGACCGTCGGTTGAAATACACCGTCGTGGCTTACTTCAATCTCGCCAAGTGCGGAGTCTAGCTCCGAGCGGCCGCAGAATAACGACTTACCTCGCCCTTCTCGCAACCGCATTCTTGCCGTTCGACAGCCTAGCGAAATCGTCGACAGCCGGCTTGCCGCGGGCCGGACCCGGCTCCTGGGAAGACGGGCTCACTCGACTGGCTGACTTCTTTGCCGTTGGCCGGGCCCGCCGAGGTTGCGGCAGCTCGTCCGCTGGACGGTTGGACCGCGCGGGACTTAGTCCCCTGAGCGGGGCACCTGCGCGGCGTGGTCTGGATGCGGGGCGGTTGCTTCCCGCCCCCTGGGTGGCTGGAGATTCTTCGGGAGGATTCTCCCTGGCCACCGAGAGGCGAGCGGCGATGCGGGCGATGCGGGCGCACGAAAAAAGCCTGGCGGAGCACAAGGCCCCGCCAGGCTTTCAGCGATAAATAATCCGGCAACACCTACTCTCGCACTTTGGGTACTACCATCGGCTCAGAAAGCTTAACGACCGTGTTCGGGATGGAGACGGGTGTGGCCTTTCTGATATGGTCACCGGAAAGGGCTCGGGGGGCGGTAAAACCCCGCCGAGCCAATGGTTTGGGTGTGGGTTGTGTGGCGCTCGAGCCGGCGACTGCATTGCCGACCCCGGTGAGGGGGTCGACCTAGGGTCGCCGCTGGGGCCCAGGGGGATCCGCGGCGCGCCTTGGGATAGGCGAGCCACGGCCGCGCGGGCCAGGAGCGTTCGATCAACGTGGTCAAGCGTTCGTCCGTTAGTACCGGTTAGCTGAGCCCATTGCTGAGCTTACACATCCGGCCTATCAACCTGGTCGTCTTCCAGGGGACTTTCGGCCAATTGGCCTTCGAAACCTCATCTTGGGGCGGGCTTCACGCTTATATGCTTTCAGCGTTTATCCGATCCGTTCATAGCTATCCAGCCGTGCCGCTAGCGCGACAACTGGAAAACCAGAGGAACGTCCTTCCAAATCCTCTCGTACTAAAGAAGAATCCCCTCAAGTTTCGTGCGCCCACAGCAGATAGGGACCGACCTGTCTCACGACGGTCTGAACCCAGCTCACGTACCACTTTCATTGGCGAACAGCCAAACCCTTGGGAGCTTCTCCACCCCCAGGATGTGATGAGCCGACATCGAGGTGCCAAACCGCTTCGCCGCTATGGACGCTCGGAAGCGATAAGCCTGTTATCCCCAGAGTACCTTTTGTCTGATGAGCGACGGCCTTTCCATCCAGCACCGCCGGATCACTAAGCCCTACTTTCGTATCTGCTCGACTTATAAGTCTCGCAGTTAAGCACCCTTATACCTTTACGCTCGAAGCCTGATTGCCAACCAGGCTGAGGGTACCTTTGGACTCCTCCGTTACTCTTTTGGAGGAGACCGCCCCAGTCAAACTGCCCAACTGGCACTGTCCACCGCCCGGATTCACGGGATCGGTGTTAGAACTAAAGTAGGCCAAGGGTGGTATTTCAACGTTGGCTCCCCAGATGCTGGCGCACCCAGTTCACAGCCTCCCACCTATCCTACACATGACATACCACAGCCCCATACCAGCCTGCAGTAAAGGTTCACGGGGTCTTTCCGTCTAGCTGCGGGTACGTGGCATCTTCACCACGGCTACAATTTCACCGGGTCACTGGTTGAGACAGTGCATCAGTCGTTACGCCATTCATGCAGGTCGGAACTTACCCGACAAGGAACTTCGCTACCTTAGGACCGTCATAGTTACGGCCGCCGTTTACCGGGGCTTCGGTTGCGAGCTTCGTCTTGCGACTAACCCTCTTCCTTAACCTACCGGCACCGGGCAGGCGTCAGACTCTATACATCCTCTTACGAGTTGGCAGAGTCCTGTGTTTTTGATAAACAGTCGCTGATGCCGATTTACTGTGGCCCCCAGCAGCGTAAACCGCCAGGGGCACCCCTTATCGCGAACTTACGGGGTCATTTTGCAGAGTTCCTTAACCAGTGTTCTCCCGAGCGCCTTAGACTTCTCGTCTCGCCTACCTGTGTCAGTTTTAGTACGGTCAGTCGTGCTTCAACCCTTAGAGGCTTTTCTTGGACGTCTTTCGGATGACTACTCGAACATAAACGCGATCGGTCCCGCTTTGCGGCTTATGGGGCGGGTTTCCCTGTCCCCACCGCGCCACGGTCCACGGACGTTTCTAATCGTACCGCTCACCCTACGAACGCCGTCCCCTCATCAGTCCACACAACTGGCAGCAGGAATGTTGACCTGCTATCCATCGTCTACGCCTTTCGGCCTCGACTAAGGTACCGGCTAACCCTGGGCGGATTTACCTTCCCCAGGAAACCTTAGGCTTTCGGCGAGCAGGATTCTCACCTGCTTTATCGTTACTCATTCCGGCATAATCACCTGCACAGCCCGCGACCGTTCCTTGCGGTACGGCTTGTATCTGCTGTGCAGCGCTCTCCTACCACTCTTGCGAGTCCACGGCTTCGGTGTACCGCTTACTCCCGTTCATTATTGGCGCTGAATTGCTCGACCAGTAAGCTATTACGCACTTTTTAAATGGTGGCTGCTTCTAAGCCAACATCCTGGCTGTCTCAGCAACTCAACTTCCTTTGTGACTAAGCGGTACTTGGGGACCTTAGCCGATGGTCTGGGTTGTTTCCCTCTCGACCACGAAGCTTATCCCTCGCGGACTGACTCCTGAGATAATCGCCTTGGTATTCGGAGTTTGGTTCAGCAGAGTAGTCTGGGAAGACCCTCCAACCGATTCAGTATCTCTACCCCCAAGGCGTAGTGGCTCAAGGCGAGCCCTAAAGCTATTTCGGAGAGAACGAGCTATCTCTGCGTGTGATGCGACGTTCACTCCTCCCCACAAGTCATCCCACCGGTTTTCAACCCAGACGGGTTCGGCCCTCCACGCGGTATTACCCGCGATTCAGCCTGCTCATGGGTAGTTCACGCAGTTTCGCGTCTACCACCGACGACCAATTGACGCCCTATTCAGACTTGGTTTCCCTGTGGCTCCGGCCCTGAGGGCCTTAACCAAGCCGTCGACGGTAACTCGCCGGATCATTATGCAAAAGGCACGCCGTCACACATCGCTTGCGCTATAGTGCTCCGACCGCTTGTAGGCACATGGTTTCAGGTTCAGTGTCCTCCCCTAGCAGGGGTTCTTCCCATCTTTCAGTCGCCCTACTGAGTTTGCTATCGGTCATCAGGGAGTATTTAGCCTTACGGGATGGTCCCCGTCGATTCAGTCGGGGTTTCACGTGACCCGACCTACTCAGGTACTCTCCGGGAGGTGTTCCACTTTCGCTTACGGGACTGTCACCCTCTGTGGTCCACCATTCCTGAATGGTTCTGCTAGCAGAACACTTTGTCACTCCCATGTGGAGAGCCCTACAACCCCGCGGAGAAAATCTCCGCGGTTTGGGCTGTTTCCCTTTCGCTCGCCGCTACTGAGGAAATCGATTTTTCTTTCTCTTCCTGCGGTTACTGAGATGTTTCAGTTTGCCGCGTTCGCTGCACGCACCTATGGATTCAGTACGTGCCGGTTCGGGAATCTCGGGCTCAACGCTCGTTTAACAGCTCCCCCGAGCTTTTCGCAGTTTTCCACGCCCTTCTACGCCTCCTGATGCCAAGACATCCCCCATGCGCCCTTGGTAGCTTGACCACATTGATCCAACCCTCCTCGCACCGCTATTCCCTCTTGCGAAGGAACTGCGGCCCAAGAAACCGCTGCCAACCTCGCCAGGCAAAACCTGGCTCCGAAGGCGGCCGCCGAAGGTTCTATTCGAACCTCGGCAGTCGAATCGTTGTGAGCTACGCAAACCGAGCATTGGCCGGGCAGGCCGCTCGGTTTTAGTAACGATTGATCCGCGCTCTCGTCTGGCTTGCTCGCCTCGGCAAGACATCCCCAACGGTTCTTGCGAACCCCCAGGTTTGTCCCGTCGCGGCGGGCATCCAGATCCGTGAGAGATTTCCGCCGCCCGGACCGCCCGACTTGCGCCAGGCACCCGTGCGGCAGGATCTCTACTCGAGATGCCACACTACCACACCCAAATTGTCAAAGATCGACTGGCCCCAGCATGGCTTTCGCCATCCCAGAGCCATCTGCTGATTTAGCAGCGGCCATCGCTCGAGCATCACGGCGTCCGTCGCCCGTGCCTGCCTTCGAGCCATGCCCGCTGCCAAATTCGCGGGAATCGGTGATCGTAGCAATGCAATAGATTGCTGTCAATCACGATCCATTCCAACCCCAAACGACGAAGCTTCCCCCACATCGTTTCGGGCTCGCAGTTTCAAGTCTTGGCCAGATGGCTAAAACCTGGGGCCGCCAGCGGCAACCCGTACTGCGATACGCGTCAGTCGATAGGAGGCCCGTTTGATTCCTTGCCTCCGGCAGACCGCGCTCGATTTCGCCCCGTCTTCCGCATTCCTGCCAGACGGTAGGCGTATCCTACACCAGTCGGACGTTCTGACAAGGGGCTCCAATTTTTTTCTAAAATCCCCCCGGGAAACCACCCGCCCCGGGGCCACTCGCTTCCGCCCAACGCCGATCGCCCGCGGTTCTCGTCCGGCGCTGGCCAGCTACGATCCGACTCGCCGAGGCGGGGCCATCGACCAACCCGTCCGCAAGCGGTTATTTCAAGGGCCCAGGAAGCAGCTTCGCAACCCAGACAGTCGGTACGCATCCCGGGACACTTCGGTTCGTCGCTCCAGCGATCCACTCTCCAGGGTGATCTGGCGCACCCTCCGCCGTATAATCGGGCCGGCGTACGTTCGGGGGCCGCACGGCTGGTCCCGCGGCGCTATCCGCCTGCCTAGCCGTGCCCCAGATTGCCACGATCCTCCCCGGCTTTTCCGCCGCGGGCGGATCGCTTTGCAAGTGCAGATAGGGAATCGGGTTATGCCGTCTCAGCAGGCATCGCATCGGATCACAAAGCCGCCTCTCGAGCGGTGTTGCCGGGCGGCCGTCGATTGTTTCCCTCGACCGGCTTACCAGGTGCCCCGAGCGGCCCGGCCGAGTTCCGCAATTTCGTTTGGCTTGGCCATTGCCGTGGGCCTGCTACTCACGCAGTTTTGCGCGGTCGCGGCGGCCTTCGAAGAACTACGGCCGCTGGGGCCAACCCAACTCTGGACCGACGCCGAGCCGCTTCACGCGCTCTCGGTTGCCGGACAACCGCACACGCCCGGCCAGGTGCCGGGCTCCCGGGGCGTGGTCTTGGTGGTGCTGGGCAGTCAGTGCCCGATCGCTCGCAAATACATTCCCGAACTCAATCGGCTGGTCGACGAGTTTGCCGGCCAGGGAGTGGAGTTTTACGGGGTGTTGAGCGAGCCACACCTTGGGCGTGGCGATGCCCAGCGATTCGTCGCCGAATTTCAGCCGAATTTCCCAGTCTTGTTCGACGCCTCGCTGCTCATCGCCCGCCGGCTATCGCCGACGCATACGCCCGAGGCTTTCGTTGCGCATCCCAGCGGCGTTTTGGTTTACCGCGGCCGTATCGACGACCGGTTTGCCGACCTGGGTCAACCGCGCGCCGTGACCCAGCATCGCGAGCTGCGCGACTCGGTCGCCGCTTGCCTGGCGGGCCAGGCGGCCCCTGAAACGGCGCCCCCGGTCGGCTGCCGATTCGAGGCGATCACTTCCACGGCGGCGGCCCGGCCCCCCACGTACCATCGCGACGTGGCTCCACTGCTGGCACAACACTGCGCCGCCTGTCATCGACCGGGCGAGGTGGCCCCGTTCGCGCTGGTGAGCTACGACGACGCCGCGCAGCGATCCCAGCAATTAGTCGAGGTGGTTTCGCGGCGGCTCATGCCCCCTTGGAAAGCCGTGCCTGGCCACGGCCGGTTTGCTGGCCAGCGGCGCTTGTCCACGGCCGAGATCGAGCTGCTTGTGCGTTGGGCCGCCGGCGGCGCGCCGCCCGGACCTGAGGAAGACGCTCCTCCCCTGCCGCAGGCTAGCGCCGAGTGGCGCCTGGGCACACCCGACCTGGTGCTCGAAATGCCCGAGCCGCTCGAAATTCCCGCCGACGGGGCCAACGTGTTTCGCTGGTTCGCCCTGCCGGTTGCGCTCTCGGGCGAACCGATGGTGACGGCCTTTGAGTTTCAGGCCGGAAACTCTCAAGTCGTGCACCACGCCATTATGTTTCTCGACAACACCGGGGCGGCCGCCAAGCTCGATGCCCGCGACCCCGGGCCGGGCTACGAAAGTTTTGGCGGCCCCGGGTTTCTGCCCACCGGTTACCTGGGCAGTTGGGCCCCCGGCGTGGGGCCCAATCGCTTGCCCGAGGGAACCGGCGTGGCCTTTCGCCCCGGCACGGTGGTAGCCCTGCAAATGCATTACACCCCCACGGGCCGGCCCGAGCGCGACCGCTCGCGCGTGGGGCTGCACTTCGCCAAGAACCCCAGCGGGCTGGCCAGCGTGAGCACCATTCCGGTGTTCAATGTCGACATCGAGATTCCGCCCGGCCAGGCCGACCACGTGGTGACCGCCTCGTTTCGCTTGCCCGTGCCGGTGCGGGTCATCGGCTACGCACCGCACATGCACTACCTGGGGCGCCGGATGTCGATTCGGGCCGAACCGCCTGACGCGGGCATGCCGCTGGAATTGCTTGAGGTCGACGATTGGGATTTCAACTGGCAGGACCAGTACCGCTGTCTCGAGCCGGTGGCGCTCCCCACGGGAACGCTGCTCACGGTCGAAGCGCATTACGACAACACGGCCGATAACCCGGCCAACCCCCACCTTCCGCCGCGGGTGGTGCAGTATGGGTCGCAATCGCACAACGAAATGTGCCTGGCGGGCATCCAGGTGGCGCTGGAGAAGCCGAGCGATTTTCTGACCATTGCCTCGGCGCTGATCAAGCAGTTTATGGAGAGCCGGCGGGGCAAGCCGTTTGTGAACCCGTTTGAGTGACGAACCGGCGAGAGCCCGACCTTTCGAAAGCCCGGTTGTCCGTTCTGGCGCAGCCCCCAGAGAGCAACCGGAGCCGTGTTCACCGGTTTCGTTTGGCAATCACAACGAAAGTAGACCGACTCAAGATGCCGAGTTTGAACCCCGGCTTTTACGAAATCCCGCCCGGCCATATCGCGGCGGTGGTCACGCACCTGGAAATGTTGGCCCCGCCCGAGCCCCGCCCGGAAGTTGAGGGCAGCCTCTGGCAGCTCGAACCGTGGCCCCGGCCCGACGTGGCCGAGTACCAGGCGCTGTTCCGCCGCGTGGGCCAGTCGTGGCTTTGGTTCTCGCGGCTCAAGCTCGGCCGCGAGGCCGTGGCGGCGATTGTCGAGCACCCCGACGTGGAGGTCTCGATCCTACGGGTCGATGGCCAGGCCGAGGGCCTGCTCGAGCTGGATTTTCGCCAGCCGGGCCAGTGCGAACTGGCGTTCCTGGGCGTCAGCGAGCAGCTCGTCGGTTCGGGCGCCGGCACCTGGCTGATGAATCGCGCCATTCAGCGGGCCTGGTCGCGGCCGATCCGTCGGTTCTGGCTGCATACGTGCACGCTCGACCACCCCGGGGCGGTGGCGTTTTACCGCAAGCACGGCTTTACCCCGTACCGGCTGGAGGTGGAAGTCGATATCGACCCTCGGGTCTCCGGGGTCCTTCCGCGCGAGGCCGCCCCGCGCCACCCGCTGATCGGGGCCGATTAGCCGGTCGGGGGCAGCCACCCAGACGTGCGCGCCACGGGCTGCCTAATTCGGCTTCGGTATCGACCGATTGGCAGGGCCGGTTCTTGAACCCAGCCAGAGCGCTGCTGGGCAAGCCGGCGGCGGCGCCCGCCCGCGGGCATGGCACCCAATCTGATCGCGTCTACTGAATGAGCATGCCACCCCGCCGAAGAAATGCGGAAGCATTCACCGCGCGGTCGACACGGAAGCGCGCCGTGTTGTTACAATCATAGCCAAACCGATCCTGGTTCCGTTCCAGGCTCAACCCGCCTGCGGAATGTCGGCTAGAGGGATTCCGAAGCCCGTTACGTGCTAGACGAGTGGCCTTTGGAGTACAATCATCGCCGGCCCCACGGCGGCTTGGGCTGGCAAACCTCTGGCTTGGGCTGGCAAACCTCTGCGGCGTACGCAGCGAAGTTGGTAGATCTACAGGCCGGGGTCTTCCCCACCGCCTCGCGTGTTGAGCCTCCGGTCGGGGCTGCGCTCCTCCTTCTGCCCCAACACGCGAACGAAACAAGCCCCAAAATTCTCTCACAGACGCTGGGCTACTGAAATCGGGAGGGGGTCACCTCCTATTCTGCCGCCTTCTTTTCTGCGGAAATCAGCCCTCTTTGCGCGCTTTGGGCGAGGATTGCGATGCATTCCTTAGAGGCCCATCTCGCCTCGACCGGTCCCGAAATGCGAGTTCACCAGTTCACTTGGAGGCCACATGATCGGTTTTCGACTCGCCGTCGCCCGGGCGCTTTGTGCCGTGCTCGCGCTACCCGCAATGTGCCCCGCGGGATCGCTGTCGGTGATGACATTCAACGTGCGATTTGACCGGGGCGACAGCAGTGCGGGCGTCAATAGTTGGTACGACCCCGCGACACCAACCGCAGCTCGTCGTCTGAAAGCAATGAGTGTTATCAAAACCTCCAGCCCTGACTTATTGGGCATCCAGGAGGCACGTTTGCATCAAATCGAGGATCTCAGCGGCGGCAATATCGCGGGCGAGGGACTACTCGACTACGACAATTACTCGGTGGATCGCGGCAACGGCGAATACACGCCGATCTTCTATCGTCGTGATCGCTTCACGCGGATCGACGAAGGCGCCTTTTGGATCAGTCAAACTCCGGATGTGCCAGGTTCGACATATCCCGGCGCCGGCAATCCGCGCGTCGCGGTTTGGCTAATCCTCGACGACTCAGTTACCGGACAGCAGTACTTCGTAATTAATACGCATTTGGACAATGTAAGCGCCGCGGCGCGCAATCTCGGCGGCGAACTGCTTCAGAGCAAGATACAGGAGTTAAGCAACGGGTTGCCTATACTCGTGATGGGCGACTTTAATGACCGCGAAAACTCGTTCGCCTTATTGACGCTAACGGCACCGACGGACCCTGCAGCTGTTGCCTTGCAAGACTCCTATCGGCAGGTGCACCCGATTCGCCAGGCTGAGGAAGCCACATTTCACAGCTTCAACGGCGGTATCTACGGATCGCGCATCGATTTCATTTTGGGATCCGACGAGTTTATCTCAGAATCTGCATCCATCATTCGCACCTCGTACGACGGGAGGTATCCGTCGGACCACTTCCCGGTCTTGATTACGTATCAAGTTGCAAGCGTGCCGGAACCGGCCACCTTGGGCATCGCCGGCTTTGGGTTCACGCTGGCGGCGTTGTATGCATGGCGCAAGAAACCCCGCCGGACCTGAGGGTTTGAATCTGATGTCTTTCGAATCGGGCGGCTATTAGCGCGGGTGGCCCTGACCGCCCGCTGTCAGGGTGCCGCGGGCACAAGAGGGGCCGATGAGCGTACTGCTCCGTCCAGCCGCCATCAGCATGTCGAGTGATGCCACTTGTTGCTTCGCAACACCGACAACCAACCGACAACCAGTTGTCGGTGCCACCCGCGGATCGGTACCGACTAGCCGAAGAGGGTGCGGTATAACCGGCCATCGCCCACGCGGGTGCCCGCACTCATTGGGCGGGCACCCGGCGTGGCGTGCGAGGCGTTGCTACCGCGCGTTGCGCGCCGCCGACCAGCGGCGCTTGCCGAGCGCCAATCCGACCGCCGCGGACCCTGCCGCGGCCAGCGCCCAGGAAGTGGGTTCGGGAACTCGGACATCCACGAAGAACCGACCGGAGTTGCCGAAAACACCTGCTTCGTCGACCAGCTGAAACTCGGCCCAGTAGTTGCCTACCGGGGCGCCGGCGTCGGTCCAGAGAACGGGGGTGAAGGAAAAGAAGTCGTCCCCCTCTCCCAGGTGCACATCGCTGCCGACCGGCAGAGCCAGGGGGTCGGTGAGCGAACCTACGCGTAGCCAGGGACTGCTAACGCTGAGCAATTTGAGATGGATGTCGGCCCCGTCGAGGGGGACGGACCAGCGGCCGGCACTGCTGTTGAAGATGACAGGGTCGACGGCTTCCAACTCGCCGACGTTGCGCAATTCGAGATCCGAGTAAGGGTACGACGAAGCCTTGCTGTGCAGTTTGCCGGCATAGGCCCCGCTGCCTAGGGAAAGCGGGAGCGGAGCGATCGCCGAGGAAATCTCGGGTAGCCGGTTGTTCGCGTTGGTGTCTTCCAGCACGGGAGCTCCCGTCGGGCCGACGTAGCGGTAGGCCCCCAGCCCGTGGTAGTGGTCGCCGTGGGCGTAAAGCAGGGTCAAGCGGCCGTAGTTGGGGTTGTCGGGATAGCCGGTGAAGGGCAAGGTTCGCCCGTCGACGCCGATGAACAACCGGTCGTCGGTTTCCGCCTGAGCCGCGGAGGGGAAGCTAGCCCCGGCGGCCAAGGCCAGGAGACCGATCGCCAGGGTAGCGCGCAACAAACGCATGAGGGTAACTCCTTCTAGAAGACGAAAAACGAACTGCCAAACCGAACGCCCCGCACGGGACGGTTTGTCGCCAGCACCGCAACCGACCGCGCAACTTCGAGTCGGCGTCCGATTGCTCATGTGGCTCGTACACAAATGCAAGCAAATTGCATATGCAATAAACATGGGCATCTGGGTCGGCGTTGTCAAGAGGGCTGCCCCTGCCCGGTGCGCGGGGAAACCCGTTTCCCTTCAGCAGCCAGGAAGGGAGCGAGCAGGCAGGGCGCGCTCTTTGTGCGCGCCGAACGGGTCAACCAACCAAGTGGACTGCGTGTGTTCCACGCCCAACCTGTTTCTCCCGCCATGGTCGCTACCGCGCGGCGTCCCTACGGGACTGGAAGGCACGTAGGTTGGTCCCCGTTTCTGCTTCTCTGGCTAGCCCGAGTTAGGAACCGCCGCCGGAAAACCGGGAAAAAACGTAGTCACGCGGCCGGGTGGCACCGTCGCCCCGCACTGACCGAAGGCTGGTGCATTGCTTGCGGGCGCCTCGGCGTTCGATATCGTCACGGTCGGCGGCGATCAATGACGAGCGTGTGCGACTGGCTAGGCCAGTGCCCCAGGCACCGAACACTGGCAGGGCCAGTGGCGCCTTAACCAGTGACACCCCAAAGGTGGCAATTGTCTACGATTGGGGGCCAATGGCCAGTGCCAGCCGGTCGCGGCCAGGATCGCACAGATTTAACAATCGGCGTTGCCCGTGTTTGCCGGGCCGCGAATCGTAGACTGGCGGCCAGCGCGCAGATGCCGCCCAGCTCCCCGATAGCTTGACAGCCCCTGTTCGTCGGCATAGAAAGCCGACCCGCGAGCTACCGCTTCGGTTCATCGACGAACGAGAAGTACTTCCAGGGGGTGACTCGCCTGTTGCATTTCGATGGCGTCTCGAGTGAGCCGCTCCGGGAGTTTTTTGCAGGAGCCCGGGGCAGGCGCGGGTCGGGTTAGTGAGCCGGTCGCGTGCGATGCCTTGACGAACGTTCGTGGAGGGCGCACACCCAGACGCATGTCGCATGGCCTGCAAGTCGATGGTCAACCGAAAGGCATCGCAATCGAGTTCTCGACGAGCGGTTTGCTAGCCGCACATTCGCTCACTCGGTTGGCAGATCGATTGGGGAAACGTCGGATGGAGTGTCGGTCGAATGACGATCGCCGTCCGTTCGCAGTAGGGCGCATCGGGCCGGAATTCGCGATCGAGCGATTATGGCGATGACCAGGTGCGCGAGTCCGAAGTAGTGAGTGTGGATCGAAAGCTCTCATGTCGCATTCTTAGGGTGACAACATGTTCCATGGTATTCGAGTGAAGGCCCTGTGGTTGTTGGCTCTGGGCGCTGGCCTGGGCCTGCTGGCCGCAAGTGGCGAGTTGAACCATTCCAAGCGGGCGCACGCCAAAGTACGTGTCGGAGACGAGCGGGCCGCCGAGGTTTCGCTAGCCGCCGCTGCCGATAGCGAGCCTCGGGGGGCGTGCTGTTCGAGCGAAACGAATCGGGAGCTTTTGTTAGCCCAAGCCGACGTGAACGACGCGCTCGCGCAACGCAACCAGGAAGTCAAGGCCAGGGCCGCGGCGTCTGGCAAGAAGCCCAACATCCTCGTGATTTGGGGAGACGACATCGGGCAGTCGAATATCAGCGCCTACACGTTCGGCCTGGTGGGCTACCGCACGCCGAATATCGATCGCATCGCCCGCGAGGGAATGATGTTCACCGACTACTACGGCGAGCAATCCTGCACCGCGGGACGGTCGGCATTTATCCTGGGTCAAAGTGTCTTTCGATCGGGCCTTTCGAAAGTTGGATTGCCGGGTGCGGCGCTGGGAATCAAACCGGAAGACCCGACGATCGCCGGCATGCTCAAGGCACACGGCTACGCGACTGGCCAATTCGGCAAGAACCACCTGGGAGATCGGGATGAGCATCTTCCGACGAACCATGGGTTCGACGAGTTCCTGGGCAACCTCTATCACTTGAACGCCGAGGAGGAGCCGGAGAACGAGGATTATCCGAAGGATCCTGCGTTTCGCCAGAAGTTTGGCCCTCGAGGCGTGATCCGGTCGACGGCGGGGGGAAAGATCGAGGACACCGGGCCGCTGACTCGCAAGCGCATGGAAACCATCGACGACGAGACGGTGGAAGCGGCGGTTGACTTTATCGATCGCCAGGCCAAGGCGGACAAACCGTTCTTCTGTTGGTGGAACGGGACCCGGATGCATTTTCGAACCTATGTGAAGCAGGAGCTCCGTGGGGTATCCGGGCAGGATGAGTACGCCGACGGCATGGTCGAGCACGATATGCACGTGGGGAAGCTGCTGAAGAAGCTGGACGATTTGGGAATCGCCGACGATACCATCGTGTTCTATTCGACCGACAACGGCCCCCACATGAACACCTGGCCCGATGCGGCCTGGTCGCCCTTTCAAGGTGAGAAGAACACCAACTGGGAGGGAGGCTGGCGCGTGCCCGCCATGATCCGTTGGCCGGGCAACATCCAGCCTGGCTCAGTCACGAACGAGATCGTTCACCATATGGATTGGTTTCCGACGTTTCTGGCCGCCGCGGGCGCGCCAGACGTGAAGGACCAACTGAAGAAAGGCGGCGCCCAAGCCATTGGCCGTCAGTACAAGGTGCATCTCGACGGCTACAATATTCTCCCGCTGCTCACGGGAAAGAGCGACAAGAGTGATCGCAAGGAAGTCTTCTACTTCTCCGATGAAGGGGACTTGACCGCGCTGCGCTACGGCGATTGGAAACTGATGTTTCTGGAACAGCCCCGAAAGGAGACTTTGCGGGCCTGGATCGAGCCGTGGAAGCCTTTGCGGGTACCGTTGATCTTCAATCTGCGAAGAGACCCCTACGAACGTGCTTACTTTACCTCGAACTCCTACTACGATTGGATGATCGACCGAGCCTATTTCTTGGTGCCGGCGCAGGCTTACGTGGCGCAGTTCCTCGGCACCTTTAAGGAGTTCCCGCCCCGTCAGAAAGCCGGATCCTTCAACCTCGACCAGGTGATGGAGAAGCTCAGTACCTCGGGCGGGTCGGATTGACCGCGGTCCGACTTCGTAACGTATCGATCCACCGCGCCCGGGCCAGCGTCCCGGGCGCGGTGCGAGTCGAGGCCTTCGACAAGTCCGAGACCAGGCGGGGGCGGCCGAGGGCCCGCTAACTCTCCGTCACTTCCAGTAGAAACTGTTCGATCTGGTTATGGCCGCTTTTGCGAAACGGCCGCGGCCGGGGCTGGGCCACGCCACCGCCGTCGATCGCCCGGCAGCGGAACTGGTAGCTGCCGGCGGGCAAGCCCGGATGCACTCCGGCCCAGTGGGCTGCGCTAAAGCGCATGGGCCAGGCCAGGGGGCGCCCCGTTGCCGGGTCGAATCCGTGGGTGCCGGGCGGAATTTGGTCTTCGGGTAAACCTCCGCCCCAGGACGGCGGCGCCTCGAGGATTTCCATGTCGAGCCAGGGGGCCGTGTCGAAATAGGGATCGTCTTTGCGCTGCGTGTCGCGCGGCTCGGCCGAGACTTGAATCTTGCTGAGCCCGCCGACGCCCACCTGGGCGAACCCGGTCAGCGGGATCGGTTCGCCGGCCTTTACCTGGCGCGGCGCGCTCAACGTGGTGGCGAAGGTCTTCATCGGGCTGTCGATGTCGTTGCCTTCCTCGGCATAGGTGTCGTTGGCATGAAACAGGTTGGTCAGCACCACGTGCGACAACCACTTCACGTTCTTGAAGCCATAGGCTTCGGGCACCACGATCCGTACCGGTCCGCCGCGCTCGCTGCTGAGCCACTGGCCGTTGAGCTTGTAGCAGAGAATGACCGGCGGCAGGTCGAAGTAATCTTCGAGCACGCGCCCGATGGGTAACGAACTGCGAAACATTTGCGCAGGATCATCGTTGTGGTAGCCGTGGAAGAATATGCGCCGCGTATCCTCACGCGGCTCGGTCAGCCACACCACTTCCCTGAGCGGAACGCCTTCCCAGAGCCCCATCCCCAGCGGGCAACCCAGGTTCAGACAGGTCATTATCTTGGGAAAGCGCACCGCGTGTTTCTCGCCCAGCGCCAGGAGGGCCTGGAAATCCAGGGCCGTGCCCTCCAGCTTGGTCCGCGGATAGCGCAGCCGCACCGGGTGCTCGGGGTCGGAGATCACTTCCAGCCGCCAGCTTTCGCGAGTCAGGCCGACCGCGGTCTTCTTTTCCTCAGTCAAGGTGTGCGGTAGCGGATCGCCGCGCGAAACATCGGCAAACCGCTCGTCGGGCGTGAAGTAACTGCTGAACCGGGTGGCCTTTTCCTCGGCATCGGGCAAGAGCGATGCGCCGGTGCCCGCTCGTAAAGGTTCGGTCCAGTGCAGCAAACTGGGTACCGCCAGGCCGGCGGCTCCCCATTTCAGAAAATGGCGCCGCGTCAGTTCACGATGCCGCTTGAGAAACGCCACATCCATCGCAGTTGCTCCGCGAAAGAAGCGGGAATTTAACCCGCGACACGCGCCGGATGCCGTGTTTGCGAATGGCCCGCTCCTGCCGTGCCCTCGATATTACTTTCTTCTTCCAGCGACTGCACACTTGTCCCGGCGAGCGGCGATGCCCCTTCCCCGGCAGGGGTATCAGGGTGCTCGAAGTTGCTCCTCGCGGCCGGGCGGTCGATAATCGCTCCGCGGGTGTGGCGCGCGCCAACGGCGGCGCCTTTCGCGATGCATCGCGGGCCGGGGTGCCCGCGGGCATCGGCCGACGCGAAACCGAATTGCCTGGAAGACCAGGCCGAGGGGGCGGACATGAATCGCTCTTGGTATTGGGCAAGCGCGCTGGCGCTGCTCGGATTTGCCCGGGAAGGACTGGCCGCTCCGGTCCAAACCTTGGTTCTCTTCGACGGCGAGGCGCAAAGCGCCAACACTTCGCTCGACCTGGCCGGTTCCTTCACCGGCGGAGGCGGGGGGACCATCGGCGGGGCGGGGCCCGATCAATTTCACATTCAGGTCCCCACGCAAACGGTGCCCCTGAGCCTGGCGGCGCCCGGCATGATCGATCGTCAGCCGCTGGCCGTGGCCGCGCTCGGCTACGACGACGCCACTCTGGGCAGTCGCACCGTCGAAGGTCTTCAGATCGATATTCTCACCAACCAGGCGATTACGTTCGACTTTAACCCCTTGGCGGTCGAGGGCACCGCCTTTACCACGGCCGACCCCACGCCGATCGAGGTGCGGATTATTTCACGCATGTCGGGCTCGCTCTTGTCGCTTTATTTCGAGCAAGACGAGGGGCTGGCGGAAAACGGCACGCTTACCGGGAACATTTGGGGCTACCTGTTGTTCGAGTTCGGCGTCAGCATCGAGTTTCCCGGCCCCTTCGAGTTGCCCGTACCGCTGAATCCCACGCTGTATGGATTCAATCAGCCGTTTTCGCTGCCGGGCGATTTCACGCTCACCGACCTAGAGCCGGGCGCGCCGGGGTCTCGCGACGCGCTGGCCGTGATTGCGGCGGCGGTCGACCAGCTCTCATTCGACATTGCGACGACCATTCCGTTCAACGTGAACCTAGGCGGGCTGCTGCCGGTGGCGGTCTCGGGCGAACTTGGGTTCGATGTCACCGCGACGCTGGGCGACTTCAGCTACACGCTCAGCACCGTGCTGCCCGACGCCTTGGCACCGATGATGCTGGTGGGCGACGCCAACGGCGATTGCAGCGTGGGGGCGGCCGACTACGCCCTGTGGGCGGCGCAGTTTGGTCAGACGGGCGAGGGCCTATCGGCCGATTTCGACGGCAGCGGCTCCGTGGGGGCCGGCGACTACGCCCTCTGGGCCGCCAACTTCGGCAAGACCTGTCCGGGGGCCGCCTCGCCGGTGCCCGAGCCGGGTAGCTTGGCGCTGTTGGGTAGCGGGCTGGCGGCGCTGTGGATGGCCGCCTCGTCGCGGCGCGGAGGCCGATAAGCGGCCGCACCGCGGCCGTGCTGTTCAGCATGACGGCCAACTGCAAGAGGCACGGAATTGACCCGTTCCGCTACCTGGCCGACGTTTTTCGGTTGCTCCCCGCTACTCCGCCCGACGGGCTGGCTGGGTTGCTCCCCGACATCTGGTTCCTGGCCCACCCCAATACGGCCTGAGAAAGGGCCGCGTAGCTTGAACGCGGGTTGTCGGTGGGCGAAAACACCGGCCGTCGAGTTGGACGGTTACCAATGATGCGCACCAGTTCTGACCGCTTTTGCGTCCCCTTGAATCTAGTTTTCGGCCGTCCGATAATCCTGCCGTTCAGTCAAACGGTCACAAATGGCAAGAAAATGCGACGTGGGCTTCACACATTCATACGAGGGGTAATATGACAACTGGAGAATCCAGCCCGCATGTTCCGTCGGCAGATCCGACGGTCATGACAAATGAGCGTTGGCCGCCACCTCCGTTTTCGAAGTACCTTGTGCATGCAGTGACGATGGATTTGGGTCCTGTCGTTATGCGATTCATACTCTCTTGGATTGCGCTTGGAATCCTCGGCCTTATCGTTGGCGCCGGCCTAGGTATCGTTACGCGCGCTTTCGTTTACGTCTCCATCAGTAAATGGGCTCTTTGTGGCGCGGTACTTGGTTGCATACCGGCATTAGTGGTGGCGTTCATACGAGAAATCGAGGATGTAAAGTTCCATCATGAAGCGCATTTGATGCGTGGATTATGCCGCTTCGCGAGTAGCGCTGGCGAAAGCGAGATATACGTATCCGAGCTAGATCGCATGAAGAGAGGGGGGAATGTCTATGCCAAAATTATTCTTGAGCAAGATATTCCTGGCATTTTACTTAATTTGTGGCAATGCGCGGATTCCGCTGACGAAAAGCAAAGGTATTTAGCAGAGCTAGATCACATTAGAAGAAGCGGCAGCGAGCGTGCTAGAAACGTTCTTGAGCAGGACGTTCCCCGTATTCTACGAGACTACATCTCTAAGGTATCAGATCGGCTATCAGGTGACGAGACCTGGGCACTAGCGATAGACGCTGCGGACACCAAGCGGCCTATTGAGGCAGCGGGACTGTTTGCGGCTGCAGCGAAAAAGAATCCCTGGAAGTATTGCAGTATAGGTCACGGCGCATTGCGACCGGCACTGCCGCATCAGCAAGATGCGTGGCTCGAGGGTCTGAAACAGGCGGGCTTTGGAGTGTTGGTCGAAGCGTTGGTCGCTCCTCAACAATCGAGTGTGCCAACTATTATCGAAGTGTTTCAAGGCGAGCAGCACCTTGAGCAATTGCTTGAGGAAACATGTAAGCGTTTGAAGATTAAGAAGAGTTAGCGCTGTGGCAATCGCAGCGGAGTTTCGACGCGGCCCAACTTTGCGGCCGGATTGTCATGCACGGGGTGCGTAACCTTCGATTGAAAAATGGAACAGATGCCGGCCCTTGATCGAGCGAGGGTCGAATCTGGTCAGAGTCGTCTTGAACGGCGCGAAATCGGTTGACAGCACCATCGCGCGGTAACGACTCCAGTCTCCGGGCGCCGGGCCCATACTGCGGCTTCAGCACGATCGCGGCCAGCGGCGGCAACGTCAACAGCAGCGAGGAAGGCCGGCCGTGCGAAGTAATGTCCTGCGTCATCAGGCCGGGGCCGTTGCCGACGTTCGAGGCGCCGTAGTAGGTCGAATCGCTGTTGAAGATCTCGCGATACCAACCGGCCTTCGGCACGTCGATGCGGAAGTTGTGGCGCGAGACCGGCGTGAAGTTGCCGATCACGAACACGTCGTGGAGCGCGTCTTTGGTCAGCAACTGAGCGCCGCTCAAGACGTGGTGTTGGTCTTGCGCACGCTCGATATCGAGCCGAAGGCGCCGACGGCGGTGCCTGAAGTGCCAGCTTATTTCGATGTGCTGCAAGGATTGTCGGCCCAAGATCTCGTTGATGGGAATGCCATCATCGAAAAGCCCACCGTCCTTGCTCATCCGTCCGATTAAGCGATGGATCGCTCACTGCTCGACACCTGCTCCTTAGCAGAGCGCATCTACGGTTGCCGCCAGTTCTCAATCCGCAATTGTGGAATCCAGGCAAAGTGCGTCGTGTTGCCTGTGACCAACACGCGGCGGCTTTCGAGAGCCGTAGCGGCAATAATCAGGTCGGCATCCTTTCCAGGATAGCCACTTCGGCGAGCCTCCACCCACAATTCGGCGGTTTGATCGAGAATCGCATCGCTGATTGGAAGGATGAGAGACTGTCTACAAAAGGCCTCGAACTGTGCGAGTTGCCTCGTCGCCTGCTTTTCTTTTAGGCCACGCAGCAACTCATATCGCGTAATCGACGAAATCGCAAACTGCCGATGCTTCTGCAGGTAGTCAGTGCTCTTCTGCACGACCAGTGGATTGCGCTGCTTGATGACTTCGTTGAGCGTGTCGGTATCTAGCAGTGCCGCATCCATGCTGTTATTCGGTAGTACGGGTCAGGTCCGCTCGTGTCAGCACCACCTTTTCCAGTTCGGCAATTTCCGCATCGGAAAGACCTTCGTAAACGTTGCACCAGGCGGGCAACTTTCCGGCTACGATCGACGACGGCTGGGCGGGGGGCACGTCTTTTAGATCCAGAAAGACGATTTGAATCACCAGCCGCTGGTTCTCCTGCAATTGTCGACCGATGACATCCTCCAGCGCGTGTCGCTGGGCGTCGTCGAGAGCCGATACGTCGCGGATGATCGATTCCATACGTTAATTCTACCACGCCTTGCCAGCGATACTCAATTCAGAAACACCCGCCGGAGAGTTTGCGTGCTTCCCGCGGTGGGGCCTGTCGGCAGTGCGTTCTCTCGGCTGGTCGGCAGCGATCATTCCGAGTAGGTCCGCGGTTCAGCAGACCGGCCGGCGACGCCCTCTGGGCGGCGCAGTTTGGTCAGACGGGCGAGGGCCTATCGGCCGATTTCGACGGCAGCGGATCGGTGGGGGCCGGCGACTACGCCCTCTGGGCCGCCAACTTCGGCAAGACCTGCCCGGGGGCCGATAAGCAAAGGATCGGATGCTGAGCGCGCCGTGCTGAATTTGGTCCGTCAGGCCCTCGCACGCTTGCAGGCAGTTGGGCAAGGTCGGCGCTGTTGACTGCCGCCGTTTGCAGCGGCACGCCCCAATTCGCCACGATCGACTACGTTGACTAAATCAGCTTGCCGCCGAGTTCATGTCAAACCCTTCCACCTGGGAAAGCTGCGCCATGCGACGCAGATGGACCGGGTTGCCCGCGCGCGTTCAGCCGACGAACTTGCTAACGCCCGGTTGCTGGCTGCGCCGAGCGCAACGGGGGGCTGACCGCCCCCCCCTGCCCCCGGCCTCGGTGCTGCGACGAGCGGCGGAAACCATGTGGCTGCGAAATCAGCGCTTTCAGCGATGGATTGGCGGCTCGATCTTCGAGCGGCTGGCGATTCGCTTTGCCGCCGAGCTGGAAATGGCAGGCATGTCGCTGCACAAAGACAGCGACACTACCCGCTTGATTCGCCGCGTGCGGAGCGAACGCCGCTGGCTGATCACCACGAACGAAGCCTTCATGGTGTTCGCTTGCGCCCGGGCCCAAAGCTCGCTCGAAGGCGACCTGGCCGAGGTGGGCGTGTACGAAGGGGGCTCGGCCAAGCTGATTTGCGAGGCCAAACAGGACCGCACTTTTCACGTCTTCGACACCTTTGCAGGTTTGCCAGAACCGACGGGCGACGATCGGCTGGTGCACCGCGCCAAGTTGTTTAGCTGCAGCCTGGAATCGGTCAGCAAGTACCTGGGCGCGTATTCCAACTTGCACTTTTACCCAGGGCTGTTTCCCGATACGGCCGGGCCGGTGACCGATCGGCGGTTTTCGTTCGTGCACTTGGATGTCGACCTGTACGACAGCACCCTGGCCTGTTTGGAATTCTTCTATCCGCGGATGGTTCCAGGCGGGGTCATTCTCTCCCACGATTACTCGGTGCTGGCCGGAGTGAAACGTGCCTTCAGCGAGTTTCTGACCGACCGGGCCGAGCCCCTTTTGGAACTGCCCTCGACCCAGTGCATGCTGATCAAGCAATAGTGCCTGGATGGATCGCCGAGGGCCGTCGGAGGGGGCTCACCGCGCCGCCGGCGGCTTCACCGCCGCCAAGGGCAGGCGCAAAAACCGCGGGCGGTACAGGTCGGCGTCGCGCACCGCGGCGCCGAAATCGAACGCGTTGATTACATAGGTAATCAGTAGCTCGCCCGGCCGCGATAGTTCAGGGTGGGCCTTGTGGGCGTAGGTAAAGGTCTGGTCGCGCACCACGCCGGGCACTCGGTACACGTTCTGCGCGTTGCTAAACGGGCCCAGCGGCGAGCGGCTTACCCGCACCTGAACGTGGTCGCCAAAGAGCGGCTCGCTTTGCACCAAGAGCCAGGTTTTTTCGCCCGCCAGCTCGGTCGGCGTAAGGGTGAACTCGTTGACCATGGCCCCGGCCAGCGGCCGCGCGTCGGCCAACCGCGGCGACCAGCCCCGCTCGGTGCGAAACTCCCAGCTCGCGAAGTCTTCCACCGTTTCAGGCCGGGTCCGGGCCAGCATCATCCGCTTGTTGAGCGGCTGTTCGCGAATGCCGTAGATCAAGAGGTGCTCGCCATCGACAACCAGCTCTGAGCCCCAACTGGTTTCGGAGATGCCTTCGCGCCCGCCCGAGGCCACGGTGTGGGGATTCTCGAACTGGGCGATTCGCCAATCGGGCGGGTCCTGGCCGGGGTTTTCGACGAGCGCCACGTTGCCGCCGCTCGACTCGAAGCCGAAGGCCCCGGGAGCGTTGTTCCGGCGGAGCCGCCAGAGAAAAAGAATCAGCCGGGGCGGCTGTCCCGCCACCACGGCGTCGGCGGGCCAGTACCACTCGCCCGGGCGGTCGACCGGGCGAATCCAAGCCAGCGGTTCGGCTTCTTCCGGCGGTGTGCCCCAAAAGAACCGCACCTGATCGGCGGCCGGCGGCTGGCTGTCGCTAACCGAGGGGTGGATGGCCAGCACGTTGTTGACCATCCGCGTGCCGGGGGCATGCTGGCCATCGACCACCGGGCCAATCCAACTATCGGCAAACAACCACAGCACCCGCTCGCCGGGAAGCGGCAGCGAGTACATGTCGTCGCCGCCGGTCCAACCCTCGCTGCGCTGGAAAACAGCGTCCCAGTCAGGCGCCGGCTGGGCGGGGTAATCTTCGGGCAAGTCGGCCGCGCTTGCCGCGGTTATCGCCCAGACGCGCATTGCGGCAGCGGTCAGAACCAGTGCGACAGCGCGAGCGATCATGCCGCATCCCCTTTGCGAGCTGAACCGGGCGAGCATCGTGACCGGCCGAATCGACCGTTAATATATCGAACACGCTGTCGCGGGGCTCGCCCGGGGGCAACCCGTCCGTTAGGCTGGCGACGCTGGGCGTGGTGCGATTCGGGGGTCGCGCGGCGGCTGGGCAACCCAGATTCGCTCGGTCCGCGCCGAAATGTTCCTGCTGCCGGGAGGTACTTCCGAGATGAATACGCGTTCGAGTTGGTTCGCCGTTTTGGGCCTTGCGGTCGCCGTTTCCACCGGGGTGGCCTGCGAACTGCACGCGGCCGAGCCCGAGTGGAAGCCGCTGTTCGACGGCAGTTCGCTCTCGGGCTGGGTGCAGCGCGGCGGAAAAGCCCAATACCGCGTCGAGAACGGAGCGATCGTCGGTCAAAGCGTGCCCAACACGGGCAACTCGTTCCTTTGCACCGACCGCGACTACAGCGACTTCGTGCTGGAACTGGAGTTTCAAGTCGCCCCGCAGTTGAATTCCGGCGTGCAGATTCGCAGCCAGGTGTTTGACGAGGCCCGCACCATCGAACACGAAGGCAAACCGAAGACGATTCCCGCGGGGCGCGTCCACGGCTACCAGGTCGAGATCGATCCTTCGGACCGAGCCTGGACCGGCGGCATTTACGATGAGGGGCGCCGCGGCTGGCTCAACGATTTGAGCCAGAACGAGCCCGCCCGCAGGGCGTTTCGCCCGGGCGAGTGGAACCAGTTTCGCATCGAGTGCCGGGGCGATTCGCTCAAGACCTGGCTCAACGGCGTGCCGGCGGCCGACCTGCACGACAGCATGACCCCTTCGGGCTTCATCGCCTTGCAGGTTCACGGCGTGGGCCCGCGGACCGAACCGCTCGAGGTGCGGTGGCGCAATATCCGTCTCCAGGAAATCGCGCCCTAGCCCAATTGCCCTCTGGGGCCGAGCCGCTGTCGGCGGCTCGGCCCGGGCAGCTTCTCCACAAAGCGTTAGCGGCGCCGGCCCACGGCCAACAGCGCCCCCAGCGCCAGCAGCGCCGGGACCAGGCTGGCGGGTTCGGGTACCGCCACGGTGGTCAGCGTGCCGGAAAAATCCCAGATCAGCAGCGTGTTGAGGGCGCCGGTCGCCGAACCTTGCAGATGCCCGGCAAAGCGATTGCCGGTCACGCTAAAGGTGCCAGGAGCATTCAGCACGATGGATCCGAACGTGGGCACATCCAAATGTGCGGTGGCGGTCAGGTCGATCGAGGTAACCGCGCCGTTCACCAGGCTCACCGTTCCGTTGACCGTGTCGACCAAGGTCATGATGTTGGTCCACCGCCCGTAGTTCACGTGGCTCGAGTCGCTTGGATCGGTCCCCACGCCCAAGACCAGGGCCGTAACGGGTGCCAAGCCCGTGCCGCCGATCAGGCCCGAATCGTCGAAAGTGACGCTCCCCAGGCGAAAGTCTTCGTCGTTGGGAAAGCCATCGAAGGCCGGATTGCCGAAGGTGACCGAGGGGTCGCTGATGGCGTGAAAGCGCTGTTGGGTCTCGCGCGGTGGCGGGTCGTACAGGTCCATGCGGAAGAACGCATCGGACTGCTGCTCCAGGTAGACCGTGGTGCCGTCGGCGATTCCGTCCAGCCGTACGCTGCCGGCCAACGCCGTTGGAAGAGCCGGGCACGAGAGAGCCACGAGAACCAGAGACCAGAGCGGTGGTCGAATCATGGTGCGAACCTTTCCAGGGGGGAAATCACGGGTCACGCGAAGCGCGGGCTGATCCCATCTCGGGCGCGCTCAGCGCGCAACTGCCATACGATTGGCACAGCACGTGCAGAAGACTGCCGCACGTGCGGCGACCCGTTTTGCAAGCGGTGTGCCAATGCGAAAGGAATCGGAAAACGTGGCGCAATTCGCTGGAGAAACCGCTTCTCGGAACGAAACCCCCCGTGCGCCCTGCCGCGGGCGGGGGTGGCCGAGCGTCGATCAAAGCGACACCACGGTCGATCGAAGCGACTTCGGCCCGCGCTGCCGTCGCCCCCTATCTGGTTTCAGCTTGGTCGAATTGTTGGTGGTGATTGGGATCATCGGCATTTTGATCGCGCTGCTCTTGCCGGCGGTGCAAGCGGCGCGTGAATCGGCCCGGCGCACGAGTTGCCTGAGCAACCTGAGACAGGTGGGGCTGGGGGTCCATAACTTTCTCGATACCCATGAGCGGTTTCCGGCTGGGTACGAGTTTCAGATTCTTGACGACCCGACCCAGGGGAATCACGGCACGGTCGTCAACGGGTTTTTCACCTTGATCCTGCCCTACCTCGAACAACAGGTGCTGGAGAACCGTTACGACTACCAACAGGGGTACGATCACCTGGTGAACCAGCCCGCCGTTAATACTCCGGTGACCATTTACCAATGCCCGTCCACGCCTGGCGACCGCCGCATGAAGGTACGCAACAACCTGGCGTTCTACTCGCTGGGCAGCCCCGACCAGGGGCGGACCGGCCAGGCGACCGATTACTTCGGCATCCGCGTGGTGCTGAATCCCATGGGAGAGCGCCGGAGCGGGGTGTTTCGGGCAGTTTTTCCGGCGATCGCCGGCTTCGACCACGAAGAGCCCCTTCGCCCGGCCCAGGTAACCGATGGGCTCTCCAGCACCATTCTGCTGGTCGAGTCGGCGGGGCGCCCGCAGCGCTATGCTCGTGGGCGCCCGCTGGGGGTGCAGGAGTATTATGCGGGTACCTGGGCCGGGGTGAATGGCGAGATGTTTTACGCGATCGACCCCGCGGTAACGATCGCGCCCGCCCCCGGCAATTGCTTCGTCAACTGCAACAACTTCTATACGCCTTACAGTTTTCATCCGGGCGTCGCGATCATCGCCCTTTGCGATGGTTCGGCCCGCGGGCTGTCGGAAACGGTCGATTTTCGGGTCTGGTGGGGCCTGGCTCAGCCAGACGATGGACAGGTTTTAGGCAATTTCTGAGCGGGCCCGCCCTTTTGGGCACGGGGTCCTTGGGAGTACTCGCGTCATGCTTGCTACAATTTGCGCCTCTCTCAGAACGTGGCCCATGGTGGCCCTGGCCATCGTCACGCTGGGCAGCATGGCGCTGCTAGACCCTGCCCGAGCCGCTGAGCCGGCG
Source organism: uncultured Pirellulales bacterium (assembly GCA_964399535.1). Classification (GTDB taxonomy): domain Bacteria; phylum Planctomycetota; class Planctomycetia; order Pirellulales; family CAYNRE01; genus CAYNRE01. The sequence goes on along the minus strand of CAYNRE010000070.1, from coordinate 495,805 downwards.
GCCTCGGGCCAGGTGGCCTGGCAAGGCGAGTTGGCTGCGCGAATGCAAGCCCTTGGGGCGCCCGGCGCGCTCTTGGGAATCTACCGCCCAGGGCACCCACCGATCGAACTGGCCCTGGGTCTGGCCGATGTTGAGAACCAGCGCCCGATGTCGGTCGATTGCAGCTTTCGCATCGCCAGCATTTCCAAGGTGCTGGTGGGCACCACGCTTCTGGCCGTGGCCGACGAAACCCGAACCTCGCTCGACGAACCGATCTCGAAATTCGTCGACGGCGTACCCAACGGAGACCGAATCTCTCTGCGGCAGCTCGGCAGCCACCGTAGCGGGCTGTTCAACCATATTGAATCGCGTGAAGTGAAAAACGCCTTCGCCGCCGAGCCCCAGCGCTGGTGGACCACCGACGAGCTGTTGGCCTTCTCGCTGGAAAAGCCGGTTTACTTCGAGCCCGGCGCCGAGCACCACTACGCCAATGTGAACACGGTACTGCTCGCCCGGGTGATTGAAAAACTAAGCGGAAACCCTTGGCCCGACGAGGTCCGGCGGCGGGTAATGGTGCCCCTGGGGCTCGAGCACACGCGCATACCCACCGACAACACGCTGCCCGTTCCCTACGCCGAGGGGTACGCCCTGGGGACGGCGACAGGGCCGTTTTTCCACCGCGGCGATGTGCGCCACCGCGTGACTGAGACCAGCCCTTCCTGGTGGGGACCGGCCGGATGCGTCGTTTCTACCCTCGCCGACCTGGGCCGTATGTGCGAGCCGTTGGCGCGGGGTGACTTGCTCAGCGAGACCATGCGGGCTGAATTGCACCGCTGGACTCAAGCCGACCAGGCGGGCTTCGACTACGGGTTTCACATCGAACGCACCCGGGGGCGCATCGGGCACGACGGCGATGTACCGGGCTACCAGACGGTGATGCGGTATCTGCCCGAGCGGCGGATTACCGTCGTGGCCATGTGCAACCTGTACGGATGGTCGATCCGGGGCATGCCGGCCAATGCCCTGGCCGAAATCGCCTTGGAACACCTGGACGATCTGCCCTGAGCGACCAGCGCCGGTGCGGGGCAATCCGCGCGGGGGCCCCTCGGTCTCAGGGTTGCCAGGGTGAGTGTTGCCGGGGTGAGTGCTCCGCCGGGGAACGCATTTCGTCGGGCAGAACGGCTCCCGGCCAGGAGGACCCTCCCAGCGACTCCAGGTGCTCGACCAGCGCCGCCGACTGGTCGGCCGCGGTTCCGGGTAAGCGGTCGCTCAGCCGGCCGACCTGGGGATTGGCCCGAAGCTCGGCCAGGTAGCCAAGGAGCAGTGGGCGCAGAGGCTCGCCGGTAGGGCGATCGTGGCCGTTGAGCAGCCAATGTACCCAGGCCCACGACTCGGCGTAATCGGCCTGGCTCAACTGCGCGGTCGAGGTCAGTTCTTCCAACCGTTTCAAGTCGGGGTGCCACCGCTGGGCCGACCAGAGTGCCCCCAATTGATCGAGGTGGGCCTGATGGCGCCCCTGCTCGCCGCGCGGCAGCTCGAAGTATTCGGCCAGGCCCTCGTCGAGCCAGAGCGGTAACCCGGCGATGGCCGCGTGTAAGTAGCCGTGCGACACCTCGTGCCGCAGGTCTTCGGCAACCCGGTCGTTCCAGGCGGCATACACGGCCAGTTGGGAATCGCTCTCGACGAATACGGCCCGCCGCTCTCCCAACTCCGGAAAACGCGTTCGCAACAGGGCCGCCAGGTCGCCCGGGCGCTCGAAGAGTGTGACGCGAATCGGCTCCTGGCTGGGCGCAATCGCTAATTGGTTGGCCACGTCGTCGCGCAGGGCCACCAGGTCGTCGAGCAGGTAGCGGTGGCGGGTCATGGGAAAGTCGCTGACGATCTCCAGCGTTCCCAGCGACAACGTGTATTGGCCTCCGACCGGCGCCGGGCTCCAGGGCCAACTGGCGCAGCCGGCCAAGAGCACTACGAAGCCTAGCGAGCAGAGGCATCGCGCCCCCGCGCCGAGCCGTGGGGGCCCAGCCGCAATGGCCCGGTCGCCCTGGCCGTGGCTGCCTAACAAGGGCTTGCCCCGACCTCGCCGAGGGCCTGCTGCCGGCGCTGCCGGCGAACCGCCTGCATCAGGTAATCGGCGAATGGGGCGGCCCAACCCCGGGCGCTATAGTGCTGCTCGACAAAGCGCCGTCCGGCGGCACCCAGTCGGGCTCTGAGGGGTTGATCGGCCGCTAGTTGCGCCAGGGCCGCGGCCCACTCCTCGGGGGTTTCCGCCAACAGGCCCGTCTGGCCGTGGACCACCAACTGGCGATTGGGGCCGACTGGGTTGGCCACCACCGGTAAGCCGGCGGCCATGTACTGCAATACCTTCAGGCCACACTTGCCCTGGCTCCAGGTGTCGTTGGGCAACCAGCTCACGCCCACGTCGCAGGCGGCCAACTCGGGCCCTTCCCGGTGGCTGCTCCAGGGGCGCTCGACGACCCGGATATCGGACAATTCAGGGAAGCGGCTGCAAATGACCCGCAGTTCCAGGTGCGGCAGCCGGGCGGCCGCCGCGGTCCACAGCGGTTGGGCTCGCACGAGACAGGCTAGCGTGCTGGGCTGGCCGATCCAGGCCAATCTTAGGGCGCCGCCACGTTCGGGGTGGGTGGCCTGGGGGTAGCGCGTGGGGTCGACCGTGGTGGGCACGGCCCTGACCCGATCGACCTCGATGTAGCGGGCCGCCTGCTGGGCCAGGAAGTTGTTGCCGGCAAGTACCAGGTCGGCGCTATAAATCGTGGCCCAAAACCGTGCCAAGCGGCTCAGGCTCGACGAGCCCTTGCGCGCAAAGCTGTCGCGCCCGAAGAGGGCATCGTCGAAGTCGTAGACCAGTACCGCGGATTGCTTGCGCAAGAGGCGAAGCTGCCAGAGGGGAAGCAGCTTGCGCTGCAAAATGACGACATCGGCCTGGCGCGCTTGTTCAAATTGCGAATAGCGATCGAGCGTGCGGCGCGCCAGCGGAACGAGCTGCAAGCGCCAGCCACGCCGCTCAAGTTCGCCAGCGTAGGCTTGGATACGGTAACGAGAGCAAACGTGATCCACGCCTTCGGTGAAGGCAACGATCCGCACAGGCCGACCTCCTTGACTTGCGCCAGAATCTTGTCTTGCGCCAGGATTGCGCCCGCCCGACAGAATCGCACGTCGCCCCTGAGACATTGTGGCGATTTGTGTTCGGCGCTGGCCGGGGGGGAGTAGCTGCGAGCGCGGCGGATGATAGCGAGCGCGGTCCGAGGCCACCAGAGCGTTCGGCAGGGGTTCCACAGGCCGGGTGGGGGTGCGACGGCCGGGTGGGGGTGCGACGGCTCAGCCCTCGCACGATTGGATTGAATCGGTTTCCCTCGCGATCGCTTCTTCCCCGTACAGCCGGCTGCCCAGAAGCACCGGGGTGCGGGCGCCGCGGGAGGTGGCGGCCGAGAGAGACCTTTCGGTTTCGCCCCGTGCGGTTGGGGCACATCCCTGCTCAGAACGCGAGTTTGGGAAGGATTCGCCGGGGTCATTGTCCCAGGGGCGAGTGAATGGGCCGTACCTGAATCGCCGTAAAGGGTTTTGTGGTAATGGCTTGCTGATTCACGAGCGGGCTGGCTCGAAACCTGGAAAATTCAGTAGAAAAAACTTGACGGGTTATTCCAGCCCTGCTACTATCGGGAAAGATCGGTGGGAGAAATCCACCGGCTGTTCGTGGCAGGCCTGCCAGGGTAGGCGGGTCACGTGCAGTAACAACCTGACCAACATCCACGGATTGTTTCTTCTAGGGACCGCTAATGCACGCTAGGTGAGCTGTCGCGGCGGGCAACTGCCCGGCCAGCGTGGTTCACCTCTCTCTCGAATTCCGGGTCAGCGGTCCTTCATGCCCGGAGCCCCTCACCGCTTGCGTAGCGGTGTCTCGCGTTGTGCTTGGTCGTGCACCATTCGCAAACGTCGAAACAGCGGTTCCGGACCTCGGCCTCGCCCCCCGGCGCTCGATGGAGTCAGCGTGCCTTTCGTGACCTGGCAGCGTTACTCACTGCGACGAGCACAACACGGGGAAGCACGATGCGTATTAGTCAGCTACTCGCCGGCAACCATGGCAAGGCGGCCTGGAACGGACTGGTTTTTGCGGCGCTGTTCTTGGCGTCGACGGTGACCGGTTCGGCTTCGGCAGCGGCGGTTTCGGTAGACGATTTCTCGGCGCCCTCGCCGGCGTCGGTGTATGTGATCAATTTCCTGAATTCCGATCCCTCGACGATCGTGACGGCCGACCCCTCGATTCTGGGCGGCGGGCGTTCGGTGACGATTGACGTGGTGGGCGCGGCCTCGCTCGTTTCGGCCGCCGGCTCCATCGGCGACGGCAACTTCTCCTCGAATACCGGCACCCCGGGATCGATCATCACCCTGCTCTACAACGGCGCTGCCGGTTTGGGCATGGGGGCGGCCGATCTGGTCGACTCGGGCAACAACAAGCTCGTGCTCGATTTCGTCGCCCTCGAGGCGGGCATCGGGACCGCGATGGGGATCGATGTGACGATCGTAAGCGGGGCGGGCTCGGCGGGCTTCGTCGGGTCGATCACCGAAAGCGCTTCGCCCTTCACCTACGAGATTCCGTATAGCTCGTTCCTGGCCAGTGGCGGCTTCGGCGGCTTCGGTGCCGTGGATTCGATCACGATTGTCCTTAACCCGGCCGGCGCCTCGAACGTGGACTTCACGTTGGATGGCATTCGCTCGGTGCCCGAACCGTCGACCCTGGCCCTGGCGGCCCTGGGTTTGAGCGGCGTGGTGTGCCTGGCGGGTCGTCGCCGGAAGAACTGAATCAGCTGAACTGAATCAATTGTGGATAGTTGCGGAACTGAGAACGCCATCATTTTCTGTGTAAGGGGAGTTTCAACGATGCTTCGACAACTGACGCGTGCCCTGGCAGCGTTGCTCGTAGGAGTTGTGGCCACCTCGGGTGCCACGGCCTCGGCAGCCGCCCTTTCGATCGATGACTTCAGCGCCCCCGGCGTGCGGACGGCCTGGGTCATCAGCCTGCTGAACGCCAATCCCACCAGCGTCGTGACCGCCGACGGGAGCGTGCTGGGTGGCGAGCGCGAACTGGAAATCGCCGTGAGCGGTACGCCGAGCCTGGTCTCGGCCTCGGGAACCGTGGGTGAAGGTTCGCTGGCCTCGGGTTCGACCGGTGCCGCGGCCGTAGTGACCACGCTGGTCTACGACGGCGTCGGGGCCGCCGGCTTGGGCGCCGCCGATCTGGCCGCTTCGGGCAACCAGTTGGTCTTCGATTTCCTGTTTGCCGACGGGGCTGCCGCTCCGGGCATCAGCATCGACGTGGTGCTGAGCAACGGAGCCGGTTCGGCCAGCTTCAGCGGCGTCGTGCCCGATTCCGACATCCCGTCGGTCTATTCGATCCCGTTTGCCTCGTTCACTCCGGTTGGCGGTTTCTCGTTCTCGGCGGTCGATCTGATCGCCGTGCGATTCAACTCCGCCCTGGTGAAGAACGTGGACTTCGAGTTGAGCTCGATCCATGTCGTGCCCGAGCCCTCGACGCTGGCCCTGGCTGGCCTGGGCTTGTTGGGCCTGCTGATCGCCCGACGTCGGGCTGGCTAGATTCGCTTGAGAATGATGGTCTGAGTTGAAACTCCCAACGGCCGGTCCCTTCGCGGGGGCCGGCCGTTTTTTTTCGTACCCCGGGGTGGTTCGATGGTCGGCCTAACTCGGTTCGCTTCCGGCGGCCCGACTGCCAGTCCGCCACTCGGCGGACCCGCCCTGTTGTTGGTGGCCCTGGCCGGCGCGCTGGGGGCGGCCATCGCCTCGCCCGGGGCCGGGGAATCGGCGGCGCTCCTGCCGGGGCTGTTCAGTACGATCGCCGCTTGCATTGTCGCGGGCCGAAAGGATTGGCGGCGCCGCGTGCCCTTCTTTGCCTTTTATTCCGCCGTTGCCTGGTCGCTGGGGGGAACGATCGATACCCAGGCGGCGCTCGTCCGCACCGGCAGTTCGTCCACTCCGGAAGTCGCGCTCGGCTTGGCTGCCCTGTTTCTCGCTGGCGTGCTCTGGGGCGCAATCGGCGGCGCCGGTTCGGCCTGGTCTGCGGTGGTTTCACAGCGCCGGTTGGCCGACACCGCGGGGCCACTCTTAGCGGTGCTGGCGGTTTGGGCCCTACTCACCGCTCTGGCCGGGCTGGCCCAGGTAAGCGAATCCGTGCTTGCCGACGCGCTGGGAGTGGAACTTGCGGCCCTAGTGCGAAGCGCCGATCCGGCGACGTGGAACTGGCTCGAGAGCGACTGGCTGGCCACCTTGGCCGCGGCCGTGGTGTGCCTGTCTTGGTGGGGCGTTTATCGTCGCCGATCGAACGATGCCCTGGGGCTGCTCACCTTGGCGCTCGGCTGGTGGGTAGGGTTCACCTTGTTGGCCGTGGGGTTGGGGCTCGAACTGACTCCTGGCGCCGGTGGGAATTGGGCCGGGCTCGTCGGGCTGACCGTGGCCCTGGTCCTTTGGCTCGCTCGCGAGCAACTTGGTTCGGTCATCTGGGCCGGGGCGATAACCGGCATGTTCCTGGGATCCGGCCTGGTGCTCTCGGCGCTGGTTGAGCCGATTGGCCGTGCCAGTTTCGAGTCGCTCGCCTGGCAGCCGTTTCGAGCCCTGTTGGTGGGCTGCGCGGCCGGACTGGGCCAGGCCGTTTCGCTGGGATACTTGAGTACCCGGGCGACACGGCTGGTCGAGCCCCCGGCGCAAAACCGGGTCGCCGAGACCTGGGCCCTGGCTGCCGTTTTGATCGGCGTTACCTACGTCAGCACGCTGGCCGTTGCCGACGCGCATTGGATCCCGCGCGGCCAGGTACCGAGCGTCATCGGTGGCTGGCCGTTTACGGCAGTGCTCACGCTGGGGTACCTGTTGCTCGCCCTGACCATTGGCAGCGTGCTGCTGGCCCGGCGGCGGGGGCGGTGGCTGCCCGCGATTCCCACCGACTGGCTCGGCAAGGGCCAACTCTTGGCCCTGTTGCTGCTGTGGTGGCACATGGCCCTGCACGGCTCCGGCCAATTGCCGCTGAGTCTTTCGGAAGTGGCCGGCGAGATAGCGATCTGGGCCGGCGCGTGTTGCGCCACGGTGCTCTTCTTGCTGGCCCCCCGCGAGGAACAACTTCTTGCCGAGCATCCGGTGCCCGACTATTTCGGGCTTGCGCAGAAAACGGCGTTGGCGACCTTAGCGGTGGGGGTCCTGCTGGTGGTGGTCGGTACGGTGTTGCTGCGAGCCGTCGATCACGGTCCGGGAGGTGAGACGAGCGCTGCCACGGCGGTACCTTTGGAGAATCCGTCAGCCCTTCCGCACGGCAGCCCGCCGACGAATCCGTCGAGCGGATCCGCGGGAAGCGACGACTGAGCGCCAGGTGGCTGGCGCGCCGGGGTGCGGCTCGGCGAACTACTTCGCTTGGCCCCGAGGGTCACCGCTTCACTACGGCGGCAGGCTGCTGGGCGCCCTAGCGAGCAGCGAACCGCGGCGCGATGCGTGAGCCCCGCGCAACCCGACCACCGCCACTCCCCCTGCCCCGGCCGAGTTTTTCGGGGGGGAAAATCGCCACTTTGGCCGACACTCTGGCATGTCGCGGCCGGTCGGCACAGAATCGAATCAGGCCGCCACGGGGATCTCCCTCCCCTGGGCGTGTCGCGGAGCGGACGCCGGGCTGGCCGGCACGCCCCCCCTGCGCCATGCGGCGCTCAGGTTCTTTTCCGTAGCGACGAGCCAGCGACACGACCCAAGGCGAACGCAATGCAGCGCGACGTGGCGGTTGGTATCGACCTGGGCACCACCTACTCGGTGTTGGCCTATCTCGATGCCCAAGGGCGCCCGGTCACGCTGCCCAACGCGGAAGGCGACTTGCTTACGCCGAGCGCCGTCTTCTTCGATGGCCAGGAAGTCGTCGTGGGCAAAGAAGCGCAAAAAGCCCTGGCGACCGATCCCGAGGAAGTGGCCCAGTTCGCCAAGCGCGAAATGGGCTCCCGGGCGTTTCATCGGGCCCTGGCGGGAAGCGCGCTGCCCCCCGAAGTGATTCAGGGATACGTGTTGCGCAAACTGGTGCGCGATGCCGCGGCGCGGCTGGGAGAGATTCGTCGAGCCGTGATCACGGTTCCCGCCTACTTCGACGAGGTACGCCGCCGCGCCACGCGCGACGCCGGGTTTCTGGCGGGCTTGGAAGTGCTCGATATCATCAACGAGCCCGTGGCGGCCGCCATTTCACTGGCAGCCGGCACGGGGGCTGGCCCCCTGGGCGCGGGTGGGGCCAAGGCCGAGGGCGAGACACCGCAAGCTGGGGGAACTGGCCCGGAAGCCCTGGGCCCGGCCCAACGGGTTTTAGTCTACGACCTGGGCGGGGGCACCTTCGACGTGACGGTGATGGAGGTGCAAGGTGGCCAATTCACCACGCTTTCCACCGACGGCGACGTGCAACTGGGGGGCTACGACTGGGATCAGCGCCTGATGAACCACGTGGCCGAGCAGTTCATGCGTCAGTTCGATGCCGATCCCCGGACCGACCCCGCCGCCCGGGCCCGGCTGTGGCGCGAATGCGAAGAGGCGAAACGGTCGCTTTCGACTCGCGGCCGGATTCAGTTGGCCTACGATTGGCGGGGGCACGCCCTGCGCTACGAGGTCACCCGCGAGTGGTTGACCGAGCTGACGCGCGACCTGCTCGACCGCACGAAATTCACGGTTCGCCAGGCCCTGTCGGCGGCCGGGCTGACCTGGCCGCAAATCGACCGGGTCTTGCTCGTGGGCGGGTCGAGCCGAATGCCCGCGGTGCGGCAAATGCTGAAGCGGCTCGCGGGGCGCGAGCCCGACACTTCGCTTTCGCCCGACGAGGCCGTGGCGCAGGGCGCCGCCCTGCATGCGGGGGCGCTGTTGGCCCGAGCCGGGGGGCAGCCCTCCCCCTTGCGCATTCGCAACGTGAATTCGCACAGCCTGGGCGTGGTGGCGACCGAGCCTGCCACGCGGCGCAAGCACAACGCGATCGTCATTCCGCGCAACACGCCGCTACCCGTTACCGCCCGGCGGTGGTTTCAGACACAGCGGCGCAATCAACGATCGCTCTTGGTACAGATCCTGGAAGGCGAGGGGACCCAGCCCGAGGCCTGCGCCCCGATTGCCCGCTGCGTGGTGCGCAACCTTCCGCCCGAGCTGCCGGCCAAGACCTCGATCGAGGTGCGGTTCAGCTACCAGAGCGACGGGCTGTTGCAGGTGGCGGTGCTGCTGGCCGGGCAAGACCAGTTGCTCGAGGCCGAGATCAGCCACGCCAATACGCTGGGGCGCGGAGAACTGATCCGCTGGCGGGAGAAGATTTGCCGGTTTGCCACCCAGAGCGAGCCTGGCCACGAGGACGACGAGGCGGCGGGGCAAGCCATGGCCGATACCCAGGAATGATTGCCGGGCCGGGGAAAGTGGACAAGTTTCGTGATTTCAGGCGGGTAATCCCTTCGGCATCCTCTTGCCCCGCTGAGGTAGCGCTCGCCGAGCGGCGTAGATTGGCTAGCACGAGGGGCTCCACTGGTCGAGCCGACCGGTCCGGTTGGAGAACCATGAGCGGCGCACGTCCCAGAGGGCTCCTGAGCGAACGTTTCGCCGGGCTACTCCAGGCCCGCTTCGCGGCGGAGCCGGGCCTTGGTTTGCGGCGAAAACTGAACGAGGCTACGGCCCAAGAGCGCGCCGTGCAGCGCGTACAGAAAGTTCAGATTGGGCGCGTCGGTCGTCTGTTTGACCATTCGATAGGCCGCGGCCGCGCCGATTCGGGCCAAATCGCCTCGGGTGTGAATGCCGACGGCGGCCAGCCAGCGAGAACTGGCCAGCCCCAGATTGCGAAGCTTTCGCACTGGCACGTCATCGCCTGGTAGCGCGTGCATGGCCATTGCTCGCCCCGTATTGCCGTCACGGCGCGGCAGCGCCGCTGGCGCGGTCTGCCAAGCGCCGCCCCCTGATCAGGTAGCTACTTGCGCAGCACCAGCACCGGGCAATGGGCCAGCCGCACGATCTTCTCCGCGGTCGAGCCAATGAGCAGCCGGGCCAGGCCGGTCCGGCCGTGCGAGGGAAGCACGATCAGCTCGGCGGCGACGTTCTGGGCATAGCTGGCAACTTGATGGCCAGGGTCGCCGAAGGCAATGTGGGTCGAGGCGCCGGCTAGCGCGTGCTCGGCCAGCTTGGCCTTGAGCGCCTCTTCGGCGTGGTGCCGGCGGCCGGCATTGTCGATCGTGGCCCAGATTACCCCCGGCTCGGTCGGCTCCAAGAGCGGCAGCACGTGAATGGCATGGACATACCGCGGCTCCTCGACCAGCGCGCGGGCTACGTCGAGCGCCGCGAGCGACTCTTCGGAAAAGTCGATCGGCACCACCACCGAGCGCTTGGGAAACCAGTTCATCGCAAAAGTCTCCGGGAAGTTGCGGGCCGATAGAGGTGCCGCCAGCGGGCTAACGGGATTGGTAGGGTTGCAGCTCGCCGGCTTTGAGTTTCGCCCAATAGGCGTCGAGCGCCCTTCGGATTTTACCCGATAGCAGCATCACGCCCAGCAGGTTGGGAATCGACATGGCCAGAATCATCAGGTCCGAAAAGTCTTTGATGTTCGTCGTGGTGACTACCGAGCCCAGAAATGCAAAGACCAGAAAAATGAGCTTATAGGCGATCGAAGCCTGGCTGCCCAGCAGGTAGGTCCAGCACCGCTCTCCGTAATACGACCAGGAGATGACGGTGGAAAAAGCGAACAAAAACACCGTGGCGCAAAGCAGATAGCGAAACAGGTAGTGCTGGCTTCCCAGGGCCTGCATGGTCAGGGCGGCGCCATTGTCGCGCTGAACCAATTCGGCGTTGGCCGGGTCTTCAGCCGCCCCGGTCACAATGATCACCAGCGCCGTCATGGTGCAGACGATCACGGTATCGATAAACGGTTCCAGGAGGGCCACGATGCCTTCGCTGACCGGGTACTGGGTCTTGGCCGCCGAATGAGCGATCGAGGCCGATCCCACGCCCGCTTCGTTCGAGAAAGAAGCCCGCTGGACCCCTTTGACCATTACGCCCAGAAAGCCGCCGTAGCCGGCCTGGGGTGTAAACGCACCTTCGAGGATCGCGGCGAAGGCCGCCGGGATGGCCTGCCAATTGACGGCCAGAATCGCCAGCGACATCAGCACGTAAAGCCCGCACATAAACGGCACAATCTTGTCGGCCGTAGCGGCAATGCGGCGGATGCCTCCCAAGATCACCGTGGCGGTCATCAGGGCCATGACCAGGCCGTAGATCCAGGGCTGTGCGTCGAGCAGCGGAATCTCGCGCCGCAGGGCGTCGAGCGACTGCGAGACCTGAAACGTGCACCCCCCGCCGAACGAGCCGCCCATACAAAGGATGACAAACAAAACGGAAAGCGCCGCGCCCACCGGCCGCAGAGCGGGATGCAGCTCGGCCAGGCCATCGCGAAGGTAGTGCATGGGGCCGCCCGAGACGACCCCGTCGGGCGAGACCTTGCGGTAAATCTGCCCGAGGGTGCATTCAGCAAACTTGCTCGACATGCCGAACAGGCCCATCACGATCATCCAGAACGTGGCCCCTGGGCCTCCGGTGGCGATCGCGATCGCCACGCCGGCAATATTGCCCAGCCCGACCGTGGCCGAGAGGGCCGAGGCCAATGCTTGAAAGTGAGATACCTCGCCGGGCTGGTTCGGATCGTCGTATACGCCCCGGGTAAGCTGAATGGCGTGCCAGAAGCCGCGGATGTTGATAAAGCCCATTCGCAAGGTGCAGAACACTGCCCCCAGCAGCAGCCAAAGCACCACGAACGGAACGCCCACCCCCCACCGTTCGGTGGTGCCAAAGTCGTAGAACAGCACTCCCGCCAGGGGCGCCACCAGCCAGCGGCCGAAAAACGCGTCGACGCGGTTCATCCAGTCTTCTTGAGCGGGCGAGGGGGTCGGAGCGGCGGTCGCGACACCGTCGGTCGCTTGTTCCGCGGCCCCAGCTTGGTAGGCGGTCGGGCTCTCGGTTTCCAGACCGAGTTCCGAATCGGCGCTGGCCGCGGCCCCCGCCGTCTGCGCAGCCGGCCTGCCGGCGTCCTGTGCTTGGATGCGGCCTCCCCCACCCAGTGCGGCCAGGGTGGTTAGCAACCAGAGGGCGCGTTGCATCCGAGGCAAGGTGAACCAAGGCATGGTGAAAACCCGTGCAAAAGGCGGCGAGAGGAGCTCGAGAAGACCCCTTTGGGCCAGTTTCTAACGCAATAACTCCTATCTTGTCAAACAGTTATGTCGACTATTTCCGGTTAGAATTATTTTTTACATATTGGGTTGCCAAAATTGGATATAGTCATAAGATGAGACCGGTGGCCAGCACCGCTTGCAATCGGCCACCCGGCCGGGAGTTCGCTCAATGAATGCCGTGCCCGAAACCTCCGATCAGCAGGTGGTCGACCTTCTGCGTCGCCATCGAGCGATGACGATCGACGACTTGGTCACGGCCACGGGCGTAACCGCCACCGCCGTCCGGCAACGTTTGGTGCGCATGATGGCCCAGGGGTTGGTTCAGCGTCAGGCGCTTCGCGCCGGACGGGGGCGGCCCATGCACGCCTACTCGCTTACTCCGCTCGCACGGCAGACATCGGGCAACAACTTTGCCGATCTGGCCACGGTTCTGTGGAAGGAAATCCGCGAGATTTCCGATCCCCAGGTCCGCCGGGGATTGTTACAGCGGCTGGCCCAGTCGCTGGCCGGCATGTACCGCGGCCAGGTTGGGGGGCAGTCCGTCGCCGAACGGATGGGCTCGCTGGTCGACCTATTCGGTGAACGAAAGGTGCCATTTGCGGTCGAAACGGTAGCGCCGGTGCCGGCCGAGCCACACGAGGCTTCGACGGCGGCGGCCCCGGCGGGGCTGACGGTGTTGAGCGCCTTGGAGTGCCCCTACCCCGAATTAGCCGAGCAAGACCGGGGCATTTGTGCTTTGGAGCGAATGATGCTGGCCGAACTGCTCGAGGCCGACGTACGGCTGGCTCGGTGCCGGCTCGATGGTCACGATTGCTGCCAATTCGAGGCCAACTAGGTGGGCCGGGCCCGGCCGACCCGCCAAACCGATTCCCGTCCCCCGAAAAGATCAGGCATTTACCGCTGAGAACGACGTCAACCGGTTGAAGATTCGAGACTTCGAGCGATAGAATCCGAGGTTTGTCGGGTCCGAGGCGACGGCTGAGCGTTGCCGGCCCCGAGGAGCCACTTGCCGGCTTTTTGCCGCCGGCCGACGACGAGGAACCAGCGAGCCATGACACAGCCCGTGATGAGCCAGCCCTGGATCGAGGGGCGGTTCGAAGAGAATTTGATTACGACCACGGTCGAGCAGGCGATTAACTGGGCTCGCCAAGCCAGCTTGTGGCCAATGACCTTCGGGCTGGCCTGCTGTGCCATCGAGATGATGGCCGCCGGCGCCAGCCGCTTCGACATGGACCGGTTCGGGGCCGGGGCATTTCGCGCCACCCCCCGACAGGCCGATCTGATGATCGTGGCCGGCACGGTCACTTACAAAATGGCGAGCCGGGTGCGGCGGCTTTACAACCTGATGCCCGATCCCAAATTCGTGATCGCGATGGGAGCCTGCACCGTCGGCGGTGGTCCCTACTTCAAGTACGGCTACCACGTGGTCAAGGGGGTCGATCTGGTCGTACCGGTCGATGTTTACGTGCCGGGCTGCCCGCCGCGGCCCGAGGCCCTGTTGGAAGGCCTGATGCGGGTGCAGGACAAGATCAAGGGGCACCGCATCGCCAAGCGCACTAGCGGCAACGGCTGGTTGTCGACCGCCGGCCGACCCGGTGAAAAACTCGAAGACGAGTTGCCCATTCCGCACCACTCGGGCTACGTGACCGCCAGCGAGGAAGAGCCGCTGTTTTCGCACCAAAAAATTACCGGTTAAGCCCCTTGCCCAGGGGCTGGCCGAACCCCGTTTTACCAACTTGCCAACCAACCGTATCGAGCGAAGCGCCATGCCGGTCTCAGAGCATCGAGAAGTGTTGCGAATCGTCGACCTGCACGTTTCCGTGGGCGAGCGCCCGATTCTCAAGGGGGTGAATCTCGAGATTCGCCGCGGCGAGGTCCACGCGCTGATGGGCCCCAACGGCTCGGGCAAGAGCACGCTGGGGTTCGCCATTATGGGGCATCCGGGCTACGAGGTAACCGGCGGCCAGGTTTGGCTGGACGGCGAGAACCTGCTGGAGCTGGACCCCGACCAGAGGGCCCGGGCCGGCTTGTTCCTGGCGTTTCAGCGGCCGATGTCGATTCCAGGGGTAAAGATGGCCGACTTCTTGCGGCACGCCACGACCAACGTGCGCCGGCCCGAGCGCAAGGAAGGGGAAGAGCTGATTCCGATGAAAGAGTTCCGCAAAGAGCTGCGGAGCAAGATGGAACAGTTGCGAATGGACTCTGAGTTTGCCCGCCGGTACGTGAACGAAGGGTTCTCGGGGGGCGAGATGAAGCGGGCCGAGATTCTGCAGATGGCGATGCTGCGGCCGAAGTTCGCCATTCTGGACGAGACCGACAGCGGGCTGGATGTCGACGCGGTGCGGCTGGCCAGCCAAAGCATCGCCGAAATCGGCGGGGCCGAGATGGGCATCTTGATCATCACCCATCACGACAAGCTCCTGGAACACAATCGCCCGAACTTTACCCACGTAATGCTGGCCGGGCGGATCGTGGAAACGGGGGGCCCCGAGCTGGCCGAAGAGCTGCACCAAAACGGTTACGACCGCGTCCGGGCTCGCTATCCGGAGGTGGCCGCCGAAGAGGCCGTGATGGCCCAGTCGCCCGAGCGCGACCAGGTGTTTGCCTGACCCGCGCCAACGGCTGGCCGGGCGGGCGCCCCGCCCTTGGCCCACAACGCTGACGAACGTAACCCCGCCAACGGGAGAGAATCCATGGCCACCGACATCAACGAAAAACACGAAGTCGGCATTGGCGAAATCAATAAGTACGATTTTCGCAACGAAGAAAAATACGTCTTCAAGAGCCGCAAGGGGCTCGACGCGGCGATCGTGCGCCAGATCTCGGAGATGAAGCAGGAACCCGAGTGGATGCGGGATTTCCGGCTCAAGAGCTTGGAAGCTTTCAATGCCAAGCCCATGCCGAACTGGGGCGGCAAGATCGACCTGGATTTCCAGGACATCTATTACTACATCAAGCCCTCGGACCGGCAAGGACGCAGTTGGGAAGACGTGCCCGAGGAGATTAAGACCACCTTCGATCGCTTGGGTATTCCCGAGGCGGAGAAGAAGTTTCTGGCCGGGGTGAAGGCCCAGTACGAAAGCGAAGTGGTCTACGGCTCGCTCCGCGAGGACCTGGAGCGGCAAGGGGTGATCTTTACCGATACCGACTCGGCGGTGCGCGAGTATCCCGACCTGGTGCGCGAGTACTTCGCCACGATTATTCCGCCGGCCGATAACAAGTTTGCCGCGCTGAATTCGGCGGTCTGGTCGGGGGGCTCGTTCATCTACGTGCCCAAGGGGGTCAAGGTGGAGTTCCCCTTGCAGGCTTATTTCCGCATCAACGCGGAGAACATGGGCCAATTCGAGCGAACGCTGATCATCGTGGACGAGGGGGCCCAGATTCATTACGTCGAGGGCTGCACCGCCCCCATGTACTCGACCGAAAGCCTGCACTCGGCCGTGGTCGAGATCATCGTCAAGAAGCACGCCCGCTGCCGGTACACCACGATTCAGAACTGGGCCAACAACATCTACAACCTGGTGACCAAACGGGCCGTGGCCTACGAAGGGGCCGTGATGGAGTGGATCGACGGCAACCTGGGGAGCCGGCTGACGATGAAATACCCGGCCGTGTATATGCTCGAGCCGGGGGCCCGGGGCGAGATCTTGTCGATCGCCTTCGCCTCGGCCGGCCAGCACCAAGACGCCGGCGCCAAGGTGGTGCACGCCGCGCCCAACACCTCGAGCCGGATCATCTCCAAGAGCATCTCCAAGAACGGCGGCCGCTCCAGCTACCGCGGGCTGGTGAAAGTGGCCGACGGGGCCCGCAAGTCGAAGTCGAACGTGGTTTGCGACGCGCTCATTCTTGACTCGCACAGCCGGAGCGATACGTATCCGTACATCGAAGTGGACGAGCAAGACGTGGCCATCGGCCACGAGGCGAGCGTCTCGCGGATCGGCGAGGAACAACTGTTCTACCTGATGAGCCGGGGACTGAGCGAAGCCGAGGCCAGCACCATGATCGTGAGCGGGTTCATCGAACCGCTGGTCAAAGAACTGCCGATGGAATACGCCGTCGAGATGAACCGGCTGATCGAACTGCAAATGGAGGGCTCGGTCGGCTAACGGCCGGTCTGAGCGCGCCCGAGCGGAATCTGCGAGCCGGCCGCAGGCCCGGGCAAGGCGGGGAATTGCCGCCGGATGCGTCGCTGCGGCTTGCCGGCGGCCCTCCCCGCGGAACTGGTTTCTCCCGGTTCGGCGCTAGTGCCGGCCGGGTGGCGTGAGACAGAACTGGTGGTTGCGAAAGCGGGAAAATCGGAATCGCGATGAGTGCCACGATCGCTTCGGGCGGGCTGACGGCCGCCGCATTTGAATCGTTTCTCGCCGGCCGTAGCGAGCCTGATTGGATGCTCGAGCAGCGCCG
The DNA here is from genome assembly GCA_964399535.1 of uncultured Pirellulales bacterium. Taxonomy (GTDB): domain Bacteria; phylum Planctomycetota; class Planctomycetia; order Pirellulales; family CAYNRE01; genus CAYNRE01. The sequence continues at coordinate 479,201 of CAYNRE010000070.1, read as the reverse complement.
GGCGGCCTGGCGCGCGTTTGAATCGCTGCCGCTGCCGAGTGCCCGCGACGAGGAATGGCGCCGCACCGACCTTAGGCTGCTGAGGCTCGATCGCTTTGCGCTTCCGGGCGAAGCAACGGGCGGCGCGGTTGCCGCCTCACCGCTGTTGCGCGAGGGGCTCGACCTGGGGGGCGAAACCGTCTCGGTCGACAGCCACCTGGCCAACGCCACCCTGGATGCCCGCTGGCAGCGCCAAGGAGTGCTGTTCGGCGGATTAAGCCAACTGGCGGCGGCCCACCCGGAGCGGGTTCGCCGGCACCTGTTCGGCCCCACTTATCAGGTGAACTACGACAAGTTTGCCGCCTTGCACGCGGCCGCCTGGTCGGGCGGCACGCTTTTGTATGTGCCCCGCGGCGTGCGAATCGAACAACCGCTGCACCAGGTTTCGGCCCTGGCCGCGGGGCAGGTCGATTTGGGCCACACCCTGGTCGTGCTGGAAGAAGGGGCCGAGGCCACGCTGGTGGCGGAAACCGCTGGCGGTGGCGAGTTGGGCCTGCACTGCGGAGGCATCGAACTGGTGCTCGAGCCGGGCGCCAAGCTGCGCTATGTGAACCTGCAGAACTGGAGCCCGGGCGTGTGGCACTTCGCCCACCAAAAGGCTCGCATCGACCGGGGGGCGGCCTTGCAGTGGACCATCGGCGCTCTGGGGGCCCGGCTGGCCAAGGTGAATCAGCACGTGGCGCTCGTGGGTCGGGGGGCGCAGTGCCAGGTGAACGGCGTGATGTTTACCGAAGCCCGCCAGCATCTGGCCTATCACACCCTGCAGCACCACGAGGCCGAGGCCTGTCACAGCGATCTGCTCTACAAGGGCGCACTGCAAGACAAGTCGCGCCTGGTCTGGCGGGGCATGATCAAGGTCGACCCGCTCGCCCAAAAAACCGACGCCTATCAACGCAACGACAATCTGATGCTCTCCGAAGATGCCCGGGCCGACTCGATTCCCGGGCTGGAGATCGAGGCCGACGACGTGCGCTGTACCCATGGCTCGACCTGCGGCCGGGTCGACGACGAGCAGGTGTTTTACGCCCAGGCCCGGGGCCTGACGCGCAACGAAGCGGTGCGGATGATCGTGGCGGGTTTCTTCCAGCAGGTGTTCGATCGGATTACGATCGAGTCGGTGCGCGAGGCCCTGGCGCTGGCTATCGGCCGCCGCATTCGCAACTACGACTGACGAGCTAGCCGGCGATGAGCGATTTTGTTTGCGTGGCCCAGGTCTCCGATCTACCCGATCCTGGCCGCACCGTGGTCGAGGTCGACGAGCAAATCGTGGCCCTGTTTCACGTAGCGGGCCAGTTCTGGGCCACCGACGACGTATGCACGCACGACGGCGGCACCCTGGCCGACGGGCCGCTTGAGGGATTCACCGTGACTTGCCCGCGGCACGGCGCCAAGTTCGACATTCGCGACGGGCGGGCGCTGGCGATGCCGGCCACCGAGCCCACCCGGGTTCACGAAGTGAAAGTGGAAGGCAACTCGGTCTACGTCCGACTCAAGTCTTGAATCGCCGCAAGTGGCGCAGGGCCGCGGGCTGAGTCGCTGGCCTGGATGCGAGCCTTCGAAAGCGAGGAACCAGCCGATGTCGATCTCCGAAGAGGCCGTTCGCGAAGCCCTGAAGCAAGTGGTCGACCCCGAATTGTTCGTCAATATTGTCGACCTGGGATTGATCTACGTGGTCAACCTGGCCGAGGCCGAAGAGGGCCGGACGAATATCGGCATCGAAATGACCATGACCAGCCCGGCTTGTCCGGCCGGTCCGCAGTTGGTTTCCCAGTCGAAGGATGTGCTGGCGCGACTGGAGGGGGCCGGCCAGGTCGAGGTCAAAGTGGTGCTTACTCCGCCTTGGACTCCCGACCGAATGACCGAAGAAGCCCGCGATCAGTTGGGCATTTTTTAGCGCAAGCGACTTTTCGAGCCGGCGCGAAGAGCGGCGCGGCCAGCTACGACGAGCGGCAGAAGCGGAAGAACAGCCGTGCGGCTACTGGTTTACGAGTTCTTTTCAGCGGTGGGTGCCGATCGCCCCTTGGGGCCCACCATCGACCCCTTGGCCACCCACGACGCGGGGCGGCAGGGCGCCGCCATGCTCGAAGCGCTACTCGGCGATTTCGCCGTGGTGGGGGGGCTCGAAGTGACCACGCTGGTCCGCCCTGCCCTGGCCCGGCGCGTGCCCGCCGCGGTCGATTGCCGCATTCTGGCCGACCCCGACCAGGAGCCAACCGAGTTTTCCCGGTTGGCTGCTGCGGCCGATTGGACCCTGGTGATCGCCCCCGAGTGGTGCGGAACCCTGCTCGAGCGTGCCCGCTGGGTCGCGGCCGCCGGCGGAAGGCTGCTGGGTAGTTCGCTGGAAACGCTCGAGCTGACGGGCGACAAACAGCGCCTGGCCGAACACCTGGCCGAGTGCGGTTTGCCCGTGCCGCGCGGCCGAACCTTGGCGGTGGGCGAGCGGCCGCCGGCCGACTTTGCCTGGCCCGCCGTGCGCAAGCCGCGCGACGGAGCCGGATCGCGCGGGGTGCGGCTGGTCAGTTCGGCCCATCACCTTTCCGCCCGGGCCCCGGCGGTGGAACCCGAACGGCTGGAGTGCTACTGCCGCGGCATGCCTGCCAGCGCCTCGCTCTTGTGCGGGGGGGCACGGCCGGTAAGCCTGGTGCCCTGCCGGCAACACCTTTCCTCCGACGGAACCTTTGAATACCGCGGCAGCTCGCTCCCGCTGCCGCCCGGGTTGGCAGCCCGGGCCGAAGCCTTGGCGCGCCGCGCGGTGGACCAACTGCCGGCGCCGCTGGGTTACCTGGGGGTCGACCTGGTGCTAGGCGACGACGACACGGGGGCCGACGATTACGTCATTGAAATCAACGCCCGGGTCACTTCCTCGTATCTTTTGCTCAGCCAGGCCTGCCGCGGTAATCTGGCGGCGGCCCTGCTCGACGTGGCGAGCGGGAAGCAGCCGGCGATCGAGTTCGACCTGACGCCGCGCGAGCTGGAGTTGAACCCGCCTCCTTCGTCAGAGATGGCGCATTCGGCGGTCCACTAGCCGCCGCACAATCCGAGATGCCCGCCGCGCTGTGAGCGGTTTTCTTGCCGGAAACAAAGATTCGCGATGGGTTGGCTGGCGCTCGACATTGGCGGTGCCAACTTAAAGGCGGCCGAGGCCCGCGGGCGCTGCCGCCTGGCGCCGTTCCCGCTGTGGCGCGAGCCGGTACGGCTGCCCGAGGCGCTGGCCGGTGTGGTGGCCGGGTTTCCTGCCTGCCGCGGCTTGGCCATTACCATGACCGGCGAGCTGGCCGACTGTTTCGCCACCAAGGCCGAGGGCGTCGCCGCCATTGTGGCGGCGGCCCAGCAAGCTGCCGCGGGCCGTACCGTGGCGGTTTACAGCACCCGGGGAACTTGGCTCACGATCGACGAGGCGATGGCCGCTGCGCTCGACGTGGCGGCTGCCAACTGGCACGCCCTAGCTCGCTGGGCCGGCACCCGGTTCGCGGCCGACTCCCCTGCCCTACTGGTCGACGTCGGTTCCACCACCTGCGACATCATTCCACTTCTGGGGGGCACCCCCCACACCGACAGCCGCACCGACCCCGCGCGGCTCTCGCGGGGTGAATTGGTATACACCGGCGTGCGCCGCAGCCCTCTTTGCGCACTGGTGTCGCGGGCGCGCTGGCGCGGCCACGAGTGCCGAGTGGCGCAGGAACTGTTCGCTACCGCCGAGGATGCCTACCTGGTGCTCGAACAGTTGCCCGAGGAGCCCGACCGCCGCGACACGGCCGACGGCCGGCCGGCCACGCGCGCTGCGGCGCTGGCCAGAATCAGCCGCATGGTGTGTGCCGACCCGACCCTGTTCAGCCTGGACGAAGCGGTGGACCTGGCCCAGCGGGCGGCCGAGCGGCAACAGGCCCTGTTGGCCGAGGCGATTGTTGAAGTGGGGTCGCGCTTGCCCGAACCCCCCAGCCAGTGGATCGTTTCCGGAGCCGGCGAGTTTCTGGCACACCAGGTCGCTCGGCGGCTGTCGTTTTCCGGCAGGCTGCTTTCGCTGGCCGCCGAGTTGGGACAGGAGCTTTCCACCTGTGCCTCGGCTTACGCGCTGGCCCATTTGGCCGAGGCCGGGCTGGGGGCCGCTCCATGACCCGGGCCGGCCGGCCGCTGCGCGTCGTGAAACTGGGGGGCAGCCTGCTCGATTGGCCCGGCCTGTTGGGGGCGCTTTCGGCCTGGGCGGAAAGCAACGCTGGCTGGCGCAACGTGGTGATCGTGGGGGGCGGCGCACTGGTCGACACGATTCGCCAAACGGACCAGGCGCACCAGCTTGGCCAGGAACAAGCACACTGGCTCGCGGTGGAAGCGATGCGGATCAATGCCCGGTGGGTGGCCGCGAAACTCGGCGCGCCCGCGCTTTGGGACGGCGCGCTCACAGGCGAGGTGCCCCCAGCGATTGAGGCGATGCTGCCCGCGGATCGCAAGGGGCGCTGGAGCGTGCTCGACCCCTGGCGCTGGCTGCGGAGCGCCGAGCCAACGGCAATGCCCGAGCCCGGCCTGCCCCAGGGTTGGCATGTCACCAGCGATTCGATCGCTGCCCGGTTCGCCCGCGTGGCCCGGGCCGAGGAACTTGTGCTGCTCAAATCACGCGAGGCGGCCGGCTGCGACCCTGTGAGCTGGGCGGCCGAGGAACTGGTCGACCCCTACTTTCCCACGGCCAGCCGGGGGCTCGCCGGTCTGCGCGTGGTGAACCTGCGAGCGTGGGGCGAGCGCTGACCCGCGGCCGGTGGCAGTTCCGCTCCGCGCCACGGTAGCCGCCTTCGGGCCGTGGCAAGCGGTTCGAGCCCGAGAAAACGATTCAACGGGCCGTTAGTCCCACCACCAGCGGTTGGCCGGGCGCGTACCGAGCGAGGCACGCTCTTCGGCCACCGCAGCGCTGGTCTCGCGGCGAGCGGCAAGCTGCCAACTGTTGATCTCCACCCCGCCCGAAGCACTGATGATGTAGTCGCGGCCGCGCTTGACGAAGCTGGCTTGCGTGGGCACCTGGGCCGGCACCGCCACCTCGGTGGTGGTGATTCGGGCGGCGTCGCCCAGCATCTCCAGGCTGGCGCCCGAGCGGGCGCGAAGGTCTTCCTGCGCGATCAGGGCCGAGACCAGCAGCAGGTCCATTACGTTTTGCAACTCGCCGAACACCGGCAAAGCCGCGGCAAGGGCCTCGTACCGCTCGTTCATTCGGTTGGCCCAGTCTTGGGCGACGGGGTTGGCCTGGCCGGTCCCCTGGCGCTGGCCGTTGGCCGCCACGAATTCGTCTTCGGTCAGGCAGACTACGCTGGCACCGCGCAGTTCGAAGGCCAACCCCTCGGGATCGGCCAACACCGGCTGATAGTTGGCGGCCAACCACCAGCGGGGCATCATGCTCGTGGGGATCTTGCCACCGGCCTTGAGCAGGTTCAAGAAGCTGGGCAGCCCCGCCACGGGCGAGCGCTCAAAGCCCATCGCCAGCCGCTTCATTCGGTAGTCGGCGGCCACCAGCACCCGGGCCAGTCGGCTCGTGGCCGGTACGCCGGTAATCGTAATCTTCTGCGGGCCCAGGGCTTCTTCCACGCCGCGCATCACCTGCGGGCTCATCTGCTGCTGTGCCTGAAAGAACCGGTCTAATCGGGTCAGCCCATCGGGGGTCGGATCGATCGAGCAGGAAATCGGCATTCGCGACGCCTCGTGGGCGCTGCGCAGGGCCACGAGCAAATCTTCCAGCAGCATCACGGGCATGCCGTTCTCGGCGCTGACCACCGAGCCGTCGGCTGCCACGCGCCAACCAGCGGCGGGCCCGGCGAGGATAATGTCGTGGGCTTCGGGGTCGACCAGCACGTATTGAATTCGCGTCAGACCGGCCAGGTACACCATGGCGTCGGGCACCGCGCGGCCGCCTGCCAGCTCGTGCATGATCGCCGCTTCCAACTGGCTCAGCGAAACCTTGCGCAGTTGGCTGGGGTGCGCCAGGTCGCTGGGGGCCTCGGCAAGCACCTGCTGCCGCAGCTTCTTGAGCTTGCCGACGTCGTCGGTCTCGGTATTGGCGACCATGCCGGCCGCGTCGACGTAAACGCCCCCCACGTTGTTGAACTGGAACCCACCGATCTGCGTGTTGCCGCCGCCGCCGCCGACTCCACCACCGCCGCCGCCGATACCTCCACCACCACCACCGATACCGCCGCCGCCACCGCCACCAAGTTGGGCGCTGGCCGAGGCGGCCCAGAGCGCGGTCAGGGCCAGGCCGAGCGCCATCCGAATCGCGGCAAGATTGAGCAAACTGCGCACTGCGTGCATGGGATCGACTTTCCGAGGATTGGACTGCGAGGACGGCACCGCGGTTCCGCGCGAGCGCCGGCCGGACGAGAAAGGCCTCTAGGGCACGGGGGCCCCGCGCCAGGAGGCGTGCCAGGCACGCTACCCCGGGGAGCCAACCCCGCCAAGTTTTAGACTAGCTAGAGGTGATTCCTCCTGCAACAAAACAGCCGCCAAACAAGCCGTTTTGGTGGGTTCTTTGCGGGCCGACGGGCCAATTCTAGGGCGTTGCCGGTTTGCCCAGGGGTGTAGCCGGCTAACCGGGTGGGCCTGAACCACGTAGTCGGGCCAGCCCAGCAGCCGGGGGGCGGCCATCGATCGCGGTCCCCGTGCGGCTTGCCGCAGGGGGCTTCGTTAGCGCCTGGCGAGCCCCTGCCCCGGGGGCAACGGCTTGCAGCCCAACCGTTGCGGTGGCTAAGGTAAACAGTAGGGCCCACTTAACGTGGCCCACCGGGTTTGGCAGGTGGCAGGGGGCCGATGGATCTCTGGCACCCCCCTTTGGTAGCGGAAAGGCCTGGCATGCTCGCCTACCTGGTGATTCGCGACGGAACCAAGTGGAGCGACGTCTACCGGCTAATTCCCGGGCAGACCGCCACCATTGGGCGCGCCCCGACGAACCAGATCGTGCTCAAGGACGAGCGCTGCAGCCGCAGCCACGCCGAGGTGTTCTGGTCGGAATCGCACTGGGTCCTGCGCGATCTCGACAGCCGCAACGGCACCCTGATCAACGAGGTGGCCGCGCAGGCCGACCAACCCCTGGCGGCGGGCGACGTCATCCGCATCGGCCGCTCGCAACTGGCCTTTGTGACCGATCTGGCCCAAGCCTTCTCCGATTCGGCCGCGGAACCCCCGGTCGATGTGAGCGATACGCCCCCGGGCGAGCACGACACGGCTTCGACCCTGGAAGAGCCGTCGACCATTATTCACCGCCGGGGCCAAACCCGGTTTCTGGAGCCGGGCGACGTCGACGAGTCGGCCGCCGGCGCGGTCGCCGGCGAGGACGCCGCGGCACACTTGTGCCGATTGGCTTTTGAGATGGCGCAATGCCCCGACGCCACGTCACTTGCCCGGCGGGCCCTCGATGGGCTGTTCTCCGGCATCCCCGTCGACACGGGGGGCGTGTTGCTGCTTCCTCGGGCCAGCAGCGATTCGCAGCCGGCCGAATCTCTGCTCGAAGTGCTCGCCACGCGCTCGGATCGGGGAGAGACCTATCGCCGAGTCTCCCGGTTTCTGGCCTCGACCGTGCTTCGCGAGGGAGAAGCGGTGCTGGCTCGCAACGTGCTTGGCGACAGCGCCGTGAGCAGCCGCGACTCGCAGGGAGAGTTTCACGCCACGAGCGTGATCTGTGCGCCGATTCGCCGCGAGAACCGTCTGTACGGCCTGTTGCATCTGTACTCGACCGACGCCCAAAAGCTGTTGCAGCCCGAAGATCTGGAATTCACCCTGGCTGTGGCCGACACGCTGGCCGTGGCCCTCCAGAATCTCTCGCGGCGCCAGGAACTGACCGAGAATCTGAAGCGCGTCCGCCACGAGAACCAGCAACTGCGCGAACGCCTGGGCGTGGAAACCGAAATCGTGGGGCGCAGCGCCGGCCTGGCCCGCATCGCCGACGAGATTGCCCGGGCCGCGCCGAGCAAGGCCACGGTGCTGATCCGCGGGGAAAGCGGCGTCGGCAAGGAACTGGTCGCCCGGGCCGTGCACTTCGCCAGCCCGCGGCGCAAGGGGGTATTCATCTGTTTGAACTGTGCCGCGCTCTCGGAAACGCTGCTGGAGAGCGAACTATTCGGGCACGAGAAAGGCGCCTTTACCGGAGCGGTCGATCGCAAGGTGGGCAAGTTCGAGGCCGCCCATGGCGGCACCCTGATGCTCGACGAGATCGGCGAAATGAGCCCGGTGCTACAGGCCAAGTTCCTGCGGGTGCTCGAGGGGCATCCCTACGAGCGCGTGGGGGGCAACGAGCCAGTCAAGGTCGATGTTCGCGTAATTGCCGCCACGAACCGCGACCTGGAGCGCGAAGTGGCCGAGGGCCGCTTTCGCCGCGACTTGTATTTCCGACTGAAAGTGGTCGAGATCATCGTTCCCCCCCTGCGCAAACGGCTCGAGGATATTCCCGAGTTGGCCGACTACTTCCTCCAGCGCTTCAATGCCGAGACCGGCCGGAAGATCAAGGGCTACACCACGCTGGCCCGCGAACAGATGCTGCGCTATCGCTGGCCGGGCAATGTGCGCGAGCTGAAAAACGTGGTCGAGCGGGCCATCGTGCTTTGCGAGGGAGAATTCATCGACGCCGAAGACCTGGTGCTTTCCAAGCTGCCGACCGCGGGCGACACGGGCGAGCAGCCGCTGATGGCGAGCCCCTATCAGCCGCTCTCGCTCGACGAGGTGGAGCGGCGCCATATCGTGGCCACGCTTCAGGCTACGCAGTGGAACAAGAGCCAGGCCTCGCAAATCCTGGGCATCGAGCGGTCGACGCTGGACCGCAAAATTCGCCGCTACGAGCTGATTGAGCCGCAGACCCGCCGCGCCCGGCAGTAGGCGGGCCCCGGGGCCGCGCCAGCCTTCCCAGCGCGCTTAACGGGCGGTTACTCGTGCCGGGGGTAATAGCCGGCCAGCCGATCGGGGGAAACCCCCAGCCGGTGGGCGAGCAGAATGCCCCAGTTGCGCAGGGTTTGTCGGACGACGCCCCGAGCTTGCCAGCGGCGAGGGCTGACCTGGAGCGGCCCAGGCAGCAGGGCCAGGCGAGCCCGTCGGGCCAGCGCGCGGCTGAGCAACAGGTCTTCCAGCAGCCGAACCGGCGGGAAGCCCCCCAACGCTTCGAACACCGAGCGCCGCACGAAGAGCCCCTGATCGCCATAGGCAGGGCCTCCCCAGCGCACTCGGGCGGCGTTGCCCCACTCGAGCCAGCGGTACACAACCGGCGCGGCGTCGATGTGCTGGCGGAAGGCGCCCGCTTCAACCCCCGGATCGGCCAACGCCTGCTGGAGTTGATCGCGAGCCGCCGCTGGCAGCCAGGTGTCGGCATGCAGAAAAAGAAGCACCTCGCCCTGGGCCAGCGCGGCTGCCCGATTCTGCTGCGCGGCCCGGCCGGCCGAGCCCTCGATGAACTGGCAGCGGAGCCGCCGGGCAATTTGCGGAGTGCTATCAGTGCTGCCGCCGTCGCTCACCAGTACCTCAAGGGGCCCAAGCTGCCAGGCCCGCTCAACGGCGGCCTCGATTCCGTGGGCTTCGTTGAAGGTGGGAATGACGATCGAAAGCCGCATTGCCTTGGGTACTTCAAGGGGGGTACAAGACCGCATCGTAGCCGGTCTGAGAACTGGGTGCCGGCCGCTTCAGCCGCGGTCGCACGCCCGCGGCTCGGCACGGAAGCCTAGCAGCCGGTCGAACGCTTCAACAGGGTGTTGGGGCCGCAGAGTCGCCCAATGAGCGCCGCCGCGGCGGCGCGATTCCGTTCGGCGGTTTTTCCCGGCCAGGCGATTCGTGGAACGTGCCGCCTGGCCCGGCGTCGAGCGGCCAACCGACCAAACAGGAACCTAGCCGATGACCACACCACGGATGGTGCTCGAAGGGCATCTGGGCGGCTATATCGACGGTGGCGACGAAGGCACCTGGTACCCCGAGCTTTGGAGTTGGGCGATCGCCCGTTGGGGTGCCCGCAGCGTGATGGATATCGGCTGTGGCCAGGGGCACTCGTCGAAGTACTTTCTCGAGCGTGGCTGCGCGGTGCGGGGCTTGGACGGCAGCCGGCAGGCCATCGCCCAGTCGGTCATTCCGGGCCAGGCGGTGCTCCACGATTTTTGCGAAGGGCCAAGGCTTGAGCCCGGCACGTGGGACCTGGTCTGGTCGTGCGAGTTTCTTGAGCACGTCGAGCGGCGGTATCTGCCGCACCTGTTGGCCACGTTTGCCCAGGCCGGGCGGGCCATACTGGTCACCCATGCCTTGCCCGGTCAGGACGGCCACCACCATGTGAACTGCCAGGCGCCCTGGTACTGGATCGAGTGGCTGGAGCGATTGGGGTTCCGTTGCTCGGTGGCGGCCACGATCCAGGCCCGCAAGCTGGCCCTGAGCGATTACCAGGGGAAGAAGTTCTTTGCCGAGAGCGGTCTGGTCTTCGTGCGCACCGCCGCGGCGGGGCCCGCCCTGACGGCCACGGCGGTCGAAGCGGCGCGGCACAGCGGTGGCGAACTGGCCGCGAATTGGCAGCGCTCGGCCCACCGCCGCGCTCGGCTGAAAGCCTGGGCCATCGACACCGGGCTGCGGGGCTCGATGACCTATCGCCTCTGGAAGGTGCGCCGCCGCATTCGGCACCGGGCCCAGAAGCGGGCACAGCAGTCCGGCGCTCGCCGCGCGGCCTGACGGGTCGGCCCCGCGCTGCCCGCCCCAGACGGGGCGAGGGGTACGGAAGCAGCAGCGCAAAGGCGCGAAGTCTTTGCCCGTCTGCCACAAGCGGGGCGAGGGTACCGACGAAGCAACGCCAAGTCGCAAAGGCGCCAGGGCGCGAAGTTTTCTCCCTCGCCCGGCCGCAGCGGGCGAGGGCCGGGGTGGCCGATCGCCCAAGTCTTCGGTCTTCGCGGCTCGGTCGCTGCGCCGCGATACGCTACCTCGGAGGCTCCGTGTTCGGGGCCGCGCGGCGGCGGTTAACCGAACCGGCTGTGCATCAAGCCCGCGTGGGCCTGTCGGTCCGCGGGTTGGCGCCCGGTTCCTGGGAACCCCCGGGCGTTCCGATTTGACCTGTTCTTGAAGCCCAGCTTTAATGGTCGCCGCCGGGCGCAGCGTGAGTCGCCAAGCGTTTCCAGGGCGCGATCCGGGCGCGCGGGAACCCAGGGGAACCCAGCGCGGGCGCTTGCGCCATTCGGGAGAGGCACGCCGGGGCAGGACCGCCGAAGAAGGCGAACTGGGGCAAACCAACCGGGGCAGGCAATGGCAACCAGGCGGAATCGGGCGCGGCGGGGTCTCCACGGCTCCTGGGAATTAGCTAGCGCGGCCGCACGTGGCGGCGCCGCACGCCCCGGAGCGGTACCCACCCGGCGTCGCTTGCGGCTGGAATCGCTGGAAGCTCGCCGGGTATTGAGCCTGGGACTGGTCGGCTCGCCGGTCACGCTGGGGCAAATGCCACTGGGACCGCTGTTCCCCTTTGGTCCCGGAGTACACGACGCTGTAAGCACCGGCGATGGCTCGTTCGCGGTGACCTGGGCAGCCCTGGATCCCGCGAACCCTCAAAAGGTTCAGGCCAATACGGTGACTTTAACGGGCCTCGTAGGGACGCCCACTGCGCTGAATCACCATCCATCGGTGGTTGTTTATACTTCATCGTTACTGGAATTGGACGAGGGAGAGTTCGCTGCTGTCTATCCCTGGAATGATTCGAATTCGGGCATCCGACTTGTTCACTTCGATACCTCGGGCGCGATCACATCATCTCATGACCTGATCACATGGCCGATCAACCAGACAGCGCTTGAGTTTCTTGATGCTGCGATCGATTCACGGCAGCGCATTCACGTAATCTGGATGCAACAAGATCTACAAAGCTCGAATCTCGGGAATTATTCGATCCACTGGCAGCAATTCGATCGGTTCGGAAGCCCGATTGCGGCCGCCGTTGAAATCGCTTCCGGTGCGGTTTGGTTTCCGACACTGACCTTGAGTTCCGACAATACCATGATCGCGGCATGGACCGTCGGCGCCACCGCCGGAGCCAATGGAATTCGGGCTCGGCGCTTCGGTCCCGACGGTGATTTGATGGACGCTAGCGAGATAGTGGTGACCGACTTGCCGGTTGGGCTAGGTCCTGCCGCTTTATCGGCTGCGCCAGACGGACGGTTTGTGGTTGGCTGGTACCCTGGAACCTGGGATCTGATCGTGCGAAGTTTTCAGCCAACCTATCCGGGGCCTGCCGATCGAGTTTGGCTGCGACAGTATAACTCGGACGGAGTCGCCATCGGTGCGGCATGGACGCCGGAAGTACCTTCCGGTCCTTACTACTATCATGATGCCGACGTTACGTTGGATGCCTCTGGCCGAATCTTTCTGACTTGGATCGACAATGACGCGGCCGTCGTCATTCATAGCTACGAGTGGTCAGCAATTTCAAATTCGCAGCAGTCGCTCGCGATCGCCTCACCAAGCACGAAGACGGGATCCGTGCAAACAATTCCGGGTCGTCCTCCTACCAACGAAATCTCACTTCAAACTACTCCGAAGCTAGCGGTTGAATCTGGTGAACATGGAATCATTGTCTGGAACAACGGGGGTCTCATCCTCGCCCAGCGAGTGGCGCTGGACACCTCGGGCCAACTCGGGCCAGGCGGACCGTACCGCATCGCCGAGGGAGACTCGCTCTCGCTCCAGGTCGACGCTGCGGCCCTGCCCGGCGGCGGCGCGGGCTACAGCTTCACCTGGGACATCAACGGCGACGGCCTGTTTGGCGACGCCCTGGGCCCCGCCCCAACGCTCGCTTGGAGCCAGCTCCAGGCGCTAGGCATCGCCGATGGGCCCGAGGCCTGGCGCGTGAGCGTGCGGGCCACCTCGGGGGGCACCAGCACCGAGTCGCTGGCCACCTCGCTCTACGTGGCCGACGCACCGCCCCGAGCAGCGCTTTTGGGAAGCGGCGGCATTCGCGGCGAGCTGCGCAGCTTCACCCTTCAGTTTCTCGACCCCGGCGACGACGTGATGCCTTCGGGCAACGTGACCTACGACATCGACTGGAACGGCGACGGCAGCTACGACGAATCGCTGACCGGCCCCCGGACCGGCGTGAACGTGTCGCACCGCTTCTCCCAAAGCGGTACGGCCAGCGTGGGGGTTCGCGTTACGTCGGGCACGGTCGTGGTCGACACGCGGAGCTTTCCAATCACCACCACCGACTGGGCCCTGCGCGACGATGGCCAGGGCCAAACCGATCTTTGGTGGGGCGGCACCCCGGGCATCGACGGCGTGTACTTCTACACCGGCACCGCGGGCCGGGTGACCATCTTCGCCCAACTCGAGAACCTGACCCTGGTCAACAAGGTGAGCCAGGTTTCCGGGGTAACCGGCCGGGTGCTGGCCTGGGGCTACGAAGGGGCCGACGCCCTGGTGGCCGAGTTCCTCACCAGCCGGGTGGCAATATTCGACGGCGGGCCGGGTAACGACACGCTGGTGGGCGGGTTCCTGGGCGACGTGCTCGAAGGGGGCGAGGGAGACGACCTGTTGATCGGTGGTACGCAGGCCACCGACGGCGGCGACTGGCTCAGCGGCGGCGAGGGACGCGATCTGCTCATCGGCCACCGGGGTGCCGACTCACTGCTGGGCGGAGCGGGCGAAGACCTGCTGGTGGGGGGCGCGGTCCACTGGTCGAACTACCCCACGGCAATATACGCGGTGCAAAGCGAGTGGCGGTCGGGGCGAAGCTATGCCGAGCGGGTGGCGAATATTTTGGGTACCGGCACCGGCCCGCGAGCCAACGGCAACTGGCTGCTTCGCCCGGGCCAGGAGGTAACCGACGACGGCGCGGTCGATCACCTTTGGGGCGGCACCGAACTCGACTGGCTGGTGCTCCGCATCCTGCAAGACGTGTCCGAAGACGATGAACCGGGCGAAACGCTGAGCGACTTCTAGCGGCGGCGCTCTTTCGACTTCCCTCTCCCGTGCCAAGCCGGAGAGAGCCGGAGTGAGGGGCTACCGTCGCCGCGAGTCGACTTCGCGCGAGTCGCTGCCTGCCGCTCGCGAAATGGGCCGGTTCCTCGCTATTCTAGTGCGGCATACCAGCGTGTATTCGGCCCGTTGAGCGTCTCAAGGGTCGATTGGGCAGCGCCACCGCCCCGCGCGAGCATCAGGGAACCGCCGCATGAGCGCTATCACCGCAACCGGGCACGAGTTCACAACCATCTTTGGCCGCGATCTGCTGGCCGAGTTGCCCGCCTTCGTGCATCGACCGTACCTGGTAGTGACCATGGACGATCTTTGGCCCAAATATGCCCAGCACTTCGATCGGCACCTGGCCGGCCCCTACCTGGTGCACACGATCGACGGCGACCTGTTGGAAGGCGAGCTGGAGCGGCTGCCCGAATGCCAGTCGGTGGTCGGCTTGGGCGGGGGCCAGGCCGTGGACGTGGCCAAGTTCTTTGCCTGGCGCAAGCGGCTGCCGCTGTTTCAGGTGCCCACCTCGATGACGGTGAACGCGCCGTTCGGGCACCGCGCGGGGCTGCGCTACGGGCAACAGGTGCGCTATGTGGGTTGGGCCGTGCCCGAGGCGGTTTACGTCGATTTCGACGTGATCCAGGCCGCCCCGCCGCTGCTCAACCGTAGCGGCGTGTGCGAGGTGTTTTGCTACCACACGGCCCATGCCGATTGGCGGTTGGCCCAGGACCGGGGGTTGGTCGAGCCGAAATGGCGCTACGACGAGCGCTTGGTGAACCAGGCCCAGGCCGTTTTGGCCGAGGTGTGGCAACACCTGGACGACATTCGCGACGTGAACGAAGCGGGCATTCGCGCCCTGATGACGGCCAACCGCTGGGGCGGCGCCACCTTTCACAACGCCGGTTGGAACCCTCGGCATATCGAGGGGATCGACCATTTCGTGTTCTATGCCCTGGAGTACTTCACCGGGCGGAAGTTCATTCACGGGCAACCCGTGTGCCTGGGAATTGCCGTGGGCTCGCGCTTGCACCAGGACCGGCCCGACGAAATGCTCGACGCCATTCACCGGGTGGGGGTCGACATTCGTCCCGAGGCCATGGGGCTCGCCTGGGACGACGTGGAGCACGCGCTGGTGAATCTGCGCAGCTTCGTGCGCCAGGCCGGCCTGTGGTACGGCATTGCCCACGAGGCCCCGATCGACCGGGCCTGGGTAGCCGAGTTCCGCGGCTGGGTGACCGAAAAGTTTGGCCCTTGGACGGGGGCGACGGCGGAGTAAATCGCCCGGCAGGTAAAGGCTCGAAGCCGCTGGTTGGATTGCGCTCAGCGGCTGGCCGGCCGCGCGGCCGTTTCGGCGAGCGAAAAGCCAGGTTTCAAAGCGGAGCGGACAGGACGCCCGTTGAACTTTTCATCGCCGGGGTTCGGGGCCGAGAAGCCCCCTGCGGCGGCAGGTGAAAGGCCGTCCTCCCTGGTCGCTCGTACCTCCGGGTACGGGGCTTTGGACCGCTATGCTGGTGTGAGCCCTGCGCGGATTACCTAACTAAAGCGAATGACAAAACTGCTCGACCTGCTTAACGAGGATTGAGTTCCTCGGCCACGATCGGTACGCCCATGTTGCACGCCTGCACGCCCTCGGCGACGCAGACCTTCAGCACCTCCATGATCTCCTCCATCGTGGCCCCGTGCTCCAAGGCCGCCTTGATGTGCCGGCGCGTGCCTGGTCCGTACATGTGCGTGATGGATGCGTCGAATGCGATGCTCAAAAGCTCGGCCAGTTTGGGCGAAAAGACGTTGCCGATGTAGACCGGCGCACCCGTGGCGATGAAGGCCTCCGTCCACGCCGGGTCTAGTGCGAAGAACGGCTCCCAGGCCGCGTTCCATTGCCCCGCGGCTTTCATCTTGTCGCAGATGGGCGTCGGCACGGCCGGCTTGGGCGTCGGCTGAACGCCGGCCGCGTGCGCTTCCTCCAAGAGGATAGGTGCTGCCAGGCTACAGGTGTGAATCGATAGGAGCGATGCCATCTTGAGAACCATCAAGACCTCTTCGCGGGTCGCGCCGGCATCGAACGCGCCGCGGATGTGCCGCCGGGTGCCCTCGGCATAGAGGTTGGTGCAGGCGGAACACCAGGCCAGGGCCACCAGTTCGACGGTCTTGCGTGGCAAGACGCCGCCGGTCCACGGGTTCGTCGACATGGTGAGGCACTGCCCGGCCCACGAGGGGTCCAGGCCGCGTAGCTTCTCAAAGGCCCCCGACTCCCAGGGGCCAAGTTCTGGAGGTTCGTTCGACATAAAACTCCGCGCGTCTTGTTGCAGAAGGCATCATCGCGTGCAGGCCAGCTCACTGGATCTTCAAGGCGTCGGTTCGGACCTTCATGGCTTGGGTTTCCCACTCGCCCGCGTGTATGTGCCCGCAGCCGCCCTGCGCCGCCGGATGGATGCACCCATCGGTCTTATGCACCAGGAAGCCCATGCTCCCCTTCTCGCGGTTTGGCGGCAGGCCGAGGTTGGCGAGGGTTTCCTCGGTGGTCTTGTAGCTCACGCCGATCTTCAGCATCTGCCGCGCTTGCTCCGGCGTGGCGATCGGGCGGCCGATCAGCTTGGCCATGGCGACCTGTTTCTCGATCATCTGCATCGTCGTCGCGCGGACACCCTTCTTGGTGTCCCACAGATTCTCCTCGATGCCTGCACGGGTGTGTTGCCCGAGGGCGATCATCATCATGGATATCGGGTAGGTTAGCCGGAAGGTACTCTGGTAGGTGAAACACGAACCGTGCGGGGTGCGACGGACAAGCTCCAACAGGTCGAACGGATTGACGCCGCACACGCCGGCGGCACCGGTGCTGAAGAAGCCGTTCACCGGCCCCATGTAGTAGCCCCTGCGGATCAGACGTTCCACCAGCTCCAGGCCGTGGACGTGGGGGAGCGCGAAGTATGGCTGAATGCCGTTTTCCACGCAGCGCTTGATGTTCTCCAGATAGAAATCGGGCGTGGCATCCATCACCAGATTGGCCATCGCGTGGGCCATCGCGGGGTCGGTGAAGCGCGTTCCCTCGAAAGCATCCAGCGGGTGAATCGCGGTTTGATCATAGAGAGTGGAGCCGCACATGACCGTGATCTGGTCCGGTGCGGGTTTGACGGTACAGAGCTTGTGCCGGGTGTCGTAATTTGCGGCGTGAGCTTCCTCACCAGGTGCCGGGGCAAACGAGATCGAACCGCCCAACTGCAGGATCATCTTGGGTACGGCCTGACGCAATCGTGCGACCTGGTCGTTGTACTGCTGGAAATCCTTGGAAATGTGCCCCGTCTTCGGGTCGCGAACATGAATATGCAGCAGCGTGGCGCCGGCGTTGTAGCAGTCCACGGCGGCCTGGACCTGCTCATCCCAGGTAACCGGAAGCTTTTGCTCGGGCGTGCAATCCTCCGGCATCCACATCGGGCCATACGGTGCGGCCGTGATCATCAGGGGCGGCATGTTTTCAGGCAACAGCGAGTCGTCGGTGAAGTACATGGTCAGTCTCTGTAAAGGGTTAAGAGTGATCTACCGTCTATAGTCGAAATAGCCCGACGGTGAACGCAAGCACTCCAAGGCTTCCCATCAAGGCCGCCAGAACAAACGATAGCGACATGGGAGCTTCTGGGAACATCTCCCGCAATGCCCGCATTTGTTGTCGATGCTGCCAGGTCGCGAGCACGAGCGTAAGCACCCCGATGCCTATGATGCACAGGCCATAGGTGCGCGCTCCGAAGATCTGCTCCCCAAGCGTCGGTGGCTTTTCCTGGTGCAAATAGAAGAAGAATTTGTAAAGAACGAAGCCGAACGTAATCATGGATATCGCCGTCCGATTCCAGGCCATCAGTGTCCGTTCGTAGGCGAGGAATGTGCGCTCCAGGGCCAGTTTCACCGGATCGGCTACCGGAGTCGGCTTGCCTGGTAACTCTTCCGCCACGATTTACCGCTCTCCTTCCTGTTCGGATTGTTCGACCCGATCCGCCGTCCCAAGCGCTTGGCGAGCCCTCGAAACACCAGGCAGCGAAGATTCGCCAGTAGCGTAGCCACGATGGTTGACGGCGGTCGAAAACGGTGGCGCGGGGCGGTCGAAATTGGGGGCGCTGGTTCGGGGAAGGAGTCTCTGGGCGTCGGGTCGCGGGACGATGTTGGTTTAGCGAATCTTCACTGGAGGTCAGGCGGTGCCTCCCCGGCCAGGGTTCAGGCCGGGCGTTTACGTCGGCGGCGGGGATTAACCTAGACTGTCGGGATGCCGAGCGGCGCACCTGCACCCCCAGTTGCGGTTTCTAAGGGTTCCAGGCGATTCGGCGGGCCTATGCTACCCTGAACGCGGACACCCGGCCGGCGCCGGTGCTGCAACGCAAGATGCGACCCCGCAGCTTCACAACCACGCAGCGGTGTATTGGCCTGGCCGACAGGATGAAGGTAGCCAGCGAGAAGGTCTCTGTGCCCCAGTTCTTGGCGGCGAAAGCGATCGGCGGCTATCCCGAGACTCGCGTTGCGTGTTCGTTGGGTGTGGCCCTTTTTCGGCACCCCAAATCGAGGCGAAAAGCGGTGCTGTTTTGGTGCTCGAACGCTTGCCGTAACCAGTGGAAAAGAAAAGGCTTGCGAGTTGCAAGCCTGAAAGCGGAGGGCAAGGGATTCGAACCCTCAACCGGTTTCCCGGCACCTGATTTCGAGTCAGGCCGCTAGCCATTCGCATACCCTCCGGGCTCGGGCAACCAACGCTGAATCTAACCAGCGGACCTCGCCCCGGCAAGACGGGTGGCCGGCCCGGCAAGCGGGCCCCGCGCGGCGGGGCGATCGGTGGACCAACAACGCTGGGTGAGCCTGTTAGCAACCCACCACCAGCGCCAGGCTGGTGATGTGCGTTCCCATTTTCGTCGGCCATGGCAAGTGGCCCAGCGGAAGCACTGAGAGGGCCGCACCTTCGCGGCGCAATCGCTCGACCGCCAGCCAGGGGCCAGGCTTGATCGTTCCGTCGGGCCAAAGCGCTTGCAGTTTCGGAAAATAATCGTGCAACAGAACCACGCCGCCGGGGTCCAACCGTGGCAGGGCGGCCGTCAGCTCCTGGTAAACCGTGGCGGCCGTGTGGTCGCCATCCAGAAAGATCAGGTCGTAATGATCGACGCACCCTGCCAGAAACTCGAGCGACGGCTGGGTTTCGAAGTTTACCCAGGCTCCGGCCCGGAGATGTTCCATCAAAGCCCGGGGGGAGTGCGGGCAACCGGCGCGGCGCCAGGCCCCCTGCTCGGGATGGTTGCAATCTTCGATGTCGACCGTGGTCAGGGCCACCGGCTGGCCGGACTCGCCGGCATTATGCCGCAAGGCGGCGGCCAGGTGCACGGTCGACGCGCCGATGTGGGTACCCACCTCGAGGACCCGGCGACAGCCCAGCCCCCGCACCAGGTAGTACAGCGCCCGACGGTCGCCCGGGTTTACTCCGCCGGCCAGGGGGGTAATGCCCAAGTCCGCGATAGCGCGGGCCGACTCGCTCCACTGGGTCTCGAGGTGCGGATTGGCTAGAAGGCCTGCCAGAGCCTGGGCATCGAGACCTTGCCGAAGGTGAGTGGTTTGGGCGACCGACTTGGCGACCCGGTCGAGCTGCCGCTGTTCTTTGGCAGCCGAGAGCCGGGCATAGGTCGCGGGTGGCAGCAGTGACCGCGCAAGTTCACGAAGCAAGCCGATTCCCCTTGGCAACCGTTTTGAAATTGGGAGGGCGAAACCCAACAACCCTGAATTCGCAGCACAAACCCCCAAGTAGGGTTAGGATAGCTGGGCCCGCAGGAAATCGGCAACCGGAAATCAGATTAGGGTTTAACAACCATCGCCGGGCCTTGGTCGTCCGCTGGCCTGAGATTGCCAGTTCTTGGGGAGCTGGCCGTCTCGCGGTGGAAAAACCAGTAGCTTACGAATTGGTAAGCCTAAGGCCCTGGCCAGGTTGCGGTTGCCGGACAAAGATTGTTTCGGCCCGACTGGAGGACCCTCCCCCCCGGCCACTGCGGTGCCGGCCAACTGTGGGGTGTTGGGGGGTAACAAGTTGCTGGCCGAGGAGCCACTGGCGATGACTCAGCCGATCGAGATTCTATTCGTCGAAGACGATGCGGTTATCGGCCGGGCATTGCGTCAGGGGCTGAGCGAGTCGGGCATGAACTGCACCTGGGTGCGCGAAGGCAACAAGGGGTTGACGCTGGCCAAAACCCTGCAATACGACGCGATCGTGCTCGACCTGATGTTGCCGGGGCGTTCGGGATTGGAGCTGATTCGCGAGGTGCGCCAGTTCGGGATCAATACGCCCATTTTAGTGCTCACCGCCCTGGGTTCGGTCGAAAGCCGGGTAACGGGGCTCGATGCCGGCGCCGACGACTATTTGGTCAAGCCGTTCGACATTGCCGAACTGATCGCCCGGCTCAACGCCCTCTGCCGGCGTTCGGCCAGCCGGCCCTCGCCGATGCTCAAGACGGGGGAATTGACACTCGACCTGACCAATCGCCGGGTCTCGCGCGGCGGGCGAGAAATCGACCTGACCCCCACCGAGTTCAGCCTGTTGGAGCTGCTGATGCGCTACGCCGGGCAGGTCGTGACCCGGCGGATGCTGTGCGAACACCTCTGGGACTCGGACTGGGAGGGGACGACCAACGTGATCGAGGTGCATATCAACCGCATTCGAGGTAAGCTCGATCGTGGCGAAGCGGATTCGCTGATTCAGACCGTGCGGGGACGAGGGTATGCCCTCCGGGCGAGCTAATTTCTTCCGATCGCTCCAAGCCCGGCTGATGCTCTGGAATACGCTGGTGGTTCTGCTGACGGTCGGCGTTTCGCTGGTGGCGGTACGCGAGGGGCTGCGGCTTCGGCTCCTGCAAGAGGCAGACAGCGAACTATTCGACGACGCCCAGGCTAATCGGCTGACCGTGGTGGAACTCTTTCCGCACTGGGAAACGATCCAGCGAGAGATCGACCGCCAGGCTTCGGCGCACACCCATCGGCATTTGTTCGTCCAGCTTCTCGACGAGCAGGGCAAGGTTCAGCTGGCCAGCCGCGGCGCGCCCGAATTGGGCGCGTTTATCATGGCGCCGACCCAGCGCGACATCGTGCGTACGATTCAGGGATATCGCTTGGCAAGCCGCTCGGTCGAACTGCCCGACGGGCGGCGGTTAACCGTTCGGGTGGGCGCCTCGCTCGACCCGGTGCACGCCGATGTGTTGCGGATTTCGCAAATCATGCTCTCGGTGGGGCTGTTGTTGTTGGTGCTGGCGCCGTTTAGCGGCTTCTGGCTGGCGCGCCGAGCCACCGAGCCGGTGGCGCAAATCATCGACACGGCTCGCCGCTTGCGGCCCGATTGGCTGACCGAGCGATTGCCCACCCGGGGCACCGGCGACGAGCTCGACCGCATCGCCCTGACGGTCAACGGCCTGCTCGACCGGATCGGCGCTTATTTGCAACAGAACCGCGAATTTGTGGCGAATGCGGCCCACGAAATGCGTTCGCCGCTGGCGGCGATTCAAAACGCCGTGGAAGTTGCCCTGAACTCCGATCGCTCGACCGAGGAATACAAAGAGCTGCTCAACTCGCTAGTCGAAGAGTGTTCGGCGCTAACGGGGCTTGTCAATCAACTGTTGACTCTGGCCGAAGTGGAATCGGAGCCAAGGAGCAACCTGTTGCGGCCCGTGATGCTCGACCAACTCGCCGCCAAGGCCGTGGCGATGTTTCAGGGAATCGCCGATGAGCGGGACATCGATCTGCGGGCCTCGCTGCTCTGCCGCGACCCGGTGGCGGGAGACACGTACCGGTTGCGGCAAGTGATCAACAACCTGGTCGACAACGCCTTGAAGTTCACTCCGGCCGGGGGATGGGTTTTAGTCGAGCTGGTCGATTCGCCTCAAGACCCGTCGCAGATTCTACTGCGGGTTCAAGACAGCGGCGCGGGCATACCGCCCGAGGACTTGCCTCACGTGTTCGATCGGTTCTATCGGGGCGACAAGTCGAGGCACCGCGAGGGGCCGACCGCGGGCACCGGCCTGGGGTTGAGCATTTGTTCGGCGATTGTGCGGGCCCACGGCGGCGAGATCACGGTTCACAGCAGCCAGGGGCAGGGAGCCTGCTTCGAGGTGACGCTACGGCGCGCCAATCTGCTCGCTCCCGCGGCGGTGTTGGAATAGACTTACCCAAGCGGTTGCCGGCCGTGGTCCCCTCGAACCGGGCAGGTGCGAAACTTCGCCGCGCGGACGCCGAACTTCGAGCGACCGACCTGGTGCCTTCGTCTTGACAGGAAAAGCGTGATTACTCGGACCGCGATGCGGCTCGGTTGCTATCTGGCGGTGGGAGCCGCTTTGGCCACGGGGTTGGCGTCGGCCGACCAGCCGCCGGCCACACCGGGCGAGTTCGACCCCGGCCCCCAGGCCCAGGCGATTCACACCAGCTCCTTGGTGGTCGACGGCCATAACGATCTGCCCTGGCAACTGCGCGAGCAGGCGGCTGGCCGGCTTGACCAGCTCGACGTGGGCGTGGAGCAACTCAGCCTGCATACCGATATTCCCCGCTTGCGGCGCGGCGGCGTGGGGGCGCTGTTTTTCTCGGCCTATGTGCCGGTCGAAGCCGGGCTGGCTGGCGAGGCGGCCCTGCAAACCTTTCAACAGATCGAACTCATCGAACAGCTCGTGGCCCGTTATCCCGACAGTTTCGAGTTGGCCCGCTCGGCAGCGGACCTCGAACGAATTCACGAGCAGGGAAGAATTGGCGCCCTGATCGGTATCGAGGGGGGGCACTCGATCGAAAACAGCCTGGCCACGCTTGAGCGGTTTGGCCAGCGCGGAGCTCGCTACCTGACCCTGACCCACTCGCGAAACACCGATTGGGCCGATTCGGCGACCGACGCGCCGCGACACCAAGGGCTAAGCGATTTTGGCAGAGAAGTGGTGCGAACGCTGAATCGGCTGGGCATGTTGGTCGACATCTCGCACGTTTCGGTCGATACCATGCGCGATGCCATTCAGACCAGCCTGGCCCCGGTCGTGGCTTCGCACTCGTCCGCGTTTGCCCTGGCCCCGCACCCCCGCAATGTGCCCGACGAAATCTTGAAGATGATTCGGGACCACGACGGCCTGGTGATGGTCAACTTTTATTCCGGCTACGTGGTTGCGGGGGCCGCGCGGCAACTAGCCGAGCTGCAGGCCGAGCGCCTCAGGCGGCGGGAAACCGAGGGAGACCGGGCCGACACCGAGGCCCGGGCGGCCTACCAGCGGTTGGCCGAACAAATGGCCGCCGGAAGCGTTGCCACCGTGGCCGATCACATCGATCACATCGTCCGCGTGGCTGGCATCGACCACGTCGGGCTCGGGTCCGATTTCGACGGGGTCGACAAGCTGCCCGTTGGCCTCGAGGACGTGTCGTGCTATCCGCGCCTGACGGAAGCCTTGCTCCGGCGAGGCTACTCGCCAGACGAGATTCGCAAGGTGCTGGGCGGGAACCTGCTGCGCATTTTGCGCTCGGCCGAGGCCGTGGCCCGAGGCGAACCCAAGCCGCCGGTCGAGGGTTGAGTGGTTTGACGGAGCTTGTCCGTCCGCGCCCACGCCCCCGCGCGGGCCAGGTTGCGCTGCGGCGCGGCCGCGAGCCAATGGGGAGTGCGCGCCCCGCCCTGCCCCGCCTGGGGTATACTGACAGAATCGGCAATTGCCGAAACGCCCGCGCGGGCCCCTTACGCCCGCAACGGATTGGCCCGCCCGGGTAGCATTTTCCGGCAGTCGGGTATGCGCCATTCATCGAGCCGCCCGACCCGAGGGCGATGAGGAGCAACGCCAGCCATGGCCAATAGTCTGCTGCGAAACTTGCCGAGCGTGAGCGAGTTGTTGGAGAGCCCCCAGCTTAAATCGCTGAGCGATCGGTTAAGCCGCAACGTGGTGGTCAGCGGCGTGCGATCGTTTCTGGACGAAGTGCGGGGCGAACTGCAAATGGCGGCCAGCGAGCGTTCGCTGCCCCACGTGGGCGAGTTGGCCGAGCGCATCGCTCGGCGCATCTTGCAGGGCGAAGAGCCAAGCCTGCGCCCGGTGATCAACGCCACGGGCATCTTGCTGCACACGGGTTTGGGTCGGGCCCCACTTGCCGATGCGGCGATTGCCGCCATGGTCGAGGTGGCCCGCGACTATGCCAGCGTCGAGATCGACCTGGCCTCGGGCAAGCGGAGCCAGCGGGTCGCCGCGGTCGAGCCGCTGATTTGCCAGTTGACCGGGGCCGAGGCGGCCGCGGTAGTGAACAACAACGCGGGGGCCACGCTGCTGGCGCTGGCGGCCCTGGCCGCCGGGCGCGAGGTGATTGTGTCGCGCGGAGAACTGATCGAAATCGGTGGCAGCTACCGCCTGCCCGACGTCATGAGCGCCAGCGGCGCTCGGCTGCGCGAGGTGGGAACCACGAACAAAACTCGGCTGGAAGACTACCGCCGGGCCATCGGCCCCGAAACGGCCGCCCTGATGCAGGTGCACCCCAGCAATTACCGCGTGGTCGGGTTTAGCGAGACCCCTGCCCTGGAAGAGTTGGTCGCGCTGGGCCGGCAGCACCGGCTAACGGTGATCCACGATTTGGGGTCCGGGGCGCTGGTCGATTTCGACGCGTATGGCTGCCCCGACGAACCCCGTGCCGCGGCGAGCCTGGCCGCCGGAGCCGACCTGGTGCTGTTCAGCGGCGACAAGCTACTCGGTGGGCCCCAGTGCGGAATTCTGGCCGGCCGCCGCGAGCTCGTCGATCAGGTGCATGCGCACCCGCTGGCGCGGGCCCTGCGAGTCGACAAGCTAACGCTGGCCGCGCTGTATGCCACACTCAAGCTGTATCGCTCGCCCCAGCAGGCGGAAGAGCAGATTCCGCTGCTGCAGTTGCTGACCACCCCGCTGGAAAACCTCCGGCACCGCGCCGGCCGCATCGCTCCTCAACTTGCGGCGCTTGGTGCGGTGGCCAGTGCCGAAGCCGTGGAAGACGTGACCTATCTGGGTGGCGGTTCGGTGCCCAATCAACAGATTCCGACCTGGTGCGTGGCGATCAAGCCGGCGCAGGGCGGAGTCGATCGCATGGCCGCCGAGCTACGGTCGGGCCAGCCCGCGGTGGTGGGGCGCGTGCAGCGCGACCGGTTGCTGCTCGATCTGCGTTCGGTGTTCCCCCGGCAAGACCTGCTCTTGGTTCAAGCGGTCGAGGGGTTGGGGCAGATCGCGGCGACCCGTCCGGAGGGCACCGACACCCCTGGCGAGGAAACCCTCTAACCGCCGGCCAGCAGAACCACCGCCGCTCGAGTTAGTTCGCGTTCAGGGGTACGGGCACGCCGCGGATGTTCCGTGCGGCGCATGGGCGACCCGGTTCAGCTACTCAATGGTGAGCCGATCGACCCGCCAGGTGTCGTGCTCTCGGCCAATCAGCAACTTCACCACCGCCCCGGTCTCGGCGTGGCGAAACGCGCACTCGACCCGAGGTTGTTCGTTGATCACCACGGTTTGCGCATCGCGAAACGTCAGCGGTTGCCCAAGCACGGGCCGATCGGCGACATAACGCACGAAGCGGTCCTGGCCCAGGGCGCTCTTGAATTCGGCGGTGGTCGACTGCCAAGCCTCGGCCGCCGAGCCATGACGGATTCTCTCTAGAAACAGAGTGCCGACGGCCGTCGCTTCTTCCGTACTCGGTTGGGCTGAAGAACGGCCGCAGCCGGCCAGCGCGGCCACCGCAAGCAACAGCCCTAGGACACTTGCTCGGGACCAACGAGGGTTCGCCGAGACGAGCCGTAGGCCGCCGGTCTCGCTCGGAAAGCACCAGGCGCGACGATGATCGAGCATTCGCTCCATTTCGGTCTCGTCGGTCAAGCCAACCTTTGAAGCACTCAGCAGGCCGGGGGATTGCCTGAACGCGATCGCGAGAATAGCAGCGTAAGTCGTTATTGTGCGATTCCGCGAGCAGTCCTGCTACGAACTCGGCGATTGTTGAAATACACCACGACGACCTATTTCAACAACGTATTACGGCCCCACGACGGGTTCACCCCCGGCGCGTGTGCCCAACGATCGCCAGACGCGTAGTTCCACGTTTTCCGACATGGCCCGTACGGAACCATCAAAGTACAGCGCGTGGACCAAGAGCGGGTGGTAGCTGCGTGCGGTTATCGCCGCATAGGTCGGCAGCGTGAGCGATTCACCGTCGCGCATCGAGGTCAGGTCAATGTCGTAGGTCTGCCCGGAGAAGGCGTAGGGAATTGGCTTGTTCGGCGTGAAGGTGGTCGTAAAGCCGCTTTCGTGAACGTCGCCCTCGACCCATTCCGTGTGGCCATTGGTGTCGAAGGTGCCGCCCAGGTAGGGCACTAGCTCGGCGGGGTCGAGCGGGGCAGACACGTTCTCGACCGCCGGCATCATGGTGTCCCACAGATTGGGCTGAAAGGCCTTGACCTCGGCGGCTGCCAGCGTGTTCGAAAAACCGTCGGAGATCTCGGCCGGGCGAAAGGCACGGTTCGGTGCGAATCCGCCGTCGCCCGTCTGGCCGGTCACCGGGTGATAAATGAACCAGGTGCCCTCGTTCAATCCGTAGTTGAGTGGGTAGTGAGTCAGGGTGGGCGTAAGGCGAGCACGGTCGTTCAGTTCGCTCGGGCAGAGATAGGTTGAAACCCGGGTGCGAGCCACGACCGGGCTGCCCGTGAATTCGGGGCTGGCGCTCCAGTCGATCAATCGCACAAGGTTCGATTGCTCCAAGTAGTCGAGCAATCGGGCCTGTCCCGACCAAGGTTCGAACGTCATCCCCTTGGGCAGCACCGACACCGGCGGAAAGGTGCCGACCGCGGCTAGGTAATTATGCAGGGCCAACCCAATCTGTTTCAGGTTGTTTCGACACTGCGTGCGCCGCGCCGCTTCGCGAGCCGCCTGCACCGCGGGCAGCAAGAGCGCAATCAAGAGGCCGATGACGGCTATCACCACCAGCAACTCGACCAAGGTAAAACCGCGACGCGGGGTCCGCTGCATTCGCCTGGACATCTCGTGCCGACTCCGGGTGCATACTGGCTTGTTGAATCTGAGCCGGGGTTCCAGTGGTTTCCCGCGGCGCTCGGGCTGATCGAGACGCCGCGGGTTCGGGTGCGCTTGCTTAGGGCTGCCGGCTAGCGTCCGCGGCCCGAGCCGCCCGGACCCCCCTGCCCCGCGCCGCCGCGGCCAGGTCCGCCTTGGCCGGGTCCACCCTGTCCGCGGCCGCCGAAGCCGAAAAAGGCGCCGATCCCGCCGCCACCCCGCGGAAACTCGAAGGCCGCGCCTTGCATGGTTTGCCATGACTTCTGCTGCGCCTCGTCCAGTACGGCCAAGGCTTCGGCCTGAGTCTTCTCGCGGCGTGCCCGCATCTCCTCGAACAACTGCTGCCGCTGCTCGTCGGAGAGTTCGCGGAAATTGCGCGCCGGCGGCGGGGCCGAATCCGCCTCATCGAACACGGCGTTGATCTTCTTGACCTGTTCGTCGCTTAGCCCCAGGGCCTGGACCACCTCGGGCCGCGTCAGGCCGCGAGCCCCCTCGCTCTGCAGGTACAGTTCTTCCAGGCGGGCCAGTTGCGTGGCGTCGAGCGTTTCGCTGAGCGATTTCTTCGCCTCGGCCGCCATTTCGGCCGCCAATACGCGCAACTCCTCGAGAATCTCCTCCCGCTCCTCGCCCTCGGCGTTTTGCAGTTCGAAGATATCGATCTCGCTGAACAACCGATCGCGAGCCGCCTGCAGAATCTTGTCGATCTGGGCACTCTGCTCCGGCGTGGCCTTCAGCTCTTCGCGCACCTCGGGCATGGCCAGCAGGATTACACTGGTCGAGATCATTCGGCCCAGGGCTCCCATCCGGCCGCCGGGACCACCGCCGCCACGCGGCTGGGCCGCCGCCGGCGCGGCAACGAAGGTGAGCGACACGACCAGCAGCAAGGCGACTTGGCAGAACTGTTTCATGGCAATCACTCCCCGCGTGGATTGTTGATTAAATTGGGGCACATCGGCCGGGTGGCTCCATCGCGACTGGCTCGCGCCGCGACTTGCGCGAGGCCTGATCGGCCCCACAAAATGCATCCCCCGGTCGGCCGCCAACCGGACCACCCGGCCCGGGCAGCGCTACTGCCTGAGGATTCTAACCCTTGGCACCTGGCTCGCCAAACTGGCGCGGCACAAGAACCGCGCGACCAGAGCAGACGAAACCCGCGTTGCTCCGCCGGCAGTTGAGCCAGGGTGCGCCGGTCGAACGGGCCCCCCCGCCGGCGGCGTGTTCCCCTCTGCGGGTCAGGCCGACTGCTCGTGCAGGTCGCGTTGGTAGGCGTGCAGCCGCTGGTTGTAAAAGGCGATGACGTCTTTGCGGCGAAGCATGCCCAGCAACTCGTTGCTTCGGCCCTTGGCCACGACGGGCAGCTCGTCGAGGTTCAATTCGGTGAACCGCGCCAGGGCGGTATTCAAATCGTCTTCGGGCGTGACCGAGATGATTCGGGTGGTCATGATGTCGCGGGCATTGGCGATGCCCCAGATGACATCGTTGTACAAGTACCCGCGAACGTCGCTGGTGGAAAAGATGCCGACGAAATGGTCGTCTTTGTCCACAACGGGAAAATAATCTTGGCGGCTCTCGGTCAGAAGCTGAAGGATCTGTTGCAGCGTGATGGCCTCGGCGACCGGTTGTCGCTTGATCCAAGGCACCGCCCCGACCTGCATGCCCTCCAGAAGGTTGACGAAGAAATCGCCGCGGTGGGCGGGCGAATCGAGCCGGTTGGCCACCTGCTTTTCGTACAGCGTCCAGCGGTGACAGAGCACGAAGCAAAGCGTGGATACCCACATGGTGGGCACCAGCAGGCTGTAGTCGCCGGTCAATTCGCTCACCATCACGATCGTCGAAATGGGGGCATGGGCGCAGCCGGCAAAGAAACCCGCCATGCCCACCACGGTGTAAATGGCGGGTTCGGGCACGGAATTGGGCCAAACCTGGTGCAGCAACTGGCCGATGGCCCCCCCGGTGCAGCCGCCGATAACCATCGAGGGGCCGAACACTCCGCCCGAGCCGCCCGAACCGATCGTGGCCGAAGTGGTCAGCACCTTTCCCAGCGCCACCGCGAGCAGCAGCCAGGTACCTACCGCGCCGGGGTCGAGGGCGGCGCGCTGCAGGGTGCCGTAGCCGGTGCCCAAGACGGCCAGCGCCGCCGGCCGCTCGCCGCTGGCATAGAACAACCCCAGCCCCAACAGGCCCGCGACGACGGCGCCCAACATCGGGCGGAGCATGGCCGGAATCGGCAACCGCTTCGAGAGATGGTGCACGCCATAAAAGGTCTTGATGTAGACGATGCCGGCCGCAACCAGGCCCAGGGCCAGCAGGGTCATCGGCACTAGCTCGAACAGCGAATTGAGGTGGTGGTCGAGATGGTTGCCAAACAGCGGCAGAAACCGTACCGGGCGGGGCAGCCAGAACGAGAATACGGTGTAACCGACGATCGAGCTCACCGCGGCGGGCACGATCACGTCGGTTTCCAGGTCGGCGTCGCGGTAAAGAATTTCGGCGGCAAACAGGGCCCCGGCCAGGGGAGCGCGAAAGATGGCCCCGATGCCGGCCCCCATTCCCGCGGCCAACAGGATGCGGCGATCGCGGGCCGAGAGTCGCATCCAGCTTCCGAGCATCGAGCCGAATCCGGCCCCGATCTGGGCAATGGGGCCCTCGCGCCCGCCCGAGCCGCCAGTGCCAATCGTGATGGCCGAGGCAAACAGCTTCACAATCGGCACGATGGGCCGGATGTAGCCGCGGCGATGGTGAAAGGCCTCGATCACGGCATCGGTGCCATGCCCCTCGGCTTCTGGCGCCAGCGTTTGCAGCAGCACGCCCGAGGCCAGCCCGCCGACCGCCAACACGGCCAACAGCGTAACGGGCGAGAGCGGAACGCCGGGATCTTCAAACAACCGCCGCTCGCCAGCGGCCTCGGAGGGAGAAAACCCGGCCAGCCCCTGCGAGGCGAATCGGAAAATCACTTGCTCGGTGATTTGAAAGACGATTCCGCCACTGCCAGCGACGATTCCGACCAGGATCGAAAGAACAAGCCATTTGGCAGACGCCCGCCAGGGTGTGACGTAAAAAAGTAGTTTGCGGAACATTCTGTCTTGGGCTGGGAGGGAGAGGGCTTTCAACGGGTCGAAGGTTCACGCGGAGCGGCCTGGCGGGTTTCGCGGCCGGCCGCTTCGGACGAGGGGCAAGCTTCGCTGGCCGCCGGTGGCGCGGTTGCGCGACGTGTCCGCCGCCTGGGCGCCGGCCGAGCCTCGGCCTCGCCCGATTCGTGGAACAGAAAGGGCGCCTCGGTCAGCTCCGGCGCGTGCATCATCGCGGCCACGCGCTGCAGGGCGGCCAATAGCTCGGTCTGCTGCCAATTGGGAAGTCGCGCCAGCTCCTGGCGAAATTGGTCCCGCAACAACGGGGGCGCCGAGGCGGCCAGCGAGCGCCCCTTTTCGGTGGCCAACGCCGTGATGCTGCGCCGGTCGGTCGCCGATTTCTGACGCTGGATCAGGCCCTGTTGCTCGAGACGGCAGAGAATGCCGGTGACCGTGGGCTGGCTTACATGCAAAACGTCGGCCAGCGCCATCGGAGAGGTGTGGCGGCCCGACACGATTTCGCGCAGCGTCGCGAGCTGCGGGGCGGTCACACCGAAGTCGCGGAGCAATTGCCGGGAGTATTGGTCGATGGCCTGACTCGTCCGGCGCAGAGCCAGCACAATCTGGTCTTCGATCGAAAGCACGCCAGGTCACCCCTCTTACCAAGTCCGCGCCGCTCCGCCGGTCAAAGCGAGCCAAGAGCATACCACAGCATGGAAATGATTCGGCCGAGATTTGTCAACGCGCAGCGATTCGGTTGCAAATTCTAAATGGAAAATGGATTTTGGCCACTGGGATCGGCTTGACCGATCGAGAAACTGCATAGTATGCTATGCACCTGTTGTGCCTGGTGGGTGGGGCCCCTTGGATCGGGCCGTGATTCCACGTGAGCGCTCGAGCTGGCAGAGCCGAGCGGTTCCCCGGGCTGAGCGGCATTCGTAAGTCTGGCAGTCATTCGCCAAGGAGGCGCCCCATGCTGGTATTGGCGCGCAAGGGAGGTCAGACCATTCAGATCGGGGACCGGATTCAGGTCACCATCGTTCGAGTCGACGGTCAACGGGTTTGCATCGGCATTGATGCTCCGCGCGACGATCGGATTCTTCGGGGCGAATTGGAGGGTGCGCCCGCACCTGGCTCGGCACCGCGCTCGCCCGCCCCCCGCCGCGGCAAGCGCCGCAATTCGGTCGCTCGGCCGCCACGGGGTCGCCGTCTTCCATCGCGCCGATGATTTCGGTGACTTCGCTCATCGACGTTCGATAATAGCTCGCCCTAAAACCCTCCGCAACAAAGCGGCCAGGCGGCATATTCACGCGACGGCGGAACGCACATGTCTGGTGCCGTGTAGCCTACGCGCCCTGGGGCCGGGGCGAGGGGCTAACAGTCTGATGGAATATTCCCTCGTGGCCTATTTCAATAAGCGCCAAGCGCCGAGCAAAGCTCGTCGCGGCTCGCAGAATAACGACTTACGTCGTTATTCTGGCATCGAATCCCTGCGATGACGCAGCCCGTTGAATACTTCAACAGGCTGCTCAACCATGGCCGTTTCGGAGTACTTCAGCGGCCCTGCCAACGGGCCAGTAGCGCCGCGAGCGCGATCGCGCAGCAGAATGCCAGCGACAGCCATCGGCGTGGTCGGCCCACCGGCGATTCGTCGAAGCTCGGTACTTGGCACAAAGCCGGCTTGGAAGCAAGGGGCTCGGCCGCCGGTGACCAGCGACCGTCGGGCCAGGCGACTCCGCAATAGCCGCCAGCAACGGCCCGAACAATGGCTCTTTGGTATTCCATGGAGCGAAGCCGCGTGAATCGGAGCATTCGGTCGGCAAGCTGACCGGTATCGTCGGCCGTCTCATCGCCCGAGGCGATCCAAAAACTGACGGGCTCAGCGTGGTCGGATCGTTGCGAGTTGGTTTGAGCGTCGAACGGCCGGCTAAAGCACACGTCGTAACAAATCAGCGGCGCGACCGACAACGGCCGTTTCCCTCGCCCGTCGCAGACGAATCGCGGCCACTGGGTTCCAGGCGTGAAGGGAACCTCGGGCAGTCTGCCCAAGCGACGAAGCAAGGGATAATCCTGTTCCGTGCCCAGTACCAGGAAGGCCTTGTCGTAAATCGGGCCAATCTCGCCAGCGGGCGAAATCCCAACCAGTGCGTTGGCGCTTGCCGCGTTGGGGCGAGCGAGCCTGCGTGTAAGGCCCAGCATCAGCGTGGCGCGGTGGCATTGCGCAAACTGGCAAAGCGCCGGCCAGGGGTTGTAATCGGGGATGCTCGTCCGCCCGACCAGGGGCGGCGAGGTCCTGCTTGCCGAAGCCAGGGGAACCTCTACCAACCCAGGCAGGGCTCGCTCCGTGGTCAGGATCAACGGGGGATTCGCTGCCTGAAACCAGTCCGGAGCGAGCCATGGTTTTGGAGCCAATGGTAGGCCCAGTTGGTGGGCGAGCGCTCGATGGCGCGTGGCAACGAGCTGATAAACCGTATCGGTGTGGATTAGGGCCACGAGGGCCGTACCGGTTAGTGGTTGTGGCAATGGATACGCTACCGCTCCCATCGCCCACACGGCCAATCCGAAAGCGGCAGGCGCGACCATGAGGTTACCGAGTGCTCGGCGGCTACTCACCGTAGCTAGATCGGCCAGCGCCCCGTTGGCGAACATCAAGACCGCGACCACCATTTCACCACCGCCGAGTTGCACAGCCGGTGCCAGGCCGCTGCGATCGACCTGAGTAATTCCCAGGTGGACTAACGGATAGGGCTGGCCTAGACTCGCGGTGAAGATCGCGTCGCGCAGCCATTCGGCCAGGCCCCAGGCCGCGGGCCACACGAGGGCTAAGGGCAACACCGGCGCGAGGGCCAATTGTCGAGCGATAACCAGCGCCGTGGGCCACAACAGGGCCAGCAATCCGCCGAGCGTGATCCACCAAAGGGCCCAGGAGGTGAAGTAGCCTTCGTGGGCATAGGAAGTGCGAACCCAGTCGAGTGCCCGCAAATGAAACAAACAGCCGGCGCCGTACGCGCAAGCATAGTCGAGATATCGATGCATTGGTCTTCGAACCAGCGCTGCCAACGGCGCCAGTGCGAACCAGGCCCAGCCGCTCCAGCCATGGGGAAGCAGAGCCTCGGCGAGCGCCCAGGCACCCGCGACGATGACCGCGTAGGCTAGCCAGGCTTGCCTTGCGAAACCGCGCTGCAACATCCAGCGCTCTCCAAGTTGTCAAAGTTAGCCCACGCGGCGAAACCAAGCCAACACCACGATCAAAAGACCGAGCGCCCCCGCCAGGCCGGTCAGGGCCCAAGTCAACAACGGGGGGCGCGCGGCGGGGCGGCTGGCCAGTTCCTGGCGAGCCTCGCCCAGCGCGGCAAGGATTGGGTCCGGTCCTTCGGGATTGCGAAGGACCAAATTGCGAATCTGGTCCTGAACCTCCAGGGTTCCCGGTGGAATGCGAAGCTGGGTTTGTTCCACGGTGGTTTGGCCCGCCACGACCTGGCCGAGCTGGCAGGTTATGGCATATACCGGGCGGCCGTCTTGGCGCGAGTACACGGTTTGTTGTAACCGCGACGGCAACCAAACGCCGGGGGCCCATTCACGCAGTTGTTCGGCAAGCTGCGTTTCCCAGAGGGCGCCGGTATCGGGCGAGCGAAGTTCCCGGCGGCAAACCAGCATTCCGTGTCCTGTGGCTACCCAAATCGCATCGGCGCGGCCTCGCCGAACCACGCGACACTCGATTCCGTTGACCGATTCCTGGCCTTCGATTGCGAATTCTGCTCCCCGGGCGACCAGGGCGTCGGGCAGCCAATAGTCTCCCCCGAGGCATCGCTCGGATCGATATCGCTGTTCGGAAACGGGCCAGAAAAGCAGCCGTAAGGGAAACAGGTAATGGCACGACCAGGCGTGCCGGTAGGGCACCAGATACCCTTGCTTGGCCGTGTCGAGCGCGGTCCCGCAGCCAAGCGAAAAATCGTGACTTGCTTCTCGGACCGTATCGACGAGCGACCCGTCGGAAGCGCGGAGCAATGCTCCGAATCGACTATAGAGGTTTGGCCAGCGGACGCGTATCTCTCCCACTCCCGATTCAAAGGCCATGGGACCGGATCGAGGGTCTTGTTCAACTCGCAGCGTATAGCTAAGCGACAAACCTTCCGGCCATTCCAGAAGCGCTTGCTGCGATTGCCGCATTGCAACGGCGAGCTCACGCAGATCCGGAGGAGCCGATTCGATGGCCTCGGGCCAGCTCATCCCGCCAGGGGCGAGGGAACTAGCCTTGATACCGCCGACCGGCACCTGGGCTTGCAAGTTCGAGAGGGTGCTCGCAACAAGCGCAACGGCAATCGCCCGAAGCGCGAACCGCGGCCGGTTGCCGCTTTGGGTAGGGCGGCGGTTGAGTCGCGCGGTGAGCATGGATCGCTCCGGCCTAAGGGTCATCGGCGAACCTACCCGATGGAGCGGGGAAGGCGGTTTCCGCAACGAGTGCGCCTGTGGCACCCCCTTGAGACAGTTTGCCAGGTGCAGTCAATCAGTTCTCTCCCTGACGCGGAGGCGGCACGACGCGCGACATGCAGTTTCCAGACAAGAGCAGCATGCCGCGAACGGCGTGGGAATGGGGTAGATAGTAAAGCGACTGCGCGTGGTCAGAACATGATTGAATGTGGTGATGCAAGTATTCCACCGCGCGACGTACGTCATCAGGGGTAAAACAGCAAGAAGCTGGTGCGTAGGCCAGCCACTCGAGCATGTGTCCAGTGACCGTCAATTCTACCCACTGAGAATCCTCGTGCGAGTTTTGCGCTCGCATCCCCGATGCCCAACTGGAATCCCAAGCGCCGTTTGGTCGCTGGGAGTTATGCAGCATCGTTGCGACCTGTTCGAGTCGCTGCTGCACAGCCATTCGGCATTCTTCGGAAAGAATCCGAATTTGTTCGTCGCAGGCAAGCACCACCGCCAAGGTGTAAGGCGTGTGAGTGCCGTAACATGCCCCACGGCCAATCGGCTGTTCCAGTAAGCGGCGGCAACACTTGTCAAAAGAAAACCGTTCGCCGAACCGATTCACCCAAGTTCGGTTCGGTGGTAGGTATCGGGCGAAAGCATCGAGCGTCCATTCCAACTCTTGGTCCCATTGAAATCGCAGCACCGAATCATGCAGCAGGTCGAGAATCGTGCCGTCACAATCGGCTGCCTTCACGGGCGAAGAAAGTGGAAGTCCGATTTCTGCGCACGCCGACAGTAGATCGTCGATATGCCCAGATTGCCCTGCGAAATCTCCCGACCACGATGGCCATACACGAACTCGGATGCCATAAGGGGTCTTCCAGAGCAGTGGAGCTTCCCCGGGAAACACAGCACGGAACTGGCGATGGTCTAACAGCACTTCGTATAATTCAATCGGCGAAAAGCGGAGCGCCGAGGGATACGGGGCGAGTCCTTCGTGGCAAGGCACACCGGGGTCGGCGCCCCAAACTCGAAGGGCGTGCACCAGGCTGCCGATCTTCAACGTATCCCAGGTCGGGACAACGCGTCCGGCTACGGTAGCGAGTTGCGCCGAACCAACGCAGCGCTCGAAACCAGGCCTTGGCGCGATTGACAAGGGGGCATTTCGGTACGATCGAGAGCGCCGATTGCCCTCGTCTAAGCGCGAGTCCGCTTGCCTTGTGTTGGCTCGTGGATCGAAGGACTTCAGTGAATCACGTCGCGCATTGGCGGTACTGCGCAGCCAGGGGGTTGCGGCAACTCCGGTAAGTGCCAACAGCACGATCCAGTAGAGTCGCGACGAATGAAGTTGCACAG
This sequence comes from uncultured Pirellulales bacterium, assembly GCA_964399535.1. Classification (GTDB taxonomy): domain Bacteria; phylum Planctomycetota; class Planctomycetia; order Pirellulales; family CAYNRE01; genus CAYNRE01. The sequence continues at coordinate 443,377 of CAYNRE010000070.1, read as the reverse complement.
GGACGGCTTTCAGCTTTGATGATGCGGCGAGCGAAGACTTGTCAAAGCGGGGATGCAACTCAGTAGCTTGGGATGGGCAAATCACAGCGGGAGTTCATGCGACAACAGCTCCAGGCAGCAACCCCGTGCGACAGAACCTACTCGCAGCGGATATAGCGGGCTTAAGTGTGAGCTCATGCTCGCCGCCAAAATCGGATGAGCAGAGCACACTCCCCAACGACCACGCCCATCAGGGCGATCGTTACCCAGCCAGACTCAAGCGCCGTCGGCCCATGATCGGCAGGGATTAGTGCAAAACCGGAGAAATCGCGGTCGAACGACCCGGGCGGTAGTCGGCGGAGCTCTCCCGTGGTGCCATCGATGGTGGTTGCACGCCCCTGATCACCCCGTCGGAGCACGACTACGTAATGTCCACCACCACCGGGTGATGGGTCACCCTGCAGGGCAATGAGCGGTTCGCGCCCGCTAAGTGCCACGGGACTGCACTTCATGACCCGTACCGCAAGCCCCAGCTGGACCGCGACTCGTCTGAGTTCCTCCAGGCTTGCGCCGTGCTGGCCGAGCTCGACCAGGGATCGAACTTGGTCGAGAGTTGCCGGCGCTTGACAGAGATTCAGCAAAAAAAATAGCGCATTCGGCCCACATTCCGGCAGGACCGCGCGAGTCGGCAGCGGGTGGTTCGCGAGAAACCTCCGTGCCGCATGTTCGTCGGCAAGCGGCAATGATTCGGAAGAATCAATTGCTTGGGCCGATCGAAGCGATTCAAGGTCGACTTCAGATAGGTTCGCCGTCTGATCGCTTGCATGGGCTCGAAGGCAGCTCAACACAAGGATTGCGCATAGACTTAATGCAATGCACCTTGCTCGCTTTAGAGACACCCCGTTCGTGGCGCTCACCTTCTCGCCCATGGCCAAGCGTAAAGTCGCGCTTGGCCGGAGGCACCATCGCACGATCCCACGAGCGCTTTTGGCGACCACCATGGATCGAGTCCTAAACTAACTTCCGCTGCAACCTGTCGCACTCGGTTTTCCACAGGTGGTCAGCGTGGTACATGGCACTACCTTTTTTGCGGCACCTACAGGGTCGGTGTGATCGTAAAACTCGAAATTATAACTCCCGTCACATTGGCTCTCGGGGCCTTCATAACAACAATAGACCTCAGCAGTGTCGGTTGGCGTAAACTTCGGACAGTTTGGTTTTCCACCAATTAAACCAGCCGAAGTTGCCATCGGGACGACCTGCATTCCTTGTGCGTCAGTCCAAACAGCGTGCGCTGCGCGCGATGAGACGACCATAAGCATGGCGACGATGAACATGGCGGTTTTAGTAGACGTCTGCATTCGAGCCCCCTTTGCTGCAAGATGTGGTGCGGACTAAGATGGTCTTTATAGCAAGTGATCGTGAAACGCAAGAGAATTCCGGTTCCTCGCCCGTTTTTGTGGGGGAGTATGGGTTTCCGCGGGCGAAGAGAGGCGCGGCAAGCCGGCAGTGGACGTTGGTCTCTGCTATCTTGAGCCGCCCTCGCTACCGCTCCTGAGAGACGCGGCCGTCTTCCATGTGGATGATGCGGTCGGCGATGTCCAGAATCCGGCTGTCGTGGGTGACCAACAAGATCGGGCTACCCTGTCGCCGGGCCAGGTCTTGCAGCAGGTTCACCACGTCGCGGCCCGACTGGCTGTCGAGCGCCGCCGTGGGCTCATCGGCCAGAATCAAATCGGGCGTAAGGGCCAGCGCTCGGGCAATGGCCACCCGCTGACGCTGCCCGCCCGAGAGCTTGTCGGGGTAGTAATCGAGCCGGTCCGCCAGCCCCACGCTGGCCAGTAGCTGCTCGGTGCGGGCGCGGGCCTGGCCGTGGGCCTCGGGGCGAAGTTGGAACATCAGTTCCACGTTTTGCCGGGCCGTGAGGAACGGCAGCAGGTTGTGCTGCTGAAAGATAAAACCAATCTGCCGGCGGACCACCACCAGTTCGTCGGCGCCGGCCTGATCGAGCTGGTGTGAAAGCACCCGCAACCGCCCCTGGCGCACATGGCGCAGGGCGCCGATCAAGGTGAGCAGCGTGGTCTTGCCGCTGCCGCTGGGCCCGGTGAGCAGCACGATTTCGCCCGGGGCGATCTCCAGCGAGACATCGAAGAGAATCTGTTTGGCTAGTTCGCCCGTGCCGAAGCTGAAATTCACTCCTTCGGCCGAAACCACGGGTTCGGCGGGGCGGGTGGGGCTGGCGCTGGGGGCGGGGCAGTTAGAAGACATCGGCGGGGTCCGCGGTTCGAGCCTTGCGCACGGCCACCATGGCCGAAAGCCCACACATGGCCAAGGTGGTAAACAGCACGCCCAGGGCCCGGCCGGCGGTCATGCTCACGGGCATTTGAATGGCGGTGGTGGTGATCTGGTACACCACCATGGCCAGGATGGCCCCGGGAAAGTAGCCCAGCATCGACAAGATTGCGGCCTGGCCCAGCACCACGCGCAGCAGGTAGCCGTTGGTAAAGCCCATGGCCTTGAGCGTGGCGAATTGCGGCAGATGGTTGACCACCTCGGTGTACAGAATCTGGTAGACCACGACAAAACCGATGAAGAAGCCCACGACCACGCCCATGCCAAAGATAAAGTCGATGGGCGCGGTCACGCGCACATGGCGCACCTCGGCCTCGACCAGCTCTTGGCGGGTTAGCACCCGGGCTTCGCGCCCCACGAGCCCGCGCAGCTCGTCGCGCACCGCGGCGGCATCGGCCCCGGGAGCCAGCTGCACCAGGCCCAGGTCGATCGCCCCGGCGTGGCGGCCGGGAAACATGCGCAAGAAGTTGCTGTTGGTGGTGTAAAGCGCGCCGTCGACGCTGATCGGCACCCCCACGCGAATGGTGCCCAAGAGGTCGATGCGGCGATGGTTCACCTCGACTGGCAAGCGGTTTCGCGTGCCCAAGTCGGCTACTACCTTGCTGTAGGAGTTTCGGCACAAGCCGTCGAGGATGCCCCGGTCGGGCAGTTCGAGCGGGCGGGCAAACTCGCTCAGCCCCGGCAGCCGTAACAGGCTGCGCCGCGGGTCGAGGCCGTAAATGGTGACCGGGTACTCTTGTAAATCGTAGGGATTCCGGAAGCGCCCCTGGCTGATGTATACCTCTTCCACCGCCTGAACCTGGCGATGTGCCGGCAGGCGAAACAACAGCCGCCGTGGCAAGGGGGTGGGCTGAAAGATGGTGCGGGTGCGGGGGCTGACCACGACCAGGTCGGAGTCGATGCGCTGGGCGAAGGCGACCGAGCTATCCAGCGCTCCCTGGCGAATGCCAAGCTGCACCAGCATCAGCATTACGGCCACCACCACGCCGGCCGCGGCCACGGCCAGCTTCATTCGCTGATGGCTCAATTGCCGCCAGGCAATCGTCAGGCTGCCGCGCATGGATCAGGGCCTGGTCGGGCGGCCGGCCAGCGAGCCCGGCGGTTGGTCGCTGCTTTCCGGTGGAGGCGAGCCGGCATCGAGCTCGATCGTCACCTCGACCCGGGCGTTCGACAAGCGGGCTACCTGCGAATCGCCCGCGGCATCGAGCCGGATGCGCACTTCGACCACGCGGGCATCGGTATCGCTTACCGGGTCGTTGGAGAGTATCGCCTTGCGGGCCACCAGGTGGCCCAGTTCGCTAATCTGGCCGGTGAGCACCTGGCCGGAGGAATCGAGCGTTAACTCGGCCCGCTGGCCCAAGGCCAGGCCGGCCAGGTCGGCCTCGAATACTTCGGCCACGGCCTCCATTTGGGCCACGTCGCCCATTTCCAACAAACCGTCGTTGCCGAGCCGCTCGCCGGGCCAGGTATGAATTTTCAGAACGCGCCCGGCGACTGGGGCGCGCACCTCGGCGGCTTCGAGCTCGGCTTGGGCGCGGGCCAAGCTGGCCTGGGCGGCGGCTACCTGTTGGCGGCCGACCTCCAGATCGACCGGGCGCACCTCTTCCAGGCTGGCCAAGGTCTGCTCGGCTCGGCGCTTCTCGATCGAAAGTTTTTCCCAGGCCCACTGCTTCTGATCGAGCTCTTCCACCGGCAGCACCTGGCGGCCATGCAGTTGCTTGGCCCGAGCCAATTCGCGGGCGGCGTAGTCTTGCTGTGCGGTGAGCAAAGCAACTGCTTGGCGCTGGGCCTCGATATCACCCTGCTTGCTGCCAGCCTGAATCTGGGCGAGCCGCGCGCGGGCTTCGTCGAGCTTGGCCTGGGCCTCGGCCAGGGCGGCTTGTCGGCGAGGGTGATGGTCTAACAGGGCCAGCAGGGCGCCCGCCTCGACGTTGTCTCCCTCGGTCACGAGCAGTTTTTCGACGCGGGCGAAATCGCTGCCCGATGAGGGGCCTACCTGGCGAATGCGGCCGGCCGGCTCCAGCCGCCCCAGGGCGTGTACCCGGCGCGGCAAACTGCCGGCCTGGGCGGCGGCTTCGGTGGCCACCGCAGATTGGCGGCCCGCGACCAGCAGCGCGTAGCCGGCCACCAGAGCAGCCAGACAGGAAATGCCCGCCATGGCGGCCAACAGCCAGGCGAGTCGGGGCCAGCGGGAAAGGCTCATCGCACGGCACCTTCCTCGCAGGCCGTCGAGGCGCTCGCCTCGGCTGGGTCCGGCGCAACTTGTCGCCTGAGGGCCGCCACGATTTGATCAAAGAGCGGGTCGTCGCGGCGAATCATGCCGATAAACCGCCACAGGAACAGGCCATCGACCGCCAGCCAAAGCAGGAGTTGGTCCATGCCCCCTTCCTGTTCGGCGAGCACCTGTTGCTTCAGTTCGAGCCCCATCCGCAGCAGCGGCTCGAACAGCCCGGGCGAATAGATGGCGGCCGCCAGGGCGGTGAGCATGAACCGTTCGGTCATCTCGGCGTCGATGGGCTCCAGCGCCTGGTTGCCCTCGATGGGGTCGGCCAGGGCACAGGCCAACAGGTTGCGAACCCAGCGCATGCGGGGCTGGGGGTCGGCAGCCACGCGGACCGAAAGTTGTTGAACCACCCGGTCGCCGAATGCTTCGAGCATTTGGCGAATCAGCACATCCTTCGAGGGAAAGTGGTAGGTGAGTCCACCCTTGCTGATGCCCGCCTCTTTGGCCACGTTGTCGAGGGTCATCGAGAGCAGTCCGTCGCGGGCAGCGACGGTAAAGGCGGCGTCGAAGATTCGTTGCCGGGCATCTTGAGACACGACGACCTCCCCCTTGGCGGGAGTAAAACCGACTGGCTGGTCGGTTCAACTATACCGACTGGTCGGTTTGTGGCAAGGGGTATTCCGCAACTGGTTATTTGGTAATGGTTTGAGTTCTTCAATTTACTTGGCCTGTGGCGTGCCTGGCGGAGCGGATCGTAGGGTGCCAGAGCGGGGAAAGCCCCCGACGCACCTTGCGCGCTGGGGCCACTCGGCCCAATTCATCCGCAGGCCGCGTCGCGGCTTGAATTCCGGCCACGGCTCCTCGTAGCGTTGGCCGTGCGTGGCGGGCCAGCCCGATTCGGGGCCGATCGGTAATTCGATTTGGCCGCGCACACGGGGGCAGTGCGCTTGGCCGAGCCGATTTACAACTGGGAACGCCGCGAAAAGCTGCTCGAAATCGCTCGGCGGCTCGACGAGCTTGCGGCGCTTTCCGCTGCCCGCGTCCAGCAGGCCGAGCGCGCCGCGGCCGCTCGCCGCGCCGCACACGCAGCGTTCTTGGCCGAAGCCGAAGAGCGCATACGTAGCTTCGACCCGCTCAGCACTCGGCCTGACCCGCGCAGCCTGGAAGCGCTGCACGAATTGGCGCTGCGCGAGCGGATGGCCGAGAGGCCGGGCACGGCGAGCGACGCCTCGTGGGATTGGCCGAGCCTGGGCGACTATTGGCACTTTCTGATCCATCCCTCAGAGATGGACGCCGATCTGCAAACGGCGCAGAAGCTGGCGCTGGGCACTTCGGCGGCGGCGCTCGGCGGCGCGGCCGCGCTGACTGCCGCCGGCCTGGGAGCCGTGACCGCCGGCGCTGCCGGCGCGGCAGCCGCCCCGGTTGTGCTCACCGAATTGGCCGATACGGCGGTCGAAGAGGGAGTGAGTCAGCTTGCCGGCGTGCCGATCATGCTCCCCTTCGGCGTTGTTGACGTCGTCCAGGACGCTGCCAAACTAGGCGTCAAGAAGCTCGCCCAGGAGGGTCTGGAGGAAGTCGCCGAATCGGTCGCCTCGAAGGGGGGGCGATCGGGCGACGCGGCGGGAGCGGCAAGTAGGAATGCTGGTCGCACGTTCACCGACAAGCTCGCTGACATCACTAAGAAGCCGAGCGACTGGGTGCCGCAATCGATTCATGCTGAACCGGCAACGTCAATGAGGGCGCGAGGCGGCGTAAGCGAACAAATCATCTACCGCAATCCGCAGACGGGCGAATCAATCGTCCGACACCGCGTTACTGACGCTGCTGGCAGAATCCTGGACGATCATTTTCGACCAACGTATAAGCCACGAATTGGCGAGGTGGACTGACAATGACACCAGAAGAAGTGCGGATGTGTGTGGCCGACGTCATGCAGGATGACGAAATTGAAAACGTCGACTCAATTATTCGGATGCTTAATAACGAGCACGATTCCAGTTGGCGAGCGGCCCGTGGAAGTGCGTTCACGTCGTCAGAAATTATCAACGCGCTTGAACAGTTAATGGCTCTTGGACTGGTAACACCATGCGCGGAGCAACCGCCTTCTGGTGATGTTAGCCCAATAGCCGCGGAACAGGTTCCACGATTCTCGTTTGACGCGCTGTGGTTTCACCTCGAACCAAGTGGACGACATGCAGTACAGAATTGGTGGAATACAGAAGGCTGCGACAAGTTTCCCATTCGTGAATAAGCGAAGTCTCGTCGGCTGCCACTGCTGGCTTGTCCAGCAGTGCTCTGTTCGGATCACCGACACAGGTCGAAGCGCCCCCCCGGTAGCGGCCGCGGCGGCAACCCCGGTTGTGCTCACCGAATTGGCCGATACGGCGGTCGAAGAGGGAGTGAGTCAGCTTGCCGGCGTGCCGATCATCCTCCCCTTCGGCGTTGTTGACGTCGTTGCTAGCGGCAAGCCGAAAATGTCTCAGAGCGGGTGAAACAGGTCACCCCCCCTTGCAAGAAGAAGAATCGGGCCACCGCTCGAGGTCTGCCTTGACAAGGGACTTCCTATAGCTGTCAACCAGGCACCGCTTTCCCTCATTTTCGGGCCCATGGGGCAGCTCGCGGATGATAAACTACCAGCCGCTGGCCGCCGGTCGGGCGAATCGGCCGATCGCTTGGCGAGGCGCCCTCGACGGACACAATAAAGCAGCCTCTGCGAACCTCTGGAGTCTGGCACTATGACGATCGCGTTGTCGGAAGTGAAGGCCGTTTGTACTGCAAGCGAATTGGAGTTGGTCCGCGACAGCCGCAAACCGCGGCTCGAGAAGTTGACGCTGGCCGAGGCAACCAAGTCGGCCCGGCTTGCCCGCAAGCAGTTTGACAAGTGGCAGGATCTGGACCGCAGCCAAGCGCGAACGCGCAGCCGTCGGGCGGGCGTGGGGGAAGTCGACAACCGGACGACCAAGAAAGTCGAGATCTTTCAGGAAGCGCTCCAGCGATTCGAGGCGCGTGTTGCTCACCTGGAGCGCAAGGGCAAGTCGGCCCCCTCCCAGGCCGCCAGTAGCACGCCGAAGAAAGTTCGCTCGGCCAAACACCGGGCGACTCGGGCGGCCGTTCGCGGCCAGTTGGCCGAGAAAGAAACAATGCTCAACGCCAAGCGGGCCACGACCCGCAAGGCCAGCGCCGCGGCCAAGCCGAAGCCCACAAGCGCCGCTCCCAGGGGCACGGCTAAGGCAGCCGCATCCTCGGCAAATGCCGCCCCGGCGGTGTCGCTGGTCGTCGGCCCCGATGCCCCCACGGTGCCCGTCGCGCCGGCCAAACCGAAGAAGCGATTGGGGAAACCGGTGGTAGTTGGGCGGGCCCAACCGCTGCTAAGTCCTGCCCGAGAAGTAACGGCAAACGCGGCGGCGAAGAAGTCGCGCATCACGCGAAGCGGGCTGACCACGCGGATGCGCGGCCACGTGTCGTCGCGCGGCCGGCGAGCCCAGGGCAAGCGCGATGCTCGCAACGCGTAACGCGAGCCAGCTGGTTTAACGATACGGCGCCGTGATCGACGGGCCACCCGCGTCGGCCGAAACGACCGAGTCGGGGATCGGCGCAATGGTTGCGGGAGGAAGGCGAGCCTGGCCGCCTCCTCCCGTGCCGACAAGGGCACTAGTGCTCTGTCACAACTTGGATTTCGGGTCCGGGCGTATCACGGAGCACTAGGTATTTGCTTGCCGCCGAACCACTTACGTGTTCGGCGGTCGTGCTGTGTCACCCGTAGTTCTACGTGTGACACAGCACTAGCCGGTCGATTTGCTGCCCGAATCGCCTTGGCTGGCCGCCGCGTCTTCGCGAAGTTTGAAGAGCGTTTCGGGCAGTTCCACGCCGCCCACGTCTTTCATCACCTGCATCATGGGGGGCAGGCTGCGGGCAATTCCCTGCAGGAAGCTGGCCGTGGCCGAACTGCCGTTGGAGCCGCCTCCGTCCCAGACCACGACCTTGTCGAATTTCACGTTGGAAATGGCCTGGGCACTGGCCGCGGCCAGGTTGTCCAGGTGTTCGAGCATCAGCAGTTGGAAGGCCGGCTGGGCGCCGCCGCAGGCTTGAATAATGCGCTGCAAGCCATCCCCCTTCTTGGCCAGGATTTCGTACTGGCCTTTGGCCTCGGCTTCGAGCTTGGCGTAAATGGCTCCGGCCTCGCCGATGGCCTGAATCCGTAGGCGCTCGGCGTCGGCTTCAGCCTCGACAATGGCCTTGGCCTTTTCGGCCTTGGCGGGGGCTTCCAAGGCGGCACGGCGTTCGGCCTCGACGCGGCCCGCCTCGGCCAGGGCGGCCCGGGTCATGGCCACGTTTTGGGCTTCGAGCACGGCGGCCTCGGCCTCGCGCTTCTTGGTTTCGGCAAGCTGGTAGGCTTCCGACTTTTTCACCTGCAGCTCGGCCTGGCTCGAAGCGATCATGGCCTGCGAGGCATTTTCGCCCACCACGGCCTGGGCATTGGCCTCGGCCAGGCGGACGCGCATTTGCCGCTCGGCGTCTTTCACCTGGGCATCGCGCTCGAAGGCGGATACCTGTTCGCCAATGGCCTGCTCTTTGGCCAACTCGGCCAGCCGCACGGCCTGTTCGCGCACCGCCTCGCGGGTGCCGATCTCGCGCAGCTTGGTAGCGTTGGCCACTTGAATGGTCTTGTCGCGGTCGGCCTCGGCCACGCGGGTTTCGCCCAACTTCTCTTGCTCGGCCACGTCGCCGCGGGCCTGTTGAATGGCCTGCGAGGCGGCCTTCTGGCCGATGGCCTCGATGTAGCCCGACTCGTCGGTAATGTCGGTGATGTTGACGTTGATGAGCACCAGGCCGATTTTCTTCAGCTCGGGCTCGAGGCTCTGGGTAATGTTTTGCAGGAAGGCCTCGCGGTCGCGGTTGATTTCCTCGATTCGCATCGAGGCGATCACCTGACGCAATTGGCCGAAGATAATGTCCGAAGCCTGCTGCTTGATCTGTTCGAAATCGAGCCCCAACAGGCGAATCGCCGCGTTTTGCATGACCTCGGGCGTGGTGCCGACGGCCACGGTGAACACGCTGGGCACGTTGACGCGGATGTTTTCCATCGACAGCGCGCCTCGCAGCGGCACCTCGATCTGCATCGGCTCCAGGCTCAGATAGGCGTAATCCTGAATCAACGGCCACACGAACGAGGCCCCGCCGTGCACGCAGCGGGCCGAGTCGCCGCGGCCCACCTTGCCGTAGATCACCAGCACCCGGTTGCTCGGACAGCGCTTGTAGCGCTGATTGAGCAGCACCAGGAGGGAAAAGAGGATGACGACCACGAAAAAGGCCGCCACGCCCAAAATCAGCAGGGTTTCAGTGGGAAACGAATCGGCCATGGTTGCCCCCAAGCGTTGCAGGTTGTCGAAGTGTTCGGGCGCACAGCGAGGTTCGCGGCGCCGTAAGGGTTCAAGTGGCCCGCTCAACCTCGACCACGTCGGACGAAACGAGCGACGTGACGACGATCGGCGAGCCCGTGGGTAATTCGTCTTGATCGGTTACCGCCAGGTATTCCACCGTGCGGTTTTGCAAATTGAGTTGCACCTTGCCCTTACCCGCGCGGCGCCCGGGCACGCGCTGGTAAACCGTGCCTCGCTGGCCCAAGGCGCGTTCCACCCGGGCGGTGCCGTCGGCGCGCAGCCGGGCCAGGTTGAGCATCAGCCAGTAGACCCCGTACATGGCAGCCAGGCCGCTGCCCAGGGCGACGAGCAGGGCCGCTTCGCCGGGCAGCTTCGCGGAAAGCGCGGCCAGGCCCCCCAGCCCGAAAAACGTGGTCGCCGCCACCACCGAGCGAAAGCTGACCACGCTGAAGAACCAGTTCGAGCTGTGTTCGACCGCGTGCGAACCGGGTTCATGGTGCGCGTCGCCTGGCCCGGCGTCGCTTGGCCCGGTGTCGCCGTGCCCCGGGTCGTGGCCCAGGTCGTGATCCAGGTGCCCGAGCGAATCGCCCGATTCCAAATCGTGGCTCAAACCAACCAGCGACAGCACCAACTGAAACAAGAGCACCGTACCGCCGATCACCGAACACAAGGCGAACATGGTGGTCATGATGGGCACCCCGTAGGCCAATTGCGCCGGCGCACTGGCGAGTCTTGGTCCGCCCGCAACTCGTTGTTTCTCCGGCGGCGCGTTCAATCTCGCGCCGCTGGGTGAGGGCTGTCAACTCTAGGTCTTAATGCCGTGGAAAGTGCGGTCCGGCCGGAGAGTTGGTCGCTCTCGGGGTTCGAACTTTGGTTCGCCGCCCGGGGGCCGGTCGTCAAACCGCACGCAGCAGCGGAGTTTGTAGGGATTGCGCCGCCCGTAGGGGCCGATCGCCGCCGCGCCGCCGTCGGGCGGGGGGCGGGCTCGCCCCTCGCCGGGCGAGCGGTTTCCCCTCCCGTGCGGGGCCGGTCATACTGAATCGGCGTGCGCCACCCGCCTGGTGGGGCACGTCGACCAGAGCCGGATGGGCATTGGCCCGAGCATGACCCAGGACACTTCCACCATCGACCTTCAGCCCGCGCTTAGCGCCGTGCCCTTGTCCGCGCCTGCGCCGGAGGGGAGCCAGCCGCTTACCTGGCGACAGGTGCTGCCTCGGTTCGCCCAGCTCGTGCTGCCGACGCTGGCGCTGCTTGGCCTGGCCGCGGCTTCGGTGGCCTGGATCTCGGGCCGAGGCGATCGGCGGATCGTCGAGGCGACGGAGCGCGAGCAACTGAGCCTGGAGCGCGAGATTCTGCGGGGCGAGTTTCGGGCCGTGGCGGCCGACCTTTTGTACCTGGCCCGCTGCGAAGCGGTGCGACAACTGCTGCGCGGCGGCCAGGCTTCCGACCGCCGCTCGCTGGCTGAAGAGCTGGTCCGGTTCTCGGAGACGCACCGGGTGTACGACCAGGTGCGGCTACTGGGCGACGACGGCCAAGAGCTGGTGCGGGTAAACCGGCAGCGGCGGCAGGCGGTGATCGTGCCCGACGAGGCGCTGCAGACCAAGGGCCAGCGCTACTATTTTCAAGAAACCATGGCGCTTCGACCGGGGGAGATCTTCGTCTCGCCCCTGGATCTGAACGTGGAAGACGGACGCATCGAAAGGCCCCTCAAGCCCACGATTCGCTTTGCCACTCAGGTGGTCGACGACCAGGGCCGAGCCCGGGGCATTTTGGTTTTGAATTACCTGGGGGCGGCGCTTATTAACCAATTGCGGCAGGCGGGCCAGTACGCCGCGGGCCGGCTGCTGTTGGCCAACTCGGAAGGGTTTTGGCTGCATGGACCCCGAGCGGAATGGGAATGGGGTTTTCAGTTGGCGGGGCGCCAGGCCTTTACGATGAACGCCACGTACCCTCGCGCTTGGCGAGCCATTGAGCAAGAGCCGGCCGGCCAGGTACTGACCCCCGAGGGGCTGTTCACGTACCTGACCATCGACCCGGGCGACGAGCTCGACCTGGAGGCGATTCCTCGCGAGGCCGCCGGCCCGCGCGGGCCAGCGGTTCGCTCGCGCGAAAGTTGGAGGCTGATTTCCTACGTCTCGCGCGAGCGGCTCTCGGCCCGCCTGGCGGGCCTGCGCACCGCGTTGGCGCTGTTCTGCCTGACGCTTACCCCGCCGATTGCGCTGGGGGGATGGCTGCTGGCCCGCGCCCGGGTGCGCCACGAACTGGCCCGCCAGGCCCTGCACACGGCCCAGCGGCAGATCGTGCAGTCGGCCCGGCTGGCCGCGATTGGCGAGGCGATGACGGGGCTGGCCCACGAAAGCCGCAATGCGCTGCAGCGTAGCCAGGCCGGGCTGGAACTATTGGCCAAGCGCCTCTCGGGCAACGACGAGGCACTGAGCCTGCTGGGCGAAATTCAACAGGCACAGCACCATTTGCACCAGCTGTATGAACGAACCCGCCAGTACGCGGCCCCGATTCAAGTGCACCTGGCCGAGACCGACTTGGCCGAGTTGACCCGGCAAGCCTGGCAGCAACTGGCCGATCGCTGGCCAGCCCGCCGGCTGCGGTTGGAACTGCGGGGTGCTGACCAGGCCGTATGCCGTTGCGATCCGCTGGGGATGGAACAGGTGTTGCGAAACCTGTTGGAGAACGCCATCGACGCGTCGCCGCCCGAAGCGGCTGTCGAGGTCGAGATTCGCCCCGACGTGCAGCAAGGGCGCCCGGGCTGGCTGCTGAGCGTGGCCGACCAGGGGCCCGGCATCGCTCCGGCCGAAGTGCAGCGGGTCTTCGAGCCGTTCGTTTCCACCAAGGCCCGCGGCACGGGGTTGGGGCTAGCGCTGACCCGCCGGCTGGTGGCCGCCCAGGGCGGCGTCATTCGCTACCAGAACGGCGATGGCCGGGGAGCCCGATTCCTGATATTCTTACCACAAACCGGTTAATCGCATGACCCGCTCCTTATCCATCGCCATCGCCGACGACGAGCCGCTGATTCGGCAGTACTTCCACGAGGTGCTGACCGATCTGGGGCACCAGGTCGTGGTCGACGCCGCCACGGGGCAAGAGCTGATCGACGGCTGCCGCGCCGCCGCGCCCGACCTGGTGATCAGCGATATTCGCATGCCCGACATCAACGGCATCGAGGCGGCCCGGCGGCTCAGCAGCGAGCGGCCGGTGCCCACCATTTTGGTGTCGGCCTACCACGATCCGGATCTGATTCGCCAGGCCTCCGACGCGCCGGTGATGGCCTACCTGGTCAAGCCGATCGAGCGGGCCGATTTGGAGGCCGCGATCGCCGTTTCGACCCGCCGCTTCGAGCAATTGGAAAGCGCCCTCCGCGAGGCCAGCACGCTCCGCCAATCGCTCGAAGATCGCAAGCTCATCGAACGAGCCAAGGGAATCTTGATGCAGCAGACCGGGCTGAGCGAACCCGAGGCGTTTCGCCGCTTGCAGCGGGCCGCCAGCGACCGGAATCTAAAACTGGTCGAGTTGGCTCGGGCCATGATCGCGGCGGCCGACCTGCTCGCCTCGCCCGAGCCCGGCAAGTAAACTTCTCCGCCAGTGGGTTGCCCGGCCCCCGGGCAGGCGGCTGGGCGAAACTTAAATTGGGCGCGGTCGGGCTGCCCGGCATCGCACACCTTTCCTTGTACTCGTTGCGGAGGAGCATCGCGTGAATCTTGCTGGCCAGGGAGCGCTCGTTACCGGCGGTGGCACGGGCGTGGGGCGGGAAACTACGCTGCAATTGGCCCGCTTGGGCGCCAACGTGGTGGTGAACTACAGCCGCTCGGCGGCTGAAGCCGAACAAACCGCTCGGGAAGCGGCCGAACTGGGGGTGAAGGCCTCCACGTTTCAGGCCGACGTGGCCGACGACGCCCAGTGCCGGGCCATGGTGGCCGAAACCGTGCGGCGGTTGGGCCGGCTCGACCTGCTCGTCAATTGCGCCGGCACCACCACCTTTATCGCCCATGGCGACCTGGAGCGCGTGACCGACGCCGACTGGGACCGCATTTTGTCGGTGAACTTGAAGGGGCCGTTTTACTGCGCCCGGGCGGCGGCCCAGCCGATGCGCTCCGGGGGCGGCGGCGTGATTATCAACGTTTCGAGCATCGCCGGAATCGCGGGCATCGGCAGCTCGATTCCCTACGCGGCCTCGAAGGCGGCCTTGAATAACCTAACGATTACCCTGGCCAAGGCGCTGGCGCCCGAGATTCGCGTGAACGCCGTGGCCCCGGGGTTTATCACCGGCCGCTGGCTGCAAAACGGCCTGGGCCCGGCCTACGAGATGGTCAAAGAAAACATCGCCCAGAAGACCCCGCTGGGCAAGGTTTCGGACCCGGCCGACGTAGCCGCGGCGATCGTGAGCCTGATTACGGGCAGCCGGATGGTGACCGGCCAGGTGCTGGTGGTCGACGGCGGAATGCTGAACGCGCACTAGCGAGTGCCTACGCCGCGGCGGGGTGGCGTTGGTGCTTGGCCCGGCCAAGCGAGCTGCGTGATCGACCGAACTGGGCGCGAACGGCCAGGCAGTGGGAATCGGTTAATCACTAGGGTTGGTCGGCCAATTCGACCATGAGCGGCGCGGCGCTCATAAAAAACGGCCGCGCTGGTTCGTGCCAGCGCGGCCAGGACGGTCGGTCGCGGATTGGGGTTCGCCCCCGGGCAAGGAAGTGCGGGGCGCCCCGGGCCGCTCGGATAACGCTCCATCGTAGCCAGCGGCGGCTAGCGGGGTAGCTCGACCACCTCCCGACCGTCGATGGTCAACAGCCGCTGCAGCAGATCCTTGTCGACCGCCTTGCTGATGAAATGGGCCGAGCCATCGCCAAAAGCCGTGACGAAACCCTCCTCGAAATAAGTGGTCAGCGTTTCGGGCGAAAGATCGGCCGTGACTTCGAAGTCCTCCGGCTTGGTCCAGGGAATCTCGGTCTTGGTTTCGATCAGCATGATCGTATTGGAAGTTCCGTCGATGATCTCTTGAATCTTGGTGCCCGCTGGCCCGTGAAGCATGCAGTGCTGGCCGCTGGGGGCCACGATCGAGGTGAACTGGGTTTGCGTGCCCGGATGCCCGTAGACCGCGGGCATTTCTTTGAGCAGTTCGAGGTTGTGCGGGCTGTCCCAGGGCTCGTCGAGCTTGAATTTCTCGTAAAGCGGCTTGGCATCGAGGAAGGGTAAGATCGCGACCCGCCAGCTCAAGAGCGGATTGCCGTCGGCACTCAGCATGGCGGGCGCCGGGAATGCGCGGTACGTGTCGTGGTAGTTGTGCCAGGCCAGGGCAATCAGCTTGAGATGGTTCATCGCCTCGGAGCGCGAGGCGGCCGTGTTCGCCGCGTTCAACCCCTGGCTCAGCGCCGTCGAAGGCAACTGGGTCTCGAGTACGACGCGATCGATTTCTTGCCGGGGTTCGCCGGCCGTGGCGAAACCGAGCGCGGCCAGATGCGGCGGTACCCCTTCGCGCTTGCATAGCGCCAGCAGGTTCTTGATTTTCGGCAGGCTGCGGGCCGCTTCGGTCTGGTTGGGATAAACCAGCGAGATTTCCGTGCCGGAAGGAGATTCGGAGCTCGAGGACCAGACCGCCAGCCAGGCGGTGCCGACGGCGTCGTTCAGGATCGAAGGCCAGTTCCCGGGGCTGCTGCCGATATACTCGGAGATGCTCCGCGAATCCATGGCCAGAAGGTTCGACCGCTTGGCCCAAAGACCGACGCGACCGCGCCAGTTCGTGCCGGAATCGGTGGCGACATCGCGCACCTGGGCAGCCACGGCGTTACGGGAACCGATAACCACCGACTGTTCGTCGGGAAACCACCAGGCGCTGTCGCCTGAGTGGTAAACGGTGATCTCGTCCTGCCGATCGGCTTGCCATTGGGCCTGTTCCGCGACCTTGTTCCAGTCGTGCGTCGCGGCAAACTCCAGCAACGTCAGGGGCTCCTGACTCGGACCGCGCGAGCCGCCGGCAAGCTGCATGGCTTGCCACAGCGAGGCGATGTCGTCGAGCGGTAGGCCACTCGAGGAATCGAGCCCGTGCTGCTTCAGCGTTCGCGCGACAAAGGCGCGAACGACTGCTTTCGGGTGGCTGACTTTCATGAGCCAGTTGCCCGTGGTCGAAAGTCCTCGCGGGCCGCTGAGGTTCAGATTGGCGCTCAGTTGCGGTTCGCCGGCGAGACGAAGCGAGAGTTCGTCGGACGGCTCTGCCTGGGCGATGGCGACGCCGGCCCCCGAGGTGGCGCCCTGAGCGCTCGGCGGTGAGTCGGCCGCCGCCAGGACGACGCGCGGCGCTGGCCGCAGGCCCAAGACGAAAAGTGCGCCCGCGACCAACATCGCGACCAGCGTGAGCTGTCGCCCAGAGGCCCTGGTTCCCCCATCCGAACGACGATCCTGGTCTCGCAACATGGCGATTCTCCTGAGTAGGTCGGTTTCGCGGGAAAGAAATGCCCGGGCATGCCCGGCTTTGGGTTGGTTTCCGTCGGCCAGGGCGATGGCGGCCAGCGCTTGGAGATAGGGTTCGCGCCCGCCGGCCAAGGGGGCAGCAAGCGCGTCGGCCGCCAGCTCCTGGGCCAGTTGCATCCGGGCGACGAGCCAACGGACCAGCGGGTGGTAGCAGTGCAGGGCCTGCACGAACCGGGCAGCGACCCAAGCGGCATAGTCGCCCCGGGCGATGTGCGCGAACTCGTGCGCCAGCACCGCGCGCAGTTGCCCCTCGGACCAGGTTGGCCAATCGATCGGCAGCAGCACGACCGGCTCGCGCCAACCAATCGTGGCGGGCGCGGCGACCGCGCTGGTTGCCCGCAGTTCGACTCCGCGAGGGCACTGCAGCGCCCCCCTTAGCGAGCGGGCGATCGCGACGAGGCGTGGGTCATCGATCGGGGCGGATTGTCGCCGGTAGTTCCGCAACGAGACGACCGCGTGACACCATCGCCCTACGGCCACGATCGACGCCAAGGGAACGAGCCACACGAGCAGTGCGAACGAGGATTTAGTGGGCAGACTGCGAGCATCCGCCGCCGGCCCGGTATCGGCATCGAGCGAAGGCTCTGCGGAGGGCGAGGAACCATCGGCCGTAAGTAGCGAGAGGGCAAAGGAGGCCATTGGCGATGCCGAATCGCCACGCGCCGTGGTTGGCGGTTGGGGCGCAGCGGCCCGTGCGAACGGCACGCGCAGCATGGAGGGCCAGGGCAGGAACGACAGTCCCGTTACCACCAGCAGCAATGCCAGAGCGGTTGCGATCATCGACGCCATGGCCCGAGGGCCAGAGCGCCGTGCGAACCAACTCGCGACCAGGGCGAGCAGGGCGAACAGCGTCACTTGTAGCAGGCACCAGACCAGGGAGGCGGCCGCCAGGGTCATGACCGGCTCTCCTTAAGCAGCGCCTCGAGCGCGGCGCGCTCTTGAGCGGTCAGCTTTTGCTTGCCGAATAAATGCACCAAGAGTTGCTCACGCGAGCCGTGAAACACCCGCTGCGTGAGATCGGCCAACAGGCTGCTGGCCACTTCGTGGTAGGGTCGAACCGGCCGGTAGGTGAACGGCCGCTGCTCGCCGGATTGCTCGAGAGCCCCCTTCTCGGTGAGGATGCGAATCAGCGTGGCGATGGTGGTATAGGCCCGGTCCAGCCCCGCGGAGGCCAGGCCGTCGCGGACCTCGACGGCCGTGGCCGGGCCGTGGCTCCAAAAGTAGTGCATGATTTCCAGCTCGCGGGGGGTGAGCTCTTTGGCTTTGGGTCGGGCCATGGCGGGTCCTATAGTTTGGTTTATTAGATTTGGTTTTATCGTAGTGTTTTCCCCGGCCGTGTCAAGCACGAATTCGGCCAGATCGGCCCGGGGGGGTTTGGCCGCTTCGAACGACGGGCTTCGACGGATTTCAGCGCGGCTGAATGAAATCGCGCGCCATCCGGTTCGACGTGCTCAGGCTGCTCGCTCAGGCGGTGGGCAAGCGAACCTCGTCCTGCGGTGCCCGGCGGGCCAAGTCACCCACGAAATCTCACGAGGTCCGTTTCCGAATGGGGATACGCCTCGACACCGTTTCCGAAAAGGTCTTCCGCCGCGCGTCACATCGTCAGCCGCAGGCCGAAGCCGGGCTCGGTCGATACTTGCTGCTTACCGTCCTGGATTACGTTCTGGCCAAAATCGACGTGGTCGTGGCGGCAGCTTACCCCTTCGATCGTCGGCGCATTGCCGGTCGCCGCGAGCAGATGGGCGGTGTAAACGGTCTTGAGGCCAGAACCCCAGCAGTGTGGCG
The DNA here is from genome assembly GCA_964399535.1 of uncultured Pirellulales bacterium. Lineage (GTDB taxonomy): Bacteria > Planctomycetota > Planctomycetia > Pirellulales > CAYNRE01 > CAYNRE01. The sequence continues at coordinate 425,179 of CAYNRE010000070.1, read as the reverse complement.
AAGCCAGCGTGCCGGTTGCCAACAGCCGGGGCATGAGTGCTCGCCAACGGGTAAAGCCCAGGTCGAGTATGTCGGAGAGCCGCACCTGCACGATGCCGTCGGCTTCGAGCCGTTCCAGCACGGGAAGATCGTTGTGCTGCTCGCCGTCGGCGAGGAGTGTCGTCGCCCGGCCGTTGGCTCGGGTCCAATGAAAGAGCTGCCGCCACTTTTGGTCGTCTTCGACAAACGGCTCTTCGATCCAAACCAAGGGAATGCCCTCGATGCCCCGCAGAAACTCGATAATTCCGTCGACGCTGAAACCATCGTTGCCGTCGACCAATAGCTCGCAATCGGGGAACGCTCGGGCGATTTCGCGGACAACCTCGATGTCGCGCCGCAGCCCTTGGGCGGGCGGCATCCACTTGTTCCCCCGCCCGATCTTGACCTTGAACTGCCGGTAGCCCTGCGCGCGATCGGCAGCGCAGTTTTCAAGCACCCGGTCAATGCCGGCATCCCCACCGTCGGGCGCCAGATCGTCGAAATAGATCATGCCCGAGTAAACGGGAAACCGCCGCGGCTCGGAGGCTCCCAGCAGCTTCCAGACGGGCTCTTCGAGGATTACGCCCGCCAGGTCGTGCAAGGCGACATCGAGCGGGCGAATTTCCGGCCGGCGAATTCCCTGGTCAACCTCGAACAGCGCGGAGACCGCCTCCCCTTTGACGGTTTCTTTGATTCCGTCAAGTTCTTTGACGCTGCCGAGCAGTTCGCCCCAGCCCGACGCGCCACGGTCGGTGTGGACCTGAACCGCGGTGATCGTCGGCCCCTGGCCATGGACGCCCAGCTTGGCATTTCGGCCGACCAGGCGCGGCCAAAGGAGCGGAACTCTCCGTGACTCGACCGCCGCGATCTTGTGCTCTGAGAGCTTGTCGAGCTGGGCGGCACGCGCCTGGCCCGCGATGGCGACAGCGCCCCCCAGTCCGCTCAAAAGAAACTCTCGTCGCCTCATGCTCGGCGCCCGTTCTTGGGAAGTGGTTTGTTCAAGCTGGTCATGGCTCGGCGCCGACCGCCGAGGTAGCCGGATGCCCGCGTTCTCCAGCGCCTAGCTGGCCGCCCGGAAACCCAATACGATGCGCGGCCGCCGATTTCATCGACGACGCGCTCGCGGCCGGCCCCTGAACGTGTGAAGCCCGCTTGGCGGCGGGAATGCTTCCGCCCTGCCCCCTTTGGTGCTAGGGCTCCCCCGACCCGGCAACGCCAAAACCGCGGAAGGGCGAGCGGCTCGCGGAATGAATGTAACTGGGAAGCAAGGGTAATCCCAGAATCTGGATCCTGGATTGCTTTCAGCGTGGTACTGACAAGGTACGGAGTTGCGTGATGGACTTGGACGACGGCGAGCGTTTCCCGATCCAAGGTACTTCGTGAAACCCTCTGGGTCGGTTCGGGTCGCGGGAGCGTAGGGCTCGCGGCAACTGCTGCCTGGTGCCTGGACGGTCCGGGCGTGCCGTCGAAAGAGGGGGGCTTTCAAGCTACTGGCGGCGCGCCTTGCCGAGCGCCGGTGCGGCTTGGGGGTGGGCGAGCCGATCCAGCCCTTCGCCTCCCGCGGCCTGGTCGGCTGCCGGCGGCTTGCCTGGGCGGCCAGTTCAAAACAAGCCATCGCCGGCTATATCAACCAGCACCAGGCCCGCGGCCGCGCGGTTCACGAAAGCGCCGAAAAACGACTTCCATCCTTATTCTCGCGACCGCGTCCCCGCGATGACGCGGCCAGTCGAATCCGGCAGCAAGCCGCTCGCCGCGCCTTTACCCGATTAGGGTCAGTCGGTACCTTGTTCCAGCTCGGCGTTATCGCGGTCCCCGTGGTTTTTTCGTGAAATTGCCTTGGCCTAGGAGCGACATCCGATGAAGTCCGTTTTTCTCGCCCTCGCGGCGTGTACCCTGCTGACGGTTGCCGGCCAGGCTCAGGAAAAGCCGAGCCCGAGCGAAGCCGTGGAGATTGCGACCGACGCCTATGTATACGGATATTCGCTGATTACCACCGAGGTGACCCGGGTGCAAATGTCGAACGTCTCCGAGGCCGAGGGCTTCACCGGGCCGATGGGGCAGTTCGTCAACGTCAAGCGATATCCGCCGGCCGAGTACCGGGGAGTTTCCGCCCCCAACGCCGACACGCTGTATTCGGTCGCCTGGCTCGATCTGGCCGAGCCGCAGGTGTTCAGCCACCCCGATATGGGTAAGCGGTTCTACCTGTTCGAGCTCGTCGATCTCTGGATGACCGTGTTCGATTCGCCGGGCAGCCGCGTTCAAGGCGGCGCGGCGGCCAACTACCTGTTCACGGGTCCCGGTTGGCGCGGTGAGGTGCCCGCTGGAATGAAGCACATTCCCGTAGCGACGCGGTATATGACCATCCTCGGCCGCACGTATGCCGACGGCACCGACGAAGACTACCAGGCCGTCAACGCGCTTCAGGCACAGTACAAGATCACGCCGCTGTCGGCCTGGGGAAAACCGTTTGCCTACCAGGCGCCCCCGGTGGATCCGCGGCCGGGCTTCAGCATGACCGATAAGCCGCAGAAGGCCATTCTTGACCTGGGGACCGAAGGTTACTTCAACCTGATGGCCAGGCTCATGGGCGGGCCGGCGGTGCCGCCGAAGGCGGACCAGGCCATTCTGGCGCGGATGGCCAAGATCGGGATCGTGCCCGGCAAGCCCTTCGAAATGTCGAAGCTCGATGCCCAGGTGCAACAGGCTCTGAAAGACATCCCCGAGATCGCGCTGCGAAAAATCGAAGCCAACAAGAACAGCCTGGGCAGGGTCGAAAACGGTTGGCTGATTACCAAGGGCCTGGGCGTCTACGGTACTGATTACTTGAAGCGGGCCGTGGTGGCGGCGTTCGGCTGGCCGGCGAACCGCGAGAAGGACGCGGTCTACCCCTATGCCGAGGTCGACGGCGACGGGGAGCCGCTCTCGGGCGCCCACCGCTATACCCTCACTTTCCCCAAGGGCCAGACGCCCCCCGTCCATGGGTTTTGGTCGATCACAATGTACGAGATCGACCAGGGGTGGTGGTTTGTCCCGAATCGACTGAATAAGTTCACCGTGAGCCCGCGAAACAACCCGACTTACAACGACGATGGCTCGCTGACGCTGTACTTTCAAAACGAGTCGCCGGGCGAGGGCAAAGAGGCGAACTGGTTACCGGCTCCCAAGGGGCCGTTTATCCTGATGCTGCGGATGTATGGCCCCAAAGAGACCGCTCCCTCGATTCTGGACGGGTCGTGGTCGCCACCCGCGGTGAAAAAGACTCGCTGAGTCGCTTCCCTGCCGAGGGTGGTAAACGCAGTCCATTCCAGCGCAGCCGGCGCCGGCAACAACTGGAAACGAGGTCGGTTCATCGTGGTGGCTGGCCCGGGGCTTGATCAAGGCAGCCGAGCGAACAACGAGCCGCCTGGCGCCGCGGGCGGGCCTGGGGCCGCGCGGAGCACCCGACAATACTCGCTCCGGATGCTGGTGGTTGCGATCAGCCTGGTCGCCGTCTTGTTCGGGATCGGCCGAACGATCGGGTTTGGCATCGGCCTGACCATTGCTTTCTTCGCTGCGTCGATCGTGCCGTTTGCCTGGCGCCGAGCGACCTGGCGCCGCGGCTACGGGCTGGCCTGGAGCGCGCTTTACCTGCCGTTTGTGGTCACGGCGGTATTCACGCTTCTTTACGTTCCCTGTGACCACTGTAAGGAAACGACCTGGTCTCTCCTTCCCTGTGGTCCCGGATTGATTCCGGTGGGACTGGTCGTCCGGCTGTTGCGTCTTTCGAACCCGGTCGAGCAACTCTGGTTCACCTCGGCGTTTTTTGTCTCAGCCGCCGGCCTGGTTGCGATGACCTGGCTGCTGGCCCGGCTGCCGCCGTGGACTCGGATTGCCACGGTCCTGCTTGTGACGGGCGGTAGTTCGGTTGCCGCTTACCTGATGCTGGCGATGATCCGCGCCTAGCCGGCCGCGCAAGCATCGGGGCAGCCTTTTCCAGGACGCGGACCGGCTGCGGCGGTGGCCGCTAGGCAGTCGATTTGCCGAGCCACTCGGCGAACGAAGTGGTTCCCAGGCGCGGCTGCTCGCCTGGCATCAGGCTGACGTCGTCAACCAGGGCCCCGAAATAGCGGGCCCGGGGATCGGTCACTACCTGGCGCGCGTCGCCGACGGCGCTTAGGAACCGCCGCGCCAACTCATCCATGGCAATGGGTTCCGGACCGGCGAGTTCGATCGTGCCGCCGACGGGTTTGGCGAGGGCTACCTTGGCCAGCGCCGCCGCGACGTCGTCGGAAACGATAGGCTGCATCATCGCCGAGGGGAGCCGAACGATGTTTCCCTCGGTCGCCGAGTCGGCAATGCCGCGGACGAATTCGAAAAACTGCGTAGCGCGGACGATCGTATAGGGAATCGACGAGGCTTTGATAAGCGATTCCTGGGCGACCTTGGCCCGCATGTAGCCGCTGTCTGGCAAGCGGTCGGCCCCCACGACCGAGAGGGCCACATGATGTTCCACGCCCACGGCCGCTTCCGCGGCTAACAGGTTTTGCCCTGAGGTTTCGAAGAACTCGAGCACCGCCTGGTCCTCGAACGAGGGAGCGTTGGCGACGTCGACGACGACCTTGGCGCCGCCCAGCGCCTTCATCAGCCCCTCGCCGGTGATCGTATTGACACCCGAAGAGGGCGACGCCGAAACGGCCTCATGACCGCTTTCGCGCAAGATTGTCACCAGCTTTTTCCCGATCAGGCCGGTGCCGCCGATGACTAGGATTTTCATGATTGACCTTTCGATTCGAGCCTGGGCTTTGACCTAGATTCAGGGCTGGATGGCTGCCACTTGCGCGAGAGTTTCTCTCGCGCGCCGATTGGCCCGCATTCTCGAACGACGACAAAATCGGCAGGGAATCTGGAACGGCCGCCGCGCGGGTTTTCTCGAGCCCCGCTAGCACGGGCAGCCCGGTTGGAACGGGTCACCGAGTTGAAAGTTGCATTCGGGGGTACTCCAGGCTTGTTCGCCAACCGCCCGCGCCGTCCGGCGGACAATCCCCGGGGAATCGCCGCGCGAGGCGGCCGGCTGTCCGGAATGCGATTGCCTGCCAGACCATGCCCCGGGGGGCGCCGCCCTCTCGGCTCAGCTACGGCGCCGGCGAGGCGGGGGCCGGCGTAGCCGCTTGCTCGTCGGCCCGGGCTGGCGCGCCGTGGGCGGCGCTGGGGGCCGCTGGTCCCGATCTCCCGGCGAAGAGCCGTCGCACGACATAGTAGAACACCGGAGTGAAGGCGAGTCCGAAGAGGGTCACGCCGATCATCCCGCTCAACACCGCCACGCCCAGGGCGAAACGCATTTCGGCCCCGGCCCCTTTTGCCATTACCAGCGGCACCACGCCCAGGATGAAGGCGAACGAGGTCATCAGGATGGGCCTCAACCGCACCCGGCAGGCCTCGACCACGGCCTCGACCCGGTCGCGCCCCTCATCTTCCAGTTGTTTGGAAAACTCAACGACCAGAATGGCGTTCTTGGCGGCCAGGCCAATCAGCACCACCAGGCCGATCTGAACGAAAATGTTGTTGTCCAGCCCCACGGCATACACACCCAAGAGAGCCGAGAACAAGCACATGGGCACAATCAACAAGATGGCCATGGGCAGTGTCCAGCTTTCGTACTGCGAGGCCAACACCATAAACACGAAGACGACGGAAAGCGGGAAGATAAGCTTGCTGAGCACGTCGGCGGCTGCCAGTACCTCTTGCAGGGCCAACTCGGTCCATTCGAAGCCCATGGTTTGCGGCAATTGCTGACCCGCCATGGTCTCCATCGCGGCGATCGCCTGGCCCGAGCTAACGCCAGGAAAAGTCATGGCGTTCAGGTCGGCCGAGGGATAAAGATTGAAGTGATTCACCACGGCGGGGCCGGCCGTATCGCGAATGTTGACCACGCTGCGCAGTGGCACGCGAATGCCCGCGGCGTTGCGCACCTCGAGCCGGCCGATATCCTCGGTGTGGAGTCGAAACTCGGGATCGGCCTGCACATTGACTTGCCAGTTGCGGTTCTGAAAGAAGAAATCGTTCACGTAGAACGAGCCTAAACAGGCCTGCAGCGTGAGGTGAATCTCGTCGAGCGGCACCCCCTGGGCCTTGGCCTTCTCGCGGTCGATTTCCAGGTACACCTGGGGCTGATTCACGCTGAAGGTGCTGAACATGGCGGCGAACCCCGCTTGGCCGCGGCCCACCTGAGCCAGGTTTTGCACGGCACCGTCCAGCTCGCGCAGCCCGGCGGCGCGGCGATCTTGCACTTGCATTTTAACGCCCCCCGTGCTGCCGATTCCCTCGACCGGCGGGGCGTTGAATACGGCAAACGTGGCGCTGCGCAGCGGTGCCAAGCGGCGGTTCAGCTCGGTCAGCACGGCCCGGGCCGAGCGCGTGGGATCGCCAGCCCGCTCTTCAAACGGTTCGAGCACCACGAACATGCCGCCGACGTTGCTGAGGTTGGTTCCCAGAAAGATCGAGTAGCCGGGCACCTCGACCGTGTGAGCCACCCCCGGAACCTGGCGAATCAGGTCGGCCGCCTGGCGGATCACCTCCTCGGTGCGGGCCAGGCTGGCCCCATCGGGCAGCGTGGCCTGGAAAACCAGGTAACCCTTATCTTGTTCGGGAATGAACCCGCGGGGCACCACCTGAAAGCCGACCCCGGTGGCGGCCAACAGCCCGACGTAAAGCACCAAGACCACCAGGCTGGTGCGCAGCAGGCCCCGAACCGCCAGCCCGTAGCCGGCGCTGAGGCGATCGAATAGCCGATTGAACCCGGTCAGGAATCCGGCCAGCAAGCCGTTGAGGACGCGGTATGCCAACCACCCGGCCGCGGCGCCGACGGCAAAAACCCCCAGCCGCAGCCCCCAGTACCAAAGGGTCGATTCCCCCGTCGCGCCCGCCTCGCCGGCTTCGGCCCCCTGGTGGCCGGCGCCGGGCAGCCAGCCCGCCGCCAGCCGCAGCGCCGCCAGGCCGATCAGAATTGCCACCCCGGGCCGGGGCAGTACCTCGCGGACACCGTGGTGCGGATCGTGGGGCCGGATGAGCGAAACGGCCCGGGCGGGGGCCATGGTCATGGCGTTGATGGCCGAGATGATCGTCGAGGCGGCGATGGTCAGGGCGAATTGGCGATAGAACTGGCCGGTAATTCCCGCCAGAAACGCGGTTGGAATGAATACCGAGCTGAGTACCAAGGTGATGGCGATCACGGGGCCGGTAATTTCGGCCATGGCCTTGAGCGTCGCCTCGCGCGGAGGCAGCCCCTTGGCCATCCAGCGTTCCACGTTTTCGACCACCACGATCGCGTCGTCGACCACGATACCGATGGCCAGCACCAACCCGAACAGCGTCAGGTTGTTGAGCGAGAAGCCCAGCGCGGCCATCACGGCGAAGGTACCCACCAGCGACACGGGCACGTCGATCATCGGCAGCAGCGTGGCCCGCCAATCTTGCAGGAAGACCAGCACCACGATGAACACCAGGACGAAGGCCTCGAACAGGGTTTTGTAAACCTCGTTGATCGATTCCTCGATGAAGACCGTGGTGTCGTAAACGATTTTGTAGTCGACGGTGTGTACCAGCTTGCCGTCGACCGTTTGCTGGGGAAACCGGCTTCGTAGTTCCCGCATCTTGGCCTTGATGGCCTCGGCGGTTTCCAGGGCGTTGGAACCGGGTAACTGAAACAGGGCCAGCGTGGCCGATGGTTCGCCATCCAGGTAGCTGGTGACGTCGTAATTCTTGGCCCCCAGCTCCACGCCCTGGCTTTGCTGAGTTCCGTCGGCGTTGTAGGCGGGGTCGGCCACCAGGTCGCGAAGGTAAACCAATTGCCCGCGGTCGCCCCGGCGGACGACGATCTTCTCGAATTGCGCCTGGTCGCTCAAGCGGCCCTGGGCCCGCACAGGCAATTGAAAGGCGATGTTGGTGCCGGGCGGCACGGGGGGCTGGCCGAGCCGTCCGGCGGCCACCTGCACATTTTGTTCCTGGATGGCGCGGATGACGTCGCTCACGGTCATCTGCAGCGAGGCCAGCTTGTTGGGATCGAGCCAAACCCGCATGCTGTAGTCGCGGCCGCCCAGAAAGCTGACGTCGCCCACGCCGCGAATGCGGGCCAGGTCGTCTTTCACGTTGAGCGTGGCGAAATTGCTGAGATAAAGCTGGTCGTAATAAAAGCTGCCGTCGGGCCGTTTGGCCGAGACCAGGTTGATGGCCAAGAGAATGTTGGGCGAGCGCTTCTTGGTGGTGACGCCGATGCGGCGCACCTCTTCAGGCAAGCGGGGCAGCGCGATTGCCACCCGGTTTTGCACCAGCACCTGGGCCGTGTCGAGGTTGGTGCCCAGCTCGAAAGTAACGTCGATCGTAACCTGGCCGTCGTTGGTCGAGCGCGAGCTCATGTAGAGCATCCGCTCCACGCCGTTGATTTCCTGCTCGATCGGCATGGCCACGGTGTCGGCCACAGTTTTGGCGTCGGCCCCCGGGTAACTGGCCGTAACCGAGATGGTGGGGGGCGTAACGTCGGGAAACTGGGCCACGGACAGCCGCGTGAAGGCGACCCCCCCCACGATCACGATGACCAGCGACAGCACCGTGGCCAGGACCGGGCGGTCGACAAAAAAGCGTGCGAACATGGTGTGCCCTTGGCGAACGGCCCGCGGCGCCCCGGCGGGCGCCGGGGCTTAAGCCGCGCGGCGCTACGAGCGGACCGGCAACGGGGTCGAGGCGGTGGCGCTGGCTTTCGGTTTTCCCGGCGGTGCAATCGGTTTGCCGGCGGCGTCGAGCGCTTCGACAGGGTAGTTGATTCGGGCAGCTTGCAGCCCCTGCACCACGATCCAGGCCTGGTCGCCAAGCGATTCGGCCTCCTGGCCGAGCGGAACTACCGCCCGCATTCCATCGTCTTGCAGCCGGCCGAGCCGAACATCTTGGCGGCGGACGACGTGGTCGCTGGTCAGGGCCAAGACATAGCGCTTGTCTTGGTCGGCCAAAATGGCCGTTTCCGGAACCAGCAGCGCCTGGTAAGGGTCTCGGTTGCCGCACCGCATCCGCACGCGCTCGCCCGAGACGAAAAGCCGCTTCTGGTTGTCGATCACGCCGCGGATTTGGATCGTCCCCGTGGCGGGGTCGACCCGGTTATCGGAAAAATCGAGCATCCCCTGGTGCGGGTAGCCCTCTTCGGTTTCCAGGCCGAACTCGAAGGGAATCTTCAACTCGGAAAGGGCCAGGCGGGGTGCATCGGGAATGCGCTCGCGATTGCGGCGTTGATAGCCCTGTAGCGAACGTTCGTCGACATAGAAGTAGCAAAAGTAAGGCGAGATCGATACCACGCTGGTCAGCAGCGTTGTGTCGGCCTGGACCAGATTGCCCACGGTGATCAGGTTGCGGCTAATGCGTCCCGCGATCGGTGCGGTGACTTGGGTAAACTCCAGATCGAGCTCGGCACGCTCGAGCGCCGCCTGGGCCGATTTCACCTCGGCGTCGGCCACGGCCTTTTCGGCCACGGTGCGGTCGTACTCTTCTTGCGAAATCGCCCGGCTGGGTTGCAGCTTGTCGGCCCGCGCCAGGTTGGCGGTTGTGCGGGCCAGTTCGGCTTCGGCCCTGGCCCGCTCGGCCTGGGCCCGGTCGACCTCGGCCTGAAAGGGGCGCGGGTCGATTTCAAACAGCTTGGCGCCTTGTTCCACTTCTTCGCCGTCGCGAAAGTAGATTTCAGTCAAGTAGCCGTTGACCCGGGCTCGCACCTCGACGCTTTCGCTGGCCTGAAGCCAACCGTTGTAATAGTCGTAGTCGATTAGCTCGCGCGAAACGGGGTGCGCCACGGTTACTTTGGGAACGGGGGGCTCGGGCGGCGCGCCCTGAGGTCGGCAGCCCAACACCGCCACGGACAGCGCTCCGCCGACCGCCATGCCCGCCAAAGTTCGGCGGTGACCGTTGGACCACATGGATTTCGGGCTCCTCGGAGGGGGGTATGCCAAGGCGGTTCCGGCGGGCTCCGATTTGCGTTTCCGGCCGGGTGCCACCGCTTTCTATCCCGGCTGGCCGTGGTGGTCAACTTAACCGTCAACAGGCGACGTTTGGCCGAGTAGAATAGCCCAAGGTCTCCGGCCACGGCGATCGGACGCTGGCCGGCGAGCTCGGTGCGGCCTTGGCCGCTTGGGGTGCAAACCGAGCGGGCGAGCGGTGTGGGGGTGAAGCGCGTGCCTCGCTTTTTGCCAAACAGGGGTCTTCGCGGCCGGGTGCCGACGGCGCGCGGCGGTCGAGCGCCGCGGCCGGGGCGAGCCAGCCTGCGATCGGGCCTGGGCCTGGCGCGGGCCGCAGTCCTGGTCGCCGCCGTGCTCGCTTCGATAGCCCCCGGGCTCATCCACCGGTCGTCGCGGGCCGGCGAGGCGGGCAGCCCGACGCCGGCGCCGGTCGACTTTGAACGCGACGTGGCCCCGCTGCTCACGGCCCATTGCCTGCGGTGTCACCAGGCCTCGCGCCGCGAGGGAGAGCTCTCGCTGGCCTCGCCCGACGACCTGAGGGAGCTGGGCTACGTGGTGCCTGGGCAACCGGACGAGAGCCACCTGCTCCAGGTGGTCGGCCCGGGCGAGGAGGGTGTGCCGCGGATGCCCAAGGAGGGGGCCCCGCTTTCCGCGCAACAGATAGCGCTGGTGCGCCGCTGGATCGAAGCCGGCGCGGCCTGGCCCGAGGGGGTCGAACTGCGCGAACGGTCGCGCGCCGGGCGCGATTGGTGGTCGCTGGCCCCTTTGGCTGACGTCCAGATTCCCTCGGTCGAAAGCTGGCTGGGCGGGCTGCTGCCGGCCGAATGGGGCCAGCACCCCATCGACCGCTTCGTGGGGGCCGAGCTGGCGGCCCACGGGTTGGCGGCCAACCCCCCTGCCCCGCGCCAGGTATTGATTCGGCGGTTGAGCTACGACCTGACCGGCCTGCCCCCCAGCCCCGAAGAAGTGCGGCAGTTCGAGAACGACCCGGCCCCCGATGCCTACGAGCGGTTGGTCGACCGGCTCCTGGATTCGCCGCATTACGGCGAGCAATGGGGCCGCCATTGGCTCGACGTGGTCCGCTTCGGCGAAAGCACCGGCTTCGAGCGAAATACCCTGGTGAACAACGCCTGGCCGTTTCGCGACTACGTGATTCGCGCCCTGAACGAAGACCGACCCATCAGCCGCCTGATCACCGAACACCTGGCGGGCGACGTGGTGGGTCCCGGCAACCCGGCAATCGAAGTGGGCACCACGTTTTTGGTCGCGGGAACCTATGACGACGTGGGCAATCAAGACCCCGTGCAAGCCGCGCTGATTCGGGCCAACACGCTCGACGAGATCATTCGCACCACCAGCGAAGCCTTTCTCGGGCTGACCGTGGGGTGCGCCCGGTGCCACGACCACAAGTTCGACCCGATAACCCAGCGCGATTACTACGGGCTCTACGCCGCCTTGGCCGGAGTGCATCACGGGGCCCGCGACGTGGCAACTCCGGCCGAGCGTGCGGCGCGCCAGGAGCGGCTGGCCCCGCTGGAATCGCGGCGCGGCGCATTGGCGCGAGAAATCGACGCGGTGCGGCGGGCCATTCAAGACCGCGCCGACGGGTTGGCCGCCGAGGCCCAGGCCGGCTGGGTTCGCCCGCCAGTCGATCGGTATGGAACCGAGGAGCCGTTTTCACCCACCCTGGTGCGACAGGTCCGGCTGGTGGTCGAGTCGACCGATACGGTGCCAACCATGGCGGCCAACTTTCGACTCGACGAATTCGAGATTTGGACCGCTGGGCCCGAGCCCAAGAACGTGGCCCTGGCTTCGCGGGGGGCGCGGGCCGAGGGGGCCAGCCGGGTGGCCGGCGACTTCGCCGAGGCCTACGACCCGAAGCTGGCCATCGACGGCGTTTACGGGGCTCGCTGGTTGGCGGCGGGCCCAACGCTGACTGTAACGCTGGCCGAGCCGGCGACGATCGACCGAATCGTGTTTTCCAGCGATCGCCCGCGCGGACTGGGGGCACAGGACCCCAACACGCTGTTCGTGGGCGATTATCGGATCGAAGTTTCCAGCGACGGCCAGGTTTGGACCGAAGTGGCCAACAGCCACGATCGCAAGCCCGTGACCGAAGCCCTGCGCCAGTGGCGTTTGACCCAGCGGGCCACCACGTCGGACGACCAAGTGCGGCTCGACGCGCTCGGCGCGCAAATCGCCGAGCTCGATGCCCAGATTCGCGCGGTACCTCCGCTGGCGCACTGGTGGGTCGGGCAGTTTCGCGATGCACCGGGGCCCTTTACCGTTTTTCTGGGGGGCGACCCCCAGCGCGCCGGAATCGCGGTTTCGCCGCACGGGCTCGAGGTGCTGGGCGACCTGGCCTGCGGCTACGAGCAGCCGGCCGAGGCACCCGAGTCGCAGCGCCGGCTGGCCTTGGCCCAGTGGATTACGTCGCCCGACAACCCGCTTCCGCCGCGTGTGCTGGCCAACCGGCTCTGGCATTACCACTTCGGACGCGGCATCGTGGATACGCCGAGCGACCTGGGATATATGGGGGGGCGCCCGACGCACCCTGCCCTTTTGGATTGGCTGGCCCGGCAGGTGCTGGTCCACGGCACCCGGCTCAAGCCACTGCACCGCTTGATTGTCACCTCGCAGACTTATCGCCAAGCCGGCAATGCGCGTGGCGAGGCGCTCGCCGCCGACGCCGAAAGCCGCTTGTTGTGGCGCTACCCGCCGCGGCGCCTGACGGCCGAACAGGTGCGCGACACGCTGCTCTCGGTGGCCGGCAAGCTCGATCCCACGATGGGGGGCCCGGGCTATCGGCTTTACCAGTACCTGGAAGACAACGTGGCTACCTACGTTCCGCTCGATGAGCACGGTCCGGAGACGTATCGCCGCGCGGTCTATCACCAGAATGCGCGAGCGGCCGAAGTCGACGTGCTGAGCGATTTTGATTGCCCCGACCCGGCTTTCTCCGCACCGCGCCGCGCGCAGACCACCACGCCGCTCCAGGCACTGACGCTGCTGAACCACCGATTTACCTGGGACATGGCCCGGGCCCTGGCGGCGCGGCTCGAAGCGGCCCATCCGGGCGACTCGGCGGCCCAGGTCGACCTGGCGTTTCGGCTGTGTTACTGCCGGCCCCCCACCGCCGAGGAAACCGCGGGGGCCGCCAACGTGGCAAGCCGCTTTGGCATGACGGCGGTGGCCCGGGCCCTGCTCAATTCCAACGAGTTGATCTATGTCGATTAAGCCTGACCCGGTCGGCGGCGCAGCCGGCCCACGATCGGTGGCCGAACAATTGCTCACTCGGCGGCGGCTGTTGGAGCACGTGGCCACGGGGCTGGGCACCATCGGCCTGGCCCACCTGCTGGCTGCCGACACCCGAGCCGCCGCCGGCGAGTCGCCGGTTGCCCCGCCGCCCTGGAGCCCCGGGCGGGGGCAAACCCACTTTCCGGCGCGGGCAAAGCGGGTGCTGCAGATTTTTTGCCCCGGGGCCGCCTCGCACCTGGACCTGTGGGACTACAAGCCCGAGCTCGAGCGGCGCCACGGACAGCCGCCGCCGGGCGAGGCCAATTTCCTTTCGTTCCAGGGGGCGAACGGCAACTTGATGAAGAGCCCCTGGCCGTTCGTGCCTGCTGGCCAGTCGGGAAAACCGATCACCAGCATGTTGCCGCACCTGGCCCGCCACGTCGATGGCATGGCGTTCATTCACTCGCTCACCTCGAAGACCAACACCCATGGACCGGGCTGCGTGATGATGAACACCGGCCAGGCGGCCGAGGGGTTTCCCAGCGCGGGGGCCTGGGTGAGCTACGCCCTGGGGAGCGCCAACGAGAACCTGCCCACTTACGTGGCCTTGCCCGACGTGCGGGGCGAGCCCCCCAACGGCAAAGCCAACTGGTCGAGCGGGTTCTTGCCGGCCGCCGAACAGGGCATCGTGCTCGGCGCGGGCCGGCCGATCCGCAATCTGTCGCGCCCGACCGAGATTACAAGCGAGGAAGAACAGGCCACGCTCGAACTGGCGGCCCGGCTCGACCAGGCCCACGCCGCCGCGCGGCCCGGCAATAGCGAGCTGGCGGCCCGGATGGCGGCCTACGAACTGGCCGGCCGGATGCAGCTTTCCGCCCCCGAGGTAATGGCCCTCGACCAGGAATCGGCCACGACCCACGCCGCCTACGGCACGGGCGACTCGAACCGGCTCAAGGCGGCCTACGCTCGCAACTGCCTCTTGGCCCGCCGGCTGCTGGAACGCGGGGTGCGCTATGTGCACCTGTTCTGCGCGTCGCGGGCCTCGGGGGTCGACGGGCTCTTGAATTGGGATGCCCACAAAACGCTCCAGGCCGATTACGAGCGCCACTGCCCGATCTTCGATCAGCCTACCGCCGCGCTGCTTACCGATTTGAAACAGCGCGGGCTGCTGGCAGACACGCTGGTGCTGTGGACCACGGAGTTTGGCCGGATGCCGACGCATCAACAGGGGACCACGGGCCGAGACCACAATCCCGACGCCTTCACCGCTTGGATGCTTGGAGCCGGAGTGCGACCGGGCACCAGCTATGGCGCCACCGACGAACTGGGGCGGCGGGCCGTGGAACGGATTTCGACCGTGTGGGATTTTTACGCCACGGTGCTGCACCTGTTGGGCTACGATCACACCCGGCTCACCTGGTACCACAACGGGCTCGATCGGCGGCTGACCGACGTGCATGGCCGGGTCATTGGCGAGGTGGTGGCCTGAACCGGGGGGGGCGGCGGCGAATGCGTGTTCGTCGCCGAGGGCCCGGCCCGTGCTCTGTCACGCGCCCCGGGCTACTGGCCGGCCTTTCCGCCTGAATTTACCTCCGCGGCTTCGACCGGCTCGCCGCGCAGCAGCCATAGTTCGCTTACCTGGCAGCCGCGGCCGTTGTCGCCCAGCCCCGACTCTCGGGTCCAATGCAGTTCGAGCGTGCCCGAACGCGTGGCCTCGAGCGGCACCTCGAATTCCAAGGGCCGGATCGGCATTGGCTTGGCCTGCATCGGGTGGATTTCGATGCCGTCGACGGTCGCCAGGCGAATTTTCTTTTGCGGACCGTCGCCCGCGTACACGATTCGCAACCGATAGCGGCCGTCCGGGTCGAGCCCCGTGTAGCGCACCACCAGCGGCGCCTCGAGCATTGCCTCGGCGTGATCCATCCAGGCCATGCGCCAGGGTTGGGTCTGGGCCTGCTCGATGGTCTCGGGGCCCGCGAACCCGCCGTGGGCCGAAACCAGGAAGGCCGGGTCGTGGTCGAAGCCTGGCCCCACCACCAAGTGTGGCTGGCGGGCCGGGTTACCCAGGTCGTCGTAAAAGCCGCCGGGCCCCGGGTTGGTCCATTCGACGATCTCGCGAATGCCCCTGACCCGGGCCGCCTCGTCATCGGTTTGGCGCAACTGGGCGAGGCGCTGTTTGAGCCAGTACCGGTTGTTGAGGGGGAAATCGGCCGTGTCGAGCGTCGCGCCCCGATCCACGTCGATGGCCTGGTAGCGCTTCACGCTGGTCTGCATCTTAATGCTCTGGAACAAGTCCTCGGCCAGTTCGTCGAGCCGCTCGCGCAGCCGGGTCGCCACCGGCGCCGCGTCGGCCGAATCGAGAATGGCCTCCGCCTCGTCGAGCGCCGCGCGAGTGATCCCCGGCCGGGCCCGGTCCAGACGCTCCAGGGCTCGCATCTCGAGCGCCGTCTCGTTGAGCAGCCGGGCGCGAACATAGGCATCGTAGTAGGCCCGGTAGAGCGCCTGCTGGAAGCGCCAGTTGCCCCGGGTTTGGCTGTCGGCCTGCCGCTCGAGCGATTGGAACTGCTCGAGCGTGGTCTCCACGTTCCAGTTGGTTAAGAGCGGCCCACGCCAATTGCGCTCCAGCGCCAGCAGCCCTTGGGCGAAACCCTCTCGATAGTCGGCTCCGATGAAGTAGCCGGCGTACTCGCGCAAGATCGTTTCCACATCCTGGTCGGGTTGCCACCCCAAGGCCGACCAAACCGCCTTGTTGACGTCGTCGTTGCACCCTTCCGAATAGGTCAGAAAGCCGACCGTGTAGGGCTCGAGCAGGCGGAAAATCGTCGCCTCGCCCAGTGGCCGAGGGTTGATGCACTCGCGGGCCGAGGTAACGGCGTGGGCCACATCCCAATCGGGCACCGGATACTGGCACTGGCGGCTGTGGGTGATGTCGGGGTAATGGCGAATCGGATAACGCTCGGGCACCGCCTCGCGCAATTTCGGCAAGCTCAGCCGCACCTGGGGACCAAACACCACGCCCGAGAGCCACTCGGGCGACTGGTCGCGCAGAATGCCGAGAAACTCGGCCATCCAAGTCTCGTTAAAGCTCTGAGGCGAGACCCACATTTGGGCCTGGGGGTGGTATCGGTGCAGGTTCTCGGTTTGCTTGGCCAGCAGATCGAGCAGCACCCGGGGGTGGGTGTGGCCAGGATCGCCGCCGGGCACGAACACGGCGTCGATCCGCGGCAGCGCCTGGAAGACCTGGCCCCACTCTTTGAGCGACGCCCTCATGGTCCGGTCGTCTTCGTAATCTGCATCGAGCGCCGGAAACCAGATCCAAACGTCCAGCCCGTAGCGATCGGCCAAAGCCGACATCCCCTCGATCATTTCGAGTTGGGGGCGAGGAAAGTGGGGGCTCGTGGCGTCGTCGTCGGTGCGGGGAGGAACCAGCTCGACGGCGTTGGCCCCGAACACCACCAGGTCGCGGTAGTACTGCTCCCAGACGGGCAGATCCCAGGCGTCGTAGCTGTTGGTTTTGGGGCGGTAGCCCAACTGATGACCGCGGAGCGAATAGGCCGGGGCGCTGGTCAGCTCAAAATCGGCAGCAAGTGTCACGCGATCAGGGTACAGGTTCAGCGCCCGCAGCAATCGCCCCACGCCATAGAGCGTTCCCCGGGGGTCGTTGCCCAGCACGAAAACGGCCGAGCCCTGCTCGTCGCTCAGCACTTGAATGTGATAGCCCTCGGCCGGCAGTTCCGCCGGAACTTCGCCCAACTGCGCGGCAAACCGCCCCGCCACTGCCGGCAAGTGGCGCCTGGACCCCACCACCACGGTTGGCGCGCGATCGGCGGGCCAGCGGACGCTTTGCGTCCAGTCGCCCCCGCTACGGGCCGCGACCTCGTCGAGCAGCATTTTCAGGGCGGTTTTTTCCAGCGGCGTAAGCTCGGTGTCGGCCACCACCGTGGCCTCGGTCAGGTCGAGCTGCGCGGCCGCCCGGGCCGAACCCAGGTACGCCGAACCGAGCGATCCCCAACCCAACAGAAGCGTCCATCGCAACAGAGTGTGAATTCGACGGCGGCCGAGCATGCGGATGGTTCCCCTGGGCAACAGAACGATCGAGGCACCGATGGCTCGGATTTTACCAGCTTGCGGCGCCGAGTGTTCACCGCGCCGAACCGGGCGTAGGATGCCCGGGTAGGCTTCGCCTTGTCGGACAAGCCGCGGCGGCCAACCGATCTGACTGAATCCTCGGGATCGGCATGCTGGTTCATGGAACGCGGCAAGGAATACCCACCGGCGCACCGCATCCCCCGTCTTGGGTCGGTGTCTCAACCTCGAAGGGGCCTGTGAGATGACGTCGCGCCCGCTAACGAGACTCGAGCGATTGCTCGTTGTTCAGTACCGGCAGTTCCACCAGAGACCGCCAACCCAACTAGGTATGCTGCTCACCTGGCAGTGGCTGCGTACGATCGCGTTGGTCGCGGTCTTGGCCGCGATGCTGGTCTGGGTCTTGCAGCGGCTTGGCCCGATTGGCGATGTTTTCCTGCCGCTGAACATCGGCGTTTTCGTCGGGGCGCTCCTGAATCGAATCGCCATGCAAATCCGCTTTGTGCAGATTTGGCCTTTCCTCGAAGCCGTAATCGACTGGAACACCGTTGAGCGACTCGCCGAACAGGGTGTGCCCGACAAAACGCCCCAAAGCCCGTTTCAGGTTCCCGACCGGCCTACGTCGAATCCCTACCGGTCGCCGGGGGCCTGAGCCAAGCATTGCTGGAATTGGCGGCTGACCTTACTTGACCCACAGCAGTCTGATTAGGCCCGCGTCCGGAGAATCGCTTTTCCCTCGGCGCCAACCCACACTCGGGCTGGGACCGCGAATTGCTTTCGATTACACTCGCATCCTGCTGCTCAGACGAAGGCACCCTATGAGGACCGGAAGATGCCCGCCGCGCGACGGTGTTTTTTCGGCCTGGCGCTTCTGATCTGGGTCGGTCCGGCGGCCCGGGGCGCGATCGTTCCGGTTGCTCAGGCCCGTGGCGTCGTTAGTTTTGGCTCGGCGAGCGTCCCCCCCGACCAGTTCGACAACGACTATCGGCGGGAAGACGCCCCAGATTTCGCCGCGTTTGACGAACTGGTCGGCGTGGCCATTCGGGTTAGTCCAGCCACGGCCGACGGGTTCGCGTCGCAGCGATCGTCGTTCGGGCCCACCTCGATCACGGCCGAATTGGCGGCCGACGCCTTTGTGAGCACGCTCCAGGTGGACCAGACCGCCGAGGCGGGCTCGGCCTCTGGCTTGGAGCTGGAATTCGATCTGGACCGGTCGCAGTCGGTATGGGTCGAGGCCAGCGTCGGCTCTTCAAACAACGGCTACGCCTACCTGGCCCTGCGCGACGCGCTCAACTATTTCGTCGAACTCGACTCGTTCGGATCGCTCGATTTCAGCGGGGCGATCCACATGCCCGCCGGGCGTTACCTGCTGATCGTCTCGTGCAGTGCCTCTGGCAATGTAAACGACGGCGTCGTCGACGGCATCGGCCGCGCTCAATTCTCGCTGGTGGTGGTTCCCGAGCCGAGTGGTGCGACCCTCGTCGTGGCCGGCGCGGGGCTGCTCGGTCTGGCCGGCCGGCGGTTTCGACGCTCTGCTCGCCGTTAGCCGCTTGGCGCGGCGAGGATCTCGGCGGTCGTTTACTCCGCGCCCAATCGACCTCTGGGCAGTAACGGGCCAAAGGTCGGCCCGCCATTGTTTTTTCGCACAACCCCGCCGAGCAAGCGGCATCGGGCTCGGCCCGAACACGGCCCGGGCCGTGCGAATCGTCGACGAGGCCTTGGGAAGGTGGACCGCGGTCGATGGGTTGGTCGTTGGCGCTGCCTCCAGCGCGCTCGACGCCTCGACTAATCTGCCAAACGGTTGGCGAGCCGATCTCGACGACGCCTTGCGCACGGCGGACGGAGTCGACGACACGGAAGAAGCGAGCACGATTGCCCACTATCAGTCGCTGGCAGACAACACCGTGGCCGGCCTGGCCAAATTGCAGCAGCAGCGGGCCCGCATCGTGGCCCTGGTTTGAGCAACTGGCCGGGCTCGGCTAATGACCGTTGAGCGAGCTGGACCCACTCGCCGGGGCCGATTGCGAGGCACGGGCCTTTCGGGTATCTTTCGGCCAGAGTTGACGGGACGAAAATCAGGGCATTCGCCGTCTTCGGGCCGGGGGGCTTTCTGTGGCAGCCGCCCCTGGGCCCTTCGGCGCTCGGGTCTGGCGGTCCATGAATCGAGCGGCCGCGTTGGCGGATTGCCCACCGCGCGAGGCGACTAAAAAAAGAAGGAGTGTCAACAATGCCGTATACCCTGCCGGCTTTGCCCTACGCGTTCGATGCGCTCGAACCCCATATCGACACGCTGACGATGCAGATCCACCACGGCAAGCATCACCAGGCCTATATCAACAATTTGAACACCGCGCTCGAGGGAACTAACCTGGGCGAACAGAGCATCGAACAGCTCGTGGCCCACGTGGACCAGGTTCCCGAGAAGATTCGCACCGCGGTGCGCAACAACGGCGGCGGCCACGCCAACCACTCGTTGTTCTGGACGATCATGGGGCCCAATGCGGGGGGCGAGCCCGCCGGCGACCTGGCCGCGGCCATTTCCGCCGAGCTGGGGGGCTTTGCCAAGTTCAAGGAAGAGTTCTCCAAGGCTGGCGCCACCCGATTCGGTAGCGGCTGGGCCTGGCTCAGCCTGAATCCCCAAGGCAAGCTGATTGTCGAAAGCACCCCCAATCAAGACAGCCCGCTGATGCATGGCCACAAGCCGATTCTGGGCATGGACGTTTGGGAACACGCCTATTACCTGAAGTACCAGAATCGCCGGCCCGACTACATTGCCTCGTTTTTCAACGTGATTAACTGGGCGGAAGTCGCGCGGCGCTACGCCGAGGCCAAGGGCTAACTGCCCGTTGGCTCTCCGATTCTGTTCTGTTGAAACCCACCGCCCAGCCCGTCGGTTCCTTAGCCGGCGGGCTGTGGGCGTTTCTGGGGGAAGGGGGGCGGCCGAGCACGCGCGTGGGTGTTTGGCGCGCGCCCGGCGTTGCTGTCGCTGCTAGCATGCTCCGCGGCCTTGGCCGGCTTGGCGTTGACCGCCGCTGGGGCCGCGCCTATGATCCGCCCCGCGCTTGGCTCATCGAGAGCGGCCCACTCGGGCGGAAAAACTGGCAACTTTTTCGGATTGTGTGGCTTTGAGCGCCCCGACATCCGAAATACGTGGAATAGTCGGAGCCATCGGCCCAGCTTATGGCCGCCCTTGGTGCCCCTCAGAGAGAGCCAATTCACTCAGGCGCGAGACGCTGAGCCCGGGAAGGTGAGTCCGCGCGAAGCGCGGTGTCCCCAGCAGCGGTCCGCCAGGATGGGAACACGATGCGAGCGACCCTAGCCCGAACCACGTTAGTGGCCGTTGGCCTGATCTTCTTGGTGGGCTGCCGAGGCGGAGGCTCGACGCGGCTGGCGAGCCGCTGGTGGCCCTGGAGCGGTGGCGGCGCCGGCGAAACTCAGCTGGCCGGCTCCTCGACGGGCATGCCCCAGTTGCCTGCCGACATGG
This sequence comes from uncultured Pirellulales bacterium, assembly GCA_964399535.1. GTDB lineage: Bacteria > Planctomycetota > Planctomycetia > Pirellulales > CAYNRE01 > CAYNRE01. Next base: position 404,386 of record CAYNRE010000070.1, on the reverse strand, counting down.
CCCAAGTGCCTCCGACCGCCACGCCAGGCTTCCCCACGACCAGCGCCCCGCCGGCCATCGCGCAGACCGAAATGGCCTATCCGGGTGGTGCCCCCGGCGCCATGACCGATCCGTCGATGGCCACGCCCCCGCCGTATGCGGCCACGGGCGCGCCGTATGACCCCACAGCCGCGGCCGGCCAGTACTCGATGGCACCGCAGCAAGGCTACTACCCGGTCGATCCGGCCGCGGGCGGAGTGCCCGCCGGCTACCCGACCGCTCCGCCGTACGCCACCGCGCCCGGCGAAGCCATGCCGGCCGATGTTGCGGCGGGTGGCTACCCGGCTGCGTATCCGACGGCCGAGTATCCCCAGGCTCCGTATCCGCAAACCCCGAACGCAATGGCTCCGGGCTATCCGGCCGCCCAGGTACCGCAGGGCCAATACCCGGTGGCGACGGCCGCCGGCGCCGATACGGGGGGCGCGGCCGTGTACCAGGCCGATGCCCGCTCGGCGCTGCCCCCCGGACAACCGGCCTGGCCTCCTCAGACCAGCGACGTGGGGGCCGTGACGCCGGGGCAATACGAACCGGGTGCCACGGGTTACGTGCCGGGCGCCACGGGCTATACTCCGCCGGCCTACCAAACGGCTCCGGTTTATGAGGCCCCGGCCACGGCGGGCGCCGTGCCCACCGCGACGCCGGCAACTACCTCGCCGCCTCGCACCTATCGGCCGGGCAGCACGGGCGACTATGTACCGGGTGCCACGCGGCTCAACGCGGTTCCTGCGGACAGCGGTGTGGCCCCGGTGGTGTACGAAGGCGCCGGAAGCGGGACCGTCACGCAATAGCCTCTGCGGTGGCCCCCGTCGACCGACGCGGCGGCTACCCCTAGCAAAGACCACGTTCACGAAAAACAGCCGCGAGGCCGAGCGCATCGGCCCCGCGGCTTTTTTTGTTGCCCAGAGGAAGCGGCCCCAAGGGGGTGGGCGCCGGCAGAAAGACTTGGCCGCAGGTCAGCCCGCGGCCGAGTGGGCCAACAGGCTCAGGCAAGCGGCGGGGGGCGTGAGGACAAACTCGGGATTGGCCAGATCGGCAATGCTTTCCACCACGATGTCGGGCCGATAGGCGAATCGGGCCAGATCGTCGCGGTGAGTTCCTCCGGAGAGCGCCAGCACCGTCCGGTAACCCATCTGAGCGCCCCCCAAGATGTCGGTTTCCATCGTGTCGCCGATCATCGTGGTTTCGGCCGTCGACAGGCCTAGTTCCTTGCGGGCGGTGCGCATCATCACCGGGCTTGGTTTGCCGACGCTAAAGGCCCTGATGCCCGTGGCGATCTCGAGCATGGCCACAATGGCTCCGCAGCCGGGCCGCAGCCCGCTTTGCGTGGGGCAATTGGGATCCAGGTTCGTGGCGATCAGCTTGGCGCCGGCGGAAATCATACGGACGGCGGCCTCCATGGTTTCAAACGTTAGCGTGCGGCCTTCGCCCACCACGACGTAGTCCGGGTCGTGGTCGACGATCGAGTACCCGTTGCTATGCAGCGCGTTGAGCAGGCCACCTTCGCCAATGACAAAGGCCGTGCCCGAGGGTTTCTGGGTTGCCAGAAAACGGGCCGTGGCCATGGCACAGGTGAATATATGCTGCTCTTCGACGTCGATCTGCATCCGCCGCAACCGGGTGACAACGTCGCGCCGGGTGCGCTGGCTGTTGTTGGTGAGAAACAGAAAGGGAATCTCGTGCTGTCTGAGCAGGGCGATGAAGCGATCGGCTCCCGGAATTAACTCCGAGCCTCGGTAAATCACACCATCCATGTCGATCAAGAATCCGTGACTCATCGTGGAAAATCTCCGCGGACCTCGGTACCGCCTGGCGAGGAATCGGTTATGCAAATAGCGCGCCGGAAGTGGCTGGTACGCTGCTTTAGGGGGGATCGAACCGGTGCGAGGGTGGTGCCCGAACAAGCTGGGGTAGCTAACCAGCTAGGAATGGCTGGTCGGGACCGGGCAGCGGATCCTCGCGCTGCAAGATTATTAGGCAGCGTGGTGAAGGAACGATGCACGCCGGAAGAATCTGTGGTACTTCCTTTGCCGCGACGAATTCACTCGGTCGCCGCCACACCATTTGCGCGCTGAGCAACGAAAACCGCGAGTGGAAGTGTCAGGCGCCGGCGCGCGGCGGCTGACCCAGAGGCGCCAGGAAAGCCTGGGGGCGCGTGGCTACGTACCGCGGCGCTCCAGGTAGCGAACGCCGGCCCGCACCCCTTCCAGATTGGGGTTCACGCGCAATGCGCGGCGCAAACAATCGAGCGCGGCCTCGGCCTCACCGAGTTGCAAGAAGCATTGCCCCATTCCGGCGGCGGCGTCGAAGTGATAGGCGTTTCGCTCGAGCGCCTCGTGACAGTCGCGAATCGCCTCGGCTAGTTGGCCTCGGCGAAACTGGGCGATCGCCCGCTGGTTCCAGGCTTCGGCCATGGCCGGAGCTTGCTCGATCAGGCGGTTTGCCCGGGCCAAGGCGTCGTCGAAGCGCTGCTCTTGATTCAGTTGGCAAATGGCCTCAAGCTCGCGCTGCTCGGGCAGGGTGCCTTGCCGGCGCCAGACCTTGCGGATCGACTCTTCGGCCAGCAGCCGTACGCTCCGGTCGCGGTCGGACAGGGCCCGCCCCAGGGCCCTATTCGAGGCGAAATCGGCAACCAGGCCCAGGGCCAGCGCGGCAGCCCTGCGGCCCGCCGGCCGCCCCATGACCAGCAGCCGCTGGAGCGTGGCCGGCAGGTAGTGGCGGCTTACCCGGGCGGCATAGGCCGCCGAGTCCTGATCTTTCAGGTAAGCTAGGTAGTAGCTTTCCAGCAGCGGATTCGAGTGTGGTGCGGTCACCGAACCAACCCGGATACGGGGCCAAGTGACAAGGGGCCGCGGTCATTCGGCCCGGCAGCGCGCGACTGTTGGCAGCCGCGCGGTGGTGTACTTGCTAGTGTAATTGGAGAGGCTCGCGATGCCAGAGGCGCGCCGAATTGCCGCCGCGGTAATGGTGGTAGCCGCGACCTGGCTGGGCACGCTCTGGGGAAACGGCAGCGCCGCGCTCGCCGCCGAAGGCCTGGCTTGGCCGCCGCCCGACCCCCAGCTTGCCCGTCAATGGCAAACGCCGGTTGATTGGCGCTGGCAGGGCAGCACGCTGCGAGCGGCTCTGGTGCGGATTGCCGCAACCCAGTCCGTGGCGATCTGGCGCGATCGGCGGATCGACCCCGAAACCGAGCTCGACCTGGTGGCCCACGACCAACCGCTGGGCAGCGCCCTGGCGGCATTGGCCCAACAGGCCGAGGGGGCCATCTCGCGGCTCGGCCGTGTGGTTTACCTGGGGCCGAGCGGTGCGGCGCTGCAACTGCGCACCCTGGCCTCGCTGCGCTCCGCCGAGGCGGCGAATCTGCCTGCTCCGCTGGCGGCGAAACTGAGGCATCGCGCTGCGTGGAGCTGGGAGAACCTGGCACAGCCGCGCGCGCTGGCCGCCCAGTTGGCCACCGAGGCGGGTCTGGAAATCGCCAATCCGCAGGCGCTGGCGCACGACCTTTGGGCCGCGGAACAGATGCCGCCGCTTGCGCTCAGCGATCGGCTCACGCTCTTAGGCATTGGTTTCGGACTCACCTACCAAATTACCGCCGACGGAGTCCTGCGCTGGGTCGAAATCCCCGACTCGGTCGAGTGGGTAGCTAGCTACCCGGGCGGAAGCAGCCCCGCCGACCGGGCTGCCCAGTGGCGTGGCCGAGCACCTCAGGCCACGATTGAAGTGGCCGACGGCCAGTTGCGGGTACGCGCCTCGGTCGAGGCGCACGAATTGCTCTTGGGTCGCGACTCCTCGCCCCGCCGCCCGAACGCGCCGCAAGTCGCCCTGCCGGGGGCGCCCGGCACGGAGGGCGCTGTGCGCCCGCAACCGCCGCCGGCGGATCGCCAGCGCTACACGATTCGCGTCAAAGATGCACCGGTCGGGCAATTGCTCGCGGCCTTGGCGGCCAAACTCGATCTGGCCGCCGACTGGAGCGCCGAACAATTGGCGGCTCAAGGCGTCGACCTGCAAAGACGCGTTTCGATCGAGCTGAACCAGGCCGACCGCGCGACCCTGCTGGACGAATGCGGCCAGGCCTGCGGAGTCGAACTGGCCGTCGAAGGCGACCGGCTCACGGCACGGATAACCGGCTCGCCTTAGTCGCGCTGGCACGCGCCTGGCGGGCGGGAATTCCCGACCCCGTGGTTTCAAGGCGGGTTCGCCAGCGCGGCCGCCTACCGCAGTGTGGAAAGGTATTCGACCAGGTCGCGCAGTTCGCGCTTGGTGAGCCGTTCGTGCAGTTTTTCCGGCATGGCCGAAGGGCCGGTCGTCCGCTCCTCGATCGAGGCCTTGGGTACGACCACGAGTTTGCCCTCGGCGGTGATCAGTTCCAGTCGCTCGTCGTCTTCGCTTCGCAAAACGCCGCTAAGCGCCCGGCCATCGTCGGTGGCCAGCACCACGCTGCCGAAACCCTGGGCGATCTGGCGGTTGGGGGCCACAATCGATTCCAACAGGTAGACGCGGTCCTTCTGCGAGGCAATGCGCGACAGTTCGGGCCCGACTGCCCCCCCTTCCCCCTTGACATGGTGGCAACGCAAACACGACAGCTCGGCCCGCTCGAAGAACAGCTTCCGCCCGGCGATGGCGCTACCGCCCGAGAGGGTTTCGCGATAAGGAGCCAGGGGGTCGTCGGCCGGTCGGGCCGCCTCGTAGCGATGGAGCCGCTCGCGCACCTGGGGGCTCGATTGCAGGGCGGCCGCCTCGAGCAGGTCGAGTTGAATCTCGGCTGGTACCTGCCCCTCGAGCAGCCGATCGAGCCAGGCAATCAGCGTCGGCTCGATCAGTTCCGGCTTCATGCGGGCGAGCGTGGCCAAGGCGGCCTGCTGATCGCGGGGTTTGCCCTCGGCGAGTCGGCTGGTCAGCCGCGGGAGTGCTTCGGCCGGGTCGAGCACGGCCAACTCCTCCAAGGCCAGGGCGCGCACTTCGGCGTTCTTATCGTCGACCAGCACCCCCACAAGCTCGCGGAGCGACTGGTGCTCGAGCGCTTGGAGCGCGACGAGTGCGGCCTGGCGGGCATCGCTTGAGCGCGAGGAATCCTTGGCCAGCGCCAGCAAGGCGACGCCGGCCGGTTCCAGCTTCAATTGACCGGCGAGCCGGGCGGCGCGCGCCTGGAGCTTGGGCGCGCCGCTGGCCAAAAGCGATTCGATCCGCGGCGCAACCGCCTGGCGCACCTGCTCGACCGGCCGGGCTGCCAGCGGCCGCCAGTGGCCAAGCACGCGATCGCGCGAACCGGGCTCGGTCCAATCCAACAGCAGGTCAAGCGCCTCCTGCCGAATCGGCTCGGGCGTGGCCGGATTCAGCGATCGCTCGACCAGCGCCGCGGCCTGGTCGCTACCCCCCAACCGGTAAGCCGCGTTGATGGCTCGCCGCCAAACCGGCTCGGGCAGCGCGCGCTCGGTGGCGACCAGCGCCGCCAATTGGGAAAGCGCCCCCGGGATTGGCACGTCGTAAATCGCTCGGGCGGCTTCGCTCACCAGTACAGAATCGGAATCCTGGAGAAAACAGCCCACTTCGGCCCTGCCCTGCCGTCGCCAGGCCAGCAGCGCGGCAAGCCGCACGCTACGGGCCGAGTCGGCGGCCGCGGCGGTCAGGACCGGCTGGTTGTCGAGCCGAGCCAATGCCACGACCGCGGCATGGCGCAGATAAACGTCGGCGTCGTCATTGTTTCGCACCAACTCCAGGATAGGCTCTGCGGCCCCGTCGGTTTTCAGCTTTCCCAGGCTCTGGGCCGCGAAGTAGCGAACCCTTGCGACAGGGTCGCGCAGCCGGGCGACAAGCGCCGGCCCGGCCGACCGTTGACCGTGATCGCCCAAGAGGCGCGCGGCGTGGGCTCGCAGTTCGGGGTCGTCGTCTTCGAGCAACTCGCCGCACTTGGCCAGCGCCGCCGGCTCAGAGGCTGCTTGCTGCCCCAGGGCCCAAAGAGCATGGAGCCGGGCCAGGCGATGGCTGGCGTCGAGGGCTCGCTTCTCCAGGTCGCCTCGCACCTTCGCGCCGCGCGCGGCCAACGCGAACTGGGCTTCCTGGCGCACCCGCTGGTCGGCATGGGTCAACAGCCCGATGAGCGCTTCGTTCGAGCGCTGACCGAAACCGGCGGTCAGTAGGCTCCGCACTTCCTCGACGAGCGGGTCTGCGGCCAGGCGCGGGTCGAAGATTCGCTCCAGCCGGCCTTTTTTCGGTTTTTCCCAACCTTCGACCCAGTCGCTCACGGTTAGCCCGCCGCCGGGGCCGAAATCGACATCGGTGGCCAGCAGGTTGCGAACGAACCAGTCGAAATCGGTCACCGCGAACGAGGCCCCCTGGGGCGTTAGCCGGAAGGTGCGAATTCCGCTCAGCAAGCTGGCCCCGCGAAAATCGCAGAGAAAGAAGTGCCCCTGGTACTCCGGCGGCAAACCGCTGCCGGGGTAATAGGCCAACCCCGAGGGCCCGTCGCCCAGGTTGGCCAGTGGCGGGTTATGCCATTGGGCCGGCGACTCGGGCCGGGGCACCCAAAGCTTCTCGGCATTCCAGGGGCCGCGCAAATTCGGTTCGGTCAGATACTGGTAGCCGATCCGCCAGGCGCTATCGCCCCCTTCGACCACGTAAACCCAGCGGGCCTTGTCGCCGCCGTCGGAATTGTTGTCGCCCGTGAACAGGTTCCCCAGCTCGTCAAAGGCCAGCTCTTGGGGATTGCGCAGGCCGCGGTGCACCACCTCCAGCGCGGAGCCGTCCAGGTTGCAGCGCAACACGGCTCCCTCGTCGGGGTAGTCGAGAGTTCCCTCGGGCGTGGTCACGTGAAACCCGCGGTCGCCGATCGAAAAATACAGCTTGCCGTCGGGGCCGATTCGCAGCCCGTGCAGGTCATGGCCCAAGAAAGACACGTGTACGCCATAGCCGGTATGAAGCGATTGGCGGTGGTCGGCCTGGCCGTCGTGGTCGTCGTCGCGCAGTAGCCAAAGGTCGGGAATGCAGGCGAAATACACCTGGCCGCCGCGAGCCAACACACCGGCCGCGATGCCGTCGACCGCGTTTTGAAAGCCGTCGGCATACACCGTGGCGTGTTCGTAGCGCCCGTCGCCGTCGCGGTCTTCCAACAGCCGCAGCCGGTCGTGCTCCTGGGTGTAATTCACCAGGCCTTGGCCGAGGAACTTTTGATACATCGCCAGGCGATCTTCCACGGTTCGAGCCGCCAGGTCGGCGTCCAGCCATTCCATGTGCAGCCGGTTGTCGGTGACGCCGGAGTGCAGGCGATGGGTTTCGACGACCAGCACCCGGCCGGCCTCGTCGAACGCAAAGGCCACCGGGTTGGCCAGCAACGGTTCGGCGGCCAAGAGCTCGATCTGCATGCCCGGCGGTAGCTTTACGCGCTCCAGCGCCGCCAGCGCTTCCTCGGAAGCGGGCGCCACCTCGGGGCGGTACTGGGGCACCGCTGCGGGGGTCTCGGCGCGGCCCTGGTGCCTGGCCCAGGTCACAAGCAACAGGGCGCCCAGCGCAACCAACCGGGCCGGGCGAATCCAAGGCGACGGCATGGCGATCTCTCGAAAGAAACTAGGGGGCTAGGAACTGAACGAATCGGCCAACCGGCGATACTGCTCATAAACCGCCTGATAGGTTCGGTGATGCTTGGCATTGGGCCGAACCACGCGGGGTGCCTGGCCCGCCGGTTGGGCCATGGCCTTGACGGCCGCGGCGGTCGAACTGAAGCCGGTAACGGCGCGCCCGGCGGCAAGCACCCCCAGAATCGCGGCGCCCAGGGCCGGGCCATGCTTCGAGGGATGCACCAGAATCGGCTCCCCCAGCACGTCGGCATAGATCGGCACCAAGAGCGGATTGTGGTGCGGCAGCCCGCCCGTGGCCACGAGCCGTTGAACGGGCACCCCCCCCTCGCGCAGCAAGTCGACGATCCACCGCAGCCCGCAGGCCGAGGCCTCGATCAGCGCCCGGTACAGGTGCTCGGGTCCGTGTCGCAGTGCCAGCCCGGTGAAGACCCCCTTGAGTCCGCCATCCATGAGCGGCGTGCGACAACCATTGAGCCAGTCGAGGGCGACAACGCCGTCGCTGCCCGGGGAGAGTGCCCCGGCCGCGGCCGTCAATCGCGAGAAGTCTTTGTGGCCCACCAACCGCCGGCACCAATCGAAGCTGTCGCCCACCGCGGCTTGACCGGTTTCGTAGCCGAACAGGTCGGGCAGAATTCCGCCGGCCACCACGCCCGCCACGCCCGGAATGAGCCGCTCGTTTTCCGAGTTGAGCATGTGGCAACTGCTGGTTCCCAGCACCATGACCAGGGTGCCCGGCTCGCTGACCCCGGCGCCCGGCACGCCGGCGTGAGCGTCGATTACCGCCGCGCTCACGGCGATCCCCGGCTCCAGCCCGAGCCGCTTGGCGAGCTCGGGAGCGAGCTCGCCGGCCAACTGGCCCGGCGCCAAGAGCCGGCCGGGCATGCGGTGCGTGGCGACGTCGGCCAGGGCCGGATGGAGCGCGGCGAAAAACTTGGCCGAGGGGTAACCCTGGTGCGAATTCCACATCGCCTTGTAGCCCGCCTGACAGGTCGAGCGGGGCAAAGAATCGGCCGGCCCGCCGACCAATTGCCAGACATACCAGTCGCCCGCTTCGAGCCAGACTTCAGCGGCCTGATACACGGCCGGGGCGTGCTCAAGGGTTTCCAGTACCTTGGGAAAGAACCACTCCAGCCCGATGGTGCCTCCGTAGCGGGCCAGCCAGGGCTCGCGGCGGCGGCGAGCCAACTGGTTCAGCCGATCGGTCTCGGGCAGGGCCGCGTGATGTTTCCACAGTTTGGGCCAGGCATAGGGCTGATCGTTCCAGCGGCTTTCCAGGCAAAGCGGGGTGCCGTCGGCGCGGCAGGGCAGCATGGTGCAACTGGTGAAGTCGACCCCGATCGAGCGAACTTCGCCCGGCTCGATGCCCGCCGCCGAAACGGCCTGGCGCACCGCCTTGGCCGAGGCGTCGATCCAATCCTGCGGATGCTGCAGCGCGAACTCGGCCGGCAGTGGCCGGTCGCTGCCGGGCAAGTGTTCGAGGATCTGACCGTGGCGGTAGCGGACCACGGCGCTACCCAGCTCTTGCCCTTGCCATCCGACCAACAAAGCACGCACGCTTTCGGTGCCGAAATCCAGCCCCAGCGCTACGCCATTTCGCTTCGCCATCCGCCTTCGGCTCCTGTAGGCTGACTCTCCCGGGTAATGCGGCCCAGTGGGCCGCGCAAACAGCGTCCCAGTGTAATCGCTGGAGCGCAGCGGGCCAGCGCTGGCCCGGTTGGGGCGCGAGGCGCCGTCGCAGGGGGGGCTTCGAGCGGCGCGGGGCGAGGATCTTAGGCGGCCGCCGAGGGGGGCTGCGGCACCTTCTTGCCCGTGAGCTGGTACACGTAAGCCAGCACCTCGGCGACGCCGGAGTACAGGTCGGCCGGAATGGACCGGCCCACGTCGACCTGTTTGTACAGCGCCTGGGCCAAGGGTTTGCGCTCGACGATCGGAATGCCGTGCTCGAGGGCCAAACGGCGAATCCGCTGGGCCAGCACGCCAGCCCCCTTGGCCACCACAACCGGCGCCGCCATGGTGGCGGGGTCGTACTGCAAGGCGATGGCCAATTCGGTGGGGTTGGTGATGACCACGTCGGCCTTGGGCACCGACGACTTCATGCGATTCAGCACCAGTTGCCGCTGCACCTGCCGCCGGCGGGCGATCACCTGCGGGTCGCCCTGCAGGTTTTTCATTTCCTCGCGCACCTCATCGGGGGTCATGCGCAAGTCTTGCTCCTGTTTCCACCATTGATAGGCGTAGTCGAGCACGGCCAGCAGGAACAGAGCCGCCGCAATTTTCAGCGAGGTCCAAAGGGTTAGCTCGAGCAGCATCACCGCGATTTGGCCGGCGCTCATGCCGATCATCGAGAGCACTTCGGTCCAGCGGCCCGCCAGCACCCACCAGGCCACGGCGCCGACGACCAGCAACTTGCCGATGCCGAAGATCAACTGCATCAGGTTGGCCAGCGAGAAGAGCCGCCCCAAGCCCGACAACGGATTGATCCGCGAGAGGTCGAAGGCCAGCTTCTGGGGCAGGAACAGCAGCCCGACCTGGGCCAGTTTGACCACCACCGCGGTCAGGAGCAGCGTTCCGAGAATGGGCAGCAGCACCCAGCCCAACTGCGCGCCGGTCGCGTTCCACTCGGCCCACACGTCGCCGGTGTCGAGCGTGTACCACCGCACGGCACCGAGTTGCTGCCGGGTGTATCCGCCCAGGAAGTCGACCAGGGGGCCGCCGAACCACAGGGCCGCCAGGAGCGCGACGATGAGCAGCACCGCCGAATCCAGGTCGCGGCTTTGGGCTACCTGGCCCTCCTCGCGAGCCTGTTTGCGGCGGTGCGGAGTCGCTTCCTGCGATTTTTCGTCTTGTTCGGCCATGCGGCGCTTGCCACGGTGGGGCTAAAGGGTGCGGGGCGGCTCAGCGGCCGGAAGCGTCGGTTGCCCGGCTGATGCGATTGGACGCGACCGCCCACTAGGGGGTGGTGCTCAGCACGGTAACCAGCGACGCCAGCATTGGTTCCACTTCGTCTTGAAAGGCCCAGGCCATTGCTCCCAGCGAGAACCAGATGGCTCCGAACGTGGCCAGCGAGCTGAAGCCGAAGCCGAGCACCATGATATTCAGTTGCGGCAGCGTGCGGCTGACCAGCCCCAGCACCAGCGTGGCGAGCAACTGGGCGGTAACCGTGGGGGCCGCCATCCGGATGCCCAGCTCGAACGATTGCGCCATGAGCAGCGTGGCCGTATCGAGCACCGAGAGCGAGACGAATTGCGTGCCGGGGGGGAGCTGGGCAAAGGTCTCCATGAGGGCCCCGATGACCAGCCGGTGGCCGCCCACGCAGACGAACACCGAGAGCGTGACCCAGGATAGAAATTCGGAGAAGACCGGCACATTCCCATCGACCGCGGGATTGTAAACGTCGGCCAGCGACATGCCGCTGATCTGGCTGATGAGCTGCCCGGCGAGCTGCACTCCGCCCAACAGCACGATCACGCCCAGGCCCAGCGTGACGCCCACCGCCAACTCGCGGCCAACGTGCAACCCGTACTCCACCAGGTTGGTCGCCGCCACGGGGTGGCGGCTCCACTCGGCGGGAAACAGCACCAGGCTCAGGGCCAGCGACAACAGGGCCCGCACCCGGACCGGCAAGGTACGCGAGCCGAACACCGGCGCCGTCATCACCAGGCCCGAAACGCGCGACAATACCAGCGTGAACAGCAGAAACTGTTCGCCGCGCAGTAGGGCCCAACCATCCATCGAGCATGCCTCCGCGGGGCGGGTTACCGCCCGGTGGGTACCGGCTTCGGGCCGGCTACAGCGACTGGCCCGCTTGTTCGATCAGGGTGCGAAAGTAGTCCAGCATTTGGGCCATGAGCCAGGGGAGCGACAGCGAGAGGGCCAGCACCATCGCCACCAGCTTGGGAACGAAGGCGATCGTCTGTTCCTGGATTTGCGTCAGGGCCTGAAGCAGGCCGATCACCAGGGCCACGACCATGCCGGCCAGCAAGATCGGCGAACTAATCAGCAGCGTTACCATGATGGCGTCGCGTCCCAGGTCGATGGCCGATTGAGGGGTCATAGGTCCTTCTCCTTCGCGGGGCTCTCGTGCGGGCGCCGGCGCGCGAGGGCGCCCTAGGCAATCGGGGCGAAGCTCTCCAGCAGCATTCCCACCACCAGGTGCCAGCCATCGACCAGGACGAACAACAGCAGCTTGAACGGCAGCGAGATCAACACGGGGGGCAGCATCAGCATGCCCATCGAGATCATTACGCTGGCGATGACCATGTCGAGAATCAGGAACGGCAGGTAGATCTGAAAACCGATCAAAAACGCGGTTTTCAATTCGCTCAACAGAAAGGCTGGCACCAGGGCCGCCAGCGGAACGTCGTCGTAGGTTTCCGGCGTGGTTTCGGGGGGCGCGTATTCCAGAAACATCCACACGTCGTCGGTGTTGTCGGTCCGTTCGATCTGGGCCGCCATGAACTGGCGCACCGGCTGCGTGCCGGCCGTCCAGGCCTGGTCGAGCGTGATCTGGCGCTGGGTATACGGTTGAATGCTCTGGTCGTAAACCTGTTTCCACACCGGCGTCATGATCAGCAGGGTGAGAAACAAGCTGATTGCCGTGATCACCTGGCTCGGCGGAAGCTGCTGCGTGCCCAGCGCCTGGCGCAGCAGACCCAGCACCACGATGATCCGCACGAAACAGGTAGTCATGATCAATAGCGCGGGGGCCAGGCTGATGACGGTCAGCATCAACATGACTTGCAGCGTGGAAACCAGCCGCTCGGGCCGGGTCCAGCTTTCGGGGCCGCCCGCCAGCGGCGAAATTGAGTCGAGCGCCGCCGGCAAGTTGGCCGAGTCTTGCGCCTGGGCGATCACGGGAACGAACACCAGGGCCAGGCCCATGAGCAGGCCTCCCAGCGCGCGCCCGTATGGCACCGCCCGGTGGCCCGGAATCGGGGGATTCGCTTTAGGCATGGCGTAGCTCCCGGGTCCGCGTGGGGGTCGTGCGGGAGTCGGCCGCCGAACGCGATTCGAGAAAGCCCGCCTGGTGCGGCCCCGAACCCATTTCGTCGAGCAACTGGCGAAAGCTTTGCGACGTGCTCGAAGTGTTCGATCGCTGGCAAAGGCTGGCGACGCGCTCCACTTCCTCCGGCTCGTTGATTTCGGTCAGAGTCTCCACGCCGGTCGGTCCGTTGGCCACCAGCAGCAGTTTCGGTCCGCATCGCAACAGGTGCAGTTGCTGCCGGCCGGGCAGGCTGCCGTGGCCGAGTACTTCGAGTACCTCGCGGGGAAGCCGCCCCGAGCCCGAGGGCGATTGTTTGCGCAGCGCCCAGGCAACGACGAAGAACAGCCCCAGCACCATCGCCAAGCTGCTGCCGACGGTGATCATCGAGCCGAGCGAGCTCTTCCCCCCGGCCTTGCCGGCCGCGGCGCCCTCGCCGGCTGAAGCCGCCGCCTCGCTCCGGGGCCTGAGCGGAATCGCCGCACCGGTCGCGGCCGTCGAATCGCTCGGGTCGTTCGTTGGGGGCGTCTCCAGGCTCGCGGTCCCGGGGGTCGGCGACGCGGCGGCGTGGGTTACCGACGGCTGGCCGGGTAAACGGCGGCCCGCTTGGGGCAGGTCGCTCGTGGGAATTGGCGTCGCCGAACTGGCCGCGGGCTCGATTTCCCGTGGCCGCGCCGCCGCGGGGCCGGGCCCCTGGCGGGGGCCGGCTGCCGGGTCGGCCGGGGCCGATTGCAGCCGCCGCGGAGGGGCCAGAGACTCCCGAGGTGCAACGGTTGCCGGGGCTGCTTGCCCTCGCTGGCCAGGCTGGGCCAATGCCGACCCCTGGCCGGTGAACTCGGCCAACGCCAGGCACGCAAGCAGCAACGTGATTCGCCCGGCACCGGTCATCCTGACCTCGCTGGTTGGCCCCGTCTGGTGGGGGCCCATGGCTTCGATCGTGGTTTGGCGAAACGCCGGACGAAATCGGGAAGAGTCGAGGGCGATACGACCGCGCCGGCGAATCAGCCGGCGGCGTTCGACGTGGTTTCGGGGGCCACGAGCTCGGCAATGCGAACGCAGAAATTATCGTTCAACACCAGCACTTCACCCCGAGCCACCAGCCGGCCGTTGACGTACACATCGACCGGGTCGCCCGCCAACTTGTCGAGCGGCACGACCGATCCCTTGCGCAATTTGAGAACGTCTTCCAGGTACAGATGCGTGCGGCCCAACTCAATGGTCAGATCGAGTTCGACGTCGCGGATCAGGTCGAGCGTGGCCGACTCGGTCGAGGCGGGCTGGCCGCCGAATTCCTGGAATTCGAACGGTGAGATGCCCGCGGGGAGCTGGCCGCCGGCCCCCACCGATTCGAGCGCCGCCGAGGCCTTGTCGAGCAGGAACTCGATGTCGCCCATCGCGGCGGGAGGCGAACCCCCCGCGGATGCAGGTGGCGCCTTGGTGCCCGCAGCCGGGGCCGAGGGCGCTTCGCCCCCGGCGCCAGGGGCCTGACCGCCTCGGGCCTGCGCCAAGAGCCGCTCGATATCTTCCTGTCCGAGCGCGTCGGAAGAGTCTGCCATGGGAATCCGTTCCTGGCTGAGCGCCAACCGCGTCTGGGCCGATCCTGCCGGCCGCCCGAGCATTCCATTCTCGGCGCGGCTATTCGCCCGGTTTGGGCCGCTTTCCGGCCCAGCTTCCCACGAGTGTCGACCCCGAGGGGGCGCCCCCGGGTCGGCGAGCGCGATTACTGTTCGACGAACGAGAAGTCGCTGAACACCACCGAACGCACCAGCGGTTTGCCCAGCGTCTTGTTAGTTTTCTCTAAAATCTGCCGTTTGATCAATCCCAATGAGGCGTCGGCGAAGTCGTCGCGATTCAAACTGCGAACAATGACCAAAACCTGTTCACGAATGCGGTTCTTGGTCCCCTCGTAGCGTTCGGTGAAATCCTTTTCGTCGGTGGCCTTGATGGTGCCCCACAGGTGAAAATCGATAAACCAGGTAGAGTTCGAGTCGATGCGGAAGGCAGTCAACTTAAATTCGCCCAGGTCGATCTCGGTGGAACTGGGGGCATCCTGGTCTTCCTCGGTTGCCAGTTCTGCCGCGACTGCGTCTTCTGCCTCGCCGACGGGGTCGGCCTTGGCCGTCGGGCTCGACGAGCCCGGCAGGTACATGGCGGCCAGGCCGCACTGCACCAAAATGACCGCGCCCACGATCAGCGGAATCTTGAACTTGCCTAGCATGCCAGCGGCGCCCGGTTTGCCCTTGGAGTCGCCGGCCTTGTCGGTTGCTTCAGCCATGGCGGTGCGCTTTCCCTTACCAGAGACGAGACGGTCGAACGGTGACGAGCTGCCGCGTGCCGGGCGATTGGATCAGGCCCGCGTTCGGGGCAGGAGTCGAGCGACTCGCCAAAACTATAGCTTCTGCCTGAGGCGGCGAGGGCCAGGCCGCTCAAGGCGGCCCCGGCATGCCCCCCTTCGGCCTGGCCCGGCCCCGGTCGAGCGTTGACCGGTGGCCGCGACCGGCCGCGTCGCTGTTGCCCTGCTACGACGTGTTGCTTTCCGGCAACGCCGGGCGGGCTCGGCTCAGGCCGCCGGGCGCGTTTCGCGAGCCAGCCGGCTATGGCGATGGCCGAACAGACCGTAAACCACCAGTCCGATGACAAGCCAGACCACCAGTCGCAGCCAGGTATCGGCCGGCAGAAACAGCATCATCGCCAGGTTCACCACGATCGCCGCCGGAGCCACGAACCACACCGCCGGGCAGCGGAACGGACGAGCCATGTTGGGGCGTTCGACCCGTAGCACCAACACCGCCGCGGCCACGACCAGAAAGGCCAGATAGGTGCCGATATTGACCATCTCCTCCAGCTTGGTGATCGGCGTGAGCGCGGCCACCAGGGCGATGATTACGCCGGTCCAAAGGGTCCCCAGATAGGGAGTTCGAAAGCGCGGATGCACTCGACCGAACGCCGGCGGCAAGAGCCCGTCGCGGGCCATGGCGAGGAAGATGCGGGCCTGGCTCAAGTAGGTGACCAACAGCACACTGGTCATGCCGGCCAGGCCGCCGCCGGCAATGATGACCGTGGCCACGCGCAAGAGCGGATTCTGGTCGGTCTTGGCCCGTTCGCTAAAAGCGTTGGCCAGCGGGGCTTCCACGTCGATCTCGGGATACGGCACCATCCCCGTGATCACCGCCGAAACCGCCATGTACAGCAGCGTGCAGATGGCCAGCGCGGCGAGAATGGCCAGGGGCATGTCGGTCTGGGGGCGAGCGGCTTCTTCGGCATGGGTCGAGATGGCGTCGAAACCGATATAGGCGAAAAACACGATCGACGAACCCAGCATTACGCCCGAAAACCCGTAAGGGGCAAACGGGCTGCGAACCCAGTCGTCGAGAGGGACCAGCACCTGGTGGATGCCCAGGATGCCGAGCAATCCCCACTTGGACCGCACCGCGGCCTCGACCTCGGCGGGCGTGGTGGCCGGCACCTGGTGACGGAGGTCGACCGGAATCGAGGTCCAGTTCGCCGGCTCGATGTAGTAGGCCCCTAGCCCGATCACCAGCAGCACCACGGCCAGTTTGACCAGCACCAAAATGGTGTTGGCCCGCGCGCTCTCGCGAATGCCGATTACCAGAACCCAAGTTACCGCCAAAATGATGAGCACGGCGGGCAAATTGAACCAGGGCTGCACCGGCTTGCCGCCGACCATCACCAGCTCGAAGGGGTGCGACGACAATTGGGCGGGCACCTGCGGCCAGCCCAGGGCGGCCAGTAGCTCGTTTAAGTAACCGGTCCAGGCCGAGGCCACGGTGGCCGAGCTCATGGCGTATTCCAGGATCAGGTCCCAGCCGATGATCCAGGCCATCAACTCGCCCAGGGTGGCATAGGCATAGGTATAGGCGCTGCCCGAAACGGGCGTCGCCGAGGCGAACTCGGCGTAGCACAGGGCCGCCAGCGCGCAGCCGACCGCCGCAATCAGGTAGGAAACGATCATTGCCGGTCCGGCGTCGAGCGCGGCAACGCGGCCCGTGGTAACAAAGATGCCCGCTCCGATTACCGAGCCGATCCCCAGCGAAGTCAGAGCCACCGGCCCCAAGATGCGGTGCAACCGCTCGCTCGACTCGGCCTCGGCGAGAATGCGTTCCACGGGCTTGCGAACGATCATTTGCCTCCAGTACGACATCGGCATCCTTTCCGAAAGGCCCCCGGGAGACCGATCGTGGTGTTGCTGGGTTGTGCCAGGCCGGACCCGCGGGCAGCTTGCGGCTGACGGTTGGCGGATTAAACCTCGACCTTTTCACCGCGCGTGGCCGGGTCGCGCCCATAATACAGCCGCGCGATTCGCTCGCGGTGCAGACCGAGCACCTTGTCGAAGCGGCTCAGTTTCATGCCGTCGATGCCGGGGCTCTTGTCGGCCAACTGGTCGAGCATCCGCATGTCGAGCGTTACCTCGCGGTTGACGAACCAGAGCATGACGGGCTTGAACATGAGCCACCGCCGCAACGGGGAATCGGCCGGAGCCCGGGCAAAGGCAAACGTGGCCAGGGCGGTTCGCTGCTGGTCGAGCGGGGTAAAGAATACCCAGATCCGCCAGCGCACGCCGCGCTCCTGCCCGCTGGCCGGGTCCGACCAATACTGGTCGTACACGGCGTACACCGGCGAGAAGTAAGTGGTCCAGTCGTCGACGAAGCGGTCGCCCGTGCGAATGCCGAAAAGCGTTTCGGTTACCTTGGAAAGCCGCTTTTGCGGGCCGGCGTTGTAGACCCGCACCCAGTCGGGCGTGCTTTCCACCTCGGTCACCACTTCGGTCATCCGTGAGAGCTCGAAACCCAAGAGGGCGTGCGTCGTGGGGGTGTGCTCGACTTCGGTGAAGTTGTCGAGCACGATCTCCAGCGGCACGGGGGCCACGTGCGATAGGGTGCCGATGAACTCGTAACCCTCGACGTTGAATTCGGGTAGCTCGGCCGCACAGCCCGAGGGCTTCACCCAAATCCATCCCCACCGTTCACAGGTTTCGTAGTGCGGGGCGCAGGTTCGTAGTTTGGGAGTGCCCGGGCTCTCGCCATGGCCGGTGCAGTCGAAGCTCCAGCCGTGATACGCGCATTGCAACCGGCCCTGGACCACGCTGCCGCGGCTGAGCCGCATGCGGCGATGAGGGCACACATCGTCCAGCGCCCCCACGCGACCGCCCGAACCGCGAAACAGCACCAACTGCTGCTGATTCAGCGCGATCGGCACCGGGCGAGCGCCCAGGCGGCGCGCCGGCAAAACGGGATGCCAATGGTCGATCGCCGACATGCAACCAACTCACCTGCACAAAGGTACGGGCAGCGGGGGCCTGTTCCCGGGGAACGCGATCGGCGGCAAATAAGCCCCGGCCATCGGGCTCCGGTTCTGGCAGCCCTCGGACCCAGCTCCCGGACCGCCGACGAAAGCGTGCCCGATTGTAGCCCAAAGGGGTGGGAACCCGAAACTCGGCCGCCGAGACTGCCAGCGGCAAGCCGCCTGGCGGCGCGACTGGCGTCACGGAAGACCGCCAGTACGGCGATCGCTCCCACGGCGTCAGCGGTCGAGAGCCACGTCGACCGCCACCTGCATCGTGTGGTGCCCGCCACCGATAAAGACCCCCTTGATCGGGCAAACGTCTTGATAGTCGCGGCCCCAACCCAGCGTGACGTGGTCCAGGCAGACCAGTTGGTTGTTCGTTGGGTCGATATCCACCCAGGTGCCGTCGGGTAGCCAAACGCTGAGCCAGGCATGCGAGGCGTCGGCCCCCAACAGCTTGGGCTGCCCGGGTGGCGGCAGCGTGAGCAAGTAGCCGCTGACATAGCGCGCGGCCAGCCCCAACGAGCGGAGGCAGCCGATCTGCAGGTGGGCAAAGTCTTGGCAGACCCCTTTGCGGAGCCGCAGCACCTCGGCCAGGGGCGTGCTCACCGTGGTGGCCGTGGGGTCGTAGGTGAAGTCGCGAAAGATCCGGGCGGTCAGGTCGAGGGCCGCCTCGAGCAGCGGCCGGCCGTTAGGAAACGAGGGCTGGGCGTAGTGGGCCAGCGAGGGACCCAGGCGGATCAACGGCGAGTCGTAGGCAAACTGCACCGCTTCAATCGCTCCCGGCGAGGATCCGGCCCGCAGCTGGTCGCGCACCAGGTTCCAGGCGGGCGTCGCGGCGGGCGACGGCCATTTCGAGGCCCGTACCTCGACCTTGCTGACCGCGGTGACACTGAGCCGCTGGTGGCCTTCTTGAATCGAGAAGCAAGTCGCCTGGTTACCGAAGAAATCTTGCCTGGTCTGAACGTCGGTGGGGCGGGGCCGAACCATCAGCCGCGCGCGGTGGCAGATCTGCCGCGGCAGGTCGCGCGGTACCAGCCGCACCTCGTTGTGGCACACCGGGACCAGGTCGCTGTACGAATAGGTCGTGGCGTGCGATACCTTGTAGTGAACCGATTCGCTCATGGCCGGCGGCGGGCCGCCCCCCTTCCGGCTAGGCCTACAAATGTTTGTCGGGGGTAATGTCCGAAAGCTGATGTTCCGGGCTGGCGTGGACCAGGTACCGGTGGCTGAGCCGATCGGAAAGGTTGGGTAGCTGTGCGCCCAGGCGCGAGAGTAACCGGTCGAGTTCGATCCGCACCCCGTCGGCATCGACCTGAACCAACTGCTCCACGTCGGCCAGTTGCAGGCTGGCCTGGGCTGAAATCATCAACCGTTGTTCGCCGGTGCGGGTGGGCTGCGATTCGTCGCGGGGGAGCCGCTCGACGTGTTCGGCCAGTGCCGCCAATTGAAAGGCGAGCGAGCGGGGGTTGGATTCGTCGGTCAGCAGCAAATCCAGCACCGGCGCTAGCTGGAGCGTCGTCAGGTAGCGGGTGCGATAGGTCATCGAGCTGTCGGCCACCTCGAGCAGCGCTTCCAAGAGCGGCGCCTCTTGCCGGGTCGCCAACACCAGGGTGCTGCGCACCAGGTGAATCATGTGCAGGGCCCGCTCGATGCGCCGCCCCATGTCCAGAAATCGCCAGCCTTGCCCCCGGGTCATGCTCTCCATGGCTAGCCCGGCAAAGGCCGACAAGTCGATAATCATTTGGCCCAGCGTGGCCAGCACGTCGGCCAATTCGACCCGGCCATCGGGCGGGGGAACTTGCAGCTCGCGGTCGAGCCGATTCAGAATTCGGAAACTATCGATCGAAATCCGGTCGCGGACCTCGCCCGCCACGCGGTCGAGCGTGGCCAGCGTATTGCGCAAACTGCCCGGCCGACGCGGATCGAACAGGAACGAAACCAGCTCGCGCTGAACGGCCGGCAGATGGATTCGCGTTCCCTCGGCAATGGCGCCCGAGGGCTGGGGCCCTTCGTCGCTCAGGGCGTGCAGCAAGACGGGCAACTCGGGTAGACCGCCGGGGTCCGATTCGCTGCTGAGCCGCAGCAAAATGCTGCGCAGCAGCCGCACTCCCCCCTCGGCCCGCTCGGTCTGACGACCGAGCCAGTAAAGATGGTCGGCTACCCGGCTGGGCAGGTCGCTGCCGCTGCGGCGCAGGCGAACCGGCTCCCCCTGGGCCGGCAACAGGCTGAGCGGATTCACCGGGCCGTCCGCCAGAATCCAGACGTCCTTACTCCCCTCGCCAAAAGCCAGCGATGGGTCGAGCGGGTCGAGCGCGGCCGACAACCGCACCAGGCCGCCCTCCATCACCTGGTAGCCCTCGGGCGAAGTCGTGGCGTAGGCCCGCAGCGCCAAGTGCCACGATTGCAAGCCCCCTTCGACCCAAACCGGCGCGACCGAACGGACCACCTGTTCCTGGGCCACGTAGTCGCGGGGTCGGGCCTTGATGCGGGCCGCCAGGCGGGCCCGTTCGCGGTCGGTCAGTTGCTCGCCGAACACCACCGGGGTGCGGGGGCGGCCAAACGCCGGTTTGATCACCAGGCGGTCTAAATGGGCCAGCACGAATCGCAGCGCTTCTTCCTGGCCACACCACCAGGTGGCCACCGAGGGCAAAATCAGCTCCTCGCCCAGCAGGTCCTGGCACAGGCCCGGCAGAAACGCCATCAGGGCGGGGGCCTCGGCCGCCCCCGAGCCCAGCGCATTGGCCAGGGCCACGTTGCCGGCCCGGGCCGCCTGGGTCAAGCCGGCCACGCCGTGGACCGAATCGCCGTCGAGCTCGAGCGGGTCGCAGCGGCGGTCCGAGAGCCGCCGGAAAACCACGTCGACCTGCAGTAGCCCGCCGAGCGTCTTCAGGTAGACGGTGTTGTTGCGGACAGCCAGATCGCCCCCTTCGACCAGGGTGAAGCTCAGGTAGCGGGCCAGGTAGGCATCTTCAAAATAGGTTTCAGCGCGGGGCCCTGCCGTGAGCAGCACGATGCGGGGATTGTCGCGATTGTGCAGCGCCAACCGCTCGAGCGACTGGCGCAGCGATTGAAAGAATGAGGCCAGCCGCTGCACTCGGCATTCGTGGAACACCTGGGGCAGCATCCGCGAGATGACCAGGCGATTCTCGAGCGAATACCCCATGCCCGCCGGGGCCTGGGTGCGATCGCCCAGCACCCACCAGCCGCCGTCGGTGGCGCGCGCCAGGTCGGCGGCATAAAGGTGTACGTAGCAGTCGTCGGGCACCGTGACGTCGTGCACCGGGCGCAGAAAGCCCGGATTGGCGTAGACGATTTCGGGAGGCAGCCGACCGGTCTTGAGCAGCTCTTGCGGGCCGTACACGTCGGCCAGCACGCGGTTGATCAACTGGGCCCGCTGCGAAATGCCAGCCTGCAGGGTGCGCCACGTCGGGGCCGCCACGACCAGCGGCAAGGCGTCGAGATTCCAGGGACGATCGTGCCCCTGCGGATCGCCGTGGACGTTGTACGTAATTCCGTTGTCGCGGAGCAGGCGCCGGGCCTGGTCCCAGCGGCGCACCAACTCCTGGCGACCAAGCGCGTCGAGCCCCGCCACGAACGCTTGCCAATGGGGACGCAGGTGCCCCTCGCTGGTGAGCAGTTCGTCGTACGCCCCGGCCGGCGGCGCATAGCCCGACCAGAGGGGGCCGGCCGGACTCGCGATTTCACTTGGTGCGCTCATCAGCTTCGAGGGGGGGTGTGGCAAGCTGCCTTCGGCGCGGGCTGCGCACCGGAACGGGGCCAATTCGGCTGCCAACCGGGCACCAGGTCGCCCCGCCCGGGGGCCAGGGACGAAGCCCGCCTGCCAGTCAGGGCCCTCCCGAGTGCGGTCGGTTGACTGGTTTCCCCAGGCGCTCAGGTCCGCCGCCCGTTAGTTCCATTCTATCTCAAGCTATTCGGTTCCGTCCTAGGGCTGCCTCCGGGGTCCGCTGGCGAAATCGGGGATTGCAGAGCCAGGCCGCCCGGCGCATCGGGTTGCGCCGCACGGCTTACCCTTTCCTCAGATCCAGCGTGAACGGAAACTGCGGATTATCGGTCGCCGGCTCCACGTGCAACCGGCCGCTGGTGTGGCCGATGGGGTAGAACCGGGCCCCGCGGCGGCTCTCCGCCTCGAAGGCGTTGACCGGAAAATGCTCGTAGTGGCGTCCGCCGGGGTGCGCCACGTAATAAGTGCAGCCCCCTAGCGATCGGTCGAGCCAGGTGTCGACCAGGTCGAACACGAGTGGAGTGTGAACCGGAATGGTCGGGTGCAGGCAAGTGGGGGGCTGCCAGGCCCGGTAGCGCACGCCGGCAACGAACTCGCCCACCGTGCCGGTGGGGTGCAAGGGAACCGGCCGGCCGTTGCAGGTGACCAGGTGCCGGGTGTCGATCAGCCCCCGCACCTTCACTTCGAGCCGCTCGACCGACGAATCGACGTAGCGGGCCGTGCTTCCACCCGCCGGTTCCTCGCCCAGAACATTCCAGGGCTCGATGGCGTTGCGCAACTCCAGCTCGATCCCGCGCTGGGCGACTCGCCCGATGAGCGGGAAGCGGAACTCGAAGTGCGGGGCGAACCAGTGGGCCTCGAGCGGAAAGCCCCCCGAGTTGGTTTCGCTGATAACGTCTTCGAAATCCTGCCAGACGAAGTGCGGCAGCAAGTATCGATCGTGCAGCCCCGTGCCCCAGCGGACCAGCGGCTTTTCGTAGGGGGCGTTCCAAAACCGGGCCACCAGCGACCGCAGCAACAACTGCTGCGTCAGGCTCATCCGCGGATGAGGAGGCATCTCGAACGCGCGGAACTCAACCAGCCCGCGCCGTCCGTCGGCCGTGTCGGGCGAGTACAGCTTGTCGATGCAGAACTCGGAGCGGTGGGTGTTGCCTGTTACGTCGGTCAGCAGGTGGCGGAACAGCCGATCGACCAGCCAGGGGGGGCAGGGTTCGTTGCGCGGCACCTGGGCAAAGGCAATTTCCAGCTCGTAGAGGGCATCGTGTCGGGCTTCGTCGACCCGGGGCGATTGGCTCGTCGGCCCCACGAACAGGCCTGAGAACAGGTACGACAGCGAAGGATGGTTGTGCCAGTAGGAAACCAGGCTGCGGAGCAAGTCGGGCCGGCGCAGAATCGGGCTGTCGGCCGGCGTGGTGCCGCCCAGCACAATGTGGTTGCCCCCGCCCGTGCCCGTGTGGCGGCCGTCGAGCATGAACTTCTCGGTGCCCAGCCGGCACTCGCGGGCGTCTTCGTAAAGCCCCGTGGTCAATTCGACTAGCTCGGGCCAATCGTTGGACGGGTGCATGTTGACTTCGATGACCCCAGGGTCGGGGGTGATGCGAAAATGGTTGAGCCGAGGGTCGAACGGCGGATGATAGCCCTCGATCACCACCGGGGTGCGCAGGCTCTCGGCCGTGTCTTCCAGGGCGGCGACCAGGTCGAGGTAGTCCTCGGCCGTGCGCAAGGGGGGCATGAAAATGTGCAGCCGGCCATCGCGCGGCTCGATGCACATCGCGGTCCGCACCAACCCGGGAATCGATGGCGAAGTATCCCAGGCGGGGGCGACCCAGTGGTCGCGCGTTTCGTGCGGCTCCCAGTCGCCCAGCCCGACCTCGGCGGCTACCGGCCCCCAACCGCTGCCGCCGCCGTTGCCGGCGCGCTGGGCAGCCAGCGACAGGGCTCGCTCAACGCTCCGCGGCGTGCTGCCGTTGCCCGCGGTGGGGTACACCCGGCGCTGCCGCATCTTGGGCGCCCGGTCGGGAAGCGGTTCCGAGACCGTGAACCGGTCGGCTTCGGCGAACACGGGACGCGCCTCGGGAGGAACCCAGGGGAGCGAATCGAGCGGCAGGCGGTATCCCATCGGCGAATCGCCCGGCACCAGAAACAGGTGCTCCTGACGGAAGAACCAGCGGCCGGTTTGCCATTGCCAACCGTCCTGGGTAAAGGCGCGTTCGATCGGCAGGCAATAGCCCACGATCTTCCCCAGCCCCTGTTCGAAAATGCGAGCCAGGCGCTTGCGCTCCTGGGGGTTTTCCAGGTTCGATTCGAGCGGGTCGACATTGGTCGGCAACCGCCGTTCGCGCCACAGGTAGTACCAGGGGTCTTCGTAGCCGGGAATGGCGCGGGCCGGGTCGAATTGGAGCCGCTCGCAGAGGGCGCGGGTGAAGCGTCGAGCGTCGGGCCAGTCGTGGCCGTAGTTCACGCGCTCGTCGGCAAACAAGCGGGGGTTCTCCCAAATCGGCTGCCCGTCGCGGCGCCAGTACACGCTTAGCGCCCAGCGCGGCAGTTCCTCGCCGGGATACCATTTGCCCTGGCCGAAGTGGTACAAGCCGCCTGGCGCGTGCCGATTGGCCATGCGGCGGAGCAAATCGCCCGCCAAAAGCCGCTTGGTCGGGCCCACGGCGGCGGTGTTCCACTCGTCCCCCTGCATGTCGTCGATCGAAACAAAGGTGGGCTCGCCCCCCATGGTGAGCCGCACGTCGGCGGCCCGCAGCACTTCGTCGACGCGATGACCGAGCGCGTCGATTCGCTGCCACTGTTCGTCCGTGTAAGGTTGCGTAACCCGCGGATCCTCATAGATCCTCGCGATCGACATCGAGAATTCGAACTGCGTCTCGCAGGCTTCGACCGAGCCAGTAATCGGCGCGGCGCTGCTAGGGTCGGGGGTGCAAGCCAGCGGCAAGTGGCCTTCGCCGGCCAACAGGCCCGAAGTGGGGTCGAACCCGATCCAGCCGGCGCCCGGCAAATACACCTCGGTCCAGGCGTGCAGATCGGTGAAGTCGTGGTCGGTGCCCGCCGGCCCTTCGAGCGGCTTCACGTCGGGCTTAAGCTGGATCAGGTAGCCCGAGACGAACCGCGCGGCGAACCCCAGGTGGCGCAGCACTTGGACCAGCAGCCAGGCCGAGTCGCGGCAGGAACCCTGTCGCCGCTCGAGGGTTTCCTCGCACGACTGGATGCCCGGCTCCAGGCGAATCACGTACTTGATCTCGTGCTGCAGCCGTTGATTGAGCGCGACCAGGAAGTCGACCGTGTTCTGCGGCGTGCGATCGATCGAGGCCAACAGCTCGCTCAGGAGCGGCCCGGCCGGTTGCAGCTCGCGATACGGCGCGATCTCGCGATCGAGCCAGTGCTCGTACTCAAAGGGAAAATTGTCGGCGTAGGCCTCGACGAAGAAGTCGAACGGGTTGATCACCGTCAGCTCGGCCACCAGGTCGACTTCGACATGCAACTGCCGAGTCGGCTCGGGAAACACCAACCGAGCCAGGTAGTTGCTCTGCGGGTCTTGCTGCCAGTTGAGGAAGTGGCCCTGCGGCTGGACCTTGAGCGAATAGCTCAATACCGGGGTCCGGCAATGAGGCGCCGGACGCAGCCGCACGATCTGTGGACCAAGGTGGACCAGTCGATCGTAGGAGTACGTGGTCTTGTGGGTTAAAGCAACGCGAATGGCCATGCCGGGGTACCTATGATCGCCTGAGCGAGTCGGACGGAAGCAAACGAGAGGCTGGCGGTTTTATTCCAGCCGAAGGTGGGAAGCGGTACGCCCGGCAACGTCCGCCACTGGGAGCGTACACCCCCCCTGGCATCGGATCAACGGGCCCGGTCGGTAAAATCCCGACGACGGTTCCCGGTTTATGCCGACTCGGTTGGCTCTGCCACACCTGGGAGCGGGGGGATGGCCCTGCCGTCGCCGGAAAACACCGCCGATTTTCCGCCCCCCCAAGGCTGGGGCGCCCGCTGGATCCGCGCGGTCGGAGGGCGAATTGCCGCCGGCCGGGCCGGCTTGGTAAGGTTCGCACATGACCGTTTCCCAAACGCATCGGATTGCCGCGGCCGACGGACGCAGCCTGGCGGCCACGGTGTTTCAGCCCTCGGCGGGACCGACGCTCGGCTCGGTCGTGGTGAGCGGCGCCATCGGGGTGCGCCGGGGCTACTACGCGCGATTCGCCACGTTTTTGGCCGAACGGGGCTGGCGCGTCGCTACCTTCGATTACCGGGGCATCGGCGACTCGCGTTGCCAGCCCTTGCGCGAGGAACCGGCCGGGCTTTACGAATGGGGCCGGCTCGATTTGGCGGCCGTAATCGACCATGGGCTCGACCACTCGCCCGGCCGGCCTTGCCTGGTGGTCGGGCACAGCGTCGGCGGCCAAATCGTGGGCCTAGCGCCGAATCATCAGCGGGTTGCGGCCGTGCTCAGCGTGGCCTCGCAGTGCGGCTACTGGCGTCTTTGGCCCAACTCGCCCCGTAAGGCCCTGCTGCCGGTGCTTTGGTACCTGGCCATTCCGGGGCTCACGGCCGGGCTGGGCTTTTTCCCCTCGCGCTGGGTTGGGTTGGGCGAGGATTTACCAGCTGGAGTAGCGCGGCAATGGGCTGCCTGGGCCACGAGCCGGCGCTACCTGTTCGACTCGATCGCGGAAGAATCGCTGGAGGGCTACAAGAGCTTGGCGGCACCCTGGCGCGCCTACAGTTTTTCCGACGACTTCTTCGCCCCGCGGCCCACGGTTTCCGCCCTGCTCGATTTGTATCCGGCCGTCGCCGGGGAGCACCGCCACGTGGAGCCTGGCGCCATCGGCGAGCGCTCGATCGGCCACTTCGGGTTCTTTCACCCGCGGTTTCAATCCAGTCTGTGGCGCGAAACGGCCGACTGGCTGGCCGAGCAGGCTGCGCGGCAAGGGGGATGAACTGCCCGCCCGCGCAATCGCAGCGGTCTAGCCCCGGCGAGCCGGCTAGTCGGCGGGGGTGTCGGCCTGCGTGAACCAGCCGGCCTGCACGCAGAAGCCGGTCCAATTGCCCTCGGCGTCGAATTCGGGCAGATGCAAGCCGCGGAAGGTCCGCCTGGCGCCCGGCTGACGAAACACCAGCGTGGCGTCGATCAACTCGGGAGACTCTTGAAAGCCGGCGACCTGGCTGGCCCCCCACCGCTCGGCGAGCCAGGCGGGAAGCCCGCTCAGGTTGGTTCCGAGCAATTCGCGCGGGTCGGCGCCGTCGGCGGTTCCGGATACGAGCCGGGCCTCGATCACCTGCTGGGCTCGGTCGGTGCGCAGCAGCCATTGGGCTTCACCGCGGGACCATTCTCGAATCAAGTTGCCCGCTTCGTCCGGCGTCACGCGGCGCGTTTCGGCCGTCACGGCTCGAAGGCCCACCCAGCGCCGGCAGCCGATCGAGCGCCCCTCGTCGTCCAGCAGCGGCATCCGCACCGTATGCAGTTGGAGCAACCCGCGCGGGGTGCCAAACTGGCGGCGCTCGCGGTGAAGACGCTCGCCCGGTTCGTCGACCTCGACCGAGCGGGGCCGTCCCCAGCGGGTTTGCCAGTCGCTGAGCATTTCTTCCCAGTGCCGGCCCAGGGGAGTTTGGCCGCGGACGTTCAGCGGGTCGACCGCGGGGGGCTGCTCGTCGACCACGCGGCCGGCCGCGTCGAAATCCAAACGCCAGAATTCCGCTTCGGGCAAGCCCTCTTGCAGCGCCGCCTGGGCCCGCCGGTCCTCGCCAGCGCGGAGCAGCGCGGCCGGCAGCCGCACCGCGACCAAGCGCAATTCAGCGGGTTCTCCGCCCGGGCCGAAGGTCGGAACCGTGATCGTGCGCCGCTGGGTGCGCCCGTGCGGGCCGTGAAAGTGGTCGGTGCGGTCGTCGGTCAGGGTGGCGCGGACCAGGTCGTAAAGCGTCGCCGGGCCCCACTCGGCTGTACAGGCTCGGTCCCAATCGTCCAGCGTTTTTCCCTCCAGCGGGCTACCGGGGAGTTCGGCCAGCCAGGGGCTCGGGCCTTCGGCGGAAACAATGGTGCCATCGGTGGCGCAAAGCAACGAGAGCAACCCGGCCGTGGGCTCCCACTCGGTCAGCCGCTCGCACTGGCGACCGCGGTTCTTTTCCAGCGTCGAGGGGTCGAGCTGGGCCACGGCCACCACGGCTTGCCAGCCATGCCATAGGCCCTGCTCGTCGAACACCGGCCAGCGCAGGTGGTGGGTCCGCTGCGGCGGCCGGTTGCTGCCCGCGGCCGGCTCGCACTGTTCGATCCGCTCGTCGAAGTAAAGCGTCCAGTTGCGGGCCAGCGTGCGGGGAGGGCCCAACTGAGCGGCCAGCCAGTCGTCGAGTGCCTGTTGATCCTGGCCCACCAGTTGCGCGGTCTCCGGCGGAGCGGTGCCTGGTCCGGCGTACTCGGCATACCGCACGATGCCCTCGCGGTCCAGCGCCAGCTCGAGACATGGCCGCCCCAGCTCAACCGCGCGGAAGCGGTCGATCAGTTCCTCGGGCGGGGTGCGCCGCGGGTCTCGGCCGACAACCACCGCCCCCCAGTCGCTTACCTGGCGAACTTCACCCACCGCGGCCGACCAGCTCAGCCGCGAAATTTGCCGGAGAAAGGCCGGGCCCAGCGGTCCTTCGCACGACTGGATTCGATCGGTTCGCAGCACGGTGGCCGACTGGTCGTACAACTCGGGCGGGCCGAACCGCGCGGCCAGCCGGGTATTGAACTCGTCCAGGGATTTGCCGACCAGGTCGGCCGAATCGGAAGGCTCCCAAGCTTCGATGTCGCCGGAGACGGCCACGATCGTCCCCTGGAGTGTGGCTTCCACGTGCAGGATCTTCTGGGTGCCACTCCAGGCGGCCAGGGTTTCGCTCGCCTGTTGCTGGGCCGTCGATTGGTTGGCGGCGGTCACTTCGCACCAGGCGAGCAAGTAGCGCCAGCCAAGGGGGGCTCCGGCGGCATCGAAGTGCGCGATTCGAATGGCGCGAACCAATCGCAGCCCCTCGTCGTTGGCCAACCGCCAAATGCGGTCGGTCCGCTCGCCGGTTTTACAGGCCTGCAGTTCGGTCGCGGGGCCCCATTGGCCGCGAACCTCGTTCAGCACCTCGGCCAAGGGGTGTCCGCAGAACTGATTGGAGGCCAGGACGCTGAAACCGGGAATCGCTCCCTGGCCGTCGAGGATGCGGCCGTTGAAATCGACCGTGATTTCGCCCTCGAACGCGGTCGGCTCCCACTCGCGAAGCGATTGCCGAGCGGAACCGGCTAGTGCGGCTTCGTCGGCCGCCGTCAGGGCCACGGCGGCGACGAGCACCGTCCAGCCAGCGGGCAATCTCTGGGAGTCGAACCGCCGCACCGCGCAGAAACGACCGTGGGCGGGACCCTGCGGAGTTCGAAAACGAACCATGCGGTCGAAGCGATCGGCGGTTTGTCCCCAGCGCTCCACCTGGCGCTCTTGGCCGAACCGCCCCCGCAGCGGATAGAACCACTCCTCGAGCGGTCGCCCGATCCATTCGGCCGGGTCGATTCCCAGTTCACTAAGGTTGCCCGAGACGACACTACGAAACACTCCCTCGCGGTCGGTTTGCAACGTCAGCGGCGGGCGCCCGCCGCTCCAGTCGGTGACCTGGGCGCGGGCCAGTTCGAGCGAATCGGCATGCGCGGTGCCGGCCTGCCCGGGCTGGCTGGTGTGCTCGGCCTGGGAGTCGGTCGCGCGAATCGTGGTTCCCGCCGCCAGCGTGAGCGCCCCCTCGGGCAGGCCGAAGACACTGAGCCTGGGAAGCGAAATGGTTCGCAGGGCGAAGACCTGGCCATCGCGAGCGACGAAATCGTGGACCCGGTCGACGTAGTGTCCTGATTGTTCGAGCACCGTCGTTTGCTCGGCGCCGTAGCGATCGCGCAGCCGCTCGAACAGGTCTTCGAACAACTGCCCCCGACAGGCCGAGGCCTCGATGCCGAACCAGTCGCGTTCTTCCTCGCCCAGGGCGGTAACGCGGTCGTTGCGGTCGGTTTCCAGGCGCCGCATTTCGGCCGTGGGAGACCACTGCCGCAACATGGTTTGGGCCCGGGCCAGGTCGATTCGCTCTTCTTCGCGCACGGCCATGCGGCTCTTGGCGTCGAGCACGACCAGGGCCAGCGGAGTCTCGAAGGGGGGGCGGGTCGAATCCTCGCGGCGCTGGACCCGCCGCCGCAGCCCTCCGACGTGCTCATCCCACACGGGCCGGTTGCGCTTCAGCCGGTTGCGGAGCGAGCGCCCCTGCTCTTCCATCGCGGCGGCGATTTCGTCGAGCTGACGAATCGGCAGCGTGTACAAGCTGCATTGAGGCGGCTCGCGAACCAGGTTCACTACCACTTCGCAGTCCCAATCGTCGGCAAACTTGAGGAAGTCGCCGAATTCGTGCCAGTTCTGCCGCATCAGGCAATAGGTGAGCCCGATGTAGGTTCCCTGGCGCCGGGCGTACTGGTGGAAGCGGCGAAAGTTCTCCATCACGGTTTCGAAATTCGCGTTGCGGCGGATCGACTCGAGCGTGGGCTTGGTCAGGCCATCGAGCGAAACCGAGAGCTCGATCGGCATATGGCTGAGCACCTGCTCGACCCGCTCGTTGTATTGGGTGCCGTTGGTCGTTACATGGCACGGCAGCCGCAGCCCGGCCTCGATGATCAGGTCCCACACACGGTACGATTCGCGGGCCAAAAAGGGTTCGCCCCCCAAGAACTTGCAGTATTTCAGGTGGGGCAGAAACGGGCGCAGATCCTCGAAGAACTGGTCGCCGTAGGCCTTGGGCAGCGGGGGCAGCTTCTCGCGATTGGAGCGAATCAGCGAGGAGAACTCTCCCTTGCACATCACGCATTCCAGGTTACAGGTGTTGGAGACCGAGAACTCCATCATCTGCGGCCAGGCCGGGTCCAACTCGGCCACCGGGAAGCGCTCGAAATTGCGGGTGTAGGCGCCCAGGTAATTGCCGACCGAAATCTGCCACTCGCAAAACTGGCAGCCGGCGGCGAAGTTGTCCTTGGCCAGGGCCTTGCGCAGGCTTTGAATGCGAGGGCCGTTCCAAATGTCGGCCAGGCGGTCGACGGCCACGTTGCCCAGGGGGTACTTCACGTTTTGGCAGCAAGCCTGAACGCTGCCGAGGGTATCGAAGAACAGCGATACCTGCGGCGCGTAGCAGGCCGAGCGGAGTGTCTTCCCCGTAAAATCGCGGGACCGGTGATACTCGTCGAGCACCCCGTTTTTCATGGTCCCGTGTTTCCCGCCGCTCGGATAGAGTGAATGAGCCGCCGCGCGCCACCGGGTTTCAGGCCCTCGGCCACGGGGGCTTGCGCGTGGTCGACGCCCCCAGCCGCGCGGGCCGGGCCCCCGCGGTCGGCTGGTCTTCCCCTGCTATGTTATGCCCGATCGGCGGCGCTCTCCAGCACGGAGCGCGACTCCCCCTGACGCTGAGGCGGTCAGCGTGGTGGAAGCGAGCAATACCCGGGCCTCGCCCACCCCCGCCGGGATTTGCGTCGCCGATGGCAAGCCCCGCGATGGCCCGCGGACTCCTGCCCTCCCCCCCCCAACTATTCGGGCAGGGCTTCAGCCTGGGGCTCGGGCAGGAAGAAGTGCGCCACGAAGGCCGCCAGGTACAGCCCCCCGGCCATGACGGCCGCGGCATAGGCCATTTTTTGATCGGGCATTCGCGCGGCGATGAGCGGCGTAACCAGGAACGCGAACGAGGCCACGACCCGGCCGCCAAAATTCACCGCGAAACCCTCGCCCGTGCCCCGCAGGTGCAGCGGATAGACCCGCGGCAGATAGTTGCCGAAAAAATTGAACTGGGCCACGGTCAGCAGCCCGGCGACGAACATGCCGTATTTGAACAGACCCAGGTTGTTCACACCCGGGCCGGCGTAAATCAGCGGCAGTAGTACCAGCCCCGGCAGCAGGAAGAACATCAACTGCCGGCGACAGCTCACCACGTAGACCGAAACCAGGGCCATCAGGAATCGGCCGGTCAGCCCCCCCATTTCCTGAAAGAACTGCACGTCGTTCGGGGCCTGTTCGGCCGGCTTACGCACCTGGCCCCACTCGCCAATCAGCGCTTTCTTGCGGGCCGCGGCCGCGGCCCGCTCGGGCGAGCCCTCGGGGTGCGAAATCATTTCCTGGTGGGCGGCCTGAATCTCGGCTTCCTTGGCACGCTTGGCCTGGGTCAGCGGCGCCACCTGGGGCAGGGCCGGCACGATCTGGCTCGGCGTGTACTGAATGGCGCCATAGGCCGTGGCGTACGCACAAGCACAAAGCAGCATGCTCACCAGCGTCACGCGCCGCAGCGCGGGCGCGAACAACTCGGCGAAGCTGGGCCGCCGCAGGGTGCCCGCGAGGCGCTTTTGTTCCCAGGTGGGCGATTCGGGCAGGAACGGCCGGATCAAGATGAGCGGAATCGCGGGAATCATCCCCGAGAGCAACGTGTAGCGCCAGCTCGAGTGGGCGCCGTAAATGGCCGGCAGGTGGGTGCCGAACTGCACGGCCAGGGTGCTGGCCGCCGTTACGGCCACGCCCCCCAGCGAGGCAAACACCTGGGTATACCCCAGCACCTTTTCACGTTGGTGCGGGTTGGGAAACAACTCGGCCAGCCAGGCCACGGCGGCGACGAACTCGACGCAAACCCCCATAAACGTGGTGCAGCGCAGAACGAGCAGCATGCTCGGGCTGGTGCTGAAAGCAGCGCCGCAGGCCGACAGGGCGTAGAGCATGATGCTCCAAGTCAGCACTCGGCGGCGACCGAAGCGGTCGGTCAGGTAACCGCCGATCAGGCCGAAGGCGCCGCCCGATAGGGTGCTCGTCCAGAAGATCAGGCTGATCCAATTTCGGATCTCGGGGGCGCCCGGCGGGGCTCCGGTCAACTCGCCCAGCGCGGGCCCCAGCACCAGCGGCGCCATCAGAATCTCGTAGGTATCGAACATGAAGCCGATCGCGGCCATGATCAGTACGAGCCACTGAACGGTCGTAAACCGGCCTGACGAATCACCTTCGGCGTGCATGGCGACCTTCCCGAGGCGGCGAAGAAAGCGTCCAGCGTATCGGTCGACCAGGGGCCTCGCAAGGATCGGCGCGCCCCGGCCGCGGACTTGCTCGACGGGCCGACCGGTTGGCTCTGGCCAAACCAGCAACGCGGATGGCAGCCCAGCAGACACTGCGGCCCCGCTGAAGCGCCGCCAGGTGGGCAGGGCCTGCGCCCTTCGAGACGGTTTCGCCGCACTTGCCGCAAACCTCCCAAACGGCGAAGTCGATCTTGCCGCGCTCTTGGCCCGGCCGGTATAGTCCCCGCCCGCTCGGGGCCGGGCCCTGGGCTGCTTTCTCTTCTCGCCGGCGGAAGTGCCGGCGCGGTCGTTCTTGGAACGCATGCCGCGGAGGGTTGCGATGCAAGGCCGAAGGTGCAACCACGTTCCTGGGCCGGCAGGCCGAATGGCTGGGCCCGCGGACCGAGTTGGTTGGCAGGCGCCACTGGCCGCCTGCTTGGTGGCGGCGCTTTGCAGTGCCGTCCGCGTTTCGGCCCAGGAACCCCCGGCAGAGCCCCCCGCGGGCGCGCCCGCCGAGACCGGTCTGCGCGAAGTGGGCCGGGGACGGGCGCCGTTGGCCAAAGTTACCAGCGGTAGCGGCAAGCTGCCCAACGACGCTGGCCAGATTTATCGCGAATACGATATTAGCCATTACAGCCTGCGCGTGGCTTCGACCCACATGCCCGAACAGGCGATCATCGACTGGATTCTGCGCGACACCGGCTACGAGGCCTGGCACACCGGCCCCGTGGTCGGGCTCTTGCATGCCGACTCACGCGTGCTGCGGGTGTATCACACCGCTGAAATGCAAGCCATGATCGGCGAAATCGTCGACCGGTTTGTCAATCCCGACACCGAGTCGTACGCCTTTGGGGTGAAGATCGTCTCGGTCGATAGCCCGAACTGGCGCGGCAGGGCCACCCGGGTCCTGCGGCCAGTGCCGGTGCAGTCGCAAGGCGTACAGGCCTGGCTTTTGGCCCGCGAAGACGCGGCGCTGCTCTTGGCCGATCTGAGGCGGCGGAGCGATTTCCGCGAGCACAGTGCTCCGCACCTGATGGTCAACAACGGCCAGTCGGCCGTGGTTTCGGCCACCAAGCCCCGGCGCTACACGCGCGGCGTATTGCCCTCGGCCGCCGCCTGGCCGGCCTTTGAACCGGAATCGGCCCAAATCGACGAGGGGTTCACGTTTCAACTCAGCCCGTTGCTATCGCTCGACGGGCTTACAGTCGACGCCGTGGTGAAGTGCAACATCGATCAGATCGAACGGATGGCCACGGTAAACCTGGAAACCCCCTCGACCGCCGACCCCCGGCAGCAGACCCGGATCGAGGTGCCCCAACTGGTTCAATGCCGGTTCCACGAGCGCTTTCGCTGGCCGACCGACCAGGTGCTGGTGATCGGGCTGGGTCTCGTGGCCACGCCGGTGCCGGCCGACCCGGGCCTGTTCGGCTTGCCGGTCAATTTGCCGGTAAAGCTGCCGCAGGCCTTGACGCCGCCCGAGCGGGCCGACCTGTTGGTGTTCATCGAAAGCCGCGGATCGACCACCGCGCCTAGCGCGGCGGGGCAGCCCACGGCCAGCGCGCCGGGTCCGACGGGGCGTCCGGCCAGCCTGGGGTCAGCCCGCTACTAACCGGTCGAATTCTCCGCCTACGGCTGGCCCCCGCCCGGGGTGGCCTT
Source organism: uncultured Pirellulales bacterium (assembly GCA_964399535.1). Lineage (GTDB taxonomy): Bacteria > Planctomycetota > Planctomycetia > Pirellulales > CAYNRE01 > CAYNRE01. The sequence continues at coordinate 370,040 of CAYNRE010000070.1, read as the reverse complement.
GCACAGGTTGTCGGCCGGTGACCTGGCGGCGATGGGTCGAAGGGCTTCGGCCGAGACCGCCCGGCTGGGGTAGCGAACTGGCAGTGGGGTTGCGCCCGGCTTCGGCTCGACGCCCGAACCGCCTCCCCGGTACACTACGGCCTTGCCCACCGGAGGATACGCCACGAAGGGCGCCCGCCACTCACGATCGATCGCGGACCTGTAACCGCGGGGAGTTGTTCGTCCATGGAGGAGGCTCGTTCGACGCGCCGGGTAGTGATTACCGGCGTGGGGATCGTCAGCCCGATCGGCAGTTCCAAGGAAGCGCTCTGGCAGTCGCTGCTTGAAGGGCGAAGTGGCGTGGCGCGCTTGGCTTCGCCCGCGGCCGACGAACTGCCGATGCCGTTCGCTGCCGAAGTGCGCGATTTCACGGGCGACATCGCCGATTTTGGCCCGCTCGAGGGTGACTTGAAGAAGGCCGTGCGCAAGGGCCTGAAGCTGATGTGCCGCGAGAGCCAGATGGGGGTGGCCGCGGCCTTTCACGCCCTGGGGGACGCGGGTCTGGCCGAGGGAACCTATGACCCGCTCCGGACCGGCATTGTCTACGGCTCGGACTACATGCTCAGCGAGCCCCAGGATTTCGCCGCCGGCATGCATCTTTGCGCTCCCGAGGGCAAGTTTCATTTCGACCGTTGGGGCAGCGAAGGAATGCGGCAATTGACGCCGCTTTGGCTGCTGAAGTACCTGCCGAACATGCCCGCTTGCCACATCGCGATTTACCGCGACCTTGAGGGGCCCAACAACTCGCTCACGGTGCGCGAAGCCTCGGCCAATTTGGCCGTGGCCGAAGCCTATCGAACCATCGCCCGCGGCTCGGCCGATACTATGCTGGCCGGTGCCACCGGTACCCGGGTGCACCTGATGAAAACCATTCACGTGGTTCAACAGGAGCAGATGGCCGAACGCGATTGTCCGCCCGATCGAGCTTCGCGCCCCTTCGATCGCGACCGCACCGGCATGGTCTTGGGCGAAGGGGCCGGGGCCGTGGTGCTCGAGGAATACGAGTCGGCCCGGGCTCGCGGCGCCGAAATCTATGGCGAGGTGGTGGGGACGGGCTCTTCGTCGGCGGCCGAGCGGAACTTCGTGGCCCGCCGCGACCTGGCGCTGCGCAACACGATCTGGATGGCGCTGCGTGAAGCCGGAATGACGCCCGCCGCCCTGGGGCACGTTCATGCCCACGGTCTGGGTACCCGCGCCGGCGACGTTGAAGAATGGGCCGCTCTGAGCCAAGCCCTGGGGAGCGATGCGGCCCGGGTGCCGGTCGTGGCAGCCAAGAGCCACTTCGGCAACTTGGGGGCAGGCAGCGGCGCCGTCGAGTTGGTCGCCAGCCTGCTGGCGCTAAAAGCCGACCGGCTCTTCCCAGTGCTGAACTACGAACAGGCCGACCCGGCGTGCCCCGTTCGGGCCGTGACCAGCGGCGATGTTCCGCCGGGCGACTCTTTCCTGAATCTCAACGTGACGCCGCAAGGCCAGGCCGCCGCAGTGCTGATCCGCCGAGTGTAGGCGGGGCACCGATGGCGCACGCTCGGGGAAGAGAACGCCAGGGCGCGAAGGCGCCAAGGCGCGAAGAGTTGGGAGAGATTTGTTCTCTACCTTTGCGTCCTGGCGCCGTTGCGTCATTGCGTTGTGTTCCGGAGGGAAGAGAACGCCAGGGCGCGAAGGCGCCAAGGCGCGAAGAGTCGGGAGAGATTTGTTCTCTCACCTTTGCGTCTTGGCGCCGTTGCGTCCTTGCGTTTCGTTCCGGAGGGAAGAAGGCGCCAAGGCGCGAAGAGTTGGGAGAGATTCTTTCTCTCACCTTTGCGTCCTGGCGCCGTTGCGTCATTGCGTTTTGTTCCGGAGGGAAGAGAGCGCCAGGGCGCGAAGGCGCCAAGGCGCGAAGAATCGGAAGAGATTTGTTCTCCCACCTTGCGTCCTGGCGCCGTTGCGTCGTTGCGTTTTGTTCCGGAGGGAAGAGAGCGCCAAGGCGCGAAGGCGCCAAGAGTCGGGAGAGATTCTTTCTCTCACCTTGCGTCCTGGCGCCGTTGCGTCCTTGCGTTTTGTTCCGGAGGGAAGAGAACGCCAGGGCGCGAAGGCGCCAAGGCGCGAAGAGTTGGGAGAGATTTGTTCTCTACCTTTGCGTCTTGGCGGCATAGCGTCATTGCGTTTTGTTTCCGAGGGAAGAAATCGCCAGGTCGCCAAGGCGCCAAGGCGCAAAGAGTCGGGAGAAATTCGATCTCCCACCTTGCGTCCTGGCGCCGTTGCGTCGTTGCGTTTTGTTCCGGAGGGAAGAAATCGCCAGGGCGCGAAGGCGCCAAGGCGCGAAGAGTCGGGAGAGTTTTTTTCTCTACCTTTGCGTCCTGGCGCCGTTGCGTCCTTGCGTTTTGCGATGGGGGGGAACTGGCCGGGGGAATGTCGGCGGTGGTAAAATGCTTGGCTTGAGCAATTCGTCTGCCTGGCTACCCCGTTTTGGGGGTGCTCAGCCGCAGGAACCTCGCGGCAGTTCGCTTCACCCTTTTGGAAAGATAAGCCGATTCGATGCGCTCCGACATGATCAAGCTGGGCGATGCCCGGGCCGCCCATCGCAGTCTGCTGCGGGCCACGGGCGTGGGCGACGACGACTTCAAGAAGCCGTTTATCGCCATCTGCAACAGCTATATCGATATCATTCCCGGCCACGTTCATCTGAACCAGGTGGGCGAGCTGGTCAAAGGCTTTGTCCGTGAAGCGGGCGGAATGCCCTTCGTGTTCAACACCATCGGCGTCGACGACGGCATCGCCATGGGTCACGAGGGAATGAAGTACTCGCTGCCCAGCCGGGAGATTATCGCCGACTCCCTGGAAACGGTCGTCAATGCCCATTGTTTCGACGGGCTGATCTGCATTCCCAATTGCGACAAGATCGTGCCCGGCATGTTCATGGGGGCGATGCGGACCAATATTCCCACGATCTTCGCCTCGGGCGGGCCGATGGAAGCCGGCCACACCGCCGACGGCAAAACGGTCGACCTGATCGACGTGTTCGTCGGTTCGGTAGCCAAACAAAACGGCAAGCTTACCAGCGAAGAACTGCTCGAACTGGAGCGCAACGGCTGCCCCACCTGCGGTTCCTGCTCGGGGATGTTCACCGCCAACAGCATGAACTGCTTGGCCGAGGCCCTGGGCCTGGCCTTTCCCCTGAACGGTACGCTGCTGGCCACGAGCGCCGAGCGGCGCGCGCTGTATCGCCGGGTGGCTTTCCGCATCGTGGAAATGGTCCGCGAGTTCAACCGGGTGGGGCCTGGCCATGGGCTGTTGCCGCGCGAAATCGTCACCGCCGATTCGATCGACAACGCCATGGTGCTCGACATGGCCATGGGGGGCAGTACCAACACGGTGCTGCACACGCTGGCCATTGCCCAAGAGGCCGAAGTGCCCTTCACCATGCAGCGAATCAACGAATTGAGCCTGAAAACGCCCAACATCTGCAAGGTTTCGCCTTCGAGCCACTACCACATCGAAGACGTGCACCGCTCCGGGGGCATTCACACCATTTTGGGCAGCGTGGCTCGCGGATGCCCCGGGCTGCTCAAGCTGGAATGCCCCACCGTGACCGGCAAGACGCTCGGTGAGAACATCGCCGAATACGATGTCCGTGGCGGGGCCGTGCGCGAAGAGGTGCTCGAGGTGGCCAGCGTGGCCGCCGGCGGCCGCCGCACCTCGGTGGGCATGTCGGTCCGGCAGTCCTTGCGCAATGTGCGCGAGCTGTCGGCCGAACAGCTCGGTTTCGACCCCTGGGATTGCATTCGCGAGGTCGACCGCGCCTACAGCGCGACCGGCGGACTGACCATTCTGTACGGCAACCTGGCTCCCGATGGGGCGGTGGTGAAAACCGCGGGCGTTCGGCCCGAAATGCTCCGCCATAGCGGCCCGGCCGTGATTTTCGAGGCCGAAACCGACGCCTACGCCGGCATCGTCAACGGCCTGGTCAAGGCGGGCGACGTGGTCATCATTCGTTACGAGGGACCCAAGGGAGGCCCCGGCATGCAAGAGATGCTGGCCCCCACCACGGCCATCAAGGGCATGGGGCTGGACCACTGCGTGGCCCTGGTTACCGACGGCCGGTTTTCGGGCGGTACGGCGGGGGCTTGTATCGGCCACGTCAGCCCCGAGGCCGCGGCCGGGGGAACGATCGGCCTGTTGCGCAATGGGGACAGGATCGACATCGACATTCCGGCCGGTAAGCTCGAGGTGCGCCTGAGTGAAGCCGAGCTGGCCGAGCGCCGCCGCGGCTGGCAGGCCCCCCCCGCCAAGTACAAAACCGGGTTTTTGGCCCGCTATACCCGCTTGGCCACCAGCGCCGACACCGGGGCTGTGCTACGCTAGCCGAGTGGCCCCAAGTGCCCGTGGCAGGGCCCCGTTTCCTCGGGAGAGCCGGCCGCCGTTCGGTCCTTGCTTCCCTGGGCCACGGCCTCCAGGCAACTGCCCCGTTCTAGCCATCGCAGTGGGCGATCTACGCCCGGGAAAACTACCTTGAGCACCAGCGAACCGTTGCATCAGCCGCCGCCGGGTCCACCGCCCGAGCCCCCCTCGTGGCGAGTCGTGCTTTGGGTCTTGGTGCTACTCAGTGTACTGCTGGGGGCGGGGCTGGTGCTTTTGGGGTTGGCACTGCGCAAGCCCGACGCCACGTTTGCCGGCATGGTCGATGCGCTGGAGCGGCTGTTGCTGTTGTTCTTGCCACTCGTCACGTTGGCCGTGGGCTTTTACCTGGGCGAGCGGTCGGTCCGCCGCGGCTAGCCACGCGGGCTGCCGGCCAGGTCCACGCTCGGGGCGGCCTCGTGCCCGAGAGAACCCTGTGGGGACGGGGCAGGTTGTTGAAGTCGCCCCCTGGCTGCTAGGCTCTGGGGCACACTGAAGCAGGCGCAGTCCGAAGGAATCGACGCGATGCACTTTCCGTTGGTGGTTTTGGGGGGCGGGCCCGGGGGCTACGCCGCCGCCTTCATGGCGGCCGACTTGGGAATGCAGGTGGCTCTGGTCGAAGCCGAGCCTCGCCTGGGCGGCACCTGCCTGCTACGGGGCTGCATTCCCTCGAAGGCCCTCTTGCACGTTGCCAAGCTGATTCACGAAACCCGTGAAATGGCCGACTGGGGGGTGAGCTTCGTCCCTCCGGCCATTGCCATCGACACCCTCCGGGCTCGCAAAGACAAGGTGATTCAAACCCTCTCCGGCGGGCTCAAGCAACTGGCCAAGCAGCGCGGCGTAACCGTCATCGGCGCCCGGGGTGTCTTCGAGAACTCCCAGACGCTGCGGCTCGAAGATCGCGCGGCCGATGCCCCGGTCTCCGCGGACCGGATCACCTTCGATCACTGTGTGTTGGCCACGGGTTCCGTTCCCACGAAGATTCCGGCCTTTGAAATCGGCAGCCCCCGAGTGATGGATTCGACCGGGGCGCTGGCCTTGCAAGACATTCCCGAGAGTCTGCTGGTGGTGGGCGGGGGCTATATCGGCCTGGAAATGGGTTCGGTCTACGCGGCGCTGGGTACCAAGGTTTCGGTCGTCGAGCTGACCGATGGGCTGCTGCCCGGGGCCGATCGAGACCTGGTGCGGCCCCTGGCTCAGCGACTGGCCAAACAGATGGCGGCGATTCACCTGGGGACCAAAGTGGCAGCGGTCCGCGATACCGGTTCGGTCGTCGAGGCGACGCTCGAAGGGCCCGAAGGCTCGCGCACCGAACGGTTTAGCCGGGTGCTGGTCGCCGTGGGGCGCCGGCCCAACTCCGCGGGCATCGGGCTGGAAAACACCCAGGTCAAACTGGATCGGCGAGGCTTCGCTCAAGTCGACCGCGCGCAGCGCACCGCCGACCCGGCGATTCTGGCCATCGGCGACGTGGCGGGCGAACCCATGCTGGCCCACAAAGCCACTCACGAAGGCAAAGTGGCGGTGGAGGCCCTGCACGGCGGGCCCGCCGAGTTCGACCCCCTGGCCATTCCCGCCGTGGTGTTCACCGACCCCGAGGTGGCCTGGGCCGGGCTCACCGAGAACGAGGCCGAACGGCAAGGCCGCGCGGTGGAAGTCGTTCGCTACCCCTGGGCAGCCAGCGGGCGGGCCCAATCGCTGGGCCGCACCGAGGGGTTGACCAAGCTGCTCGTCGACCCGGAAACCGAGCGGGTGTTGGGCATCGGTATCGTGGGCGCCGGCGCCGGCGAACTAGTGGCCGAGGGCGCGCTAGCCATTGAAATGGGGGCCACGGCCCGCGATCTGGCCGACACGATCCACGCCCACCCCACGCTGAGCGAAACCGTGGGGAACGCCGCCGAAATGCAACTGGGCTTCGCCACGGAAATCTACCGGCCCAAGCGCGAACGGGTTTAGGCAACCTGCGACCTGGCCCACGACAAGGAGTGCCCGCTCATTGCGACCCAGGTAGCCGGGGCATCGATGATTTGGCCGGTCGTCGTCATCGGGGCCGGGGCGGCGGGGCTGGTTGCCGCCGAGCGGGCCGCCAGCCGGGGGTTGGCTACCCTGTTGCTGGAAAAGAACCGTAAGCCCGGCGTCAAAATCCTGATGTCGGGCGGCACCCGCTGCAACTTAACTCACGCCACCGACGCACGCGGCATCGTGGCCGCCTTCGGCCCCCCGGGAAAGTTCCTGCATTCGGCCCTGGCCGCGCTGTCGCCGGCCGACCTGGTGGCCCTGGTCGAAGCCGAGGGGGTGGCCACCAAAACCGAGGAAACGGGCAAAATCTTTCCCGCGAGCAACAAGGCGGCCGACGTGCTGGCCGCCTTCACCACGCGGCTGCGCCGCACCGCCTGTGAGTTGGCGCTGGGCGAGCCCGTTACGGCGCTGCGGCGGACCGAAGCGGGGCTGGAGCTATCGACCCCCGCCCGAACGCTGTTGGCCCAGCGGCTGGTGATTACCACCGGGGGTAAGTCGTATCCCGGGTGCGGAACCACGGGCGACGCCTACGCCTGGTTGGCCGAGCTCGGGCATACGATCGTGCCCCCCCGCCCTGCCCTGGTTCCGATTACCACCGGCGAAGCCTGGGTCCACGAGCTCTCGGGCGTTACCGTGCCCGATGCCGGCCTGCGGGTTTTCGAGCCGGGCGAAACCGCGCGGGCGCTCGATCGCCGGCGTGGCTCGCTGCTGTTCACCCATTTTGGCTTTTCCGGACCGGTGGCGCTCGACATTAGCCGGGCGATTACCTCGCACCCCGAGCCGAATAGGCTAAGGCTGGAAGTCGACCTGTTGCCGGGCCGAACCCTGGACGAGCTCGAGGAAACCTTGCGGGCCGGTCAGGCGGGCGCGGGGAAGCGCCAAGTGGTTTCGCTCGTGCCCGAGGAGGTTCCCCGCCGGCTGGCCGAGGCCCTGGTGCGACGCGTGGGCATGCTGCCCGAGGGCCGCGCCGCCGAGCTGCCCAAGCCGGCCCGGCAAGCACTGGCGCGGGGGATGAAGCAAACCACGGTTTCCATCTCGGGCACGCGCGGATACGCCAAGGCCGAAGTAACGGCCGGCGGCGTGTCGCTCGACGAAGTCGACTCGCGCACCCTTGCCAGCAAGCGGGTGCCGGGGCTGTACCTGGCGGGCGAGGTGCTCGACTTGGACGGGCCGATCGGTGGGTACAACTTTCAAGCGGCGTTCAGCACCGGCTGGCTGGCCGGCCAAAGCCTGTAGCGCCGGAGTACCAAGGTGCCTGGGGGGCAAGTTGGGTTTTCAGCCGCCGCCGGCTCGGGTACCCTGTGCGGCGTCGTAGGCGTCGCCGGCCCCCGGGGCGGCCGCCGCGCCACACCTTGCTCCAGAGGGAGAATACACCATGACCAGGCGGATCGGCGGGCGAGCCGGGTTGGGTTGGAAGGGTTTCGGCCTGCTCTTGGCCGGGCTGGCGACTTCGCTGCGGGGTGCCGAGCCCCGGCCGCTGTTCGATGGAAAAACGCTGGCTGGCTGGGAGGGGAGCGCCGAGCTATTTCGAGTGGAGGACGGCGCCATCGTCGGCGGCTCGCTCGAGCGCCCCATTCAGCGGAACGAGTTCCTCTGCACCACCGAGCCGTTTGGCGATTTCGAGCTCAAGCTCCAGTTCAAGTTGTTGGGTCGGGGGGCCAACGCCGGCGTGCAACTGCGCAGCCGCCGGATTCCGAACCACCACGAAGTATCAGGCTATCAGGCCGACCTGGGCGATTTGTTCTGGGGTTGCCTGTACGACGAATCGCGCCGCAACAAGGTGCTCCAGCGGCCGAAGGATGAGCCGGCCCTGCTCCGGGCACTCAAGCGCGACGAGTGGAACAGCTACCGCATTCGCTGCCAGGGCCCGCGGATTCAGCTTTGGATTAACGACGTGCCCACGGTCGACTACACCGAGGCCGATGCCCAGATCGAGCGGCGCGGTGTGTTGGGGCTGCAAATCCACGGCGGCCCCCCCAGCGAAGCCTGGTATCGCGACCTGGTGCTGGAAGAACTGTAGTTTCGCCGGGGCGGCGCCCCGCGACGGAAGCGGAACGGATCAACTTTACCCCGCGAGACAGCTTCGCCCATGGCGGTGCGATTCATTTACTTCGACATCGGCAACGTCTTGTTGCACTTCGACAATCGACTGGCCTGTCGCCGCGTGGCGGCTCTGGCGGGAGTCGACCCCGAGGCGGTGTGGCAGGCCTGGTTTGGCAGCCAGCTATGGGTCGAGAACGAACTGGGGCAGGCCGACGGGCGCGGGCTGTGTGCCCGGCTCTCGGCGCTGGTCGGCGCCGAGCTGGACTATGAGGAGTTTGCCCTGGCGTCGAGCGCCATCTTCACAGTGAATGTGCCCGTCAAAACCATCGCCGCGCAACTGCGGGCCGCCGGATACCGGCTCGGGCTGCTTTCCAACACCAACGAACTGCACTGGAACTATTTCACCGACGGCCGTTACGCGATGCTGCCCGGGTGGTTCGAGCAACATGCGCTGAGCTTTCGGCTCGGCCAAATGAAACCGGGCGCCGAAATCTATCGCTCGGCGGCCACCCTGGCCGGGGTGGCGCCGGGCGAAGTCTTCTACACCGACGACATCCTGGCCAATGTCGAGGGGGCCCGCGAGGCGGGGTTCGACGCGGTTCATTTCACCACGGCCGCCCGGCTGGCCGACGAACTGCGGACGCGCGGAATCCGCATCAATCTCTAAGCGTGCGGCGGCCGATCGAGCGCTCGGCCAGGCGTAGCTAGCGCGCGGCGGTGCCCAGTTCGCGGGCCGGGCAAGCTAGGGCACCTGGTGCACGACCAGCATGTTATGCGCCCCCGAGCTGAGGGCGCCCGTGCCGGTAACCAGCACCATTCGGTCGGTCGAAGCGAGGCAGCCGTCGCGGCAGCCCCACTCCTTGACGAAGTCGAGCAGCTTGAAGCTATTGCCCAGGTCGGCCCCCGACAGCGGCACCACGCCCCAGTACAGGCACATTTGCCGAAGCGTTTCCTCGCTATCGCTCACGCCGATGGTCGGCACGTAGCTGCGCCGCTTCGACATGGCCAGGGCCGTGGCCCCGCTGTGGCTGGCGCACACCACGAGCCGGGCGCCGAGCTGCTGGGCCATGACCTCGGCACCGTACACAATGGTCTGGGTAATCGGGTGCAACCCCTCGACGCTGGTGGCCGGCCGGGGCAGCGAGGGCCGGTTGAGGAAGAGCGTTTCGGTTTCCTGGGCGATCCGCTGCATCATTTCGACCACGATCCGGGGATACTCGCCGATCGCCGTTTCGCCGGAAAGCATGCAGGCATCGCAGCCGTCGAGAATGGCGTTGGCCACGTCCGTGGCCTCGGCCCGAGTCGGCCGGCGGTTGTGTTGCATGCTGTCGAGCATTTGCGTGGCCACGATCACGGGCTTCTGATGCCGCAGGCAGGTTTCGATAATCGCCTTCTGCACCACGGGCACCCGGGCCACGTCGATTTCCACGCCCAAATCGCCCCGGGCGATCATGATGCCGTCGGAAATGGTGACGATGGCGTCGAGCTGCTCGAGGGCCTCGGGCTTCTCGATCTTGGCGATGACCCGGGCCTTGGAGCCCAGGTTGCGAAGAATGGTTTTCAGGTCGCGCACATCGTCGGGGCTGCGGACAAAGCTCAGGCTGACGAAGTCGATCCCCGTTTTCGCGGCCCAGGCGGCGTGGGCGCGGTCGGCATCGGTCAGCGCCGGCAAGCTCAGCCGGGCCCCCGGCAGGTTGATTCCCTGGCGGCTGCGCACCACCCCGGGCTGCAGCACGCGGCAGCGCACGAACCCGTTGCCGCGTTCCTCGACCACCAGGCTCACCGTGCCGTCGGCCAGCATCACGCGGTTGCCGACCGCCAATTCGTCGACCAGCCGGCCATAGCTCGATACGAGCTGCTTGGGATCCTGGGAAAAATCGCCGCGCACGAAACGGAATTCCTCGCCCGAGCGTAGCTCGACCTCGTCGCCCGGAAGCTGCCCCAGACGCAGCTTGGGTCCCCCCAGGTCGACGAGAATGCCGATCGGATGGCCCACCTCGGCCGAGATGCGGCGAATGTTGGCCACGACTTCAGCGTGCGACTCAAGCTTGCCGTGGGCCATGTTCAAGCGGAATACGTCGACTCCGGCTTGAATCAGCTCCGCCAGCATTTCCGGGGCCGAACAGGCCGGCCCCACCGTGGCGACAATCTTGGTTCGTGAGCGCTGGTAGGGCGCGCGCGAAAAAGTGCCCTCGTCCGAGGGCGCAACCTGCGGAAAGGTCGATGCCATCATCCGTTCCGAAGAGGGGCTGGGGGGCGGGTTGACGGACGACTGCGTACCCCTTGAGAATGCCCTGTCGGGCGTGGCGGGAAGCGCGATGTCGGTCGCCTGCACCGAGCAGGATAGCGAATTGCTCGTCGTGCGACCAGCGGCCGATTGTGAATTCCCTCCGCTCGCGCGGGGTGCCAGTAGTTCGGTGGGCCAAGCGACTTCGGGCATGGCGATTGCATTCCTCGGCGAAAGTGGGGGTGCGAATCCAACTCGGGCGCGGCGCGCGCCGAGCGGCCCCTGGCAGAAGGTAGCTCGCCTGGTAGCGCAGGGGCGCCCGCCGACCAGGGGGCTTGCTGGCGGGCAGTACTCACCGGGGGCCCAGCCGGCGGCAAAATTGTTATGAGCCACGCCACCCCACCTCAGTCGGCCACCGCGAAGCCCGATTCGGTTTCCCCCGGGCCTAGACTGCCGCTCGTTTGGAAGGGGGCCGCGCTGGGCACCTGCGCGGCGCTCCTGGCGGCGCTGGGGCTGATTTGGTGGAGGGCCCCCCCGCGCCTGCCGGATCTCACCGAAAACGCCTTACGCTCCGCCATCCAGCGCTGGGATGAGTCGGGACCCGACAGCTATCGCCTACTCCTCGAACTAAAAGGTCGCCAGCCGGGTACCATCGAAATCGAAGTTCACGAGGGGGAAGTGACCCACTTTACCCGCGACGGTGTGGTACCTCGCCAGCGCCGCACCTGGGAGTACTGGACGGTGCCTAATCAATTGGCCACGATCGAGCAAGATTGGGACTCGGCCCACGACCCGCACGGGGGTTTCGGCGCGCCCCCCGGCACGCGCGTTGTGCAGCGAGCCGAGTTCGATGCCCGCTGGGGGTTTCCCCGCCAATACCAGCGATTTGTCTTGGGTACCCCGTTCGACGTGGTCTGGGAAATCACCGAGTTTCAACCGCTCGAGTAAGGCAACCACCCCCCGCCGACGGGCGCCGCGCGACCACGCGGCACCCTTAACTCCACGATAGCCGAAACGCCGCATGAGCAACTGGCAGAACCAGGTTGTGTTGATCACCGGAGCCTCGAGCGGGTTGGGCCGGCACCTGGCCGGAGCCTTTGCCAGGGTGGGCTGCCGGGTGATTCTCGTGGCTCGCGGCGCCGAAGCGCTGGAAAGCGCCGCGGAAGAACTGCGAGCCGCCGGGGGCCAGGCCACCCCCCTGCCCTGCGACCTGACGAGCGATGCCGACGTCGAGCGGCTCGTCGAACGGGTCCGTGGCGAGTTCGGCCGGCTCGACGTGTTGGTGAACAACGCAGGTCGCTCGGCCCGGGGCGCGCTGCGCGATACGCCCGTTTCGCAGTTCGAAGAATTGATCGAACTGAACCTCTTGGCCGTGGTGCGACTGACCCGCGCGGCGCTACCGCTGCTGTTGGCCGCGCGCGGCCAGGTGGTGAACATCGGCTCGCTGGCGGCCAAGAGCGCCGGCCGCTGGTTAGGTGCCTACCCGGCCAGCAAATTTGCCCTGGCCGCTTACACGCAGCAGCTACGCTTGGAACTGGCCGACGAGGGGTTGCATGTCTTATTGGTTTGCCCCGGGCCCATCGCTCGGACAGAATCGTCCCAGCGGCCGCGCTACGAGACGGCAGGGCTTCCTTCGGAGGCGGCCCGCCCGGGGGGCGGCGTCAAGACCAAGGCGCTCGACCCCGATCGCCTGGCCGGCGAAATCCTTACCGCTTGCCAGCGTCGGGACCCAGAGCTGATTCGACCGCGCAAAGCGCGGCTGCTGTTTGTTCTATCGCAGTGGTCGCCCAGGCTCGGCGATTGGCTGATTCGGCGGATGACCTGAATTTAAGCCCGCGCTTCCCTCGTTTCGACAAGCCCCAGGAGCCATACCATGCTGTTCCCCTGTCGATGCTCGCCGGGCGGCACTCTGGGTAGCTTGTGCCTGGCGTTGGCGCTCACATTGAGCCTTGCCAGCCAGGCAGCCGCGCAGGACGTTGCGGCCAGCGGCGCGGCGGATAACCGCGCGGCGCCGGGCGGCGATGCACTACGGCCGAACCTGGTCATTATCCTGGTCGATGACTTGGGCTGGGGCGACTTGGGCTGCTACGGGCATCCCCAGATACGCACGCCGGCGCTCGACCGGCTGGCCCGCGAGGGGACCAGGTTCACCCAGTTCTACGCGGCGGCCACGGTTTGCACCCCCAGCCGCGCGGGGCTGCTCACAGGGCGCCTGGCAGTGCGTACCGGCCTGGACTGTGGGCCCCGGCGAGTGCTTTTTCCCGACTCGACCGGCGGCATTCCGGCCGACGAGATCACCCTGGCTGAAGCCCTGGCCCCGCTGGGCTATACCTCGGCCATCGTGGGCAAATGGCATTTGGGACACCTGCCCACCTATTTGCCCACGCGCCACGGGTTCGCCAGCTATTTCGGCATTCCCTATTCCAACGACATGAGCCCCGCACATTCCGCCGGCGGCAAGCTACGCGGATGGCCCCCCACGCCGCTGCTGCGCGATGAAGAACAAATCGAATCGGAGCCCGACCAGGCCCAACTGACTCGCCGCTATACGGACGAGTCGATTGCCTTCATTCGCCAGATGGCCGCCCGGCAGGCCAGCGACCCCCAAAAGCGGTTCTTCCTGTACCTGCCGCACACCATGCCCCATGTGCCGCTGTTTGCCGAAGCGCCGTTTCTCGGGCGCAGCCCGCGCGGGCTGTATGGCGACGTGGTCGAAAGCATCGACGCGGGGGTGGCGCGAATCATCGACACGCTCCACGAATTGCACCTGGCCGACAACACGCTGGTGGTGTTTACCAGCGATAACGGTCCTTGGATCGAGCTGGGCCAGCGCGGCGGCTCGGCGGGCCCGCTGCGCGAAGGCAAGGGAAGCACCTGGGAAGGTGGCTACCGTGTGCCAGGCATCGCCTGGTGGCCAGGCAAGGTGCCCATGGGCCGTACGGCCACGGGCCTCGTCAGCGCGCTCGACCTGTTTCCCACCTGCCTGGCCTTGGCCGGTGGGGCGCCGCCCAAGGGGCTCGAGCTGGACGGTTTGGACCAGTCGGCCTATCTGTTGGGGCAGGGTGAGTCGGCGCGAAACGAAATGTTTTACTACCGCGAGCGCGAGCTGTTCGCGGTGCGGCAAGGGGAGTGGAAGATTCACTTTCGCACGCAAAAAGGCTACGGGCAGCCGCGCCCCCAGGTTCACGATCCACCGCTGCTGTTCAACCTGCACGCCGATCCGGGCGAGCAGACCGATCGCTCGGCCGAGCAGCCCGAGTTGGTTTCCCAACTGCGGCAACTGGCCGACCAGCATCGCCAGGCGGTAACGCTGGCGCCGCCGCAGATGTGACCGCGGGCGCTGATGCAAGTTCGCCGAACCTGAAACTTTGCAAGGGTTGCCGGTCATGGAAGTTCCCCGTTTCTGGGCGCGGGCCTGGGCCACGGTGCCGGCTCGCAATGGGCACGGAAACTGGCGATTGCTTCGCTGGGGTTGGTCGGCCGAGAGCCAGGCCGATGCTCAAGCCCGGGCCGAAGCGGCCCGCGAGCGCAGCGAGCGGCTCTGGCTGCAGGATCAGCCCGACTTTATCAGCCGCAGCTACGTCGAGTACGCCGCGCGACCGGCTCGCGAGGAGATTCTCGAGAAGCTGACCGACGGCGCCGGCGACGTAATAGGGCTGGTAACCCGCAACGCCTACGGCGCGATGATCCTAAACACCGACCGGCTGCTGATGATCGACGTCGACGGTCCGGAGACGCCCCCCTGGTGGCAACAGGCCTGGCGGACGCTGCGCGGCCGGCCCGGGCGGTTGTCGGAGCGGCTCGACCAGGCCTTGCGCGAGAACGGGCCCGAGCGGTTTCGCGTGTACCGTACCGCGGCGGGTTGGCGGCTGCTCGAAGTGGCCCAGCCCGCGGCGGGCGTGGGACCGCAGTCGTTGGCGACTCTCCAGCGGTTTCCGGTCGATCCGCATTACCTGCGGCTTTGTCGGCGGCAACAAACGTTTCGAGCCCGGCTTACGCCCAAACCATGGCGGTGCAACTCCCCTCGCCCGCCGGTGGGCTTTCCCCGCGAAGGCGGTGACGCCGCGGCCGAGTTCGCCGCCTGGCTGACGAACTACCACCAGGCCATCGCCGGTTATCGAACCGCCGAATTGACCGCGGGCCAAGAGAACCCGGTCCACGCCGACCTGCGGCTCTTGGTCGAACTACACGATCGGCTCTGCGGCGTCGACCGCGACGCGCCCCTGGCATGAAGCGCGGCGGGCGGGCCGCACCGATACCGCCGGGCTGGCTGCGCTCGTTTTTTCCAGGCTAGGTTCGCGCAGTTCGCCCCGGTTGCTCGCGGCCGCTGGTTTTGCCACGATAAGGGCCACAACCTGGCTGCCGCACCCCCGCCCCCACGGCGTCGCGCGGCGGTGAGCGGCCATCCCGAATTCTCAAGCCTAGAAAGCCCGCTGGAATATGTCTGCCTTCCCCGAGATCGAGCGCATCGGCTACGAAGGTCCGAAAACCAAGAACCCGCTAGCCTTCCGGCACTACAACGCCGACGAAATCGTCGAAGGCCGGCCGATGCGCGACCATTTCCGCTTTAGCGTGGCCTATTGGCATACCTTTCGCGGAACCGGCAGCGACCCCTTCGGCGCCGCCACCATGGTCCGCCCCTGGGAAGCCGCGGTCGATTCCACGGAAAATGCCCTGGCACGCGCCCGGGTTGCCTTCGAGTTCATGGAAAAGCTGGGGGTCGGGTTCTACTGCTTCCACGACCGCGACGTGGCGCCCGAGGGAACTTCGCTGGCGGCCAGCAACGCCCAGCTCGACGTAGTGGCCGACGAACTGGCGGCCCAGCAACAGCGGACCGGCATTCGCTTGCTTTGGGGCACGGCCAACTTGTTTTCCAACCCGCGCTATCTACACGGCGCGGCCACCAGCCCCAATGCCGACGCCTTTGCCTACGCCGCCGCCCAGGTGAAGAAGGCAATTGAGGTGACGCACCGCCTGGGAGGAGAGAATTACGTGTTCTGGGGCGGGCGCGAGGGCTACCAGACGCTTTGGAACACCGACCTGAAGCGCGAGCTGGATCACCTGGCCCGGTTCTTCCACCTGGCGGTCGACCACGCCCAGGCCATTGGCTTCAAGGGCCAGTTCCTGATCGAGCCCAAGCCCAAGGAGCCGACCAAGCACCAGTACGATTTCGACGCCGCGGCTTGCATCAATTTCCTCCGTGCCTACGACCTCGATCAGCATTTCAAGCTCAACATCGAGACCAATCACGCCACGCTGGCCGGCCACACCATGGCCCACGAGCTGGAGTACGCGGCCTGTCAGGGGCTATTGGGGTCGATCGACGCCAATACGGGCGACCTGCTCTTGGGCTGGGACACCGACCAGTTTCCCACCGATATCTATCTGACCAGCCAGGTCATGCTGGTGCTGCTCAAGTACGGCGGGCTGGCTCCCGGCGGGGTGAACTTCGACGCCAAGGTGCGCCGCGAGAGTTTCGAGCCGATCGATCTGTTCCATGCCCACATCGGCGGGATGGACGCCTTTGCCCGGGGGCTGAAGATTGCGGCGGCGATCCGGGCCGACGGGCGGTTGGACGAGATTGTGCGGGGGCGCTACGCCTCGTGGGATTCTGGGATCGGGGCCGAGATCGAGGCGGGCCGGGCGAACTTCGCCAGCCTGGAAAAATACATGCTGGCCAAGGGCGAGATCGCGCCCAACACCAGCGGCCGGCAAGAGATGATCGAGAACCTGATCAACGATTATTTGTGAGCGCGGGGGGCTAAACCGGAGCGAAATGGTTGCGCGGCCGTGCTGTGGCGCGGCCCAAGGGCAGTACGCGGGGCTACTCGGCAGGTCGGTGTGTGGCTCGCGCGGTTAGATTAACGCGGCATACCGACGCAAGGCTGACACTGTCTGCGGCAACCCTTGCCGCTCCAGTGAATCAAGGTATTCAGCCACACTCTTGTGAGGATTCTTGAGGCTCTCCCGTTGCCGCTTGGCGGCGGCGCAAACGATGTTTGGGGCAAGGTCGAGCTGGTACATGACGAAGTCATCCGGATGAATCGCTTCGACGCCGTAAGCCGCCAAGGCGTTGTCGGGAAAATCGGTGAGGTTGAATGTCACGATGGCGTCGGCGTGCGATCGAATCGCGGCAGCCAGGACATGTCGATCATCGGAGTCGGGCAAAGCAAGCGACGGAATGAGCGTCTCGTATCCAATGACAAGGCAGTCGCGGACATGAGCATTCATTAGTTCTCGCGTCCGTTGAAGCTGTTCTGGCGTCAAATCATTTCGATCCCGGAGCACGCTGCGCGTCCATTCGTCGTGGATCGCCTCCGTCCACTTGGCGCGGAATAGATCGGTCAACGCGAGATGCATGAGCAGATCGCGAAGCGGCGCCGGGTACAGCACGCAAGCGTCATAGACGACCGTAAATCGATTCACGGTCAGTAGCCCATTCCGAGTTCCTGGGCCTGGGAAGACAATTCATCCAAGGCTTTCAGGCGATTGCGATCCATCGTCTGCTTGTACGCCATCAAGTCCTGGAGAAGGACGCGGCGATGCTTGCCGACCTTCCGGTAGGGAATGGTTCCCTTCTCCAACTGCTCGATGAGGAACGGGCGGGAAACGTTGAGCAGGTCCGCCGCCTGTTGCGTGGTCAGTTCGGCATGGATCGGGATCAGGGTAACGGCGTTGCCCCTGGCCATCTCGGTCAGGAGGTCCGCAAGGAGACGAAACGCTGAAAGCGGGATCGCGACCGTTTCCTCGGGCTCGTTTTCCGACTGAATACCAAGGCGGACGTTCCCCTTGATCTTCCCGCGCATCCGTGCCAATAGGCGGCTCGCCTCCTGGGCAAGTCGCGTATCGTCTGGTGTCGGGGCAACCGCCTCCCTAAATTCGCTGAGCAACGTAGCCATCGTCTGATCCTCCCTTTCCCAGACAATACTACCGTGCAGACGAAGCAAACGCAACAAACGAATCTATCGAATGGCCGGCAGTTGTCCCGATCAGTACGATTAGGGTGAGTCGGCTGGCAGGGAACGGCTGCAATTGCTCGTCAGAATCAGGCGGTATTCCCGATTGGGACTATTTTGGGGTGGACGTTCAGGGGCAGATGCCTTGGCGATTCACAGCAGGCAACGGACGAACTCCTGGGCCGCACCGGTGGCATGCCCACGCTCGTCGTGGGCATGGCGGTTCGGCCGCGTGCTTTCCATCGAAGCGGCGGACGGGCGATCCTGAGCAGCCTTGGGCCATGAAACCGGGGTTCGATCGCGCTTGCGCGAGTTGAGTCGGTCGCGCGCGGCCACTGGCCTCGCCGCCCAAGATTGGCGTGGACGTAGCCAACTAGGCGAGGCCGCCGGCCCGGCAATGGAAACCATGTCGTCGTCAGACTAATCGCCTGACCGACGCGGCATATCGACCGGGCAAAGACTCGACCGGCCCAACTTCGACCGCCCGCCTACTCCCCGCCGGCGCTCGCCTGCGTGTCCGACTCGCCCTGCGTCGGCCGGGCGTGGCCCGTCGAAGGGTCGACCACGATGTCGAGTTGCTCGGTGTCTT
The DNA here is from genome assembly GCA_964399535.1 of uncultured Pirellulales bacterium. Taxonomy (GTDB): domain Bacteria; phylum Planctomycetota; class Planctomycetia; order Pirellulales; family CAYNRE01; genus CAYNRE01. Next base: position 351,796 of record CAYNRE010000070.1, on the reverse strand, counting down.
CCGTAAAGAAGAAGAACCCGAACATCATCTCTTCAAACGTCTGGTCCCCCTCGCGCACCGTGGCGCTGGGGTCGGGGTTATAAGGGTTGAACGCCGAGTTGTCGTAATGGGCCGTCACTTCGATCTTGGTGCCGGCCGGGAAATGTTTCTGGCCCGGAGACCAGCGGTAGGCCATCTGCCAATCGAAGTTGTAGTTGGGAATGGCCAGCAGCGTCTCGGCGGTGCCGTCGGGATACAGCGCCTTGAACACCATATCTTTGCCGCGCAGATGCATGTGGGAAAACATGCCGATCCCGGTCGACGGCTCGGTCAGCGTTCGCGTGGCCGTAACCGGGTAGTGCCCGTCGTGCGGGGCGATGGCAAAGTTGCCCGTCGTTACCCGAAAGTGCTTGACCGACTTAGTGATCCGGCCGCGGCAGAAGCGGAAACCCACCTCGGTGCGGTCCTCACACGGTTGGCCCGTGGTTACGTAGTGGCACTGCAACACCAGGTTCGAGCCCTTGGGAATGATGTAGCCTTCGCCCGGGTTGGTGGTAAACGGCGCGCCCCCCGGCACATAGCCGGTGAGAAACAGGGCATCTTTCGGGCCCTTGGCTCCGGGCGGAATGCAGGCCAGGTTGCAGTGGTGCATGGCCGCCTTGTTCGAAGGCAAGATCTGGACCCCCTCGACCCAGGTGTCTTCCGTGAACTTGTGCGTGAGGAACACGTACTTGTAGGGAATGATGCCCTGGGCCGGCAGCTTCACGGCCTTGGGCATGGCCACGATCAAATCGGGCTGGCCGATCACCCACTCGGTATCGGGATACTCGGGCACGGGCGGGGCTTGGCTCAAGTCGCCTGGCGTGCGATCGCCCAGGCACCAGGCCAACACGGTCTTCCGCTCGTCGGCCGACAGCACTTGGCGATTGACGATCTCGTGGGCCTGCTCCTCGCTGGCATACGAGGGGGGCATGCGGCCTTCCCCCACCACTTCGGCAATCATCTCGGCGTGGTCGGCGGCGTCGTCGTAGCTAAGCAGGGAAAAGGGGGCCGTCGAGCCGGTGTGGTGGCAGGCGGTGCAATGCTTGATGAGCACCGGCGCCACGTGCTGGGCGTAGGTGACCGGCGCTGCGCTTTCGGGCGGCGGCTCGAAGGTGATGCGGCAGCCATCGACCGGCGTTTCGGCCACCTTCACCTCGCGATCGGCCAGAATATCTTCCAGCGCCTCGCGCAGGTCCTCGCGCCCCGCGGTGGGCTGCACGCCGCCGGTGCGGTATTGGCTGTCGATCCGGCCGCGGTAGCGAATTCGCTTCTCACCATCGAGCACCACCACCTCGGGCGTGCGGGTGGCGCCCAGCGCGCGGGCCACGTTGCCGGTCGGGTCTTTGCAGAACGGGAAGGCCAACTCGTGCTTCAGGGCCTGGTGGGCGTTTTCCTGGATCGAATCGCCGGGGCCCACGTTCATGGCCACCAGTTGTACGCCGCGCCCGCGATAGGCTTCGTCCAACTCTTTCAGCCGGGGCAAATAGCGCTGCACCACTGGGCAATCGAGCGTGGTGAAGATAAACACATAGGCTTCTTTCGCGCCCAGGTCGTCGATCGAGCGCTCTAGATACCGCAAGTCTTTGAAGGTGAACATGGGAGCCACCTCGCCGATGGCCGGGGGCGCGGCCTCGGCGGGGCGGGTTTCGGCCAGCGCCGGCACGGCCCAACTCGCGGCGCCCAGGGCAATCGCGGCCAAGGCGCGTGCAGCCCGCGTGCTTCGACCCCACCAGTTCGTCCGCGTCGGTTGCGACATAATCGTCACTCTCCCCCAAAGACCGGGTAGTTTCGGTATCGGCTGCAGCCCCCCTCTAAAGGCTGGGCACTGTTAGGTATATCATCGGGTCCGGGCGGCAGGCAACCTGACCGGCTCAGGCCGCGGTCGGTTTACCGTCAGGCGGCTTACCAACCGTCAGGCGGCTTACCAGTTGCCTACCAGTGGGCGAACAGCCGCTCGACCACCAGCCGCTCAGCCGCTAGCCGCTCAGCAATAGCGCGGGCGGAGCCGGCTTTCGGCCGGTTGGGGGCCGGCACGTGGTCGGCTTCATTCCCCGAGCCAAGCGCTGCAGCAATTGGTTCGCCCTCAAGATGCGTGCCCTTACTGGCTAACTGGCTCGAACCGCCGGCCGCGACCGAATCGTTGGCGGCGAGTCGGTTGAACGCCGAGATCGGTGTCGCATCGCCCCACTGGGCCGAGTGGCGGGCCAGGGCCTGATCCCAGAGCCAGGTGTGGGCCAGGGCGCTGCCGGGAGCCGCCGGTGCCGAGGCTCCAGCGGTCCAGCTGCGGCCAAAGTTGGCCGCCCAGAGGGCATAGTCGGCGGCGCCCACGATCAAATTGCCATCGAAGTCGGCCGACAGTCCGAAGCCGGTTTGGCCGAACTGCACGGCCCAAAGCGTGTAATCGGCCGTTCCCACCTGGCCGTCGCCATTGGCGTCGCCCACCAGCGGCGGCACGAGCACCCAAGATTCACGGCCCGAAGTGGGCTCGGCTGCCGAGAAAAAGAGGTTGCCCCCCAGGCCGAGCAGATCGCGAGGGCGCGAGCCCTGGCTGCCGGGCCACAGGTCGGCCACGGGCAGGGTACCGGCCGGGGTGCCATCGCTGGTCCAAAGTTCGGGGCCGTTTTGGCCGTCGTCGCCGGCGAAGTAAAGCCGCCCACCCGACGCGGCGATCAACCCACGTTCGGCCTGGTAGCCTCCCAGGCCAATCGCCTTGAGAAATACCGTTCCGGCCGCGGTTCCGTCGCTGCGCCACAGGCCAGGGGCACCTGCCCCGTCGTCGGCGAAAAAATAGACCGCGCCCGCCACGGCGGTGGGCTGCATCAGGTACGAGCCGCTGGCGCCGGGCCGTAGATCGCGGACCAACACGGTTCCGCTGCTGGTGCCGTCCGACTTCCAGAGCTCCGAGCCGGTAGCCCCGTCGTCGGCGACGAAATAAAGGGTGCCAGCGACGTTGGTCAAATAGCGCGGGTAGGAGCTGTAGCTGCCCGGATATAGGTCGCGGACCAGCACAGTACCGGAGGAGTTGCCGTTGGTTTTCCAGAGCTCCAGCCCGCTGGCCGCGTTGGCCGTCCAAAAAAATAGCTGGCTGCCGACCACCGTAAGTTCATACAGCACCGAGTCGGCGGCGCCCGGTTGCAGATTGCGCACTAATTGCGTGCCCGTGGCCGTGCCGTTGGATTTCCAGAGCTCGCGGCCGAACGAGCCGTCGTTGGCCGAGAAGATCAGCGTGCCGGCCACGTTGCGCAGATCGCGGGGATCCGAGCCCTGCATCGCGGCGGGGTTTAGGTCGCGGACGATTTGCGTGCCCGTGGCGGAGCCGTTGGTTTTCCAGAGTTCGGCCCCGCTGTCTGGCCCGGTGGCGCGGAAGTACAAAGTGGCGCCAACCGCCGTGAGCTCGGCCGGCTGGGAACTGAGCGCGCTGGGCCCAATGTCGCTCACCAGCGCGGTACCGGTCGAGGTTCCATCGCTGCGCCACAATTCCCGCCCGTGAACCCCGTCGTCGGCGGTGAAATAAAGCGTGTTGCCCACCGCGGTCAGGTCGCGCGGCTGCGAACCCGCCGCGCCCGGGGCGAGATCGCGGAGCAGCCAGGTGCCGGTCGAGGTTCCGTCGCTGCGCCAAAGTTCCTGTCCGGCGGTGCCATCGTCGGCAACGAAGTAGAGCAACCCCGAGACCTCGGTAAAGTAGCGGGGCGCGGAGTCGTCGGTCGCGTTTTCGATGTTGCGCACGACCTGGGTGCCGGTCGCGGTGCCGGTGGATTTCCAAAGCTCTTGGCCCCCCAGCCCGTCGTTGCCGACGAAGTAAAGCGTGGAACCAACCGCCAGCGGCCGAGCGCTAGTACCGGGGCTGAGCCCGCTGGGGGCTCCCGGCTGAATATCGCGCACCAGGAGCGTGCCCGACGAACTGCCGTTGGAACGCCAGAGTTCGGAACCGGTCGAGCCGTTGTTGGCGGCGTAATACAGCAGGCTGCCCACCGCGGTCAGGGCCGCGGGGTAGCTTCCGCCGGCGCCCACCACCGAATCGCGCACCAGCAGGGTGCCGGTGGACGTTCCGTTGGATTTCCACAATTCGCGCCCCGAGCTGCCATTGTCGGCGGCGAAGTAAAGCGTGGTGCCGACCGCCGCCAACTCGCCGAAGCTGGTGCCCAGCGGTCCGGAGTTGAGATCGCTCACTTGCGAGGTGCCGGTGGAAGTACCATTGGATTTCCACAATTCCCGGCCCGAGTTGCCGTCGTCGGCCGTGAAATAGACCACCGCTCCGGCCACGGTGAGCGATTGGGGATCGCTTCCAGATGCCTTGGCGCGGATGTCGGCCACGCGGCTGGTGCCGGTCGAGGCGCCGTTGGATTTCCAGAGCTCGTAACCGCTCGTGCCGTCGTTGGCCGCGAAATAAACCACCCCGCCCAGCATGACTGGCTGAACCGGCGACGAATCGTTTTGCGAGCCGCTCGAACCAGGCCGCACGTCGTGGACCAGCTTGGTTCCGGCTTCGCTGCCATCGCTCACCCACAGCTCGGCGCCGTGCTCGCCGTCGTCGGCCAGGAAGTAGACCGAGTTGCCGGCCGCCGTGAGGGCGCGCGGGCTCGAACTGGCGTCGCCCGGCCAAATGTCTTTCGCCAGACGCGTTCCCGTGCTGGTGCCGTCGCTGCGCCACAGCTCGAGTCCGGTGTCGCCCGTGCTGGCGGTGAAATAAAGCAAACTGCCGGCGGCCACCAGGGCTTGCGGGCCGGCGGCGCCCACGGCACTGCTTACCCGCACCGTACCGGCCGCGGTGCCGTCGCTGCGGAACAAGTCGTAGCCGTCGGTGCCGTCGGTGGCGACGAAGTAGAGCGTGCCCCCTAGGTTCGTCAGCAAGCGGGGAGCGGCGCTGTTGGGGCCCGACCACAAGTCGGTGACTCGGGCCGTTCCAGTCGAAGTGCCATCGGTTTTCCAAAGTTCGCGCCCGTGGGCCGAGTCGAAGGCCGAGAAATAAACCACGGGGCCCACCGCCACGAAGTCGGCTGGGTCCGAGCCCTGATCGTGGGCGTTTGCGTCGAAGACCAGGCTGGGCGTGCCCGCCAGCAGCAGGCGGGGTTCAAGCAGCTGGGGCGCGAGGCGAACCCAGCCCGGCAAGCCGTTGCGGGCGCGGCCAGGCGAAGGCGTACTGCGGCGCAAGCCGCGGTGGAACTCGGGGCCCGCCGGCCAGGACCAGCTCATCGGTGTGCTTCTCAGAGGTGGGGTCGCGCAGCAGTCGATGCGGGGCGGCCAGACGGCTCCGTTCAGAGACCGGAAGGTCCGCGCGATTCCATCAATGCGCTACGTGGTTGGGTCTCTGCCGAGAATAGACCGACCCTCCGGAACCCGCAAGCGAGCGGGGGCGGGGCGGACGGTCGGGTCGGTGGCGCCCCCTTGGGACCCGGCCTCGCGGGGCGGGTCGAACCAACGACCCTGGTTCGGGGCAGAGTTACAGGGGTCAAGGGCAACGAAAAGGCCCCGGTGTTTCCCGATCGCTGATGGTGTTCCCAGGACCAGCTCCGGCACTGTTCGTCCCAGCTTCGGTCGAGTAATCTCTGCATCGTTGCTAAATCAATCGAGGCTGTTATGAACCCCGCCGACCAAACACGGCCCGAAACCAGCGATCCACCAGGGCGAAGTCCCGCGGAAATCGCCGCCCGGCTGGCGGCAAACTCACCGGGTCCGGCCAGGTCCGGTGTGCGCTGGTGGCCCCTGGCCGTGGTGCTGGCAGCCTCACTAGCCTGTTTGGCCTGGCTCTGGCTGGGACCGGGCGAGGATCCCTCGCATCGCAATCTATCGACCCAGATTCTGGGCCTGGTCACGGGCGTACTGTCGCTGGCCTGGCTGGTGTTCTTCTCGCGGTTGCCCGGTCGGATGCGGGCCACGATGGGCGGGCTGGCCGCGGTGCTCGCGGCGGCGTTGGCGGCGTCGGTGCGACTAGAGGGTTTGAGCGGGGGACTTTGGTTCGATCTGGCCTGGCGCTGGCAGCCCAGGCCCGCGGCCGCGGCGGGCACGACCGACGAATTTACCGGTGCGCGGGCCGATCTCGAGCACACAACCGCGCACGACTTTCCCCAGTTTCTTGGTCCCCGCCGCACGGCCCAGGTAGCCGGCCTGGTCTGGCAGCCGAACGCGGAAGCGCCGCTACGCGAAGTTTGGCGCCGGCCGCTCGGGCAAGGTTGGTCGTCGTTCGCCATCGTGGGTGACTATGCGGTGACACAAGAACAGCGCGCCGAAGGAGAGGGTGTCGCCTGCTATCGGCTCAGCGACGGCAGCCCGGTGTGGTGGTCGCTCGACCCCGAAACGCCGCCGTATCACTCGGTGTTGGCCGGTAACGGCCCGCGAGCCACGCCGACGGTGGCTGGCGGCATGGTCTACACGATCGGCGTCAGTGGTCGGCTGCGGTGTTTACACGGCGCCACGGGGGCCGAGCAATGGGCGGTCAACGTTCTGGCTCAACATCAGGGCCGCGTGCATCAGTGGGGCGAAAGCGACTCGCCGCTGGTTTACGACGACCTGGTGGTTGTTACGGCGGGGCTTCCCGAAGAGTCGCAATCGGCGGCCGATCATGTATGCCTGGCGGCCTACGAGCGAACGACAGGCGAGCTGCGCTGGGCCACGCCGGGAGACGGCGGCGACTATTCCTCGCCCGTCTTGGTCGAATTGGCCGGGCGGCGGCAAGTGCTGCTGGTGTCGAAGAACATGCTGGCCGGCTACGACCCCGAAGAGGGCCGCCGTCTCTGGCAATACGACTGGCAAAACCCCGAGGGGAATATCGCCAATCCCGTGGTCGTGGGCACCGACCGGGTACTGGTCTCCAGCGGCTATGGCTGGGGATGCGCCCTGGTTCAGGTCTCGCTGGCAGGCGACCAGGCCCAGGTCGACGAAGTTTGGCGCAACAAGAACCTGAAGGCCAAGTTCGCCAACTTCATCGTGCACGAGGGGTATGTCTACGGGCTCGACGACGGCATTCTGACTTGCGTCGACCTGGAAACGGGGCGCCGCCAGTGGAAGCGGGGCCGCTATGGCCATGGCCAAATGCTGTTGGCCGGCGACCGGCTGTTGATTCAGACCGAAGAAGGCCCGGTGGTGCTCGTGGCGATTGACCCCACAGAGCATCGCGAACTGGGCCGGGTCGACGCGCTCCAGGATAAGACTTGGAATAATCCGGCCCTCGCTCCCCCCTACCTGTTGGTTCGCAACGACCGCGAGGCGGTTTGTTTCCGCCTCACACTGGAAGCTGCCGAGTCGGCGCCCGAAGGCAAGGACGTCGGCGCGTATCGGCCGTAGCTCGGCGGCGCCGCCCGCCCCGAGAGTGGCGCCGCCCGCCCCGAGAGTGGCGCCGCCCAACTCGGGCCGGAACCAGGATCGTTCTCCCGGGCCCAGGTGGGCGACGGGGTCGGGGCTTGGCTGCCGATCCGTGGCCGCACCGCGCTCGCCAGGCGCCGGCCAATTGGCAGGGCCGGCCCCCGAGCGGTAAGATCAGGCCGCAGCAGGACCCCCGAGGAACAACCCGGGCGGGCGAGGCCGGGAAGGCCAGGCGGTGCCGCGGTTATCGCCGCGGTCCGTGGAATCGAAAGTCTGCGAGCAGCGAGGCCGCGACAGGCAATGAGCATCGACGTGATCGACCTCTCGACGGTTCCGGCCGCTTGGACGCAACCCCACTTGCTGGGGCTCGAAGGGCTGACGGCCGAAGAGTTGACCCTGATTCTCGATACGGCGGTGGCGCTGCGCGAAGCCACCCACGACGGCCGGCGAAAACTATCGCTCTTAACGGGGCGGACCTGCGCCAACCTATTCTTCGAGAACTCGACCCGCACCCGCACCAGTTTCTCGCTGGCGGCCCGGCGACTCGGGGCCGATACGATTGATTTCTCTCCGGGCGGGTCCAGCTTGTCCAAGGGAGAGACGTTTGTCGACACGGCCAAGAATATCGAAGCCCTGGGGGTCGACGCCGTCGTGGTGCGGCACCGCACCCCTGGTACCCCCCAGCTTCTGGCCGAACACCTCGACTGTGCCGTAATTAACGCCGGCGACGGTCCGCACGAGCACCCCACCCAGGGGTTGCTCGATATTCTCACCATTCGCGAAAAGAAGGGGCGCATCGCCGGGCTGACCGTGGCCTTGGTGGGCGACATTGCCCACAGCCGTACGGCCCGCTCCAACATTTGGGGTCTCAAGCGGCTGGGGGCCCACGTCATTCTCTGCGGCCCTTCCACCCTGGTATCGCGGCGGTGGGAACAACTTGGCCTGGAAGTGGCTTACGACCTGGACGAGGTGCTGCCCCGTTGCGACGTGGTGAACCTGCTGCGCATCCAGTTCGAGCGGCAACAGATGCGGCCGTTCCCCTCAGTTCGCGAATACGCCCTGCTCTACGCCATGAACCAGGACCGGTTGACCCGCGCCCGCGACGACATCCTGATCCTGGCGCCCGGGCCGATCAATCGCGGGGTCGAAATCACCCCCGACGTGGCCGACGGGCCGCACTCGGTAATTTTGGAGCAGGTAACCAACGGTTTAATGATTCGGATGGCGGTTTTGTGGTTGCTGTTGGGCGGCCGCTAGCGGTTGCGCCCGCGCCGAGCCTGCCTGGCTCGCGCGCCCCTGGGCCGCAGGCGAGGAGATGCGATGGAGAGCTTGCTGATCGAGGGTGGCCGCGTGATCGACCCCAGCCAGGGGCTCGATCGGGTGACCAACCTGCTGGTTGAAGAGGGCCGGATCGAGGCCTACGACGTGTCGCCCGGGCATGCCCAGCAGGTCATTGATGCCCGCGGGAAGATCGTCTCGCCGGGGCTGATCGACATGCACGTGCATCTGCGCGAGCCGGGCCGCGAGGAAGACGAAACCATCGCCACGGGAACCGCCGCGGCGCTGGCGGGCGGATTTACCTCCGTGGCTTGCATTCCCAATACCGAGCCGCCGATCGATACCCGGGCTTCGGTCGAGTTTATTCAGCACCAGGCGGCCCGGGCCGACAATTGCCACGTGTATGTCGTGGCCTGTGTCAGCAAAAACCGCGAGGGAAAGGAACTGGCCGAGATTGGCCAGTTGGTGGCCGCCGGGGCCGTGGCGTTCAGCGACGACGGGGCGCCGGTCTTCGACCCCGAACTCATGCGGAGAGCATTTGAATACTGTCTGATGTTCGACCGGCCCGTGCTCAACCACGCCGAGGTGCTCGAACTTACCCGGGGTGGCGTAATGAACGAGGGGCTCGTGTCGCTCGTGCTCGGGTTGCCCGGCATGCCGGCGGCCGCGGAAGACGTGATGACCAGCCGCGACATCGCCCTGGCCGAGGCGACCGGGGGCCGGCTGCACATCATGCACGTTTCCACGGCCGGCAGCATCGCCCTGATTCGCCGAGCCAAGGAGCGCGGTGTGCGGGTGACTACCGAGGTATGCCCCCACCATTTCACGCTGACCGACGAATCGCTGCGCACCTTCGATTCCAACTTCAAGATGAGCCCTCCGCTGCGGACCAAGGCCGACGTCGAAGCTTGTCGCGAGGCGCTTCGCGACGGCACCATCGACGTGATCTGTACCGACCACGCGCCGCACGCCGCCGAGAAGAAGATGCAGGAACTGGATCGGGCCCCGTTCGGCATCGTGGGGCTGGAAACCTGCCTGGGGCTGGTCAGCACCGAGCTGATTCAGACCGGGCTGTTGGATTGGCCCACCGCCCTGGCAAAGCTCACCATCAATCCGGCCCGAGTCCTGGGCATCGACCGCGGCACGCTGGCCCTGGGGCAGCCGGCCGACATTACCATTATCGATCCCGAGGTGCGGTGGCGCGTGGAGCCGGTCCGGTTTCGCTCCAAGAGCAAGAACTCTCCTTTTGGCGGTCGGGAGCTGATCGGCCGCGCCGATACGGTGATTGTTGATGGCCGGGTCAAGTTCGCTCCGGCCATGGTCGGTTGATCGACCGGGCCGACGCCGGCGCGGTCGCTTCGGCGCAAAGGGTAGCATCCGCTGCGGGTGAGGGTGCCGTGGCCCTGCTGATCGACGGATACAATCTGTTGCACGCCACGGATCTGTTCGGCAGGGGCCGGGGTCCCGGCGGGTTCCACCGCTCGCGGATGGCCCTGCTTGGTTTCCTGGCGGCCCGGCTCGACCCCATCCAACGGGCGCGCACGACCGTGGTGTTCGACGCCTCGGACGCGCCGGCCGGATTGCCCCACACGATGCGCCACGAAGGCCTGCTGGTGCGATTTGCGCGTGACTATCCCAGCGCCGACGCCTTGATCGAAGAGCTGATCGACGCCGATCACTCCCCCAGGCAATTGGTCGTCGTTTCGAGCGATCATCGGATTCAGCGAGCCGCCGGCCGGCGGCGGGCCACGGCCATCGACAGCGACCGCTGGTATGCCGAAATGAGACGCGGAGGCACCGGGCTCGGCGCTTCGCCCGCGGGCCGCGAAGCGGCGGGCGGCCAAGCGGCCGACGCGGTAAAGCCACCCCCGCCCACCGCCGCCGAAGTCGACGCCTGGGTTCGCGAGTTCCAACGGGATGCCGAGCGGGGGGACCCCGCCAACCAGCCGGATCCGGGCGAACCATCTCTAGGAGACGAGATCTTTCCGCCCGGTTTTTTCGACGAGTTGGACGACGAGGTTTAGCCCCTCGGCCGGTCCTCCGCCCGCGCGGCGGCCGCCCTGCTTTTGGCCGCGGGCCAGAACCCGGGTTTGCCCCTGTGAAACCGCCGGCCGCCGGCCTTCCTTCGGAGCGAGCGGGTCGGCGCCCTGTTTCGGCGCCGTGAATCTTGTGCGCGAGTTTGCGGTTGGCTCCCTTGAAGGGCCACCGGCGGTCGGCGTGGCGCTAACAGCCCGTAGAAGAATTCATCGGGCTGCGTCATCGCAGGGATGCGATGCCAGAACAACGACGTAAGTCGTTATTCTGCGAGCCGCGACGAGCTTTGCTCGGCGCTTGGCGCTTGTTGAAATAGGCCACGAGGGCCTATTTCAACAGACTGCTAAGGATGCCGTGCGTGTTTTGCTTCGTCCGCCGACCCGGCCCGGCGCTCGGTCGCATTCCGACGGCCCGGGCGTGTCACCTGTTCGTCCGACCGACGGCGCTCTATCATGCAAAGGTCACGCACTGGATGAAACGGCCCATGAAGATTTTGCTGGCAGCGCCGCGTGGTTTTTGTGCCGGGGTGAACATGGCGATCGAGACCCTCGATCTGGCCATTAAGCTCTATGGCACGCCAATTTACGTGTACCACGAAATTGTGCACAACCAGTATGTCGTCGAGCGGTTTCGCAGCGCCGGGGCAATTTTCGTCGACGCCATCGAAGAAGTACCTGTCGGCGCAAGGCTGCTGTACTCGGCGCATGGCGTATCGCCCGAGATTCGCGCCCGGGCCGCGGCCCGCGAGCTGAAGACGATCGACGCTACCTGTCCGCTGGTTACCAAAGTTCATCTCGAGGCGGTTAAATTCGCCAAGCTGGGCTACACGATCGTGCTGATTGGCCACCAAGGGCACGACGAAGTTCTGGGCACGATGGGCCAGGCCCCCCAGGCCACGCTGTTGGTTGAGACCGAGCAAGACGTCGAGCGGCTGCCCGTGGCCGACGACACCCCGCTGGCCTACCTGACCCAGACCACGCTCAGCGTCGACGACGCTAACCGGATTATCGCCGCCCTCAAGCGGCGCTTTCCTCGAATCGTGGGCCCCCCCAAGGAAGACATCTGCTACGCCACCCAGAATCGCCAAGAGGCGGTTCGCGTGCTCTCGACCGAGGTGCAATTGGTGCTGGTCTTGGGTAGCCAAAACAGCTCCAACAGCCAGCGCTTGGCTGAATTGGCCCGAGAGTCGGGCGTGCGGGCTCGGTTGATTGACGGTGCCCGCGAGATCGATCCGGCCTGGTTCGTGGGGGTCGATACCGTGCTGGTTACGGCCGGGGCCAGCGCGCCCGAGGTAGTGGTGCAAGATTGCGTCGAGTTTCTCCGCAAGCGGTTCGAGGCCACGGTCGAAGAGCGCACCCTTCGCGAGGAAGATGTGACCTTTCCCCTGCCCCGCGAGTTGCGGACCCGGGCGGCCGCAGCCCCTTAGACCCTGCAGCGGGCCGGCGAATCTTGGGCTGCCCGGACCGCGCCTTGGTTGGGCCCCTTCGCCGCCCTGGTCTGCCGAGGTGCAAGGCATGAAGATTGTCGATCTCGACTTCTACCTGGTCGAGGTGCCGCGCGCCGGGGGCCGGCCGCCGGTTCGGTCGCTCTTGATTCGCCTCGGTTCCGACCAAGGGAGCGAGGGCTGGAGCGAGTGTACCCCCGTTTGCAGGCCCGCCGAGGTTGAAGGCCGGCGCCAACGCACCCTGGGCGCGCTGGCGGGGCGCAGCCCTTGGGATCTGGAAGAACTTGGCCTGGTCGACGTGCTCGATCTGGCGGCACTGCGGTCGGGTGTGGAATCAGCCTGTTGGGACCTGTTGGGGCGCCAGCTTGGCCAGCCGGTGGCCCATTTCTGGGGAGGTTTCTTCCGCCGCCGCGTGCCGGTGGCGGTGCGCCTGGCCGGCTCTGAACCCGAGGTAGCCGTGCGCCAGGCCCGCGACCTGATCGATCAGCCGCTCCGCTCGCTCGTGGTTCCCCTGGAAGGCTCGCCCGGGGTCGATGCTGCGCTGATTCGTGCCGTGGCCGACGCCGCCGCCGGTCACGCCGAACTCTGGGCCGATGCCGCGGCTCGATTCGACCTGGCCAGCCTGGACGCTCTGTGCCAGGAACTAGAGACAGGCAATGTTTCGCTGTTGATCGACCCCTTGCCCGGCGGAGACTGGCAGCCCTGGGCAGCCCGGCGATCGGCCGAGGGGCCTAAGCTCGTGGCCTCACGGGCCGTTTCCAGCCCGGCCGAGCTGCTGCGGGCCTTGGCGGCGGGGGCCATCGACGCGGCCCTGATCGGGGTCGATCGCCTGGGGGGCCCTACTTTGGCCCGGCAATGTACCGCGCTGGCGGCGGCGGCGGGGGTTTCGCTGGGGCTCGACGAGGGCCCCGGCTTAGGTCTGGGCCTGGCGGCGCGGTTGCATCTGGCGGCCGCGTCGCCCCCCTGCCAGCTCGCGCTGGAGTCGGCCTACCACACGCTCGATCAAGACATCTTGGTTGAGCCCCTCAACCTGGTCGACGGGCTGCTCGAAGTGCCCACGGGCGCAGGCTGGGGGGTCGAGGTCGACCGCGCCAAGATCGAGCGCTGGCAAATTGCCTAGCCGCCTGTTGAAGGTTTCATCGGGCTGCGTTATCGCAGGGATGCGATGCCAAAACAACGACGCAAGTCGTTGTTCTGCGAGCCGCGACGCGCTTTGCTCGGCGCTTAGCGCTTGTTGAAATAGGCCACGAGGGCATATTTCAACAGACTGCTAGCCGCGCACCCAGCCGCCGCCGGCCGCCCCTCTCCGGCGGCACGCGTCGCGCGTAGCGGCGCGGCCAGCCCGTCCTGGCCCGGTGGTGACTAGCTCACCGAGTTCTCGCCGTGCAGGTAGCTCTTCAGGAAATGGTTTTCCATCGTCAGCTTGTCGTGCTGCGCTTTGACCACGTCGCCAATCGAGATGATGCCGACCAGCATGCCTTCCTCAACCAACGGCAAGTGGCGGATGCGGTGCTCGGTCATCACCCCCATCACGTGTTCCACGTCGTCGGCGAGCGACCCCGAGATCACGTCGCGCGTCATCACGTCGGAAACGTGCATCGTTTCCAGCGGAGACTTACGGGCCGCACAAGCCCGCAAAATATCGCGTTCCGTCACGATGCCGATCATCCGGCGTCCGCGATGGGTGAAGGAGTGCTCCACGACCACCAGCGAACCGACGTTGAACTCGACGAGCTTTTGCACGACTTCGTCAAGCCGAGCCTCGGGCCGAATGGTGTAAACCTGCGGCCCTTTCACGCGCAAAATCGAAGCGACTTGCATGGCGACACCTCCCACGTGCAGCGCACCAATTCAGAGCAGATCGGTTGCCCGGTCGTGGTACCAGGCGAACCACGGTCAGATGAGATGCAATCCAGCGATCAGGCGTCTTCTCGATTCCGCAGTCGAGGACTCAGAATAGCCTCAGAGCGGACGGCGGTCAAAAAAATACGCCAATCTCCCTGTTTTTCGCGAATCGAGACCTGCTGGCCAGGGTTCCATTCCGGGCCGATTCCTCGGCTGGGCCCATCGCGGGCATTCTGGCACACCCCCGCAGAGCACCCCCGGCGGGCCATCGCGGGGTAGCTCGGATCGCGAATTTGGGGGTTCGAGCGACTGACCCACAATCGGGGCGTCGTTTGGGCGAACTACCGGGAACACGCGATTCCGACGCCGCCCGAAGCCGCGGCCCGAATGTGAATTCCAGAGTTTTGTCACGCCGTAACTAGATTCCAGTTAACCAGTTGCAGAACCGACGGCGAGCCGAGCGACGGCAAAAATTGGACACCACCTACAAGAGTGTTAAGCTGTTGCTCCAAACGAACATCCCCCGAAGGTGTTGGTTCCGCAACCGGCACTTGAGTTCGGTCGGCCCTTTGGTACGACGGGCGGCCCACGCTCGACAGATTTCCCGCCGATTCTTTCTTTCCCACACCCAGCCAGATCGGAGCAGAGGCATGGCGACGACTTTGCGCGCGCGAGGACGCTTGGGGTTTACCTTGGTCGAGCTTTTGGTCGTGATTGCGATCATAGGCATTCTGATCGCGCTGCTCTTGCCGGCGGTTCAGGCCGCCCGGGAAGCGGCTCGGCGCAACCAGTGCCAGAACAACATGAAGCAGTTGGGGCTGGCCCTGGTGAATTATCACGACCAGTTGGGTTCCTTCCCGACGGCCATGATCTACGACAACAGTATCGCCGCCGTTACGGCCGGAACCCAGGCTTGGTTAGCCAACGGCTTCGTGCTGGTGCTGCCCTACCTGGAGCAGCAGCAGATTTCGGGGCTGTACAACGCGTCGCTGCCTTGGTATGCCGGCTACCCCGCCACGGGGACCAATCTGAAATGGCAGGCGGCCAACTCGGTGATTCCGCCCTTTCAGTGCCCCAGCAATTCGCATGAAAACCCCATTCAGAGCGGCGTGGCGATTACCTACTACGAAAGCTTGGGCTACCCAATCAGCCAGCCCGATCTGGGCGTGGGCACGATTCGAACCAGCTTCGCGGGGGTCGATTACGCGTTCTCCAAGGGTGTGTTCGACGGGGTAACGCTTTACCCGCGCCGCAAGGTGCTGCCGGGCGAGCTGGGGGTGTTCAACTTCAACCAGCCGACCGGATTGCGGAACATTCCAGACGGAACCAGCAACACGATTCTGATGGGTGAAGCGGCACAAGGCAGGGCTTGGGAAATGACCTTCGTTCCTTACGACCCCAGCGAGGGCAACGCAAGGCAGATTAACGACTCGGTCAAACCGCGACTGACCGCCACGGCCCCTCCCTTCCTGCCCGCGACGGGGTTGTGGATCGTGGGCGAGCCGATTTCCAGCGCCGCCGCGCCCCCGACCGGCACGGCACCGGTGGTGGCCACGACGTCGATATTGGCCGCGACCCGCGACCCGCTCAATCGCCGGCCCGTGACGGCTTGCGTGCTCGACGCGGCGATGATCACCACGCCCGAACCGGCCGACGATGGTGGCAGCCCGCCGCCTTACGTCTACAGCTCGATCTATACGAGCAGTTCCGGCACGCAGGCCCGCACGCCGGGCTTTCGTAGCGACCATACGGCGGGCGCGAACTTCGTATTCGCCGACGGGTCGGTACACTTCATCAGTGAAACGATCGAGTTTCGCCTGCCGGCCAACGGAACTTTGACGCCGGTCGGCACGCTGGGCCTGCCGGCCACACCGCAGGTTTCGCTAGGGGGCGTTTACCAGGCGCTGTCGACCTGCCAGGGCCAGGAAGCGTTTGCCACGGCACCGTTCTAACGGCGGGCCGTTGGCCGCTTGCGTTCCCGTTAAGCGCCGCCTCGTAGTAGCCACGCTCTCTCCCGCGGGAACGGGGCGTGGGGGGCGGCAAGCGGCGATTTTTCATGAGCCCCCCGGCGACTCGCCGGGGGCTCATGGTGCGCTGGCCCACCGGGCGCGGTTCGTCGGCGGCTCGCTCCGAGGCGACCGGGGCGAACTCGGCGTTCCGACCCGTCAGCCGGTGAGAATCTTGCGGAGCACGGTCTGCAAGATTCCGCCGTTACGGTAGTAGTCCAACTCGACCGGGGTATCGATCCGCACCTTGGCGGTAAACTCTTTCACCGCGCCGTCGGCCGCGACCGCGCGCACCGCCAGTTGCGACTGCGCTTGCAACTGGTCGTCGAGACCGGGGAAGTCGAACACCTCCTCGCCAGTGAGACCTAGGCTCTGCCAGGTTTCTCCGGTGGGGAACTCCAGCGGCAGAATGCCCATGCCCACCAGATTCGAGCGATGAATCCGTTCGAAGCTGGCGGCGATGACCACGCGGACTCCCAAGAGATAGGTGCCCTTGGCGGCCCAATCGCGGCTGGAGCCCGTGCCGTATTCGGCCCCGGCTAGCACAACCAGGGGGGTCTTGTCGGCCTGATACTTCACGGCCGCGTCGTAAACGCTCATCACCTCGCCGGTGGGCAAGTAGCGGGTGACGCCCCCTTCGGTGCCCGGGGCCAACTGGTTGCGAATCCGAATATTGGCGAAGGTGCCCCGGGTCATAACCCGGTCGTTGCCGCGGCGGGCGCCATAGCTGTTGAAGTCGGTCGGCTCCACGCCGTGCTCGACCAGGAACTTGCCGGCCGGGCTGGTTTTAGAGATCGAGCCGGCGGGTGAAATATGATCGGTGGTGACCGAGTCTCCCAGCATCAACAGCACGCGGGCTCCGTTGATGGGCTGAATCGCGCCGCTTTGCCGAGCCAGGTCCACCAGAAACGGCGGCTCCTGAATGTAGGTGCTCGCCTGGTCCCACTGATACAAATCGCCGGCGGCCACGGGAATCTCGTTCCAACGCTGGTTCGACTCGAAGACGTTGCCGTAACGCTTCTCAAACATTTCGGGCCGCACCATCTGGTCCACGGCCGCGTCGACCTCGGCCTGGGTGGGCCAAATCTCGCGCAGATAAACCGGCTTGCCGTCGCTGCCGGTGCCCAGCGGTTCGCTGGTCAGGTCCAAGTCGGTCGTGCCGGCCAGGGCATAGGCCACGACCAGGGGAGGGCTGGCCAGGTAGTTGGCTTTGACCAGCGGGTTGACGCGACCTTCGAAATTGCGGTTGCCGCTCAGCACGGCCGAGGCGACCAGGTCTCCCTCGGTCACGGCCTTGGCCACCGGGTCGGGCAGCGGCCCGCTATTGCCGATACAGGTTGTGCAGCCGTAGCCCACCACGTGAAAGCCGAGCGCTTGGAGCGGTTCAATGAGTTGGGCCCGCTCGAGGTAGTCGGCCACCACGCGCGATCCGGGGGCCAGGCTGGTTTTCACGTAGGGTTTTACACGCAGCCCGCGTTCGACCGCTTTTTTGGCCAACAGCCCGGCGCCGATCATCACGGATGGATTCGAGGTATTGGTGCAACTGGTGATGGCGGCGATCACCACGGCCCCATGGCCAATCGGGCCGCTCTTGCCGTTGGACTCGACGACCGCGGTCCGGCCGAGGGCCGCCGAGTCGAGGGCGAAGCCGCGTTCGTTCACGGGGGCCCTGAGCGAGTGCTGGAAGTTCTCCTTCACTTTAGCCAGGGCGATCAAATCCTGGGGGCGCTTCGGCCCGGCCACCGAGGGCTCGACCGTCGACAGATCGAGCGCGAGCCGACTGGAGAATTCCGGCACCGGCGCCGAATCGGTGCGGAACAACCCTTGTTCCTTCGTGTACCGTTCGACCAGGTCGACCTCGTCGGCCGTGCGGCCGGTGCGGCGCAGGTAGTCGAGCGTTTGATCGTCGATCGGGAAATAGCCCATCGTGGCCCCGTATTCCGGGGCCATGTTGGCAATCGTGGCCCGGTCGGCCAGCCGCATGGTCGACACGCCTGGGCCAAAGAATTCGACAAACTTGCCGACCACGCCGTGCTTGCGCAACAGGTGCGTCACGGTCAGTACCAGGTCGGTTGCCGTGGCGCCGGCGGGCAAGGCCCCCGTCAACTCGAAACCAACCACTTCGGGCAGCAGCATGTAAATCGGTTGGCCCAGCATGACGGCCTCGGCCTCGATGCCGCCCACGCCCCAGCCCACCACCCCCAGGCCGTTGATCATGGTGGTGTGGCTGTCGGTGCCGACCAGCGTATCGGGCACGGCCACTTGCCCCTTGGCATCGGTCCGCAGGCAGACCCCCTTGGCCAGAAACTCCAGGTTCACCTGGTGCACGATACCCACGGCCGGCGGCACAACCCGGAAGTTGTCGAAGGCCTTTTGACCCCAGCGGAGGAACTCGTACCGCTCGCGATTGCGATGGAATTCCAGGTCGACGTTCAAATCGAGCGCGTCGACCGAACCGAACCGGTCGACCTGAACCGAGTGGTCGATCACTAGGTCGACCGGAATGAGCGGGTTGATCTTCTTGGGGTCGCCGCCGAGCCGCTGCATGGCGGCCCGCATCGCCGCCAGGTCGACCACGCAGGGCACCCCGGTGAAGTCTTGCAGCACCACGCGGGCGGGCTTGAAGGGAATCTCCAGGCTGGCCGGCTTAGGGCTCCAGGCGGCCAGGGTTTTGACATCTTCCTCGGTCACTTCGTAGCCATCGCAACTGCGCAGCGCCGATTCCAGCATTACCCGGACCGAGTAGGGCAAACGGGCCATGCGGCCCAGGCCGGCCTCTTCCAACCGGCTTAACCGGTAGATTCCCAATTCTCCCCGGCGACAGCGGAACAAATCGCGGGCAGCGAACGGATCGGTTTTGCGAACCGGAGTGGACATCGGCAAGAACCTCGACGCGAGGGTGAACGGAAAACGGCGGCAGACTGGCGGCGGCTCCGCCGTCGGCACCTCGCCGGGCGGGGGGGCCGACCAACGCGGGGCGGCAACGCCCGTGGCCGAACCAGCGGCAGATTAAACCCTTAGGTCCGGATTTTCCAGGGGTGCAACCGGCTCTTCACCCCGGGAGGCAAGCCCGCCAGATCGGGCCGCGGCATGGCCCCTTAGACCCTGGCGGCCGCGTTTGACCGTCTGGGGTCTGAAAACTACAGTTGCCTGGCTTCTCTCGGGCAACGGTCTGTTTTTCTCGGGCCGAGCGAGCCCCCTTGGGGCAGGGACATCCCCGGCGCGGCAGGACGTCATGTCCAAAAACTCGTACCAGAATTTATTGGCGCGTTTGGCCAAACGCGGTCCAGACGCCGAGGGCGCCGAGCAGTGGGCCCAGGTGGCGGCCACGCGTCCCGAGCACGAACTGCAGGCAGCGGCCGCCACGGCGGCGCCCGTCGAGACGGAACCGCCGCTCGACGATGTGCCCCTGCCGCGGGGCGACGCCACGCTCGACGCGCTCTGTTCTCGAATCTCGAACCTGGTCGGCGATAAGGGGGTGGTCAAGCCCGCGCCTGCCCCGGTGCGCACGGTCGCGCAGCCCATGGCGCCCCCCAAGGCCTCGGCTCCGGCGGCCAAGACGGTACCGCCCCCCAGCGACAACGAATGGATGCCCACCGAGCCGGCCGACTTCGCCAAGGCCGGGTTGACCGACAGCCAGGTGGAAGCTCTGGTCTTGAAGCTGCTGCTCAACCGGGGCAATGCCACGGGGCGGCAGATTTCCGAGCACGTGCGGCTCCCCTTCAAGCTGATCGACGAGTTGCTGCGCTCGATGAAGGCCGACCAGTTGGTGGTCTACCGCAACTCGGCCATGATGAACGACTACGAGTACGCCATTACCGACATGGGTCGGGAACGCGGCCGCCGGTTGTTCGATGAGTGCACCTACTTCGGCGCGGCCCCCGTATCGCTGAAAGACTACCTGGAGAGCGTCAAGGCCCAGACCATCGCCAATCAGCACCCGACCCAGGCCGACCTGGAGCGGGCCTTCGAAGACCTGCTAATCAACAAGCGGATGCTGAACCGCCTGGGGCCGGCCGTGAACTCGGGGCGGGGCCTATTCCTGTACGGCGCGCCGGGCAACGGCAAGACCAGCATCGCCGAGCGAATTACCGCCGCCTTCGGACAGGTGATTTGGATTCCCAGGGCCCTGGGAATCGACGGCGAAATCGTGCGCCTGTTCGACCCGCTCAGCCACGAAGAACTGCCGCTCAAGGCCAACGACCACCTTTGGGACAGCCGGCACATCGACCGCCGCTGGGTGCGAATTCGGCGGCCCACGATCGTCGTCGGTGGTGAACTGACGATGGACAACCTGGAGATCAGCTTCAATCGCTCGACGGGCATCAGCGAGGCCCCGCTGCAACTGAAGAGCAACTGCGGAACGCTGGTGATCGACGATTTTGGCCGGCAGCGGATGCGGGTCGACGAGCTACTGAATCGCTGGATCGTGCCCTTGGAAAAGCGCTACGACTTTCTCAATTTGGCCAACGGCAAGAAGATCCAGGTGCCGTTCGACCAGCTCATCGTGTTCTCGACCAATCTGGAACCGAAAAACCTGGTCGACGACGCGTTCCTGCGGCGTATTCCCTACAAGATCGACGTGCAGGACCCCTCCGAGACCGAGTACCGCGAGCTGTTCAGCCTGATGGCCGAAAAGCTGGGGTTCAACGCCAACCCCGGGGCACTCGACTATCTGATCTCGCAGCACTACCTGCGCATCAATCGCCCGTTTCGCTGTTGCCAACCGCGCGACTTGCTGCTCCAGGTGCGCAACTACTGCAAGTACCTGGGCCGAGAGCCGCAGTTGACCGAGGAATACCTCGACTACGCCGTGGAGAACTACTTCGCGGTGATGTAGGCGCCCCCCCGGGTGCGGCCCCCCCAGGGGCCGCGGGGACGGCGCGGCACTTCCCTTGGGTTCGCGCCTACGCGGCGAAACCGGGCTCAGGGCTTCGGCCCTGAAACAGGCAGCTCGACCGGTGCCAGGTAGCGATCCAGATCGATCGAAACCTGCCAACTGGGCGAGCGCTGATTCGGTCCGTAGTCGTCCGGTTCGGCGGGGTTGGCCGCGAAAGCCTTGATCCAGAGCGACTCCCATTCGTCGGGCAGGCCCGCCTCGTCGGTCAGCTTGCCCAGGCCGGCTTCGCGAAAGATCTGCAAGTACTTCTCGCGATCGGCCAGGTAGTCGGGATGCTGGCCGACCACGTCCTGGCCCGGCACGGCGTCTCCTTTGAGCGCGGCCAGAAACGCTTTGCGGAACACTTTGGGGTCGACGCCGCGCTTGGCTACCTTTTCGTCCATCTGGAATAAGAGTGCCGCGAGCTGAACAAAGTGTTCAAAGGCGGTCCGGTATCGCTTCTTGGTCGGCGAATAAGTCGAGGCGGTCAGGGTGCCCGCCTGGGCATCGATCTCGTAGATGCGCAGGTAGCCTTCCCCCCCGTTGGGCAGAATCTGGTAGTCGGTCAGGGCCTCGACCACCGGCAATCCGGCGCCGTTGGTGCCATCGGTGCGGTACCAATCCAGCCCGCTGTGGCCGCACTGCACCATCAAAATGTTGGGGTGCTTTCGCACGAACGATTCGTAGAACGCTTGCGAACTCAGGCTGCCTTCGACCCGGCCACTACGGTTGAGCTGTTCCCGGCCGCCGATCAGCGGAAGCCCGACGTTCTCTCCGTAACGCCCCGCCGCCAAGGCGGAATCCCAGAGATAGGCGTGGGTCGAAACGATCACCACCTTGTCGCGGTTCCGCTCGAGCACCTGGCTGGCCCAGGCTAAATCGTCGGCCGGCGTGGCGTAGGCCAGATTCAGAAACAGGAATTGGTAATTCTGGTAGGGCACCACCAGGTAGGTGCTCGACCCGCCGGGGGAAGCGCCGCCGAACCACGGCCGGTCGCGGTAACGTTCGGGCCCGAAATAGGCGAGAAACGAGGCGTAAACATTGGCCCGGTCTTTGCCCAGGTCGTGGTTACCGATGCAAACGCCATACGCAATGCCCGCCCGATCGATCACGTCCATGGCCGTTCGGGCGCGCTCCCACTGGGCCGAATCGCTGGCGGTTTGCACCACATCGCCCAGGTGAATGACGCAGCGAATTCCCCGGGCCTGGGCCTGTTCGGCGATCCACTGAGTCTGGTCGACGAAATAGCGGTAGGTTCCCTCGGGATCAACCGCCAAGGGGTTGGGGGGCCGCAAATCTTCGGCATAACGCTGCGTATCGGGCAGCGACACGAAACAGAACGGCTCGGCCGCGGCGGGCGCCGTACTGGCCAATAGCCCCAATAGGAAAACGACCCGTCGCGTGGCTCGCATGGCTCGATCTCGCGCAAACCGTTGAAGCCGGCCCTGGGTAGCTACCTGCCCGGCCTTGCCAGATTACCACCTGCGCCGGCTGGGTTCATCCAGGGGAGTTTTTCGAGCGAGCGCGGGGGGGCCCAGATGGTCCTTTGGCCGCCGGTCGGCGCAATGCCTAAGCGACCAGGGCCCTTTGACGACGGGAGTTCCCCCCCGTACAACAAAAGAGTCGCTCGCCGGCCGGTCTCCGATGAGGGGCCCGCGCAATGGGGACTTGTGAACCTGGTCAGGGACGAAAGTCAGCAGCCATAAGCAATCATCCCTTTGTGCGTCGGGTCCCTCATCGGGGATCGGCCTAGGCGGGGCCAGGTCCGTGGGCCCCCGAACTTTTGCGATCAGGGTGGCAAACTTCCGGCTATTTCCCGCCAGCCTGGGCACCCGGCCCGACGCCGGATTAGGTTGTCGGGCTCGATGGGCCTGTAAACTCGGTTGGCCCGTGAGAAGTTTGCGGTCGGGAGGGTGGGAAACGCCCTTCCCAGGCACGGACAACCAGGCGCGGGCGGCTCCCGGGCAGGATGCCGGCGAAACGCCGGAAGCCAGTGGTTAGGCCCCCGGGCGGCGGCGGCAACGCGAAACGGAGTGCAGCGATGGCAGAACCCGCCCGCGACTTGCAGCTCGCTTCGCCCGCCCCGGCAGAGCCCTACGTCGTGGTGGCGCGGCGCTATCGCCCGCAGAGCTTCAGCGAGCTGGTCGGGCAGGAGCACGTGGGCCGGGCCCTGGCGGGGGCGATCGCCTCGGGCCGGGTGGGCCATGCCTACCTGTTCACCGGCGCCCGCGGGGTGGGCAAAACATCGGCCGCCCGCATTCTGGCCAAGTCGCTCAATTGTGCCCAAGGAAGTAGCGCTCAGCCGTGTGGCCAGTGCGATGCGTGCTTGGGCGTGGCGGCGGGCAGCGACGTCGACGTGCTCGAGATCGACGGCGCGAGCAACCGGGGCATCGACGAGATTCGCGAGTTGCGCCAGAACGTGAATGTGCGCCCCAGCCGCTCGCGCTACAAGATTTACATCATCGACGAAGTTCACATGCTTACCCGCGAGGCGTTCAACGCCTTGCTGAAGACTTTGGAAGAGCCCCCCGAGCATGTGAAATTCATCTTCTGCACGACCGAAGCCGAAAAGATTCCGGTTACGATTCTCTCGCGCTGTCAGCGGTTCGATTTCGCCGGCATTCAGGTCGACGCCATCGCGCGGCGGTTGGCCCAGGTGGTGGCCGCCGAGGGGGTCGAGGCCGAGCCCGCGGCCCTCGACCTATTGGCTCGCCGGGCCGGCGGCTCGATGCGCGACAGCCAATCGCTGCTGGAACAGTTGCTCTCCGTGGGCAGCCACAAGCTGACCGTGGCCGATGTTCATGCCCTGCTGGGCACGGCCGACGACCGCCGCATTGCCGACCTGTTGCGGGCCATGA
The DNA here is from genome assembly GCA_964399535.1 of uncultured Pirellulales bacterium. Lineage (GTDB taxonomy): Bacteria > Planctomycetota > Planctomycetia > Pirellulales > CAYNRE01 > CAYNRE01. The sequence goes on along the minus strand of CAYNRE010000070.1, from coordinate 328,132 downwards.
TCGAACGCCAGCCCGGCGCGGCCCTGGCCGTGGTCGACCAGGCCCTGGCCGAAGGAGTCGACCTGGGACGGCTGCTCGAACAGCTACTGGGTTTCTTGCGAGACGTGCTCGTGGCCGGTGTGGGCGGAGGCCCCGAGGTCTTGCTGCACGCTTCGCAGGCCGAACAGGCGACGATCGTAACGGCGGCAGCGCGCTACCGAACGGCCACGGTGTTGGCGGCTATCGAGATTGTCGATCATGCCCTGGGACGGCTGCGGTTCAGCGGCCAGGCGCGAACCCTGGTCGAAGCGGCCCTGGTGCGGTTGTGCCTGTTAGACGAGATCGAGGAGTTGGGCGAGCTCGTGGCGCAGTTGCGAGACGGTTCTCCGTCTCCGGTCGCCGGTCCTTCAGCCCCAGGGCGATTGCCCGCCCCGCCTCAGCCGGGTAGCGCGGCGCCCGCCGGCCGGGGCCCCGGCCGGGCCGGCGGCGCGAGCGATTCGGCCAGCCAGCCCGGCCCCGCGCGCGGTGGGCCATCGGCCGTGGCGCCAGCGCAAGCGGCCCCGCCGGCGCCACCCGCGCACGACGCCGCGGCGACCGAGAGCGGAACTCTGCCGGGGCCCGTAGCCGAACATGCCGCGGATGCCGCGGCCGATTCCACGGCACTCGCCGCGGCGCCGACGGCGCTAGCCCCCGATACGGTCGACGAGGTTTGGCAGCGCGGTCTGGGGCTGGTATCGAATCTGGTGCGCGGTCAGGCCGCCAAAGCCCATCGCGTTGAGTGGCGGGCCGACGACCGGCTGGCCGCCGTTTTTCGCGAGAAGTATACTTCGTGCAAGTTGTTCTTCGAGCGGGCTGGCAACCTGGCCACGTTGGAACAGGCCTTGGCCCAGGCTGCCGGCGGCAGGATTAAGCTGGAGCTGGCGGTCGAAGCCGATGAGCCCCTGCCGGCCGCGGCGGCGGCGCCGCCGGTGGTTTCGCGCCAGGAACGCCTGGCGCAACAGGCCGACCATCCGCTGGTTCGCAAGGTGTGTGAACTGTTCGATGCTCGGCCGGTCTGGTCGGAGGACGCGCCCTCGTCGGCCGGGTAGCCCTGGCCCGGCCAGAAATTCACGTGTCCGGAAAGGTGGGTGGCACGGTGTTCTCAGGATTGGCCAACATGGCGGGACTGGTCAAACAGGCTCGCGAAATCGGGGCCAAAATGCAGGCCATGCAGGCCCAGTTGCCCGGGCTGCGGGCAGCCGCCACGGCTGGCGCGGGCCTGGTCCAGGTTGAGGTCAACGGGCTGGGCGAGCTGGTCTCGCTGAAGATCGACCCCAAGCTATTAGCCCAGCAAGATGCCGAAATGCTCGAAGACCTGATCGTGTCGGCCAGCCGGCAGGCCCAGACGCGGGCCCGGGAAATGGCGGAGGAACTGGCGCGGCAACACGCCCCCGATTTGAGCGGCATGCCGGGCCTGACCGAGGCGATGAACAAGCTGCTGGGGGGTGGCGAGGGCCCACTGGGCTGAGTTTTGCGCGCGGCGAGCCGAGGACGGCTCTTGGGAAGGAGTAGCCGCCTGTGGCGGTGACCAGTCAATCGCTCGGACGCTTGATCGAGCAGTTGGGAAGACTGCCGGGAATCGGCAAGAAAACCGCCGAGCGGCTGGCGTATCACCTATTGCGAGTCCCCCCTAGCGAGGCGCTGGCGCTGGCCGACGCGATTCGCGACGTAAAAGAGAACGTTCATTCCTGCCCCGTTTGTTACAATCTGTCGGAGGGGGGCAATTGTGAAATTTGCCTCGACCCGAAGCGCGACCAAGGTTTGTTGTGCGTGGTGGAACAGCCGCGCGACCTGATGGCGCTGGAACAGACCGGAACCTATCACGGTTTGTACCATGTGCTGTTGGGGCGAATCGCGCCGCTCGAGGGTGTCGGGCCCGAGCAACTGACGATCGATGCCCTGGTCCAGCGGGTTCGCACGGGCACGTTTCGCGAGGTGATCATGGCCACGAACCCAACCCTGGAAGGGGATGGCACGGCCCTGCATATCTCCAGCCTGTTGCAAGACTTGCCGGTGGCCCAGACGCGCTTAGCGCGGGGGATTACCAGCGGAAGTGTGCTAGAATTTGCTAACAAAGAGATCCTGACCGACGCCTTGGCGGGCCGGCAAAAGTTTTGAGCTTGGTGCCGCGACCGCCGGCCGGTTAGTGTGAGTCGGCCGGGCGTGGCCTGGCCGTAGCCGGGCCGATTCGCCTCCGTTACTCCCGCAGCACCCCCAATTTCCAGCAGCACCATGCGACTCTCCTTTGGCCAAGAACTGCGGCTCGTCCAGAAACAAATCCTGGCGCCGCGGATGATCCAGTCGATGGAGATTCTGCAGTTGCCGATCATGGCCCTGCAGGAACGGATCGACCAGGAGCTGTCGGAAAACGAAATGCTGATGACGCAGGAGGACGACCCCGAGCAGTTTGAATCCAACGAGCCCAAGGCCGAACAGGAGAACCCCGACGCCCCCACCGATGGCGAGCGCGAGTTGGTGGTCGACGAAGGGAAGAATAACGAGGATGACTTCGAGCGCCTGATGCAGATGGACGAGGAGTGGCCCGACCACTTCGAAGAGCGGAGCCGTCCGTCGCGCAATCGGCTAGAGGAAGAGGGGGACCGCAAACACGACGCGATGGCCAACATGGTTTCGCGCCCCCCCACGTTCCAAGACTACTTGCGCGACCAATTGGGATGGTTCGATATCGACCCGGCCCTGAGGCGGATGGCCGAACGGATCATTTACAACCTGGACGTCAACGGCTACCTGCAGGGGCGGCTCGAAGACCTGCTCGACCCGCAGGGGGGACCCGACCAGCTTTCGCTGGCTCAGGCCGCGCTGGCCCTGGTCCAGAAGCTTGATCCCCCCGGCGTGGGCGCTCGCGATGCCCGCGAGTGCCTGCTGTTGCAGTTGCGCCCCGACATGCCGTTCTACGAAGAGCTGCGGGTACTCGTCGGCCATCATTTGGAAGACCTGGCCCATAACCGGCTGCCGCAAATTCAGCGCAAGACCGGCTACACCATCGAGCGGATTCAGGCCGCGCTGGGCGAACTGCGGAAGCTAAATCGCAAGCCGGGCGCCGACTTTGCCAGCGACCGGATTCCGGTGGTGACCCCCGACGTATTCATCGAGCAGCGCGAAGACGGCCGGTACGAGGTGCGGCTCGAGCAGGGCAACCTGCCGAGCCTGTACATCAACCCCTACTACCGCCAGTTGCTGCAAAATGGCCAGGCTACGGCCGAAACGCGCGAGTACATCAAGCGCAAGATCAACTCAGCCCAGTGGCTGATCGAGTCGATCGAACAGCGGCGCAATACGCTCAGCAAAGTGGCCCAGGCCATCGTCGATCACCAGACCGAGTTCCTCAACAAGGGGCCCGAGTCGATCGAACCGCTGAAGATGCAGCAAATTGCCGACAAGGTGGGGGTCCACGTCACCACGGTCAGCCGGGCCGTGGACGACAAATGGATTCAAACCCCCCGCGGTATTTTCCCGCTCAAGCGCTTTTTCGGCGGCGGCACAGTGAGCGCCTCGGGCGAAGAAGTGGCCTGGGACACCGTGCGGCTGAAGCTGCAAGAGATTATCGACGCCGAGAACAAGGCCGAGCCTTGGAGCGACGACGATCTGGTGCGCGAGCTGGCCAAACACGGCCTGACCGTGGCCCGCCGCACGGTGACCAAGTATCGCAAGGCGATGAGTATTCCCAGTTCACGCGAGCGCCGCGACTGGACGGTAAGCAGCGCGGCCGACAAGAACGGGTCGGCTCCCGGTCACTCGAACAACGGTTCCGCGGCGGCCAATGTGCCCGACGCTGGCGCGGCCGCCGGATCCGCAGTTCCCGAGCCCGCCCTGGCGCCCCCCACCGACCCGCAGGCACAATCCTTCCGCGCACCGGTGCATTTGGGCGGCACTCACTCGGGCGCAATGCCATCGCCCGGCCCTGGCCCCGGGGCGCCACCTGCCGGGCCACTCTCCGAGCCGCCCGACGAACCGCCCTCTCTCGGCTCACCCTCGAGCGAAGGCTGATCCGGGCTCCCGAGGGGAGGAATCGCGCTCCACGGCGTTTCCTGGCTTGAATCGCGCTAGGCGGGCGCGGCTTCGCGCCAACGATCGCCCCCGCGCGGTCCGCGGAAAAAGTCGCCGAAATCAAGCAGGCACAATGCCGGTTTCCCGCAGCCAGGCGGCGAGCCGCCGCATGCCCTCGGCAGTGGAGACGCGAGGGGCGTAGTCCAGCTCACGCCGAGCGCGGCCGATGTCGAAGTAGTGCGAGGTTCCCAGTTGCCCGGCGAGAAACCGAGTCATCCGCGGTTCGTCCTCCCGGCCCAGTGCGGTCCAAAGCGCCTCGAACACGGCGCCGGCCATTCGGGCCAGACCCAGCGGCACGCGCCGTTCGACGGGCGGGAGCTGGGCCAGGGCCAACACCTGGTTGATCCACCCCCAGCAATTCACCGGCTCGCCCTGGCTGAGGAAATAAGCGCTTCCCGCCACGGGCGACCCGGGCACCAGGCGGTCGGCGGCCAACCGCTGGGCGAGCGCCGCGTTTTCGACATAGATCATGTCGATCAGGTTTTTCCCGTTGCCGACGATCCGCAGTTGCCCCGCGCGGGCGCGGGCCAAAAGGCGGGGCACCAGGTGCTGGTCGCGCGGGCCCCAAATCAGGTGCGGCCGCAGCGCGCAGGTGAGTAGTCCGCCGGGCTGATTGGCGGCCAGCACCGCCTGTTCGGCCAGGGCTTTGGTGTGGGCGTAGTGACACAGCCAGCGGGTCGGATAGGGGGCCGTTTCGTCGACGCCGCACTGGTCGCCCCCGGCATAGGTGACACTGGGGCTCGAGGTGTACACGAGCCTGGGCACGCCGTGCCGGCGGCAGCCCTCGAGCAGGTGTTGGGTGCCGAGCACGTTAATGTCGTAGAACGTGGACCACCGCCCCCAAATGCCGGCGATGCTGGCCACGTGGTGAACCTCGTCCACCCCCGCGCAGGCAGCCACGGTCGCGTCCCGGTCGCGCAGATCGACCCGCGCCAGTTCCACAGGCAGTTTCTCGAGGTGCGGGTAGCGACCGCGCCCCAGGGCCCGCACCTGGCGGCCGTGGGCCAACAGCTCCTGCACCAAGGCGGTGCCCAGAAACCCACCGGCGCCGGTGACCAGTGCCTTCATCGCGCGGCCACCTGGGCGGCTTGACGGCCGGCGACGCGCCCCAGTTTTTCCGCGGCCCAGGCTGCCAACTGCTCGCGGAAAATCTTGGCGTTGTGCCGCACGTCGACTGGCAACGAGCGGTAAAACAGCAGCTCGGCGATGTCGCGCGTCAGCGGGCTGCCTTGGGCCAAATCGAGCAGCTCGCGGCGAAACGTCTGCGCTTCAGCCGGCGAGCGCGGAAACTGGTCCGCCCAGGGCTCAACCACCATTACCCCCTCGCGCAAGGCCGACCCCCCTGCCCCGTTGGGCGACCCCGCCAGCGGCACGCCCACCAGCGCCGAGCGGGCAACCCGGGGATGGTTATTGAAGATGGCTTCGCAGGGGATCGTGAAGCGAGTTCCGGCGGGGGTAACGACGCGCTGGCTGAGCCGGCCGCAGAACCAGAACCGCTCCTGGTGGTCGAGGTAGCCCACGTCGCCGAGTCGGTGCCAAAGCGTATCCCCTTCGACCAACTTGGCCAGCCGATTCACCTCGCGGCGGGTGACATAGGCCTTGGTCACCACCGGTCCGCACACGGCCAACTCGCCCACCGGGCCATGGAGCACGGTTTCGGGGCCGGGGTCGGCGGCGGGCAGCTCGCGGCGCTCGTCGATCGGGCCATCGGCGATCGGCAGCACGCACCAGCGGATTCCCGAGAACCGCCGGCCGACGCAGATGCCCGCCCCAAGCCGGGTCAGGGCTGCTGTGCCCGGCGAAGGGCTGCCGTGGGCGGTGTCGGAATCGGGCTGGGCGTCGTGCGGCGCAGGGTCAGCGGCGGCTGGCCCAGCCGTGGCTCGGGGGCCCAGCACTTCGCTGGCCGAGATCGAAGCGACCGGGAGCGATTCGGTGGCGCCGTAGGGAGTGTGAATTTCGGCGTCGTCGGGCAGGCACTCGCGCAGCGTGGCCAATACCCGGGCCGGCACCGGGGCCCCGGCCGAGAATACTCGCCTGAGTGAGGGCAGCTTCAGACCGTGCTCGCGGCAATACGGCCCTACGCGATGCCAGACGGCGGGCGAGGCAAACGACTGTGTGACATTCCAATCGTGAATCGCCTCGACCAGGGGGGCCGGATCGACCTGGGCCGGCCGCGTGGCGTCCATTTCCGGCAACACCGCCGTTACCCCCATCGCGGCGTTGAACAGCGCGAAGAGCGGAAAACAGGGCAGGTCGATTTGGCCCGGCTGAATCTGGTAATGGTCGCGAATCTGCTGCACTTGCTGATCGAAATTCTGGTGCGTGTAGAGCACCCCCTTGGGAATGCCCGTGCTGCCGCTGGTAAAGATGATGGCGGCCGGATCGTCGGGCCCCGAAGCGGCCACCTGCGTGCCGGGCCAGGGCATGCGCCGCACCTGCTCGAGCGTGGCGCCTCCCCAAAACCAGCGGCGGCCCACCGTGAGATTCAGCCGGGCCCTGGGAAACTTCCGGCGCAGCACGGCCCGCACCGCCTGCACCGGCGGGATGGCAACGAAGCCGTCGGGCTCGGCCTCGGCCAGACAAGCAACCAGGTTCCGCCGCCCCATGCCCGGGTCGACCAGCACCTGGACCGCGCCCGACTTGAGCAGCCCGAATACGAGCGACACGAAATCGAAGCTCGGCCGCACCAGCAGCACGAGCCGCTGGCCGGGCCGCACCCCCTGTTGGGCAAGAAAGGCGGCGACACGGTCGCTGTCTTGGTCGAGTTGGGCAAAGGTAAAGCGCTGATACTGGCGCCGGCCATCGGCGCCGCGGCCCGACCCCGGCGCGATAATGGCCAGTGCCTGGGGCCGCTGGCGGGCCATGGCAACCAGGCGGCGGGCCACGTTCACGGTCTCCTCGGGCACCGGCAAAGCGCTTGGTTGGGCCAGCGTCATGCGGCTCGCTGCTTTCTGGCCGTGCTTGTGCGACCGGCAGGGCACGGCGTTCGCTCGGCCATCATCGTCCACCGCCGGTGGCAGGCACCGCCGGTTGGCGCTGCTGGAGCAGGTAGCCCAGCAGGTGATAAAACTCTTCCTCGGTGAGCCGGTCGGCCACATTGGCGGGCATGGGCGAAAGGGCCGACACAGTTCGCTCGTCGATTTCGGAACTGGGCACGCGAATCTCCTGGCCTTCGGCGTTGGCCAGCACCACCACGTCGCCCTCTTCACGCAACACGAGCCCATCGAGCACCCGGCCATCGCTGAGCAGCAGCGTCGAAGCTCGGAATGCCTGGTCCACGTTGCGGCTGGGGGTGAGCACGTCTTCCAGCAAGCGATCGACCCCGCGAACGCCGATGCCGTCGAGCTGGGGGCCCACCTTATTGCCCTTGCCGGCCAACTGGTGGCAAGAGGCGCAATTTTTTTCAAAGGCCTTGCGACCGAGCTCCGGGTCGCGGCGGGCGCTTGCAAAGCGCTCACGGCGCTGGTCGACCAGCTCGCGAAGGCGGGCATCGGCCGGCGGCAGCGAGGCGGTAAGCTCGGCCAACCGCTCTTTGAGCCCGGGGATTCCGCGACCGTTGAGCCGCAGGTTCATTCCCCAATCGGCCAGCAGGGCGGCGGGCGCCTTGCCGGCGGCCACGGTATCGATCAGCAGTTGTGCCCCCTCGTCGCTATTGGCCAGCCCCAGGGCGATCTCCAGCGCCAATTGCTCGGGCGCCACCTGCAAGGCCTGGGCAAGGCGGTGGCGAGCCTCGCTCTGGCCAACGCCGGCCAGCTCGCGAGCCACGTGCTGGCGAAACCCGAGCGGTTCGGCGGCGTTCTCGAGCACCTGGGCCAACGTGGCCACGCTGCCGGCTCCGTCGAGAGCCACGCACGCGCTCGCGGCGGGCGAGCGCACGGCGTCGATCGGGCGGTCGCTGGCCACCAGCGGCAGTATCCGTGGCAAGAGCGAGGCCAGTCGCAGGTCGCGCGCCAAATCGATGCCCTGGCGAATACGCGGTTCTTCCCCACTGGCTAGCAGGCTCTCGGCCAGGCCGCTCGACCAGCCGGCCAGCTCCTCGGGCCAAGGGGCGCTGCGCTCTTGATGGCCCCGGTACAGGGCTCGCAAGGCAAAAAGCTGCGTATCGGCATCGCGCTGACGGAGCGTCTCGGCCCAGGCCACCAGGGCGGCGAGCCGCTCCGGGGCAAGATAGCGGGCAGCGTGATTCAGGCCGCGGTACAGCCGGTCGTGATCGACCGGCTGCCGCTCGAGGTGGCTGAGCAGATACTCGGCAGCCGCGGGCGTGGCCACCCCCAGGCTGATCTCGGCCAGGCGTTCGTTGGCATCGGCAAGGCCCGGTATCGCGGGGGGCAAGGCCGCGTAAACCGCCGGATCGCGCAATTGATCGCGGAGCGCAATTCGCGTGGCGTGGACCAAATGGGTGTCGGCCGAATCGGTCGCCACCCAAAGCCGCAGTAGCGGTTCCACGTTGGCCGGGTCGGGGTGAAGCCCCAGCGCCTCGGCCGCGGCGCGGCGAACAAAGGCGTTTTCGTCGGCCAGCAAGCCGCGGCACCGCCCAGCGGCGTCGGAACCCGCCGGGCCCCAATCATTTCGCTCCGCCAAACAGCGAACCGCCTGCACTCGCACCGTCGGGTCGGGGTCGTCGAGCAGCGCCAATAAGGCTGCCCGGTCGAGCTGGCCCAGCCGCTCCAGCACCCAGAGCCCAAAAGCCCGCTGGGCGGGAAGCGACTCGGTGGAAAAAACGACCCGCTGGACCGGGGCCACGGCCTCTTCGCCCCAGCGGTCGACCAGCACGTGGCTGGCCATGACCCGCAGTTCCAGATTGGCATCGCCCAGCCGCTCTACGAGGCGCGCCAGCGGTTCGGCCGTCAGGTCGGGGGCCACGGGGGGCGGCACACTGCCCTCGCTGCCGCGGTACACGATCCGCCAGATTCGACCCTTCTCGCGGTCGCGGCGCGGGTGCGTCAGCGGCACCTCGTAATGGCCGATCACGGCGTTGTAAAAATCGGCCACGTAGAGCGCGCCGTCGGGCCCCTGCCGCACGTCGACCGGGCGGAACCACGGGTCGTCGCAGGAAAGAAAGTCGGGCTGTTCGATCGCCAGCCGCGTGGTGCCGTGGTCTTCCAGGTGATCGTGATTCACCCGGCCCGTTACCGGGTTGCCGATAAACACGGTGCCCTGCCAGGCGGCGGGGAATTGGTCGGCCGTGTAAATCACCACCCCGGCGATTCCGGTCGAGCCGTGCTGATGGTTCAGCATCTGGGGGCCAAACCCCAGGCCATCGTCGGGCTTGCCGAAGCTGGGGTAATACGCCCCCCGCAATAACTGGTAGATGGGCATCGAATGGCAATCGGACGAGAAGAGATTGCCCCAACCGTCGAAGCAGAGCCCGAAGGGATTCACCTGGCCGCGGGTAAACGTTTCGATATGCGAACCATCGATGCGAAAGCGATAGGTGTTGCCCGACTGCATCGAGATTTCTTCGCCGTCGGCTCCCTGCACGGTCGAGGTGTTGGCAAACCCATGGCAGGCATACACCCAGCCGTCGACCCAGCGGCGAAACGAGCTGCACATGCCGTGAGTGTCTTGGAAGCCGAAGGGGCCGTAGAGCTTTTGCCGCTCGTCGGCCCGGCCGTCGCCGTTGCCGTCGCGGTAGTGGCCAATCTCGGGGATCGAGTACACCACGGCGCCGTCGGCCAGCGGCAGCACCCCGATCGGTATGTTGAGCCCGTCGACAAAGTCATGTACCGACCGCGGGCGGCCATCGGGGCCGATGTTCGAGAACACCTTCACCTTGTCGCGGTGCGGCGCGCCTTCCGCGGCCGGATACGGGTACTCGACCGACTCGGTCGCGTACAGGTTTCCCGCGGCATCGAAGGCCAGGTTGATCGGCTTGTGAATCTCGGGCTCGGCTGCGACCAATTGTATTTCGAAGCCGGGCGGCAGATGAAACTTGGTTTGCTGCTCGGCGGGGGGGAGCGGGTCGGTTTGAGCCACCAGCGCCGCGTACGGATCGGGCGGCGCGGGGCCCTCGTCGGCGGCGACCGACCGGCAGCAAGCCAGCGCGAACCATGCCCCGTATGCAACCCGGCAAATGAAAAGTCGCACGTCGAACGTTCTCCCCAGACGAAGAAAACCAGGGCCGCGAAGCGGCCACGCCCCTCAAGATCGGCGAGCACGACCGCTGGCCCGCGGCGTCGGCCGTGCCCCAGGGCATTTTAAGCGCTCGACGGCCCGCTTGCGACCGAGGGCGGGCCCGCGCGGCTGGGCCGACCCAGGGGTCATCGACAACCGATCGGGCACCCCCCAGGGCGGCCTCAACTGGTCAAATCGGCCTGATCCGGGCAGAATACGCAACTCGAACGAAGGACCGCCCGGATGACCGCTTCACGACGCAGCCCGCTCGACGAACTGGCGCAGCTCACCGGCATTCAAACGCGCTACACCGACGCGATGCACCAGCGGCGCAAGGTGCCGCGTGAAACCATGGTGCGGATCGCCGCCGTGCTGGGGGCCGAAATCGATCGGCCGCGCGATGCCGCCTCGGCCGTGAGGGCCTGGCGGCTGAGCCAGTGGCGACAGGTTCTCGAGCCGGTCAACGTGGTCTGGCAAGGGGGGCCCGCCTGGGTGTCGGTGCGGCTGGCGACGGGGGCCGATTCCCCACCGGGAACGCTCACGATTACCGCGGAAACTGGAGAAACCTGGTCCTGGCCAGCCGGCTCGCTGGCGGGCCCCGCCGACGAGGCGGCCGACCTGGAAGGGGCCGTGTTTCGCCGCTTCCAACTGCGCATTCCCCTGGAGCTGCCGATCGGATACCACCGAGTGGTTTTCGAACACGGAGCGACTCGGGCCAGCGCGCCATTGCTGGTGGCCCCCGCGCGAATGTATCGCGACCCGTCGGCGCACGGCAAGCATCGCTGGGGAGTGTTTCTGCCCCTGTACGCGCTACACAGCGACCACGGATTGGGGGCGGGCAACTTCGGCGATTGGGGGCGCCTGGCCCGCTGGGCGGCCGACCAGGGCGCTTCGTTCGTGGCCACGCTGCCGCTATTGGCCTGCCGTACCGATCACTGGGACGGCATCAGCCCCTATGCTCCCATCAGCCGGCTGTTTTGGAACGAATTCTTCCTCGATTTGCCGACCGCCTTTGCCCAATACGGTTGTCCGCTTGCGGCCGCGCGGCTGAACTCGGCCGAGGTGCAGGCGCGGGCCGCCGAGCTGCGAGCGCTCGACCAGGTCGACTACCCTCGCCAGGCGGCGCTGCAGCGTGAGCTGCTCCAGTGCGCGGCGCGCGAATTCTTCGCCGCCGATTCGCCCGAGCGACAGGCGTTCGAGCGCGACTGGTCGGCCTGGCCCGCGCTGACCGACTTTGCCCGCTTCCGCGCTTACTGGGAACAGCAGGGAAAAAGCTGGCACCATTGGCCCCGGCCACAGTCGGCGGGCCACCTGGGTGCCGACGACGTGCCCGCCGAGCAAGTGCGGTTTCACGCCTGGGCCCAATGGTTGGCCGGCCGGCAATTGAGCGCCGTTTCCGAGCAAATCGACCAGCGCGGCGCGACCAGTTATCTCGACTTGCCGCTGGGGGTGCATGGCGACGGATACGATTTGTGGCGCTATCGCGAGCAGTTTGCCGTGGGGGTTTCCGGTGGTGCCCCGCCAGACCGGTTCTTTACCCAAGGCCAAAACTGGGGGTTCCCCCCCCTCGCGCCGCACCAGATTCGAATGCATGGCTACGACTACTGGCTGGCCGTATTACGTCACCACCTGCGCCAGGCCCGACTGCTGCGGATCGATCATGTGATGGGCCTGCACCGCCTGTTTTGGATTCCCGACGGAATGCCCAACCATGCGGGGGCCTATGTCACCTACCCCGCCCACGAGCTCTATGCCACCCTGGCGATCGAATCGCACCGAACTCGCAGCGAGCTGGTGGGCGAGAATCTGGGGACCGTGCCGCCGGCGGTCAATCGGTCGATGAAGCGGCACGGGCTGCGGCCGACCTATGTGGCCCAGTTTGCGCTTCGCGACGATCCGCGCCGCGCGCTGGCCGCGCCCAGCCGCGAGGCCATGGCCGGCCTGAACACGCACGACACGGCCACCTGGGCCTCGTTCTGGCGCGGGCTCGACATCGACGACCGGGCCGACTTGGGCCTGATCGATGCCGCCGAAGCGCTGGAGCAACACGAGGCCCGGGCCAAAACCCGCCAGGCCCTGCTGGAGTTTCTGTCGACCCAGGGGCTGCTCCCCGACGAACAGACCGGCGAGCCTCCGGCCGCTCGGGCGCTGGCCGGCTTGCTTCGCTACCTGGCCCGGACCAAGGTCGACTGGCGGGTGATTACGCTGGAAGACTTGTGGCTGGAGACCAGGCCGCAGAATGTGCCGGGCACGTTTCACGAGCGCCCCAACTGGCGGCAAAAGGCTCGCCACTCGCTGGAGACGATCGTCGCCTCGCCCGAGGTGCGGCAGCTGCTCTCGCTTATGCAAGGGGGGCGCCGCGAGCCTCGCCAGCCGAGCCGCGCTTAGCGGCAGGCGCGATCGGCTACGCAGGCGCGATCGGCTACGCAGCGGCGATCGGCTACGCAGCGGCGATCGGCTATGCAGCCCTCCCCTGCCCTACTTCGCCCCGCAACAGCCGGGCCGGCAGCGTCAGAAGGGCGTGCAGCGTGTCGAACACCGCATCGACCGTCAGGCCCAACAGGCGAAATGGCAGCAGCAGCAGCCAAACCAGCGGGTACACCAAGAGCGCCGCAATCGCCAGCGGCCAACAAACCACGAACAACACGCACCACAACAGGAAAGTCCACATCGCGTCATGCTCCTTAAGCGTTGCCCGGCCTGGAAACAGCCGACCGGCCGGCACACCTGCCGCACTGGAATCTTATTCGCCGCGGAAACGAAATTCTTGAGGTTTTCAGACTTGGGCCGCCGTTGCCCGCGCTGCTCCGGCGTCTGGCAAGAACGGCGGCAGTGGACAATCGAACGCGACGGCCACGGTGCGCAGCAGTTCGGCCTCGTCGAGCGTGGTCCGGCCATCGGCGGTGACACACTCCGTGGCCGCTCGCAGCACTTGCTGCTGCACCTGCGGAGTGGCGGCGGCCAACTGGTCGAGGGCCTGGCCCACCCGCGCCCACTGGCCGGCCGCCTCGGGCTGGAAGACCACCGCCGGCTGAACGGGCGGAAGTTGTTCGGCTCCCCGGGCGAAAGCCGCCCGGGCCGCAGCGGGGCTCTTCTGTCCGGCCTGGGCCAGCGCCGAGAGAAGGTACGACAGGGCGGGCACGAGCGACTGAACCGAACGATAGGCGGGGAACCGCGCTTCGGCCCGCTGCCCTTGCGGACCGAGTTGTCGAGCGACCAGCTTCTGAAGGGCCAGTTCAAACAGACTGAGCCGCTGGTCGGCATCGATCAACGCTTGCATCGCGGCGGCAAATTGCCGGAACTGCGTGGGAGATAGCTGGCGGAGCGCCGGCATGGCCAGCTCGGCCAGCGGCAGCCGCCAGAGCCGATCGAGCCGCGCCACGGCCGGCAGCAGCGACCGTACTTCGTCGGCCACGGCGGGCGCGAGATACCGTTCCAGGGACTGATCGGCCAGCCCCTGCGGATCCTGCGATCCCTGCACCAGCAAAGCCCAAATCAGCCCTGCCGCCGAGGCGGGTTGCCGAGCGGCCATCGACAGCGGCTCGGGGATGGCCGAGAGCAAGTGTTCCGCGTATTCCACGTGCGGCTCGCCCGGGTTACCAACCGACCGCGTAACCTGCCCCGGTGCCAAGGAAACCATTCGCCGGACTCCCTGGGGATCGGCGATCAGCTCGGCCGCGACTACCTCACCGATGCCGTGGCGACGCGACGAGGCATCTTCCGCCACCCGCCGCATCTCGCCGGCGTGCTGGCTTTGCCAATCGGGCTGCAGCCGTTCCACACGTTCCAAAAGCGGCGGATGCGTGGCCAACCAGCCGGTCCAGATTCCACCCAGGGCATTGCTGAAGAAGAGATGGGCCGACTGCGGCGCCTGAGGGGAATCGAGCCGCGAGCCGGCTTGCCAATCGGCGATTCTGAGCAGGGCCTCGGCCAGCCCCTGCGGGTTGCGCGTAAACTGCACCGCCGAGGCGTCGGCCAGGAATTCGCGCTGGCGCGAAATGGCGCTTTGAATCAGCCTGCCGAAGAACACTCCGATCCAGCCCACCGCGTACAGGGCCAGGCCCATCAGCGGCAGCGGATTGCCCCCCTTTCGTTCGGATCGGTCGGCCAGGCCGAGCCGGTAGCCACTGGAGCTGCTGATGCGAAAGATCCACCAGCCCACGTGGCTAATGAGCAAGATGCCGTAGAGCAGGCCGATGATTCTCAGATTGAGCCGCATATCGCCGTGGAGAATGTGGCTGAACTCGTGGCCGATCACCCCCTGCAACTGGTCGCGGGAGAGCTGTTCGACGCAGCCCCGGGTGACGCCGATCACGGCGTCGGTCGGCTTCCAGCCGGCGGCGAACGCGTTGATTCCTCGTTCGTGCCGGAGCAGGTAAACCGGCGGCACGGGCATACCCGCGGCGATCGCCATTTCCTCGACCACGTTCAGCAAGCGGCGCTCGTGCGAGTCGGCCGTATCCGACGAGAGCAATTCCCCCCCCAGCATCTCGGCTACCTGGCCGCCCCCGCCGGCGGCCAACAGCGCGATCCGCAGCCCGCTGCCGGCGCCGATCAGGGCCAATGTGGCGCTCCCGGTGAGCGCGAACAGATCGGCCCGCCACAGCCCCCCGCCCCGGCCCTGTTCGTCGAGCGGCTGAACGTAGCCCAATCCTAGCGCGGCGACCAGGTAAACCGAGAGCACCACCCCGCTCACGGCGAGCATGAAGTAGATCAAGAGCCGGCCGGTATTGCGCCGCGCTTGCTCTTGGTGGGCGAAGAAATCCATCCCGACGGGTCACTCTCGCGGCGCTTGAAAATCTGAAACGTGCCAGAAGTCGAATCGGCCTGGGGCCGAGCCCGGCTCCGCCGGCGAACCGACTGGCGGCAGCGGGCTCACCGGCCACGCGCCGACCGGGCGACTCAGGTGAACGAAACCTTGGGGGGCTGGCGCTCGGCGGGGCTGTCGAGCTCGAAGAGCTGCGCGGCCTGAAAACCACCGATCGCGGCGACGATCAGATCCGGAAACGTCTCGCGCTGCGTGTTGTAGGCCATCACCGCATCGTTGTAGGCTTGCCGGGCAAAGGCAACCTTGTTCTCGGTCGAGGTCAGCTCCTCTTGCAGCGAAAGCATGTTCTGATTGGCTTTCAGGTCGGGATAGGCTTCGGCCACGGCGAACAGCCGGCCGATGGCGCCGGTCAGGGCCGATTCGGCCCCCGCCAGGCCCTGCATGGCGCCAGGGTCGCCGGGCGAGGCCGCGGCTCGCTGCGAGGCGGTTACCGCCTGGTTACGGGCGGCGATCACCCCCTCGAGCGTTTCTCGTTCGTGCTTCATGTAGCCCTTGGCGGTTTCGACCAGGTTGGGAATCAGGTCGTGGCGCCGCTTGAGCTGCACGTCGATCTGGCTGAAAGCATTGCGAAACCGGTTCCGCAGGGCCACTAATCGGTTGTAGATGCCGATGCCCCAGGCCAAGATGACCAGCACCGCCACGGCCATACCGATTAAGACCGTGGCAACCACACCCAAGCCACCCAACGCCATGGTTCACGCTCCTTTTGCTCGTCGGCGCCTCGTCAGCGCGGCGCCACCGACCCCCGGACGCAACGTACCGGAAGCCCGGCAATCGTCATTGCAGACGGTACCCGAAGCAGCGCAGCCCTGGCAACCCGGCGGCGCCCGGCCTGGGCCATTGCCCCGCCTGAAGCCCAGGGCGGTCCCACCAGGGGGCAGCCTACTCCGGGCGGCGGGTCCAAGGTTCGCCAGGGGCTGGGTGGCAATGATAGCCCTGTCCGGCGTCTGGCTGGCAAACGCTCCGCCACCGCTGGCCGCCGACGACCCTCCCCCGCGCCGCGTGTTGCTGGTAGGCCAGGGGCCCGATGGCCACCCCCAGGGAACGCATGAGTACGTAGCGGGCCTGCGAATCCTGGCAGCTACGTTGGCCCGCGACCCAGCGCTCGAAGTGCGATCGCTGACCGTCGAGGGAGACTGGCCCGAGGGGCCGGCCGAAGTTCGCTCGGCCGATGCCGTGGTGCTGTTCTTGGCCGAAGGGGCACGCTGGCTCGACCAGCGGCCAGCCCTGCGCGCGGCCCTGGAAGAAATGGCTCGCCGAGGGGGCGGCCTGACGGCCCTGCACTGGGCGCTGGGAACCCGAGAGGCCAAGCCGATCGAATCGTTTTGCGAGCTCTTGGGCGGTTGTCACGGAGGACCCGATCGCCGCTACCAGGTGGTCGAAGTGCCCTGGCAACTGGCTGCCCCCGAGCACCCGATTCTGCGCGGGGTTGAAGTGGCCACTTGGCGCGACGAGTACTACTACCGCCTGAAATGGACCTCGATCCAGCCGGGCCCCACGCCGCTCGTGCGCGTAAACCTCCAGGGGCAGCCGGAAACGGTCGGCTGGTGCTGGCAGCGCCCCCAGGGAGGGCGCGCCTTTGGATTCACGGGGATGCACTTTCACGCCAATTGGCAATCCGTCGCCCATCGCCGGCTGATTACCCAGGGGGTGCTGTGGACCCTCGATCGGCCCATTCCCGCCGCGGGGGTGAACGTGGAAGTCGATTCCGAGTTGCTCGCGGTGCCGGCTGCCGAGGGCTCTCCCTAGCGAGCCATGGGCGGCTGACCCGGCCGCGACAACCACGTCGCCGCCACTCACCAAGGTGGGTCGCTCTGGAGCTGGCAAGCGTCCCTGCTGCCTGAAAACCGGTCAGGTGCTGCCCGCGGGCGCGTCATTACGCTCACCTGGCGTTGGGGTGCCCAGTCTCCCCCCAAGTGATCGGGATCGGAATCTTTAAGATTTTGCGCGATTTGGCTTTAGGTCGAGTTCCCTGGGGGTGGCCTGGCCCCTTTGGGGCCGTCTGGCTGGCCCGGGGCATTCAATGCTGGCACGGCCGTTGCTTAGCCGAGCCCCGGCTCTTGGGAAGCTTGAATGCCGTGGTCCAGCCAGGGACAGCCCAAGGGGCGCACCCGACGCCGCCACCAGACCGACGCCGCCACCAGGCCGAGGCCAGCCGTGGCGGGCCGAGCGGCCGGCGGTGGCACGGCGGTGGCACGGCGGGTCGAGGGTGGTTTCGGTTCTTTACCTGGGAAAAGTCTCTCGGAGGAAACGCAATGTTAAGCAGGCGGTTTGCGTTGGGTTGGCTAGCGGCGGCGGCACTTTTGCTGTCGATCGTTCCGCTGGCGGTTGGACAGGAGGGGGAGGCCACCGACGCGGTGGCGGTCGAAGCGACGGAAACGGTCGAGGCCGTCGAAGAAAGCGCGCCCGACCCGGTTGCCGAAGCCCTGGCGACCCCCAAGGTAATGATCGACACCATGTGGGTCATGATCACCGGGTTCATGGTGTTCTTCATGAATCTGGGATTTGCTTGCGTGGAGTCTGGGTTTGCGCGGGCCAAGAACTGCGTGAACATTCTCTCCAAGAACTTTATCGTCTTCGCTGCTTCCACGATGGGCTTCTGGATCATCGGTTGGGGCCTGATGTTCGGTAACGGCACGCCCTACATCGGTCAGAGCGGTCTGTGGCTGCTTTCCGGGGCCGACAATAGTCCGCTGACGCTGGCCGATTACGTGGGCGATTATGCGGCGATTAACTGGACCGGAGTCCCGCTGTTTGCCAAGTTCTTTTTCCAGCTCGTCTTCTGCGGCACCGCGGCCACGATCGTATCGGGTGCGGTTGCCGAGCGGATCAAGTACCACTCGTTCATCCTGTTCAGCTTTATCATGGCCGTGGCGATCTACCCTGTGGTGGGCCACTGGATTTGGGGGGGCGGCTTCCTGCAGGCTCGCGGGTTCGTGGATTTCGCCGGCTCGACCCAAGTGCACTCGGTCGGTGGATGGGCCGCGCTCACGGGGGCCTTTATTCTGGGGCCTCGCCTGGGCAAGTACGGCCTGAGCGGCAAGATCAACGCCATTCCAGGCCATAACCTGACCGTGGCCACGATCGGCTGCCTGGTGCTCTGGTTCGGCTGGTTCGGGTTCAACCCCGGCAGCACCATGGGCCTGGACGCCGTCGCCATCTCGGAAATCGCCGTCAACACCAACGCCGCCGCCGCCGCTGGCACCTTGGCCGCCACGGCCGTGGCCTGGCTCCTGCTCGGCAAGCCCGATTTGGGCATGACCCTCAACGGCTGCTTGGCCGGGCTGGTCGCCATTACCGCTCCCTGCGCCTTTGTGACGGTGACCGAGTCGGTCATCATCGGCGGCATCGGCGGCGCGCTGGTCGTGGTGGGTGTGCTCTTCTTCGACCGGATTCGTTGCGACGACCCGGTGGGGGCCACCTCGGTTCACTTGCTCAACGGCGTGTTCGGCACCATCTGCGTGGGTTTGTTCTCCGACGGCGAAAAAATCGTTGGGCGCACGGGCAACACGGCGGCAACGGCCGGGTTGTTTCATGGTGGCGGCACCGAGCAGTTGATCGATCAGCTCATCGGCGTCGGCGCCACCGGGGCCTACGTTTTGGTCGCTTCGGTCGTGGCCTGGTTCTTGCTCAAGGCAACCGTCGGCCTTCGTGTGGGCGAGGCCGAGGAAGTCGACGGCCTGGACCACGGCGAGCACGGCAACGAGGCCTACCACGGCTTCGTGCTCTCGGCCGCCCGGGAACTGTAAAGCGCCCCGCAAACCCCGTTCGCTGTCGGGCGATTCGCGCCCGGCCGCGGGGGGCAAGGCACCATGTCAAAGCCCGAATCAGGCTCCGGCCTGGTTCGGGCTTTGTTTTTCTTGGGAGAGCGCTTCTCTGGCCCGGGGGTCGGCCAGACGGGCCCGTGTTCGCGGGGCCCAGGCGGTTGGCTGCCGGTGTCGCTTGGCACCGGGCCGGACCAGGTACCCGGCTCAAAGGCCCGGCACGCACGCTAAGTTATTCCGGGCCAGCTAGTTAGGTGGCGAGCGCTCGGTTCAGGTTCATCTTGAGCCGCGAAGCCCTGACCGGCTAGAATTCGGCCCGTTCGCCCGAGCGCCGCGGGGTTTGCACAATCGGGCCGCGCGCCGGGCCTGTTCGCTCCGAGTGGGGCGTTGCTGCCTGCCGCCGAGCCGGGTCGCTAGGGAGGCGGCATGGAAGCCCCCCATCCAGCCGATTCAGACAACGATCTACTCGCGCGCCCGTTCGCCGCGGCGACCCGGGCCGTGGTGCGCTTTCCATTTCTAACCATTGCCGGCGCGCTGGCGTTGGCCGGGCTATCGCTCCTGCTGACGGCCTGGGGGCTGGGCTATCAAACCGGGCGAACCGACCTGGTCGATCCGGAGAGCCCCTACCACCGGTTGTGGCTCGAGTACACCTCGGAGTTCGGCGATACCGAAGACGCCGTGGTGGTGGTCGAGGGCCAGGGGCCCGAGCAGGTAACGCCGATCGTCGACGAGCTGGTTCAGACCCTTGGGCGGGAAACGCGCTACCTGTCGCGCGTGCTGGGTTCGATCGACCTGGAACCGCTGGAGCGCAAGGGGCTGCATTACCTGGCGCCCAGCGAACTGGCCGGACTGGACCACTTCGTTGGCCAGACGGTACCCATCGCCCAAGGAGCCTGGTCGCGGCTCGCGCTGCGGGCACAGTTCGGGCAATTCGCCCAGCGGCTGGCGGGCGAAAGCCAATCGGGGGTCGGCCATTCGCCCACCGAGGCCGCGGCCCTGGGGCTGGCCTATGGCCTGGTCAGCGCGCTGCGTGGCGATGGCGCCTACCACTCGATCTGGCCCCCGCTTCCCGAACGGCAAACCGCGGAACCCTCCGGGCGAAAATACTTTCTTTCGGCCGACGGCCGTTTGGGCATGGTGCTGGTGCAACTGGCCCCCGACTCGAGCAACAGTTTCGCCCGGGGCACTGCCGCCGTGGCTGCCCTGCGAAGCCGGGTCGAAGAGGTGGCCCAGCGCCACCCCCAGGTGCGGCTGGGCGTAACCGGGATGCCCGTGATGGAAAACGACGAGATGCGGGCCAGCGAACGCTCGACCTTTTGGGCTAGTTTGCTCTCGCTGGTCGGGGTGGCCGTGTTGTTCGTGGCCGGCTTCGGAGGTTTGCGCCATGCGGTGCTGGCCAACCTGGTGCTGCTGGTCGGCATGGCCTGGTCCTTTGGCTACGTAACGCTCTCGATCGGCCATTTGAATATTCTCAGCATGTCGTTCGCGGTCACGTTGATCGGCATCGGCATCGACTACGGTGTGCACTACGTTTCTCGGTACCTGCAGTATCGCCGCGGAGGATGGGAGTGCGCGCCGGCCCTGGTGGAAACCGGGCGCACGATCAGCCCCGCCATAACCACCGGGGCGGTAACCACGGCGGTGGCTTTTTTCGCCGCCGGCCTCACCAGTTTCCGCGGCGTGGCCGAATTGGGCATCATCGCCGGCGGAGGAATCCTGCTTTGCGCGGCGGCTGAACTGCTGGTGCTGCCCGCCGTGTTGGCGGTGGTCGATCGCAGCCCCTGGGGGCAACACCTGCCCGAGCCCTTGCCGATCCATACCTGGCTCGGCCCGGTTCGGCGCCGCCCGGGGTGGACGCTGGCCCTGACGCTCTCGGGGACCTTGGTGCTGGGCGCGGGGCTTCCCCTGGTGTGGTACGACCACAACTTGCTCAATATGCAGCCGGCCGGCCTGGAGAGCGTGGCTTGGGAACGAAAACTGGTCAGCGAGGCGGGACAGAGCGTCTGGTACGCCATCTCGGTTGCCGAAAGCCGCAACCAACTACTGGAGCGCAAGGCCCAGTTCCAATCGCTGCCCAGCGTGGAGCGGACGGAAGAAATCGTCTCGCTGCTGCCCGACGACAACCTGCAGGTGAGACCGTTCATCGAGCGGATTCACGCCAGCCTGGCGGGCCTGGCCGAACGCCCGCCGCAGGTGCCGGTCGATCGCCCGGAAGAGCTTTGCGCCGAACTTGAATTGGTCGAGCGAGCCATGGCCGGCCGGCCGGGCGGCCCCCCCCTCGCGGCGATCCTGCAACAGGCCCGCCAATTGGCCCAGCAGCTTTCACCGAGCGAGTACTTTCGCCGGGTGAGTCAGTACCAGCAGCAGTTGGCCGAAGAATTGCTAGCCCGCCTGCGGCAAGTTTACGCCTCGTCGGATCCCGAGCCGCCTGATTGGAACGACCTGCCCGAGGGGTTGGTCGCCCGGTTTCGAGGCCGTAGCGGCAAGTACCTGCTAAAGGTTTACGGGCGGGGCGACATCTGGGACGTCGATGGCCTCGAGCGATTCGTCAAGGATGTGCGCCAGGTCGATGCGCGGGCCACGGGCGACCCGCTGCAAACCTACGAAGCCACCCGGGAAATGCGCCGCAGCTACGAGCTGGCCGCGCTGTACGCCGGCGTGGTCATTGCGGTGGTCCTGCTGCTCGACTTCCGCAGGGTGAGCTACGCCCTGCTGGCCGCGTTGCCGCTGGCACTGGGCATGGTGCAGATGTTCGGCATCCTCGGCTGGCTTGGCCTGGCGCTAAACCCGGCGAACCTGATCGCCTTGCCGCTGATTCTGGGCATCGGGGTCGACTATGGCGTACACATCGTGCACGACTTCCGCGAGCAGCAGGGCCCGTACCGAATGTCGTCGTCGACCGCCGTCGCCGTGATGGTCGATTCGCTCACCACGATTGTCGGGTTCGGCTCGCTGATGATCGCTTCGCACCTGGGTCTGGCCAGCCTGGGCCGGGTGCTCACGATTGGCGTTACCTGCTGCTTGTTCACCTCGTTCGTCATCTTGCCGGCGCTGCTCACCCTGTGGACGGCTGGCCGTCGCGGTCCGGCCGAGCCGGAATCGATTCAACCGACCGTGCCCCAGCGTCGCGAAGGGGCGCCGCCGAAACCAGCCATGAGCTTGCGACCGCACCGTGGCGCCCCCGCCGTCGGCAACCCGACCGCGCTGAAACTGCCCGAAGGTCCTTCGATTTCCGGGCCGCCGCTGGTCGAGGAACCAGCGCTCAGTTCCGGCTCGCTCGGTACCGGGCCTGTCGGTAGCGAGCCCGCGGGTTCAGAGGTGGTCGGTTCAGAGGTGATCGATGCCGGCGTCCCGGGCCGGGCCGCCTAGCCGACGGCGGCAACCGCGCGGCGAACGCCCTGGACGGCACCGGTCAACTTGCCGAGGCATGAGGCGGGCGCCCCGTTCCCGGCAGCGCGTTCAGGCTTCCGCCACGAGCAAGTTCTCGGCCGCCTGGCGCCCCAGCGTCGTTTCCTGATTGTCGACGGCCACGGTTACGATGCCGGCTTCGGCGCGGTTGGCCACCACCTGGCCCTTGCTGCCGATTCGCAACCCCGATTCGGTCAGGTAGCGGAGAAACTCGGGGGATTGGTCGACCACGCGAGCCAGTCGAAACACGAAGCCCACCTCGCATTGAACCAACGCCCGGGTCGTGCCTTGGTCGACCGAGCCGTCGCGCTTCGGAATGGGGTCGCCGTGGGGATCGACTTCGGGGTAGCCCAGGTGCGATTCGATGCGATCGACGAGCCGGTCGCTGACGGCGTGCTCCATCTGCTCGGCTTCCTCATGCACTTCGTCCCAAGAAAGCTCGAGCGTGCGGGCCAGAAAAAGCTCGATCAGCCGGTGGCGCCGCAGCACCCGCAGCGCCAGCTTGGCACCCGCCGCGGTGAGCTTAACGCCCTCGTACGGCGTGTAGGTGGCCAGCCCGCTTTCGCTCAGGGTCTTGAGCATGCTGGTCACCGAGCCGGGCGACACGGAAAGGGCCTGGGCCAACTGCCCCGTTGCGACCGACTGGCCTGGTTGGCGCTGCCCGATCTGGTAGATCGCCTTAGCGTAATTCTCGACGGTAAGACTGGGCACGGTTTCTCAGTGGGTTAAATCGCCAGTTGAGTCGCTTCCTGGGCGCCAGCCACCTTGCCGTCTGGTGGGCAGAGTTCCCGACGGATTGATTCTAACCGATCGTGGGCTGGCGTGCCGCCCCGGTCGGCGGCCTCCCTGGGGCGAGAGGGGACCGGACGCGCGGTGCGGCTTGACCGGCCCTCAGGGTTCGATGAACATGGCCGTTCGATTTCACGCCGACCCCCGCAGGGTTGCTGGCGCCCGCTCGGAGAAGCCGGCTCGGCGAACCGTTGGGCGCGGCGAATTGAAGCGACAACCGCGCGTACCTAGTTGGGAAACCGTATGAACCGCACCTCGTTCGGATTGGTTCCGGGGGCCGTGCTTGCGCCACTGAGGATTGGCGCGGCACTGAGTTTTTGCGCGGCACTGAGTGTTTGCGCGGTGTTGGCCTCGGCCGCAAAGGGGGCTGAACCAACCCTGCCGGCGGTGGACACGTTTGCGCCGCTCGAAGACTTGGTTTCCCAACTCGACGCGCTCCGCGAATCGCTCGAGCCTGCTCTGAAGAGCGCGGAGAGTTGGACCCAGAAGCGCGAGAAGATTGAGCAAGACGCCGCGTTGGCTGCCGTGTTGGCCGAAACGCTGCGCCAAAGCAAGGCCCCTCCGCCGCAGCGCCAGGCCGGAGCCGCCATCGTGTCGGCAGCGTCGCGGTTGGCCGCGGCCCAGGACCATGCCGGTGCCGTCGCCGCGCTCGCGGCCTGGGGGCCGGTCGGCGAGGCGGCCGGAACGAATCTCCCACCGGGCGATGGCGCTTGGCAAGGGCCTGCCGACTTGCACCGGCTGATGGAACAGGTCGCCGCCCTGGCGGCCAAATTGCGGCGCGGAATTACCGGTTCGCGGTTCGCCCGGACCGCTGCCGAAAACGGGCCCCTGGCCACTTCGCTGGCCGCGGTGGGGCACGCAACTCAGTTCAACCGCGACTACGTGGAGGATGAGGGAAGCTTGGGCGCCTGGTTCGGTTTCAGCGGCGCCATGCGCGATTCGGCGGCCGAGCTGCGCAGCGCGCTGCGGGCCACTGACCAAGATCGAGCCCGGGCCGCGCTGGACCGCCTCGAACAGTCGTGCCAAGACTGCCACGCTCAGTTTGCCCCTGAGGAAGCGAACTGAGCCTTCGCAGTTTTTCGACGCGGCCACTTTCGACGCGGCCACCGCGCGTCCGAAAGCGGTCGATGGCGCTTTGGTTCGCCTGCGAGCGAAGCGGCATGCCCGAGTCCGGGTCCCCGCGGCTGGCGAACGGCCGCAACGAATGCGGCAACTTTTTCGGGCATCGCGAGCGGGCTTTCTGGGGCGGGTTTTCCCGTTGGCGACAGGCAATGAAGGCCAGCCACGGCGTGCTTTCGCCTGGGCCGTGGCGGTGGGGCAAGAGGTGTGCTGGGCAACTCCCCCTTAGGGGGTGGGGTCGCGGCAGGGAACCGCATTCGAGCGGCGCCTTGATTGCGCTGACCCCCACGACTTGCCCGACCCGCGCGCCGCGCAAACATGGCAAACACATCGTGGCTGAACATGCGCAAACCCTTAACATGACAGCAGGTTTCGTCGAAAAAACCTGCCGCGAATCGGGGGCCGTGTGGTATGTTTCAATGTTCTGGAACCGACCCTGATCCGCCGGTATCGTCGCTTGGGAAGCTCGCGCGACAGGCTGCCGCTGTCGTGGGAGCGAAGAGGCATTTCCCGAGCGGCGGGGCCGCGCCGCGATCTGGGGACAACCCCTGACGGACCACATGCTTCATCCGCACCGACATCCGGCACTTCATTTCAATCATCCGCTTCCGTATGGAGCGTTGCTTCACGATGGCGGCGTGCAGTTCGTCATCTTCAGCCGCTCGGCGACGGCGATGCGGGTGCTGCTTTACGATCGAGTCGAAGATCGCGAACCCGCGGAAGTGATCGATTTCGACCCCGACACCGACCGCTGGGGCGACATGTGGAGCATGTTCGTCCCCGGGCTCGCCTCGGGCCAACTTTATCATCTGCAGGCCGATGGCCCCTGGAAACCCGAAGAGGGGCATCGCTTCGACGGCCGGGCACGGCTGATCGACCCTTATGCACGGGCCCTGGCGGGAGATTTTCAGCCCTGTTACGACGGTATCGTTCGCCCGCCGAAGTGTGTGGTGGTCGACGAAACGTTTGACTGGCAGGACGACCGCCACTTAAAGCGGAGCCTGGCCGAGACCGTGATTTACGAGATGCACGTGCGGGGCTTTACCCGCTCGAGCACCAGCGGAACGCGGAATCCCGGCTCGTACCTGGGGGTGATTGAAAAGATTCCCTACCTCAAATCGCTGGGGGTAACCGCGGTCGAATTGATGCCCGTGGCCGAATTCCCCACCAACAGTTGCTGGGGGCAAGAGGAGCATCGGCCGAACTATTGGGGCTACGATCCGTTGGCATTCTTCGCGCCGCACCGGGGCTACGCCGTGGGTACGGAACCCGGTGCCCAGGTGGCCGAGTTCAAGCAGATGGTTCGCGAGCTGCACCGGGCCGGGATCGAGGTGATTCTCGACGTGGTCTTCAACCACACCGCCGAGGGGAACGAGCTGGGCCCCACGCTCGGCTTCAAGGGCCTGGAAAACCGCGTCTATTACATGGTCAACGGGGGCGGCAGCTACAAGAACTACTCGGGCTGCGGCAACACCGTAAACGGCAATCACCCGATTGTTCGCGAGATGATCTTTCTGTGTCTGCGCCACTGGGTGTTGAACTACCACGTAGACGGCTTTCGCTTCGATCTGGCCTCGATTCTCAGCCGCGACCGCAACGGCGAGCTGGTGCCCAACCCGCCGCTGGTCGAAGCGATTGCCGAGGATCCGCTTTTGGCCGACACCAAGATCATTGCCGAGGCCTGGGATGCGGCGGGGGCCTACCAGGTGGGCAATTTCGCCAATGTGCGGTGGGCCGAGTGGAATGGCCGCTACCGCGACGATATTCGCCGCTTCTGGCGGGGCGATCACGGCATGCTCGGGCCGTTGGCCACGCGGCTGGCCGGCTCCAGCGACCTGTACGAACCGAGCGGGCGCTACCCGTATCACAGCATTAACTTCATCACCTCGCACGATGGCTTCACGCTCAACGACCTGACCAGCTACGAGCAGCGACACAACGAGGCCAACGGCGAGGACAACCGCGACGGCGAGAAGAACAACCTGAGCTCGAACTACGGCGTGGAGGGGCCCTCGCGTAAACCGTCGCTCGAACGGCTTCGTTTGCGCCAGGTGAAAAACTTTCTGGCCACGCTAATGCTCAGCCACGGGGTGCCCATGCTGCTGTTCGGCGATGAATGCCGCCGCACGCAGCGCGGCAACAACAACGCCTATTGCCAAGACAACCCCATCTCGTGGTTCGACTGGGAATTGGTCGAAAAGAACGCCGAGCTGGTGCGATTTTGCCGGGCCCTGATCGACTTTCGCCGCCGGCAGCCCACGGTGCGTCGCACGCGCTTCCTGAAAGGCACCGCCGAACTACCCGGGGTACTGCCCGACGTAAGCTGGTACGGGCCCAATGGCCTGTTGAGCGATTGGAGCCCTGGCAGCTCGAGTCTGACCTGCCTGATGGGCCGGGTGCTGGATTACGACGGCGAGCGGGCCGGTCGCGACGTGCTCGTTTTGATTCACGCCGGCGCGGAACCGCAAGATTTCGTCATTCCCACGCCGGCCTTGCGAATTCCTTGGCGGTTGCTGGCCGATACCTCGGCCGATCCGCCCCACGATATCTTCCCGGATCAAGACGGTCCGTCGCCGCCCGCCAATGGCCGGCTGCGCCTGGAAGGGCGCACGCTGATGTGCTTCGAGTCGGCCGACTGACGGGACGGGTACGGGGATTGCGATACCCGTGCCGCACCGAATGAGGCTACCTGGCTGGCGGCTCGTCGCAGCGGCTGGCCCCTACGCCCGGCTTGCAAAGGGGGCGCACACGCGCGGCGAATTGAAGGCGCGGCCGAATGTGGATTATTCTTCGTCGGGCTTGGCGTTCTGCACGATGTCGTCGAGCGAGCGGCCCAGCCGCTTGCGCGCGCTGCTAGGCTTGGCCGCCTGTTGCTGTTCGATCACCGCGGTGGCGCCCCGGCCTTCGAGCAAAACGGCTCGAAGCTGCTGGCTTAGGTTCTCGCCGGCCTCGGGCACACCCAGTTGTTCCACGGCGTCTGACACCCCCAGCAGCACGGCGCGTCGCACCCCTTCACGAATCCATCCGTAGAAGCCCGCTTGACTCATCCTTGAGTTCTCCCCCCTCTGGAATCGCGCTTGGCGAAGGCGCTGGGTACCAGGCACGGTTCGGCCTCGATTGGCGGGGCCGTAAGCTGCGCAGCGCCGCAAGGCAGCCGGCTTGAAGCGACTGCTCGGTTGGTATCGGATGGGCCCTCGGATCGACTTTACCGGAAGCCGCGACCGTAGCGGCTAGCCAAACCCCGGCGGCTAAAAAAGGCCCGGGCTGCGGAAAATGGGCGAACTAAAAAGGCGCCGCGGGCGGGGAATTGGCGAGACCCAACCGGCCTCGCTAGACTGGGGGGATGGCGCGAAGCAATGCTCAATTCGGTCCTCTGCCGGTGAGGCGAATTGCGCTGGCGGGGCTCGCCTTAGGGAGTCTGCTTAGTCGATTGGCGATGGCCGAGGGTGGGCCCTCAGAGACCCAGTTTCAGCGCGACATTCGGCCGCTGTTATCGCGCCACTGCTACGAGTGTCATGGACCGGCACGGCAGGAAGCCGGGCTACGGCTCGACGATCCAGCCGTGATTGGCCAGGCACAAGAGTCGGGCCAGGTGGCGATCGTTGCCGGCCAGCCCGAAGCGAGCCAACTCTTGGCCCGGGTGAGCGCGAGCGACCCCGACCAGCGGATGCCGCCGGCCGATCGGCCCGGGTTGAACCCGGTTCAGATCGAGCAGTTGCGCCAGTGGATCGCCGCCGGCGCGCCCTGGCAACAGCACTGGGCCTATCGCGCGCCGCGCCGGCCGCAGCCGCCGGCGGTATCGGACACGGCCTGGCCCTCGAACGCGATCGACCAGTTTGTGCTGGCTCGACTCGAAGCCACGGGGCGGCAGCCGAGCCCGGCGGCCGATCCCGCCACGCTGCTGCGTCGCGTAACGCTCGACCTGGTGGGGCTGCCCCCCACGCCGGCCGAGGTGGAGGAGTTTCTCGCCGACCCCTCGCCCGCCGCGTACCAGCGAGTCGTCGATCGGCTGCTGGCTTCGGAGCAATACGGCGTGCGCCAGGCCCTGGTTTGGCTCGATCTGGCCCGCTACGCCGACTCGAACGGCTATCCGCACGACGCCCCCCGCACCATCTGGCCGTATCGCAACTGGGTGATTTCGGCACTCAACCAGGACCTGCCGTTCGACCAGTTCACCCTTTGGCAGTTGGCGGGCGACCTGTTGCCCGACCCCAGCGATGAACAGCTCATCGCAACCGGGTTTCATCGCAACACGCGGATCAATACCGAGGCGGGAGTCGACCCGGAGGAGTTTCGCGTCGAGGCGGTGCTCGACCGGGTGAACACCACAGCCACGGTCTGGCTGGGCAGCACCTTGGCCTGCGCGCAGTGCCACGACCATAAGTACGATCCATTCACCCAGAGCGACTATTACCGGCTCTTGGCCTACTTCGACAACTGCGCCGACGAGACAACCCGCGACGAGTCGGGCCGAATTACCGATTGCAGCCCGCGCCACGCATTTTTCACCGCCGAGCAGTTGCAGGAGCGCGCCCAGTGGCAGACCGAGCGGGCCACCGCGCCCGATGCGGCGCTGCAGGCCGAACTGGATAAGAAGCTGGCCTCGCAGCAACCGATTCGCTCCCTGGTCATGCAAGATCGCCCCCAGCCGCGCGAGCACTACGTTTACCTGCGAGGAAGTTTCCTCAACCGTGGGCCCGGCGTAACCGCCGGGGTCCCCGAAGTGCTGGCCCAGCAAGTGCCGCCCCCGGTGGGCGACAACCGGCTAAGCCTGGCCCAGTGGCTGGTCGATCCCCGCAACCCGCTCACCGCGCGGGTCCTGGTGAACCGAGTTTGGGCCCAGTATTTCGGCGCTCCGCTGGCCGCGTCGGTCGACGATTTCGGCGTGCAGACCGCCGAGCCGCTCTACGTGGAGTTGCTCGATTGGCTGGCCAGCGAGGTAGTGGCCCGGGGCTGGAGCCAAAAACAATTGCACCGCTTAATCGTTACGTCGGCCACCTACCAGCAATCGTCGGCGGTCACCGATCTGGTTTGGCAACAAGATCCCGAGAACCGCTGGTTGGCCCGCCAGGCACGGCTGCGGCTGCCGGCCGAGCTGATCCGCGACAACGCCCTGGCTATCGGGGGAATCCTCGATCGCGAGCTGGGTGGGCCCAGCAGCTATGCCGCCACCCAACGAGCCGACGCCCCCGAGTTGGGCAAACGCTACCGCCGGGCCGTGTTTTCCACCTGGAAACGGCAGGCGCTCGACGACACGCTTGCTAACTTCGATGCCCCCAGCCGCGACGTCGCCTGTACGGCCCGTACCCGCACCAACACGCCGCTCCAGGCGCTGAACTTGCTGAACGAGCGAGCCTTTGTCGACGCGGCCCGGGGGCTGGCCCTGCGGCTATTGACCGAGGGCGACCCAGCCGACGAAGCGCGCTGCCGGCTGGCCTTCCGTTTGGCTCTTGCCCGCGACCCGCGCGGCGACGAACTGAAACTGCTCACCAGCCTGGTGCAGCGCCGCCGGCAGGCGTTTACCGAGCGCCCGAACCTGGCCGACGAGCTGTTGCAAACCGGCTCGGTTTCTCCGCACGAGTCGATCGACCGCGGAGAATGGGCCGCTTGGACGCTGGCGGCCAACGTAGTGCTCAATCTGGCCGAAACCAGTACCCGCGAGTAAGTCCCGGCTCACCGACAGCAACCGATTCAGCAACAGCAAATTCATTGCCCGGCGGCCGCGAGGAATCGCTTCTACCATGCCACGAACCACTCCCTCTGCGAAGCTGGCGCTGGTCCGCGCACTGACGCGGCGGCACTTCTTGCAGAGCTCGAGCCTGAGTCTGGGGGCGGTTGCGCTGGCCTCGTTGTCGGGCGCCGCCGCGCCGCTTGGTGGGCCAGCGCTGGCCCAGTCCCCGGTCGACGGTAGCCCTGCCCTGCCCTTGGGCTTGCACCACGCCCCCCGCGCCAAGCGGGTAATTTACTTACAGATGTTGGGAGGGCCATCGCAGCTCGATCTGTTCGACTACAAACCCAAGCTCAAGGCCCTGCACGGCCAGGATGTGCCCGCCGAGCTGATGGCCGGCCAGCGGCTGGCCTTCTCCCAGGGCACCAAGCAGTTTCTGGGGCCGGCTTACGAGTTTGCTCAACATGGCGACTGCGGCGCTTGGATCAGCGATCGACTGCCGCAGTTGGCCCGCCAGGCCGATCGCCTGGCGATCGTCCGCAGCGTGCAGACCGATCAGTTCAACCATGGCCCCGCCCAGGTCATGCTCACGACCGGGTTTCCCAACCTGGGCCGACCGAGCATGGGCGCCTGGGTCAGCTACGGGCTGGGCAGTGCCAACCAGAACCTGCCCACGTTCGTGGTGCTGGTGCCCGCCAATCGCAATTCGGGCGGCAAGGGAATGTGGGGCGCCGGTTTCCTGCCGGCCCGCTACCAGGGGGTCGAGTTTCGGCTCAAAGACGAGGCGGTGCCTTTCGTGGCCAATCCGGCCGGCATCGACCCCGCGGCCCGGCAAGATACGATCGAAACCATTACGGCCCTCGATCGGTTGCGGCAACAGCAGCTGGCCGACCCGCAGCTTGCCGGCAGTATCGCCTCTTATGAGCTGGCCTTTCAGATGCAAGCCAGCGTGCCGGAACTAATGGACCTGGGGCAAGAAACGCCCGACACGCTCCGCCGCTACGGCATCGGGCAACTAGAGTCGAATTTCGCCCGCTCGTGTCTCTTGGCCCGGCGCCTCGTCGAGCGCGGTGTGCGCTTCGTACAGATCTGTTACGAGGGGGAAGGCGCCAAGGGCATTTGGGATTCGCATGGCGATACCAAGATGGCCTCGCTCGAAGTCGGACTGCCGTACTTGTGCCGGCAGATCGATCAACCCACGGCGGCCCTCATCGCCGACCTGGACGAGCGGGGGCTGTTGGAAGATACGCTGGTGGTCTGGGGAGGCGAGTTCGGCCGGACCTGCCTTCATGAAGATCGGCCCGGCAAGGCCGAGAAGGGGTTCACCGGCCGCGACCATTGGCCCCACGCCGGCACCATGTGGCTGGCCGGCGGCGGCGTCCGGCCCGGGCTACAACTGGGGGCGACCGACGAGCTGGGCCACCAGGTGGTGGAAGACCCGGTGCACATTCACGACCTGAACGCCACGATTCTGCACTTGCTCGGGCTGGATCATACGCGGTTGACGTTCCGCACCCAGGGGCGCGATTTCCGGCTGACCGACGTGCACGGCCGCCTGGTGGAAAAACTGCTGGCCTGACGGCACGGGTCGCGGGCGCGCTTGGGCAAGGCCCGGTCCATCGAGCGGCATCTCGGTAAACCACCTTCCGGGGGCGCAACGACCCGTGACCCGCATGCCGAAAAGCGAGCCGAACAGCGTTCCGAGCAACGCCGCGGCGCCATCGCCCGGCGCGAGGGGCGCTTCGGTTCGGGTTCGCCGGCCCGGCCGCCTGCGCCGCTGGTTGGCGGCGTTGGCGGTGCTGTTGGTCGTGTCGACACTTACGCCCCAGCCGCAGCCCGACACCGCCAGACCGGCACGCGCGCAGGGCTCGCCGCCCGACTCACAGCCCAGTTCACAGCCCAGTTCACAACCCAGTTCACAACCCGGCGGTGGCGCGCCATGAGCACGCAGCCCGGCCAGGATCCGCCGCATTCGGCCTCCCAAAATCGCCCCGCTGCGCCCCAGCGCCCGCCTTCTCGCCGCCGCGGTGCCTGGCGAAGGCGATTGGTCTGGGCCACGCTGGGCTTTGTGGGCCTGACCGTGGCGGCTTGGGGTTGGGCCGCGTTCCAGGCCCGGAGGGCGCTCAACCACGAGATCGCCGCCCTGCGCGCGGCCCGCAAACCGGTGGCCTTCAGCGACCTGGCCCTGAGCCCTTCCGAGTCGGTCGACAATGCCTGGCCCTTGCTCGATCAAGCCGCGCTCCCCTCGGGCTGGGATCCCCAAGCGCTCAGAGACCGGATCGACGCCTATAGCCGGGAGTACCACGGCCGGGCCGGCAGCCTGGTTCCCCGGATCGAGCCGGAGCCCCTGTTCGAAGCCCTCCTCGCGCAGCATGCCGACTCCTTGGCCCTGATCCGACAAGCCGTGACCCGGCCGCAGGTGCGCTGTCCGTTGGATTTTCAGACCGACGACCCGCTGGGGGTGCTTTTGCCACAGGTGCAAGAGATTCGCGACGGCGCTCGGCTGCTGCGAATCGAGCTGCTCGACAGCCTGGCCCGAGGAGACACCCCCCGGGCAGTCGACTCGCTCGAAACCGCCTTCGCCCTGGCCGAAGTGCTGCGCGACGAACCGCTGTTGGTATCGCAATTGGTGCGGGTATCCATGTTGAGTATGGCGCTCCAGTCGCTCGAAGACTTGCTGGCGCACGAGCGGCTCGAGGAAACCGACCGCGCACAGCTCGATCGATTGCTCGCCGCGCGGGAAGCCGGGTTCCGCATGGCCGTGGCCATCCAGGGAGAGCGAGCCATGTGCTATTCGGCCATCGTGCGATTCAAAGCCGGGTCGACGGCCGCCGCGATGCTGCAACCCTCCGGCGGGGACACCGCCCTGATGAATCTGGTTTATGGCGTGGCTCGGCCCATGGTCGCGCCTTTGGTCGATGACGAACTGACCCGGCTGGTGCGATTATTCAACGGCTTCGAGGCGGCCATCGACCAGCCCGGCCGCGCCGGTTACGAGCAGATGGCCGAGTGCCAGCGCCTCGTGGGGCAAGCGCCGCGGCGGGCGCTGCTCACCCGCTTGCTCATGCCCTCGCTCACCGCGGGGCGCAACGCCGCCATGCGAGTTCGCCAGCGGTTGATTCACGCCCGCTGGGCGCTGCGGGTCGATCGCTACTACCGCGAGCATGGCCGGCTGCCCGAGCGGCTCGAGCAGGTGGCCGACGCCGAGCTTCCCCAGGTGGCGCCGGGCCTATTGGCCGGAGAAACCGTGGTGCTCCGGGCTACCCGCGAGGGTTTCGCCATTTACACCGTGGGGGCCAACGGCATCGACAATTACGGCGATGCCCGGGCCGACGCCGACGAGGCCAACGTGCTGGTCGTCAGCTATGCCGACCGCCGCCCGGCAAACGGCGATACTCCCAGCCAGGAGTGAGCGCCCTCGCCGGGGGGCGAAGGCGGCCCTCGCCGGCTCCGGCCGACGGCGCGGAGCGTCGCGCGGGCTCGATCGGCGCGGGCGGCCTGTCGCCCGGCGGGCCCGCACCTTTCCGCCCCCTTACAGCTTCATTTCCTTGGCGATGATTTCGTACATCACCTCGGTGGCGCCGCCGCCGACGCGATCGAGGCGGATATCGCGATACGCCCGCTCGAGCAGGCATTCCTGAAAGTAGCCGAACCCGCCGTGCAGTTGCAGGCAGTCGTCGATGATGCGGAAGGCCGCCTCCGAGGCAAAGGCCTTGGTCAGCGATACCTCCTTCAAGCTCCGCTGGCCGTGAATCACCCGCCAAGCCGTGGTGTAAACCAGTTGCCGGGCCGCCTCGAGCTCCATCAGGCTTTTGGCCAGCCGCTGCCGGGTAACCTGCATGTCGACCAGGTGGCCAAAGCCGAACGGCCGCTCGCGACAGTACTCGATGGTGCGCTCGAGCGAAGCCTCGGCCGCGCCCACCGCCCCGGCCGCGATCACCAGCCGCTCGTTCTCGAAGCACTGCATGATCTGGTAAAAGCCGCGGTTCTCTTCGCCCAGCAGGTTGCTCGCGGGAACCCGGCAGCCGTCGAAGGTCAGTAGCCCCGTGTCGGAAGCCCGGCGGCCGAGCTTGCCCTTGAGCTCTTCCACGGTGAAGCCCGCCGTACCGCGCTCGACCAGAATCATGCTGATCCCGCGGTGGCCCGCGCCGGGATCGGTCCGGGCGGCGATGCAATAAACGTCGGCATGAATCGAGTTGGTGATGTAAATCTTCGACCCGCTCAGTACATAATGGTCTCCCTCGCGGCGGGCCAGGGTCTGCATGCCGGCCACGTTCGAGCCCGCCCCCGGCTCGGTAATTCCCAGCGCCGCCACGAGCCGGCCGGCCACCAGTTCGGGCAACCAGCGGGCCTTGAGCTGGGGGCTGGCGAAGCGCGCGATGTGGGGCATCGCGATTTCGCTATGGGCGCCAAAGGCCATGCCGGGGCCGCTGGTTTTGGCCCGCGACAGCTCCTCGGCCAGCACGATGGCCATCCGCACGTCGGTTCCGTCGCCGCCGTATTCCTCGGGCACCGAGTGGCCGAAAAAGCCCAGCTCGCCCCCCCGCAAAAACAACGACTTGGGAATTCGACAGGCGGCCTCCCACTCGTCGGCGTGCGGGTCGACTTCGCGAGTTACGAACTGCCGCACCGTGCGACGGAATTGTTCGTGTTCGTCGTCGAACAGGAAATGTTTGGCGGTGGGTGCTGCGGCAACCGACATGAACGGTACTCCCCGGAAACAAAGGGCGGCCGGCCGAGGGCGCGGGGCCGCGAAACGGCTGGGCCGACGCGGTTCCACGCCGAAGCGCCCCGGCCCGTACCGGGCGATTCTACGCCGCAGGGGGCAGGGGTGAAAAGCGAATCGCCCCGCGGGGCCCGGCCAGCCGCGGCGCGTGGGTGGTGGCTGGTGGCTGGTGGGTGGCGGCTGGTGGGTGGTGGCTGGTGGGTGGTGGCTGGTGGCTGGTGGCTGGTGGCTGGTGGCTGGTGGCTGGTGGCTGGTGGCTGGTGGCTGGTGGCTGGTGGCTGGTGGCTGGTGGCTGGTGGCTGGTCCGAACTCTGAGGGCGGTGCCTTCCGGCCGTCGGGGTTAGGCGGCGCAGCCGGGGCCAACCGGCGGCGGGGGCCCTGCTTTCATGTTCGCCCGAGTCTCGGATGCTGCCCGAGATTCCTTGGGTCGGTGTGTCGGACCGGAGCAAGATGGAGGTAAGCGCTTGGGCGCCCAGGACACGCCCTCATTGTGCACCTAATCGCTCAGCATCAGCGCCGTCAGCTGCATGCTGTGGTTAGACGCCCTGTCCGAATTGAGCACGGATTGCATCTCGTATCCTGTTGCAGGGAGGCCCCAGACTGGCTGCTACGTTCTTCTCCTTTGCATCATAGCTCGCAGTCGTGATACCAAGTAGGTCGCTCGGCAGAGCGACCGCGCCGCTGCCGGGATTCAGAACAACAGCCCTTGATCTGCCCAGCTTTCCGGTGAATAGGCCGAGTTCAAACACCACATTGTCCCGCGCGACGGGTTTCGACTCCCCTCGCGAGTGGAGTTCATCATCGGGTGTGAACACGAAGACAGCGAAGTCGTAGTCTAGGACAGCCTTTTCCAGGGCTTCCAGAGTGGCGGTACCCAGGCCGAAAACTGTGCCTTGGTTCCAGATGACTACTGTCGCGTCGTGTGCAAGTAGCTCCTGCACCTTGTTGGCGATCACTAGCCCCTCGCTTGAGGACCCGACAAAGACTCTCGGCTTTTCGGATCTGGCTCCTTCCCTATACTCCTCATTGGCCAGCGCGAAGATGCGCTCAAGGGCCTCGAATTGCCCGTGCGACATGGTCGAAGCATTCGATAGGAGTTCCTGTCGGCAGGTGTCACACAAGGCGCGTGCCTTCATGCTCTTGAGCAGATCTCGCTTCTGGGCCTTGCGATCGAACACGCAGGAGCGGCTGTCTTCATGGTTGCGATGCTCAGGAGCGAGGAAACTCAGGCTGTATCGCGCCAGATAGTAGAGGAAGTAGGCATGCAGGCGATCAGCAGGCACGATGACGCCCGGTACATTCGCTGTCGTAGCGACAGCCAGCCCCTTGTCGGCTCGATGTGAACCAAAAAGGTTGTTGTACTTCTCGCCGTCAAGATTCGCGTCCATGAAAGCGATGATGAACGGATGGTATCCGCGGAGTCTGGTACGCACACTCTCCATCATGTCCAAGACCTGCTTGGCGCTAGCTTTCTGGTAAGCGTGCATTGCGAACGGCCCCGCATCGTTGCTGGGCAGATCGAAGAAGTGGAAGGCTGACTGTGATGCGTTCGCCAGCGCGATGGCGCGGGCAACGCCTGCCCGCGGGATATCGCCGATTCGCACGACCTCTACTGGCATCGTCGCCACGTCTCGTTCCTCACTTGAACGTTGGTGTGTCTAACAGTTTATTATGCGGATTTGCCGACACGCCGCTCACTTGTCCACATGTTCGAAGAACTGTGCCGCGATTCTGGCGATCTCAGACGACGAGAACGCCTGCTTCCTGGCCTTTCGAAGCTCATTAGTCATGGTGGACCGATTCGTGCGATAGAGGTGAAAGAAGACTTGTTCTCCAATCTCCTTGTCCTCAACGAGATCGCGGAGCGTCACCCGAATCCACAATTCAAGGCGATCGCCATCCTTGACGCCAGCTTCGGCCAGCGTGGCATTCAGTGTGATGGCCTGCCCATTGTGACGAAGATAGTAGGTGTAAGAGAGTTCTACGCCCAACGCATTGTCCACGTTCGAGAACTTCAGATTGAGCGTGTCACGGAGCATTCCCATGAGGTAGCTGGGGGTCGCAATTAGGGGAACACGGAGGCGAAAGGAGCGCCCGAACCTGTTGCTGTGAACGATCACCTCTATGGCTTTGCCGTCGACCGGAAGATGCTCCTCGATATGCTCGACGACGTTTCGGGGCGCCGGCGTTGGCAGGTGCCCTAGTTCGCGATGCGCCAGTTCGTCGTCCTTCAGTCTGGACACGAGCTTCAAGAATTCCGCATCTTCGTTGCTTCTAAAGTCGAGAAACGCCTTCGCGCGGAGCATGTCAGGAATCTCACTGTCCAGAAGCCCAGGGAGAATCACGGGAATGACGAAGGCTCTGCGCAGATGGGCTTCCTTCATCAGCGCGTTTGACCATTCCATCCGGACCCAATAGCGATCCCGGGACTGCGGGCTCAGCAGCACAAGGAGATAGTCGGATTCACCAATTGCGTCGTTCATCCAGGTGACGATGTTATCGCCGGCCTTAATCTCGGCTTGGTCCAGACGGGTGTTGATCCCGACTTTCACAAGCCCGTCGGCGAGCCTCTGCGCGAAGGGCAAATCAGGCCCGGCGTGAGAGATGAACACCACGATGTCGCTATTAGCTCTATCGACCACTATAGGCTCTCCTAACTGCCTTCATTCCGCATAACGACATAATCTATCGACGCGGACGAGAACGCGAGGTGATGCGGACTGACGCGACGTTCGCGGTCTTGGACAGAATTGGCATTTGACGCAGAGGTCAATTCACCAATATCAGTTTGGGGCAGCATAAAAGCGCAGTCAACCCAATGGCACTTGGCCGTATTCCGGCCTCGGCGTTGGTAACAAATGACGAACCGTCCTGGGGGAGGGTGGCAGCCAAAGCTTCGCAGACGACCTGCCGCTAGCCGCATCGCCCGCTCGGCGATCGGGCACACACGGTGACGCTACGATCCTGCCGGATCGAACCGCCCATGCCGCGCGCGGCGACGGGCGGTTTTGCGCTGGGGTCACGCCCTTCCGGGGTCGAGCCCTGCGATCGGCTCAGCGAGAATCGCGGCTCGTGTATTCCAAAATGTCACCCGGCTGGCACTCCAGGGCCTTGCAGATCGCGTCCAACGTGGAGAACCGAATCGCCTTGGCCTTGCCATTCTTTAGGATGGAAATGTTGGCCATCGTAATGCCGACCCGGTCGCTCAGCTCGGTGACGCTCATCTTCCGTTTGGCCAACATGACGTCGAGGTTAATGATGATTGCCATGCGGGTCTCAGTCACACCGTCAGGTCGTGCTCGGATTTTAGATCCACGGCGTTTTGCAACACGCGGGCAAACATGCCCGCCGCGGTGGCGACGACGATCGAAGGAAATGCAACCAGGGCGCCCATCAGAAGCGGGGCTCCCGGATTGTCCAGCTCGCCGCCAGTCATCAACCAAAGGGCGATCTCCTCCACCACGACAAACCCCACGACCGCCAGCGCGCACCACTTGATCGTCCGCAGGGCCTGCACGACTTCCGGAGAAAAGGCCCTGTTTTGTCCGACGTATCGCAATGCCTGGAACGCCCGAACGAGGGCCAGGAAGAACGGCAGCGAGCCCGCGTACACCAGCGCCAGAAAGGGGTCTTGGAAGTAGATTTCAAATTGCGTGGCGTGCTGGTTTCGGCCCTCGAGCTGGGGTTCCCAGAGCAGCAGCGCCAGCGCGGCCAGGCCGATGAGCACGATGACGATCTGCAGAAAGAGGGTTGCGCTTCGTTTCATGGGCGATCGGCTTTCTCGGTAACTCCACGGCGCCTACGACAGTTGTTTTTCCTTCGTAAAGGGCGACAGCATCGCGCCGCGCTCGAGGACCGTCTGGCTTGGGGTGGCGCCGCGTTCCCAGGCGAGCTTCCCTGACCAGACGGGCCAAACCGGCGGTATCCAACGCCATGATTCGGAATCCGCAGGCCGGCCCGACCTTGGAGTGGGCCCGAAGACTGGCACCCAGCTTTCCGGCGGTGGCCAGGGTGCGAGCAGCCTGGGAATCGAGCAGGGGTGATCGCAATATAATAAGAAACTATCGAATGTCGATAGAAAGTTGTTGTTCTGGTCCTTGGAATCTGCCACGTCGGTGGCCACAACAACTCGCTGTCCTGTCGCCGTAGGCACAAGGGGCGCGGTGCCGAAGGCACAAAGGGTCCTGTCGCCGTAGGCACAAAGGGTCCTGTTGCCGAAGGCACAAAGGGTCCTGTTGCCGTAGGCACCAATAGGCCACCGAGGCGCCCGGCTGGCCGCTCGTGGCCGGGCAACCGCAGCACGCTTTCAGAGAGGGGGCTGCCCCGCCCTTGCTCAGTGCGCAATCTTGTACAGGTGCTCGTCGGTCCGCAGGTACATCGCGCCGCCGGCGAACGCGGGCGTTGCCAGGGTTTGGCCAGGCACCTGGCAGGTGGCCACCACGGCGAACTGCCGGCTCGGCCGCACCCAGGTGGCCTGGCCATCTTCGTCCAGAAACAGAATCAGGTCGTTGGCGTAGATGGGCGAGGCGGAATAGTCGCCCCCCAAGCGCTCGGTCCAATAGGTTTCGCCAGTCTTGGCGCCAGCGCACGAGGCGATTCCCTTGTCCGAAACGAAGTACAGTTCCTCGCCGATCAAAAGCGGCGAGGGCGTGCTCGGCGCACCCCGTTTGATGCGCCAGGCCACTTGGGAATCGCCGACCAGGCCGCTACCGCCGAGCCGGATGGCAACCAACTCGGGGTTGTCGTAGTCGTGGTTGTAAATCACCAGCCCATGGCCAATCGCCGGTTGCGGCACAACCGACCAGCCCGGCGCCAACCACCGCCAGAGCTCGCTGCCGGTTTCCAAATCGTAAGCCGCGAAGTGGTTGGGCCCGGGCGCCATGACTTGTGGCCGGCCGTTGACCACGGCCACGGTCGGCGTGACGAACGAGTGGCTGATGCGGGCCTCGACGGAGCGCGGCGTTTTCCAGGCAACCTTTCCCGTGCGGGCATCGACCGCCGCCACGAAGGGACCGGAGCTGCCATCGCATACCACCACCAACTTGCCCTGGTGCAGCACCGGCGACCCACCGCTGCCATGCACCGGCGAATAAACCAGCTCGCTCGAGCGCCACTGGACCGATCCATCGGCGGCATTCAGTCGGGCCATACCCGAGGCGCCAAAATGCACGAATACCGCCCCATCGGCGACAATGGGCGTAGGGCTGGCGTGGCTGTTCTTAACGTGAATTGCCGGCGCTTCGTCGAGAAGGAATACCTCGCGGTCCCAAACGGTCGCGCCACTGGCCGCATCGAAGGCCAGGGCCCGCAGCGATAGCTGCTTGTCGCGCGATACGGCCGTGGTCAGAAATACTTTGCCATCCGAGACGGCTGGGGAGGACCATCCCAAACCAGGGACCGGGATTTTCCAGGCCACATTCTCGGTGTCGGACCACTCCAGCGGCGTTGCCGCGCCGGTCACGTGTCCGTCGGAGTTTGGTCCGCGAAACTGTGGCCAGTCGCCCAGCAGCGTGGCACAAACCAAAACGACCATCGGCGACATTGGCGATTGCCCTTCGAATCGGAGCTGGCCGGCCCTGGGCCCGGCGAAACCGTAACGCTCTCACCACCGGACCGGCCTTGCGCCAAGCGGAAGGGTCGGCGCACGCGTCGTTTCCAGGCTGCAACAACCATACTGGCCGGGATGGGTTGGTTCAACCGTTCCGCAACCGGGCACACCAGTGCGCGCGGCGCGGCGGAATCGAGTTTTGCAAACAGGCAACCCCCAGGGGTGGCCGCGACAATTCGTTGTGGTGGAGGCGACGATACGAGAAGCCACTGCGAGGGCCTTCTTGCGCCTCGTGAGCAGGCCACTGCGGCGCACTTGTTGTATCCGGGTGAAGGCGACCCAGGTGGATGGACAGATCTTGGGACTGGATCAGGAGTGAGGTCGAAGCGGCAGGCGAGCCCTACTGCGCCGCCAGACGCCGAAGTTCGTCTGCCTGAGGGGGCCCTTGTCCATCGGCCGGTAGCGCCGCGAACACGGCCGCGCGATCGCTCGCGGTAAACTCCTCCGGCGGCACCACCTGAAAGTTCGCCGCCAGGTCGGGATTCAGCGCCACGACCACGGTGGAAAGCCGGTACGGAAGCATCGGAAAAGTTACCTCCGCCTGGGGTAGTCGCACGGGCTTACCTCCGCTGGGAGGATCGGCCGCCAACTGCTCCAGCACCTCGCGCCAGCCGGCCTGGGCCTCGCGGAAGGCGGCCAGCTTGCCCGATACCTCGAACCGCGCTTGGGACTGCGCGGCACAGCGGTATTGAATTCCGATGAACACCATCGCCGCGGCCACGAGCAGGCCGCGGTACAACCGGCGCTCGCCGGGCGTGGCGCTGGCCAGCGCGGTTGCGGCCAGCCCGGCCAGCACCACGCACCAGGCCAGCGTGGGAGGGTAGCTGTACCGGCCCGAGGCCAACAGTTTTTCCAGTGGTACATACGAACCGCGGACGTTGGCCAGCCAGGTAAGCAGGGCGGCCGAGCCAAGCGCCAACAGGTAGAGCCGGCGGTGGTTGGGCTCGACCGGGAGGAAGGCCACCAGCAACACCGCGGCGGCGATCACCGCTTTCACCAGCAGACCGTCGCTGGGGGGCGGGGCAACCGGCCAACCCAACAGGTTCGCCAGCGCGATCGGCCAGTGATAAACGCCGGCCTGAACGCCGATCCAAGGCTGGATTTCCTGGGCCAGTTTGGGCAGGTCGTATTGGTCGGCGCCCCACAACCCCAATTGCAGTAGCAGCGCCACCAGGGGGGCCGGCGCCAGGCACCCGAGCCAAAAAAGTTGTTCGCGGCGTGAATCGTCGGGCCGCCGCGGCCCGCACCAGTAGGCCAGGGGAATCATGGGTAGCATGACCACGAGCGAGCCCATCGAGAGCACGCAGGCCAGCGACGCGGCGCCACAGCCCAGGGCCCAGGCCCGCCAGCGTGGGCTGTGAAATCCGGTCAAGCAGGCCAGGGCCGCCAAGAGCGCGGCGAGGGCGAATGTGAGATGCGAGGCGGCGATCCAACACAGCGGGTTGTCGGGTTTGCCCAGGGCACAGGCGGACCAAAGCAGTGCGCCCAACAGCGCCGGCAAGCGCGCGGCGAGCGCGGCCCGCAGACCAACATAAAGGGCCCAGGCCCCCGCGGCATGCACCAGCGCGATGGCCAGGTGCCAAGGGGCCGTGTCGAGGCCGAACAGGCGCCACATGGCCCAGTACCACAGTTTCCAGAGCGGAATACTGTGTACGTTGTGCGTCTGGAATAGATAGTCGAACCACCCGAGGCGGCCCAACTCCAAGTCGGCCAGACGCTCGAGGTGTTGTTGGTCGTCGGAAACGAAGCAACCGGGCCAGTAGGGAGCGTGAACCAGCACGCTAGCCAGGGTCAGGAGCAGGGCGACCGCCAACAGCTCGATCGGGCCGGGGGGTGGAAGCCGAGCGCTGGAGGCCATCGGGCCGGACGCCGCCGGGTCGACGGCTGCCGAGATCGAACTGCCCGAAAGTGACGGCAAGAAACCATTCCTCGGAGGGCGAGCGGCGTGCCGCGGAAGCCTTGAGTTTACCGTGCCAGAAGGGCGCCGACCAACGCCGCGCCAACTTCGGAGCAGACCGCTTTGAATTGACAATTCATGGTCGACGGGTACGATCGGCAGAGGATGCGAAGAGGGTTTGCCCGTTTTGCCGCAGTCGATTGCGGTGCAACAGGTTAAGCAATGGCTCACGGCGCCGCGCAGGGCGGGCTCTGCGGTCCGCGCGTGAGACATGGCGCGGCGTGTGACGGGCCCCGGGCTGGGTCGCACAGCACGCCGCAAAATCGTTCGGCCCGCTAGCAGAAGGACGACTGCCCCCAATGACTCAGATCGAGCGTGCCCGAAGTGGCGAGATCACTCGCGAGATGCAGTATGTGGCCGAGCGCGAGGGTTTGCCGGCGACGTTGATTCGCGATGAGGTGGCCCGGGGCCGGATGGTGATACCGGCCAACAAGGTTCATCTTTCCAAGCGGCTGGAGCCGATGTGCATCGGCGTGGCGTCGCGAACGAAGATTAATGCCAACATCGGCAATTCGGCGGTTACCAGCAACCAAGAGGGCGAGCTGGAGAAGCTGCACACGGCGGTGCATTTCGGGGCCGACACGGTGATGGACCTGAGCACCGGTCGCGATATCGACGGGATTCGCCAGGCCATTATCGACGCCTCTCCCGTGCCGATCGGCACGGTGCCGATTTACCAGGTGGTGCAGCAGCTCGACGACATTGTCGACATGACCCCGCAGCAGTTTCTCGACATGGTCGAGCACCAGGCGCAGCAGGGCGTGGACTACATGACCATTCACGCCGGGGTGTTGCTGGAACACTTGCCGCTGACCACCAAGCGGATCACCGGCATCGTCAGCCGCGGCGGTTCGCTGATTGCCAAGTGGATGATGGCCCACCGCCAGCAGAACCCGCTGTACGAGCGGTTTGAAGACCTGTGCGACATCATGCACCAGTACGACGTTACCTGGAGCCTGGGCGACGGGCTGCGGCCCGGCTGCGTGGCCGATGCCAGCGACGAGGCCCAGTTTGCCGAGCTCGATACGCTGGGAGAACTAACCCGGCGGGCCTGGGCCAAGCATTGCCAGGTTATGGTCGAGGGCCCTGGCCATGTGCCGATGGACCAGATCGAGATGAACATCAAGCGCCAGATGAAGGTCTGCGACGAGGCCCCGTTTTACGTGCTTGGCCCGCTGGTGACCGACGTGGCGCCCGGCTACGACCACATCACCAGCGCCATCGGCGCGGCGCTGGCCGGCTGGAGCGGGGCAGCCATGCTCTGCTACGTTACGCCCAAAGAACATTTGGGTTTGCCCGAGAAGGATGACGTGAAAGAGGGGGTAGTGGCCTATAAGATCGCCGCCCACGCTGCCGACCTGGCCCGCCACCGCCCGGGGGCCCGCGACCGCGACGACGCCCTCTCCCGGGCCCGGTTCGCGTTCGACTGGAAAGAACAGTTTCGCCTGGCTCTCGATCCGGAGACGGCCCAGCGGATGCACGACGAGACCTTGCCGCAAGACACGTTCAAGAGCGCCCATTTTTGCAGCATGTGCGGCCCGAAATTCTGCTCGATGAAGATCACGGAAGACATTCGAGCCATGAGCGACGAAAAAGGTGCGCCGAGCGTCGTCGGTCTTTGACAGGCAACAGCGCCCCGGCGGCGCGGCGTTACCTTGCGGGCCGCCGGCGGGGCAATCCCCGAGGTC
This sequence comes from uncultured Pirellulales bacterium, assembly GCA_964399535.1. Taxonomy (GTDB): domain Bacteria; phylum Planctomycetota; class Planctomycetia; order Pirellulales; family CAYNRE01; genus CAYNRE01. The sequence continues at coordinate 284,377 of CAYNRE010000070.1, read as the reverse complement.
CGGGTCGAACTAGGCGGACCTCGCAATGAATGCTGCTGCTTCCGCGGACGAAATGCGTCCGGTCTCCCGGACCGAGGTGTTCGCCTGGGTCGTGTACGACTGGGCCAATAGCGCCTGGTCGACTTTGTCGATCGCTATTCTCGTGGTCTACATCCAGCAGGTGGTGCTCCCTGGCGAGTGGGGCATTCGAGTCTGGGGCTGGGGCATCGGCCTCTCGACCATGGTGGCGGCCCTGGTCTCCCCGGCCCTGGGCGCGCTGACCGATTTGCGCCGCAACAAGCGCACCTGGCTGGCCATTACCGCCCTGGGCGGGGCCGCGGCCGGAATCGCGATTGCCCTGGTGCCCGAGAGCTCGGGTTGGTTGGTGGCGGTGCTCTTCTTCCTGGCCAGCCTTGGTTTCGAGCTGGCTTGGGGCATCTACAACGGCTTCTTGCCCGAAATTGCCTCGGACGAAACCATGAACCGGATCTCGGCCTGGGGGTTTGCCGCCGGCTACATCGGCGGCGGGCTGGCTCTGGCCTTGGCCATCGTGCTCTTGGTCTTGGGCGGCGGCTTCGGCTTGCCCGATGGAACCCCGCTGACCCGCGACCATCACCTAACGCGCGAGGGTGCCTTCGCCGTCGATGTACCGCCAGGACCCGCTAGCGTGACGTTGTTTCTGGGCGACCCGGTAGCGGCCCGGCCCGGGGTTGAAATTGAGCTGCCCGGGTTGCCGGCGGAGCGAGTCTCGACCGAAGCCGGCCAAATTGTCGAGCGCCGGTTTCAGGTAAACGTTGACCAGGGGCCGCTGGTGGTGCGGTTTCGCGTGCCCGATCCGCGGAATCCCCCCGCGGCGATCGCCGGGCTCGAGGTCGTCGGTGCCGACGCAGTCCCGGTGAGCTTCGATTTCGGCACCGCTTCGTCGGCGGCTCAAAGCGGAGCAGTGTGGGTGCTGCCCGACGACGGGTTCGAGTCGCGGCCATTGGCCGACCGCTTTACGCCGGGCGACGCGGCAGGGCAAGCCGATGCCACGCCCGCGAGCGACGCCTCGAGCGCCTCGGGGGGCGAAGCGGCCGGCTCGGCGGCCGCGAGGTTGATGTCTCAACCACCGCGCGACCGCCTGCGGTTCGGTTGGCAATCGGGCCAGGTAACCGCCAGCGACGCGGTGGTCGCCCCGCGATTGAGGGCCGGCATAATCCTCATGGGAGCCTGGTGGGGGCTTTTCACCATTCCAACCCTGCTGCTGCTGCGCGATCGCGGACAGCCCGAGCAACGCGAGCCGCTGGGCGCGGCGGTGGTGAACGCCTTTCGCCGTGTTTGGGGCACCCTGACCAATATTCGCCAGTTTCCCATGGCCTGGCTGTTCTTGCTGTCGTTTCTGTTGTTTAACGACGGCATACAAACCGTGATCAGCCAGGCTTCGGTATTCGCGACCAAAGAGCTCGATTTCAGCGCGCTCGACCTGGGCTTGCTTTTGCTGATGGTGCAATTCATGGCCCTGCCCGGCGCGCTGGCGGTGGGCTGGCTGAGCGACCGACTGGGGGGCAAGCCGACCTTGATCGGCTGCCTGATGATTTGGATCGGCCTGGTGATCGGCGCGTTTTTCGTTACGACCAAGCCTCAGTTCTGGGTGATGGGGGCGCTGCTGTCGCTGGTCATGGGGGGGGCCCAGTCGGTCTCTCGGGCCATCATGGGGCTGCTCACCCCCACTTCGAAGGCGGCCGAATTCATGGGCTTTTTCAATCTGTCGGGCCGGGCCACGAGCATGCTGGGCCCGATCTTGTTTTCCGAGGTATTGAGCCGAACCGGCAGCGCGCACTGGGCGATCGTGAGCCTGCTCGTGTTCTTCGTGGGGGGCACCGCGCTCGTGCTGCCGCTGAACGTGGCGCGCGGACAGCAACAGGCGGCGCGCGCCAACTCGCCCGGTGTCGCACACTGATTTGGCTTTGCCCAAACGGCGTGCCGCGGCGTAGAATTCTGATTGGTCCAGTCTCCGGCGAGGCACCCGCGAGTTGCGAGCTTCGCGAGAGTCCTGGCGGGTCGGTCGGCGTTCGGCTATCCCGCGCTGTTCGGTGGATCCTAGGGAGATGAATCGGAATGCTCGGCGCTCAACTGGATTACCGTAGCTATCTCGACCGCTTGCACGCCGAGTTGGACCGGGTCGATGCCGACCAGGTGCGCCGCTGGGCCGACCTGGTTTACCAGGCCTGGGTCGAGGAGCGGTTCGTCTACATCCTGGGCAACGGCGGCTCAGGCACCACCGCCACCCACATGAGCGAGGACCTGGGCAAGAGCACCTTGCATCAGAGCGATCTGGCCGATGAAACCAAGAAACGGCTCAAGGTGATGAGCCTGACCGATAACCTGGGCTGGATTCTCGCCCTGGGTAACGACGTGGGCTACGACCAGATCTTCGTGCAGCAACTGATGAACTACGGCCGCGCGGGCGACCTGGTCATCGCCATCAGCGGATCGGGCAACAGCCCCAATGTGCTGCGGGCCGTGGAGTGGGGCAACCGCCACGGGCTGACTACGCTGGGCCTGACCGGTTACGGTGGCGGCAAGCTGCGCGGCCTGGCGCAGCACAATGTGCACGTGCCGCTCGACGATATGGGCATGGTCGAGAGCATCCACTTGTGCCTTTTTCACTGGGTGCTGAACGACGTCTTCGCGCGGATCAACCACGAGGGGCGTTACGCCCCCAGCCCGACGGCGGCCGCATCGTAGGTGCGGCCGCTTGCAGGCGGCGGCGCGTCGTGGGTCATTCCCGTTCCGACCTCTTCCTTTGGCGCGGGCTATGTCGGCCGAGCCGATCCTAGGCATCGAAATTGGCGGCACCAAGCTGCAGTTGGGGGTCGGCGCGGGCGATGGTTCACCGCTGCTGGCCCTCGACCGATTCTCGGTCGATGCGGCTCGCGGCGCCGAGGGCATTTTGCAGCAGGTCGCCCGCTCGGGTTCGGGCCTGGTCGAGCGGTTCCGTCCGGTGGCCGTGGGCATTGGGTTCGGCGGACCGATCGACGCCGCCAAGGGCCAGGTGGTCAAGAGCCATCACGTGGAGGGTTGGAGCGAGTTTCCCCTGGTGGATTGGTGTTGGCGGCAATGGGGGCTTGCCACCGCGCTGGCCAACGACGCCGACGTGGCCGGCCTGGCCGAGGCCTGTTTCGGTGCCGGCCGCGGCGCTAATCCCGTGCTGTACCTGACCGTGGGAACCGGCATTGGCGGCGGGCTCATCGTGGGGGGCAAGATTTACCACGGCTGCGGAGCCGGAGCGGCCGAAATTGGCCACCTCCGACCGGGGCTCGATTGCACAAGTGCCGAGGCGAACCTGGAATCGCTCGCCGCCGGTTGGGGAATCGCCGCCCGAGCCCGCGAGGCCTTCGAACACGCAGGCGACGATTCGCTTGGCCCGCCGGCCGAACTAACCGCCCAGTGGGTTGCCCGCGCCGCGGCCGCGGGGCATTCGCGTGCAGCCGAGGTGTGGAACCGGGCCGTTGCCGCGCTGGGGTGGGGCATTGCCCAGGCGGTCACCGTGACGGGGCCGGAAATCGTCGTCGTGGGGGGTGGCGTCTCGCTGGCGGGCGAGGAATTGTTTTTTCGGCCGCTACGGGCCGCGGTTGCCCAATATGTGTTTCCGCCGTTTCGACCACGACTGCGGCTGGTGCCGGCCGCGCTGGGGGAAGAAGTGGTGATTCATGGCGCGCTGGCGCTGGGGAGCCGATTGGCCGAAAGTTAGGTTCCGGCCCGCCCTTCCCGTCGGCCTGGGCGGCATGGCGGGGAAGGCCAGCCGAAACGCACTTCTCCCAGCCTGGTCATGGCCGCCCAAGGCCCCCTCGGCTATTCTAAACCGGGGGCGGTCGCGGTGGCCCGTTGCCTGGGGCGGGGGAGATGGTGCGCGGTGTCAGCCGGTGAGGCGGAGAAACCCTGGCGCGAGCTCACGGGGCACGAAGTTGTCGTCGACATGAGCAGCCCCTTCGTGTGCTTGGGACGGCTCGAGTCGGTGTGCGATGGCTTCCTGGTGCTCACCGAAGCCGACCTGCACGACCTGCGCGATACTTCGACAACCCGGGAACGGTATGTCCGCGATGCCCGTGTGCATGGCATTCACCCAAACCGCCGCCGCACTTGGGTCAGCCTGCGCGAGGTGGTGGCCATTACCCGCCTGGCCGAAGTGGCCACGGGCTAATCTTGGCGGCAGCCGCGGCGCCGCGGCGATCGCCGGGCTGCTGGCGCTGATTCCATTGGGGTGCGTGCCGGCCCTGGCGCAGCCGGCTGCCGAGGGGTCGAAGGGCTCGCGGCCCAACCCGGCCCCGGCCGACTCGGTGATCGACCCGGCCGAGTGGCAAGCCCTGCCCCTTCGGACCGAACCCTTGGTGGTGCGCCAGGGGGTGCACCGCCTGAGCAACTCGCTGCGTTTCCGCGGTGACGGCGTCTGGCTGGCGGGCCCCGGCGCGGTGCTCGACCTGGCCGGCAACACCATTTACTACGGAGAGGATGGTGGCGACGACCGCCATGGAGTGCATTACTACCTGGACTGGGCCGACAAAGACCGCCCTCCGCTCGCCGGGGCCCAAGAGGCTGTCGGAGGCCGGGTAACCGGGGGCCGAATCGTGCACCTGGGCCGGGGCCGTAACTGCCACGCCATCGCCGGTTACCGCGCCCAAGATGCCGTGATCGACCAGGTGCTTACGCTCTCTGGGGGCCAGGACACGGCCAGCGTTTTCTTCCGCTGGGGCAACGCCCAGGTGCTGGCCTGCGCACTGGTGAGCCTGACCGACAGCACGGCCGACCGCCACGTCATGCCCGCCAACGTCGAAGTGGGGGCGGGCAGCCGTGTGCAGGGCAACGTAATCCTGGGAGGCAATGCCGGAGTACACGTGGCCGAAGACAGCCGCGTGGTGGGCAACTTCATCGCCCAGCATAGCTTCGCCACCAACGGCTACGGAGCGGGTTGCTACCGATCGCAGCGGGTGGTGTTTCGCGACAATGTAATCGTGCCCTTGGTCAGCGGTCGCGGAATTGCTTTCAACGCTGGCAGCGATCTGGTGGCCGAGAACAACGTGATTCTGGCCTGGGAGCTTCCCAACAAGGAATTCGGCTGGGACTTGAACGCGGCTGGCATTCGCGTGCGCTACGAGGCTTCCGGCTGCCGGATTCAGGGGAACACCGTGCTGGCCATCGGCGGCGGAGAGCACGCTTCGGCGTCGGCCTTGTATCTAACCGATTACGCGCCCACGAACGACTACCGCGACAACCGGCTGATGGCCATTCTGCTTCCCGACGGCGTGCCGAGCGCAGCTCCACCCGAAGCCGCCGGCCAAGCCACGACCGCCAGCGGAACCGAACCCGGCCCGACGCCCCCCCCGCAGCGCACCGCCAAGTGCCTGACGTTCGAGGGACAAGGGGGACCCAACGCCGAGTATCCGGCGACCGATCGACTGGTCGACAATCGGCTCCGCGGCAATCACTATCTGGTTAGCATGTCGGGGCCCGACGGCGGCTGCAAACAGCTTGAGCCCGTGCGCGGTTTGGAACTGGCCTGGGTCGATGGCCGGATGGCTCGCGACGAATTCCTGGCGGCGGCCCAAGAGAAACTCGTCCGGCTCAAGCTGGATCAGCACCCGCTCGTCCGCCAGACCATGGCCGAACTGACCGCCCGGCTCGCCCGGCTCGAGGCCGCGGTGCCCCACCCCGAGCGGCGCACGGTGTACACGGGCTATTGGGGCCCCAGCGAAGAGCTGACGCTTCTGGATTGCCGTGTGGCGGAAGACTCACTCGAGCCGGTGGGGCTGGATCTGGCCGACCTGACCGGACAAAACCTGCGCGAGTCTCCTCGAATTCTGCGGATCGGCCATACCCACTGGTTGCGATTGGTCGCCGGCGGCCAGCCGGTGGCCGGGGTAGCCTTGGCCACGGTGAACGAGGCGGACGAAACGCTGCGGGCTTTCGCCGACCCCCAGGGGCGCGTGGGCTTGTCGGTGATCGATTACGTGCTCGAAAAACCCCCCGGCGCCGATTTGCCTTTCCGGCGCACCCCGCGACGCGAGCTTTGGCTCGACGCGGTGGGGTACCGCCGCCAGAAGCTGGACCCCGGCTCGCTGGAGAGCGAACTAGAGCTGGTGCCCCGCTGATCGGTCCGGCCGCCAGCTTGGCTTAGCTCTCGGGCTCTACCCGCAGCTCGTCGCCCACGGCCCGCTGCCAGCGCACCAGTTCGCGAGTCAGCTCGGCGATGCGCTGCGCCTGGCTAGGGTCGGTCGACAGGTCGCGGGTTTCCTGGGGGTCGGCCTCCAGGTCGAACAGTTGCACCCGGTCGATCTTGGGGTAGCGGATGAGCTTGTAGCGGGCATCGCGAATCGCTCGCTGCACGTCGCGGTAGGCCAGTCCCAGCGTTTGCCGGCGCAGGCCCGTCTGGCCGCGCAGCGCCGGCACCAGGCTCAGGCCATCGTGCGCCAGCGGAACCGGGGTGCCGGCCAGTTCGCACAAGGTGGGCATCAGGTCGAGCAGGTAGACCAGTTCGCTGGACGAGCCATGTTCGATGCCCGGCCCAGCCACGACCAGCGGCACCCGCATGCTGTGCTCGTACAGGCTCTGCTTGCCCATCAGCCCATGGCTCCCCAGCGCCAGCCCGTTGTCGGAGGAAAAGACGACGATCGTGTTCTCCAGCGCGCCCTGCTGGGCCAGGGCTTCGAGCAAGCGGCCGACCTGTCGATCGAGCCCGGTAATTACGCCGTAATAATCGCCCAAGTGCCGGCGAATTTCCTCCGGGGTCCGCGGCCAGGGGGCCAGCTTCTCGTCGCGCACTTCGAGCTCGCCGTTGTCGAACGGGTGTTCGGGCAGGTAGTTCGCCGGCAGCGGCAGCGAGGCGTCGTCGTAGCGCTGGCGATCCTCTGGGTCGGCGACCCGCGGGTCGTGGGGAGCTTCAAGCGCCAGGTACAAAAAGAACGGCTGATCGGCGGGGCGCTTCGCCAGCCAGGCCAGAGCCCGGTCGACCACCTCGCGCCCGGGCTGCCCACTGCGGCGCTCCTGATCGTCGTTCAAATAACTGCTGGTTTGAAAGGTGCGTTCGATCTCGACCGCCACGTTGCCCCGCTTGCCGCAATGAAACGTGGCGTAGCCGGCCTCAGCGAGCGCCAGGGGAAGATTCGGGCCATCGGCCGGTGCGTAGGGCCCCTTCCAGCGGAAGTAACTTTGCCCGGAGAGAAGCATATTGCGGCTGGGCAGGCACACCGCCGGCGAGTTTCCCCCCAGGCAATAGGCGTGGTGGAAGGTGAACCCCCGCTCGACCAGCCGGTCCAAGTTGGGCGTTTGCACCGCTGGGTTACCCAGCGCGCCGACGGCGTCGGCCCGCAGGTCGTCGGCCAGCACCAGCACCAGGTTGGGGCGGGCAACAGGGTGGTTGGCGGCCGGCGGCGCCGCCGGGGCTTGGGGCTGGCCGGCAGGGTGCAAGCCGAGCAGCGCGGCGGCCAACATTCCCAGCCAAAGGGGCTGCCGGCAGGCAGGAACCATCAAGGTTGCTCCCGTTCGCCCGAAGTGGGCCGCTTCCGGCGCGAGCCGTGGCGGGGTGTTGGCCGGACAAGTCGAAACCACAGCGTAACGGTCAATCGTCGGCGGCCGCGCCGACCGGCTCCTCGCGCGCGATTTCCACTACGCTGCGGCGGGGTGGCGAGGGGCCCTTGGGCCGGGTTTCCAACCAGTAGCGCACCCCGGCGGCGCCGGCGAACCCCCAGTTGGCGATCACCACGCCGAGCACGTACCAGTTAGCGGTTTGGTCCTCGCCGAAGCCGTAGGAGTGCATTCCCTGGCCGAGCACGAAATTGACCCCGTACCACGACATGATAATGGCCGTGGCTCCCAGCACGGTGCCCGCGATCAGGCCAAAGTTATTCACCCAGCCGGCAAAGCGGCCGTGCAGAATGGCCACGTACACCAGAAGCGAGATCAGGGCCCACACCTCTTTGGGATCCCAGCCCCAAAAGCGTCCCCAGGCCACGTCGGCCCAGAGGGCGCCCAGGATGGTACCGGCGGCCAGCAACAGCACGGCTACCTGCACGGCTTTGTAGACAAAGCCGGCCAGATGGGCGCAGGCCTCGGGCGGACGATTGCCCCCCGTGGGCTCGCCATCGCCCCCGTGCGGGTCCATTGGCCGGTGCCCTGTCACACTGGCCAGCGCCAGTTGAGGCGGGCGATACCGCCCCAACAGGTAATAGGCCAGCCCCAGGTTGCCCAGACCCCAGGCCAAGGCCCCTGCCCCGTAGCTCGACACGATGGTCAGCACGTGGATCAGCAGCCAGAAGTTGTCGCGCAGCACCGGAGTTAGCGGCCCGAAATCTTTATCCAGTACGGGCGAGTACCAAGCCACGTACGACCCAAAGAAAGCCACTCCGGTGGCGGCCAGGGCAAAGGGCCAACGGGGATACACTTCGGCCGCTACCTGGCGCCGGCCCGTCGAGCGCAGTGTCCACGGGACCAGCACCGGGGCCAGGCCCAGCGAGAGAATCGCCCGCGGCAGGAACCACAGAGTCGCCACGAGCACGACCAGGCCCACCCCCCAGGTTAAGAGATCGTTCCCGGTGGGAAGCGTGGAGCCAGCGTCGACGTCGGGCAACAGGTTGATGATCTTCCGCCCGCCGGCGGCGTAGTTCCAGACCGCCAGCACGCAGAACAGCAGCACCGAGAGCGCCGCCCGAGGAAGCTGCATAATCCACGACCCGCGGAGCCAAGCGCCGGGGTTCATCATCCGCAATTGTTCGCTCGTAAGCTCCGTGGCTTCGCGGGTGCGCGGGCAGGCGGTGAGCCGCCAGGCGTTCATCAGGCCGTCCCACATCACGGGGATCAGTGTGAGCCAGGCGCCCATCAAACACACGAAGAACGGCACGTAGATCACCGTCTCGTACATGTTGGTCACGGGGGCCCAGCGGGTAACACTGACCCGCAAGTAAAACCCATAGGCCGACCAGACCAGGCTGACGGCCAGAATCGCCAGCCCCACCCAGAACAACCGCCGCGAGAGCGCCGTGGTGCCCCGGCCGAAGATAAACACCCCGGCGAAGGTCAGCGCCGAAAGCAGCGTGATCACCCAGGACCAGAGGAACGGGTCGAGCTCGTTGTACCGCAGCTCGTTGGCCGTATGGCCCGCCGGCGGATAGGCCGTGTAGGCGATCAGTTCCTCGTCGCGATCGGCAATTTCGAGCCGCTCGCGCAGCGGTTCCGTGGCAGCACCTAAGCCGGCCAGGGCCTCGCTGAATTCTCGAGCCGCGGAGGAAACTTCGGTTCGGCCCGCTAGGTACGACTGAGAAAGCTTGCGAAACGCCCGCCGCACGCGAGCCAGGGGCTCGGCCGGGTAGCCTGCCAGGCCCCGCTCGGATGCGAAAATAAGCGTTTGCAGATCGAGCCAGGGCTGGGCCGTATCGCTGGGGTCGCGGCCGCTCTCCAGGGCGGCCGCATTCAGGGCCGGCACCACCCGCAGCCGCTCGCGGTTGTCGTACAGCGCCTGCGTCAGCGCGTCGGCGGCTTGCGACAGTTCGGCCGTGTCGGCCCGCAGCCCCGCGAACAAGGTCCGCACCTTTTCCAATTGATCGGCGCCCCACTGCGGCGGCGGGTTGCTCAGCAACCGCTCTTCGTTGCTGGCAAACCAGCGGGCGACCCGGGCGGCGGCATCGGCGAAATCGCCCGAAACTTTTTCCCCTTCCGCCAGGGAGAAGCTGGGTTGCTGCGAGAGTTGATCGAGCGCTTCCAGGCTGGCCTGCAGGCCGGCAATCGCCTCGCCCAGGCCCCCCTGGTCCTGAATCTGGGCGAACATTTCCAGCGAGCGATCGAGCTTAGACCAGGCCGTGGCGACACCGCGGAGCCGGCTTTGAAAGGCCCCCCGGGCAGCCGGATCGAGCGTGGGGTCGAGCGACAGTGTGCGGTACAAGACGTAGGCCTGGAACAGATCGCTAATCTTGCGATCGACCCCCGAGAGGGTCAGCTCCCGTCCCTCGTCATCGGCCTGGGCCTGCTCCTGTCGCAGCTCTTCGAGACGCTGCTGGAAGGCCACGGCCTCGGCGATCTGCCGCGGGGAAACATGCTTGAGCGGTTCGCCAGCCGCGTTTTTCAGTGGAACTCCCAGGTACTTGCCGCGCAGCTCTTCGTTCGTGGCGACGATAAAGGGTACGTCTTCCCATTTCTCCGGTTCCACCAGCCAGCTCAAGAGCAACTCGGCCGCTGGAAACTTGCGCGGTTTGCCTTCGGGAAACAGCCGGCGTGCCTCGGCGTAGGCGGGTGACTTCAGCTCCTCGGCCGGTACCGCGGCCGAGAGGTCGAACGTGGGGTTCGTGCGGCCGGTAATCTTCTCGCTTGCCGAGCGGGCCAGCGAATCGAGCGGCATGATCCGCCCCTGGTCGAATACCGGCAGGGCCCGCCAGGCCGAAAGATCGAGCGGGGCCGGCTGCTCGGCCCCGGCCGCCCGGCACACCAGCGCCAGGCTCACAATCACCCAAGGGGCCGCACGCAGTCTCGATCGGCGACGCATCGGGGTAGGCATGAAGTTCATCCTCGGGCTCCAATCTCGGCCAGTTCGGCCGGCTCGTCGCGCGACGGCGAGGCCGCGGCTCGGGCCGTGGGAGGTCGGGTGAAGAAGTAAGCGCGCATGTAAAACATCGTGGCGATGCCCGCTACGATCAGCAGACAGCCAAGATACTTGATTCCCCGGCCAGGATCGTAGTTCACCGTCAGCACCGAATTGAATTTGGGCGACGAATCGGCGGCCGGGCTCTGGCCATAGACCAGCTCGTAGACGTCGCTGCCAGGTGGAAACGGCCCCCGAAACGACTCCTGAAACAGCCGGTACGAACGGCCGCTGTGCGGGTCGGTGAAGTCGATCGGGGCGTTCATCGAGATTTCCATCCGGCTTTCCAGCACTTTGCCAGAATCGTTGCGATCGACCAGATCGACCAGGCTGCCGTAGTGCGAGGGGGTGCTGGTGCCCGGATCGAGCTTGCGCGAAAACTTGTGCAAACGTACCTGGAAACCTACGTCGATTTCGTCCAGCGGCATGGTCAGCGTCACCTGTCGACCGTCGCCCGCGACCGTGTGCTTGGCGACGCCGGTGGGGGGCTGGTCGACGAACATGATCCGGGGCCCCAAGATCCAAAACTCGTCCGCCTGGCCATCGACGGTGAGCCGCACCAGGGCGGCCCGATTTGAATCGGGGGCGGTCATGTTTTTGTCGAAGGGAAGCGGCAGGAGCCGCTTGCTCGGCCCGTCGGCGGTGATCAGCTCGTCCACCTTCATGCGCAACTGGGCGATCGGCATTTTAAAGGCGTCGACCAGGCTGCCGTCGGTGGGTAATTCGGCCAGGGCCACCACCTCGTGGCGATTCCAATAGCGGTAGACCAGTTTTCCACCGGGGATGTAGAGAATGTCGATGCGCGACCCCCCTTCCCCGCGCATCAGCTCGGCGGCAGTCTTTTCGCCGTAATCGTACCAGTACGAGCCGTACACCTTGGCCGAGTGGCCTTGTTGGTTGAACTCGGGCAGGTCGGCAAACAGCACCAGCTGGGCAGGCGGGGTCTCGGCGCCGCCCTGCGGCGGGTAAACCTTCAGCTCCACCGCGGGCCGCTCGGCCCGGCCATCGGTCGACGATTCGACCAACTCGAGCGACTGGCTGGGGGTACCGCGCAAGCGGGCCGTGGCGAAGTACGCGACGATCTCGGCTTCGTACCCGCCGCCGCCCAGGGGAAACCGGCCCTTTCCCAGGTGCTGGTCGACGGCCACTACGTGGCGCTCGCCGCCTGCCCAAAGCACCACCTGGCCCTGGGGGCCCAGCGGCAGCTCGGGGGCCGAAGCTCGGAAGGCTGCCTCTTCGGCGTCGCTGCCGGTCATCCAGAACACCAGGTTGCCGCCCCCCATGGGTTGGCGATCGCCCAGACCGTAGGGGCGCGTCGCCGCGAAAGGGCCGTCGACCTGGCCAACATGCAACTCAACCGAGGAAAAACTCTCCGCACCTTCGACGTGGCGACCCTGGTCGTCGACCCGAGTGCCTCGGGGGTTGGTCAGCTTAAGCCGCAGCAGCGGGGCATCGACCTCGCGGCAATTGCTGTAGTAGTCCAACAGCTCCAAGCGCACCCCGTCGCGGTCGTAGACGAGCCCCCGGTCGCGCTCGGCCAGCCGCCAGGGTAGGCGCGCCAGATGCGCGTAATCTTGCCAATTGAACGGGCCCGGCCGAAACGGAACCTGCACCACTCGGGTCAGTCCGCTCGAGCTGTCGGAAGCGGGGCTGATTTCCAACTCGAAGTGTTCCGAGTCTTCAAACGCGCGGTAGTTTTCCTGGCCTTCCCAAACCAAAAGCTGGGCGTCGATTCCGCCGCGGCGGCTCAGCAGCGTGCCAAACATCAAGGTCAACAGCCCAATGTGGGTGATGACGAACCCGGTTTGGTAGCGCTTCCACGGGTAGCGGATGGCCGCCGCGCAAAAGATATTCACCGCCAACAAGGCATTGAGCGCCGTGAACCACCAGGTGCCATAGATGCCGAAGTGCACCGCCCGCAGGCCATATTGCGATTCGACGAAGGTGGCCGTCGCCAACACCGCCGCCGCCGAAAGCACCAACACCACCGCCAGCTTGAGCGAGGCCGCCAACTCGAACAGCCAAAGCACCCCGCGCAGCCAACGCGGTTGGTCGGGAGAGCGCAAACGGGGACGGGCCATACAGGGGTGCCTGGGGGAGAAACGCAGAGCCTGGCGACCGAGCGGGACAACCCCCGTCCCGCGTTTAGGTTACGGCGGCGGCTCGCGCAGCCTACCGGCAATTATAGAGGGCCGGCTCTCCGCAAGGTACCCTACGGCCCTGGGGGGCCGAAAGCGGCCTCGCCTCCCAACGTTCCCTGGTCAAAACGGCGGAGGACGCCGGAGGACGCATTCGCTTCCAAACGGGGCGCGACAGGCAACCCGACGGCGGAGGGCAACCCGCGGAATGGGGGTGGGCTCGCTGGCAGCTCGGCCGAGTCGCTCCCCTGGCTCACTCCGCGCCCGGCCCTTCGGCCAAGCGGCGCTGCTAGTACCGACGCGTGTCGGGTTCGACCCAGCCCACCATGGGTGTTTCGGGCCCGAGGATAAAGATCTCGACCCGGCGGTTGCGCTGCCGGTCGTCGGCCGTGCTAGCCTCGACGATGGGCTGCGAGGGACCAAACCCGGCGATGCCCAGCCGGTCGCCGTCCACTCCCTCGGTCCGCAAGAAGTCGGCCACGGCCAGAGCCCGGGCCGCGCTCAGGTGCCAATTGTTGGGGAATCGTTCGCGGGTGGGGCGCTTGGCGATCGGCTGGTCGTCGGTGTGGCCCACCACCATCAACCGCAGTTCGCCCGCCTCGGGCGATTGAAACGCATCGGCCAATTCGTTCAGCAGCCGGCGCGAATCGTCGCGCACCTGGGCTTCGCCGGTGTCGAAGAGAATGTCGGTGTCGAGCTTGCTGATTCCGGTGAGCGGGTCGAAGTCGAGGCCAGGATAGCGCTGCGAGAGCGCAACCAACCGGTCGCGCAGTTCGGGGGGCAGGTCGACCCCCCGCTCGCTTCTGAGCGAGGCCAGCCGCTGACGGCCGCGCGGGCTGGACAGGGCCAGTTGCTCTTCGGCGTCGCGCAATTGCTGTTCGAGTTGCCGGGTGTGCACCTTGTAGTTTTCGAGCTGAGCCAGCTGGGCCCGGCTCTGTTCGCCCAGCGCGCGGTACTCGGTTTCCAAGGCCGAGAGACGATTGCGGGGGGCATATTGGCACCCGGCCAAAGCCGCCAGCGCGGCGAGCAGCAGGCACGATAAACGCGCGGTGGCCGACATTCGTTCGACTCCTTTCGAACCTTCGGCAATCGTTGCGAGCACGGCCCTGGGCGTCTTGCCTTTTAAGGGGCCGATGGTTCGCTGGGCCCTAACGGTGCCTGTCGCAGCTGCCGAGCAACTCTGCGCGGCAGCCTCCCTCGTGGCGAGTAAACGCAGTGCTTGCTCGCTCGCGGGCCGCGGCCCCCTTCACGGACTAGAACAAACCTGAGAGGAAATCGATCAGCGGACTATTGACTGAGTAAGGCCCTTGCCAGGCCCACATGTTGCGGAGCAAGTCGTAGGCCATCATTCCGGACACGGCCAGCAACATCCAGCAGATTCCCAGGCTGGTGACTTGCAGGGCCGTAAAGGCAGACTCGCGCCCTCCGAGTGGCACCGCCACGGGCGCGGCGGCCAGCGCCGGTCCCCCGGCGAGGCTAGCGCTGCCCAGATCGACGTCGCCAAAATCACCCGAAGCGCCCATGTCGTCCACGGCCAGCAAACCGCCGGGCGAATCGGCGAAGTCAGCCGCCGAATCCAGTGCGATCACCTGCGAGCCGCTGTCGTCAGACTCCGAATCTTTGGCTTCTTCCATGGGGGTGAGCAGAAACTCGTCGTCGCTGGCCATGCTGCCAACTTCGTTCGAGTCGCTGTCGGAGCCCATGGCCAGGAGCGGGTCTTCGCCCAGTTCGAAGGGCTCTTCGCTCACGCCGCTGAGTTCCACCGGCTCTTCGAGCGAAATACCGCTATCGGCCGGCGAGGCCAGCGAAATACCGCTGTCGGCGGCCCCCCGGGTCACGTCGCTCCGGCCGGTGCGAATCGAGTATTCGCCGCTGTCGGCGTCCATATCAATCTGTGAATCGCTGGGCAGACGGCCCCCCTTGGACGCGGCGGGGGCCTCGTCGAACAAGGAATCGTCGTCCAGGTCGACATCCATCACGTCGGCGCCGAGCGAGACATCGCTGCCGAAATCCAGCCCCGGCCCCGACGGTTCGTCGTCGGCCAGGCGGATATCGCTTCCCCCGCCCCCGCGCATCGCGTCGTCGACCGAGGCCACCTCGCGCGAATCGCCGCTACGGGGCACCAGCGAAACATCGCTGCCGGGGGTGCCTTCGTCCTGAGGGACCAGCTTCACGTCGCTGCCGCTGGCGGCGCGTCGGGCCCGGTCTTCCTCGGTAACAATGCGGATGTCGCTCTCGTCCGGGTTATAAGTGCCCGGTTTGCCGATTACGGTGCTGGAAGTGCTGGGGCCCGTGGGGCCCAACTCCCGTTCGCTCAGCAGCACGGCATCGGCGTCGTCGTCGTCGGAAAGGCCGCCGAAATCCAGGTCGATCGAGTCTTCGGAGTCCAGGTCGCCGCCCCCCGAGCGCCGCTCTTCGGCCAGCCGCTCGACGTCTTGGCGCTTGAACTTCCACGAAGCCCCATCGCGGTAGCCGTGAAGCTTGCCCGATTCCCGCAGCTCGCCCACGGCCTCGGGTTCCAGCCCCAACAGGCGGGCCGCTTCGTCCAGCGTGATCAGGTTCAGCGCCATCCGCTCTCTCGTCTTGCTAAGGGGCGTTCGTCTAGGGAACCGGGTTGCGGGGTGGAGGACTGAGTGCGCTGCGGTCCAGGCCGGTGCCGATCGGGCCGCGGCCTCGATCCAGCATCGAGCGAATATCCTGCGGCGAGGGCGCCGAACCGTTGAAGTCGAGTAGTTGCAGGTCGCAGTGAATGTTCCGCACGCTTCGCAGCGAAATCTCGCCGCTGGCGGTGTCGACATGATACGCACAGACCACGTGGGCCAGTGGATCGACCACCATCAGCAACTGACGATCGCCCTGCGCCGGTGCGGTAAAAGCGATCAACTCGCCGGAACCCTCCAGCGGAAAGGCTCCCGGAGTTCGCTGAGCTCGTGCCTCCTGGGAACACCACCAACCGGCAGCGTAGGTCAAGATCAACAGTACGGTTAGCGCACCACCCAGCCAAGTCGTTCGCATAGGACTTCCTTGCCCGATTGAACTAGCTTGCGGGGCCTCTCGATCCATTCTAAAAGCCCCAGTCCGCGTTTCAAGAAACTCCCAAGTGCCTGGCGTGGTCTGAGTTGGAGCCAGCCGCTACAACCCGAACCTCGACCACGATACGCCACCCCCCCTGGGTGGGCCGCAAGACAGGGGGCGCGCCCCCTGTAACCGGCTACCCGGCAACAGGTTATCGCTCGTGTCGCGCGAAGCAACTCGGGGGCGACCGACGACAACCGCCGGGCGCCGCGAAGCGCGCAGGGCCTTGGCCACCCGACAAGCGCGCGGAGTGTATCCAGCGGTTTTCGGGCCGGCAAGGTCAGCTTGACCGCCCTCGAGAGGGGCCAGGGGCTGGTTCCATCCCCTCCGGGCGCGGGCGCCGGCAGGCCCTTGGGGGCAAGCCACCTCGCGGGGCCCGCGATCGTCGTTTTCAGCCCCCGCGGCCAGCAACGCAGCTGGATCGAGGGGGCCGGCAACCGCTTATCCAGGGCCCAGCCGAGACAAGGGATGACCCCGGGGCAATTCTTTCCTCGGTTGCTAGAATCCAAAGCTCGCAAGTGAGCCAAGTGGCTGGCGAGCTTGCGCCGCTCGCGGGCCGGTAGACCGGTTCTCGGGCAATCGTACGCTGAATTACCGCCCCCCCGAGAGATGGTAATGACTCAGTTTCCCGCCAAAAAGGAGTCGCCCAGCGACCGAGTCGGTCTGCTCCTGAGCGGTGGACTGGACAGCGCCATCCTGCTCGGCGAATTGCTCGGGGAGGGCAGCCGGGTCACCCCGTTTTACATTCGCACCGGCGTCCGCTGGGAAGCGGCCGAGCTGAGCCACCTGACCCGCTTACTGGCGGCGATGGCGGGCCCCCGGTTGGAGCCGCTGGTTGAGTTTCAGGTGCCGCTCGACGACGTGTATGGCCCTCATTGGTCGGTCGCCGGGGGCGATTTTCCGACGTTCGACAGCCCCGACGAGGCAATGTTTCTGCCGGGTCGAAACGCCCTGTTGCTGGTCAAACCCGTGGTGTACTGCCAGCTTCACGGCCTCGAGCGGCTGGCCCTGGCCCCGCTCACCACGAGCCCCTTCGCCGACGCCAAGCCGTCGTACTTCGAGCGATTGCTCGAGGTGCTCAACGAGGGGGCCGAGTGCCCGGTTCGGGCTGAGGTGCCCTTTACCCGGTTAACCAAGCGCGAGGTCATGCAGCTCGGGCGGCGCTATCCCTTACAGTTCACATTCTCCTGCATCGCCCCGGTCGGTGACCGGCACTGCGGGGTTTGCAACAAGTGCGCCGAGCGCCAAGCCGCCTTCGCGGCGGTGGGTCTGGCCGACCCCACGGCGTATGCCCAGGCCGTTCGGTCAGCGCCTGCCCGGTTGTCCTAAGGCGACACGCACCCCGCAGGGTCCGACCAAACCCGTCGCCGCAACTCGCGCTCCCCAAGAAAACCAAGCCACGACGAAAGACCGCCCAACATGTTCCGCGTCACCCGCGAAATCGACTTCTGCTACGGGCACCGATTGCTGAACTACGACGGCAAGTGCCGGTACCTGCATGGCCACAACGGAACGGCGGTCATTACGATCGAGGCCGCCGATCTGGACGCCCGAGGAATGGTGCTCGACTTCTCGGACATCAAGCGGATCGTGAGCACCTGGATTGACCAGGAGCTGGATCATCGCATGATTCTGCATCGCGACGACCCGGCAGTGCCGCTGCTGCGTGAGTTGGGCGAGCCGCTGTTCCTGATGGATGCCAATCCCACGGCCGAAAACATTGCCCGGCTAATCTTTGAGTTCACCGCCTCGCAGGGGTTTCCCGTCATCGAGACCCGGCTTTGGGAAACTCCGCGCTGCTACGCCACCTACGCGCCGAGCAATCGCTAGGCGCTTGGCCCGGTTTACCGACGGCACGGACGACTGCCTGGCCCCGCGGTAAGCGCTTTTTCGGCCGGGATAACACCCCGGGGCACCCCAGCACCCCGGGGCACCCCGAGCAGCGGCGCACGGAGCTCGCCGAGGGCTTGCTGGCAGTCGCGCGATCGTTCCGATGGCGCGCGCCGCAGGTTCGCGACGGATCGGCCGCTCGGTCGAGAGCGGTGCCAGCGGCCTGTCGTGCTCGGTAAGTCGTGATGCTGAAACGCATTTCGACGCCTTGCCCAGGCACCCTCCCCTGTTTGGCACGTCGGCTGCATTGGATTGGACCCAGGTGCCACCAAATTCAACGCGAATCGGGCACCCGTCCAGAAGCGACCCAAGCGGCCAAGTGTTTCCCTGCTCCCGGTACACCAGGGCTCGCGCCGTGCGGTCGGTTCTGACAACGTGGGAGGAGCAACCCATGCGTACGGCTTGGAAGCAGAGGAGTTTCGCAGTTCTGGTGGCCGCCAGCTTGTTGGTTTTGGGCGGCCAGGCGGCCAGGGCTCAAGGGTGGAATCTGAGCATCGGCTCGGGCTACGGCGGCTATTACGGCCGGCCGCCGTCGGTCGGCTTCTATGCCGGAACCGTGCCCGGCGTGGGAGTGTACGGAGCCCCCTACGGGGCGCTGCGTCCTCCGATTGGTCCGCCGGCCGTGTACTTGCCGCCCCCCTACTACGCGCATCGTTATGGATACCGACCCCAGTTCTACGGCCCCGGCTATGGTCGTGGCCCTGGCTGTGGTCCGCGCCGATACGGCTGGTAGACGCGGCGAATCACCCGCGGTCCTCCACCGAGCTAAGGCGAATTGGAATGTTTGGCGTGTCGGCCAGGTTGTAGTTCCCTGCGGCCGGGCGACTCGCTTTCCCGAGGCCCCGAGGCTGGTTCCCGCACTGGCCTCGGGGTTCTTGCTGCCTGGAGCGAGCACGATTCATGGCCCGTCGTCGGCCGCCGGCGGCGCTGCGAGAAGAAGCAGCAGGCCAAAAAAAGAACAGCCCGGGCGACCACGCATGGCCGTCGCCGGGCTGTTCGCCCTCCTGGGTAGCTGCTCGAGGCGGAGTGCGCCTGAATTGGCTCAGCGGATGCAGCCGGATCGAGAGGGCCGCGCGGGCGCGGCGAGCGGCATCCGAGGGCGCCCTCGCCAAAACACTGCGGCAATCGCACGAACCGGCTCGCCGAGCGGGTCGCTCGGCAGACATCCGGGTCAGGAAGGATGCCCCCCTTCCCTGCGGCCTTGGTGGTCGAGTTTTCAGCAATCGTTTCCTGGCCGCTGACCGTAGCAGGATTGGGTATCGTCGCCCGATGGTCGCCAACTTTGGCAAGATTCAACGGTCAGGAAAAGTTTACGGCGCACTGACCTTTGGCCGACGATCGCCAGCCCGCGGGGGTCTTGCTGGAATCGGAAGCCGTGCCGTAGTGCTTAGGGGAAAGCGCTCGCTTGCCCGCAATCGACGCCCGGAACAGCGGCCGGAAAATGAAAGAGGCTGGCGGGGACGGGAGCCGGACGGTCTCGTGGCGGCTGAGTGACTGTGTGGGGGAAGTTCTCGAACCGCGTCGCCCGTTTCCTGTTCCCCGCCAGCAGCAATGACCAACCCCGCTCCAGCTCGCCGCAAGGCGGCTCGGTGCGCGGGTGGCCAGGATCGTTCATGTTCATTTACCCGCTCTTTCGCGATTCGGTTTCGCGGCCCGGCCAAACCCGGTTTCCTCTTTCGGGTAACCGTGGACCTGGTCGAGGCACCAGGCGGTGTTCGGCGCCGCGAGTCGGGTTGGGCGAGCCGGGTGCGGTGGCCCAAAGCTGACCTTGACCCGGCCAAGGGAATTGGCGCAAGTAGCCGTTTTTAATTGGGTTGCGTTGTAAGAGCCCCTTGACGTCGCGGCGTCTTCCCACGACCGGGGGGCGTTCCGGTTCGCTGGAAACGGTTTTTGTCTCAGTCTCTGGTCCGATTGGGCCGATTTTACCGACGGCGCAAACTTTCTTGCTCGCCCCAAGGGATTCTGGGGTGGTTGCGCCGAGTGGCTAAGGAAGGGCCTTTCCGTGAATCGTTTTGCTCGCAGCGGGATCGCGCTGCTGTATTCCCCCGTGCTCTGGGGGTGTGTTGCCGCGGTCGGTTTTTACACCCTGCACCATGGGGGCGTAATCGGCGGCGACACGGTCGATCGGTACTTCGCCGGCCACCCGGTTAACTACATCGAGACGGTCACGTTTTTCGTGGGTTTGGCCGCGCTGGTGATCAAGGCGCTCGATCTGGCCGGTCAGTGGCAAACGCTCGACCAGGTTCGGTTGGCGCCCGTTCCCGAGGGGGGCAACGAGGCAGACGACGCACCGCAATTGC
Source organism: uncultured Pirellulales bacterium (assembly GCA_964399535.1). Lineage (GTDB taxonomy): Bacteria > Planctomycetota > Planctomycetia > Pirellulales > CAYNRE01 > CAYNRE01. The sequence continues at coordinate 264,392 of CAYNRE010000070.1, read as the reverse complement.
TCCAGGCGCTGGATCAGCTCCCGCCGGCCGCGGGCCAGGGGCTGCTTGCCCGACGCGTGCGGGGGGGCTTGGAGTTCGTGCGGCGCCACCAGTCGGCCGCCGGGCTGGAAGGCGAGCTGAAAGACCTGGCCGACCAGGACTCGGCCGCCGCCGCGGCTAGTTACGCCCTGCTGCGGATCGTGGTTTGGGCCATTCCGATCCTGGGCTTCCTGGGCACGGTGATCGGCATCACCATGGCGATCGCCGAGCTTTCGCCCGAGGCACTGGAGAAATCGCTGCCCCAGGTAACCCATGGGCTGGGCGTGGCCTTCGATACCACGGCCCTGGCCCTGGCGCTGTCGATGGTGCTCATGTTCCTGCAACATGCGTGCGATCGCTGGGAACGGCAACTACTCGCTGCGGTCGATCGCCGCACGATGGAGGAGCTCGGGGGCCGCTTTGTCCCGTTTGGCCCGGGGGGAGCGCCCCAAGTGGCCGAGGTCCGCCGGATCGCCGAGATCGTGTTGGAATCGTCGGAGCAGGCCGTGTTGCGGCAGGCCCAACTCTGGCAGAACTCGATCGAAACCGCCCAGGCCCACTGGCAGCAGGCCACCCGCCAATCGCAAAGCCAGCTCGAAGCGGCCCTGGGCGGGGCCCTGGCCCAGACGCTCGAGGCCCACGCCGCGGCGGTGGCCCGGGCCCAGCGCGAGTCGGACGAATGCAATCGCCGCCATTGGGGCGAGGTGCAGCAGGCCCTGTCGCAGCTGGCCCAGGCCATGACCCATCAGCAGCGCGAGCTGGTGCGCCAGGGCGAGGTCTTGCTTTCGGTGGTCGAGGCGACCGGCCAGGTGGCCCAGCTCGAAACCACGCTCAATCGGAACTTGTCGGCCCTCTCGGGCACGCAGCAATTTGAAGAGACGCTGCACAGTTTGGCCGCGGCCATTCACCTGCTCACCGCGCGGCTGGGCCAATCGGCCGGGCCGGTGGCTCGGGTGGTTGCGCCGCGCCTGCCTGAAAACCAAGCGGCATGAGCAAACAGTCCCACGACGACTCGCCCAGCGGCGTGTCGCTGTTTCCCTTCTTGGCGGTGCTGCTCTGTACCATGGGCGCCCTGATCGTGGTGCTCGTGGTGCTCTCGCGCCAGGTGCGCCCCCAGGTGGCGTCCGCGCCGACCGAGCCCCAGCGAAACGAAGCAGGGCTCACGCCGGTCGAAGAGGCCGAACTGCTCGAATTGGAAATTGCGCAGCTCCAGTCGCAGCTCGCGGCCACGGAAGAAGACCTGGCCGCCCGGCGGGCCCAACTCGGGCAGATTGAAGACCATTCGCGCGAGCTGCAGCGCCAGTTGGAAGCACTGCAACAGGCCGCGGCCGCCCTGACCAACGCGGCCACTTCCGAGCAGCAGTCGCAGGAGCTGCGGCAGCAGTTGGCCCTCCTGGAACGGCGCCGGCGCGAGGTCGAAGAGGCGCTGGCCGAGGCGCGCCAGGGGGGCTCGGGCAACTCCCCCTCGTACGCCATCATTCCGTACGGCGGCGAGAACGGAACGCGCCGCCGGCCGATCTACTTGGAATGCCTCGACGACGCCGTGGTGCTGCAGCCCGAGGGCCTGGTCTTCACCGCCGCCGACTTCGACGGTCCGCTCGGCCCGGGCAACCCCCTTGCCTCGGCCGTTCGAGCCGTGGCGGAATACTGGACCGCCCTGGGGGCGCCTTCGGGTGCCGAACCGCAACAGCCCTATCCGTTGCTCATCGTCAGGGCCAGCGGCGTGCGCGCTTATTACGTGGCCCGAGCCGCGCTTCGTTCGTGGGACTCGGAATTCGGCTACGAGCTGGTCGACGATGAATGGAAGCTGGACTATCCCAAGCCCGATCCGAAGCTGGCTGGCGCCGTGACCAAGGCCGCCGTCGAAGCCCGCCAGCGCGAGGCCCTGGCCGCGGCCGCCGCGCCCCGATTGCGGGGGCGCCAGACCCGTACCGTCGGCAGTTCGCCCACCGGGCGGGGCATGGTTCGGCAAGAGGTTGTCGAAGGGCCCCGGCCGCGGCGCGGCGGATTCGACGCTGGTTTCGGGCCTCGGCCCGGCAGCGATTCGGGCCCCGGGGCCGTCGGCGGCTGGGTAGCCGATGGCCAAGGCGGCGGACGCTGGTACCAAGAGGGCCTGGCTCACGGCGATGGCTCGCTTCCCTACGCCGACGTAGAGGTTCCGCCCGTGCAAAGTGGCGGCGGAGCCCCGGGCGGAGGTGAGTTGCCCGGCGATGGCGGCGCTCGGGGCGCGGGCAGCGGCCAGTTTGCCGAGCTAAGTAGTGCGCCTGGCGGCGTTTCGGCAGACAGCGAAACAGCCGCGGCGAGCGGGTTGTACGGCGAGGGAGCTCCGGGCGATGCGGCTCTGGGCGATGCGGCTCTGGGCGATGGGGCTCCGGGCGATGCTTGGCCCGCGGACGATCTGGCTGGCGCGGGCACTGCCGGCGGTGCGCCATCGGCCGGGCAGGTTGCCGAGGCCGACCCCAGCAGTGTGGGCGACTCGTGGAGTGGCCAAGGAACCGATCGTGCGGGGGGTTCCCCGGGCTCGAGCGAGGCAACCATTGCGGGCCGCCCGGCAGCGCGGGGAGCCGCCTCGCCAGCAGCGGGCGGTCGGGGCTCGGCGACGGTGGCGGGAGGGCAAGGCACCTCGGCTGGCGGCGACCCCAGCGGCGGTCGAACCCGCCAGACCGCCGGGGGCACCACGGGCACGGGTTCGGCGAGCGACCCGGCCAGCGGCTCGTTTAGCGTGGAGCCGGGGCCTCCTCCGGACCCCAACTGCCGATCGATGGCCGAGGCGCGGGGACGCAACTGGGGTGTGCCCAATCCCGAGGGACACGTCTGGCCGGTCACCCGCCCGGTGCGGCTGGTTTGCTGCGGCGATCGCATTGTGGTGGCGGCAAGCAACGGGCAGGCCAACTCGGGCAAGATCATTCCCCTGCCTGGGCCCACCGAGGAAGGCATCGACGAGCTGGTGCGGAGCGTGTGGCAACAGACCCGGGCCTGGGGCATCGCCGGTCACGGCATGTATTGGCAGCCGATTCTGAGCTGCGACATTGCTCCCGGGGGCGAGGGGCGGTTTACCGACCTGACCGTGTTGCTGGCCGAGAGCGGGCTCGAGGTGCGGCGCCGCGGCGCCGATCGATTGGCCGCGCCGCAGGCGGCACCAAGTACCACGAGGCAGCGATGAGCCGACGCCGCAAACGCAACCAGGGGAGCGAGTCGGCCGAGTTCGGCGGCGATTCGTTTCTGGACGTGGTCACCAACGTGGTCGGCATCTTGATCATTCTGGTGGTGGTGGTCGGCCTGCGCGTGCAGCAGACGCGCTACGCGGTGGTGCCGGCGTCGAGCCCTGAGCCCGAGGTGGATCTCGCCGGGCTGCGCGACCGGTTGGTATCGCTCGAGAGCGACGTGGTGCGGCTGAACGACGAGCTGGATGCGCTCGATGCCGAAACCGAGTCGCGCTTCGAGGACCGGGCAGCGCTGGCCTATCTGCTGGCCACGGGCCAGCGTCAGCTCGAATTGCACCGGTCCGAGCTCGACGAGCGGCAGCGCGAGGTATTCGACCTGGGACGGCAGCTGGAAGAGGGACAAACGCAACTCGCCTCGCTCGAGACCGAGTTGCATCAGGCCCAGTCGGCCCCCGGCCAGCGGATCGAGGTGGCCAGTTACCCGACGCCGATTTCGTCGGTGGTCGACGGAAACGAAGTGCACTTTCACCTGGCCCAAGGTTTGGTCACCCCCATTCCGCTCGACGAGTTGCTCGAGCTTTGCCGCGAGGAAGCCAAGAGCCGGATGTGGAAACTGCAGTCGCAGCCCTCGGTGGACGGGGTCGTGGGGCCCGTCGGCGGATTCCGCCTGCGGTTCGTGCTGGAGCGAGTGGAAATGGCCTTCGAAGGGGGGGCCCGCACGGCGGCCTACGCCCAGCTATCGCAATGGGAGCTGGAACCGGCGGGACCATTGCCGGGCGAAACCTTGGAAGAGGCCCAGGAATCGGGATCGCAATTCCGCCGGATTGTGAGCCAGTTGCGGTCGCGGCGGACCACCGTGACGCTCTGGACCTATCCCGACAGCTTCGCGCTGTACCGCGCGCTGCGGAAAGAACTGTACGCGCGGGGGTTGGCGACCGCCGGGCGCCCGCTTCCCGAGGGAATCGCCATCGGCGGTTCGCCCGACGGCAGCCGCTCGACAGCCCAATGACCGACACCACCGGGCGCGGCGCGCGGCAGGATGCGCGTGGCTTGGGGTTAGCTCGCTTCGCTCGTGGCCTGGCGAATGCCGGCTTCGGCCGCCGAGGCCAAGAGGTCGATTTGCTCCAGGCTGACGCACAGCGGCGGCATGAGCACCACCACGCTCCCGAGCGGCCGCAGCAGCACCCCCTGGCGGCGGGCGGCCAGGCAGGCTCGGGCGCCGCGCTGCTCGGCCCAGTCGTAGGGCTGCAGCGTTTGCCGGTCGCGCACCAACTCGACGCCGGCTATCAAGCCTCGCTGCCGTACGCTGCCCACGTGGGGCAACTCGGAGAGGCGCGCCAGGTGCCCTGCGAGCCGCGCGATTTTGGCGGGCAGGTTCGCGAACACCGCTTCGGTCTCGAACACTTCCAGCGAGGCCAGCGCGGCCGCGGCGCCCAAGGGGTTGCCGGCAAAAGTGTGGCCGTGAAAGAAGGTTTTCGATTCGGCCGCCGAGCCCCGAAAGGCGGCCTCGATTTCGGCCGTGGTGAGTGTGGCCGCCAGCGGCAGGTAGCCCCCGGTCAGCCCCTTGGCCAGGCACAGAAAATCGGGCGCGACGCCTTCCTGTTCGCAGGCAAACATGGTTCCGGTTCGACCGAACCCCACGGCCACCTCGTCGGCCACGAGCAGCACCTGGTAGCGGGTGGCCAGCTCGCGCAGTCCGCGCAAGTAGCCCGGGGGGTGAACCAGCATTCCCGCGGCGCATTGCACCAAGGGCTCGACCACCATCGCCGCCAGGCGCGGGTGGTGCTGGGCCAGCGCCTGCTCGACTTGGGCCAGGTAGTAGTCGCAGGCCGTGTCTGTAGTAACCCCGGGAGGAAGCCGTACCAGGTCGGGGGCGGGCACCCGCACGGTTTCAAATAGCAGCGGCGCAAACATCTGGTGGAACCGGGCTACCCCCCCCACGCTGACGCTGCCCAACGTATCGCCGTGATAGGCATCGGCCAGGGCCAGGAAGGCGGTTTTCTCCGGACGGGGGTTGGGGCGCTGCTGCCAGTACTGGAAGGCCATTTTCAGGGCCACTTCGACCGCCGTGGCGCCGTCGTCGGAAAAGAAGACCTTGGTCAGGCCCGCCGGGGCGAGCTCGACCAGGCGGCGGGCCAGGCGGATCGTGGTCGAATTCGAGGCCCCCAGCAGCGTGGTGTGGGCCACTCGCTCAAGCTGCGCTCGGATTGCCGCCCCGAGCCGGGGGTGGCCGTGGCCGTGTACGTTGCACCAGAGGCTGCTGGTGCCGTCCAGGTAGGCCCGGCCGTCGATGTCGTACAGCCAGGCTCCCTCGCCGCGCTCGAGCAACAGCGGCCGATACTCGGCCATCTGGGTAAAGGGATGCCAGACATGCTCCTGGTCCCAGCGTTCTAGTTCGCCGCGCGAGGGTTCGGGCATCAGACACGTTCCCCCGGGCCGGCTCAGGGCCAGGTGAGCATTACCGGTGCCCCGGGCCGCACGGAGAGCATGCGGGCCGCGTTGTCGCCGACCAGGGCGATTTCCAGAAATCCGCTGGAGCCGACCAGGGCGATGAGCGTCATCTCGGGCTGGTCGCCGTACGTGGAAAACAGGCCGCGCGTCTCGTGCTCGTCGCAGATCACCTGGAGTTCTTCGCCCTGAGGAACGCCAGCCAACTGCTCTTGCGTGATATTGGTTACCAGGTTGCCGAACGAATCGACCGATACCACGGAGCCGGTGATTTTGCCAGGCACGATAATCACCTCCGGCCAGGTGAGACTAACCAGGTTCGTCGCTGCCGGGCCGAGCCAACGCGGGTCGAGCCCCAAGCTGAGCCGCGCGGCGACCGGCGCCAGGATATCGCGACCGTGAAAGGTGCGCGATACCCGCGGCAGCCACCAGCGGGGCTCGGTAAGCCGGCGTATTGTAGAGGGGGGCCGCTGAGCGGCCAAGCGACTGAATAGCCCATTGTCGGGGGCCAGGTAGCGCTGCGCGCCGATCTCGGCGTAGACCAACTCGCGCGAGGTGCCTACCCCCGGGTCGACCACGGCCACGTGAATGGTGCCCGCGGGAAACCAGGGACTGATTTCGGCCCAGACCAAGGCTCCCTGGCGGATATCTTGTGGGCCGATGGCATGGGTCAGGTCGACAATCCGAGCCAGCGGGTTGTGGGTGAGAATTACCCCCTTCATCGCCGCCACATAAGGGCTGTCGCCGCCGAAATCGGTCAACAAGGTGATTGCGGGCGCGGTGGTCACCGGTGCGCACCTGGGTGGCTGGCACCGCCCAGCCCAAGGCAACTCCTCGTCCCGCGCGGCGCCCAAGGTGAACCAGCCTAATCGGCGGGCCGCGGTTCGCCCACCACCTATCGCCCGGGCGCCCGGAGTTGGCCGTCCGGCGTTGCGGCGGCGAGGCGAACCGCGCTCGGTGGCCTACAGGGCATGGCATAGATTTGCCAGGGCCCGGCCGACTCGCACTTCAATCGCAGCCGCCAGCGGCCCTGGTGCGGAGCGCTGACGAGAAAATACCGGTGCGCCGTCCCCGCCAGCCGCAAAGCGGGGCCCGCGTCGGCCAGGTTCCAGGACACCGTCTCGGGCGGGCCGAACTGATCGCCTTCCCAGGCAACTTTGAGTTGGCCGCAGCGCTGCGCTGTTTGCGATGAATCGGTTCCTCGGCCGGGAAACCTGGATGCTGGCGGGGCCAGGCGGCACCACAGATCGCAGGCCCAGCGGGGATACAATTCTTCGAGCGGGTGGCCCAACACGGCGCGCAGGTTGGCCTCGCCCCGTTGGCTGCCAGCCAGAAGCGCGCCCAACGACCGCGGGCCGGCCTGCTCAACGCACCAGCAGGTAAACAAGTAACAGGCCCCCCTCAGGGCCGGGTCGCGGTAGCGGCCCAGGGCGCGATCGCTCGGCACTACCAGCGGCGCCTGGCCGGGCTGACGCAGGTAGGCGGCCACCCGATCCCGTAAATTGCTGAGCGCGGGGCTGGCCAGGTTCTCGGCCGTATGGGCCAGTCCTTCGCTGAGCCAGGTTGGTTCACTTGCCGGAGTCGTGCTCGGCGGCCACCAGAGGGCCGCATGGTGTTGGGCCAAATGCCCGGCCCGCACGGCGTGGGCCAGCTCATGGGCCAGTAGCGTGGCCAGGTGTGCTCCGGGGCGTTGATCGGAGGCGACCCAGATTACGTCGGCGCGGTTGGCATGCGGAGCGGGGTCCTGGCCATCGAAGTCGCTGGCCAAGACCAGCGCGCCGAGCGGCGACGGGCCCCCCGAGACCTGCTTCACCCGCGGCGTAAGCACCACGGCCAGGTGCCCATCGCCATCGACGTCGGCGGGCCGGCCGATCCAGGGGATCAGCCCGGGTTCGATTTGTTGCTCGTAGCACGACACCAACCAACGGGCCGTCGCCGTGGCCTCGGCACAGCTTTCGTCGACCCAAACGCGCACCCCCGCCCCCTCGGCCGCCAAACAGGTTCCCACGCGCTCGATGCCGGCCTGGTCATCGCCCGGGCCGTTTGACGTGCGCAGCCAGAAAGCGCGCCGCAGCGCACGGGCGGTGCGTATTGAGTCGCGCTGCGTCGCCTGAAGGGGAGCTGTCGCCAGGCGCTGTGGTTTCGCACACACGGACGTCGCGCCCCGTGCGAATCGAAGCGCATTGAGCGGCTGCCACGGCCGCTGGGGGCGCCGATGGCCGACGGGGAACCCGGCGGCATGTTGCGCCGAAAGCGCCGCCGGCTGCCCAGCCAGGTGGCGAGACAGGTTCGCCACGATCAACAGGTACTGGCGGCCCGAGCCGTCGAACTCCAGCTCGGCGTCGACCTGCCGCGGGTCGCCCGCCAGTCGATAGAGTTGGCCCGTCGTGAGCGATCCCCCGTCGACCCATTGCTGCCCGCGGGGGGCGTCGGTCGCGCCGGTCCAGTTCTCGATCGCCACCCACCCCAGCAGTACCACGGCGAGCACCGAGCGCGGGCCGAGCGGGCGCATCGTGCGGGCTCCTCGAGGCTGCTCATTGCTTGCTACGGCGGCCAGCGACGCAGCCGCCTTCGGAGCGATCGCACCCTGGCAACTGGGGTGCCCGGTTCGGCTCGTGGGCGACGCGGGGCCGTTGGCAGGTCGACTGCTGTAAAACGGTATCGACCCCCGGGCGCGGTCCACTTGCAGGTAAACTTGTCTCGCGAGCCCAGGGCCGACGGGCAGGCCGGTTTCCGGGGCGGGCCGCGGCCCGCGCGACCAGGCCCGGGACAGGTCGGTAGATTCTCGGGCTTGCCTGGCTTGCTAAGATGCTGGGGGCGCTCCGGCAGCGGGCGCCCGGGCTGCCCGGGTGGCGCGGGCGGTCGATGCGGTGCGCACGACGGCCAGCCGCGGCATCGCCAAGCTGCAGTGTGCACCCTGCCTTGGTCGACGAGCGCATTTCGCGGGGAGCGATTAACCGTTGGAGAGGACCATGCGAACGGCCATCTGGATGCTTGGAAGCTTGCTGAGCCTATTGATTGTCGGCGCCGGTCGGGCGCCGGCCGGCGACTGGAACCAGTTTCGCGGCCCGGCCAGCACCGGGGTCGCCGATCCGGCGACCATCCCGCTCTCTTGGTCGAGCGATGAGAACCTGGCCTGGAAGACTCCCCTGCCCGGGTCGGGCTGGTCGCAGCCAATCGTGATCGGCCAGCAGGTGCTGGTGACCGCGGCGGTTTCCGATCCCCCGTTGCGGCCCAAGGACATGAAGGCGGGCGTGTCCGACCCGCGGAGCATGCCGGGCAGCAAGGCCGCTCCCCCCGAAGTCGAGTTGGCCTGGCAAGTGCTTTCGCTCGACCTGGCAACCGGCCAGGTGCAGTGGGCCACCACGGTCAGCGCAGGCCGGCCGCAGTATGCCGTTCACCCCTCGAACACCTATGCCACGGAGACCCCAGCCGGCGATGCCCAGGGGGTGTACGTTTTCTTCGGGGCGACCGGTACCGTGGCGGCGGTCGATCTGGCCGGAGGCCTTCGCTGGAAGCAAGAACTGGGAGCGCATCCCACCACGGAGAACTTCGGCACGGGAAGTTCACCCGTGTTGTTCGACGGAAAGCTTTACGTGCAGAGTTTCAACGAAGACGAGGCCCTGCTCGTGTGTTACGACGCCCGCTCGGGCGAGGAACGCTGGCGGGTGTCGCGCGAGAAGCCGGGCACCTCGTGGAGCACTCCTCTGGTGTGGACCCATGCCAAGGGTACCGAGATTATCGTCTCGGGATCTAAACTGATGACCAGTCACGACCCGCAGACGGGCGCCGAGTTGTGGCGCGTGGCTGGAATCGACGTACCGACTACTTCCTCGATCGCGGCGGACCGCGAACGGATTTATTTCGGGTACCGTAGCCCGTTCGCCAGCGGGCCACTCTACGCACTTCCGGCCGGTGCCCGGGGCGATCTTTCGCCCGAGGGGAGCGGGCTCAAGCTTCGCGACGAGGCCTGGTCGCGTCCGAGCGCCGCGCCGGGCATGTCGAGTCCGTTGTCGGTGGGCGGCTGCTTGTATGTCATCAACGGCAACGTGCTTACCTGCCACGATGCAGCCACCGGCCAGCCGCACTACAAAGAGCGGCTGGCCAAATTGGGCACGATCGCCGCCTCGCCCGTGGCAATCGACGACAAAGTAGTGCTGCTCGGCGAGACTGGTCACGCCGTGGTTATCAAGGTAGGGCCCACGTTCGAGGCCTTGGGCACGCCGGAGATTCCCGACGTGTTCTGGTCTTCGCCCGCCGTGGCCGATGGCCGGCTGCTGCTGCGGGGGGTCGACGGCCTGTATTGCGTGGGCCTGTAAGCGGCCTGCCCTGCGCGAGTCTACTGCGTTTCAGTCGCCACCCGGGCTAGGTGCCTGCCGGCTGGCGCTTCGCGCCGCCTCGTCGGCTTCCGCGGCAATCTCGGCTTCGAAATCGCCCGTGGGCACTCCCGGACCAGGTGCCGTGTCCGGCCCGGACGCAATCAGCCCGCTGCCGTAGACTTCGGCGAACTTAGCCAAGATGTCGTCGTAGGGCAGGTCGGCGTAGGGTCCATAGTCGTGCAGGTACTCCATGTGCCGGCGACCTTCCAAGTCGAACGGGTGATAGAGCGAGTCGGTGCGGCCATCCCAGTCGAGCGGCTTGAGCCGGGCTTTTTCGCAGAGGGATCGGTTAAATGCCACGGTGGCCTTGACCCAGCGGCCCTCGAGCCAGAACTCGTTGTAACCGTGGTAGTAGAAAACGTCGGTCCCCATGGCCTCGAGTAGCTTCTTGGTGGCCATGTGGTTTTTCACGTTGGCGAAGCCCAGCCGGCACGGCAGGCCGGCGGCTCGCGCTACGGCGGCCAATAGACACGACTTGGTTACGCACCAGCCCCGCCCGCTTTCGAGCACCGCGCTGGCCTGAAATGCCGCGGGTTCCATCCGTAGCCCATAGGCCGAATAGCGAATCTGGTCGCGCACGGCGTAGAAGAGCCGCACCGCTCGGTCGACGGGCTCGGTGGCCTGCCCCAGCGCCGTGCGGGAGAACTCGATCACCGCCGGGTGCTGGCTGTCGATAAACCAGGTCGGCCGCAAGTATTGATCCAGGGCAGTGGCGTCCACGCTGGTCGGGCTCCTCGGCATTGATCTTCGGTGTTGTAAGCGGGCGGTGCGGTTGGCGATTGATTGGCAGAGGGGGCTGGGCCCCCTCTGGCCCTGCCAGGCTCGTTCGCTGCGAGAGACGCCCCCGGCCTGCTTACCCCCTGGGCGAGGCGACCGACTGGGCGAATTACGGTGGAGCGAACCGCCGCTCGTCTGGCTGAGTTGGCAAGCTGGGTCAAGTTTGCGGGGGCCCTACGCGCGGACTAATCCCTACAGTCGCTACAGACCGACTTTTCCAAAGGCTACCCGTAGGCTCACGGCCCGGATTCTCGGACGCGGCCGCCTCGGGAAGCCACTCCTCGATGGGAAAGGCCGGTCGGTAATGGCGGACCTCCGCAGTTTGAGCTTCCAGCCAGGGAACGTGCAAGGCGCCTGGACGGGTTTCGTCCGGGGTTTGGTCCACGGTGTCCGAATCGCAGCGCTGGCCGGAGCGACCGGGGCCCCGGCCCTGGCGGTGGGCCAGGCAGTGGTTGCGATGCAGCCTGACGCGGTCGGTCGGGCGGGCAGCGCCCTTGGGGCAGCCGCGGTGTTGCCCGAAGTGCCGGCCGCAACGCAGGCCTCGCTGATCGGCGTGGCCACTCCCGCGGTGACTGTCTGGGATCCGGGCAGCCCGGTGGTCCACGCCGCGGCGACACTGCCGGGAGCTACGCCGCCGGCAATGGGTCAATCTCCCGCCGAACTGCAATCTCCCGCCGAACTGCCCACGGCCCCGTCGGCGGCCCCCTTGGCGTTCCTCGCGGTGCCCAACGCGCAGCCGGTGCCCAACGCGCAGCCGGTGCCCGGCCCACAGGTGCTGCCAAGCGCGCAGCCGGCCCCGGCTTGGGGGGGCACTGCGCCGCCAGCATGGTCGGCGGCCGAAATTCCCGTGCCTGGCCCCAGGGCGGTCTATGGTTCCGCGGCGCCGATCGCCAGCGCTTGGAGCCAGGACCCTTCACAGGCCATCCCCCAAGAGGTAGCCCTGCCGGTGGTCGAATTCGCCGGGGCCACGGCGGTAGCGCCGGCCGGCTTTCTGGCGCCGGCTCGCCAACGCGCCGCGGGCGACCGTTTGGCGCGCCGCCAGCCGACCGCTGGTTCGGTCGAGGGCCTTACGCCGGGCGCCGTGGTTGCCGACGACCAGGCGACCGTGCCGGGGGTGGGGCCTGACGGAGTGCCCATCATGCCGGTCGCGCCGATCAGTCCCCTGGCGGTTTCGAGCTTTGGGCGCCCGCCCGACTGGTACGACGAATGGTCGCCGCGGGGCGAGTTTCGCTCGACTAAGTCGCAGCAGTTCGGTTGGGCCGAATTCATCATCCGTAACGGGCCGCTCGATCCCCTGGGGGGAGGCTACATCTCCGACAGCCTGAAGACCGGCTGGGTGTTTGAGGGAGCGGTGCGGATGCCCATTACCAACCCCGGCCGCCGGATGGTGTTCTTTGGCGAGCTAGGGGGCGGTTATTCGCACAACAGCGGCAACGGCAGCAAGGTGATAACGCCAGGTACGTTTTCGAATCTCAACGATCCGAACTACGTGCCGGTGTACCTCGACAGCTTCTACAGGACCGAGTTGAAATCGCTGCGGCGCGGCGTGGCCTTTGCCTCGCTGGGCTTTTACCTGCAGCCCGAGCGGTTTCACCGGCCCGGCCGAAGCCAAGTGCGGTTCACCTTTCGTGGCTCGGGACGCGTGGGGCATCTCGACGCACGGTACCGGAACACCGTGGCCCCGGGCCTCGAGGCGGAACTGGAGTCGATCTTGAATCCGGATATGAACCCCAATACTCCTCCGCCCGCCAATGTGAACCCGATGCTGTTTCGCTTCGTCAGCCGCAACAAACCGAGCGATACGTTTCACGGCCTGGGAACTTCGATCGGCGCGAGCTACACGCTGTATGGGGCCTGCCTGGGGCCGTTCTGCTATCGCGAGCTAACGCTGGGCTGCGAAGTGCAGTACGTTTACGACTGGTTCGACCTGGGCACCTTCGATCCCCGGGCCAACGGCCTGGGTACGCTGGGCACGATGTTCAACGTGAACTTTGCCTACTAGCGCTCGGGCACCACGAGCAAGAAGCTCCGGGGCCCTCCCAGGCACTTGTTTGGCCAGCTAGCGGCTAACCCGACAGCTCGGGGCATTCAACGAGCGACCAGCCATCGCCCACGGTTGCTTCCTTGGGCACGACGACGATGCCATCGCAAACGATGGCCTGCGGCGTTTCGACGCTTTCGCGGAGCCCGCGGGCGTTGACAATTCGGGACTGGCGGCCAATGCGACAGTTTTTGTCGATGATGGCCCCCTCGATCACGCTGTTGGCCCCCACGCCTACCGGCGGCAGGCCAGCGGACCGGTCGCGAGCGATCTCGGCGGGCGACTGGTAGTAGTCGTTTCCCATCAACACCGAATTGCGGATTACGGCCCCGTCTTCAATACGGCACCGCAAGCCGATCACGCTGTTTTCAATGGTTACCCGGCGGCCGATGACGCAGCCGTCGGCCACCAGGCTGTCTTGCACCGTGGCCCCCGCCAAGCGCGAGGCGGGCAGGAAGCGGGCCCGGGTATAGATGGGGGCCTCGGCGTTTTCCAGGTCGAAGACGGGGTTGGCCCGGGCGCAGCCCAGGTTGGCCTGGTAAAACGACTCGATCGTACCGATGTCTTCCCAGTAGCCGTCGAACAGGTGCAGTTGTACGCGGCGGGCCCGGATCGAGGCGGGGAACACCTCTTTGCCGAAATCGCGATAATCGGTTTTCGTCAGCACGTCGTAAAGCGTATCGCGATTGAACAGGTAGATGCCCATCGAAGCCAGGCAGTCGCGCCCCTGGCTGGCAATGCCCCGGGCATCGATCCAGGCGGGATCGGTGCGAACCAGGGCCAGGTCTTCCTCGGCCTGGGGCTTTTCCAGAAAGCCGACCACCTGGCCGCTGTCGTCGACCCGCATGATGCCGAAGCCCGCCGCCTGGCGGCGGTCGACCGGCAGGCCGGCGATGGTCACGTCGGCCTTCGAGGCGCGGTGCGTGGCCAACATTTCCGCGTAGTTCATCCGGTACAACTGATCGCCTGAAAGGATCAGTACGTGCTCGACGCCCGGCTGCTGCAAGTAGCGGATGTGCTGCCGCACCGCGTCGGCGGTACCCTGGTACCAGTCCGAACTTTCGTTGGTTTGCTGGGCGGCCAGAATCTCGACGAAGCCGCCGCTGAAGGGGTCGAAGTTGTAAGTGCGGCGAATGTGGCGGTGCAGGCTGGCGGAGTTGAACTGCGTGAGGACGTACATTCCCTTGATGCCGCTGTGAATGCAGTTCGACAGCGGGATGTCGATCAGCCGATACTTGCCCGCCAAAGGCACGGCGGGTTTCGAGCGATACTTGGTCAATGGGTAAAGGCGCGTTCCTCGCCCGCCCCCGAGCACCAATACCAACAGGCCTCGCATATCGGTCATGTGCCGCCCACGCCTGGATTAGCGATCCGCTGACTACAATTCCCCCACATCGTCGCGGTCCCTGGGCCCGCGATCGTCACGGCATTATAGCGGACTGGTTTGCGCCTGTCGCGGACGGCCCACCGGGTGGTACCTGCACCGCGCAGCCGTGTGCCCGGCGCCGGCAATGCGACCAGCGGAGACTACTCGGCAGCCTCGAATACGACGAGCTCATCGACGCTGGTGAACCCCAGCTTTTCGGCGACACGGAGCGAGGCCCGGTTGGAAACCAAAGCCCCCCATACCGGCCGCCGGCCCGTGGCCCACTGGCGCCGAATCAGCTCCGATACGGTTTCTCCGGCGTAGCCCTGCCCTCGGAATCGCTCGGGCGTATCGACGGAAATGTCCCACCACCGCTCCGTGCAAGCCACGCAGTAGGCCACGCAGCTTAGCCGGCCCGCTTCCATTCGGGCCAGATTAGGCAATTGCCGCTGGAGCACCTCGGGCAGCTCGGCGGCCACGTCATCGCTCAGCCCCGTGGCCTGCTTTAGGTCGCTGGCCGTCAGCGGGCGCAGTTCGCCGCTAGGTGCGGGCCAAAGCTGCTCGGCATGGGGCCGCAGCGTGTGCAATCGGGCCGGCTCGGCTTGCCAGCGCGGCAGCAGCGGCGACCACAGGTGTGCGTAATCGGGCGGTGCGAGCAATTCGTACTGCTCGGAAAGCGACTCAATGGCCGACACCGCCGCCGCCGACGGGCGTCCCAGTAGAATTGCCAGCGGCTGATCTAGCTCGATCAGGGCCCAGCCCGGGTCGCTACCGTCGATAACCCGTCGCCAATCCGGCGGCGGCTGTGCGCCCGTGTTCGTCGGGCCCCCGACCAGCCAGACCCGTCGCTCGCGAAGCGCGCCGCGGGCCTCGATCCAGCGCGGCACATCGGCAAGCGCCTGGCGAAGCGCCTCGCAAACTTCCGCTTCCTCGGGTGCGCCGGGCGGGCAAGTTCCTGGGCGGTTGGGCTTCATTTCCCCCGCATTGTCGCCGAAGATGATCGCCAACGACAACCGCGCCCCCCCCAAGCATTGGTGGAGGGGCCTTGGCCTGCGAGCCGCCCCCTCTCCCCCCCCAAGGACCTGGCCTACGTGAGCTGGTTTGGCATCGTGCCCTTGAACAAGCCCCCGGGGGTTACCTCGCGATGGGCGGTCGATCGCGTGAAACGCCTGGTGCGACCCGACAAGGTCGGCCACGCCGGCACGCTCGATCCCCTGGCCCGGGGTGTGTTGCTGGTGCCCCTGGGGCCGGCCACGCGTTTGGTGAGTTATTTACACGAACTTCCCAAGAGCTACACGGCCGAGTTTCGCCTGGGGTGCGCAAGCCCGAGCGAAGACACCGAGGCGGAGGTAACCGAGCTGCCCGACGCGCCGATTCCAACGTCCCACGAGCTAGCCCAAGCGGCCCAGCGGCTGCGGGGAACCATCTGGCAGCGGCCTTCCAGCTACTCGGCGGTGAAGGTGGGGGGGCGCCCCGCCTATCGCCTGGCCCGGGCTGGCCGACCCGTGGAGCTGGCCGCCAAAGCGGTAACGATCCACGCCCTGTCGGTTGTGGCTTACGAGTACCCGCGGCTCGTGCTCGAACTGGAGTGCAGTTCGGGCACCTACGTCCGAGCCCTGGGGCGCGACCTGGCCGAGTCGCTGGGCACGGCGGCGGTGATGACCGCGCTGGTGCGAACCTCGATCGGGCCGTTCGGGCTCGAGCGGTGCGTCGACCCCGGTGAGCTCACCGCCGAAAGCCTGAGGCACGCGCTGGCCGATCCGCTATGGGCCGTCGAGCGGCTCCCCCGGCTGGTGCTCGACGAGACCGAACTTGCCCGGGTGGCACACGGACTGGCGATTGATCGTACGCTGCCCGTGGAGGCCAGCCAGGTGGCGGCGGTCGACGCGTCGGGGCGTTTGCGGGCGCTGTTAGGCCCGCGGGGGACGGGGCTGGGCCCGGTGCTGAATTTTCCCGTGGCAGGCTAGCGAGCGGCGGAAGGCGGAATAGCTTACCCGGCCGGAATCTTTGGTACTCGCCCTGCCGAACTCAGCCAGAAGCATCTCCCTGCAGGCCATCGTGCCCCTGGCCTTTCGGGCCCCGTGACACGTAGCATTCCTGACACGATCGGTCGAGCGTGGGGCACCCTGGCGCACCTGGCCGGATTACAGCGCGCGCGGCGCGCGAGTCTTACGGCTTCGGGCGGACGTAACCGCTGTGCCAGCCAGGAAAAAAGCGCCCGGCGCGGCGCCTCGGGCTGAGGACCGCCCGGCCGTCTGGTCGAAGTGAGAAGGTGCAAGCTACCCGGCTTGCCATTCGGGCATGGACGCGCCCTGGGAATCCCGGCTGATTTGCCGGTGGTCCGGTCACGTCTGGCGACGCAACGTCGGTATGCTCGAAGAGCGCAGCCTGAAAATCGATCTGGCAGCACTAGCCCTTTTGGCAATTGCCATCTTGCTGGGGCTAGCGCTATTGACCTATGACCCGGCCGATCCGCCGAGTCGGGTGGTGTTTCCGCCTCGGGCCGAGGTCCACAACGTTTGCGGTCGCGGCGGGGCCCTCCTGGCCCATGGGTTGTTTACCTTCGTAGGGCTGGGGGCGTATTACCTGCTGCTTTCCAGCATCGGGGCGGCCGCGGCGCTGTTGGTGCGGCGCACGGTGAGCGAGCCCGCGCTTCGGCTGTTGGGCTGGGCCATCTCGCTGGCGGGTGTTTCGACACTGGCCGCGCTGGCGGTGCCCCATTGGTCTCCGGGGCCGGTGATTGGCGCCGGCGGCTACCTGGGAACCGCGCTGCGGGCGGTGCTGGAACCGCATTTCGCCAGCGCCGGGTCGTATGTGCTGGTGCTGAGCGTTACGGCCTGCGGCCTTTTGTTGTCGACCGACTATGTGCTGGTCAAACTTTCGGCGGCCCTGGTGCGTGCCCCCGCGCGGGGCATGGGCCAAGGGCTGGCCCGGGCCCAGGGGCTGATGCGCCAGCGAGCCGAGGCGCTCGAGGCTCGGCGCCAGCAACGGGCCCAGGCTAAGCAGCCGGTGGCGGCTGCCGAGCAAGCGCAAGACGAGGACGACGATAGCCGACCGGCCGGCGCGCCGGCGATCAAGATTCGCGGTCGCCAGTTAGAGCCCGCCGAGCCGGTCGAGACGGAACCAATCCAGGAAGAAACGTCCGAGGAGGCGGAGGAGGCCGCCGAGACCGAGGAGGCGCCGACCCCGCAGGCCGCCGCCCCCGGCGAGCCGATTCGCATTCGCACCCCCCAGGATCGCAAGGCCGCGGTGCGCGACGAAATGATCAAGGCCCTGCACGAGGCCGATCAGAGCGACGACGCGCTGGCCAACTACGAACTTCCCTCGCTGGAACTGCTGATGGAGAGCGAGGAGTATTCGTACGAAGAGCACGAGAAGGATATTCGCCGCAAGGCCCGCATCCTGGAAAAAACCTTCCGCAACTTCGGCTTTGAAGTGCGAGTGGTCGAGATCGACACGGGGCCGGTGATTGCCCAGTTCGAGGTCGAGCTCGAGGCGGGTTTGCGGCTTTCCAAAATCACCAGCCTGGCCGACGACCTGGCCATTGCGCTCCGGGTGCCCAGCGTGCGGATCGTGGCCCCCATTCCCGGCAAGAATACCGTGGGAATCGAGGTGCCCAACCAGTCGCGGCAGCTGGTGCGCCTGCGCGAGGTGATGGAAGAAACCCCGGCGGCCACGAACAAGCAGCGAATTCCCATCTTTTTGGGCAAGGACGTGGCCGGCAAACCCATGGTGGTCGACCTGACCACCCTGCCCCACCTGCTCATCGCCGGGCGGACGGGCACGGGCAAGAGCGTGTGCCTGAACACGATCATCATGTCGATCCTGATGACGCGCCGACCCGACGAAGTGAAGATGCTGCTGATCGATCCCAAGATGGTCGAGCTGACGCCCTACACCCGGTTGCCGCACCTGATGCACCCGGTGGTGACCGATATGAAGAAGGCCGAGGCCATCTTGGCCTGGGCCGTGGACAAAATGGAGGAACGCTACGCCCTATTGGCCCGGGCCGGTGTGCGCCACATCAGCGTTTACAACCAACTGGGCGAAGACGAGTTGATGAACCGGCTGCGGCCGGTGGACGACGACGACAAAGCCCGGATTCCCGTGAGCCTGCCCTACATAGTGATCGTGGCCGACGAAATGGCCGACCTGATGATGACCGCCCCCAAGGAGGTGGAATCGCACATCATTCGCCTGGCCCAGAAGAGCCGGGCCGTGGGCATCCACCTGGTGCTGGCCACGCAGAAGCCGACGGTCGACGTGATCACGGGCTTGATCAAGTCGAACCTGCCGGCGCGGATCGCGTTCCAGGTCGCCAGCCGCACCGACAGCCGGGTGGTGCTCGACGAGATGGGGGCCGACAAACTGCTGGGCAACGGCGACATGCTCTTCTTGTGGCCGGGCACCAGCACCCTGCTGCGCGGACAGGGGGCCTATGTCAGCGACGACGAAATCAACCGCGTCTGCGGCTCGGTGGCCACGGTCGAGCCGCAGTTCGTGCACGAACTGGTGCACCTGCCCACGCCGGGCGCCGCCCCGACTCCGGCCGGGCCCGCACCGCAGCGCGACGAGCTCTACAACCAGGCGATCGAGGTGGTGATTCAAGAGGGCCGGGGCAGCGTTTCGCTGCTGCAGCGGGCCCTGGGGATCGGGTACGGCCGCGCGGCCCGACTGGTCGACTTCATGGCCGAAGACGGCATCGTGGGGCAGTACAACGGTTCCCAGGCCCGAGAGGTGCTGCTCACCATGGAGCAGTGGCGGGCCCAAAACGAGCCAGGCGGGGGTGCGGCGGCGACCCCGGCGCCGGCGAAACCGCCGAAGTCGGGGCGAGTGCTTACGCTGGGCAGCCGCAGCCCGGTCGACGACGAGGCCGAGCCCAAGACTAAGCGGATGATGGCCCCCTGGGAATCGTCGCCGGGTCCGGCCCCCAACTGGCGCGCCAAGACGGGGCCCCTGGCCAGCGCCAAGCCGGATGACGAGGTCGAGCCGGTGGGCGGCCGCGGGTCGGCGAAGCTTCGGCCACAGGCCTTGGGGGACGCGGAAGACCTGCTCGACCAAGACCTCGAGAGCGAATCGAGCGACGAAGCGCTGTGGGATGCCGAGGACCCCGACGAGCGCGGCGAGTATGAAGCCGACGCCTACGACGGAGTTGACGCGGAAGATGATCTGGCAGACGAAGCGGAGCAAGACGAAAACGACACCGACGAGGCTGAAATCGACGAGGATGACACCGACGAGGATGACACCGACGAGGCTGACACCGACGAGGCTGACACCGGCGAGGATGACACCGACGAGGATGACACCGACGAAGATGACACCGACGAGGATGAAGTCGACGAGGCTGACACCGACGAGGCTGACACCGACGAGGCTGACACCGACGAGGCTGACACCGACGAGGCTGACACCGACGAGGCTGACACCGACGAGGCTGACACCGACGAGGCTGACACCGACGAAGAAGTAGACGAAGACCTCGCTGACGAGGCTGAGCAATCCCCTTCAAGCGGCTATGCGCAAGATGCCGACGAAGACGACGATGAGCTCGACGATGAGGCCCGACAGGCCGCTCTGCGCCGCCTGGCGCGCCGTCGCCGCCGGGCGTAGGCCTCGCGGACGAATCGCTCCCACGGCGTGAACCAGAGAAATGGCCGGCGCAAGTGCTTGCGCGCCCATCGGTTTGTTAGTCCCCGGTGACTCACCGGGGGCTACGCTCGCGCTCGGGGCCGGCGGCCGGCCTCGCGCATGCCGGCCGTGAGTAAACGCAGCTAAAACAGTCTACCGCTGGTCTCTCCCGAGTCGTCGGAAGCCTCCGATCCGTACCGAGCCAGGTAGCCACGCACCGAGAACTTGCGGGCCGTGTTTTCGGAGCTCATGTAGCGAATGGTGCCGAAGATGGGGCGCTCGGGGGCCCAGGGCCGGTCGTAGCGCCCCAAGACCCAAAAAATTCCGCAGTAGGAATTTGGGTTCCGGCCATCGACGGCGAAGCGGTTGTTCAGCTCGATCATCGACTCCAGGGCTTGCCGCGGACTGTCCGACCACTCCAAGATCTTCTTGCCCCAGAGCATCCGCAGGTAGTTTTGCATGCGCCCCTCGCGCAGCAACTGCGTTTGGGCCGCGTTCCAAAGTGGGTCGTGGGTGCGGGCCTGGGCCAGACGGTCGACATCGTAGACCCAGGCGCGGCGATCCGGGGCGTGCTTGGCGAGAGTCGCCTGGGCCCAATCGGGCAACGATTCGTATTGGTGATAGTCGCGGCGCAGATGAGCGAAGTTGTAGCCCAGCTCGCGCCAGGTCACCAATTCGTCGAGGAACGATTCGACCTCGCTCGAGGTGCCCCACCATCCTTCGCGCTTGCCAACGGTTTTCGCCCCCAGCCGCTCGGGGGTCCATTGCTCACGCTGGGCGAGCTTGTGAAACACCTCGTGGACGGAGAGCTGTCCGAAGTGCAAATAAGGCGACAACCCGCTGGTCACTTCTTGATCGGGCACGCTGCGCTGCTCGGCGTAGCGTGGCAGCCGGTGGGCAAGGAATTCGTCCAGGGCCTGCCGCGCGGCCGACGAGCCCCCGCGAAATACCGCCGGGCCCACCGCGTGGTCGATCGGAAGCCTGGCCACGGCCTGGCCCACCTGTTCGAGCAAACCCTCGGCCGAGGGCCATCGCCGGGCGATCGAAGCGGGAATAGCCGCTAGCCGCTGAAGTTTCAATCGGGCCAGCGGCCGCGCATTGGGCGAGTCGCCCAGATGGGTCGGCAAGGTCTTTTGCAGAAAACGGCGAAAATCGTACGCCCGGTGAAATACCTGGGGGCTGGCCCGCAAAGGCAACAGGCCGTTGGAATCCACCTGCTCCAGTTTCACATCAATTCGCTGGGCGACACGCTGCACCATTTCGGGCAGGAAGAAACAGGGGAATTCATCGGTCACCACAACCGAGGCGCCTTGCGCCCAGGCTTCGAGCAGGCCGCGTCCGGCGCCGGGCTTTGGCTCGACGTAGGGATAGTAGGTAACGGCTTGATCCTGAAGCTCGGCGGCGTGTTCGGCCATGCCTTCGAGGATGAAGGTGTGCAGCCGGTCGCTAGCCCAGGGATAATCGATCCGCAGGGCTTCCAAGATAACCAAGGGTTGGCCAAGCTGTTGGGCCCAGGCCAAGGCGCGGTCGAGCGCGAAATTCCAGTGAATGCGGCGCGAGGCGATCATCCAGTACAACACGTACTGGCCGTCGGCCCGTAGGGGGGCCTGGTTCGCCAGATCGATCCGTAGTTGAGGAACCGGTGACATGCCCGTGCCGCCCAATGCCCAGAGGTTGGCTGGATTATAACCGCGAGGTCAGCCCCTCCCCGTTTTCGGCGTTGGGCGAAGGCTGTGCTCGGTGTCCGCCGCGCAACCGGATACGGTTCGGCTTACGCCCCGGTTGGCGAGCGTAACGTTCGAGCCACTATCGGCTTGCGAATAACTGCGCACGACGATTGCCGTTTGGGAACTGCATGTCGCTTCCACTACCCAATAGCCGCGCTGCCTTGCCCGGCACGGCTGCCTCGCCGGCGAGCCTGGTCGGGGCGCTAGCCCGGCCAACCGCGGTGGCGCTGGTGGTGTTCCTGGGGTTGCTTGCGACCCGCTGGGAAGTGCTCCGGCTGCCTCCCTACTTCGATTGCGCGAATCTGGTATTCCGAGAGGCCGACTACCTGGCCCGCACGGGGTTCGACTACCGGGCGCTGCGGTACGACGAGCCTTGGGTCAACGACGGCGGCGCCCAGAGCTACATGATCAGCGTGATTCCCTCGGGCATCGCCCTGCTGATGCGCAGTCTGCCCTCGAGCCAGGCGGTGCTGGTGGTTTGCCACGTGCTCACCTTTCTGGCCGCGGCCGTTGCCTTGGCGGTGGTGGTGGAACTGGTGCTGCCGAGCGGTGGTTGGTGGTTGGCCCTGGCCGTGGGGGCGGCGGTGCTGAGTACGCCCGTTTTTAGTGCCCAGGTCGATATGCTGGGGCTCGATGTGCCGATGACCGCGGCCGCCCTGGTGGCGCTGGCGGCGGCGGCGAAAGGGCGCTGGGGCTGGGCCTTGGCGGCGGCCGCGTTGTCGTTCGCCTGTAAAGAGACCGGCGCCCTGTTGCCGCCCGTGATGTTGGGCTACTTGGCCTGGCGACTGGTACTTGAGCCCCGCCCCGACTCGACGGGGCCGACCGCCGGAAACCGGTGGCTCCTAGTGGCCGCGGCCGGTTGGATGCTGCTGTTCGCGGCCGAGTACGCCCTGCACTCCTGGAGCGGAATGGGAGACCGGGTCCGCAAATCGCCTCAAGATGGATCGCTAATCGGTTTGACGGTGCTGGCCTGTCCCGAACTGGGCGCCATGCTGCTCGCCGGAGTGCTATGGTCGACTGGTGTTGCGCTGGCCAGGCGGTTTCCCAGCGGCGACACCAGCGGCGACTCCAGCGGCCGCACGGAAAACTCGGTGGTCGATCGCGAAACAGCGCGCTGGGCGGTCCTAACGGGGCTGCTGCTGGTGGCCGTGCTGGGGGCCATCGCCTTCTATGTCCGCATTCATGCTCCAAGGTATTTCACCCTGGCGGTCCCCTGCGCGTACCTGATGTGGGGTTGGCTGGGCTGCTGGTGGGGAAGGCCTCGCCTGGTGGCCGCGCTGCTGGCGCTACTGGCAACCTTCAATCTGCTGAATTGGGACGGGCGGTTCTATCTGCCGCAGACTCACTTTCCCCGCCAATCGGTCGAGCGCTCGCGGGGGGAATACCTGGCCGACCACCGGGCCAATCTCGCCGCCGTACGGGCGCTGGTCGAGCGGCCGGTCGACCTGCCCATTCTGGCCGGGCAACCGTTTGTCGACTTCTTGGCGTTTCCCAATCTGGGCTATGTCCAGCGGCCGCTGCGGGGCTACTCGATCAATACGTTCGTGGGTCCGCATTTCGCGCCCGCTGCGCAAATGCTGGCCGACGCGCCGGCCCAGGTAACCGTGATCCAGGTCAAGAACATCTACTATCAGATCGGCGATTTAACGGTGCCGCACCGATTGCCCGGCGACAAACTCGTATTCCACGATGGCCAGCCCTCGCCCTTGGTGGTGTTCGACACCCAAATTCCGGGCGCCGGCGATACCGAACGGCGGCGCTGGATGCTGGAGCACTGGTGGTTCGATCCGCGGGTCGAGCGCTGGCGGCTGGGTACCGCCGTGCGCGCGGCGCTGCTGGAACGCGGTGGCCAAAGCGATGAGGCCCTGGCGCTGCTGGAGTTGGCGCGCCAACGGGTGCCAGGCGACGCGGCGGCTCGGCTCGATCTGGGGCTGCGCTATTTGCGAGACCAGCGCCCCGCCGATGCCCGGTCGTGTTACGAAGAAGCCGTACGGCTTGTGCCCGGCGAGCGCGAGGCATGGCTGGGCCTGGGACAGGCCTGTTTATCGACCGGCGATTGGCGCGGAGCCGAAGAAGCTTGGGACCGGGCCGACCGCTTGGAGCCGCTGCCCGAGGCACTGCGGATTTCGTTTGGGCGTTGGCTGGTTGACGCCGCGCGCCGCTCCGACGCTGGGGCGGACCAGACCGCCTTGCTTTCGGCGGCACAGTCGCAACTCCAGCGGCTGACCGCCGCTTTCGGTCGATCGATCGACGGCTGGCTGCTGGCCGGCGAACTGGCGTGGGAGCAAAGGCGGCCCCAAGACGCGATTGCCGCGTATCGCCAGGTGCTGAAAATCGAACCCCGGCACGCTCAGGCTACGAACAACCTGGCCTGGGCGCTGGCGGCCGCGGCCCCGATCGGATCGCCCGAGGCGACCGAGGCGATTCGTTTGGCCGAACAACTCGTGGCGGGCAGCAGCGGCGCGGGGGCCAACGCCTACGACACGCTGGCGGCGGCCTACGCGGCGGGCGGACGCTGGGGGGCTGCCGTGGAAGCGGCGGAGCGCGCCGTGGCCTTGGCCGAAGCAAAGGGCGACACCGAACAGGCCGCGCGGATCGGTCGGCGGCTTGAAGGCTATCGGCGCTCGGCCGGCGAGGTGAAACGCCAGCAATAGCCCACGGGGCCGCACCGAGTTGCCCGCCGGGAACTCGCCCTCGACCCGCTGGCGCGTCGCCCTGGGTTACCAGACCGGGGCCCCGGTCAGACGCCTGATGAAACGACCGTTCCGGCGGGCGCCACGGGCACGGAGCCGGCCGCGGCCAACCGGTTCCGGAAGCGCACGTGGCGCCGCCGCGTTGCTTCGACCAAGGGGTGCCATACCCTCGCGGTCAGCCGGTGTTTGATCAGCAGATGCCAGAACCGGTTCGAGCGTTTGTACAGATACGACATCGCCAGGTAGGGGAGCACGGCCTGCCACTGGGCGGGCCGGCGGCGCCAGATGGAAGCATGGGAAAACAGTCGCTGGTAGCACCAGGCGTAGCCCTCGGCCAGTTCCTCGCAGGACATCCAGCGCGGCTGAAAAACCACGTGGGCCGTGTCGTACAGGGCCCAGCGCTTGTGCAGCAGTCGGCCCTGCTGTTCCATCTCGGCAAAGAGCGGGGTGCTGGGGCAAGGGGTTAAGATGTGAAAGGTGGCGCACTCCAGGCGCACCGACTCGATCCAATCGACCGTGCGCTGGAACACCTCGGGCCGGTCGTGGTCGAACCCCAACACGAAGCTGCCGTTTACCTGAATGCCGTAGTCGTGCAAGATGCGAACTCGCCTTGCATAGTCGGCGGTCGAGGGGCTCTTCTTGCCCGAGGCGGAAAGGTTCTGGTCGCTGAGCGACTCGAAGCCCACGAATACGCCGGTGCAGCCGGCCAGCGCCATCTCGCGAATCACCGAGTGGTCGTCGGTTACGTCGATCGACACGGCCGCGCTCCAGATGCGCTCCAGCGGGCGCAGGGCTCGGCAAAGCGCGCGGAGGTACTCAGGCCGGGAACCCAGATTGTTATCGACGAACACGGCGTAGGGTTGCCCATCGGCCCGGAACTCTTCGACCATTTGCTCGGGATCGCGCATGTGGTAAGGCACGTGCAGGCCGGCCGTGGAGAGGTAACAGAAACCGCAGCGGTTGTGGCAACCGCGGGTGGCGATCAGGCTGGTGGTGGTTAAAAAGGCCTGACGCGGAAGCAGGTCTCGCCGCGGCGGCGGGTCGTCGCGATAGGGGCGCCGGTAATCGCCGTGGTACAGCTTCTGAAGCCGTCCCTCGGCCACGTCGCGGAGAATCGTTCCCCAGATTTGAACTCCCTCGCCCACGGCCAAGGCGTCGGCATGGGCCGCTGCCTCGTCGGGACACGAGCTGACGTGCAGGCCACCGAGCACCACCTTCGCCCCGCGCTGCCGGTACCAGGCCGCCAACTCATAGGCCCGCTCGGCAAAGGTAAGGTGTACGGTAATCCCCACCACCTCGGGAAACGGATCGCTGGGTGGCGGTCCGGCTAAGAGGTTTTCGTCCCAGTAAGAAACCTGCCAGTCGGCGGGCGTGCTGGCTGCGAGACTGGTCAGGGCCAGGCTCGGCGTCAGCACGTGTTTGCCAAAGCTGGCGTGGGGATCCTTGGGATAAAACGGATTGAGCAGCAGCGCGGTCCGTGGCACGACCGGTCCCGGTTTTGCTCCAGAGTCGAGCGTGGGGGCCAGGCACATCTCGGGTGGAATCCAGTTGCGGGTCATCAATTTCTCCTTTTTCAGGGCGAAGCTTTGCAATGCAAAGTGTGCGGTCAAAAAAAGAGAGGGGCGCTTGCGAAACTGGCTAGGCGGTGGACCACCCTTTGCGGCTCGCCGGGGCCCGCGCGACTTGTGCGGCTCCGGCCGCGGCGTCGGCCACCACGCGCTGTAGCTCGCCCAGGTACGCTAGGAATTCTCTTTGTCCGGCCGGGGTTACGCGGCACAGCGTCTGCCGTCGAGAGCGATCGTGTTCTTTCTCGACGCTGATCAATCCGGCCTCGCGCAGAACTTCGAGATGGCGGCTAAGGTTGCCGTCGGTCAGCGAGCAGAGGGCCTTCAAGTCGTTGAACGTGAGCCCCAGCGGATGCGAGACCAGCGAGGTCATGATGCCCAGCCGGGCCTTCTCGTGGATGGCTCTTTGCAATCCTTCGTAAGCATAGCGGCCGCTAGTCGCCGGCGCCGCTGGTTTACTCGGCTCGGTCATGGCTGCGCTCCAGCGCGTAGTAAAGCACCACGGCGGTGGCCGTCTGGCCGGCGCCAAACGTGATGCCCATGCCCCAGGGAGAAAACGCCGCGCCGCTCGGCGCCGATGCCAGAAGCACCATGCCGGCCACCAGGTAATGGGCCCCCACCAGCCAACAGGCCCGGGGCAGCCGCCGGCAGGAAGAAAAAACGCCCAGGCTGAACAGCGTGGCCCACAGGCCTGGCAGTAGCGCGGCGCTGGCGGGCAGGAACCGCAGGATGGCCAGAGTCAGCCCGCCGCCGGCCACGATGCAGGGGAGGAACAACTCGACCGCCTGCAAGATGCTCTGCCGCAACAGGACCGAGTTGCTGGCCCGATACCGCACCATCAGTTCGCCGGCCACGACCGCCAGGCTGAGGGCCGCGGCCGTGAGCCAAACGGCCAGGTAGCCGGTTCGATCGGCGGCTGGCCAAGGAACGATCGCGGCCTGCACGGCGGCCGCCACAATGGCAATGGCGCCGGTGACCCCCACGGTCCAGGCGCGATACCCGCGAAACAGCGTGGTGGCGGCCAGTTGGGCGCCGATTTCACCCAGGTCGGCCAGCGCCCGCTCGAGCGGGATGGAACCAGGCGGTTTCGACATCGTCTCCCCTGCTTTTGGCGCGTTCAAGGATTGCGGCGGCGTCCCTGGTTTCGCTCCGAGAAACCCGCAACGGCGCGGTTGCGCGGGCGGGAGGGCTGCACTGACTTTGTATTGCAAAGCATCGACTCCGTCAAGCCTGGACGGTGGTTCGGCGCCGCGAACGCGCCGCCTGCGGCCGCTGACCAGCTTAGACCCAGCGCCGCAGCATCACGACGAGGAAGAGACCCACACAGGGTCACTTGCCGGGTGCCTACACCGGAGGTCGGAGTAATCGTTTGACCCTCAGGGTAAATCACGCGAAGATCATTGGGGCTATCTGCGGCCCGTGTGGATAGTTTCGCCTGTTTTAGGAGACACAGGGTGCTGGTGGTGCGCGGGGCCGAATCGCGACTGAATCGCCGCCAATGGCTGCGCCGCGGAGCGGCCGCGCTGGGGGGCTGGTCGCTGGCCAGCGACCTGGGCTGGGCCGCCGGCGAGTCGAGCCCCCTGCTGACCGGCAAGTCGGTCATCTTCCTCTTCCTGCACGGCGGGCCGAGCCAGTTCGAAACCTTCGACCCGAAGATGACCGCGCCGGCCGAGATTCGCTCGGTGACGGGTGAAATTGCGACGGCCGTTCCAGGCGTTACTTACGGATCCAGCTTTCCGCGTCTGGCGCAATTGGCCGACAAAATCACGGTGGTCCGCTCGTTTACCACGGGCGACGGCAACCACGACATCAAACCGCTCCTGGGCCGGGCAACCCAGGGAGCGAACCTCGGATCGCTGTATGCCCGAGTGGTGGGCGCCGCGGGCACGGCCACGGGAATGCCGGCCAACGTGATGCTGTTTCCCCGCGCGGTCGACACGACCGCGGGGCCCGAGCAAACCGCATTTGGCAAGCTCGACTCGGCGGGCACCCTGGGTAGCGGCGCCGCGCCCGTAGTGCCGGGCGCCGGCGGAGACTGGCAGAGCGACCTGGAGTTGCAGCTACCTTGGCAGCGGATGCAAGATCGCCGGGCCGTGTTGTCGGCGCTGGACCGCGCCGGCTGGCAAGCGGCCCTGCCTGGCCGGCCGGCGTCGCTCGATCCATTGCGGCAGCAGGCATTCGGCGCGCTGGAAAGCGGGCGGTTGGCCGCCGCGTTCGACCTGGGGCGCGAACCGCCGGCCGTGCTCGAGCGGTACGATACGGCCCCCTTGGTGCGTCCCGAGGCGATCGACACCAGGTGGAACAACCGGCCCTACTACATCGACAACGGCAAAACCCTGGGCAAACTGTTGCTGTTGGCCCGGCGGCTGTGCGAGGCGGGCGCCGGATTCGTGGGAGTGACCACGAACTTTGTCTGGGACATGCACGCCGACGACAACAATGCCCCGATGGACGTGGGTATGGGGTACCTTGGCCCGCCGCTGGATTGGGCCCTCTCGGCGCTGATCGAAGATTTACACCAGCGCGGGCTCAGCGACCGCGTGCTGGTCGTGGCCTGCGGCGAGATGGGGCGCACTCCCAGGCTGAACGCCGGCGGCGGGCGCGATCATTGGGGGGGGCTGGCCCCCTTGCTCCTTTCGGGCGCCGGCACCGGTGCCGGCGGCGCGCTCGGGCAATCGACGCGCGACGGCGGGCGCCCCCATACCCAGCCGATAACGAATTCCCACCTTGTGGCCACGGTGCTCAGCACGCTCTTGCGGCCCGACTTGCTGCGCCTGGCCAGCGGCGTTCCCGAATCGGTGGTCCAGGCCGCCACGGCCGAACCGATCCCCCTATCCGGCTAAAGGGCCGCAACCCAGGCGAAGCCCGCGCACCGACGGCGCATCGGGCGGGGTGCTCCCGGGGTCGCCGGAGTTGGCCAGCGAAACAAATCGCTTGCCTGTTGAGAACGGGGCCGAAGGACCGGGCTTAAATCAGTTCGCTGCGCACCAACTCGGCCCGCTCGGAAGGACGCCGCAGGAACGGCAACAGCGCCCGCCCGGCCCGCCAGACCGTGGCCGGCGATTGCCAGGCATGGTGGGCATTGCGCAACAAGTAGTGCGGGTTCAAATACAGGGCTCGATAGAACCGCCGTTCCCAATCGTCGAGTTGCCGGCGGCGGCCCGGGTCGCGCCAGTCGTTGCGATAAGGGTAGAGCGAGAAATCGACCTGGTCGCGGTACTCGTCGTAAAGCGGCGTGCCCGGGTAAGGAATCGTCTTTCCGATCGTGGCGTAGTCCAGTTTGAGCGTGCGGGCCAGGCGCAGGGTCTGGGCGAAATCGTCTTCGGTCTCTTCGGGATGACCGACCATGAAAAAGGCCCCCACCTCGATCCGGGCGCGGCGGAGCGCCTCGACCGTGCCGGGCAGCGAAGCCACGTCGTAGCCCTTGTTGTAGCGCTCCAGAATGCGCTGCGAACCGCTTTCAATGCCGATGTAAACCCGCCGGCAGCCCGAAGCGCCAATCTCGGCGATCACGCGGTCGTCGAGCGTATCGGCCCGAGAGAGGCAACTCCAAACCACGTCGGGCAGCCGCTCGCGAAATCCGCGGCAAATCTCCAGCACCCGGGCCTTGGCGGTGAAGAAGGTGTCGTCAATGAATCGCACGCTGCGCACGCCGCGACGGCGGACGAGCCCCGCGATTTCGTCCAGAATTTGCGCGGCCGGGCGCAGCGCCAATCGCTGGCCGTAGCTGCGCACGCAAAAATTGCAGCCAAACGGGCAGCCTCGGGCCGACTGCACCACGACGAACGGGCGCGGCAGGAGGAACTCGCTGTACGGCGCCAGTCCCACCAAATCGTAATCGGGCGGGGGGAGCTGTTCGAATTCCTTGAGCCAGGGGCGCGGCCTCGAGTGGGCGACCCCTTCCCCGTTGCGATAGCTCAGCCCCGCGATTGCGCTCGGGTCGCCCAGGCCGCCGGCCTGGCACAGTTCGAGCAGCGTGATCTCGGGCTCGCCGTGCACGATCCAGTCGGCGCCGGTGAGCCGCAAAACCTCAGCCGGAAACACACTGGGGTAATGGCCGAAGAGGGCCCAGGGAATGGCGCCCAGGGCCGAGCGCAGCTGGCGGACGGCGTCGACATCTTGCTCGAAGATTTCGAACCCCATCAGGCTCACAATTAACTGGGGGCGCCAAGCCGCGAGCGATTGGGCCAACTCATCCGTGGTGGCCTGGCTGGCAATGGCGTCCCAGACCATTACCTCGTGCCCCCCCTGGTCGCGGAGCACCGTGCCGGCCGACATCAGTTCCAGCGGCGGAAACAAGAAAATCGGCGAGTTGTACGAGCACATGTATCGCCGCACCACGGGGGTGCCGTGTGGCAGATTCACCAGGGCGATACGCATGGAAGAGCACCCAGGCCGGTTCGAATTACGCACCCTCGGAGCCGCCCCAGGGGCAAGCACGGCCGGTGGAATCGTTGGCCCCCGACCAAGAGTCGCATCGCTAGTATAACCTCACCCGGCGCGTGGGGGGTAACCGTCGGCCCGGGGGGCGAGCACACGGGGCGATGAACGCGGCCCACGCGAGAACTCGCCGCATGGAGGGGGGCCGACGCCCTCGGCCCACCCTTTGCTACGGCCCTACCCTGTCAATGCTTTGAACCGAAAGCTAACAGTCGGTTGAAGAAAGCCCTCGTCGCGTTCTTCAGCCTCGCCAAGTACGGAGCCAAGCTCCGCAGGGCTCGCAGAATAACAACTTACGTCGCTGTTCTGGCCTCGCATGCCTGCGAGGACGCAGCCCGGGGAATTCTTCCGCAGGCTGCTAAACGACCGCGGCGTTCGGTTCCCGCGAGGCTACGACCGTGTGGCTACGACCGTGTGGCTACGACCGCGGCGACCGGCACCGAACCATAGGAACCGGCGGAACTGCCCGGTTCGTTGTCGAAGAAGGGGCTCGAGTTGGCCGGCAAATCGCCGAAGCTAATTCCCAAGGCCCGGGCCGCCAGCGTGGCCGATCCCATGGGGTCGACCCGCGAGAGTTGGCAAACCGCGTCGAGAATGGGCACGCTTTCCATGGCGGGAGGCCGGTAGCAAACCATTTCGCCGAAGCGGCCCTGATGCACGAGCCGCACGGCATGGGCGCCAAATTGGCGGGCCAGGACCCGATCGAAGGCGGTGGGGGGGCCACCCCGCTGCAAGTGCCCGAGCACGACGCAGCGAGTCTCGCGCTGCAGACGCCGCTGGATTTCTTCCGCGACCGCCTGCCCGATCCCGCCCAGGCGGACTTGCCCTTGGCCGTTTTCGGCCTCTTTGGCGATCAGCCCGCGTTCGGGTAGCCGTGCCCCCTCGGCAACCACGACCAGGGTGAATTTCTTGCCGCGCCGCTCGCGATCGAGAATTTTATGGCAGACGTGATCGAAGGTCCAATCGATCTCGGGAATCAGAATCACGTCGCTGCCGCCGGCCAGCCCGGCGTGCAGGGCGATCCAGCCGGCGTGGCGCCCCATGACTTCCAGCACCATCACTCGCTGGTGGCTGGCGGCCGTGGTATGGAGCCGGTCGAGGGCATCGGTGGCGCAGGCGATGGCGCTGTCGAAGCCGAAGGTGTAGGCGGTCGCCGAGAGGTCGTTGTCAATCGTCTTGGGAACCCCCACCACGGGAATTCCGAATTCATGGAATTGCTGGGCCACGGCCAGCGAGCCATCGCCCCCCACGCAGATCAGGCCAGTCAGGCCGAGCTGGTCGACCGTGGTCTTGACGCCCAGGAGAAGCTCTTCGTCGATCTGGGCTCGCCCGTCTTCACCGGTGCGGGCCACAAACCGACCCTTATTCGTCGACCCTAGGATGGTCCCCCCTTGGTGCAGGATACCGCTGGTGTTTTTGTCTCCCAGGGGAACGTAGCAGACCGGGTCGATCAGCCCTTCGTAGCCGCGAATGAAACCGACGCAGTCGTAGCCCAGCAGTTGCGCGCTTTTGGCCACGCCGCAGATCACGGCGTTCAGGCCCGGGCAATCGCCGCCGCTGGTGAGGACACCGATGCGACCGTTGATGCTCGCCATGACCGAAGGGCTCCTTGCCTAGTTTGGAACGGGTGCGGGCGGAGGAAAAACGCCGTCTTAGGGCATCGAGCACGACAACCCGCCGGCGGCCGGCAAGTAGGAGTGCTTCACGTAGTCCGTCACCATCCGGTTGGCGTTGAAGCGCCAGCCGAGCGTGCGAATCGCCCGCTTCATCCGGCCGATCCACTGCCGTGGCAGGCCATCTTGATCGCGCAAGTAGTAAAGCGGCACCACTTCGCGATCGAGCACTTCGTACAGGTCGCTGGCGTCGCGGGCGTCTTGCTGCTCGGCGCGGGCATGGGTTTGGCCGCGCCCGATGGCGAAGCCGTTGTGGCCGTCGTAGGCTTCGGCCCACCAGCCGTCGAGAATCGACAGGTTCAGGCCGCCGTTGAGCACCACTTTTTCGCCGCTCGTGCCCGAGGCCTCCATCGGGCGGCGCGGGTTGTTGAGCCAAACGTCGACCCCCTGCACCAGGTGGCGGCCCACGTTCATGTCGTAGTCCTCGATGAATACCACTCGGTGGGCCACGCGCGGGTCGCGGCACAAGCAACCAATTTGCCAGAGCAGCTTCTTGCCCGGCTCGTCGTGCGGGTGGGCTTTCCCGGCAAAGACAAGCTGAATCGGCCGCTGCGAGTCGGTGAGCATGCGCAGCACCCGGGCGAAATCGCTCAGAATGAGATTGGCACGCTTGTACGTGGCGAACCTGCGGGCGAAGCCGATGGTGAGCACGTCGCCGTCGAGCGCGGTGCGCGATTGCTGGAGCACTTCGGCCGGCTCGCCCCGCCGTTCGGCCTGGCGCACATTGCGAATGCGGGCGAAGTTGAGCAGCCGGGCCTTGAGCACCTGGTGTACTTCCCACAGTTCGCCGTCGTCGACCTGCTCGATGCCCTGCCAGGTGGTCGGCTCGCCCGAGCGGGCTTCCCACTCCAGACCGAAGTGGCGGTCGTACAGCCGATGCATCTGGGGCGCCAGCCAGGTGAGGGCGTGGACCCCGTTGGTAATGTGGCCGATGGGCACCTCTTCCTCGGTGCGGCCGGGCCACAGACATTGCCACATCCGCCGGCTTACCCGGCCGTGCTCGGCCGAAACCGCGTTGGCTTGGCGCGAGAGCTTGAGGGCCAGCACCGTCATGCAGAAAGGTTCGTTCTCGTCGCCGGGGTGCACCCGGCCCAGGGCCATGAGCTCGTAGGGCGACAGCCCGAGGGCGTCGCGGAGCGGGCCGAGATGCTCTTCGATTTTGTCGGCCGAGAACCGGTCGTGGCCCGCCTCGACCGGAGTGTGGGTGGTAAAGACGACGCTGCCCGCCACGTCGGCGGCGGCCCGCTCGAAGGATAGCCCGTCTTCGTCCATCCGCTGCCGAATCCACTCCAGGGGGGCGAAGGCGCTGTGCCCCTCGTTCAGATGCAGGGCCCCCGGCGCGATGCCCAGCGCGGCCAGGGCCTTGACTCCCCCCACTCCCAGGATCAGTTCCTGGCGAATGCGCACGCGCACGTCGCCGCCGTAAAGCCGCGAGGTGAGCTCGCGGTCTTCCATGCGGTTGCCCTCGACGTCGGCGTCGAGCAACAGCAGTGTGCAGCGCCCCACCTGGCAGCGCCACACCTTGAGCTGGATGTCGCCCGAGCGGGTTTCGACGACTAGGCAAACCGGCTCGCCGTCGCGGCCGATGGCGGGCTGAATCGGCAATTGCTCGACGTCGACGGCCACGTAGTCCTCGCGCTGCCAGCGGTCGCGGTCCAGGCTTTGTTTGAAATAGCCTTGACGGTAAAAGAGGCCGACTGCCACCAGCGGCACGCCCAGGTCCGAGGCGCTCTTGACGTGGTCGCCGGCCAACACTCCCAGGCCGCCCGAGTAAATCGGCAGCGACTCGTGAATGCCAAACTCGGCGGAAAAGTAGGCCACGGGGCGGGCCGCCAACAGCCCGGCATGGGTCGAGCCCCAGGTGGTTTCGTGGGCCAGGTACTCTTTCAGGCGCCGATGCGCATATTGAATGCGGCTATGCAGCGAAAGCTCGCTGGCGCGCTGCTCGAGCCGCTCGAAGCTGAACTCCGAGAGCAGCGCGATCGGGTTGTGATCCAGAATGCGCCAGCGAACCGGATCGAGCTCGCGAAAGATGGCGGAAACCTCGGGCTGCCAACTCCACCAGAGGTTCTGCGCCAAGGCCCAGGTTCGCTCGTAGAGTTGGTCGTCGGCCGAGGTCAGCCGCGGTCGCACCGGTGCGCGGTCGCCCGCAGTTTCGCTGCGCGGTCGAGGCAACGTGGTCGCTGCGCCGTCGCCTGGTTTGGTTTTGGCCATCCGTCCCCCAGTTCGTTCGTACAACATGGTGCCGCACCCATCTGCTCAAGGCATGGCGCAGGCGGCTGCTCAGCGGGCGAGCATCGCTTGACCATGAAACGGGCAGTACCGGCGAAAAAACGGGTTTCCGCCACGGGTTTTCTCAAGGGCAGCACTTGGCGTGCCGAAGGGCACCAGCTTCGAGATGAATTCTCGGCCGCTACCCCGCTGCGGGCGCCGAGGCAGGCGCAAGACGGTGCGAAGGATTGAGAACGGATTGCCGAAGTGGTTCCGAGGCCACTCGGCGAGAGAAACCGAACCGAAGATAGCGCGAGGGGCTGGTTCGCTTGCGGAGGAGGAGCGCGACCCCCGGGTGCGCCAAGCTAGGAACGCGGAACAGCCCGATTCGAACGGAGTTAGCAGGCAGCGCCCGGCCCGCGGCAATGGCTCGCCCAGCCTGCGACTGCAAGTCCGGCGAGGGCGAACGGCGATTTGAGCTGTCGTGGCCCTGCTATTCCGCCGGCGCCGACTCGTCTTCGGTGGGTTCTTCGAGCCGCACTAGCAGCACCGATTCACTCTTTTCGGTGCCGTAGTGCACCAGGGCGGGCGCTTCGTCCTGCGTCAGGTTGTACAGCCCGGTCTCGAGCACCACGTCGGTTCGGTCGACCAGCATGAGCGCCACGCGCTGCGTCTGTTTGTCGACGCGCCCCTGCACCGTATAGGTGCGGTCGGTCTTCGTGTTGTAGAGCGTGCCGCTGACAATGCCCTCTTGGTTTACCGCCAACTGCAAGATGCGCGTGAGCTCGGTATCGTCGGGCGAGGTGGAGAGCCCGAAGGTGCCCAGCGGCATCCAGTCGGCGGCGGCCGCGGCCTCGTCGTCGGCCGGGGGCTCGACCGTGGCCAACTCCGCCGCCGATTGGGCAAACTCGTCGGCGCTGGCCACGTTTTCGCCGTCGATTAGCACCTGGTCGTCTTGGTACACCACATTGCCGCCGCTGCCGTAGTCGTAGTAATAGCCCCCTGACGAGGCCGGGAAGTTAAACCAACTGGCCATGCCGGCCCAGGTGGGGATGGTCCACCAATAGCGCCAAGGGCGCCCCAGGTAGCCGTAATGCCACCAACCCGGGGCCAAAGGGTGCGAAGCCCACCAGGCACCGTTGAACCAGGGGCGGTAGGCGGGCAGCGTCGTGGCCCAACCCCGGCGCACGCCGGCGCCCCAGCCGCGCCAGTAGTTGGAACGATCGGGATGCAAGCTGTTCCAATTCTGGAAATTGCCGACGTGGTTGCCGACGGCCACATTCCAGTTGTTGTGAATGTTGTTAACCCGGTCGGGCCCTAAGGTCTGCCAGGGAGGGCGCTGAACGCCGGGGCGCACTCCGTCGATGCCGAGGAAATCGCCCAACTGGCCGCGATCTGGCCTGCCGGGCAGCGTGCCGGGACGGCCACCGGGTAGCGTGCCTGGGCGACCACCCGCGCCGGGTCGGCCACCGGGGCGCACACCGGCAATGCCGCCTCCGGCCCCCGGTACGCGGCCGGGCAGCGTGGTCGGCCGGCCGCCGATGCCGTGGTCGCCGCCGAAATGGGGTACCGAACCGGGATTGGGGCGTGCGCCCGGCCGGCCACCGGCCAGGTCGCCCGGTCGGGGTGCGGGGCGGGTACTGGGGCGACCTGCCACGCCACCCCCTCCCGCGCCGGGGTGCGTCGGGGGACGAAGCTGCGGGTGGGTCACTGGGCGATTGGGCGAGGGGGCCGGGCGTGGCGCGGGGCGCGACGCCGTGGGAGGGCGCGGCGCGGGCCGCGTGGCTGAGCCTGGTGAGGGGCGCGGCGCCGGTCGCGTGGCTGGGCCCGGTGAGGGGCGCGGCGCCGGTCGGGGTGCCGGTCGCGGTGCCGGCCGATGAGCCGCGGCGCCTCCGCCGCCCGCGCGGCCACCTCCGCCACCCCCGCGGCCACCTCCGCCCCCGCGGCCGCCGATGGCCCAGGCATCTGCCAAGGGGCAGACCAACAGCGCGACGCACAAAGCCCAGGCGGCTGCGACTCGCAGCTTGATGGTTCGGTTATTCACGGTTGGTATCTCCCCCGGCGGTGCTCGCGACGCGGCGCACCGTGACCGGCTCGGTCGAGGGGCGCAGATCGCCGTCGACGTCGATGTCGGCCCAGTGCACTTCGAAGGTGTCCTGGTCAATCGGTTTGAGAACCTGGGTGGCCGAGGCCGTGCGGCCGTCGGCCAGAGTGCTGGTCCAGTGAATGGCCCAATGATCTTCGGCCGGCACCAGCACACCTTCGGCGATCGCCCCTTCGGCGCTGAATGCCCAGCTGCGCATTTCCTGCCGGTTCGCATCCCAGGCAATGTACTGGGTGCCGCGGCGGAGTTGGCCATCGGCGGTTTGCAGCGAATAGGTGCGAATCAGGAATCGACCGGTCGAGTTCCAGCGAATCGACGACTGAACGGCGAGCGAGTCTCCCTCGTCCTGCCAGTCGCCGACCAGCCAGGCCAGGTCGTTCATCGGATCGGGGTCGTCTTCCTCGACCGACACCAGTAGCCACTTGCCATCGACCAGGCTCAGCTCGGCCAGAAAGCTCGTCGTGCTTGGTTCCCCCTCGGCCCCGGCAACCTCGGCCACGCCGCGGACAAACGCCTGGCTGGGCCCGGCCAGCTCGATGCCGCTCAGACGCGCCGTGAGCTGAAGCTGGGGTTCGTCGGTGAAAAGCCGGGCATAGTGGCCTTCGATCGCTTCACGGCCGGCGAGCAACTCGCCGGTGCCCAGATCGACGTAAATGGCGTCTTCGGTCCAGGCGGCGGCAACGCCGGCGGCGTCGCGGCGATTAAACGCCTGGCCTAGCTCGGCTAGCGCTGCGCGGACGGCCGACGCCTGTGGTTCATCGGCCGTTTGCGCGGTCGACGTGGCGCACCAGCTCGCGGCGAAGAAGAACAGCAACAACGCAATCGCGAATCGCGACATGGGCAACTTTCTCTGCCGGGAATACGAGGCTAGGCAGGCATCGTCGGAACTGCGACGAATAGAATGGCTGAGCGCGCCAAATGCAACCGGGCGCGCCGCCGGGTAGTTGCCGGCCACGGCGAGGCGGCTAGTGCAGGCGGGCGCGGGCCGCCACGACCGCGGCTTCGGCCTCGTCGACGCTGTCGGCCAGGGCGGTCAGGTGCCCCATCTTTCGCCCGGGGCGAGCCTCGGCTTTTCCGTAAAGATGCAGCTTGATCCGCGGGTCGCTGCAGGCCGCGGCCCAGTTGGGCTCGCCCGCGGTCCAAAGGTCGCCCAGCAAATTGGCCATGGCCGCGGGGCGAAGCAATTGGGTTCCCCCCAAAGGTAGCCCACAGATAGCCCGCAGTTGCTGCTCGAATTGACTGGTGAGCGACGCGTCGAACGTTAGATGGCCCGAGTTGTGTGGTCGGGGTGCCAGCTCGTTGACCAACAGGCGGTCGTCGCGGGTGAGGAAAAACTCGACGCACAGCACCCCCACCACCTCGAGCTCGGTGAGGATTCCGCGGGCAATTTCCGCCGCCTGTTGGGCTGCGGCGGGCGTTATGCGGGCGGGCGCCACGGAAACGTCGAGAATGTGACTGCTGTGGGCGTTTTCAATGACGCCCCAATCGGTAAATTGGCCGTCGAGCCCGCGGGCGGCCACCACGGAAACTTCGCAGCGAAAATCGACGAAGGCCTCGAGAATGGCCTCCGACACGCCGAGTTGCTGC
The DNA here is from genome assembly GCA_964399535.1 of uncultured Pirellulales bacterium. Taxonomy (GTDB): domain Bacteria; phylum Planctomycetota; class Planctomycetia; order Pirellulales; family CAYNRE01; genus CAYNRE01. The sequence goes on along the minus strand of CAYNRE010000070.1, from coordinate 226,568 downwards.
CAAGCCGCGGGCAGGTCTTCGGGCGCACGCAGCAGGCGCTGGCCCTTGCCGTCGTAACCCCAGCCGGCCGATTTGAGCACCGCGGGCAGCCCCAGTTCGGCGGTGGCCGCGGTTAATTCGTCGAGCGAAGTTACCCTGCGAAACGCGGGGACGGGAAACCCATGTTCGGTGAGAAATCGCTTCTCGCGCAAGCGGTTCTGGGTGATGTGTAGCACGGCGCCGCTGGGCCGCACGGGCACCAGCGAGGCGGCCGCCTCGGCCGTGGCCGCCGGCACATTCTCGAACTCGAAGGTAACCACCTTCACGCCTCGGGCAAAGTCGCGCACCGCATCCAGGTCGTCGTACGAGGCGGTAACTTCGCGGTCGGAGACTTGGCCCGTGGGGGTGTCGTCGTCGGGCGAAAACGTATGAACGCGGTACCCCAACCGGCGCGCGGCCAGCGCGAACATGCGGCCCAGTTGGCCACTGCCTAGTACGCCCACGGTTTGCCCCGGGCCAATCAGCCGGCTCACGGCGCGATGGCCTCCGTGGGGGGCAGGGTGTCGGCCAGCACCTGTTGCTCTCGGCGCGTCCGATAGGCCTTGAGCTTGTCGCGCAGTTCAGGTCGGGAAGCGCCCAGAATGGCCACGGCAAGCAAAGCCGCGTTGATGGCGCCCGCTTTGCCGATGGCGAGCGTGGCGACGGGTACGCCGGCCGGCATCTGCACGATCGAGAGCAGCGAGTCAAGCCCGCCGAGGGCCTGGCTCGTTACCGGCACCCCGAGCACGGGCAGGACGGTATGGGCCGCGGTCATTCCGGGCAGGTGGGCGGCCCCCCCTGCCCCGGCGATGATCAACTGGAGCCCTCGGCCTTCGGCCTCGCGGGCGTACTGGGCCATCCAATCGGGCGTGCGGTGGGCTGAAACCACGCGGCACTCGTGCGGCACTCCGAACTCGGTCAGCGTATCGGCTGCGTGGCGCATCACTTCCCAGTCGGAGCGGCTTCCCATGATGACGCCGACGAGCGGAGCTGGCGAACTGGCGGCGGGGGTCATAGCGGGGCCTGCCTGGCGGAATCGGGAATGGATGCCCCCCGGTTGTATCCCTGGAGGAAGGGGTGGGCAAGTAGCTTGGCGGTGGTGGCGAGGATCAACGGCGGAGTGACGCCGAAGCCAAACTCTGGGACGAAGAACCGCTCGCCCCGTTCGCTTGGCGCGGGTCGGCGGCCGGGGCCATTCGCGCCAGCAACCGCTCGAGCACCAGACGAGCCGAAACGCGGCTGCCGCCTTTCAAATCCAAGTCGGCGTCGATCAGCCAGCGATACAGTTGGCCCGCTCGTTGACGGCCGAGCTGTTTGAGCTGCCCCTCGCTCCGGGCAAGGACGAATGAGCGAACGCCCGCCTGTTCCAACGCGGTACGCAGGCTGGTTCGCTGGCCGAGTTGTTCGGCCTCGGTCACCAGCCGGGCCGCGGCGGCCAAGCGGCGCAGCGACGAACTGATTTGGGCCAGCAGCGCCACTTCGTTCTCGCCCGAGGTGAGCAGCCGGTCGAGTTGGCCCAGGGCCGTGGCGGTGCGGCCATCGAGCGCGGCATCGAGCATTTCCCAAGCGGTCTGCACCCGCCAGCCACCGACGAGTTCGCGGACCAGCGTTGCGGAAATCGAGCCAGCCTGAGCCGTAGCCGCGGCCAGCTTGGCCAATTCCTGGTCGAGCAGCCCCAGTTCCGGCCCGACGATCTCGAGCAGCAATTCGGCGGCCTCGCCCTCCAAGCGCACGCCGTGGGTTTCCTGCGCGCGGGCCGTCAGCCATTTGCCCAAGCGGGCCGGAGCGGGGGCTTTGCAGTCGATGGTCCAGCCGTGTTGGGCCACGGCCTTGGCTAGCCGGGTGTTCGAGGGCCAACTGGCCGGCTCCAGGACCAGGGTTCCGCTTCCGCGCGGGCGATCGACCCACTGCTCGAGCGCTGCCCGATGGCGGCTGACGAAATCGTCGGCGGCGTTCACGATGACCAGCCGCGCCCCTCCGCCGAATAGAGCCACGGTCGAAAGCTCGTCGTTGACGTCGATCCAAGAGGCCGAGGCACCGTCGCGGCTGCTTTCCGACAGCTGCGCGTCTTCGCCCGAGAGCAACAGTGCGCGGAGCCGCTGCCGGACCAGCGCAATCAGGTACGGTTCATCGCCAAACGCCACCACGATCCGCGTGGCGGGCGGCGGTTGGCGGGCCGAAAGGAATTCGAGTGCCGTGGCGGCTAGTGCCATGAGCCGAACCGGTGCGGGGAGGCGCGAACTGCCCAGTGAGACCCAAACCGGTATTGTGACGCGCCCCAGGCCGTTTCGACTAGCGGAATCGGCCAATCGGCCGGCGCGATTATTCGGCAGGCTGGATCGGCCGCACTTGGCGAATCCGCCCCTTGGGCCGCAAGCGGTCGATGGCGATCGGGTCGCGGCTCTCGACCACCTGCAGGTTGCCCGCCTCGTCGAGCACTTCGAGTCGGAGGTAAACCTGTTCGGGTACCTGGTTGTCGAGCCGCCAGACAAAACGGCCTGAGTTTTCCAGTTCGCTGGCCAACGGCGTCCAGGGGCCCGACACGTCGTCGGCGAAGGCCAGGCTAATGGGCCGTTCGGCGAGCATTTCGTCTTCGGCCTCCCAGCGAATCTCCAGGGCGCCGGTTGGGTCTTCCGCCGCCGGGTCGGCCGACACTAGCCGACCGAAGGGGCGCGTCAGGTCGACGCCGACCCACAGATCGGGCTCGGCCCCTTCTTCGGGCGGGCGCCCGCCCAGCCCGCTGCCGCTCGAGACGGAAATGCGAAACCCGTAAAGCCCCTCGCCCTCGACCGTGGCCAGCAGAGGGCTCTCGCGGTCCTCGTCGATTCCGTAGCTGGACCAGGTTTGGCCACCGTCGCTGGTGCCCCACAACTCGACGCGCGCCACGCCCGAGGGGCCAACCTCATCGACTTCGTAGTCGAGCTCGAATCGGCGCGATCGAACCATGTGGGGCAGCTCGCCGGGCGGAAGCAACGCCAGGTCGATCACCGAACGGCGGGCTTCGGTTCGCGTTCGGGGACGAGGCCGCCCGGTGGGGGTTGCACGGGGGCCGGGTCCCTCGGAGAGCGAGTCATCGGCCCTGGGGGCGGGGCTTTCCGGCGCCTCGTCGTCGGTGGTGGGGTTGGGCAGTTCGGTCGAAACGACGTCGGTCGAGGCCCGGGGCCGCCCGTTGTCGCCCAGTGGCGGCGGCGGGGGTACCGCCTCGGCGTCGTCTTGGCTCGAAGTGAACCGCCCGCGCGGCTGGGGGCGATCGGCCACCGCGCGGCCAGGGCCGGGCAACTCCTCGAACGGATGCTGTCCCGCGGATCCAAGCGGTGCGTCGGCCAGCCGGTCGGCGGGCCAACGACCATCGCTCGGGGGCGCTGCCACTGGGGGCGTACCCAACGGCGGCGATACCCGGCCGTTTCCCTCGGGCGAACCGGCGAGCGCACCGGCATCGGGCGACTTGGCCAGCACCTGGCTCACCGAGCGATTGCCGGCCAGGTCGAGCAACTCGGCACGTACGGTCAGGCTCGCCCCCGGAGTGCTGGGCCACCAGGTGGCGCGTCCGATGTATTCGCGCCGGCCATCCTCCAACGGTATCGGGTCGACAGCCACCAGTTGCCAGGCAGCTTGCGCATCGCCGGCCTGGTATTCAAGCTTGAGCCCGTCGGCCCGCAAATGATCGTCGTCGATGCGCCACTGGGCCACCAACTCGCCCGAGGGGCCCAGTTCGGCGGCCAACTCGAGCACCGGCGGGCGGGTGTCGACCACCACGTGCAGTTCTGGCGCGGGCGGATTATTCAGCGGAGCGCGTCCGCTCCGGTCGACCGTGCGCACGTAGAACAAATAGGCACCGTCCTGCGGCGCTCGGAAAACGAACTGCTTCTTTTCGGCGGGTACGCGCCCCGCAGGCTGCCAGGTTGCCCCGCCGTCGACCGAGACGTGCAGCTCCACGTCGAGCGAGGCGCCCCCGAGGCTGCGCGTTTGGTCGAGCCGAAACGGGATGGCGAACGTGGTTTGCCGGGTGTAAATGGGCGCAGGGAGCGATGCCGGACCGCCGCCCATCGGGTCGGGGCCCAATTGAGTCAGCAAGCTGCCGACCCAGAGCAACGAAATGGCTGCCCAACTACCCATCTAAAAAATCTTGCCGCCCGGAAACGAAGTTGCACAAATCGCGCGGTCGGCCTTGCAATCGGCCGCCGGTGCCGCCGGCGCGCAGCGTCGCCTGATCCGGCACTATCAGGGTCTTCGACGCTGCCGATTCGGCGGCTTGAAGCGACCAGGGGCCAACGGTCGGCGCCCTTGCAGCCGGCAAATTTTCCCGAACATACCGACGGCGCCAGCGGCGCCTGTCTGGGGCGGTAAACCTTGCGGACTGGGTGCTCGGCGCGGCCTGTTTTGGGGGGCAGGGCTGGCTCGCTGTTGGGAAAAAAAGCCCGAGCGAGCCGCCGGCGACCCGCGCGAGTCCGGGCTGCGCGGCTTTTCGGCTCCCTCGGGGGTGCCGCAGGGCCGCCGCGCGCAGGGAACGGCGCGGGGGGCACCGAGGCGGGGGGCTAGGGGCCCGAGTTCGGTACCCTGGCGGCGGTAGCAGCCGCCTGGGGCAGGTGCTCGGTCTCTCCCCCCGCAATCGTCAGCGCGGCCGATAACTGTTCGGGGGGCGTCTGGCTGGTGAGCGCGATTGCAGCGCCATTGGCCAACAACACCTCGACCTCGTCGACGTGGAAACTGCTGAGCGCCGGCTGATCGAAGCGGTTGACGCGCAGAGCCAGTTGCTCGCGAGCCAAGTCGCGGGGCTCCATCCAGCAGATTCCCTGCTCCACCGATTCGACGAGCACAATCGTCGACCACGCCGGGTCGCTCACGTCGCCGCGGTGGCGCGCAGCTTGGGGGTCGAAGAACAGCCCCGGGCCAACCACGGCCAGGTAATTGGTTCGCCCCGCCGACGATTCGGGGCTGGCCGGGCAGCCATAGATGCTGGGCATGTCGCCGACCAATTCCCGGTTGTGGGGGCTGTTCCAGGGCTGGTCGAAGCGGTACTTCTCGTAGGTCAACTGGCCGCCCACGTAGGGCAGCAGCAATACCCGCCAACTGTGCTGAGGCTCACCCTGGGCATCGCAAAGCCAAGCGGGAGGGTAGCAGCCGTGATCGTCGTGATAGGCTTCCAGCGCCAGTCCCAGTTCTTCGAGATGGCCGCGACAGGCCAGGCTCCGAGCATCGAGCGCCAACCGGGGAACGAACCAAAAGAGGATGCCGGCCAGGGTCAGCAAACCGACCCCCCCCAGCAGAACCAGAATGGCGGCCGCTAGCGCAAACGAACGCGAGCCTGGCAGCGCCGGAAGCGACGCTCCGGCGTCCGGTAGCGTCACAGCTTGCCCGCAACTGAGGCAAGGGCCCGACTGCCCTCGGTACTGGTCTGCGACCCAGGTGCGGTTGCCGCAGTGGGGGCACGTGAATTCAAACGGCATCGGGTGAGCCCTGCCCAACAAACGGTGCGGAAAACCGGGGCCGCCGTGCCGCCCTGAGCCGGGGCGGCGGTTGTGGGCCGACTACGCATCGTGCCCGGCGGACCGCGCTTGGCGCGCTACGTCGGCGTATTGCCGTGCCAACGACTCGAGCCGCTGCCAATCGCGCTCGGCCACGGCGCGGGCCTCGACCAGAGAGCTGCCAACTCCCACGGCGATCGCTCCGGCGCGAAGAAACTCGGCCATGTTCTCCAGGTGAATTCCTCCGGTGGGAAGCAGCCGTACCTGGGGCAGCGGTCCGGCCAGGGTGCGCAAGTAGCCGGGGCCGCCCAAGTCGGCCGGAAACAGCTTGACCACATCGGCCCCCGATTGCCAGGCCGCGAGCACTTCGCTGGGCGTGAAGGCGCCGGGCATGACCAAAGTGCCATAGCGTTGGGCCGTGGCCACGACCTCGGGGGCGAGGGTGGGCGAAACCAGGAATTGGGCGCCGGCCAACTGCGCGGCGCGGGCCGTCTGCCCATCGAGTACGGTGCCGGCCCCCAAGAGAATTCGGTCGCCCAGCCGATCGGCCACCCGCTCCAGCACGGTTACTGCGCGGGGGACGGTAAAAGTGATCTCGATAATGTCCACGCCGCCGGCCGCCAGGGCCTCGGCCACGTCGGCCAACAGCTCGCCGCTCGGGGCGCGGACGACGGCGACCACGCCCGTGGCAGTCAGGCGGGCCAGCGTGGCAGGGCGACTCATGGTGCGTTTTCCCAACAAATGCCGTTGCGGTATTGCAACCCGAGGGTTGCAAGACGCGATCGGCGGCCGGCCGTCGATCGCCCCGGCCCGGTAAAACAACGGTCGCAGGGGGGCCCCGGTGCAGGCGAGCCTACGTAGGTGGCGGGCAGTCGTCAACCGGGCGGCACGCGGCACACGCCTTCGGCGTCCACACCGGCTCGGTAGGGGCGAACCGCCAGCCTGCGGGGCACGTAGAGCCAGGCAGGCGGCAGCTTTTCCACCGTCGTGCTGCGACGCACCGGCCCCGGTTGGCCGCCAAGCCGGGGCGGGCGAGTTATCCAAGCAGAGAAGTTCGAGGCGAAGCTTGGCGCGTGAATTTGGGGGCACTAGGCAACTCGGGTGGGTCCTGCTGGACTGTAGGGAGGATGAGCCGCATAATGGCTTTAGGGACGTTACGAGACCAACCCGACTGCGGGCCGGTGGTTGAGCGGGCCGGTGGTTGAGCGGCCCGGCGGTTGAGCGGCCCGGTGGTTGAGCGGCCCGGTGGTTGAACTGACGAGCCGATGTCTGATTTCTTCTCGACGACGGAAGCGCAACTCGTCTTGCTTTTGATGACGCTGGCCGCGCTGGTGGCCTGCGGATTTTACCTGATCAGCAAGGTTCGGCAGGAAACCCGCGAAGAGCATCAATCGGCCAGCGACCTGCTGACCGAATTTCGGGACTTGCACGCGGAAGGTAAGCTAAGCGACGAGGAATTCCGAACAATAAAGAGCACCTTGGCCGGCCGTTTGCCGCGGGGCGCGGCGCCTCCCAAATCGTCCGACGGCAACGATTAACGTTGCGGGGGGCGACTCGTCCGTGCGAGCGGATTGGTCGGGTGAAAGCGGTTGCAAGTTGCCCCGCGAAGGTGGCAACGTCGCACGGCACGGAGAGCCGAATAAGCCGTTCGACAAGCAGCCGCACTTGGGCGACGCGGAGACGGCGCCGAGGCGAGTTAGCTCGATGAGGCGCGCGGCAGGGAAGCCCCCGACCAAGCGGCAACGGGGCCCATTTGGTCACTCGAGCCACACCTAGGAACTGATTGGGGACGCGGGTCGGGCCTGCACCATGCTCGCCATGACCCCGCCGCAGAAAGGACTTTCTCCATGCCCTCGGGTGACGTGACGGGCGGCCGCCGCAGCAGTGGAACCACGAAGAAGAACGCGTTCTGTTCGTTCTGCCGCAAGAGCTATCGCGACGTGGGCCCACTGGTCGAAGGCCCCGGCGACGTTTACATCTGCGGTGAGTGCATCGAGCTTTGCCAGTCGATTTTGGACCAGGAACGCCGCCGCCGCGGCACGACCCGGCAACTGTTCACCAAGATTCCCTCGCCCCGCGAGATTGTGACCCACCTGGACGAATACGTCATCGGCCAGGGCCATGCCAAGCGAGTGCTGGCCGTGGCGGTGCACAACCACTACAAGCGGCTGATGCACGGCGGCAACGGAATCGAGATCGATAAGTCGAACATCCTTCTGATCGGCCCCACCGGCTGCGGCAAGACCCTGCTCGCCCGCACCTTGGCCCGCATGCTCGACGTGCCCTTTGCCATCGGCGACGCCACCACGCTCACCGAGGCGGGCTACGTGGGCGAGGACGTGGAGAACCTGCTGCTCAAGCTGTTGCACGCGGCCGATTTCGACCTAGAGGCGGCCCAGCGGGGCGTGTTGTACATCGACGAGATCGACAAGATCGGCAAGACCAGCCACAACGTGTCGATCACCCGCGACGTAAGCGGCGAAGGGGTGCAGCAGGCGCTGCTGAAAATGCTCGAGGGAACCGTGGCCAACGTTCCTCCGCAAGGGGGGCGCAAGCATCCCGAGCAACAATACATTCAGATGGACACCAGCAATATCTTGTTCATCTGCGGCGGAACCTTCGTGGGCCTGGACAAGATCATTTCGAAGCGGCTGGGCCATCGCTCGATTGGTTTTACCCAGGAGGCCACGACCTCGCCGAGCGACGCCTCGATCGGGGAGCTCTTGGGCCAGGTTACCAGCGACGACGTGCTTGAGTTCGGGCTCATTCCCGAGTTGGTCGGGCGATTGCCCGTCATTTCGGCGCTTACCCCTCTGTCGACCGGGGACCTGGTACGGGTGCTGCAAGAGCCTCGCAATGCCCTGATCAAGCAGTATCAGAAACTCTTCGAACTCGAGAACGCGGAACTAAGCTTCACCGACGAAGCCCTGGTGACCATCGCCGGCAAAGCGCGGGAAAAAGACACGGGAGCCCGCGGGTTGCGCTCGATTGTCGAAGAAGTCATGCTAGATATCATGTTCGAACTGCCGGAACAGGGCCCCGGCGGCCGATATGTGATTACGGACGAGATTGTCGCCGGGCGGCAACGCTTGTTCCCGCTGCCCGAACCCAAACACAAAAGTGCGTGACGTTCAAGCCTGGCTGCCGGGCCCCTGCCCTTTCAGGACGGGTGCCGAGCCAGAGGTCGAGTCCGCACTGACACGCTGCGAGCCCAGGCCCGACCTTGCGTCGGGCCTGGGCTCGGTTGTTTTCGGTCGACGGTTTTCTTCTGCTGACAGCAGCGCTCCGCCGCGCGGGCAACCCAGACCCGGTCGGCCCCTTCCGGCTCCGCTCGAGGGGCCAGCCTTTTGCTCTCAGGCTCGCAGAACCACGTGCTCGCGGCAAACCGCGGCCAAGCGCTCAGGGTCGGGCTCGGTGCCGATTCCGGGCACCTCGAGACACACGGCCCGCGGCCCTTGGCAGTCGGTGTGATCCAACTGCAGCGCGGGCTCGGCCAGATCGCGCTCGTAGAAGCGCGTCGACGGGAAAATGTCGGCCGGATAGGTGCAATTATCGAGCGTGGCCAGGGCCAGCGCCAGCCGGGCACCGACGGCGCTCTCGAGCATGCCGCCTACCCAGCAGCCGATGCCCGCCGCCCGGCAGGCGTCGTGAATCGCCAGGGCCGGCGTCAGGCCTCCGACGCGGCCGGGCTTGAGATTGATCCAACGGCAACTGCCCAGGTCGATGGCCTGCTCGGCCTGCTGCGGCGAGCGAATGCTTTCGTCCAGGCAAATCGGGGTTCGTAGCACCTGGGCCAGCCGGGCATGGTCGATCAAGTCGTCGGAAGCAAGGGGCTGCTCGATCATTTCCAAGCGGAAGTCGTCGAGCCGGCCGAGAATCTCCATTTGCTCGATGCGATAACCGCTGTTCAGGTCGACGTGCATCCGCGGCTCGGGAAACTGTTGGCGCACCGCCCGCAGCATTTCCAGCCCCCAACCCGGCCGGAATTTGAGTTTGATTCGGGGGAAACCTTCGTCGACGGCGCGGGCGATGGCTTCGAGCAGTTGGCCCACCGAATCGAGTACGTCGAAATCGGCCCCGACGGCGACGCTGGGGCTATGGCCGCCGAGTAGTTGATACAGGGGCACTCCGCGCAAGGTGGCGGCGAGCGACCACCAGGCCGTATCGAGCGCAGCCTTGGCGAAGGGGTTGCCCTTGAAGGGTCGCAGCCGCTCTTGAAGGGCCGCGCCGCTGTCGAGGTACTGGCCCACCAGCTCGGGCGCCAGCCAATCGCGAACCAGGGCAAAGGCTCCCGTGGCCCATTCGCTGGAATAGCGCGGCGCCAGACCCGGGCACGATTCGCCCCAGGCGCTGGATCCTCCGCTGTGCATTCTTACCAGCAGGCTGCCCACCGCGGGCTCGTCGCCCGAAGCGGTGCGCCAAGGACGCCGTAGCGGCATTTCCACGCGGAAGAGTTCGATCGCGTCGATCCGCATGGGGGGCCGTTAGGTTACTTCGAATTGGAAATTGCCCGAGGCATCGACCGAGACCTTGGCCTGTTCGATGGGTAGCCCCTCGGCCATGCGGGCCAGGACTTGTTTGGAGATTTCGGGCAGGAGCGTACCGTTGATGATGTGATCGACGTTGCGGGCTCCGCTGGAAACCTCTTGGCAGCGGTCGGCCACGGTCTTCAGCACGGTATCGTCGTAGCGAAACACCGCCCGGTGGTGTTCGTGCATTCGCTGGCGAATGCGCTCCAGGTTGAGCCGGATGATGTTTTTGAGCACCTCGGGCGAAAGCGGGAAATAGGGGACCACGGTCATCCGGCCGAGCAGGGCCGGCTTGAAGGCCTTGAGCAAATCGGGGCGCAGGGCCTCGGCCAGGCCGGCGGCGTCGGGCATGGTATCGGGATCGGCGCAGATCTTCATGATCGTGTCGGTGCCCACGTTCGAGGTGAGCAAAATAATGGTGTTCTTGAAGTCGACTTCGTTCCCCTTGTCGTCCTGCAGCATGCCCTTGTCGAACACCTGGTAGAAGATTTCCTGCACCGTCTCGGCGGCCTTCTCCACCTCGTCGAGCAGCACCACGCTGTAGGGCTTGCGACGGACCGCTTCGGTCAGCACCCCTCCTTCGCCGTAGCCCACGTAGCCCGGGGCGGAACCGGTAAGGCGCGAGATTTTCATCTCTTCCTTGTACTCCGACATGTTGATGACGACCATGTTGCGGTCGCCGCCATAGAGAATGTCGGAGAGGGCCATGGCGGTTTCGGTCTTACCCACGCCGCTGGGCCCCACCAGCAGGAACACCCCGATCGGCCGCCGCGGATCGACCAGGTTGGCCCGGGCGGTGCGAATCCGTTGGGCGATATTCTCCAGGGCATGGTCTTGCCCGATCACGCGATCTTTGAGCCGCTCGTTCAACTGCAAGACGGCCTGAATCTCGTTCCGCACCATTTTGCCGACCGGTATACCGGTCCAACCGGCCACCACTTCGGCCACGGCCTGGCTGCCCACCACGGGCTGCACCAGCGGGTGCTCGCCCTGCAGCTCGCGGAGCTTCTTTTCCAGCGTGGCGTATTCGGTGCGAACCTGGCTGTTGTCGGCGGCCGGCTGGCCCGCGGCGGGGGGCGCTTCGAGCTGGGCTCGCAACTGGCGAAGCTGCTCGGATAGCTTCTTTTCCTCCTCCCAGCGGGCCTCGAGCTCGGCCAGCCGGGCCTGGGCCGCGGTTCTGCGCTGGGTAAGCTCGTCCAGTCGCGTGGCATGGTTCGGTGCGAAGACGCTTTCGCGGTTGAGAATGTCGATCTCCAGGCCGGTCAGATCGATCTCGCGGCGGCAATCTTCCAGCGCGGCCGGCACGGCCGACTGGCTGAGCGCCACCTTGGCACAGGCCGTATCGAGCAGGCTGACCGACTTGTCGGGTAGTTGACGATCGGTGATGTAGCGGTGCGAAAGTTTGACCGCGTCTTCGACCGCCTCGTCTAAAATGCGCACCTTGTGGTGCTTTTCCAGCATGGCGGTCAGCCCGCGCATCATGTGCACGGCCTTGGCCACGTCGGGCTCCTCGACCTTGACCACTTGAAAGCGCCGTTTGAGGGCAGGGTCGGTCTCGAAGAATTTCTTGTATTCCATCCAGGTGGTGGCCGCGATGGTGCGCAGCTCGCCGCGGGCCAAAGCCGGCTTGAGCAGGTTGGCGGCGTCGCCCGCGCCGGCCGAACCGCCGGCGCCGATCAGGGTGTGGGCCTCGTCGATGAACAAGATAATGGGTTGCGGCGAGGCCTTGACTTCGGCGATGACCGATTTAAGGCGGTTTTCGAACTCGCCTTTCACGCCGGCCCCCGCCTGCAGCAGGCCCAAGTCGAGCGTGTGCAGGGCCACGTTCTTGAGCGGTTCGGGGACGTCGCCGGCCACGATTCGCAGGGCGAAGCCCTCGACGACGGCCGTTTTGCCGACGCCTGCCTCGCCGGTCAGAATCGGATTGTTCTGGCGGCGGCGGGTGAGAATATCGATGACCTGGCGAATCTCGAAGTCGCGGCCGACCACCGCGTCGATCTCGCCTTTCTTGGCCCGCTCCGTGAGGTTGATGGTGAATTGATCGAGCGCGGGGGTCTTGGAATCGGGGCGTGGCTCGCCCGGCTGGCCGGAGTCGGTTGTCGGGGCGGCGGTGACGGCGCTTTCCCCCGAGCCGGAAATGAGCGTTTTCAAGTCTTGTTGCAGTTGGTCGGCCGAGATTTTTTCCAGGCTGGGGGCCGATTCGTGCACCCGGGTCCGCAGTTGTCGCGAGCCCAACAGCGCCAAGAGCAGCGCGCCGGAGCGAATTTGGCCGCCCCCCAAATCGAGCGAACTGTGGAGCCAGGCCTCTTGCATCAGGTCCATCAGGTCGAGCGACAGTTCGGGAGCCCGGCTGTTTCCGGTTTTGAGCTTGTCGAGCGAGCGGGTCAACTCGCGCTGCACGGTGGCCAGCGGCACGTCGTAATGGCGCAGGATGGGGCGCAGGTCGCTGTCGTCCACCTCGAGCAGCTTGAGCAGCCAGTGTTCGATTTCCACGTGGTAGTTGGTGCGCGACAGGCACAGGCCCGCGGCCCCCTCGAGCCCGCGTCGGCAGATTGGGTTGAGCTTGCCCACGAGCGACTTGAGGTTCAGGTTCGCCATCGGAAGGAATTCCTCGCCGTTTCGGTAATCGGACAGTGGGTGAAGAAAGCGATCGGCCGGTTGGTTGGCGCCAGGCTGGGGCGCCCCGCGAAACTCAGGCCAGGCCCAGGGCGGTGAGCCGGTCCGAGGCGTTGACCCAGGTGAGTTCTTCGCCAGACAACACCACGTCGTCGACCTCGTGACGCGGCGGTTGGCTGGTGAGCCAGGTATTCCAGCCCAGCCGCGAACCGATGCCGTCGCCGGTCAGTTGGCACTCGGGCACCTGGCCGGGGGCCAGCGACAGTTGCAGCTCAAGGTCCAACTCCGGACCGACGTAAAAGCGTACCAAATGGAGCAGGAGAAAATAGGCTTTTCTCTCCGGCGAGGCGGTCCGGTCGGGCAGGAATTCGACAAAACGCGGGTAATCGAGCGGCCCGATGCGGATGCGAATCCGCCCCTGAACATCCCAAACGCGGCCACCGACCAGGGCCCCCTGCCCCAGAAAACCGTGTCCGCCGGCCAGACCCAACTGGGTCTGCTCGTCGCTGGCCAGCATCAGCCACTGGCCCTGGAACTGATGTACCGAAATGGGCAGGTGAAAGTAGTCATTCAACAGGGCCGAAAGGCCGGCCGCCGAGCGGGCTCGGGGGGCCAAGAGCCCAGCGTAGTACATCAGCGAGAGGTCGTCGATCGAGGCCACGGCCTGGGCGGGCTCGTCGGGCCGCCAAACCGCCACGCGCAGCCGACGGCGCTGCTTCGAGGTTCCCAGCCCGATCAGCGAATAAAGGGCCAGGCTGAACGGATCGGGTTCCTCCAGGTCGTAGGCTTCGCGTTCGTACGGGATGAAGAAGCGGTATTTTTCCCAGGCCCGGTAGAAAAACGAAACAAACCGGTGGTTAAACAGGTCGAACCAGTCGCGAAGGGCGAACCGTTCGGCATCTTTCGAGCGGTACTGCTGCTGAATCAGCAACTCGGTGTAGTGCCGAGGCAATACGCCCGAGGGCCCGGTCAGCCCCAGGAAGGTGACGGTCATCGTCGGCAGCGGCAGGCTGCGCGTGGGGCGGGCAATGTCGTGGATGGCGCTGGGGGGGAAATTCAGATCGGCCAGGGCGCGAAACCGGGCCACCTCGTTGGTCGGCGGGCCCCGTCGCCCCACCGGCTGCCGGCTGGGTAGCAGGCGCTCGAGCAAGCGCACCGCCTGAAAGAACTCGAATTTGTACCCCTCGGCGAACAGCTCATCGACCAGCGAAGCGGGGTGGTCGGCGCGCGAAGCCCCCCCCTCGGCCGAAGCGGGCACGGCCGACCCTGCCGGGCTGGAGCCCGAAGTCAGATGAGTTGGCGATCGCCCGCCCTGGCCGGCCATCGAGCGATGATTCCTTCGCGTTGTTGGGTCCGTACCGACAGCCGCGTAAACGAGTTGATCGAAGCGTAAAGGCCGAAAAACCGCTCCAGTACCGCGCCAAACAGCACCATGCCCGTGGCCAGGTACTTGGTTTCATCCAGTTCGAGCGTGATATCCAACCCTCGGCACATGCCGCATTCGGCCCCCTTGCCCACCCGGGCGGTGCTGCGCCGCACGTGCAGCGCGGCGATGCCGTCGATGAGCTGCTGGGTTACCTCGGACAGTTGCTGTTGGCCGATCAGCGGGTCGGAGAAGTCGTAAAGCCGGAGGATTTCCTGCAGCGCCTCGCGCCCCTCGAGCGGGTCGCTGAGCGAAAGGTGGTTGAGCGATAGGTGCGACAGTAGGGCCCAGTGCGCCCCGCGGCGCTGCGGAGGGCGGAGGGCGGGGCTGGGCGAGTGCAGATTCTCGATGCCCGCCAGCGGGGCGGCCGATTCGAGCTCGAACTGAATTTCGCGCCCCAGCCCCTGAATTTGCCCAGGAATGTCGCGGTTGGAACAGGTGGTGCGAATAACGAGCATTTCGTCGGCCGGCAAACGAGGGCTGAACCCCCGGTCGACCAGGGTCAGGTACAGGTCGGTGCCGCGATCGTGCTCGCGGGGCGAGGGGCGGCGCGAGGTGTACCAAAAGGCCTGGGTGCGGTCGCGGGTCTGGCGGTGGCGAAGCGAGTAGAACGGCTGGTACTCGGTGGTAATTCCAGTTCGCGGATTGGCGCTGGTGACCGCGTCGACCGAGTACACCTCTTTGCCCGTGGGGAAGTGGACATCGGGAACGATCTTATACTCGGTTCGCGCCTGGGTCAGCGGGATCGGCTCGGCCACCTGTTCGAAGAGATTCACGACCGGCGTGGCCCCCAGCCGGAATTGGTCGGCTTCGAGCAGCGTTTCCAGCCCCTTCATGGTGCGATTGAAGAAGACGACCACTTCGATCTGCTGCTCGACGATTTCGGCGGCCAGGCGCCAGCCCCCCAGATCGAGAAAGTGGAACTTCTGCGGGAAAGCGAAGAACTCGGTCAGCAGCCGGTAACCGGTGTGCGCCTGGCGCGGGTAGGGCAGCAGCGATTCGTCGTCGCTGAAGCCCACGGTCCGGATCAACTCAGCCGCGGGCCGGCGCACCACGCGGTCGTACTCGGTCGGCTCGCCCGAGCGAAACAAAACGTCGGTGGCGTGGTTGGAGAGCAGTTCGTACAGGAAGGCCACGACATAGTTATTGCCGTGCAAGGCCAGGCGGAGCCAGTCGAGCGAGAAATGTTTCAGCGGTAACTGCCCCAGCAAACGGAATTGCAGCCGCAGGGCGGCCGCGGTGCGGGGCGGCGGCGACAAACCCGCGGTGAAGGGGGGCGTTTGCCATTGGGCCCGGGTGCACTCCAGCGGCCAGAGCGTTACCGGGTAGGCAGTGCGGAACCGGCAGCGAAGCCCCCCCACCACTTGCGAAACCAGCGGGCTGTGGCGGGCAATGGTGAACCCGTTGGGAAGCTGGGTCTGGCTCGGATCGAGCCGAAACTGCACCACCCCCAGCGATGGCACCGGAGCCAGGTAGTGGGGGTAAAGCACTCCCAACAGCGCTTCGGTAAGCTCGGGAAACTCGTCGTCGAGCTTGCGGTGAATTCGGCCGGCCAAAAAGGCGAACGACTCGATCAGCCGCTCGATGTGGGGATCGCCGCTGCGGTTGGGCTCCAGCAGCAGGCGTCCGGCCGCGGCCGGGTGCTTGCGCGCGAATTCGTCGGCCAATTGCCGAATGTAAATCAGTTCCCGCTCGTAATACGGAAGCAGCACGTCGCTCATATTCAGCGCTCGCGGCGGTTGACTTGAGCATGCCCCGAGGCCAGCTCCAGCACCGTTTCAAACGAGACTTCGGCCGCCGGGTCGACCGAGAGCCGACCACTGACGTGAAAAGTAATGGTGCGCCGGCTGTCTTCCCCCTGGTCGATCAAAATGGTGCGCACGTCGCGCAGGCGAGGTTCAAACCGGGTCACGATCCGCTCGATCATCTCGGCCAGCCGCTGGCGGTCGTTATGGGTACTGGTCTCCACCGAGCTGAAATCGGGCAGGCCGTACAAAAACGACGACTGGTTCAACTCCTGGAACTCGGCGGGAAGGCTGATCCGGGCTGCCCGGGTGTTGAGCAGGTCTTCCAGATCGCGGCGCACCGACTCGACCATCTGGCGGACGCTGAAACCGCGCCGCCAGGAGGTGCCGGTCGACTGGGGATCGATCAGCCGGTCGACCAGCGAGGGGGTAAGGGCGGGATTGGAACCGGCACTAGACATAGGCGATCGGGCTGCGAAGGTGTTCGGGGCGCGCGGGGCAAGCAAACCAAGACCGCGACGGACCAACCCCGACCGCGGCCGGCGTGCCAGGCTAGTGGCTGCCGCGACCTGACCGGCTTGGGGGGGCTCCGCCGCAGAGCCAGCGCCGCCCCAGGCGGTGGGGCGCCGGTTAGCTGGCGCTTTCGATAACTAACTCGGTGAGATCGAGCCAGGCAATGGCGTCCTCCTGATCGCCGAAGAGTACCATCTTGGCCCCCAGCCCCTGCACCGGGCCGCTTTGCCCAGGCACCAGGCTGCTGTCGTCGCCGAGCCAATCGGTGGCCCGGCACAGTTTGAGGGCGACGTCCGTGGTTTGCCAAGTCTGTGGGTAGCGCGTGGGGATAAATGCGTCGCCCGAGGCCGCCTCGCGGGTTTCCAACCGCACCGGCCGCCAGATCAGATCGCGGGGGGTGCTCGGCGGATTGCAGGCGATGAGCTCGATCTGTTCCCAGGGGACCCAGTAATAGTCGCCGTGGGCCATCACTTCGACAATGCCGGAGAGCAGGTCGTCGCAGTCGCGCAGACCGGCGCAAGGCAGTTTGTTCCAAGTGCCCTCGATCGAGGGAGTTTGCTCATCGGCCTGGGCCAGTAGCTCGGCCGCCTCGGCGGGGCGCTTTTCCACGAGCCGCAATAAGGCTTGCAGTCGCAGCTCGGCGTGGGGGGGTGGAGCCTGCAGGAACTGAGGGCGCACCGCCTCGCTGAAAACGCGCTGGCGAGTGCGCTCGGCCTCGACCAGCTTCTTGTAGTTGAGCAGCGCCGCATCGAGCTCGAGCTCGTTGGTTTGAATGGCTTGGACCTGCCGCTCGGCCCGGTCCCACTCACAGGCGAAACTGAGCAGTTCGAAGAGAAACAGCCGCCGGGCGTGGTCGGCCGGATTCTTGCGAACCTCTTCGATTTGGGCCGCGATGGCTTGATCGAGTTCGCCCGCCTTGAACAGTTCGCTGGCCTGCATTCCGTTCCTTTCGCGAGCGCGGGGCAGCGCCTGCCACGGCTAGCCGGGGCTGCGCGGCTTGGTGAAATCCCACTGCCGGGTAATGGGCGACCCTAGCTTGCCGCCGGCCTCCTGCGGACGGTACTCGAACTTGCAGGAAGCGAAGCAGAAGGTGATGGTTTCGTCGGGGATCGCGTCGACCTTCGAGCTGCCCACCTGCATGGTGTACGACATTACGTACACTTCCGAAAAGGTCATTTTCAGAAAGCAGAGCGGGTCGCCGCCGGTGAGCTTGCGAATCGTGAGAATGGCCACGTCGAACGGTTTGTGGCGCAGGGCCGCGGTTTCGCAGTACGAAAGAAACAATTCCGGCGAGGAGGAGTCGGTATCCTTGGTGATCGTGAAGGTATATTTTTCCAGGGCCGAAAGCACCGGATCCTTGGCCGGGGCGGCCACGGTGACGGGTTCCTCTTTCTTCTTGCGGGGCCGGCGTCGGCCACTCTTCTCGCCGAACAGCCCGGAGACGTCGAGGTCTTCCTCGGCCGAGTCCTCACTGCCTGGAAGGGAAGAATCCGAGGCGGGCGTTCCGAGTTGGAACGACGCGATCTCGATCGCTTTGCCCTCGAACGCGGCGTCCTGGACCTCGCCGATCAGGAATTTGCCGCCCCGTTTGAGTTCGAGAAAGGCGTCCAGAGGCATAAGCGAGAGTCTCTTTCCCGAGAGCGCCGGCCAAGGCGGCGGCGCCCCCTGGCCCAGGGATAGCCCCGCCGCTGCTTGCCCCACGGCTGGGGGCAAGCAGCGACGCGCAAGTCAACCGGATTGCAAGGGGCAAGCACCCGGGGCCTAGTCGACGGCCAGGGTGTCCTTGTTCTTGACGCGGCTCCAGCGGAAGGTGATCGGAGATTCGAAATCTCCCGAGGGTTTCTGGGCCGAGTACTCGATCTGCATGGCACCGTACTCGAAGACCACTTCCTCGGTGGGCACGTCGTCGCCCGAGGAGCCCGACCAGCCGATCGATTTGACGGCGACCAGCTTGAAGGTGAACTTCAAGAAGGTCTTTCCGCTTTTGTCCTTCTGGCCGGCCGCCTTGCGCAGGTGTAGTTCACAGGTTTCGTAGTGGCCGCCGACGCAGCAGGTGTGGAACAGACCGGGCGACCCCTTGTCGGTGTGTTTGTTGACGTTGAATTCCTTGAAGGTCGCCTTGCCGGCCCCGGCACCGCCGCTCTTGGAGCCGATCGAGAGCGTGTTCTCGGCACCGAACGAGAAAGAGTTGATTTCGAACGCATCATCTTTCTTCATCTCGTCGTCGCGGGTTTCCCCCTTGATTTCGGGAGCGTTGCCGCTGCCGACTTTGAAGACGAGAAATGCATCAAACGCCATCGTTAGTCCCTTCGTTCATCAAGTAATTCGACGCAGCGGTTCGGGGGCGCGGCATTCGCCCAGAGGGCGGACCACGGGCCACCGAATGGCGAGCCCCTGTCCGGCGGACTCGCTGGCCCGAGCCGCACCGGTTGGTTCACTCAAGTTGTTCTGACTCGCTCGGTTTGCCACCGACGACCTCCGGGAGCCAAGCGCCCGCCGACCGCGAGCCCGTTACCCGGCGAGACCGCCGACAGCATAACCCTTGACCGAATGCCTGCCAAGCAATTCCTGGGGCCCCACTGACCGAGTAGCGCGCTGGGCCGGCGCGGGCTTAACCCTTCTTGGGCACTTCGGCCACGAGGCGGAGCGAGGTGGTCAGGGTTTCAAGCTGGAAGTGGGGCCGCAGGTACGCCACGGCCTGGTACCAGCCCGGTTTGCCTTCGACCTCGACCACGTCGACCTTGGCTTCCGAGAGGGGGCGTTCGGCCTTGATTTCGTCCGAAGCGCCCTCGGGGTTCACGCAGTAGTTGCGGATCCACTCGTTGAGCCAGGCCGAGCAATCATTCACTTCCATGAACGAGCCGATCTTGTCTCGCGCCATCACCTTTAGGTAGTGGGCGAACCGCGAGGTGCACATGATCAGGTTGAACTTGGCCGAAAGCTCGGCATTCGCGTTGGCGTCGGCCTCGAAGTAGGTCTTCGGCTTTTGGGCCGATTGGGCGCTCATGAACACCGCGTAATCGGTCCCCTTGGCGTGCAAGAGCGGCAAAAAGCCCAGGTTCGACAGCTCGAATTCGCGGCGGTCGGTAATGGCGATCTCGGTCGGGCACTTCATGGCGATATCGCCATCGTCGGTCGAGAACGTGTGAACCGGCAGGCCTTCCACCTTGCCGCCCCCCTCGACCCCCCGGGTCCGGGCCATCCAGCCGTACTTGGCAAAGGCGTCGGTAATCCGCGTGGCATAGGCCCAAGCGGCGTTCATCCAGAGGTAGTTGTCGTGCACCTTGCCGTCGACCATTTCCTCAAAGTTGAACTCTTCGCAGCGAACGAACTCTTCCCCATAGGGCAATCGGCCGAGCACGCGGGGCATGGCCAGGGCCACGTAACGGGAATCGTCCGATTCGCGGAACGAGCGCCAGGCGGCGTATTCGGCACCCTCGAAGATCTTGGCCAGATCGCGAGGTTTGCCCAGGTCGGTGTAGCTGTCCATGTTGAACAGCTTGGGCGCGGCCGCCGACACGAACGGAGCATGGGCCGCGGCGGCCACGTTTGAAATCATCTTCAGCAGGCTGATATCTTCGGCACTGCGGCCGAAATCGTAATCGCCCACCAGCATGCCGTAGGGTTGGCCGCCGAGCTGGCCGTATTCTTCCTCGTAAATCTTCTTGAACAGGGCGCTCTGGTCGAATTCGGCCGCCTTTTCCAGGTCCTTGAACAGCTCCTGCTTGCTCACGTTCAGCACGCGAATCTTCAGGCTCTCGCCCGTTTCGCTCTGGTGCACCAGGTAGTGCAGCCCGCGCCAGGTGGACTCGAGCTTCTGAAAGGCCTCGTTGTGCATGATCTCGTTGAGCTGCGCCGAGAGCATCTGGTCGAGGTGGCCGATCCAGGTCTTGATGTTCGTTTCCACGTCTTTGGAAACGACCTGGCCCGGCTTGACCACATGATCGAGAAACTGGCGGAAGTAATCCTTGGCCCGTTCCGCTTCTTTCTTGCTCTGCGGTTTCGTGGCCTTGATCACGTCGTCCAACAGTCCGCTCACGTCGACGGCTTGCGCTTCGGCGCCGGCCGATTTGGCTTCTTCGGCACTGCTCATTTCGCAGATCTCCGCGGGTCTGGGGCTTGCACCCGGCTGCGGGTGTTCACCGGGTTGCGTCGGGCCGCTCGAGCGACACCGACCTGGGGTGCGGACGAAGGTTCGCGACAGGTTGCTCGGGCGGGCAAACTCCCCCGCCCGCGGCCCGTCGACCCGCGCCCCCAACGGGGCGCGAGACTGACTCGGTACGCGGCGCGGACGCGGATTACTCCTCGCCCGAAACGCCCATTTCCTTGGCCAGGGCAGCGGCCTTCTCGGTGTTTTGCAAAACGTCGCCCAGCAACTCTTCGAGCTTGTCGTTGCCTTCCATCTTGCTGAGCAGCTGGGTCAGCTGTTCGCGCATTTCCAGCAGCTTTTGCAGAGCCGGAACCTGAGCGGCCACCTTGGCCGGTTCGAAATCGTCCATGCTCTTGAAGTTCAGCTCGACCGCCAGCTTGGTGTCTTCGTCGGTCAGCTTGTTCTGCACTTTCATCGCCACGCGGGGAGTGGCTTTCTCCAAAACCCCGTTGAAGTTGTCGCGATCGATATTGACAACTTTGCGGTCCTTGAGCGGCTTGAGCTTCTCTTTCGGTGCCCCCGACAGGTCGGCCAACACCCCCACCACGAAGGGCAGCTCGACCTTCTTCATGGCGTTGCCGGTCTCGACGTCGTAGGTGATCTGAACCCGGGGGCGCCGCACCCGGTCGAGCTTGTGCTGATGGCTGTTGCTTTTGGCCATGGCGAGAACTTTCTGTTGCTAGGATGTGCCCGACGCGACCGGCGCACTTCGCCGAGCCTGCTGCCGCGCCATCGCTCTCTCTACCGCGTTGCGTTACGGAACAATCGAAACCCCTCCGCCGGGGCTGCTCTTAGGGGCGATCGACGTGCCGGACATGGTGACCGACCTGCCGGACTAATCCAATAGGTCTCCGCTGCGATTCCGCTTCGAACTGGGTCAACTGCGGTCTTCCTCGACAGTCTGGAAAACCTCGGCCCGGAAGAAGTAACGAGTCGATCGTCGTCGCCGGCCGATCGACTTGAGTTCGCCGCGGGGGATTCCAGTCGCGTCGGTTTCGCGCGATGGGCCGCACCGAGCGGCGACGCAACTGGAGTCTCCGAGGCGACCTGCCAGGAGCAATTGCCGGGCTTCGGCTCGGGGCTGGCCCATGCCAGAAAGGCCGAGCTTTCGGCAACGGCGTTTCAACCGGTCCAATCCGCCGAGAGTATAGGGCGCGGGGCCGGAAACAGGCAAATCGCTAGCGGAATTTTGCGTTTTTTCGGTTTCCCCCAGCGGGCGAGCGCCGGGAACCCGAACCGGCGTTCGGAAAACGCTGGCCCGCGCGCCGCGAGAACCACGGGGCCCAGGCCGCCCGCGAGCGGTGGGCCGCGCCTCGGCCGGGCGCGTTAGGTGCCGTTCGCCCGGGTTGGCTAATCGTCGTCGCCCGCGCGCTCCTCGCCCGGAATTCCCAGTTCCCGGCTCAGTTCCTCCAACACCGATTGTTCGCGAATCAGGCGGCGAATCAGCAGCGGGAAGGGAAGTTTGCCCAGTTCCACGGCCCGTTGCACCAGGTAGGGAATGGGGCTGTGGGGCTCCAGACGCTGCAACAAGTTGGCCGCTTCGATGAGCTGGCGATAGGCGTCGTCACGCGTCGACATCGACGATCTCCCAGAGGCGGTTGCGACCGCCGAGCCGCCCGCCGCCGGCCCGGATTGGGACGCGGCCGCTTGGGCCTCGGGTTTTGGGCCTTTTCGGCTCAAAATCTGTTGTGCCAGGTTGAAACACTCTTCCAGGGCGGGGCGCAAGGCGCTGAAGCCGGGCGCGACCTCGCCCATTCGCGCGTCGAGATCGGCCGCCAGGGCTCGGAAATCGGACAGGGCCTGGTCCAGGTCGGCCACGACCTGTTCACACCGATCTCGGTCGGCTGCCATTACGGCTCGCTCGAAGCCTTGGCTGGCCGAGGTATCGCCGCTGTCCAGCGCCGAGCGCCAGTCGAGATAGCTGTATTCACGCCGCTCGTCGGCCAGCAGGGGTGTGGTGCGTACCGTGGTGGGGAACAGCGCCCCGCGAACCGGGTCGTCGAGCCAGTTGAACGGCGCGGCCCGCACCTCCAGATCGTCGTCTTCCTCCAGCGGCGGATAGAGCCGGTCCCAGGCCGTGGCCACCAGCAGCCGCATCAGCCGCATTCCGTCGCGCAGCCCGGCAAAACCATGCAGCTTGATCAGGGCCTCGGTCAGCCGGGCGGCCAGAAGCAAATCCTTGCTGGTCTTGGTCAAGGCCTCTTCGCAGCGCCTCACGATTTGGGGCCAGTCGGCCCGCTTGGTCTCGCTGGGGCGTGTGGGGTCGTCGGCGTCGAAGGTCTCGACGCGGACCTCTTTACGGGCCTCGGTGAGATACTCCTTGAGGTCGAACGGTATGGCGGCGCCGGCCGGCGATTCGCCCGCAATGGGCTGGCACAGCGCCACCAGGTCGATCAGCAGCGAGTCGGGATCTTGCGACTGGACCTCGGCCAACAGGGCCGCGGCCTCGGCGCTTAATTCGCCGCCCATCGCCGACTCATCGACCAGGTCCTCGGCCGACAGTTCGACCAGTTCGTCGTCGCTCACGGAAGGCTCCTCCTCCGCCTCGTCCTCGGCGGCCCGATCGTCGGGTGGTTCCTCGTCGGATGCCTCTTCGCCGCGGGCGTCTTCCTCGGGCTCGGGTTCATCCTCGTCCAGTCCCTGGAGCAAGGCGTCCAGATCGTCGTCGGCCTCGGTCGCTTCCTCGTCGGCCCCCTCCGGCTCGTCGGTGTCCTCGGAATCGGCCAACAGGGCGGCCAATTCGGGGTCGAGCGCTTCGTCATCCGCCGGCTCTTCGGTGGCCGTCTCGGCGTCGTCGTCCAGCCCCAATTCGGCCATCATCGAGTCCAAATCGTCGTCGCCCGAGCTCGATTCGTCGGCGTCGGTCGCATCCTCGGCATCGGAGCTTTCGTCCGATTCACTATCGTCCGATTCCATCTCGGCCAGCATGGCGGCCAGCTCGTCGTCGCCCGAATCGTCGCTCGACGAATCTTCGCCGGAGGACTCTTCATCGCTCGAGTCGCCCAAGAGCGAGTCCAGGTCCAGTTCGTCAGAGTCCTCGCCCGAGGAAGCGCTGTCGGCATCGTCGTCGAGCCCCAGGCCGGCCAGCGGGTCGTCGTCGTCGGAACTCGAATCGCCGGAATCGCCGAAGTCGCTCGAGAAATCGTCGCTCGATTCGCCGAATGCATCGGACGACTCTTCATCCGACGATTCGTCATCGGCGGCCGGCGGCGGCTGGGTTCGCTTGGCCGACATTTGCACACTGAGGTTGGTGGGCAACTGGCCGGTAGATTTGGGCGGCGGAGCGGCCCCCTCGCGGGCCCAACACCCGAGCAGGGCCGGCTCCTCGGCGGCGACCGATTGAAAGACCGAAAGCCCGATGGCATCGCGTCCGCGCACGGGCAGCCAGGCCATCAGGCCCAGCTTGCCGACGGCCTGGGAAATGCTGGTCGAGAACCGGACCGCGGTGGCGATCGTTTCCTCGTCGCCGTCCGCGTCGCGGCGGACGAAAAGCGGCATTTCGTCCAGTTCGCTGATCACGCCGGGCTTGAAGGCCCAGCCCTGCTTTAAGTAGCTCTGTGCCAGGAGTAGACCCAGGGCCAGCGCCGGATGCCCCCAGGGAAGCGATTGCCGCGGTGCCTGAGGGTCGAACTCTTCGAACGGCAGCGATTCGATCGATGTGCCCGTGGCGCCGTAGGCCCCCCGAACCAGAAATCCGGGCGTGGCCAGCCCCAGGCGGCGGGCAGCGGGCAGATCGCGCAATTGCTGCCAGGCTTCCGCGCCGTCGTCGTCCAGTTTGTAACCGGGCTCCACCAGGGCCGGGGTGGCGCCCGAGAGAAAGGGGGCTTGAAAGTGCTCGGCAATTTGGGCGGCTCGCCCCAACACGTCGATGTGGGGGCCGAGCAAATCGAACTGATAGAGCCCCAGCACCGCGGTCCAGGGCGCGGCGTCGGGCCCCTCGGGCCCTTGATCGCGTAGCCAGCGAAACAGGGCTGTTTCTTCCAGGGCGTCGTGGCCGGCCAGGTCGGCGGCCAGCTCTTCGGCGGAGAGGTCGAGCACTACGACCTGTACGTGGCCCCCCTTATGCACTCGCTTGAGCAGCCAGGCCAGGGCTCGCCAGGCCGATTCAAGCAGCGCCAGGTCCTCTTGGTGCAGAATCTGGCGCAGCGCCGCTTGCGTGGCTTGGTCCACGGCCCCGGCCAGTTGTTCGGCCGTGGGCTTTTGTTTGGCGAGCGTTTTAATCCAGGGCCCCAACAATTTGCCGATGAGCGACTTGTTGCCGAGCTCCTTGGCGTTCTCGTCGGCCGTAGGACGGGCGGCCAGCTCGGCGAGCTCGGTCAGCGACTCGACACTCGGCAGGACCATGCCGCGCGGCGCGTCGCTCAGGGCCGGCGGGTCGGCCGCCCCCTTGGCGTAGCCCAGCACCCGTTTGACTAGTTCCTCGCTGGGTTCGTCCTCGCGAAGCTGCTTTTGCAGGTCGACCAGGTCGTCGAATATGTCGAGCTGGCGCACCAGGCGATCGGGGTGCAATTCGTCGAATGAAGGGAGCTTCAGTTCCACGCAGGTCGCGCCGCCGGCCCAGGGAAGCCGAAGGGCGATTTCCTGTCGCTCGAAGAACTCTTCGAAGTTCTCGTAGTTCAGCTTCCAGCCGCGGCGGCCGGCCCAATCGTCGGAAGGTTCCAGCAGGCCGCGGGCGGCGCGGGCCGTAAAGTCGCCCAAGATCGCCAAGCGAAACTTGGGGTTCTCTGCCTCGGCTCCCGCTGGCGGCTCGGCCGTGAGCGTGCCAAACGAGGGTTCATACGCCATAAGAATTTACCCGGGGCCAGGGTGCGGTGCCGGCAGCGGCCCCCGCCTGCCACCCGATTGGCATGGGCAAGGGCTGGCCGAGTCGCCCTGTGCCGAGCGAACTACCCGGCTCGCAGGACGGTGGCCGACCATGCCGTAAGCGGGCGATATGGTAACACGCTGGCGCCGCCCCAGGCCAGACAAACCGCCGACCGTGGGTCGGTGCGGTACCGCGAGGGCGCAGTCCGTGCGAAACGAAGGCCCGTTGAAGCCCTCTTGCCCCAGCGAGATCGCAAGCTTGCGCGAGCGCCCCGCCCGCCGCGGGCGCCCGTCGCTGCAAGGGGCCGCCACAGGCCACTAGCCACAGGCCAAGTTATTCTTCCTCGTCCTCGGGCAACTCTTCGTCGACGGTGATCCGCTCTTGGGATTCGTCGCCCCGCAGGCCGCGGAACGAATCGCGCAGATCCTCGCGAGACTGCTCCTTGGTGCGGTCGACGGTGTCGCGCACCGTTTCGCGGCCGGCCTCGAGAGCTTCATCGGCAACTTCGCCGACAAATTCGCCGGTGAAACTACGGCTTTCGTTGAGCAGATCGCTGCAGCCCGTTCCGGTGAACAAACTCAGCACGACCAGCCAGCATCCCGAGTGTTTGTGCATGGTGGGCACCCTCACTTGCGCGGCGTGTGTTCCAAGCCATTGCCTCGCGCGGCGTCAGGCCGGCCAACGGGGCCCGGGCCCAACCGGCCTAAAACCAAAGAATCTAAAAGGAGAATCGCAGGTCGAATCTCAGCAGGCTATCGTACCAGCGATTGCCGCTGACTGCGAAGGAACTGCCGATTCCCAGCTCGAACAATCCCAGTTCGCCCGGTCGGTCGAAGACCAGTCGCACGCCCGGGGCCAGGTTCCAAATCTGCATCCCGTCGACCTCCTCGGGGACGGGCACCGGAAAGACCGTTTGCATGCCGTTGAGCACGGTCCAGTGCTGCACCTCGAAGGTGGGCAGCACCGCGAACGAGTCGGTTTCGTGCCAGACATGACTGAGGCCCAAGCCGGTTTGCAGGAGCGGCCCCGCCTGGTTCGGGTCGCCCGCAATGGGGAACCAGAATTTCAGCTCGCTGTGCCAAAAAGTGAGCGGGTTCTGCTGGTAGCGCAACAGAAAGCCCGGCTCCATGCTCACGTGGCCGGTGCCCAGGCCGCGGGTCGACAGCCCGCTGTTGAAATACGAGCGGAAAAGCTGGGTAATCTGAATCGACTTGCCGTCGACCAGGACCAGCTTGGTGGTTACGTTTACATCGCTCAGGCCGGCCGTGTTGTTGTTGAAATCGGGGTCCACCGCCCGGAACGGCAGTTCCGTGGCGGCCGAGAATTTCGGGCCTCCCGCCTCCATCAGAATGCGGAACTCCTGCCAATCGACCTGGCGCTCCAAGAGGGGTGGTCCGCGGCCGCTGTCGGCTCGGCTCTTGGCCCAAAAGTATTCCACCCGATCGGGCACCGGAGTGTTGTAGGCCGATTGTAAACGGAAGCGGAAATTGTTCAGCGGCTGGCTGATATCGATGAACATCGGCGCATAGATTACCCGCTCGCGGCCGATGCCGGGCTCGCAGCGATGGACGGCCGGGCCGCGCATCAGTTGCATGATCCGGTGCCGCCGCCCCATGCGGCCTGGGGGCGGGCTGCCCGAGAGGACCTGCTCGAATAGCGGTTCGGCCACCAGCGTCGACTCGTCCCAGGGTTGGCCGGGGGGGAGTTCCTCGCTGGGAATCGGTTGCAGGTTCGGTTCAACATCGAGCACGTCGTCGAGAGAAAGCTGGGGTCCGCCGCCGTTGTCGGCCGGGCTGGCCGCGGCGGGCGGCGCCTCACGCTGAAACCAGTCGCCGATCAGCCGAAACGGGTTCGAACTGTCGGTGGCTTCCGGCGCGCTGGCCGGAGCCGGTCCCGCGGCCGAGGGACCCAGAGCCGGGGCGCCGCGCGCCAACTGGGCCCCCTCTTCGGCCCCCGTCACCCGGACGTGGGAGTGAACGACAAGCTCGCCGCGCTCGTTGGATTCCAAGTCGGGAAGCCCGACCACCAGCGGCCGGCGCCCAGCGGAGGGCCCAGGAGCCTGGGCTCGGACCGTGAGGCTGGTCGCGAGGGTCAGCAAAGCCGAAGCGACCAGCGCCAGCGACATCCAACCGCGGCGCGATGGTAGCGCGGCCGGCGTGATCCACCTGGAAGGGTGCACGGGTTGATGGCGACGCTCGGCCATTCAGGGCGATCCGGGCATTCTAGGGGCTGGGCCGCTGAGCGGTGTCGAAGGAAACAATGTGGTATCTCGTGCTCGTATATCGGCGGTAGCAATCACGCCGATTGAGCAAACCGCGGAGACTTTCCCGGTTGTGCGAAATTCAACGCGCCTCGCCGGCACCCGTTGGCCTTGCCCGACTGCTTCCCGCGGTTCAGGCGCGACCAGCTTGGCGGCCGGCGCCAGGTTTTGGGGATCGAACTCATCGCGTTATTTGGCTGATGTTTACGATCGGGCGGCGGAATGCTACCATGCCCGCCGTTCGGGGAGCCCGCGCCGGCGCCGACCGGAGGGTTCGGGGCAGTGGCGTGGGAAAGCGACCCCTGGTTGGACAGGCAGTCTGCCTGGGCGAGGCGAGGCCGTGAGCCCGGTCGGGGTGGGCGACTTTCAGGGTTGCCGCCGCGCGACCGGGTTTCGGCGCGGGGACCTGGCCCAGTGAGTCCTAGGGAAGGCACAAATCGCGATGCGCAACCCGCCCGTGCATTGGTTCGAGGGGTTGTTTCTCCGGCCGCATCACTTTCAGGCCAGCGACCGCTATTGGACCGAGGTAACGCAAACCTCGCAGCAGTGGGACCACCCCTACGGTTACGGACTGGAAAAGCTGGAGATTAGCCGCGAGGCGCTGGCCAACTACCAGTTCGAGGTTCGCACGCTGCGGGCCCGCATGCGCGACGGGACGCTCGTGGCCCTGGAAACGGGCGAAGAGCCCGATCGGCTCGACCTGCGGTCGTCGCTGGGGGCGGGGGGCGAAACTCGGGTCGGCCTTGAGGCCGCTTTCGAGCGCGCGGCGAAGCTCACCGTGTTTCTGGCAGTTCCCAAGCTGCAAATGGGCCGCTCGAACGTGGGCACCCCGGGCCAGGCCGAGCGCACCCGGTACCTGGAATATGACCAATCGCTGCAAGACGAATCCTCGGGCGGCAACGACCAGGGGTTGCGGCTCAAGGCGCTCAACGTGCGCTTGTTACTCTCGACCGACGACCTCTCGGGCTACGAAGTGCTGCCGATTGCCCAGGTGGAGCGGGCCAGCCAGGAGCAGGCGGTTCCCCGGCTGGTGCCCGACTACGTTCCGCCGGTGATTTCGCTCGAGGCCTGGTCGCATTTGAACCGCGACCTGGTGCGGGCGGTGGGGGACATCATCGAGCGCAAGATGGAGGTGCTCAGCGATCAGATCGTCAATCGTGGCATCGGGCTCGACAGCCAGGAGCCCGGCGACACCGAGCGGATTTTAATGCTCTCGCAACTCAACGCGGCCCACGGGGTGCTGACCCTGTTGTCGGCTGCCCAGGGGGTACACCCGCTGGCGGTGTACGTGGAGCTGGCGCGGATCGTGGGTCAGCTTTCGATTTTCAGCCGGGAGCGGCGCTTGACGGCGATACCGCCGTACGATCACGACGACCTGGGGCCGCTGTTCCGGCAGCTTCGGCTGCGGATCGAGCAACTGATCAACGCCGTGCGCGACTACGAGTTTGAGCAGCGCTACTTCGTGGGGGTGGGGCTGGGGATGCAAGTTACGCTGGAGCCCAAGTGGTTCAATTCCGATTGGCAGTGGTTCATCGGCGTGAACAAGGGGGAGTTGAGCGAGGCCGAGTGCCGGGATCTGCTCTCCTCCGGCCAACTGGACTGGAAATTCGGCAGCAGCCGCCAGGTCGAGTTGCTGTTCAAGCACCGGGCCTCGGGCCTGCAGTTGATCCCGGTCGAGCGCTCGATCCGGGCCCTGCCCTCGCGGCGCGACTGGCTGTTTTACGAGGTCGACCGCCGCGATTCCCAGGCCTGGCGCGATGTGCAGGAAACGCAGTCGCTGGCCATGCGGCTGAAAGACTCGCTGATTCTCAACCAGGACCGGTTGCAGGGTGAGCGGCGGTTGGTGGTCAACGCCCAGGGGCGCCGGGCCACACTGCAGTTCGCCCTATTCGCCGTGCCGCAGCATTCCTAAGTCGTACGGGGGTTGCCGGCATGACGCCGAAATTCGCCCAAGCAGTCGATCCGATCTTGCTGCACGTCTTGGAGCTGCTGGAGCGCATCGCCCGCGATGAAAAGCCCGTGGCCCAGGAAGAACGGCTGCGCATCCGAGCCTTGATCGATCAGGCCGGTGCCGTGGTCGGAGCCGGCAACGAGTGGGACCTGGCCCGCTACGCCCTGGTGGCTTGGATCGACGAGGTGCTGGTGGAAACGCCCTGGGACGGGCGCGATTGGTGGAGCAACAACGTGCTGGAGGTGGAGCTGTTCAACACCCGCGAGTGTTTCGAGCAGTTCTATGTGCGGGCTCAAGAGGCTTCGACCCTGACTCGGCGCGACGCCCTCGAGGTGTACTACGTCTGCGTGGTGCTGGGCTTTCGTGGCCTGTACCGCGATCCGCAAGAGGCCGGGTTCTTTATTCAGTCGCACGGGCTGCCCGCCGAACTAGAGACCTGGGCCAAGCAGGCGTCGCTGGCGATTCGGTTGGGCCAGGGGCGGCCGGGCCTGCCGGTGCCGCGGCGGCAAATTGCCGGGGCGCCGCCCCTGAAATCGCGCCCCTGGGCCGCTTGGAGTTGGATTGCCGCGGCGCTGTTGCTGTTGTCGGTGGCGGTTTACTACGGACTGTTTTTCACGGCGTGACCCCCTTGCGATTCGGCCCCACCGGGGGCCTTCCGTTTTCTTTCCCCGAGGCACGGTCGGCATGAGCCAGATCGACCCGGCCGCGATGGC
Source organism: uncultured Pirellulales bacterium (assembly GCA_964399535.1). Taxonomy (GTDB): domain Bacteria; phylum Planctomycetota; class Planctomycetia; order Pirellulales; family CAYNRE01; genus CAYNRE01. The sequence continues at coordinate 196,381 of CAYNRE010000070.1, read as the reverse complement.
CCCCCCTCCCGTCAAGCCCCCCGGTAAACTGGCCGGGCTGTGGGCGAAGTTCACGGGCATTCCCGGCGCGCTTTGGCGGCTGTCGCTGCCCGTCAAGGCGGCGCTGATCGTGGCCCTGGTGCAATTGGCGATCGTAATCTGGGCCTGGACTGTCTTCTGGGTCGATCCCAACAGCGTTCCCTGGCGACATTCGCTGACCACGAGCCGGCTACTGCTGGTGCTCGGGCTATTGGTGGTGATTCCGCTGTTGGTGCACCGGGCCTTGCGGCTTTGGCTCGAAGGAGACACTTCGCTCTTTCCCGATTTGGATTTCGCCTGGCAGGCCGGCGTCGACGCGCTCAAGCAAAACGGGCTTTCGCTGGAATCGATTCCCGTGTTCGTCATTATCGGTTCGGCTTCCGAGCAGCAGGAGCGGGCCTTGATCGCGGCGGCGGGGCTCAATCTGCGGGTGCGCGGCGTACCGGAGGGGCCGGCCCCGCTGCACTGGTATGCCAACCCCGACGCGATTTACCTGTTTTGCAGCCAGGCCAGTTGGCTCAGCGGCCTGGCCTCGGCGCACGAGGCGGGCAAGGCCCGGCTGGCCGCGCCGGGGCAGGCGGAAAGCTCGGAGGCGGCGCTGGTTTACGCGGCCGAGCCCGATGCGGCCGAAAGCCCCGTGCCCGACCGCGGCACGCTGGCCATCGATTCGTACGTGGCGGCCCAATCGGCCCTTACGCCCCCCACGCGCAGCCGCGAGGCGGGGCGCGTGACCGAGCGGCTGCCGGCCCTGCGAGCCATTTCCACCCCGGCCGGGGGCGACGAGGGAGCCGCTCGCGGCACCATGATGCTGCAAACGCCGGTTTCGGGCAGCGAAACCGCCGAGGGCCGGCCCGCCGCCGCGCCGGCCAGTCCGCCCGCCAGTTGGCGCGCCCCGGCGACGGGCGAGGGGACGGCTGCGATCCTTCCCGCGCAAGATTCCGCCGACCAGTTGCAACGGCTGCAGTACGTGGCCCAGCTCCTCCGCCGGGCCCGCCAGCCGCTGTGCGCCATCAACGGCGTGCTGTCGCTGGTGCCGTACGAACTGGTTTCCTCCGGCAGCTCGGTCGACGAGTTGCAGCGGGCCATGCACGGCGATCGGCTCACCCTGCAGCGCACCTTGGGGCTGCGGGCCCCTAGCACGGCCCTGGTGGTGGGGTTGGAAACCGAGCGTGGGTTTCGCGAGTTGATGCGCCGCGTGGGGCGCGATCGCTCGCAGTTGCAGCGGTTCGGCCGCGGCTTCGATCTGCGGGCCCTGGCCAGCGCCGAAGAGCTGACCAGTTTCTCAGAACATCTGGCCGGCGCATTCGAAGACTGGATCTATACGCTCTTCCGCGAGAAAGATTCGCTCAGCCGGCCCGGCAATACCCGGCTCTATGGCCTGCTCTGCAAGGTTCGTTCGACGGTCAAGGGGCGGCTGGCCTCGGTGCTGGTCGGCGGCTACGGCTACGACCCGATTCTCGAGCCACAGGAAGACCCGGCCCTGTTCAGCGGTTGTTACTTCGCCGCCACGGGAGAAACCGAAGATCGCCAGGCGTTTGTCCGGGCCGTGTTCGACAAGCTGCTCGAGGAGCAGGAGCACATCGAGTGGACCCGGCGGGCTCAAGAGAGCGAACGCCGCTACCAGTCGCTGGCCTTGGCCGGCGGCGTGGTCGATGCCCTGCTGGCCGCCACGCTCCTGGGGCTGATTGGCGTTCACCTTTGGCGGCGATAAGGGGCAGAGCTGCCTGCTGTCGCGCACGGCGCTGCCGTTGTCGGGGCTTCGCCGAAAAAGGCTCGGTCGCCCGGCAAGGCGGACGGCCCGGAGCGGGCTAATTGCCGGAAGGCAGGTCGCCGGGTACGTCGCGGAATTTCTGGTGGCAGGCGGCGCAGCCCGCGCCCAGCGCTTGGAACGCCGCTTGCACTGCGGCGGGCGCCGGGCTCTTCCTGCCAGAATCTCGCCAGGCTTCGAGCGCCGCTTCCAGGGCCAGTCCTGCCGCTTCGCTCTGGCGCGTCAGCTCTTGGAACTCGGTCGGGCGATCGGCGAACTCGGCCAGCCGCTGCAACTCGGTGAACTGCTCGCGAATGAGCAGCGCCTCGTGCAGGGCCTCGAGCCCCGGTTGGCCGGGGGGCGTGCGCCAGTCGGCCGCCGACAATTGCTTGAGCCGATCGAAAATGTGTTCGATGGTTACCATGGCCTCGGCCATGGGGGGCGTTGCGGCCACTTCGGGGAAGTCGGCCGGTAGGGCGTCGAGTTGCTCGCGGGGCACGGGCCGTGCGGCGTCGACCGAGCGAAACAGGCCGCGGTAGTTCGTCCCCGTGCCGGCCAGCTTGAGAATGCTGGGGCCTAAGCTGGCGGGCAGCAAACCGGCGTCGATACAGGCCACGGCGGCCGCGGCCGGGCTGCGGTGCTTGCCGTGGTGGCAGTGAATGTAAACCGGCCCCTCGAGTTCCAGCACCGCCTTGGCCAGTTGCTGGCCGCGCTCGGGCGGTACGCCGTCGTACCCGTGGGGCAGGTGCACATAGCGCAGTCCGTAGCGGCGCGCCCGTTCCACATCGGGCCGGGCGCCGTCGACACTGATAATCGTCTTGATCCCCAGGGCCCGTAGTTCGGCGAAGGCGGCCTCTCCCTCGGGCAGCCCTCCCGAGATAACCCGGGGATGAATCCGAATCGGGTTCGGCAAATGTTCCGCGGCGATGCGCTCGGGGGAAGCCGGCGGGTGGGCGGGGTCGTCGGCCCGGCCCACCGCGCCGCAGGCGATCAGCGCGATCAGCGCGAGCGGCGCGGCCAAGTCACCCGCCGCGCCTTGCGTGACGAGGAATCGGGCCAGGCAAGGTCGAGTCATGGTTTGGCTTTCTCGGCTTGGCCGGCCGCGCGCCTCGATTCCGCACACCGTCTAGGCATCGGGAGCGAACCCGGGCCTGGGGGAAGCGGATGTGAATCTCGGATGAAAAGATCGCGCGCGCTGGCACCTGGCGGTTTGAGTCCGGCGAGTCTGCTACTATGCTGTCGCGGTGCGGTGGTGGCGTCAACCTGTCGACTGAACTGGAAGTGCGCGGAGGAAAGCATGAGCAAGCCTGGTTTTGTTCTGGGGGCAGTCGTACCTCGTCGTGGGTTCTTGGCGGCCAGCACTTCGAGCTTGCTCTTTGCTTCGCGCGGTTGGTGCGGCGACGAATTGGTGGTGAAGCGCCCCTCGCTGCAGGGCAATCCGTTCTCGCTCGGCGTGGCCAGCGGCGACCCCAATGAAACCAGCCTGGTGATCTGGACCCGCTTGGCCCCCAAGCCGCTGGAGGCCGGAGGCGGGATGCCCCTGGCCGACGTGGTGGCCGTACCCTGGGAAGTGGCCGAGGACGAGGGGTTCACGAAGATCGTTCGCCGCGGTGAATCGGTGGCGGTGCCGCAGTTGGCCCACAGCGTTCACGTCGAGGTAAAGGGGCTCGAACCCGACCGCTGGTACTGGTACCGCTTCCACGTCGGGTCCGACACGAGCCCGGTGGGGCGCGGCCGAACGATGCCTGCCCCGCGCTCGGCTCCCGAGCAGCTTCGCTTTGCCTTTGCCTCGTGCCAACACTACGAGACGGGCCTGTACACCGCCTACGAGCACATGGCCCGGGAAGAACTGGACCTGGTGCTGCACCTGGGCGACTACATTTACGAAGGCGCTACCCGAACCGGCCAGGTTCGGGAACACACGGGAGACGAAATTCGTTCGCTCGACGATTACCGCATTCGCCATGCGCTGTACAAGACCGACGCTCATCTGCAAGCCGCCCATGCTCGCTTCCCCTGGGCCGTAACCTGGGACGATCATGAGTTCGACAACAACTATGCGACGCTGATTTCCGAGGAGTCAGACGTTGACCCGGCCGAATTCCGGGCCCGGCGAACCAACGCCTATCAGGCCTATTACGAGCACATGCCGCTACGCCACGCGACCGTGCCCACCGGGCCCCACCTGCGGTTGTATCGCCGGCTGCGCTTCGGGCAATTGGCCGAGTTCAACCTGCTCGATACGCGCCAGTACCGCACCGACCAGCCCAACGGCGACGGCGCCAAACCGCTCAAAGAGGGGGCGCTCGATCCGGCCGCCACGCTCTTGGGCGAACGCCAGGAGAACTGGCTGTGCCGGGGGCTGATCCAGTCTCCCTGTCGCTGGAACGTGTTGGCACAACAGATAATGATGGCCCGCGTCAACTTCGATCCCGGCGGCGAAGGCCGATACTCAATGGATCAATGGTCGGGCTACGACGTTGCCCGGCGGCGGCTGCTCCAGTTCCTGGCCGATCGCCGAGTCGCCAACCCGCTGGTGCTTACCGGCGATATTCACAGCAACTGGTGCAACAACTTGCTGGTCGACTTCGACCAGGTCGACGCTCCGCCCGTCGCCACGGAGTTCGTGGGCACCTCGATTTCGTCGGCCGGAAACGGTGGTCCGCTCACACCTGAACGGCAGAAAGCGGTCGACGGCAATCCGTTTGTCAAGTTTCACTCGAACGAACGCGGGTACGTGCGCTGCACGCTCACGGCGGCCCAATGCCGGGCCGATTACCAGGCCGTGCCCTATGTCGATCGGCCGGGGGCCCCGCTCGAGACGCGCGCCTCGTTCGTGGTCCAGAGCGGTCACGCCGGCGCCGTGCGGGTTTAGCCACCGCGCGATGCGGAGCTTCGACTAGGCGCTTGGGCGGCACGGATCCAGGCGGCAGGTCGAAGCCGCAGATCGAGGCGGCATCTCGGCGACGATCATCGACCGGCGCGGCTGCCCCTGCCTGGGGCCCCATCCCCGCCTGGGCCGTCTTTTCAGCCCAGGGCGAAGGGCATTGCTGCAGCTTGCTTTCTCGTCCCAGGGGTGTTGAACTGTGCCCAGCCGGCCGGCTCACGGCCTTGGGCCGGGGGGGTGTCGGCCACTGGAAACGACTCAGGGGGGTGGTCATGCTGCTTCAGCATCGCCTGTGCGGGTACCTTGCCACCACGATTAAAGTGGTGGCCGGCTGGTCGGCTGGGCGAACCCGCCTGCGGGTGCCAGGTGGAGCAAGGCGAATGCCCGCTGCCGGTTGGGTCTTCGCGGTGGGCATCGCTCTGGCGGCCGCCCTCCCCTGCCCCGCCGCCGACGCCCCCCGGCCCCCCAATTTCGTGTTCATCCTGGCCGACGATCTGGGCTGGGGCGATTTGGGCTGTTATGGCCAGCAGCACATCCGCACTCCGAATATCGACCGCCTGGCCCGCGAGGGAATGCGCTTCACGCGCCACTACAGTGGCAACGCCGTGTGCGCGCCCTCGCGCTGCGTGCTCATGACCGGCTACCACCCGGGCCACGCCTTCATTCGCGATAACCGCTACTACATCAAGGACCAACCGGGCCAATACCCCCTGCCCGACGAGGCCGTGTTGGTGCCCGAACTATTGCGCGCCGCCGGGTACGCCACGGGCGGGTTCGGCAAGTGGGGGCTCGGCGCGCCCGATACCACGGGGGCGCCGCACCGGCAGGGTGTGGACCAGTTCTTCGGCTACAACTGCCAGGGCGTGGCCCACAATTTTTTTCCCTCGCATCTTTGGAATAACGACCAAAAGGTTCCGCTGGCCAACCCCGAGTTTTCAGCGCACCAACAGTTGCCCCCTGGCGCCGATCCCAGCGACCCAGCCAGCTACCGGAAGTATCTGGGGCCCGACTACGCCCCTGACCTGATCGTGGACCAGGCCCTGCGATTCATACGCCAGCACGCCGAGAAACCGTTCTGGTTGTTCGTGCCCTCGACCATTCCGCACCTGGCCCTCCAGGCTCCGCCCGAGGCCATTGCCGAGTACGCCCAAGAGTTCCACGAGACCCCCTACACCGGCGATCGGCGCTATTTGCCGCAGCGCCAGCCGCGGGCCTGTTATGCCGCGATGGTTTCGCAGCTCGATCGCCATGTGGGCCGGTTGCTCGCATTGCTCGAGGAACTGAAGCTGGCGGATAACACGGTCGTGGTGTTCAGCTCCGACAACGGCCCCGCCGTGAGCGGTCTGGGGGGTGTCGATACCGATTTCTTCCGCTCGGCCGGCGACCTGCGGGGGCGAAAGGGTTCGCTCTACGAAGGCGGCGTGCGGGTTCCGCTGGTGGTGCGCTGGCCGGGGCACGTCGCGCCCGGAACCGTCAGCGACCGCGTCTCGGGCTTTGAAGACTGGATGCCCACCTTGCTGGAAATGGCGGGCCAGTCTGAGCAAGTTCCCGCCGCTATCGACGGAATCTCGCTAGTGCCCACCTTGCTCGGTAACGAGCAGCCGCCGCGGCCGTTCTTATATCGCGAAATTCCCAGCGAAGGGGGGCAGCAAGCCCTGTGGGTCGGCGACTGGAAAGCGGTTCGCCAGCAAACCCGGCGCGTGCCCGCCGGCCAGACCCCCAAGACCGAGCTGTACCACCTGGCTCAAGACCCCAACGAAACCACCGACCTGGCCGCGAGCCAGCCCGAGCGGCTGGCGGATTTGAACCGGCAGCTCGACGCGCAGCATGTACCGTCGACGTTGTTCCCGCTGTTGGCCGGAGAATAGCTTCCCCGGCTCGCAGCCGCGCGAAAACTGCAGGCGTTTTCTTCGATCTCGACTCGCAAAGGGACCCCTGGGAAATGACCACTTCCGTTCTCATCCCCCGGCGGCAAGGCCTGAGCCTGGCGTTGGCCGCTTGCCTGCTGGCCAGCTCGCCCTGCGGCGCCCCGGCCGGCGACTACCAGCTCAGCCCCGACGCCAAACGCCAGCCCGGAGTACCCGAGGGCCAGGTCATCGAGCGCCAGTGGACCAGCCAAATCTTTCCCGGCACGGTGCGGAAATATTGGATTTACATTCCGGCTCAGTACCAGGCCGAGAAACCCGCCGCGCTGATGGTGTTTCAAGACGGCGGCTGGTATGTCGATCGCGGGCGCGAGTTCCGCGTGCCGATCGTGATGGACAACCTGATCGCTCGCGGCCAGCTGCCGGTGATCGTCGGGCTGTTCATCAACCCGGGCGAAATTCCCGCCAGCGAACCGGGCGGCAAGCCGGTGAGCAACCGCAGCTTTGAGTACGACACGCTCAGCGATCAATATGCCCGCTTCCTCATGGAGGAAATGATTCCCGAGGTGCAGAAGGACTACCGCTTGAGCGACAAGGCCGAAGATCGGGCCATCTGCGGCATTAGCTCGGGGGGCATTTGTGCCTGGACCGTGGCCTGGGAGCGGCCCGACGCCTTTAGCAAGGTGCTCAGCCACGTGGGCAGCTTCACGAACATTCGCGGCGGGCACGTGTACCACGCCCTGATCCGCAAGACGCCTCCGAAACCGATCCGTGTGTTTCTGCAGGCGGGCGCGAAGGATCTGGACAACGAGCACGGCAACTGGCCGCTGGCCAACCAGGAAATGGCGGCGGCGCTCGCGTTTGCCAAGTACGACTACCGCTTCGAGTTTGGCACCGAAGGGCACAACGGCCGCCACGGCGGCGCGATCTTGCCCGAGAGCCTGCGCTGGCTGTGGCGCGACCACGTAGCGGGAAGCGGCACCGACAACGCTGCCGCGGGCGAACCTGCCGCCGCCGATGGCGAAGCAGCCGCGCCCTAGCGATTGCGCGGCCGGCGGGCGGCCGTAGCCGTACGATCAACGACGAATCTGGTCTGGGCGCGGCGCTCACGCTTGATGAGCGACCGTGTGCTTCTAGCAGATCACGATCATTTCTGACTAGAGAAAGGAGTGGGGCAGTGAGCAGCGCCGACAAAGATGTGCAAGTGGCCCGCATTGCCGCCTGGCAAGCCGTGCTCGTGGCCGTGGTGACCGCGGCTGGCGGACTAACCGCAGGGTACCTCAGCCGCCCGGCGCCGGCCGCGGCGATCGCGATGGATGTTCCGCAGTCAAGTGAGACCGCGGTGCTACAGGCCAAGCTGGATGCACTTGAGAGCCAGAACGATGTGCTCAGCGGCGAGTTAGAAGTCGCCAAGGCAAGCGCGGCGGCCGCCGCTTCCGAGTTGAAACACGTTCGAGTACGAGTTCGCGATTTACTCGGCCCGAAAGGCGATAGCTTGAAAAGTATCTCAAACCGGCTGGCTGAGATTGAGTCGAAGATCGATGTTTCGGACACCTTCCGCCGGGGGATTTCCGACGAAATCACGCAACTAACCAACCTCGACAATCAGTTAAGAGAAATTGCCGATCAAGAATAGCGTGCGCCGCCAAGTGGGGACCGCTGCCATAGCATCGGCGATTCCTCCCCCGAGACAAGCCTTGTCGCACGAAGCTTTTCCATCGCGCGATCGGGGTTGATAGGCCCGACCTTCTGCTCAACCGCTACCACCCCGAAAACGGCCACGGCCGTGCCCGGATGTGCTAAGTTTTAGTGGCAAGCCGGCTCGGCTGCCGTGCCGGGTTTGAATACCTTCAGAGGAACCAGGGGCATGTTAGGAATTCGATTTCTCAAGGCTCGCCCGACCACCTACGTGTTGCACTACCGCGACGGCCAAGTAGTTCGCGAGGGGGCGGGCCTGTCGTTTCTGTATTTCGCGCCTCGGGCCGAAATTGTGCAGGTCCCGCAGGCGAGCATCGACGTTCCCTTCGTCTTCAACGAAGTGACCGCCGACTTCCAGGAAGCCGCGGTCCAGGGCGAGCTTACCTATCGCATCAGCGACCCCAAAAAGCTTGCCGCGGTGCTCGATTTCAGCGTGAACCACCGAGGCGACTATCACTCCGACGATCCCAGCAAACTGGGCGACCGGCTGATTCATGCGGCCCAAACCCTGGCCCGGGCCTACACCCAGCGATGTCAGCTGCGCGAGCTGCTGACCAGTTCGGCCGGGCTGGTTGCCGAAATCTCTCGCGGGCTGGCGTCGTCGACTGAAGCCACGATGCTGGGGGTGGAAGTCTTGGGCCTTTCAATTCTCTCGATCAAACCGAATCCCGAAATGGCCAAGGCCCTGCAGGCCACGGCTCGCGAGGAGTTGCTTCGCCAGGCGGACGAGGCCATTTACGCCCGCCGCAATGCCGCAGTCGAACAAGAACGGGCCATCCGCGAGAACGAGCTGCTGACCGAGATCGCGGTCGAGCAAAAAAAGCGGCAGGTGCGCGAAACGCAGATGGCGGCCGAGATCGCCATCGAAGAACACAAGGCAGTGCTGGTCGATCGGCGCGTGGAAAACGACCGCAAGGAGGCCGACTCGCGGGCTTATGCCCTGCAGGCCACGCTGGCGCCGCTGAAGGACGTCGATTGGCGCACCCTGGTGGCGGCAGCCCGCGGCGGAGCCGACCCCAAGATGATGATCGCCCTGGCGTTCCGCGATCTGGCCGACGGCGCCGACAAGATTGGCAACCTGAACATCTCGCCCGAATTGCTCAACAGCTTGCTCGGCAACGACAAGGGATAGCCCCGTGCGCGAGTCGCTATCCATCGTTGTGGTCACCCGGTCGACCCGACTGGAAAGTCTTCGAGCGCGCTGGGGAACCGAGGGCCAGATCAGCTTTTTGCTCGCGCGGGTTCACGACGCGGAGCAAGAGCGGCAAGGCTCCGCGCCGGTGCTGGCGACGAAGCGCCGCGGCAAGCAGCGACCGGCTACCGGCGACGCCGATTTCGTCGAGTACAAAGAAGAAGATGCGGCCTATCGCCGGGCCCTCGCCACGGTCGAGCGCCAGCTCGATTTCGGTTTGCCGGTAAAGCTGCTGCCGCGCGAATACCTGACCACCTATGATTTTCGCCGGGCCTGTCTGGTGGTAGTGGTGGGCCAAGACGGCCTGGTGGCCAATACTGCCAAGTACGTGAGCGGGCTGCCCATTATCGCCGTGAACCCCGACCCTCGGCGGATCGACGGTGTACTCTTGCCGTTTCAGGTTTCCCAGGTGGGCCACGCTGCCGACCGGGTGCTGCGCGGTAGACACCGCTTTCGAACGGTGACCCTGGCAGAAGCCGAGTTGAGTGATGGGCAGCGGATGCTGGCCTTTAACGACTTCTTCGTGGGCGCGGCAAGCCACGTTTCGGCCCGGTATTTGATCGAGTGCTCGGGCCACCGGGAACCGCAGTCGTCGAGCGGAATCCTAGTATCGACCGGCGCCGGGTCGACCGGCTGGATGTCGTCGGTCTTCAACATGACGGCCGGCGTATCACGCTACCTGGGGCACTCGGTCACTCAGCCCGAGAGGCTCGACTGGAGCGACCGGCGGCTTTTGTGGGCGGTGCGCGAGCCATTTCTGAGCAAACAGTCGCGGGCCGAGCTGGTCGCAGGCGTACTGAGGGACGAAGAGAAGCTGTTGGTGGAATCGCTGATGCCCTCGGGCGGGGTCATTTTCTCCGACGGCATCGAGTCCGACTTCCTGGAATTCAACAGCGGCACCATTGCCCGGATAGGCGTGGCCGAGCAAGTGGCCAACCTGGTCATGGCTTGACGCGGGCGGGGCGGCATGATTTACGGGCGCCGTTGCCTTTCTCGCGGGCGCTTCTCGTTGCCGCGTTGCGCCTCGTTCAAGATCAGCGTCAACGGTTCTGTCCAGGTGACTATCCGCAGTATTCCCGAGAGTATGGCCGCGATCCGCGGACGAAATGGCGGTAAATCTTTTGATTTGCATTGGCAGCCCTTGGTTTCGAGTTGACTGACTATCGAGCGATATACAGGGTGCAGATACTTGGTCCTCGGTTCGTGGATTCCGGCGGCCTGACGTGAGTCGTGAAAACAACACACGATCCACTGCCAGGCCAGGCCCGCAAACGACCAGTGATCGGTCAGTCGATGAATCTGATCGACGTCGCGCGGTGGATCGTGACAGTGAGTGATCGCGCCGAAAGCGAAACCCCGAAACCAATTTGGGCGGAACTCGGCACGCACAACTCGGAACAGCGTTTCCGGTAGCGCCAATATTGATGCCGCGTCTAGCACCGGGGTTTCGATCACCCCGCGGTGCATGTTCAGGGTCCTCTTTTCCCAGAATCGCCAATCAAGCTGCTGCCGTGGCTGCAGGGGAGCAAGGACCTGAGGATCAATCGCAAGTGAGATTCTTCACCGTCAGACAAGGGTGTTTGTAGGTCAATGGGGAACTAGACGGCCGGGCTCACGGAAATAGTTGGAGAGCGACGAGTCTCAGGCCAGAATTCGGTAGCCCGCCTGGCCCTTCTTACTCGGCCGCGCCTCGGTCGACCAGCCGGCTCGGTCTGCGACGGTATCTAAGGGCGCTTTCTTTAGGGCAATTTTACCGCTGCTTGCCATGGCCATTAAGGAACTCCGCACTGGCCAGGTGATAGAAGCCTGCGGCATGCCTCGCGACCGGCTTGAGGCTGGCACCCATCGGATCCCGACTGTTCGAGGAGCATGCCACGCCGCTAGGACCCTGATTCGAACAGAGCACTACTGGGCAAGCCTGCGGCGTCACCCCGCCGCGCCCCAGCGACCGCGCGGTCAAGCAGGCCCTATCCCTGCCACGCCTTACTCGGCCCGCTGCCCCCGGCTCGTGGCGGCCAGGCGGTCGATTCCCTCGGTCCAAGAAGTGGTGGCCGACCAGCCCAGCACGGTTTGTGCGGCGCTGGTGTCGGCTACTTGAAGGTGAGGTTCTTGCGGCCGGCGCGGAATCGCCCCCAGCTGAAACAGCGATTCGGCGTTGAGCTGCTCGGCGAGCCGCGCCAAAACCTCGCGCACCGCCACCGGGCGGCCCGTGCCCAGGTTCAGCGCGTGGTGGCCCCCGGGGCGCCGTTCGAGGGCCAGGCAAACCGCGCCGGCCAGGTCGTCGACGTAGAGAAAGTCGCGCTCTTGCAGCCCATCGCTGAATTGGGCCCGCTGGCGCTCGAGCGCGCGGCGCACCGCGTAGGGAATCAGCATTTCGCCCGTTTGGCCGGGCCCATAGACCACGAACGGCCGCAGCCACAGGCTGGCCGTGCCGGTGCGGCCCGACCAGTGGGCCAGAAGCTGTTGGGCGGCCCGTTTGCCCCAGCCATAGGGCGAGAGCGGGCCCAGGGGTGGGTCGTCGGCCGCCAGCGTGCCGGCCCGGGCGCCGAACTCCTCGGCCGAGCCCATGCCGACCACGTAGCTCAGTCCGCGCGTTGCCCAGTAATCGAGCAGTTCGGCGAATTGCCAAACGTAACGGGCATGGGCGCCGAAGTGGGGCGAGCGCGAGGTGTCCCAGGAAAGGTGCACCAAGGCGAAGGGCTGGCCGGTGCGGTCGGCCGGAAGCAGCGAGGCCGGGTCCTCCTCGCGGTAGCGGTGATAGCTCACCGACGGCGGCAGCGGCCCCGGGTCGGCCCGGCGGCCCGCGGCCAGCACCCGCCAGCCGGCGCGGCTCAACTGGGAAACGACGGCTCGGCCGATGAAGCCTCGCGAGCCGGTAACGACCACGTCGAGCGGGCTGTCCACCGCGCTGATCCTCGATTCGGGTCCGACGGCGGCTTGCCGGCTGCCGCGCGGTGTTCCAGGGCTGCTTAGCCGGCGGCCTGGGTCGATTGATCGACCGGGCGGCGGAGGGCGTGCATGTGCAGGGCCGGTCCACGCTGGAAGATGCGCATGGGACCGCGCGCCGAGAGCACCACGGTGTCGCGCCCGGCGTGGGGGATGTCGGCCACCGACTCGCTGAGCAGCGTGGCCACGCGCCAGGGGCCGCTGGCGCGCAGCACCAGGGCCATGGCGCGGCGCAGCCGGTCTTCGCCCGCGCCGGCCGCGGCGGGGCCGTGCCAGGCGGCTTTCAGGGCGGGCAAAAGCTGGTCGCGCACTAGGGGGCCCACACGAAAGGCCCAGGTGGCGGTGGCGGGCAGGGCCCCGCGGTCGCGGCGGTCCCAGGCCAGGGCCACGTCGGCGCCGTCCAGGGCGTCGGTAAATATGGCCGGGTCGCGCAGGTAAACGCAGTCGTAGTCCGACAACACCACCGGAGTGTTTTCGGGCAAGTGCTGACAGAGCTGCTCGACCGCGTCGAGCTTGTGCGCTTCAAGGCCGGCTAGGTCCCCCTCGTCGACCGGGGCCTGAACGTTGCCGGCCGGGGCAATGCCGAATCGCGAGGCATACTCGACAAAATCGCGGTACATTCCGTCGATGCCGCCCATGGGCAGACCCTGGGGAGGAGCCGTGCGGCGGGGGCGAATGGTGATGTAGCTGCCCATCGCGGCGTCGGTTAGTTGCGGCGGCTGGTAGTCGGCCGGCAGCGCGCTTTGCCGCTGTTGGCGCGAAGTTTTCAGGTGGATGATCGCCACGTCGGCGCTGGGGGCCGCGCCGTCGCGAGGGTGCATGGTGTGGAACCGCTCGGGCAGCTCGCGGCAGACCAAGGCCCCCTGGCTGAAGAGCATTCCCTCGCCAAAGGGACCCTGCTCGACAAAACGGTGGAGCGAACCGAATTGTTCGCCGCGCCGGGCCCAGGTATCCAGCACCCCCAACGTGGCCGGAGTGCGCCGCACGAGCAGCACGGCCGCATTGAATAGCGCCGAAAGGCAATTGCCCGGACGGTACTTGACCGACAGGTCGGCCGAGTCGAGCAGGCCAACCAGCTCGTCGAGCGGCTGCAAGATTCGGCAGTCGGCGTCCAGGCACAACAGCGGGCCATCGTGTTGCTTAAGCGTTTCCAGCAAATAGCGAGGCTTGTTCGCCGTGTTGCGCCACCAATCGCCCAGGTCGGGCGCTTCGTGCGTTTTAATGGCGTAGCCAAACCGGGCGGCCGTGGCGGCCAGCTCGCGGGCTTCGTCGGCGTAGGCGCTGTCGCGCGCATACTTGCAAACCACCAGGAGCGAGTCGATCGCGGCCATTGGGGTGTGTTCCCGTGCTGATTGGAGCGGTCTGGCCCGCGATGCGATGCCACGCGAGCTCTCCGGGCGAGCATTCGAATCGCCCAGGCTGCCGGCGCGGCGCGGACCTAAGCGGTGGTATCGACCGCACCGGCTGTGCGGCGTAAACCAAAGCTGCGTCGAAAGGTTGGGCTCGGTAAAGTGGTGTTGCTGGATAAACTGGGTGGCCGCCCTCCTCCCGCCCCCTGCCCCGGCCCGCGAACAGGTACCGCGAGTTTCGATCGGAAAGTTGGCTCATGCCGGGTATCAAGCAGTTTCACGATCGGGTGGTGGTCATCACCGGGGCCGGCTCGGGAATTGGCGCGGCGACGGCGCGGGCGTTTGCCCATCGCGGGGCCCGGCTGGTCCTGGCCGACCTATCGGCCGAGCGGCTGGCGGAGGTGGCCGCGGGGCTCCCCGGGCCGGCCGATCGTGTGGCCACCCAAGTGGTCGACGTGGCCCTGCGCGACCAGCTGCTGGGGCTGGCCGACCTGGCGCTCGAGCGTTTCGGCCGGGTCGATATCATGCACGCCAATGCGGGCGTGGCAGTGAGCAAGCCCTTCGCGGAAACCTCGCTGGACGACTGGGAGTGGATTACCCAAACCAACTACTGGGGCGTGATCTACGCTCTAAAGGCGTTTCTGCCCCACCTGATTGCCCAGCGCCAGGGGCACCTGGTGATTACCTCGAGCGTGATGGGGCTTTGCGCGACGCCGACCACCTCGGCCTACTGCGCAACCAAGCATGCTTTGGTGGGCTTGGGCGAAGCGCTGCGAGGGGAACTGCGCGAGCACAACGTGGGGGTCAGCGTGATTTGCCCGGGGGTCATTCAAACCCGGGTGATCGAAGGGGCTCGCATTGCGATTCGGCCCGAGGCGAAGATCGACCGCGATTGGATCAGCAACTTGTACCGCCAACGCGGTTGGCCCCCCGAGCGCGTGGCCGAGGCCGTGCTGCGGGCAGTTGCTCGCGATCGCGCCGTGGTTCCAGTCGGGCCCGAGAGTTGGTTGGCGTGGTGGCTATACCGCTTTTCGCCGGGCCTGTTTCGCGGTGCCACCGGTTGGCTGTATCGACGGTGGATGTAATTGAGCGCGGGACGCCGCCGGCTATTGGCCGCGCAAGCTCATTTTGCGCCGGATGGCCGCGACGCTGACGGTTTCCGTGTCGCCGTCGTCGTACAGCACCTGCACCTGGTTGCCGCGGACCGATTGCACCGTGGCGGGATAATAGCGGCCACGGCCGTAGGCGTTGGCCTCGATGCGCAGCCGGCGGTAAAGCTGAATCAGGGCGATGCCATCGCGGCCCAGCCAGGCGGTTTGGCGATCGTCGAAGCGAACCAGCCGCCGCTCGGCCTCGACCTGCTCGATCGTGCCCGGATACCAGTAGCCGTCGCGGTCCCAGCGGGCCAGCACGCGGCGGCCCGGAGTGAACATGCCCCAGGGCTGCAGGGCCAGCCGCAGGTAGGCGCGGCTGGTATTCTCGACGACCCCATCCAGATAGCGCAGGCGCACCGAATCGGTCGTCAGGCTGACGATCTCGGCCTGGTAGTAGCCGCCGCGCCGCTGCCAGTTCGCATGGACGGGCATGCCCACCTCTAGCGGGTAATTCATGATTTCGTCGGTGGTGAGCCAGGCCGATTCGCCGTCGCTGAAGCGAAACAGCAGCCGTTCTCCCTCGGCCTGCGCGATCTGCCCGGGGTAGAAGAAATGGTCCCCGCTCCAATACCCCCACAAATGCTGCACGTCGTCGAGCGGCAGAGGCCGGGGCCGCGGCGACCCGCCGGGGGGTTGCACCGCCTCGGGTTTTGGTTGGGCCCCGAGCGGATTCGCGGCGGTCGAGGCGATCAGAATCGCTGCGCCGAGTGCAAGACCCAGGTGCCAGGCAGCAACGGCGCGACGTGGCATAGCGAGCAGCCTCCCCGCAGGTCTGCCTCCCATTATCCACAATGCGGCACGCGAAGAAACCACTTAGGGGGCCCTCGAAAACTCGATTCCGGGCTGTCTGGCTCAGGGCGGAATCGAGCCGCCGGCGGCCGCGGTGGGGCGGCCCCGACGAGTGGCCCCCCGGGCGAATCTGGACTGGGGCCCCGGCGGGGTCAGGGCCTATAATCCAAGCGATGCCCTCCTCATCCCCGCCCATTGCCAGGCCCAGTCTGGCCGAAACATCCTCGCCGCCCGGCCTGGGCGATTCCGAGCCAGACTCGAGCGTAGGCGGTCCGTCCGCGGCGGTGGTGATCGAACGATACGAGCAGCGCAACTGGCTGATTCTGGCCGCTCACCTGGTCATGCTTCGCGTGGGCTGGGTCTTCAAGACCGAGAGTGTCATCATTCCGGCTTTTGTCGACGCCATTTCGGGGGCCGGCTGGCTGCGGGGCTCCGTACCCCTGCTCACGCGGCTGGGGTACAGCATTCCACCCACGCTGGTCGCTCGTCGGCTCAAGAATCTGCCGCTGAAGAAGTGGGCCCTGGCAGGCACCATGGCCGCCATGGGGGGGCTGGCCTCGAGCTGGGGCATCGTCTGGTGGGCCGCCGGAAGCCGGGCTCAGTGGTGGATGCCAGGATGGTTTTTGGCGTTCTACGGCCTGTTTTCGGCCGCGGCGGGGCTGCATCAACTAGCCTTCGGAACGGTGCAAGGCAAGCTGATTCGCGCGACCTGGCGGGGGCGGCTGTTTAGCGTGTCGATTGCCCTGGGAGTGGTGCCGGCCATTGCCTGCGCCTGGTGGCTCATGGCCCCCTGGGTCCAACGGCCTGACGGGGGTTTCTTGCCCCTTTTCCTCTTGACCGGCGCCGCTTTCGCCGTGGGGTCGGTGCTTTGTTTCGCCATGGTCGAACCGCCCGACGACTATCGGGAACCGGCCCGGCCTTGGCTGAACTACTTTGCCGAGTGCGGCCAGGTCTTGGCTCGGGATCGACGATTTGCCCTGCTGTGCCTGGTCTGCGCCCTGTTCGCGGCGGTGCCTATTTTGTTTCCGCATTACCAGGCCTTGGGCCGGCAGCGGTTGGGTCTGGGGGGCGAGCACCTGATTACCTGGATCGTGATGCAGAACGTGGCCCTGGGCGTTTTCAGCCTGGCCGTAGGCTGGCTAGCCGACCGGCGGGGAAACCGCCTGGCCCTGAGAATGCTGGTCTTTGGTACCGCGCTTACGCCCCTTGCCGCGGTGCTGCTGGCCTCGATGGAACCCGGCTTCGCCGGCCGCTGGTTCTGGGTGGTATTCATCCCGCTGGGACTCACCCCGCTGACCACCAAGACCCTGATCAACTACGCCTTGGAGTTCTGTCCGCCGGCCGAGCATCCCCGCTATCTGAGTACGCTGAACTTGTGCCAGGCGGTGCCCCTGGCCGGATCGCCGTTGGTGGGTTGGTTCATCGACGTGACCAGTTTCGAGACAGTCTTTCTCGGCGGCGCTGGTTTGATCGCCCTGACTGGCCTACTGACCTTTTGGCTCTACGAGCCACGGTACGCCGCCCACGAATCGGGCAAAGGCTGAGCTCAGCTCTGACGGTGCCAGGGGCGCTGTTGATCGGTCCGGCTGGCGGGTACCCGCAAGTGGGCCATTCGACGGGCTCTGCGACCGGCCAAACCACCCCCTTGCGAGCCGGAAACCGCCCTGATTGTAGGGAGGAATCCGAATTTTTTGCTTGGCTGATCTGGGGGATTCGGATTAGTTTGGAGGACTGGCGCGGTCTAGCGCTCGGTCCCCGCCCGCGGGGGCCCGCCCTTCAAACCGGAAGAGAGAGAAGAAGATGGCGCTGTTTACCCAACGGCCTGTCCGTGCGCGCTCGGGTCGACCATTGCATCTGGATCGGCTGGAACAGCGCCAGTTGCTTTCGGTCAACGCGCCCGCTCCGAACTACGACTCGCTGCTGCCGCAGGGCCAGTTGCCCAAGCTGGGCGATACTCTTTCCGACGTCGTGCAAAGCTACCGGGCCTTTACGCAGGCCAATCCCGGCCAGGCGTACCAGTTGTTTGCCGGCAGCCCGCTGCAACAGCGCAACCAGTTGCTATCCGTCGAGGCCGTGGCGGTCAACGACGCCGATGCGCTGGTGAAAGACCTGATTCTGCTGGGCGCTCAGAATATTTCGGCCTACGGGCGCTATGTCGATGCCTGGATCCCGATCTCCAAGCTCGACAAGCTCTCGGGGCTCGACAGCCTGCAGTTTGCCTACGGCATTAATCAAACGAAGACCAATGTCGGGTTGACCACCTCGCAGGCCGACATCAGCCATCGGACGAATCTGGCCCGCCCTCAATACGCCGTGGACGGCACGGGGGTCACGGTCGGCGTATTGTCCGACAGCTTCGATTCGCTGGGGACCGCCTCGATCGACCGAGCCTCGGGCGATCTGCCGCTCGACATACAAGTGCTCGACGATCTGCCCCCGAACGAGGGCTCGGACGAAGGCCGGGCCATGTTGCAACTGATTAACGACCTGGCGCCTGGCGCGAGCCTGGCGTTTGCCTCGGCCTTTACCGGGGGGCAGGCGAATTTCGCCAACAACATTCAGCGGCTGGCCAATGAGGCCAATGCCGACGTGATCGTCGACGACGTGATTTTCTTCGCCGAGCCGATGTTTCAGGACGGCATCATCGCCCAGGCGGTCGACGCGGTGAAAGCCCAGGGGGTGGTCTACTTCTCCTCGTCGGGCAACGGGGGAACGTCGAGTTACGAGGACAGCTTCTGGACCTCGACGCGATCGTTTTACCCGGCCGACCCGAACGACGACTTCACCGCCTCGCAGTTTGTCGGTCAGCCCGACGAGGGAACGATCGACGCCAGCGAGGAAGACGACCCGTTTCACCCGCGCGAGTTTTTTCTGGGGGGGGACCTGCTGACGTTTGCCGGGCTCGACGACCTGCAGGAGGTAACCATTCCCGAGGGGAGCGGTTGGCAAGCCATTTTGCAGTGGGACCAGCCGTACTTCAGCCTGACCGGCCAGGCTCCGCTAGTCGACCTGGACTTTTATCTCTTGAACGAAGACGGCGACCAGGTCGTGGCCGCCTCGACCAACACGCAGGTCGACCGGTTGGGTAATCCCACGGGGTTCGATCCGTTCGAAATCTTGTCGTTCGTGAATTTCACCGACGATTCGGTCGACGGCGACACCTTCAACGTGGTGATCGTCAAACGCTACGCCGAAACCCAGCGCACGTTCTATTGGGATAACTCGTCGCTGATCATTCCCGACGACGGCGAAACCGCCACCAGCATCAACGTCGACGTGCCGGGGCTGATCCGCGATATCGACGTTACGATCAACCTCACGCACCCCTCGAACAGCGATTTGGTGATTACGCTCGTTGCGCCCGATGGGGATACCGACATCGAGATGATCTCCGACGTCGGCGGAAGCGGGTTTATCAACACCACGCTCGACGACAACGCGGGGGCCTCGATCGAGGCCGGCGCTTCGCCGTACACGGGGCGCTTTCGTCCCGTGAATTCGCTCAACGACGACTTGCAGGGCACGCCGGCCACGGGCACCTGGACCCTGCTGATCGAAGATACCGAGGGCAATAACCTCTCCGGGCTGTTGCGCGATTGGTCGATCACCGTGCGGACCGATCACAATCCGCAAGACGACCCGGGCCTGCTGAAGTATGTCCTCTTTGGCGGAGCCGAGCCCAACGAGTATTTCTTCGGCAGCTCGACGCTGTACGGCCACACCAACGCGGCGGGGGCCAACTCGGTGGGAGCGGTGCCCTACTTCCTGGCCGAAGGCTTCGGCGACAACGAGATCGCGCTCGAGCCGTTTTCCGCCGAAGGCGACGTACCGATCCTGTTCGACACCAGCGGCATTCGCCTGGCCTCGCCCGAGAACCGCGTCAAACCCGACATTCTGGGGATCGACGGCACCAACACCACGTTTTTCTCTTTCGGCAGCGACATCGAGGGAGACGGGTTTTTCAATTTCTTTGGCACCTCGGCCGCCGCGCCGCACGTGGCCGCGATCGCGGCCCTGATGCTGCAGGCGGTGCCCGACGCCACGCCCGACGAGATTCAGACCGCGCTGCAGAATTCGGCCCTGCCGGTTCCGTTTTCCAACGGCGGCCTGGCCCAGGCCGACCTGGCCATTGGCCTCTTGGCGCTGAATCGGGTCGGTTCGATCAGCGGCGTGAAGTTCAACGACCTGAACCGCGACGGCTTCCGCCAGGACGGCGAGCCGCCGCTGCCGGGCTTCCAGGTGTTTCTCGACCAGAACAATAACGGCGTGCCCGACGAGGCCCAGGCCGACCTGGATTCGAACCGGGTGCCGATCAAGATCTTCGACAATACGACGATCACCAGCGAAATCTTCGCGCTGGGGATTCCCAACGTGATCAAAGATGTCAGCGTTCAGGTCGATATCGACCACACCGCGGTCGGCGATCTGACGCTGACGCTCATCAGCCCCGAGGGAACTCGAGTGCAGTTGGCTTCTGCCATCGGCGGGGCCGGCGACAACTTCCGCAACACCATCTTCGGCACCGGTGCGCAATTCCCGCTGATTACCGCGGGCCAGGCTCCGTTTACGGGCACCTTCCGTCCGCAGCAGTCGCTGGAAATTCTCGACGGTGAAAAATCCAACGGCGTGTGGCGGCTCGAGGTGCGCGACGCCAAGGGGTTCAACGTCGGAACCCTGAAGAACTGGTCGCTCCAGATCACTTACGACGAACCGGTCGCCACGGCGGATTCCGACGGCGATTACCGTTTTAGCGATTTGCCGCTGGGCGCCTACCGCGTGACCGACCTGGTCGACGACAACCCTGGTTGGAGCAGCAGCGATCCGGGCAACCAGGGGCGCCCCAGCCCCGTATTGTTTACCGAGATCGACCCCGGCAACGTCGACGCCTTCGAACTGATCAACTTCAGCCACGAAGATCAGAACACCGCGGGCTGGTCGGTGGTGATCAGCGATTCTCCCTACGGCGACATCAACGAAGTGAATTCGACGGTCTGGGCGCTGCCCAGCGTCGTGCGCGATGGCCAGGTGATCATCGCCACCGATTCGCCGTCGAACAATTACTTCGGCACGAATATCTTCTGGAATCGCAACAACACCCGCATCGGCAGCGGCTGGGCCATGCTGGTCGACGACCAGGGGTACGTGCGCGATTGGGTCGGTTGGGGTTGGGACGCCGCCGACCTGGCTTCGTTCAACATCACGGTGCCGAGCCTCGAATTCAACGGGGCTCCGCTGCACGTCGTCGGCCTCGACGGCATTTGGAACGGCGGCGCGGTCGAGCGCTCGGGCGACGGCACCATCCAGCGGCGCGGCACTCAGGACCGCAACGTTTCCACCGACTTTATCTGGTACAACGTGCCCTCGATCGGGGCGATGAATGTCTCTCCCCGGCCCGACTTCATCATCGGCGACGATACGAGCGGCGCCGGCGGGCTGCCGGTGTTCGTCCGGGCCGGCGAACACGTAATGGGCATCGACATTGGCGATCAGTACACCGGGCTGCCCGCCGTGCAGATCAGCACGCCCGACGGTCCCGTTCAGGGGCCGATCAGTTCGGTCAGCTTCCAGTTCACCGAGCCGATGGACCCCAACAGTTTCTCGCTGGACGACATCCTCGGCTTCACCGGTCCCAACCAGCGGGTGCTCGACGAGTTCCTGGCCCAGCCGAACCCCGACTACCAGTGGTCGCTCAACTCAACCTTCGCGGGCGTGGGCTTTACAGGGTACGTGCTCGACTTCACCTCGCAGAGCTGGCGCACGGCCGACGAGGTGAGCGAGCCCATTTGGCATCATTGGCTGACGATTCTGGTGCCCGACGTGGTCCAGAGCGACACCGCGCTCTTGCTGGTCGACGGCGGCAGCCGGTTCAGCGGCCCGCCGAACCTGAGCGACGGCGATATTCAGCAGCTGGCCCAGTTCGTGGCGGCGACCGGCACCGTCGCCGTGCACCTGCCCAATGTGCCGAACCAGCCCTTGCGGTTCCCCAACGACGCGCTGACCACGGGCAACCGCTCGGAAGACGAAATCATCGCGTCGAGCTTCGAGATGGCCATTCGCACGGGCGACCCGACTTGGGCCGCCCTGCTCCCCATGGTGCGCAGCGCCGTCAAGGCGATGGATGCCGCCCAGGAGTTTACCAGCCGGTTGGCCGACTCGGTCACTTTGCAGCAGTTCGTGGTCACGGGCGCCTCGAAACGCGGCTGGACCACCTGGCTTACCGGCGCGGTCGACCCTCGGGTGAAAGCGATCATGCCGATGGTGTTCGACGCGCTGAACCTGGAGCCGCAATTCGACTATCACGGCCAGGTCTACTCGAACAACCCCTTCTTCACGCTTCCCAGCCAGCAGGATCCCAGCCGCCAGTTTTCCGAGGCGATCGAAGACTACGTCCACTACGAAATCGTGGATATCGTCGGATTGCCGATCGCCGATTACTTGGCCCAGATTGTCGACCCCTATACGTTCCGCGATCGGCTCGATCTGCCCAAGTACGACGTTGTCTCGGCCGGCGATGAATTCTTCCTGAACGATTCGAGTCAGTTCTACTTCGACGCCCTGCCCGGGCCCCGCTACCTGCGCTATGTGCCCAATACCGGGCACGGCCTGAACCAGAGCGCCGTCGAAAGCATGGTCACCTTCTACCAGGCGATCCTCGACGGCGACACGCTGCCGCAGTTCTCCTGGACTTTTCTGGCCGATGGCTCGATCCAGGTGCAAACCGGGCCGGGCGCGCTGGATGTACCCACCACGGTTCGGCTTTGGCAGGCCAATAACCCGAACTTCCAAGATTTCCGCAACGGGTTCGGCGCGGGGCCGACCTGGACCAGCACGGTGCTCGCCTCGAACGGCAGCGGCGGCTACCTGGGCCAGGTCTCCAATCCGCTCCCGGGTTGGACCGCCTTCCTGGTCGAGTTGACGTACGACGTGGGGGAAGCCGCCCCGCTGGTCTTTACCACCGAGGTGCGGCTGCTCAACGACGGGGCTCCGCTCGACCGCGCCAACACCGGCAGCGATACCGACGGCGGCGCCCCCGTGCCGCTCGACCCGGCCACGGTCGACTTGCTCGACCAGATCACCGGGTTCCAGTGGAGCGACGACGGCCTGACCCTGACCATCTTCTTCCAGGCCCAAAGCGCCGAGGGCAACTACCAGTTGACCATCGCCCCCGGCATTACCGATCAAGACGGCAACCCCCTGGACCAGAATCAGGACGGCGTGGGCGGCCAAAGCGTGCTGGACGAGTACACCGCCTCGTTCGACACTCGCTCGAGCATTTCCGGAACCCGCTTCTCGGATATCAACGGCGACGGAATTCGACAAGTCGACGAACCCGGCCTGGCGGGGCTGCGGGTGTATCTGGATCTGGACGGCGACGGCACGCGCGACGAAGACGAGCCGACCACGCTGACCGACGACCAGGGCAACTTCAATTTTGCCCTTTTGTCCTCGGCAACCTATTTCGTGGCCATCGAGCTGCGCCCCGGGTTCACCCCCACCTCGCCACCTTCGGGGCGGCAAGCGGTGCCGCTCGGTCAATCGCAGGCGCGAACCGGCGTGGTGTTTGGCGAACGCCCGTCGGGCACGACCTGGCAGCCGCAGGGCCCGTCTCCGATATTGAGCGGGCAGGTGGAGGGGCTCGAGGAACAAAACAACCCGGTGGCCGGCGCCATCCAAACCGTGGCGGCGCATCCGACCAACGCCAACGTGCTCTACGTCGGCACGGTCAACGGCGGAATCTGGAAAACCACCAACGCCACTTCGGCCAACCCGGTTTGGACTCCGCAGACCGACGAGCAAGATTCGCTCTCGATCGGGGCCTTGGAGTTCGACCCCACCGACGCCAGCTTCAACACCTTGGTCGCCGGAATCGGACGATACTCGAGCCTGGCCGGCGATGGCGGCCCCCGCACCGGGCTGCTGCGAACCACCAACGGCGGAAACACCTGGCAGGAACTGGGCCAGGCCGATTTGACGGGTAAGAACATTTCCGGGCTGGCCGCCCGCGGCTCGGTGATTACGGTGGGTGTCGATCGCTCGACGGATGGCCCGGTCGGTCTGTACCGCTCGACCGATGGGGGGCAAACGTTCGTGCTCATTTCGGGCTCGGTGCTCAGCGCGCTTCCCTCGGGGCCGATTACCGACCTGGTGGGCGACAAGAGCAACGCCCAACGGTTGTATGCCGGCGTGCAAGGGGTGGGGCTGTTCCGCTCGGACGACGCAGGGGCGACCTGGACCAATATCACCTCTGGCGTCACCGGCATCGGGGTCGATACCGACAAGATCGAATTCGCCGTCCACGCCTCGGCGGGCTTCAACGCCGTGTACGTGGCGGTGATCAACGATGGTCAGCTCGACGGGGTATATCGTTCCGGCAACCAGGGGGGCACCTGGCAGCGAATGGATTTGCCGGTGACCAACGAGGGGGGCGAACTGGTCGGCGTCAATCCCGAGGAGAGCGAGGAGCGCCCCGGCGGCCAGGGCTCGATCCACTTCTCGATCGTGGCCGACCCGCTCCACCCGTTCGTCGTGTTCGTCGGCGGCGACCGCCAGCCCGATCCGTTCCCCAACTCGATCGGGGCCGAAGACTATTCGGGCCGGTTGTTCCGCGGCGACGCCTCGAAACTGCCGGGCATCGGGGCCCAGTGGCGGCCGGTAACCCACGATTTCGCCCAGGGTTCGGCCCCGCACGCCGATTCGCGCGAAATGGTGTTCGCGGCCGACAATACGCTGATCCAAACCGACGACGGGGGCATTTACCGGCTGCTCAACGCCACGAGCAACTCGACCGATATCGTGTGGCGTTCGCTCAACGGCAATCTGCAGATCACCGAATTTCACTCGGTCGATTTCGACGCCAATTCCCGCACCATCACCGGCGGCACCCAGGATGTGGGAACCGTGCAGCAAGGAACCGAAGATGCCAGCCGCTGGCGGCAGGCCCCGGTCCTGCCCATTTCCGATTTCTTGTTCATCTTCCCCGTGGCCGGCGGCGATGGCGGAGTGGTGGCGATCGACGACAGCGACCCCACCCAATCGGTTCGCTACGGTAGCTCGCAGTTCCTGGGAGGGTTCGCCCGCCAGTACTACAACAGCGCGAACACGCTGATCGATACCCAGTTCCCCGACCTGGTCGTGCAGGGAACCGGTGGGCGTACGATTTACCAGGTCGACCCGCCGCAGTTCTACACCCCGCTGGTGCTCAATAGCGTCAACCCGCTGCAAATGGTCATCGGCACCCAGACGCATGTGTTCGAATCGTTCAACCAGGGCGACACCTTGGTCGACCTGGGTTCGCTGGGGCCGATTGGCGCCCTGGCCTACGGCGGCAGCACCGAGGATCCGCAGAACCCCGGCGAACTGATTCCCAACAGCGCCGTGCTCTATGTAGGAGCCGGGGCCGACTTGTTCCTCCGCTCGACGGCAGGGGGCGCGCTGGTCAACCGGGCTGCCTATCCCGGCGGCGACATCACCGACATCGTGCTCGACCCCTACGATTGGCGCAAGGTGTACGTCATCGACGGCACCAGCGTGTACCGCTCGCTCGACGCCGGTCTGAGCTGGAGCAACGTCTCTGGCAACCTGAACGTGGGCAATCTGCGGACGATCGAGTTTGCGCGCTTCGAGGATACCGCCGTGCTCTTGGTGGGGGGCGACCGCGGCGTGGCCCTGTCGCTGCCCTCGGTGGCCGGAAACTGGAGCGAGGTCGGCAATCTGCCCAACGCCCCGGTGACCGATCTGCGTTACGACTCTCGGGCCGACTACCTCCTGGCCGGAACCCTGGGCCGGGGCGCCTGGAGTATCGTCGATTTCCTGTATCAGTTGGGTGCCAATCGCCAGCCGCAGGCCGCCGCCGACGCCGATGCGTTCGCTGGTACCGGCGGCCTCGCGACCCTCTCCGGGCCGGGCCCCGGCGGCCAAAGCGGCCTGGCCAATGCCAACCCTCAGGGCGGCCTCGCCTGGTACAGCTTCCAGGGCAGCAGCACCGGTCAGCTCAGTTTGGCCGCCCTGGCGGGCGTGGCCGGCTCGAGCGTGCAGCTTTCGGTGTTCGACTCGCAAATGCGGCTCTTGGCCAACCCCACGGGGGGCGCCGGCAGCCAGCAGGTGAATCTGGCCGTGCAGGCCGGCAAAACCTACTACGTTCAAGTCGGCGGTACGGCGCCGGGCGTGAGCCTGACGCTGGCCAGCCCCGGCACCCAAAGCGGCAAGCAACTCACCATTCAGGGCACCCCGGGCGATGACCAGTTCAGCTTCTCGGCCGGGGCCACGCTCGAGGTAACGCTCAACGGCCTGACCTACAGCTACTCGCGCAGCGAAGTCGAGTCGATCATCTTCGTCTCGGCGGGCGGGCGCGATACCGCCACGCTGACGGGCTCGAGCTCGGCCGACACGGCCACCCTGGCCCCAGGCAAATCGCGATTGGCGGGCCCCGGCTACCAGGTCGAGGTGCAACAGGTTCACACCGTGGTGGTCCACGGCGGCGGAGGCCAGGACCAGGCTCAGCTCGGCGATTCCTCGGGCAACGATGTGCTGACCGCGCGGCCCGGCGATTCGCTACTGACCGGCGACAATTTCAGCCTCCAGGCCAAGGGCTTTCTCAGCGCCCGGGCGACCGCGTCGAGCGGCTTCGACCAGGCCAACCTGTTCGATTCGGCGGGCGACGACCAGTTCACCGGCCGGCCGAACCTGGCCCAGATCGCCGGCGCCAATTATTTCGTCGCGGCGTCCGGCTTCGATTCGGTTCGCGCTTACGGTTCCACGGGCAGCGACACCGCGGTGCTTTACGACTCGACCGGCGATGACCAGTTCATCGCCCGGCCGACCTATTCCCAGTTGTCGGGCACGGGCTACTCGAATTACGTCAAGGGCTTCGACTCGGTGCGGGCCCAGGCCAGCAGCGGGCAAGATTCGGCCTCGCTGTACGATTCGGCGGGCGACGACCAACTGGTGGGTCGGGTCGACTTCTCCCAGATGACCGGCGCCGGTTATTTCTATCTGGCGCGCGGGTTCGACGCGGTCCGCAGTTATGCCTCGACCGGTTACGACACGGCGGCCCTCTACGATTCGCCGGGCGACGACCAGTTTATCGCCCGCCCCGACTACACCCAGGTGACCGGGGCCGGCTACCTGAACTACGCGAAGGCCTTCGACGAGGTGCGCAGCGTCAGCACCGGGGGCAAAGACTCGGCCGACCTGTTCGGCTCGGGCGGCACCGACCAGTACATGGCCCGGCCCGATTTCGCCCAGCTCGCCGGTCCGGGGTATTTCAACTCGGTGCGCAGTTTCGCCACGGTGCGGGCCTATTCCTCGGGGGGCCAGGACCAGGCCACGCTGTTTGGCGCCGCCAGCGACGACGTGCTCGAGCTTGACCAGGGCAAGGCCCAGCTTACCAGCGGCGGCTATGCCCAGAGTTTGAGCGGCTTCGCCTCGCTGCAGGCCTATTCCGGCGGCGGCGACAGCCGGGCCCAAGTGGTCGATGCGGCGCTCGAAGTGTCGCTGGCGGCGGGCAACCCCCGGGCCCAGGTGAGCAACGACCAGGCGATGATCTACCTCTACAATTTCCGCCGGCTTTCCACGGAACAGGCGACCCAGGTGCGCGTGGGGAGCCAAAAGGTATCGGCCGGCGATTTCCTGTTCTCCGACGACGGCGACTGGCTCGAGCTGTAATCCGCCCCAGGCGACCGGGCCAGGCGGCTCGAAACCCCTTGCCCCCGTTGGCCGAGGTCAGCGGGCGCGTTAGGATGCCGGGCGGTCGGCCGCCGCGGATTGGGGCCTGGTAAGGGCTCCCCGAGATCGGTGGTGCCGATGCGTTCCGCCCGGGGGGGCGGCCGCCGACATATTCGGAATGGGTTGTCCCGGGGAGAGATTATGGCCACGCTTCAGTCGCAACCGACGTCGCACTCCAACTACTTCTCCGAAGAACACCAGTTGTTCCGCCAGTCGTTGCGGCGGTTTGTTGAGAAGGAAATTGTCCCCCACGTCGACGCCTGGGAAGAGGCCGAAATCTTTCCCGCCCACCAATTGTTCAAAAAAATGGGGGACCAGGGCTACCTGGGCCTGTGCTACCCCGAGGAGTACGGCGGCCAGGGGCTCGACTATTGGTACACCGTGGTGCTGGCCGAAGAGCTGGCCGGAATTCCCTGCGGTGGCATCCCCATGGCCATCGGGGTGCAGACCGACATGGCCACCCCGGCTCTGAACGATTTCGGCTCGCACGAACTGAAGAAGCGCTTCCTGGAACCGGCTATCCGCGGCGACCAGGTCTGTTCGATCGCCGTTACCGAACCGGGTTCAGGCTCCGACGTGGCTTCGATCAAAACCCGCGCCGAATCGCAGGGCGACGACTACGTCATCAACGGCTCCAAGCTCTACATCACCAACGGCACCCAGGCCGACTGGATCTGTTTGTTGGCCCGCACCGAGCCGGGCGAAGGCTACCGCGGCATGTCGCTGATTATCGTGCCCACCGACACGCCGGGTTTCTCGGTCAGTCGC
Organism: uncultured Pirellulales bacterium; assembly: GCA_964399535.1. Taxonomy (GTDB): domain Bacteria; phylum Planctomycetota; class Planctomycetia; order Pirellulales; family CAYNRE01; genus CAYNRE01. Next base: position 168,244 of record CAYNRE010000070.1, on the reverse strand, counting down.
AAGCTGAAGAAAATGGGCAACCACTCCAGCGACACGGCCGAGCTGGCCTTTGAAAACGTTCGCGTTCCCAAGGCCAATCGCATCGGGGAAGAGGGCCAGGGCTTCATCCTGCAGATGCTGCAATTCCAGAAGGAACGGCTGATCGGCGCCATCATGGCTTACTCGGGCGCCGAGCGGATGATTCGAATGACGATCGACTACTGTCGCGAGCGGAAAACCTTCGGCCGTCCGCTGATCGACAACCAATGGATCCACTTCAAGCTTTCCGAGCTGCTCACCGACGTGGAACTGACTCGGCAGCTTTGCTACCACTGTGCCCGGAAGCTGCTCGACGGGGTCGATTTCACCCGTGAAGCCTCGATGGCCAAGCTCAAGGCGGGGCGGCTGGTTCGCGAGGTGGCCGACACCTGTATGCAGTTCCACGGCGGAATGGGCTACATGGAAGAGTATCCCATGGCCCGCTATTTCCGCGATTCACGGCTGCTGTCGATCGGCGGCGGCGCCGACGAAGTAATGCTGGGCATCATCGCCAAGTACGAGGGGATTTTGCCGGGGAAGAACCGCTAGCAGCCGCCGGGGTGCTGGAGCGGAGCGCGGAGCCGCTCCTCGAGGCCTTTACCGGCACGGCATTGGCCGGCACCGAATAATGGGCCCCGGCCGCTTGGCTGGCCCCCCGGCGGGCCGCGTGGTCGCTGCCTGGCGTGGTCGCTGCCGGTTTGCGTGGGCAGTCGCTTGGCGGGGCACCCTCGCCGCAACTTGGCTTTCCGCATTTGGGGAATTCGAGACGCCTATGGCCCGCTGGCCGCGCTACGTTTGGACGTCGGTGTTTACTTACGCCGCCGTATTCGTTGGGTTTCCCCTGCTCTGCTGGCTGGCCTATCGCTGGGTGCGCGGCTAAGGGCATGCCTCGCGGGCTGCCGGGGGGATCGGCCGTCTGGCTCCCGGCGCGGAAACCAGGTGGGCCGCGCTATCGGGCTCGGCCGCCCGATGCGAGCACCGCGGCCCGCTCGGCCAGGAGCCCGGCGTAAGCCTGCCGCATTTCTTCTGGCAGAGGGCTCGCGGCCACCAGCCGTAAAGCCTCGTCCAAGGCGGCCGCCGGTTCGGCCAAGAGCCGCTGGGCCAGGCGTTCGGGCAACTCGGCGTATCGGGCGAACTGCAGCCAGTCGGCCCGGTCGAGCCGGTCTTTCTTGCCCACGATGGGTAGCGCCAGCGGATCGCCGGCGATGACCAGCCGGGTGCAAACCAGGTCGTAGGCCGGCGTCAGCCGCACCAGCCCGTCGGTGCCGGTCAACAGCGACAGATTTTTGAGGTGCAGGTCGCCGTTGCCGGTCCACCAGGCCAAGAGGAACTGGCGATACAGTTTTTGAATCTCGACCAGGGGCTCGCTGGCAAACCGCCTGAGCAGCCGCACGCAAAGCTCGGCCGAGCCCTCGTACTTCTGCTTGGGGGCCAGCTCGGCCAGTTGGCAAAAATCTTCCTGCAGCAGCTTATTGCCCTGGGCCGGCCGATCGAACCGCCGCACCACGAAGGCCCAAGACCCGTCGGGCAGCGCCACCAGGGCGTTGGGCGCCACCTCGATCTTGAGCAGCCGGGCAAGTTGCGTGGTCAGGTGCTCGTTCTCGGGCAGGTAGGGATAGGCCTCGGTCTGGGGTTTGAGAATATAGCGCCCGCCCCCCGAGGCCACTTGCAGCGTTTCCCGATCGGCCGAGAGCCCGACCGAGATTTTTTTCTGAATTCCCGAGAGCGAGGTGTGCCCCACCATGGCCAGAGCCGCGGTGTGCAGCTTGCCCACGGCCACGTCCAGATGGGGCACTTTGGTCGAATCGAACAAGCGCCGCAAACACCGCGGGTGGTATTCGGCCGGCGGCTCAAGCGGCATGAGGCAGGCCCGGCAGACGGCACTCATGGTGCGTCCTCGGCGGGCAGCACTTCGACGGCGCCAATGCAGTCGGCGCAGGTGGCCACGAGCAGCCCGAAGGCGTCGTCCTTCGAGATCTTCAGCTTCTTGGTGGCCAGTTCCAGCAGCCAACCCTCGGGCAGTAAGTTCTCGAAATACGGATGCAGCCCCGGCGAGCGATAGGGCTCGGCCCGTAGCGGCAGCGTGAGCGAGATCGGCCGGGCATCGGCCCGGGCCAGCCACTGGGGGTCGTAGGTGAACTCGGTCTGGGCGCCCCGCTGCACCAGCAGCCCCACCCGCTCGCCGCTCAGGCAGACAAGAGCCTGGCGAGTGCTCATGGCGTAGTCTCCTCGCGCGGCGCTTCGACCACCCCCAGGGTTTTGCCGAAGACGGCCAGCACCTGGTTGACGACGCAGAGCCGAAGCGTGGGCTTGTCGCGCTCCAGTTCCGATACGAAGCGGGTTCCGACCCCGGCCAGCTCACCCAGCTCTTGCTGGGTAAGGTTGCCGGCCCGGCGTCGCTGGCGGACGAACTGGCCGATCGACAACAGGGGCGTTTTAGCCATGGGCGGGGCGGGGGTTCTCGGCTCTGCGATCAGCGACACCCGATCGGAGGTCGTTTATTCCCGAACGGTAACAAACAGGGCTAGTCGGAGAACTCTATGCCTCTCATCGGCTGTCGGCAAGCCAAATAATTACCGAACGGGAATATTCGTCGTTTTTATCGCCGATCACACCAGCCCTCAAGCTGGAAATCATAAGAATAGTACCGATCGGGACATTTTCGTCCCGGAGAGGCTGGCCCTGTGGGCCAGCGTTCCCCTGGAAACGAGCGGAAAGGGGGGGTAGCGACTCTGCCAGGCGATACGCACTAGCGGCGTGCGGGTGAGCGCCGCGGCCAACGCGGGCCGCGAAGTCGGTTGGGGCCCCGGCCGCCGATTCGAGAGTTCGCTGGGCGGTCAGAACAGCTCGAACAGAGCCCAGATCACAATGACCAGCACCGCCAGGGCGAACCCGTAGCGGCGGAGCAACACTGCCAGCGGGGGCCCGGCGACACGCGATGCCCCCAACGGGTTGGTCTTTGAGCTTTCGCGCGAGGCCGCGACGGGTGGTTTCTGCATTCGTTCCGGGGCCGTCGCCGACGGCTTGCCCGTGCCGGCCGGGGGAGCGGCGGCCGCCGTGGTGCGGACTTCGGCCGCGGGATGGGAGGGGGAAACCTCACCCAAGGCGGCGGCAAAATCGGCGGCGGTGGCGAATCGCGCGGCAGGGTCGCGCTCGAGCGCCCGCATCACGGCTCGGCCCAGCACCGACGTCGCCAGGGCTGGCGGCAATGCGGGCACGGTGCGGGTGTTGTGCATGATCATCACCTGCACCGGATTCGGATCGTCGAACGGTGGCCGCCCGGTCAGCATTTCGTAAAGCACCACGCCGAGCGAATACAGGTCGCTGGCGGGGGTTAACTCTTCGCCCCGGCACTGCTCGGGACTCATATACACGGGGGTGCCCAACACGCCCCCTTGCACGGTCAGCTTGGTGGTTTCCTGCAGCCCCTCGGGTCCGCTGGTTTGAATCACCTTGGCAATGCCGAAATCGAACACTTTCACCAGGTCGGACCCCTGGGGGCCGGGGCAGAGGAAAATGTTCTGCGGTTTCAGGTCGCGGTGCACGATGCCGATCGAATGGGCGTCGCCCAGGGCGCCGAGAATTTGCCGCGCGATTTCGGCCACGCGGGCCGGCGGAAAGGTTTCGTGATGGTCGAGTACCCGGCTGAGGACCTGGCCTTCGAGGTACTCCATGACCACGTAGACCTGGCCTCGCGGCGACTGCGCGACCCGGTCGATCCGAATGGCATGGGTGCTTTTCAACTGGCCGGCGAGACGGGCTTCGCGCTCCAGGCGATGGCGCAGCTCTTGGTCCTTGCTGGCCCAGGGGAGCAGCACCTTAATGGCTAGCGTTTCCTGGGTTTCCAGGTCGGTTGCGCGGTAAACGATGCCGAAGGCGCCGCGGCCGAGCTCCGATTCGATTCGGTAGCGGCCTTCGAATACGTCTCCAGGATGCATCCCAGGTGCTCCGCCGCATCCGCCCGTGGGTCGATGCCAATTCCAAAAGGGCCGAAACTGCTGGCCTGCTCCCCAGCCGCTTATCGCCCTGTGGACGCGGGGGCAATCAAGACCGCGGTAGGATGTTGGGGCGCCACGTCGGCGCGCCAGTCGACCGAAAGCCAAACAATAGCCGTTTGGTCGCTACTGATGGTAAGTACCTCCCTACCCGAGGGGGAAAACCGCACCCCGGTCAGTTCTTCCCGGTGCCCGCTCAAGGTCAACACTTCCTGGCCGGTCAGGGCATCCCAGAGCCGGGCCGTATTGTCCTGGCTGCTCGTAACCAGCCGGGCGCCGTCGGGGGAGAAGGCCACTCCTGTTACTGCCGCCGTGTGGCCGGCCAGCACCAGGGTAGGCACCGAATCGTCGAGAGTCCAAATACGGGCCGTGTTGTCCTCGCTTCCCGAGGCCAACCGCAATCCATCGCGCGAGACTTCGACGCTGGTCACACCCCAGGCGTGGCCCTCGAGGATCTCAAGCGTTTCGCCGCTGGCCAGGTCCCAGATTCGCACCGTCCGGTCGGCCGCGCCCGTTGCCAGGCGCCGGCCATCTGGGAAAAACACCACATCGCGCACCGCTCCGGTGTGGCCGGCGAGGCGCTTGACCAGTTCGCGGGTCTGCCAATCCCAGACCTCGAGCGAGTGATCGTCGCGGGCGGCAACCAGCCAACGGCCCTCGGGCGAAATAGCCAGGCGATTGATGTAGGCATCGCCGGCCGATACGAGCTTGGCTTCCGCGCGGCCGGTATCAAGATCCCAAATTCGCAGCGAAGCATCCCAACTCGAGGTAGCCAAACGCCGCTCGGTGGGGCTGAAAACAACGCCGCTGAGTACGCCGTTGCGATTCAGCCGGGCAGCGGGCTGCAAATCGGGCCAACTCCAGAGCTGGGTTTCCGAGCCGCCCGCGGTCAGCAGCCGATTGCCCGCGGGATCGAATCGCACCAGCCAGTTGGCGCCCCCCAATTGCTCGGGGGTGAGCCGCGGAGCGGACAGCGGGCCGGGATCGGCCTCGTTTCCGCGGGCGAAGTTCCAAGCGTGCAGGCCCGCCGCACCCCCTAAGGCCACGACCCACTGCCCGTCGGGCGAAAAATCGGCGCTGGCGAATTTGGCGTCATCGACCCGGTAGCTGCGCTCGAGCTTGGCATCGGCCAGGTGCCATACGCGCACCTGGTCGTCGCCACAGGTGGTGACGGCCCACTGGGCATCGTGCGAAACGGCCAACGACGTGAGCCCGGCCGGGTGCCGGAGCACACGATCGGTGAGTTCCTCGCCCGTGGCCAGATTCCACTGCGCCACCGTGCGATCGGCGCTGGCCGATAGCGCCCGATCGCCGGCTAGCCAGGCCAGGGCGACGATCGATTCGGTGTGGCCTTCCAGCCGTTTCAGTTCCTGGGCCGTCGCGCGATCCCAGATGCGCAAATGCCCCTTGGCGTCGCCGCTGATCAGCCGCGCGCTGTCGGGCGAAAAGCTGATCGAGGTCACTTGCGAGCGATGGCCGCTGAGCAGGCCCGCCGGTTCGCCGTCGCTCGCCTGCCAGAGGGCCAGATCGGTTCCGCCGGTGCCGGTGGCCACCCACAGGGCATCGGGCGAAAGGGCCGCGATCCCCACGCGGCCGGTGGCCTCGGCTCGCCACAATTCCGTGGCGGTTTCGGCGTTCCAGAGCCGCGTGGTGTCGTCGCCCGCCGCGGTCAGGATGCGATTTCCCTCGGGCCAGAATTGGGCCGATGTGACCAGGAACTCGTGGCCTTCGTCCAAGGTTTCAAGCGACCGCCCGGTGCCCAGATCCCAAAGCCGGGCGGTGCGGTCGCGCCCCACGGTTACTACCTGGCTGCCATCGGGCGAGAATTGACCATCGAGCAAACCGTCGGTGTGGCCGCGGAGGTGACGAACTTCGGCATACTGGGCCGGATCCCAAACCTTGGCCACCTGGTCGTGGCCGGCCGACACCACTCGTTTGCCATCGGGCGTAAAGCCACAGGCCCGAACCCAGCCGGCGTGTCCCCGCAGGGTAACCGTCAATGAGTCATCGGCCAGATTCCAGAGTTTGACGCTGTTGTCGTGCCCACCGCTGGCCAAGCGCTGGCCCGATTCGTCGAAGGCCACGCATCGCACCGAGGCGGCATGGCCGGTCAGGGCCCGGTAGGTGGGTCCTTGAGGCGCCTGGCCCGTCGACAGGGCCTGGTAGTCGAACGGGCGAACCTGGTCGGGATTCCAGAGCAGCACCTGTTTGTCGTTTCCGCCCGAGGCAATGGTCTGCCCGTCGGGAGCGAACCGGGCACAGTAAACTGGGCCGTCATGGCCCCGGAACGGTGTACCGGCGGTGCCGCTCTCGGCCGACCAGATGAGCACGGTGCCGTCCTGGCTGGCGGTGACGATGCGGCGATCGTCGGGCGAGAACTCGGCCGACCAGACCCAGTAGGAGTGTCCGCTAAGCAGCAGTAGCTGGCTCCCCGTGTCGACATCCCAAACCCGGGCGGTGTTGTCGTACGAAGCGCTGACCAGCCGCCGGCCGTCGTGCGAAAAGGCGACCGCCAGGGCCGAGTCGGTATGGCCGGAGTAGGTTTGCAGCAACTGGCCCGTGGCCGCATTCCAAAGCCGGACCTCACCCTCCGGGTCGTTCGAGGCGGTGGCGAAGCGGGAGCCGTCGGGTGAGAAGGCAACGCCATGCACGTGCACGCCTTGCTGCACGGTCACCAGCGGTTTGCCGGTGGCTAGATCCCAGATATGGGCCAATCCCTGCCAACTGCCGGTGAGGAGCCGCTGGCCGTCGGGCGAAATGGCCAGCGCATCGATCGGCCCGGCCGCGGTAATGGTTTGCTGGGCTTGCAGGCAAAGGTGCCAGAGCCGGCCCCACTCCCAGTGGCGCAGACCGGGCTGCGTTTCCGAGAGAATCTTGGCCGCCTCGCCGAAGCCGTTCTCGTCGATCTTGGCGGCGGCCAAGCCGATTTGGGCGATATAGGCCTGGTACTCGCGGGCCCGGCGCTGGTCGGCCTCGGACTGCCGGGCCGCCACCGCGGCGTCGCGGTCGGAGCGGGCCTGAATCTCGGCCCGCTGGGCGCGGTTACGCTCTTCTGTGGCGGTTTCCCGGGCTCGTTCGGCAACGGCGGCGTTGGTTACCGCCTCGCCGCGGGCCTGTTCGGCGCGAACGAACTGCCGCTTGGCATCTTGCTCGGCGGCCACCGCGCGGTCGCGCTGGGCCCGAATTCCGAAATAGGCCAAGGTGCCAATCAAAAGCACGGCCGCCAACAGCCCCGCCGCGGTCCGCCGCAGCATGGTCAAGCGCTTCTGCCGAGCTTCGCGCTCGCGCTGGGCCGCTTCGATCTGTCCGTACAGGGCCTGGTGCAGCGGCAGTTCGGCATCCAGAAGCGAGGCCGCCAGGTCCAGGTCGTCTTTGCCGAAGGCCTGCTCGGCATAGCGCAGCCGCACTCCGACCAGATCGGTTTGGGCCGTGGTGTTTTCGGGCCAGAGGGCCAATGCCTCTTCCAGGGCGAACTTGGCCCGGGCGTAGTCCTGGTAGTCGCCGCTACGGACCGCGGCCTCCAGGTCGGCAGCCGCGCGGTGGGTGAGCACCACGCTTTCCTGGTGCGACTGGTAACGGCGAATGGCGCCCTGAAATTCGCGGACGCTTTCGTATCGCTGCGTCGGATCGGTGGCCATGGCCACTCGGGCGATATCGACCAGTTCGCCCGATACCGTCGTCGGCACGATCGTATTCGTGGCGGCATTGAAGAGGCAGCTCATCACGTCGCGGCCGGTATGCGGCGGCGAGCCGGTGACGATTTCGTAGAGGATGGCTCCCAGCAAATACACGTCGCTGGCGGGGCCGATGCGGTCGATCGGTCCGGTGGCCATTTCCGGGGCCATGTAAGCTGGGGTGCCCCCCATCGAGCTGGTTTGGCGAATCGTGCCCTCGAGCCGCGATTCGCCAGTGGAAATGGCGATGCCCCAGTCCATCACCAGCACTTCGCCGAAATCGCCCAGCATGACGTTGTCGGGCTTCAGATCGCGGTGCAACACTCCCCGCGAATGGGCGAATGCGATGGCGTCGGCCACCTTCATCAAGATCTCGAGATTCTCGGAAAGCGACTTTTCCTGAATCACGCGCAGCCAGGGCACCCCCTGCACGCGCTTCATCGAATAAAACAGCGCTCCCGATTCGTTGGCCCCCAACTCGTAAATGGGAACGATATTCGGGTGATCCAGGTCGCCGGTGATCACCGCCTCGGCCAGAAACTTTTCGCGCTGGTCGACATCGGCGGCCAAATCGCCGCGGAGCATCTTCACCGCCACGCTGCGATCGATCGATGCCTGGCGGGCCGAGTAGACGACCCCCATACCTCCTTCGCCCAGAAGTTTGAGCAGCTCGTAGTCGGTGACCCGGGAAGCCGGTTCGCCCGGCTGGGCCAAAACGCGGGGGCGAATCACGAGCGACGACTCGGCGCCCCCCGAGGCGGTCTCGATTTTGATCGTGTGGCGCGGACTTACATCGCCCCCCAGGCTCGCAGTCCACATCGTCGTCAGCCGGGCCGAATCGTCGGGGCTGAGCGAGCTGGCCCGCGCGGGGCCGTCTGGCGAGCCCGGCGAGCCATGCACCCAGGTTCCGGCGATGGTTGCGTCGGTGTCCGAATGGCCCGAGGTGGGCAGCGAGTCGAAATCCAGAGTTTGGTATTCGATCGTCGCATCGCCGGCCCCCGGATTGGGCAGCGTGGGGCGGCTGCGGGCCGAAGGCTCGATCGCCGGAGGCGTCGCGTGGGAATCGAAGGGGGCCTCGATCGTGGGCGATGATGGCCGTTGCGCTGACGGCGATTGCGGCGGGGCGGCGTAAGCCGGCCCCAAGCCACCCGGCGGAAGCTCTAGCGTGGCATCTCCCGTCCGAATGTCGGACACGGTCGGTCGCTTGGAGCCGGGGGGCTCGGCCGAGGGCATGGCCTCGGGCGGCAGCCCCCCCGGGGGCAACTCGAGCGTGGCATCGCCCGCTCGCGCGTCGGGCACGGTGGGTCGCTTCGACCCAGTGGGCTGCGGGGGCAAGTTCGCGGGCGTTTGGGTCGGCGACAGGTTCAAGGAAAAGTCGAGATCCGCCGGCGTGGGAGAGCCTCCGGCCGGACGGACCTTGGCGGGCACGAACGTGGCCACGACCTCTTTCGCTTGCCGATTGACCAAGGTGCGCAGGTTGGCCCGCATCGCCTCGAGCGCCGAATCGGCCAACGTGGCATCGCCCGGGCGCGAAGCGCCTTGCCGGCCCGATTCGCCCGGCAGCTTAGTCGCGGCGCCGCTGCCTTGGGCCCCGGCCCCCCACGTCAGCAGACTCTGGCAATGCGGACATCGCCCCGCCGACGTGGGTGCCTCGAAGCGTTGATCGCAGTAGGGGCAAAGCGGCATGCGCTGGCCTTCAGCGTAGGGTAACCGTGGGTGCATGGTCGGGCAGAGGAGAAGCTCGCAACTGCCGACGGGCTCGCTGGCGCAGACGCCACCAGCCGCCTGGCCGCGCCGGGGCCCCCAGGCTGGCTAGCGCTTGCTGGCGCTGTCGGCCAAGCTCGATCAGGGCCGCCGCCGTGGTCAGCCCCGCGGCCGCTTCAGCCCAGCGGCGGCGATAATGGCTCACCCGGGGATCGAGCGGCTGATTGGCTTCGTCGGCCGGCGCCGGCCGCGCGGCAGGGTCGCCGCGATCCTCTTCCGGCGGCCGCGTGGCGGCGGGCGTTAGTTCCAGCAAGGGCGCCTGCGCGGGCGGTTCATCGGGCAAATCGTCGGCCGGAGGCTGAGGACTTATCAAAACGCTCGGCCCGGCAGCAGGCGGTCCTGAGGGCGGAGTGGCGGGCATCTGCGCGGTCGAGAAATGGGCGTCGGCCGCTTCGCGCCGGGCGGTCGGGGGCCGATCGCGGGTTCCGCGCTGGTCGTCGCCCGGGTCGATGGGCCGGCCACCGCGCAGATGGACGTCGATCACCAGGCGTTCACCGCCGGGGCCCTTGAGGTAGAGGCGATAGTGATTGTCGGGAAGCTTGGCAAACAACTCGGGAAGTGAATCGAGAATGTCGGGAGAAAAGACCGACACCTCTTCCTCTTTCCCGTCGGCCGACACGATACGCAGCCCCACCTGCAGCGCGCTGGCCGAGGCCGCTTCGGCCCGGGTGGGCGTCAAATCGGCGCTGGTAATGCCAGCCAGCGGTGTGGCCACGACGGTCAGGAGCGTGTCGATCCGCACCACCGCCGGTGTCAGCAAAATGGGGGGCGTGGAAGGCAAGATGAAGACCGGCACGCTAATGCCGGTGCCAATCACCGTGGCCGTGGTCTCGGTCAGAAAGGCACCCTGGTCGTCGTCGCTGACCCGCACCTCGATCTTGATCGGAGCACTCGGGTTATCGATGTCGGGGTTGCCGAAGTACTGGTGCTCGAACTGATAAATGCCCGGCCCGTTCAGGCCGATGAACTGGACCTGGCCGTCGCTCCAGTCGACGCGGACGACGAAACTATCGGTGCCCGGATCGTTGAAACCCAGGGTCAGGGTCGTTTCCCCAAGTGTCGTTACCTGGGTGGCTTCGAGCAGCGAGAGCGTGGGAGCCACGTTGTTGATGGTGAGCTGGCTCTGCGTGGGCACGGCCTGCAATTCGTCGTCGGTGATCGAGATGCTGATGGGCTGAATGTCTTCCGAGGTGCTGCTGGGCCGATCGTCGGTAAAGACGTGTTGGGCGCTGTAGCTGGCCTGGCCGTTGGGAAGATTTAGCACCGTGGGGGGGGAGCCGTCGCCCCAATTAATCACGATCACGAACGTGTCGACTACCAGCGGGTTGAGCGCCAGTTGGCCGTCGAGCTGCACCTCTTGGTTCTCGTTGATTTCGTCTGGCGTAATGGTGACCAGGCCGGGCACGGGGGCGTAGTTGTGCACCAGAATCGGAACGTCGAGCACGGTTTGCCCGCCGTCGTCGTCGGTCAGAATGAATTGAACGTGGACCGTGCCGCCGACCGCCCCCTCGGGCACGTCGGGGTAAGCTTGCAGCAGGTTGAGCGCCCAGGAAGCCTGGGCTAGCGAGGGCAAATTCAACAGGTTGCCGTTGCCCCAGTCGATGGCCACGGTCACCAGGTCGTTCAGGCCGGCGTCGGCAATCGTGCCGATCACCGTGGCGGTCTCTCCCTCGATAATGGGCGTGACCGGCAGGAAGTTGGCCTGCGGCGCCAGGTTGGCCAATTGCACGTTGGTAGCCACCGCCAGGCTGGCCAAGAGCCCGTCGTCGACGGTGGTGACCGTGATCGTGTAATTGGCGTTGTCGTAGTAAGTGTGCTGCAGCGCCTGGGGGCCGGGGTTCAAGGGGCCGAATACTTGGGGCCCCGTGCCGTCGCCCCAGTCGACCGTGATGAGTTGCAGGTCGGTCGTGGCGTCGTCGATCACCAGATTCAGGGTGATCGTGTCTCCCTCGAAATAGCTCCCCGCGGGAACCGTCGCGCTGGTAATTACGGGGGCCGCGTTGGCAATCGTAATGTCGATCGCCTGGGCCGGGCTGTCGGCCGTGGGCTGCGGAGCCAGCGTTTCCGTCGACCGGGCCACCACGCTGAGCTGGAAATTGGAGTGCAGCTTGTCGTCGGGCACCACGATCCGCAGACCTACTAGCTGGGCCGGCGTAAGCGTGGTGCTGGTCACGCCGGTAATCACGTCGCCGTTGTCGTTGAGCAACACATCGGTGGTGGCCAGCCCCGAAATGATAAAGCTGAGCGATTCCGAGCCATCCAGGTCGGTGAGTTGGCCGCTAATGCCTAGCGGCACGGCGATTCGCTCGGTGCCGGCGGCCAGGGTGGGGTTGACCACCAGGGTCGGCGTGTCGGCCACGGGCCGCACGTTGATGGCCGACGACGCCGTGGCGGTGCTGAAGGCCGTGGTGCCGCCATTGACGGAAACATCGACCCCCGTGGCCCCGTTGGCCCCGCTGGTTTGGTCCCAGGCGCGGAAGGTGATGCCAGGATTGATGGCCCCCGAGAAATTGGCGTTGGGCACGAATCGCACTCGGGTATCGGCGTTGGCGGCCAGAAGCGTGGCGCTGGTGTTCGATAGCGCGCCGAAGGCAAGCCAGTTAGCGCCGTTGTCGATGGTGTACTGCCAGGTGCCGTTGACCTGGTTGACCGCGGTGACAGCGATTCCGCTGACCGCCCCCGCATCGACCTCGGTAACCTGGCCGGTCAGCAGGGCCGAGACCAGCGTTCCCGAGGAATTGGTCGCGTCCTCGTCGATCGCGGTCAGGTTATTGGCGCCCGCCAGAATCGGCGCGTCGTTCACCCCGACGACGGTGACCGAGGCCGACGCGGTGCTCGAGCTGAAGGCGGTAGTGCCGCCGTTGGTCGAGACATCGACCCCGGAGCTGCCGTTGACACCGCTGTTTTGGTCCCAAGCCCGAAACGTCAGCCCCGCCACCACGGTGCCGGAAAAATTGGCATTGGGGACGAAACGAACCCGGTTCAGGGCGTTGGCCGCCAGCAGCGTGGCCGACGTATTCGAGAGCGCGCCGAAGGTTGTCCAGTTGGTGCCGCCGTTGGTGGAGTACTGCCAGGTGCCGTTGGCGCTATCGACCCCGATCACGGCGATCCCCTCGGGGCTGGGGGCATCGTTGTCGCTGATTTGTCCGGCTACGAGGTCGCTGACCAGGGTTCCCGGCGGGTCGGTGTCGTCCTCGGTGACCGGGTCCAGGGGATTGGCGCCGGCCAACACGGGCGGATCGTTGATCGAGACCACGAGAATGTCGGAAGCGGCCGTGGCCGTGCTGAAAGCAGTTGCCCCGCCGTTGGTCGAAACGTCGACCCCCGAATCGCCATTGGCGCCGCTGGTGCGGTCCCAAGCCCGGAACGTGATCCCAGGCGCAACGGTGCCGTTGTAGTTCGCATCGGGAACGAACCGCACCCGGGTATTGGCATTCACCGCCAACAGCCGGGCACTGGTGTTGGTGACCGGTCCGATGTCGAAAAAGTTGGCTCCGCCGTTGATCGTGTATTGCCAGACGCCGTTGGTGTCGTCGACCCCGATCACGGCGATCCCCTGCAGCGCTCCGGTATCGGGATCGGTCACCTGCCCCGCGAGAAGCGTGCTGATCAGGTCGCCGACCGGCGAGGTGGCGTCTTCGATGATCGAGGTCAGGTCGTTGGCGCCGCCGAGCACCGGGGCGTCGTTCACCGGGGTAATGCTGACGGCGCTCGACGCCGAAGTGCTGCTAAAAGCCGTGATGCCGCCGTTGGCGGAGACGTCGACCCCCGTGTCGCCGTTAGCGCCGCTGGTGCGGTCCCACCCGCGAAAGGTGAGCCCGGGCGATACCGAGCCGTCGAAATCGGCATCGGGTACGAACCGTACCCGGGTCGTGGCGTTGGCCGCCAGGAGCGTGGCGTCTGAGTCGGAGACGGTGCCCAAGGCGGTCCAGTTGGCGCCGCCGTTGGTCGAATACTCCCAGGTGCCATTGGTGTCGTCGACGCCGGTCACCGCGATGCCGCGCTGGGCGCCGGCGTCGACGTCGGTCATCTGGCCGCTGATGAGCGCGGAAACCAGGTCGCCCGGCGGGTCGCCGTCGTCCTCGATCACGCTGGTCAGGTTGTTGGCGCCGCTCAGCACTGGGGCATCGTTTAGAGGGGTCACGGTCAGGTCGGCCGCGGCCGTGGCCGAGCTGAAGGCGGTGGCGCCGCCGTTGGTCGAGACATCGACCCCCTGTTGGCCGTCGGCCCCGCTCGAGCCGTCCCAAGCTCGAATGGTCAGGGCCGGCGAAATCGTCCCGTTGAAATCGGCATCGGGGGTGAAACGAACGCGGGCGCCAGCCGTGCCCGGCAGCAGCGTGGCGCTGGTGTTGGAGACGGCCCCCAGCGCGGTCCAGTTTTCGCCGTTGTCGAGTGTAAAGTGCCAGGTGCCGCTGGCGGCGTTGGCCCCGATAATGGCGATCCCCTGCGGATCGCCCGGGTCGGCGTCGGTAATTTGCCCGCTGATGAGGTCGGCGACTGCCGTGCCAGGATCATCCGTGGCATCTTCGGCGACGCTGGATAAGTCGTTGGCGCCGGCCAGCACGGGGGCCGCGTTCAGCACCCGGCGGGCTTCCAGCTCCGTGGCGACCAGGGCCGGGGGCTGCGTGCTCCAGGCCCGGTCCCAAGGCGAGGGCGCGGAGCGAGCGCGGCGAGTTGTCGAGCGTCGCAGCGGCCACATGCTCACGGCCCTTTCTCGGTCGATCGCGCCTCCGACGCCGCGCATGCCGCCGGGCATCGTCTGGCGCACGCATCCCGAGCCGGCGCTGCCAGGAGTTCCGCGACCTGGCCAGCGGGAGTTGAGCGGCCGCCGTGTCCGCGGCGCGAGGGCCCGGCGCGACCCCAGCGCAAGACGCGGGCGGCGCGGCCCCTGCCGCTAGTTTTCTCGACAGAACCGGCTTCTCCCAATTATCGCTAGGATGGTGAAATTGTGTCAAACTTTCCGGCCTGGGCAGACCCTGACCCGGTTTGCAGCCACCACACAGCGGGGCACGCTTGTTAGGCAAGTTGCTCCGGTTATGCGGCTCGCCGCCAACCCCGGTTTTGGCCCAGGCACCAGGGTGCGGCGGGCCCTCGACCCGAGCCGATCCGGACGAGCGGTGGGGTCCGGGCGACCCTGCGGCGCGTATCGGTTATGCCCAGCGAGTGGCTTCGTTTCGAGATTCCGGTCGTACGCAGTCGAACACCATTGACGGTGGCAGAGGTTATGTCGCGCGACGGTGGTGGCCGGTTCAAGGGAAGGCGTGCGATGGTCAACACGAAGCGGCGGCAGAGGTTGAGACCGGTTTCGCTTGCCGGGGCGTTGGTTTGCCTGGTGCTCGCCGGCGGTGGCCAGTGGGCCCTGGCGGCCGACTCCTCGAGTTCCGTCAGCGGGCCGCAGCCGCGTCGTTCGGCGGCGAGCCGTACCCCACGCCTGGCCAGACGCGTACCGCGGCTGGAACCGCCGGCGCAGCAGGCCGTGACTCCGCCGGGGGCCCTGCCCCGCCTGTCGGCCGACGACCCGGCCCTCGCGCCACCGCCGGCTCCCGCCGCGCCGCCCGCGGCGATCGAGGAGTTGCCCCCCGGGCCAAGCGAAAGTGCCGTGATGAACGACGGCGCGGCGCTGGACGTGAAACCGATCTCGGCGATCATGGTCGATGCCCGTCCGCCGGCGGGTGAGTTGCCGCTCGACGTGGCGGGCCCCGCCCTGGCCGGATGGGGCGACCTTTACGACCCCAGCCCGTTGGGACGCCCCTGGAGCGAAGTCGGATTTCACTGGGTGCCCACCCAGTACTTTCATGGTCCGCTGTATTTCCAAGAGGTCAACTTGGAGCGCTACGGGCTGAAGCATGGCTGCGTGCAGCCGGCCGTGTCGGCACTGCACTTCTTTGCCCTGGTACCGGCGCTGCCGTACCTGGCGCTGGTCGATCCGCCGCTGGAGCGGGTCTACGACTTGGGGTATCGTCGGCCCGGTTCGCCCGCCGTGCGGGTGCCCCATCGGTACCGGCTGCGCCCCTTGGCGGCTGCCGCCGAAGCCGCCCTGGTGGTCGGGTTGGTGATTCTGATCCCGTAACCGAATTCGATCTTCCGTCTCCGGCCGCAGAGCAATCTGCGAGGCCGTTAGCCTAGCAGTCTGTTGAAATATGCCCTCATGGCAAATTTCAACCTCGCCAAGTGCGGAGCCAAGCTGGTCGCGGCTCGCAAACTAACGACTTACGTCGTGATTCTGGGATCGCGTCCCTGCGAAGACGCAGCCCGGGGGAATTCTTCAACAGGCTGCTAGCCTGGCTCGCGGAAGCTGAGCGACTGCCAAAGGGCGCGCCACAGGCGGCGCGACCAGGGCTCGGTACCCACGCGAATCTTGGCCTGTCCGACGCCCCCCGGTCGCACGCTTCCCGGCTCGCATTCAAAGGCGATGCGTACCAGGTACGTTGGCTGCAGCGTTTGCCATTGCCGGTCGCCCCAGGGTTCGGCGGGAAGCTCGCGACGGTAGACCAGTTCGGCGGGGGCTACGGTCGTCGGGGTTTGGCCCACTTCAACCACGCGGCCCTGAAGGCGTGACGCGGGGACCGCTTCCAGCCGCAGATCGGCGATTTGGCCTACCGCGACCCGTTCGATGACCGCCTGGTCGACATAGGCCCAAGCCTCGAGGCGCCGCGGATCGCCGACCCAGCCAATCCAGTCGCCGGCCGCCAGTTCGGCCGACTGATTGACCGGGTCCAGCCAGGTGCCGGTGGCCGTGGGCAAGTCGTCGATTCCCGGACGCTGCGGCTCGATCGAGCGGGCCATGACCTGGCCGTCTTGTGTGGCGCGTAGCGTCCAGCGCTCCTGATCGGCGCGCCGCTGGGCGAGCTGGGCCGCCAATTCGCGGGCCGACTGTTGAGCCGCCGGCAACTGCGCGGCAGCGATCGGATCGGTGCCCCGCAGCCGCAAGAGCGACTCCACCTGGCGCCGCTGCACGGCCACTTGCCCTTCGAGTTCCACTAGTTGGCGCTGTTCGTCGGCGTTCTCGAGCCTGGCCAGCCGGGTGCCAGACACCACCTGTTGCCCGGCCGTTACCTCGACTTGCAGTCGCCCGGCCACGGTGGCGTACAGCCGCTGTGAGCCGACCGGTTCGATGACCACGGGCACGGCGAACCGTTGCGGCCAAGGCCAGACCAGCAGGGCAGCCAGGCCGAGCCCCGCGGCGGCCAGCCCCAGCCCCGCGCGCCAGGGGCGCAGCGGAAGCGGCCGATCGGGACGTGTAATCCAGCGGGCCCATCGCGCGGCAGCCGGGCCGACCCAGCCCACGGCTGTCGCGCCGAGCATCGCCGCCAGGAGCCACTCGCCCTGCCAGGCTTGAGTCCAGGGGGCCAGAAGCCACCACACGCCCACCAGCAACAGGCAGCGGTAGCCGATCGAGGCCAGCGCGTAAAGCGGCAACCACCAGGGGTCGTCGGTCTCGAGCGCTTGGGTCGGCGGTTCGCTGCCCAGAATCAATCGGGCCGCCACCCGTTCAAGGCTCGCGGCCGCTCGCGACCCGAGGTTGGGCACGCCGGCCCAGTCGCTGAGCAAGAAATAGCCATCGTACCGCACCAGCGGATTGCCATTGATGAGCAGAGTGCCGATCGACGAGATGAGTACCACGCTCCAGGCCGCGGTGTGAACCGGCCCGGGCGGGGTAGCCCAGACCACGAGCGCCGCGGCCGCCGCCAGCGCCAGTTCAACGGCCATGCCCGCGGCGCTCACGGCCAGCCGCTTCCAACGCTGGGGCATGAGCCAGGCATCGGAGACGTCGCAGTACAAGCACGGCACCCCCACGAGCAGCATCACACCGAGTTCGTGACACTGTCCGCCCAAGCGGTGGTAGACCACGGCGTGCCCCAGCTCATGGGCCAGCTTCACGGCGAATAGCACCACGGCCAAAAGTAGCAGTGTGCTGGGCGAGAGCCAGGCCTGCCACTGGGTCCAATCCCCCTGCCACTGTTGGCGCGAGGCCCAGGCGGCCGCCCCCCCCAGGGCCAGCAGCACCAGGTATGCCAACACCCAAGCGGGGCGCAGCAGGGGGCCGCCGGTGGGAACGAGCCGGTTGAGCCAGGCGTGGGGGTCGATTCCACGAAACCGCAGGCTGAGCCATCCCACGGCCAGCGAGGCCAACTGCGTCCAGCGGCGAGCGCGGCGCCGGTCGGCGAGCGGCTGAGCCTGGCCCGGTCGCTCGACCAGAACCAGCCCCTGCTCGTGCAACCGGCCGAGAAACGCTTGCAATCGGGCCAGCGGCAGCTCGCGCGGGGCGTACTGCCGCTCGAAAAGCAGCTTGACTTCGGCCAGGCTGCGCCGGCCGTCCAAGGCGTCCAGAACGAGGTATTCCGGATCGGTAAGCAGAAAGTAGCGGCGAGCCACGGGGTCTTTCACCGCCCAGTGCTTGCGCCCCGCCAAGGGCAGCGGCTGGCAGACCAGATCCGGCCGGCGCCTGAGGCCCAGCGGGCGACGATCGGCCGGTCCCTGCGAGTGGGTAGAGGTCATGTGCGTCGCGGTCGCGTTCAATGCCCGGCCTTCCCCCCGGGAAGCCGCCGGTCTTACTTTCGCGGACCGAGTTGAATCTTCAGGGTGCCCTGCTGTCCGGTGCGAAGCGAACCGTCGGGGTTGGCTACTTCCGCCCAAATGCGGACCTGCCCGTTAATGGGGTCGATTTCCGGGCTGACAAAGGTGATCTCGCCAAGGAACGGTTGCGAGGAGCCGGCCGACGAATTCAGCGTAAAGCTGGCCGGGGCAGCCAGCAGCGCGCCCGTGGCGCGATCGGCGTCGAGAAAGGCCTCGACGCGCAACCGATCGTTGCGCAGCAAGCGGACGACCGTGGTGCCGGGCTCCACCCATTCGCCGGCCCGGTGCCGCACCTCGACCACCACCCCCGCCAGCGGCGAGCGCATGCGGCGCCGCTCGACGCGGCGTTGGGCAAATTCCAGCTCAATTTCCCGCAAGCGGCTCTCCAGGCCCGCCAACTCCTGGTCGAGCTCGGCCTGCTGCACGTCGAGTTCCGCGCGCTCCGACTCGAACTGAAGTCGATCGAGCTCGGTTTGGGAAAGGCTTTTCTTATACTTCTCGACCGACTCTCGCCCGCGCTGCCATTCGGCGCCGGCGACGTCGCGCGATTTGCGGGCGGAACGCAGGGGCACGTCGCTCTCGGCCTTACGCGTGGCGATCAGCAATTCTTGTTGTGCCTGGGCAGCGGCGAGTTGGGCGTCGAAGTCGTCGATCTGCGCCAACAGGTCCCCCGGTTCAACGCGTTGACCTTCGCGAATGGCGATCGCGGTGAGTAGTCCGGCTTCCTGAGCGGCCACGTCCACTTCGTCGATCGGCCGGACGAGGGCCGATTCGAGCACCAACTCGGCGGCCGCGGGTTCGGCAGCGGCGGCAAGGCCGACTAGCCCCAAGCAGCCGACTAGGGCGCAAACTCGGACCACTCCCCACCCCCAAACCGCGGCCCGGCGCGGGCGCAGGTGCCGCGGACCAAACGCGATTGAAGAAGTTCCCCTGGCCGGTTGCTTGGCTTGGGTAACCTCGAACCGGTGTCTGTCGTCGAGCGGCATAGTTCCGGGCCTTTGCCCCCCGCCGTGGGGAGCTGTTCGGGAAATACCACCGCGGTTGTCCGGGCCGGTCGAAAGGGGCGGCGGCCCGGGTCCCGGGCCCAGTTCGGTCGGGCCCAGTTCGGTCGGGTACCGAAGCGGCGGCGACCTCTTATTCGTATTCTGGACCGGAATCTGCCCGAGCCACAAGCGCAAAGAAAAACCCCGGTCGCGCCACGACGCGCGGCTGGGGTTGAGGTTGTCTGCGGGTGAGGGGGCTCAGAATCCGGCCCGGACGTGGGCGCCCCCCGGACACGGGAAATGCCCGTCGGTGGGGCTATTCCATGCCCTCGCCCTGCTGGTGCGTGGGGCCGCCGCTGAGCTCCACTTCCTGGCTGTGCTGGGCCTGGCGGACGAAGGTTTCGATGCTTTCCACGCTTTGGGCGCCGGTGAGCTGGGTCCGCTTCCACTTGCCGTCGACCCTCTCAAACATGACCAACTGCGGAATCGAGCCCCCCCGCATCAACTTGCGGGCCAGGTCGCGGTCGCGGTCGGCGTTGATCATGGTGAAGGCCACCTTGCCCAATAGGCCCCGGCGGCGAGCCTGGGGAATAACGCTGTCCTTCATCTGGCGGCAAGCCGGGCACCAGTCGGTGCCGATCAACACCACCAACGGACGCCCGGTTTCGGCGTTCATCCGGTGGGCCGCCGAATAGCTCAACTCGTTCGAGGACAGGCTGGCTTGCAACAGAACGGCCAAGGTAACTGATAGCACAGCAGTCTTCCTTTCCAGCTCTTGGGGATCGAAGGTATGGGAGGCTTGTCCGGTCGAAGAATCGCTCGGGCGTGGCGTGTTGGCCGACCGAATCGGCCCGCGGGCCAAAGCCGCGCTCTCCCACGGTGCTGGCAAACGCAGGCCAATCGGCTTGGCAACCGCGGGACGGACTGACCGAAACTCACCTCGCTATGCAGTTCAGGCCGCGATTCGAAGGCTCCGGGGACGTGCTGGCCCGGTTCGAGCGGCTCGGCAGGAGCGGCCAGTGTAGCCGATGGAAAATGTTCCGCAAGCGCAAGCAACGGAGGATGGGTAGTTTGAAATAAATGGCGAAAGTTTAACGTGCGTTCGGACCGTACCGGGGCCCCCAGCGCGGTCCGAGTTGAGATTCGTAAATGGCGATCTTCTAGTGACTTGGAGCGAGTATTCGATTGTTCGAGCGGCAGCCGATTGGTATACTCGCCGCCTGCGGGTTCGCGCCGCCCCGCGTGTCGGCCGGGCCTGATGCTGGTTTACGCGGCGCAGCGTGCAGACGGCCGCCAAGGGCCGAAGAGCGGCGCTGCGGTAGGCCACCGCCGTGCGAGGGCGATCCGCCGTTCTATGAAACTACGCGTGGGGGTCGTTGGACTGGGTTGCGCTTGGGAAACCAGGCACCGTCCGGCGCTGCGCACCTTGAGCGATCGCTTCGAGGTCACCGCTTTCTGCGACCAGGTGGCCCACCGGGCCGAACAGGCTGCCCGCGAATTCAATTGCGTGGCGGTCGACGGCTTTCGGGCACTGATGCAGCGAGACGACGTCGACGCGGTGCTCCTGTTGGGGCGGCAGTGGTTTGGCCCGGCCCCGTTGCTGGCCGCGTGCGATGCCGGTAAAGCGATTTATTGCAGCACCGAGCTCGATCTCGACACGGCGGATAGCGCCGCCATCAAGGCGCGCATCGAGCAAGCGGGCATCGCGTTCATGTCCGAGTTTCCTTGCCAGTTGGCGCCGGCCACGCTTCGGCTGAAGGAACTGTTGGCCACCCGGTTGGGGGCGCCGCGGCTGCTGTTTTGCCACCGCCGCAGCCCGGCCCAAGAGCCTGCCGGGCCCGGGTCGCGGCGACCGGTGCAGCGCTCGCGGTTTGCCGACTTGATCGAACTGGTCGATTGGTGCTGTTACGTGGCGGGCACCGCGCCCACTTCGGTCATGGGCCTGATGCACCAGGCCGCCGGCGACGCCGAAGGCGAAGACTATCAGATGCTCAACCTGGATTTCAGCCCCGATGGCCGACCGGGCGACGGCATTACCGCCCAGATTAGCTGCGGACGTTACGTGCCGGCCACCTGGCACGAAGCGGTTTCGTTCCGCCCGCCGGCCGCGCTGCAGGTTTCCTGCGATCGAGGAATCGCCTTTATCGATCTGCCCGCCAACTTGCTCTGGTTCGACGAAGCGGGTCGGCACCTGGAATCGCTCGATAGCGAGCGGCCGGTGGGGGAGCGGCTTCTGTCGCATTTCTACCGGGCGGTAACCAGCCTGGTCCGCAGCACCCAGGGGTTAGACGAGGCCTGGCGGGCCATGTCGATTGTGCGTTTGGCCCAGCGCAGCCACGCTGAGGGGCGGCGGTTGCCGTTATAAGCTCGCTCGCGGGGGGCGCCCCGGGGCAAGTCGGCCAGTTTTTTGCCGCCCGCGCCGCTACGGGGTTACCCGCTCAAGCCTGACCCAATGGCTGAGCGCGTTGGTGAGCCGCGCATCGGGGCGGCTCACCGAAACCACGGCGCCGGTCAGCCCGTCGCCCCGGTGCTGCAGATCGAGCTGCAAGTACTGGGCGCTGCGGCGAGTGTCGACGGTGTTCAGGTCGCCCCACATCACCCCGCGCAGGCTCCCCTGGTCGTCCAAGCGCGCGTCGTTGACCAGGGTCCAAAGCTGACGCTCGACCCGGGCCTGGATCTCGCCGGTGGGCAGGATCTTCAACTCCAGCGAGCGCTCGCCCTGATAGGTATCGATCGTGCCCCGCCAATGGCCGTGCCAGGCGGCGCTTTCGGCCAAGGTGGCCGGCTGGGCGGGTTGCTGCTCTTCGTCGCCGTGGCCGGCCCGGCGGGCGTCAAGCGCAGTTGGGATCGACTCTCCCTGGGCCGCCTGGTCGCTGGCGGGCGGTTCATCGGACAGAACCAACTTGCGAATGGCGGCCGAGTAGATTCCCACGTAGGCCGACATGGTGTTACAGAGCACCACGGCGCAGGCCTGCCGCTCGGGCACGATCCAGAGTGTGGTGCTTACGCCGGGCATGCCGCCGTCGTGGGAGACGATGTGGGCGCCACTGGGGTGCCGGCTCACGTTCCAGGCCACGCCATGATTGGATTGGTGGACTACCTGCATGGCGTCGATCGCCTCGTCGCTCAGAATCGGCCGGGCTTCGGCGCGGTGGCACTTGGCGTGAAACAGCCCGAATCGACATAGGTCGTGGGCGCTGGCGTATACGGCCGACGCACCGGGATGATCGAACTGGTAGTCGGCCAATAGGGTCGCGCCCGCGCCGTAGCGCAGGGCCTGGCTCCCCTGCCAATCGGCCGGCGTGCCCACGGCCAAGCGCTCAAGCCCCAGCGGGCGAGCCACTTCCTCGCGGATGAATTCAGCGTAGCCGCGCCCCGAAACCTGGCGGATCACATGGTCGAGCGCGCCGAAGCCCAGGTTCGAGTAATGCCAGCGCTCTCCCGGCGGCGTCAGCGCGTTGCCGTAACGACGCATGGTTTCCGCAAAGCTGGGGGGGGCCATCGTTTCATCGGCGTAGAAGAACTGATAGTGCAGCGGCATCCCGGCCGTGTGATTGGCCACCCGCCGCACCGTGGCCTGGCTGGCGTCTCCCAGGCGAACCCGCAGCGGGGCATCGCCCAGGTAGTGGTTGATCGGTTGGTCCAGGTCGACCAGACCGCGCTCGACCAGGATCATCAGGGCGGTGCCGGTGATTGGTTTTGAGATCGACGCCAGTGAGTAGGGCGTATCGATCGTGGCCGGGCGTCGCGCGGCCAGGTCGGCCCAACCGAAGGCCTCCTCCCAGATGATCTCGCCCCGGTCGGCCACGGCCAAGGCGAGTGAGGGAACCTTCTCGGCGGCCACGAACTGGCGCATTTTTTCGCGGAGCAATTCGAACCTGGCCGGGGGAGCTACGTCGGCATGAGCCGCCGCCGCTCGCAGCGCCGCGACGGCTAGAACCGTCGCGATGACTTGACTAGCCCGTGGCCTACGCAACATGGTCGAGTTCCTTCTGATCTCGCTGCGTTGCGCGGCGATGACCGGCGTGTGTGAAGTTAGCGCCCTGACGATCAGGCAAGTAATGGTGTGATCCTAAACGGCCAGCCCGCAATCACGCAAATTCCGCACGCTTTTCGCCGCCTGGGAATTTAAGGTCCGCGGCCGCGGATTACTACTTCGATGCCCGCTTCGCTATCCCGCCGCGGAGCGCCGGCGAGAGAAGTGAATTCACTTGCCTCGTCCGTAGCCCGGGCGCAACAATGAGGGAAGAGTTCGCATCGAGCGATCGCCGCAATCTCTTCTTCATTCGCATCTGTTGAACGGCGCCCGGTTGGTTCGTCGCCGCGCCTCTCGGAGCGTGCGGGCCGCGCGGCAGTTAAGTGTTGCACGCAGGCCGCCGCCACCACGCGGACCCTCGAGGTCCGGTTGGCGGCAGACCAGGGAGCTTGTCAGATGGCTGAATGGCTACCGGCCGATTCTCAGGCTCCAGCGGCGCAAGGCGCGCCGGCACAGGTGGCTGTTCCGCCGGGCCTGGCGGCCTACCAGTCACTCAGTTTTCGCGAGGATCTGCGGGCTTGGAGGCGATGGCTCTACGTTCACAACCCGTTCTACGCGCTGAGCGCCTTGTTGGTGTTCGCCGGCCTGCGCGCGTCTTTCGACACCTCGGGCAGGACCTTCCAGACGGGGCTCTTGATGGCCGCGCTGTCGGGCTACATTCTGCTCTTGGCGGTTTCGGCGGTGCTGGTGGTGCGTCTGGGGCGCGTCTGGGACGACGCCCGCAGTTTGCTATTGCTCGTCTTGGTGCTGCTGGTGGCCATCTCGGCCACGTTCGACGAGTTCCTGGCGCGCGACCGCTGGAACGGCACCTGGTTTTACCTGGGTGGCCTGGGCTTTTCGGCCGCCCTGGTCGGCGGATTGCTCAAAGGCATCCGGCTCCGGCTTCCCGGCTGGTACCTGGTATCGCTGGCGGCGGTGCTCGGCGTGTTCTTTCTGTATCCGGTTTGGATTGCCGCTTGGAGTCACCAGCCGGCGAGCGACGCTTTGCGCTGGCGGCTGTTCGGTTTTTCCTGGGCCATGGCGGCGGCTTTTCTGCCGCTTGGACCGGCGATTCGCCGCGGACCGGCCTACCTGGCCGGCAACGGGTCGCCCTGGGCCTGGCCGTGGTTTCCCCTCTCGCCGTTTGTTCTGTTGGGGCTGGCCGCCCTGGTTCGCGCCCCCTATCTGTGCGTGTCGATGCATTATGTGACCGGCTACGACCGCATTTTCGCCCCCTACTTTTGGTCGCCCATGTTCACCGTTTGGGCCGGCGTGACGCTGGAGCTGGCCATTGCGCAAAACTCGCGCCTTGGGCAGCGGCTGATGCTGCTGGTGCCCCTGGGCATGCTGCTGCTAACCGTTGAGCTGCCCGCCAGCAGCAGCCTGAGCTACGAGTTTCAAAACAAGTTCATCGACGCCTCGGGGCTGAGCCCCTGGGTCGGTACGCTGTGGCTCGCGGTCGGCTTCTATGGTTGGGCCCTCTGGCGCGGCGTCGGGTTGGCGGGCGATGCCCTCACCGCGGCGCTGATTGCCTTGGCGCTTGCCGAACCTCGCTCGGCCGAACCGCTGTTGGCCAACGGCCCGCAGTTCTGGCCCGCGCTGGCGGCCGTGGTGGTTCAGGCCCTCGTGGCCTGGCGCACTGGTTCGCCGCTACGCGCGCTGTTGGCGCTTTCGCTTTGCGTGGGCGGACTCACCCGCTGGCAGCATGGCACCTGGCTTACTGCCTGGGGGTGGTTCTTGCCGCTGCATTTTCTTCTGGCAGGCCTGATGGTGCTGGCCGCCGTTACGAAGGTGCGTTACCGAGTGGTATTTGAGCGCATGGCCGTGGCGCTGCTGCTGGCCTTGGTGGCCCTCATGACCTGGGACCGCCAGGTGTGGTTTGGCCATCTGCCCGCGGTCGTTGCTCGGCTGTACTTGCCGGTGGTGGCGGTCGTCTGTGGCGTGGGCGCCTGGCAAAGCGGCCGCTGGATCTACGGCCTGGTTACCTGCGGCGCGTTGGCCGTTGGCGGCGCGATGGGGCTGTTTGAAGGTTACGCGGCGCTGCGTCGCCAAGTGCCGGGGCTGGGCGCGATTGCCCTGGGCCTCGTCTCGTTCCTGGTCGCCGCCGGAGTCAGCTTGCGCAAGGCACTGCTGGCGGGGGGCCAGGATCCTGGTTCGCGGGTTCGGCAGGCGAGGCGGGCCCGAGGGCCAATCTAGTTGCTCGCCGTTGGCTTGCCGCCCCAGAAGCTCAGGAGTTTGCCCAGCGAGCCTTTGGGGCCTTCGGCCGCGACCGCCTGCGACTCGTCCATCCGGCGATTGCCCGCTAGCGCTTCGGCCAGCTCGACCACCGACTGGGTTACCTTGGCCTTGGGGGCCTGTTCCACCAACGGCACGCCATTGTTGCGCACCGCGACCATGGTGCGGTAGTCGTTGGGAACCTGCCAGAAGATCTCCCGGCCCATCGTCTCCTGGGCTTTCTTCAAACTGATCTGCGTGGTGTCGAGCCCGGCTCGATTCAGCACGATTTTCACTTTATTGGCCACGCCCGGCATCTCGCCGAACGAAACCATCAGCCGCACCACGTTCCGCAAACAGGGCAGGTCGAGCTGCGTGACCAAAAGCACGTGTTCGGCCGTCTGCAGCGCGACCCGGTCGAGCGGCGTATAGCTCTTCGACAAATCGATCAGCAGATGGGTAAACGTGGCTTTCAAGAGACCGATTACCCGCTGCAAGTCTTCGGGCGTCACGTGCATGGCGTCTTCCATGTGCACGGGCCGCGGCAGCAGGAACAAACCCGACGAGTGCTTGGTGAGCGATCGCTTGAGCAGGGCGAAGTCGAGCCGGGTCACGTTTTGGGCGACGTCGACCAGGGTGTAGTCGGGAATGGTGTCGAGGAAGACATCGGCATCGCCCAGGGCCAGGTCCAAGTCGACCAGGGCAACCGAGCGGCGCGGGTCGGCCGCCAGGGCGCAGCCCAGGTTCACGGCCAGGCTCGTGGTGCCCACGCCACCGGTGGCGCCGGCCACGGCAATGACCGAGCAGCCGCGCATCTGGCCGTCGCGGCCAAACTTGAGCTGGCTGAGCCGTTCCAGGGCCGCGACCAGGTCTTCCAGTCGCAACGGCTGGCTCAGGAACTCCTTGGCTCCGGCCCGCATGGCCCGCAGAATCAACTGCCCGTCCGAGGAACTGCTCACGACCAAAATCGCGCAGTCGGGGGCCGACTGGTTCAGCTCTTCCACCATGGCCAGGGCCCGCTCGGGCGCCTGGTCGATAACCACGAGCCCGATGTCGGGCTTGGTTTGCGAGACAACGTCGGCAAAGAATTCGTACTTCGAGCTCTCGGCATCGAGCCAGACCAGGTCCATCCCCAACAACATGTTTTTCAGTTGGGTGCGTGATGCGTCGTTCGGATCGACGATGGCCAGACGTAGCACGTTCTGCATGGCGGGCTCGCTCAACCGATAGGCGTGACGTCGACGACCCGGTTTCGGCCGAAGGCTGCCGCGGCTTGAAAACCCAGCGGCGACCCTACCTCGGTACCCGGGTCAGAAACTGCCGAGCCCGTGTTGCCCGAAGGCAACCGTTGACTCAGTACAAATACATACGTCACTTTCTGAGGTCGTAGCCCGACGGACCGATCATCCCCGGCTGACGGGCCACGGGAGTGGCCTGGACCGTTGGTGCCGGTCGTGCCGATCCGGGCACCGGCGGCATGGGCGCGGTACCCAATTCGGGGCCCTGGGCCCCCGGCGGAACTACCTCGGGCAGCCGAATCGAGGGGGTTCGCGCCTCGGCAGCGGGGCGGCGCACGCTCGTGCCGCTGGCCGCATTGCGTACCGTACCGCGGCCGGCCCGCGAGGCGCTATCCTCGGCCGGAGGGGCCGGCAGGGCGGGCGTGGGTACGGTTTCCACCGGTACCATCCGCGACTGAGGCGAGTCGATGAACACTTCGCCCCCCCCGTGCTGGGATTGAGGCGAGATGCAATTCGGTCCACAGCCGTTGGGACCGCAGCCCCGGCCCGGGCAAGGATCACGCCGCGGGAACCCGTTCCAAACGTCTTGCTGACAGTGGGTGCGGTGATTGCCGCTGAGCGGATGGCCGGGCACTTCGATCTGGCCGTGGAAGTACAACTGGCAATCGGTGGGCGAGCCCGTGGCCAGGCCCGGGCCGCCGGGGGGCACTTCATCGCACCGCATCGACGACACCAATTGCGGCGTCACTAGAATCAAGAGCTCGATCTCGTTGCGCTGTTCGCGGCGGGTGCCGAAGGCGAACCCGATGATCGGCAGCGAACTAAGCCAGGGCAGGCCGGCCGACTGGGCATCGACGCGGGTTTGCACCAATCCGCCCAAGGCCAGGGTCTCGCCCGCCATCATGTCGACCCCCGTGTCGATCGTGCGAACCCGAAAACCGGGAATGCCGGAGACCGACAGGCTGGGGTCGACGTCGCTAATGCGGGGCCGAACCTCCAGGCGGATGCGGCCTCCGCCGCGCACAATTGGGACGAAATCGACCTGGGTACCAAAGGGCCGGAAGGTGACGTTCGCGGCACCCAACCCCGAGGCCGGCACCGGCACCTCGCCGCCGACGTTGAAGTAGGCCGGCCGGCCGCTCACCGTGACCAGGGTAGGTTCGCTCAGCGTCTTAGCCAGGTTGTTTTGCACCAGGGCATCGAGCACGCCGAAAAACGCTCCGCTCCCGGAAACAATACCCGTGGTGAGCGTGGCGTTGGAGCCGGCGGCGACACCGGCCCGGCCGGCGGGAATGGCGGCCTGGTTGAAGGCCACCCCCGGCGCGGGGGCCCCGGAGCTGGCGGTGCCGCCCCCCGAGGCCACGGCCGAGATCAGACCGCTGACCCCGGTTTGCACGAAGTCGTTCGAGTTGAAGAAGCCCCAGTCCATGCCGAAGCGGCGGAGCTTGGTCCGCGAAATCTCCATCACTTTGACGTGCAGCAGTACTTCCTGCACGCCGTCGATGGCGATGTTGTTGATGACCTTGGGATGATAGTCCTGGGCCATCTCGATGATTCGAGGCACGTCGGTCGGCTGATCGACATAGCCCGAAATGACCACGCTGGTCGGCAGCGGTATCACTTTCAAACGAGCATTGGGAAACTGGGTCTGCAAGAGCATGGTCAGCTCTTGGGTATCGCCAAAGACGATGACATCGAGCGACTGGATCGTGCTATCGTCGCGCCAAACGTTGACCTGGGTTACGCCCGGCTTCTTGGCGAAGACCTGGACCTCGGTTTCCGAGAGGACGGTCAGGTCGAGCAACTCGGGGTTGTTCACCTGTACCTTGGGGAAGGGGGCTTCCAAGGTAAGAATGCGGCTGGTGTTGACCGTCATTTCCAGCCGATCGACGGCGCGATCGACCTTGAACACCAGCGGGGGAGAAATGCCCTGGGGTGGGGCGATATTCTCTTCTTCCACTTGCGCACGCGCGGGCTGGGCGGTCGCCAGCCCCAACAAAAGGGCCGCGCCGACGACCAGGCAAATCCGCTCGCGCCAGGTTCCCAGGGTTTGCATCCGTGTGCTTCCTTGCAGGCTCCCGGACAATGGTGGTCGAAGCCACCCCGGGTGGGGTGCTTCGCCGCGGTCGCCGGCTTCCATCCCGGAAGCACGTTCGATCGCCCATGGTGTCCGCTGAGGATGTTCGCGCTAGGGGCTAAGGGTTCGTCTCTCGCTCGGGAACTGGTTTCCGGGTAGGTCGTGGCCCACGGGTTACGGAGCCGGCTGCTCGCTGCTGATCGGAGCCGGCTCGTCGCCCAGCAGCAGTTCGGCGTCGGCCGACGGTTGCTGAGCGGTTTCTTCCTCGCCGGCCGTTTCCTGGCCGGGTTCGTTTTCAGTCAGCACCGGGTCGTTGGGACCGGTTTCGGCCGGAGCGGTGGGGGTTAGGGCGCTGTCGGGCGAAGCGGCGTCGAGCACCGGTTTGCCGTCGATCAACTCGACCGTTTTGATCTCGCTGCCCGTAATCACCATCACCCGGCTGATCCGGGGGGCCGGGCCCGCGGGGGGCGCCGGCACGGCGGCCGGAGTCGTGGCGGGCGGGGTCGCCTGCTGGTTGAGCATGGCGATGAGTGGGTTCGACGGTCCGCTCCCTTCGCCGGCCGGCAGCAACGACTCCTGCTGACGGTCCGCCTTGCTCGATTCTCCGAAAAGAATTTCCGAGGCCGAAGCCCCCGCCGTGGCGATCGACTTCTCGTCGGTCCGGCCACGCAGAGTCAGCCGCACGTCGCCCAGTTGGGTGGCCAGGGTCACGATTTCGGCCTGTTCCGGCGTAACCAAGAGCGAGACGGTGCGGGCCGCGATGTTCGCCTCGTCCGGGGTCCTCAGATCTTCGCGGTACTGCTCATTGACGGCAAACACGCGCACATCTTGCAACACGGTTCGGGCCGTGGCTTCCGACACGCCGGCCGTGGAATGCGAGCTGAGAAACACCAGGATATCGACCCGATCACCCGGCAGGACCATGCTCGAGGAGCTGGAGACCTCGTCGACTTTCACCGACACCACTCGCATGCCCTCGGGAATCAAGGCCGTGGGGCTGAAGCCGGCGTCGGAATCGACCAGCTTGAACTCGAGCACCGGTTCGCCCGCGTAGATCTTGGTGCGGGTGAAACGGCCCTGGATCTTTTCCAGGTCGACCACCGCGCCGGCGGGCACTTTGTCTTTGGGCCAGTCTTCCAGTTTGATGAACTGGGCATCGATGGCCTGGCGGGCCTCGATGTCTTGCATGGCCACGTAAATCCGCTGCATTTCTCCTGGGGCCGACTCGGCTTGAGCGCGGCGATTGGCCAGCACCTGGTTAATGCCCATCGCGGCCACCAGACCGCAGCCCAGGGCCAGCACCAGCAGCAACAATGGCTTGGGACGCATGCACTCCCCCGGTCAGTCTGATGATCCGCTTGCGGGCGGGCCCTGCCAGCGGTCGGACGGGCATCCGAACTGGGCAGCCCTAGTTGGCCGTTTCGCGGCGCATGGTGGCGCTAGCGGTCAGCGTCCGCCCGCCCAGGAACATGGGCGAGGGAAGCCAGCTAACGCGATTGAATCCGATCGATACCGCGACCGTGACCGGCTCGCCGAAGCCCGCCGAACTGGGCGGATTAGGCGTCACGGTCACCGTCGCACCATTAACGGACGCACCGGCCAGGTAATTCGTCACGGCGGTCGACACCTCGCTGGTGGTCGAACCGTCGAGCACTCCGCGGCGAGCCCCTTCGCGAGCGGCGTTGGTCAGCAATTGCTGAACCATTACCAGCCGGCCGTATTCGATCATGCCGAAGATCAGCAGAAAGAACACGGGGGCCACGATCGCGAACTCGACCGCAGCGGCGCCTCGTCGATTCATTCGGCACACCCGGTCGGATTTCTCCAGATGGAAAGTTGGCCAACGCCAAAAACCGCCAGGGCGCCCACCCCCTGCGGGGTAGTGGGCGTCGGCGGTCGGCGAGCCTAGGGAATTCAGGTGGTTCACAGCAGCATCCCCGTCCAGGCAAAGTAGGCGATCGTGCCGATCGCGATCGGAATTCCGTAAGGCAGGAGCAACATCGAGCTTTTCCGCTCGGCGGCGATGGTGGCCAATTGCTCTGGATTACGGATCACGGCGATCTCTCCCAAGATCATCCAGAATTGATCACGGTGTTTGGCCCAGGCCCGCTGGTAGAGCACCATGCCCACGGCGATCACGGCGCCCAGCACGGCCGAGACGCAAAACGCATAGAAAGTGACGGTTCCCCAGACCCAGGCCCCGACGCCGGCCAGAAGCTTGACATCGCCGGCGCCCATGCCGCCGATGGCATAGGCCGGCATCAACAAGGCCAAGCCCACCAGGGTGCCCAGCAGGCTCCAGCCAAGCCCTTCCAGTCCGTAGAAAGCCAGGCTGTAGCCCCAGCCGCTGACGATCATGGGAAACGTGATCAGGTTGGGAACTTTCAGCTTCCAACCGTCGATCACCGCCGCCACGACCAGCGTGAGCGACACCAGCCAGACGTGCCAATTGTCGGCCAGGGCCGATTGCCAAAGTGCCAAGTCAGACATCGCTCTCGAGCTCCTTCGAGTTACCCAGTTTCCACTCGGGCAGTTGCCCGGCGGTTCGCTAGTTCCCAGTTGCCGGGGCGCGGGCCCACTGTCTTCCGCGGGCAGACTACCAACCCGGTTACGGCCGGGCGGTAAGCAGCCAACCGGTGAGCGTGGCCAGCACGGTCAATAAACAACAGGCCAACTGCACGACGGTCGCCATCGTCTCGCCGGGAAAACAGGGATACATGGCCGCGCTCCGCTCGAAACAGGTGCCTGGCCGTCGCCGCCGGTGAACCAAGGGCAGCGGACGGGGCGACGCAACCGCGCCGCTACGGGAAAGTCTAGGTCAGAAAACCGGACAAGCGCGGGGCCAACTTGGGGAGCCCGTCGCGGGGACACCGCAGACCGGTTGTCCCCCCAAAAAAAGGGTTCTTCCGGAAAATTCGTGGGCAGAGCGGTTCGCGTTGATGCCTGGCTCGTGGCAGTTAGTGGCTCAATCTCGGCTAGCTCGGGCTCGCAGGCAGCAGGGTGCGCCCTGCCCGCGCTTCTGGTCGCGTGCGTCGCCAGGGGCCTGGCGGCCTCGGCGGGGCGAGCTGGCGCTCGGCGACGGCGAAGCGGGTGGCAGGGCTGGGAGACCGGCTTTCCCCTTGGAAAGGGACCCTTTCGTTAGCCCCTCCGCCGTCACCGTCGCCTCGGCCCGTCACCCGCTTGCGGGCCGAGGCGGCGGTCGAGGCGGTGGGGCGATACCCCCTCTGTCGAGCCCGAGCTGAGCGCCTCAACGCAATCCAAGACTGAACGCCAGGGAACTTTCGTAGCCGCAATGACCCACGGAAATACCTGAAGAACCAAAAAAAGGCCCCCCAAGGGTCGCCGGCTAGGGCGACCACTCGGGGGGCGTGTCCGAGCCAGGGCGCAAAAGCCAGGCCGAGCCGTGGGGGGCGCCCCCGGGGCCCGCTGACTTTTGCCCAGGTCAACGGCTTACGAACCGCCGCCGGCACCGGCGATTGAGTTGGCCACGTTGGTGAATGTGGTGTTGGCGTTGGTGCCGATCGAGCTAATGGCCGATAGGCAGACGATTACGATCAGGGCCAACATCACGGCGTACTCCACCGCGGTGGGCCCATCTTCCGACGCCAGGAACTGGCGAGCGCACTTCCACAACCGGTCGGTAATCATGCTGCAACTCCCTGGGCCCCGGTCGCGACGCCCTTTAGCCGCGGCGAAGCGGTGGCGAGACGAGCGGCCGACGGCCGGCAAAAGACCGAGGTGATTCGACGCACCCCCCGCCGTCGAATGGCGGCGAGGGCGGCCTTTCTCGCGGTCGAACAACCTCCCGGATTCCAAGAAACAAGCCTCGCCTCGGAGTTGGCTAGACGACCGCATGACTTCGGGAACCGATCCACCGTGCGGCGGTTCGATTCGCGGTTGCCCGTCCTTTCGGCAGCCAGGCAGTCCGCCGCGTCGCCCCCGTAGGGGAGCGCGCCGGACCCACGGCTTTGCGTCCCGGTCTTACGAACCGGTTTGCCTTTCTCGAGGATTAAGGCCACAGGCCGGAGTTTTTCGTCAACGCTCGCACCTCGCCCTGGGTCGCAGGCAGCCCGCGCTATCAAGCTGCGGCGGCTAGGCCGTGGCGAAGGGGCGAAAAAAAGCCCCTGGAGCTCGCCGTAGCGGGCTCCAGGGGTCAGGCTGAGCCTAGAGAGCACCGCCGCCGCCGGGTGTGGGCCCGGCTGCGCGGCCGTGCTGCTTGACCACTACGACCCACCGCCGCCGCCGGCACCCGCGATGGAGTTGGCGACGCGAGTGAAGGTCGTGTTCGCGTTCGTGCCGATCGAGCTAATCGCCGACAAGCAGACGATCACGATCAGGGCGAGCATCACGGCATACTCGACCGCGGTCGGGCCGTCTTCCGACACGAGGAACTTGTGGAACTTCTTGGCCAGCTGATTCATGGTGTCCTCCGATTTCGTGAAAACCACCTTCCGGCATTCCGGCCGGGTCGCCTTCACGTAACGATTGATGAGGGTTGCTTTCGATACAACCTTGACCGCTTTCGCGATCAACGGCGGCCTGCCACGTACCGGAAGCAACCCAGGTGTTTAATTGTCGCTCCACCTCGGGGGGACACCGCGGTTTGAACTCGGGGGCTCGACAAGCGAGACCACGAACTCTTGCGAAGCGGCGGTCGCAAGCGACCTACGTTTCGCGGCTGTGTTGTTGTAGGGCGGTCCAGACTCGACTGGCGAGTTCTCGACCGCCCGACGAACATCCCTTCGGCAGCCAGGCTGCCCGATCGGTTTTTGGACCGAGCGGATCCTTGGCTTTGCGTCCCGGCCTTACGACCGGTTTGCCGTTTTCGAGGACGGAAGCGGCAGGCCTGGAAAAAACTCGGCCCTCCGCGCTTCGGAAAAGACTACTGACGAGCTTTCCACTTGGGCGTGGAAGGATTCGCTTTCCGAGCAGCTCGTCGCACCAGGCGACTCGCGACTCGTAATGAAACCTAGGTCGACTTCCTCCCTTGTCAAACCAGACGGATTAATTTTCTTGAGCCGATTTCGAAGAATCACCCGGCTGCGGGCTCTCGGCCGCCATCGGCGGCGGTACCACCCGGCGAACCGTTAAGATCGGGCGCCCGGCGACGTCGAGCACGCACTGTTGGCTGCCGCCCCCGGCCTGAAACTGCACCAGCCACAGTTCCGTTGGGCCTTGCTCGGCCGATGCGCGGCGGGGCGACGGTAGTTGGCCGGCAGGAACGACCCGCCAGTTCGAGCGTTCACCGGCCAGGTAGGCGACCGGCCAATACGACCACCAACTGTCGGCGGCAATCGTGACCGGGCGCCCCTGGGCTTGCCGGGCGATGAGCTGCACCGCGGCCAGCTTCGGCTCGACGGCACCCACGGCGAAGGCCTCGTGTGAACGCCCGCCGGTAGCCCTGAAGCCGAGCAGGTAATGGTTCCAGAATCCGGCCAGGCTCAGGCACGCCGCGCCGAGCGCGACTAGATGGGCCTGTCCAGCCGTGGCCGCACTCGTCGTTGGCCGCGTGCACCAGGCCAGCCAGCCGCGGGCGACGAGCAGCACGGCCGGGGCGATGAGGGCCAGACCGTAGCGCTCGAAGTGTGGTGCTAGTGCCGCGGGGCCGGCCACCAGGTAGAAGCCCCCGAGCGAAGCGACATAGCCGGCCGCCAGGGCACGATCGAGCGACGTGGCCGGGGGGCGCAACAGTCCGGCAAGCCCAAGCAACACCACGGCCAGCGCGACCAGGTCGATCACGGCCAGCGCCCAGCCAGGCGTGTCTCCTCCCGCTGCGACCGGCAAGAGCGCCCCGGGAATGTATTGATACGTGGAGACGCCCGAGAGCAACCGCAGCCAGAGCACCACAAACTCGCCGGCGGCCGCGGGATTGACCAAGCGACCTAACCCGGCCGCCAAGCGCTCCGGCGCCAGCCAGCCGAGAACCAGCCCGGCCGCGACAGCCAAGGCGGTTCCCGCTACTGCGGCTCGAACGCGAGAGCCCGAGGTTTCGACCCATCCGGCAAGCGGGCCAACTAGCATCCAGGGGGCCAGAAAGATATTCGTCGGGTGCACCCAGCAGGCCGCCAGCAAGCAAGTAATCGACCAGGCGGCACGGCGCCACTGGAGCGGCTGCCGAGCCCAGTCTACGGAGGCGTAGGTGACGAGCACGGTTGCCAACAGGCTCTGGCTTGCGTCCCATCCGAACCGGCTGTAGGCCAGATTGGTCGGCAGCACCGCCAGGGCCAGGGTAGTGGCCAGCGCCGTCGGGCCATCGAAACACCGCCGGCAATACCAGGCGTTTGCCACCAGCGCCGC
The DNA here is from genome assembly GCA_964399535.1 of uncultured Pirellulales bacterium. Classification (GTDB taxonomy): domain Bacteria; phylum Planctomycetota; class Planctomycetia; order Pirellulales; family CAYNRE01; genus CAYNRE01. The sequence continues at coordinate 133,392 of CAYNRE010000070.1, read as the reverse complement.
CAGACCACTTATTAGCGCCGGCAGCCGCAGCAGGGCGACCGATGGCGGAAACCAGCCCGCCAGCAACAGCGTAGGCAGAAAAAAGAACGGATTAATCGGATTGCCGGTGGGCGTGCGCCAGGCAACCGGCTCGCCTGCCCACCAGCGTTGGGCCTGGACGCCGTACCAGGCTTCGTCGCCGTTGAGGCCTGGAATCGCTGCCAGGTCGACCGCCCGCAGCCAGACGGCCAGCGCGAAAAGCAGCCAATAGGCGGCCGGCCCGGCAGCGAGCCCGGCAAGCACCGCGCGCGCGCTGCCGGTGAGCGGCACGAACCCAGCGCGGGCGGCCGGCGGTAATAGCGGTTGTAGCGGTGGTGCCGATTGGGTCATGGTCCGCAACGGGCCGCCGTGGCAGCACTGCCGTTTCAGCGGCAAGCGCCATGGGGCGCGGTTGGTGAACCTTTGGGCGGCGGAAAGGGCCTCTTGCCGCCAGCCGAAGGGGTTCAGGCCTCGCCGGTCTCTTGGATGGTGTAGCTCACGCGGGGGAGCCGTGCCGGCGGGCCGGCGGGCCGCCGGGGCCCTCGGCCCAGTCTTCCAACCGCCCGGCGGCCTAGCGTCCGCTTGTCAGTTTCCAAAGACTGGTCCTATGCTTGCGCTAGCCGGAGCGGCCGGCGCGCAGCGCGCCGGGGGCTCCCCGGCCCTGCCCCGTTGGTGGCGGCCCGTTGTTGACGGCCCGTTTTGGCCTGCTGGATCGGTGCGATGGATTGGCTTGCGGAGACGCTCGATCGCCTGGCGGCCAACCCCGTGATTGGCTACGACGCGGGTGGCCCGGCGTTTAGCGAGCCGACAGCGCTGGCCGCGCTGGCGCTGCTGGCCCAGGAGCGAACTGAAGCCGCGACTGGAGCGCTCGATTGGCTGGCCGAACTCCAGGCGGCCGACGGCGGGGTGGGTATTTCGGCCCAAGATCCCCTACCCTATTGGCCCACGAGCCAGTCGGTCGTGGCCTGGAGCCTGGCCCTTGCCGGCCCCTTGCCCGAAGCGCGTGCCGCGGCCTACCGGTCGGCCATCGAGCGGGGCCTGCGGAAAATGCACCAATCGGCCGGACTGGCGCTCGAGCAGACCGAGATCATGGGCCACGACATGTCGATCGTGGGTTGGCCCTGGGTCGACGGTACCCACAGTTGGAGCGAACCCACGGCCTGGCAGGTCATGGCGCTGCGGGCCAACGGCCAGGGCGATTCGGTCCGCGCGCGGGACGGGGTACGGATGATCGTCGACCGGCTGCTTCCTGGCGGAGGCTCGAACTACGGCAATACCTATGTGTTGGGGCAACAACTCCGGCCCCATCTTCAGCCCACCGGCATCGTGTTGATGGCACTGGCCGGCGAGCGCGATCCCAGCGGCCGGCTCGAGCGCTCGCTCGATTTCCTGGCGGCCAACCTGAACGCAGAGACTCCGACGGCGTCGCTTTGCTACGGCCTGATGGGCCTGGCTACCCACGGGAGGCTGGGGGCTGAATCGGCCGCTTGGCTAGCCGCGGCTCATCGGCGCACCCTGGCCCGCGGCGCGCGCCCCTTGCAGTTGGCCCTCTTGGCGTGGGCCGCCGCTTGCGTTTCCAATCCGGCCGCACCGCCCCCGGGCGTGGTCGTCGCGGGAGCAACTTCCCAGTGAGCACCGACCGGCCCGAACATCCACGGACCGCGCTTTCGGGCGAATCGGAGATCAGCCGCCGCGCGCTTTTGGCGGCGGGGCTGGGCGCGGCCGGCGCGGGGTTGGCCGGGGCCGCGGCCTGGGGTTATCCGCTCCTCACCCGGCAGCTGCGCGAGCGGCCCGCGGTGTTCGTCGGCAAGCATGCCAAATACGACGGCGGACTGGTGGGCGTGATTCGAGACGGGCTCGAGTCGTGCGGCGTCGGCCCCGAACAGTTTCGTGGCAGCCGGGTGCTGCTCAAGCCAAATATGGTCGAGCCGATCCGCACCAGCCCCCACATGACCACGCACCCCGCCATGTTGATGGCCGCCGCCGAAGTGTTTCGCGGCTGGGGCGCCACGGTGGTGGCGGGCGAGGGGCCCGGCCATGTGCGCGATACCGAGTTGGCGCTGGTCGAGTCGCGGCTCGACGAGGCGATTGCCACTGCCGGAATCGAATTTGCCGACCTGAACTATCAGGAGGTGGGCCGGGTCGACAACCGGGCCCGGGTGAGCCGGCTCCGCGAGTTGTATTTCCCCCGGGCCGTGCTCGAGGCCGATTTCGTGGTCTCGATGCCCAAGCTGAAGACGCACCATTGGATCGGCTTCACGGCCGCCATGAAGAACCTGTACGGCGTAATGCCCGGCATCAAGTACGGTTGGCCCAAGAATGTGCTGCATCATGCCGGCATTCCTCAGAGCGTAATTGATATCAACGCGGCCTTGCCCCGGCGGTTGGCCATCGTCGACGCAATCGAGTGCATGGAAGGAGACGGCCCGATCATGGGCAGTTCCAAGCACCTGGGCCTGGTCGTGGTGGGCAACAACCCCACGGCGGTCGACGCCACGTGCGCGCGAATCATGGGGCTCGATCCCGAGCGAATTCCCCTCATGCAAATTGCCAACCGGGTACTGGGTCCGATCAGCGATGCCCAGATCACCCAGCGGGGCGAGGCCTGGCGCCCCCTGGTGCAGCCATTCCAAGTGCTGGATTTTCCTTTTCTGCAGGAGATGCGCGCTCGTCGCGGTGTGCTCACCTCGGGGCTGCCGGCGGGGTTCGCCCCCGCGCGCTACGCGTGCGGCAAATTGCGTGGCCCGGCCTCGGCCTAGAGCGGCGGTTGAAGGCCAAAGTTAGGTTGGCCCGCCGGCGGGTGCGGTTGTTGCTGCTGTAGGGGTTGTGCCAGTCGGAGGCAGCTCCGGCCTGCGGCGCTTCGGACAGACCCCCTATTTCGGCCGAGGACCGAGGCGAGCGGGCCTTGTCGCGCCGGCCCCCCTGGCCAGCGCTCGGCCGTAGGCCGGTGCCGTGGCCTATCCTTTCCCAGCCACCCCGCGGAAGCTTCGCCCGCAACTTCGAGCGCTCTCGGGGCGGGGCCAAAGAATACCGGCACGCGTCGGACCGTCTGATGCAAATGGGAACCAGTAGCACCCCCGACCCGCTCGAGCGGCAGCGCTGCGCGTGGCTCCTGTTGGCGGCACTGGGGCTCTGGCTTGCGCTGGCGCTGCCGTTTTTGCTGGGCCGGGTCTACGCGTTCGACGACGCCGGTGCGTTTCACTTGCCGCTGCGGTGGTACTACGCCCAGCAGCTTGCCGCGGGCCAGCCGTTCGACTGGTTCCCCGGAATGTTCGGTGGCTTCTTTCTGACCGGCGAGGGGCAGGTGGGCGCGTATCACCCCTGGCACTTGTTGCTATACCGCTTGTTGCCGGCCGACCGGGCGTGGGGCTGGGAATTGCTGCTCAACTACCCCCTGGCCATGGCCGGCATGACGCTGATGCTCCGCCGTCATCTGGCTGCCCGCGACGCGGCGCTCTGGGGTGGGCTGGTCTACGCGTTTGGCAGCTTCAACCTGCTGCACTTCATGCACGTCAACGCCGTCGGCGTGATGGCTCACTTGCCTTGGCTGCTGTGGGGCTCGGACTTGGCCTGCCGCGAATCGGGGCGGTGGCGGTTGCTGGGTCTGGCCGTGGTGGGCTTGGCCACCGGCTCGCAAATTCTGCTGGGCTATCCGCAATATGTTTGGATTTCGCTGGTGGCGGAGCTTTGGTATCTGGCCTTTCTGGCCAGCCAGCCGGTTGGCCGCGCCGCGAACTTGGCTCGCTGGAGCGGGGCCAAGACGATCGGCGCCCTCTTGGGCGGCGTACAACTGCTGACCACTTGGGAGGCGCTCGGCGAATCGACGCGCCAGACCGTGGACCCCGCCTGGACGATGCAGGGGTCGCTCGCCCCCGCCAATTTGCTGCAGTGGGTGGCCCCCTACCTTTGGCAGTCGCGCGTGGTTGGCGAAAATACCCATGAACTGGGCGCCTACCTGGGGGCGGTTCCGCTGGTGCTGGCGGCCTGGCTCCTGGTGAGCCGGCCACCGCAGGCCGCGCGGCGTCGCCTGTTGGGCGCCACGCTCGGGCTCGGCGCGCTGGCGCTGCTAATGTCGCTGGGGGCCTACGGACCGCTGGGTGGCTGGCAAAGCTGGCTGCCGGTCGTCAATCGGTTCCGCTTTCCATGCCGGTTTCTGGTGCTGGTCAATTGGAGCGCCGCTGTTGTCTCGGCCATCGCCGTGGCCGAGTTGTTCCGGCGGAGCCAAGAGCCGACGCGGCCCGGGGGTGGCCCGCTGTTGGCCTGGGCCAGTTTGCTGACGGTGTCGCTCTGTCTGCCGCTGATGAGCTCGCGGCTATTGCCCAATGAACCGCTCGCCAGTTGGCCAGCTACTCTGGCGGGGCCGGCCCTGCTGGCGGCGGCCTGTGCGGTGGTTTGGGCGGCCCGCCGAGGGCGGGGTTGGGCCCCCGCCGCGCTCGTTTTGTTGACCGCCTTCGACCTGGGGTGCTACGGACTGAGCTATGCGGTTTATCCGGGCGCATTGAGCCCGAGCGAATACTTCGCTTCGGTCCGGCCGCCGCTAGCCGGCGGGTCTGGTCGCGTGCTGGCCGACTCACCCCTGCCAGGCCGGTCGGTTTCGCCCACCGCCAACCGCCTCACCATGTTGGGCTGGCAACGTGTGGAGGGCTACGCCGGGCTGCGTCCGCGGCAGACGCTCGATCTCTCGCGCCCCGAGGCGCTACGGCTAGCGTCGGTGCACTGGGTCGCTCGATCGGCCCGGGTGCCCGCGACCGGTGACCAACCTCTGGTTCGAGCACCAGCGACGGCTTCGCTCCCGGGCGGCGCCGCGAGCGAAGCCGATTGGACCGCGGTTCCCGGGCCCCTGCCCCGTTTCCGCTTAGTCTCCCGAGTGGTGGTCTCCTCCGGCGATCCACTCCAGGCCCTGGGGGATCAGGTCGCCAGCGCCGCGGTGGTCGGCCAGCCGGTGGAGCTCGACGAAGCGGCCCGCGGCACAGTACAGGTGCGGCTCGATCGCCCTCAGCGGATCGAACTGGAAGTGGAGACCACGGGTCGGCAATTGTGCCTGGTGGCCGACCGGCATCACCCGGGCTGGCAGGCCAGGGTGGATGGCGAGCCGACGTTGGCGCTCCGCGTGAACGGCGATTTTCGCGGCTGCCTGGTGCCGGCCGGCAGACACCGCGTGGTGTGGACCTTTGCCCCGGCCAGTTTGCGCTGGGGACGCCGGCTCAGCGCGTTGGGAGTGGTTTTGGGAGCGGTTGCTTTGGTCTATGGTTGGCGCCGCGAGCGCGCTTCGGAACGAAAGGAAAATTCGACGTGAGCCCGCTGCTGAACTACTACGCCCAGCGCCCCGATCCATCGCACACGCTGCTCAGCGTGGTGGTACCGGTGTACAACGAACAACAGGTGTTGGAAACGCTTTACGAGCGCCTGCGGGCCGCCTTGGCCGGCCAGCCTGGCCGTTGGGAGCTGGTCTTCATCAACGACGGCTCGCGCGATCAAAGCGGTCGCGTGCTCGATTGGCTGGCGGCCCGCGACACCCGGGTGCGGGTCTTGCATTTATCGCGCAATTTCGGGCATCAGGCCGCGGTTCAGGCGGGGCTGGCGGCCGCCGACGGCGACGCCGTGGTGGTGATGGATGCCGACCTGCAAGACGCCCCCGAGGCCCTGCCCCGCTTGCTCGAGGCCTGGCGCGACGGGGCCGACGTGGTCTACGCCATTCGCACCGACCGCAAGGAACACCGGCTCAAGCGCTGGGCCTTCACCACGTTTTACCGGCTGCTGAGCGCCGTTTCCGCCACCCCCATTCCGCTCGACGCGGGCAACTTCGGTCTGCTCGATCGACGCGTGTTGCGGGCCCTGGAGGGCCTGGGCGAGCGCGACCGGTATTTTCCCGGTCTACGGTCTTGGGTGGGTTATTGCCAGGTGGGCGTTCCGGTCGAACGGTTGGCCCGCTACGACGATTGTCCCCGCGTGAGCTTTTGGGGTCTCTGTCGGCTGGCGAAAACCGCCGTGTTCTCGTTTTCGACCCTGCCGCTGAGCGTGTTCTACCTGATCGGCACGGCCGCCCTGGGGCTTTTCTTGCTGCTGGGCACCTTCGCCCTGGGGTGCCGGCTGTTTACCGATCTGGCGATCCCGGGTTGGACTTCGCACATGCTCACCGGTTGTTTCTTCGGGGCGCTGAATGCCCTGGGGGTGAGCATCCTGGGCGAATACGTGGTGCGCATCTACGACCAGGTTCGGGGCCGCCCGCTGTACCTGGTCGACCGCCAGGTGAATTGCGGGCCCCGTCCCGCGACGCCGACGGCGGCCGCCCCCCCGGCCGGCAGCGACGAAGCCGACGAGTTGGACCAGTGCCAGGCCTTGCTGGGCGAAGCCGAGGCGCTGTTAACCCAAACCCGGTGCTGGCTCACGGTGGTTTCGAGCGAGCGGCCCGAGGCGAACGATTTGCTTAGCACGCCCGACTAGCCCCCGCCGGCCAAGCGCGGGCCGAACCCGCGGGGCAGATTCGCAACGCGGAGACGGCTATGCTTACGGCGGAGGTAGCCGTGCTGGAAAGCCAACCCGCTGGAAATACGATGGTGGCCATCTTCGTCGATCGCAGGTATCGACGCTGGGTGGTGCGCGACCCCGAGGGGAATCTTTGGGCCATTGCCGGGGGGGCCGCTGGCTGGGCCCAGCGGCAACCGCTGGAAAGCGATGAGTTGACCGATTACGAACTCGTACCCAAGCACTATCGGTATCTGCTCGATTTACCTTTTTGACACCTGAAATCCACGGGGCGGCGCATGACTGCGGAACATCGGCGACTGAACGAGGCGAGCGAACAGGGCGTCGCCTGGAAGAAATGGGGCCCCTACCTCAGCGAGCGTCAGTGGGGCACCGTGCGCGAGGATTACAGCGAGTCGGGCGATGCCTGGAACTATTTCACGCATGACCAAGCGCGGTCGCGCGCGTATCGCTGGGGCGAAGACGGCCTGGCCGGTGTTTCCGACGATGAGCAGCGGCTTTGCCTGGCGCTAGCCCTTTGGAACGGCAAAGACCCGATTCTCAAGGAGCGGCTGTTCGGCCTGACCAATGGCGAGAGCAATCACGGCGAGGATGTGAAGGAGTACTACTTCTACCTCGATAGCACCCCGACCCACTCGTACATGAAGTATCTGTACAAGTACCCGCAGGCGGAGTTTCCCTACGCCCAGTTGGTGGAAACCAGCCGCCGCCGCGGCCGGGACGAGTACGAGTTCGAACTGCTCGACACGGGCGTCTTCGACGCGGATCGGTACTTCGATGTCTTCGTCGAATTCGCCAAGGCGGCGCCGGAAGAATTGCTGGTGCAAATAACCGCGTGCAATCGCGGACCGGAAGCCGCCGAGCTGCACCTTTTGCCCACGCTTTGGTTTCGCAATTCCTGGTCGTGGAACACCCAGGGTGCCCGGCCCCTCCTCGAGATTTGCGAGGAAAGCGGCGGACTGCGCGTGGTGCAGGCCCGCCAGCCAGAACTGGGCGAGCGGTATCTCGCCTGCGAGGGTTCGCCCGAGCTGTTGTTTACCGAAAACGAAACCAACACCGAGCGTATCTTCGGCGTGCCCAATCGCTCGCCATACGTGAAAGATTCCTTTCACCGCCGAGTGATCCAGGGAGACCAGGGCGCCGTTCACCCGGGCGGGCAAGGCACCAAGGCGGCCGCTTGGTATCGCCTACAGATTGGCCCCGGCCAGAGCCAGGTGGTGAAGCTGCGCCTTTCGACCGAGCCGCCACCGCGCGCCGCCGGCCGCGGCAGCCGGCGGGAAACCGGCTGGGGCGAGTCGTTCGACCAGGTGCTGGAAGCGCGTCGCCGCGAGGCCGACGAGTTCTACCAGGCCGTCACTCCTTCGTCCTTCAACGCCGACCAGGCCCGCGTGTTTCGCCAGGCCCTGGCCGGCATGATGTGGTCGAAGCAGTTCTATCATTACGACGTCGACAAATGGCTCGAAGAGCGTGGCTGCGATCCGTTCAAGCGCCAGCGCAAAACGGCCCCGCGCAACGACCATTGGCACCACATGTACAACGGCGACGTGATCTCGATGCCCGACAAGTGGGAATACCCTTGGTACGCGGCCTGGGACCTGGCCTTTCACGTGCTGGCGTTAACCCTGGTCGATCCGGAATTCGGCAAACATCAGCTCAAGCTCATGCTGCGCGAGCGCTACATGCACCCCAACGGGCAGATTCCGGCCTACGAGTGGAATTTTGGCGACGTCAATCCGCCGGTGCATGCTTGGGCCACGATCTTCACCTATCGCCTGGAAAAAGGCCAAACCGGCGAAGGGGACCGCGAATGGCTCAAGAGCTGCTTTCAGAAGCTGCTGCTTAATTTCACCTGGTGGGTCAACCGCAAAGACCTCAATGGCCGCAATGTGTTCGAAGGAGGTTTTCTCGGGCTGGACAACATCGGCGTCTTCGACCGCAGCGCGCCCCTGCCCACCGGCGGCCACTTGGAGCAGGCCGACGGCACGGCCTGGATGGCCCTCTTTTGCCAGAACATGCTGGAGATCGCCGGAGAACTGGCCATGACCGACCCGGATTATGTCGACATGGCGCTCAAGTTCGTCGAGCACTACCTGTGGATCGCCTCGTCGATGACTCGCCTGGGTGGTCAGGAAAGCATGTGGGATGAAGAAGACGGCTTCTTTTACGACGTGCTCCGGTTGCCCGACGGATCGTCGCACCGCCTCAAGGTGCGTTCGATGGTTGGCTTGTTGCCGCTGTGCGCGGCCACCACGTTCGACGGGGTGCTGCTGCGCAAAACGCCCGAGCTCGGCCGCCGGCTGTCGCGCTTTCTGGAAGCTCGGCCAGAAATTCGGGCCGCCATTCACGACCCTTCGACCGAAGGCCAGGGGGGGCGGCGCCTGGCCTCGGTGCTCGACGAAACCAAGCTGCGCCGGGTGCTGCGGCGGCTGCTGGACGAGAACGAGTTCCTCAGCCCCTACGGCATTCGCTCGCTGTCGCGCTATCACGCCGAGCACCCCTACGTGCTTCAAGTCGGGGGGCAGGAGTACCGCGTGGCCTATCTGCCCGCCGAGTCGGATACCGGCATGTTCGGCGGCAATTCCAACTGGCGCGGGCCAATCTGGATGCCGGTCAACGCCCTGCTGATTCGCGCGCTGTTGCAATACTACTCCTTCTACGGCGATGATTTCACGGTCGAGTGCCCTACGGGGTCGGGCCAGTACCGAACCCTGTATCAAGTGGCCGAGGAAATCACGCGCCGGCTGTCGGCCATTTTCCTGCGCGACGCCTCGGGAAGGCGGCCCGTGTACGGCGGTAGCCGAAAGTTTCAGGAAGATCCCCATTGGCGCGACCTGATTTTGTTCTACGAGTACTTCCATGGCGACAACGGGGCCGGGCTGGGGGCCAGCCACCAGACCGGCTGGACGGGGATCATTGCCCGGGTGATGCACGTGTTCGCCACGCTGACCCCCGAGGCGGTGATTCAAGGAGATAAGCTCACCTATCACCGGGGGGGCGAGCCCGAATTGGCCGCCGCCGGCCAGGCCCGGTAGCGAGCAGCGCACCACCGCCAGACCGCGGGCAGCACCGGCCAGCGATCGAGAACCGCACCCAGCCGCGACCACTTCGCCGAGAAACCTCGTGAACTCGCCTCGTTATCCCACGCTGTTTCAGGTGAACACCCGGGTCTGGCTGACCAGCCTGGGCCGGTCGCTGGGCCGCGCGGCCACGCTCGACGACGTACCGGATGAAGAGCTCGATCGCTGGGCCGCGGCGGGAGTGGATTTCGTCTGGCTGCTCAGCGTCTGGCAAACGGGGTTGGCGGCCCAGCGGGTTTCGCGCAGCCAGCCGCAATGGCTCGAAGAGTTCCGGCAGACGCTACCCGACCTGAGCGACGACGACGTTGCCGGCTCGGGTTTCGCGATCACCGGCTACACCGTTCACCAAAACCTGGGGGGCGACGCGGCCCTGGCCCGGCTTCGCCAACGGCTCCGCCAGCGGGGGCTGCGGTTGATGCTCGATTTCGTACCCAACCACCTGGCGCCGGATCATCCCTGGGTGGAAGCCCACCCCGACTATTTCGTGGCCGGAACCGCCGCGGACTTGGAGCGCGCTCCTCAGAACTATCTGCGCCTGACCGGCGCCGGCGGCGACCGCATCGTGGCCCACGGCCGCGACCCGTACTTCCCGGGCTGGCCCGACACCGTGCAGCTCAACTATGGCAACCCCGCCGCGCAAGAGGCCCTGCGCGGCGAGCTGCGGCGCATGGCCAGCCAGTGCGACGGCCTGCGCTGCGATATGGCCATGCTGGTGCTGCCCGAGGTGTTCCAGCGCACTTGGAACATTGCGTGCGAGCCGTTTTGGCCGCGGGCCACGGCCGAGGTGCGCGGCGAACACCCGGATTTTTGCTTTCTGGCCGAAGTGTACTGGGACCTGGAGTGGACGCTCCAACAGCAAGGGTTCAGCTACACCTACGACAAGCGGATGTACGACCGCCTTCGCGCCGGTAAAGCCCGGCCCGTGCGCGACCACTTGCTAGCCGGCCTGGATTTTCAGGACAAACTGGCCCGCTTTCTCGAAAACCACGACGAGCCGCGGGCCGCGGCGACCTTTTCGCCCGAGATGCACCGGGCCGCGGCGCTGGTTACCTTTCTGACCCCTGGGATGCGCTTTTTCCACCAGGGGCAGTTCGAAGGCAACCGAGTGCGCATCTCGCCCCACTTGATTCGAGGGCCCCAAGAGCCGGTCGACGCGCCCACGACCGAATTCTACCGGCGGCTGCTCGCCATCGTGCGCCGCGACGAGGTGCGCAACGGCCAATGGCAATTGCTCGAGTGCCGCCCGGCCTGGCCTGGCAACGCCAGTTGCCAATCGGTGCTGGCCTGGCAATGGCGCGGTTCCGACGGACAGCGGTTGATCGTGGCCGTGAACTACGCGCCGCACGCGAGCCAGGCACTGATCTCGCTTCCGGGCGACGATTTGCGAGCGCACGACTGGCGGTTGGCCGACCTGCTCACCGGTGGGCACTTCGACTGGCAGGGGGAATCGCTGGCGACCGGCGGCCTGTTCGTGGAACTGGCCGGCTGGGGCGGCCATGTGCTGGAGTTTCAGGATCGGGGGACGTCGTAGAATCTCGCGCCCGGGGGGAGAGTTTGAAATGCGTTCGACTTGGATCGTGGCTGCGCTGTTGGTGTGCTGTTGGGTTCTGCCAATCGCCAGGGCCGAGGATCCGCTCCCCTCATGGAACGATACGGCGCCCAAACAGGCGATTCTGGGCTTTGTGGCCCAGGTAACCGGCCGGGGGTCGCCCGATTTCGTGCCGGCCCCGGAGCGGATCGCGGTCTTCGACAACGACGGCACGCTCTGGGCCGAACAGCCCGTTTACGTGCAATTGCTGTTCGCGGTCGACCGGGTCAAGACGCTGGCCCCTGAGCACCCCGAGTGGACGACCAAGGAGCCGTTTGCCGCGCTGCTCCGGGGCGACCTGGCCGGCGCGCTGGAATCGGGCGAGGCGGGCCTGGCCGCGCTGCTCGCGACGACGCATGCCGGTATGACCACCGAGGAGTTCGCTCAACTGGTTAGCGACTGGCTCTCGACCGCCCGCCACCCCACCACCGGCAAGCGGTTTACCGAGATGGTGTACCAACCGATGCTGGAACTACTGGATTATTTGCGGGCCCACGAATTCAAGACCTTCATCGTGTCGGGAGGTGGAATCGAGTTCATGCGACCCTGGACCGAGCGGGTTTATGGAATTCCGCCCGAGCAAGTCATCGGGTCGACTGGCGGATTGCGGCTCGAGCAGCGCCAGGGGCAGCCCGTGCTGGTCAAGTTGCCTGAGCTGGTGCTCAACGACGACCGGGAAGGTAAGCCGGTCGGCATTTGGCGGCACATTGGTCGCCGGCCCCTGGCCGCCTTCGGCAACTCGGATGGCGATCTGGCGATGCTGCAATGGACCGCGGCGGGAAGTGGGCGGCGATTCGGGCTGCTGGTGCACCATACCGATGGCGAGCGCGAATGGGCCTACGACCGCGCTGCGCACGTGGGCCGGCTCGACCGTGCCCTGGACGAAGCCGGCCAGCGAGGATGGACCGTCGTGGATATGAAGGCCGACTGGCGGGTCGTGTTTCCCGAGTCAGGCGAAGCGCGCGCGACGAGTGCCGGGCGACAGCGAACCGGCCGGGCGACAGCTATTTCTGCAGGCGAATGATCACGTGGTCGCCGAGCCGCCGAGCCGCCGGGAATACGCGAAATAGCCAGGCGTCGCACTTCTCCAGAAAAGTTCGGCTCTTCATAAACGTCGAGAAGAGCGCCAGGACTCGGTACTGCTCGGTTTCGAACTTGGGAAATTCCTGGCGAATGGCTGCCAGGTTCTGAGGAGTGAGCGGCTGTTCGTCGGGCGTTTTTTCGTAAACCATGCCCAGGCGGACGTTCTTGGTGCCCGGGGGCAGAATCCAGCGAAACGGCGGCATCGCGTGTATGCGGTCGCGCCGCGGCGTGGCGAGCGAGTCTTTGAAGATCGCCACGCCCCCCGGCTTAAGCACACGCCGCAGTTCGGGCAACGCCCGCGACAGGTCGACGTGGTGCAGGATATTTACCCCTTCGACCACGTCGAAGAATTCAGCGGGGTAATCGATTTGCTCGGCCGGCTGCACGCTCAGATGCACACGGTCGCTTACTCCGGCCACCTCGGCCAGCCGCTGGGCCTTGGCAACGCCCACCGGCGAAATATCGAAGCCGTACACTTCGTAGCCCAGTTTGGCATAAACCACCGCCGTGGTTCCATGGCCGCAGCCGTAGACTAGCAGGCGCTTGCCGGGCCCGGCGTGGCGGCGGACGAAATCGTAGACCTGCCAGTATTGGTTCCAGGGGCCGTAGGTATGGCGCTTTTCCTCGAAGCGGTTGAAATCCTGTCGCGGTTCGATCCGTGCGTAAAGAGTGTCGAATTCTTCCCGCTCTCGGTTCTGTCGTTCGGTAAGATTGGATGACAAGAGTAAGTCTCGTGTGCGAGGTTGTCGTGTGCGATCCACCGGTGGCCTGTGGCAGGCGGCGCCGGATGGGCGACTGGGTAACTGAATATGGCCGGCCATGCCCGGTTGGGGGGCCAGCCGTGAGGCCCAGCTTCGACGCCGCCGCACCACGCGATGACAAGTGAGCCTGAGAAGGCGGACATTGAGTATAGCTGGCCGGCGCCCTGCGCCAACCCGGCGCACAGGCCGCGCACCGTCCCGAGGGCCCTTGGTGGCGGGGGTCGGCTGGCCAAAAAACGAATGATTCCGAGTGGATTGCGTGCCGGCTCAGTGCCGATCTTTGGCGCGGCGTTGTGCCCGGCGCTGAACCAGTTTCCAGGTCAGGCCGAACGCAGGCCGTTGACCGCGCGATACTCGGCCCAATTGATTCTCAGTTTGCGCATCCGCGCACGAAGCGTGTGCGGATTAATTCCCAGCAGCGCGGCGGCGCCGTGCGGGCCCTCGATCCGCGCGCCGGTTCGCTCAAGCGCCGCGCGAATGTGTTGGGCCATGGCCTGGTCCAAGGTGAGAAAAGGCTCGTTGCTTGCCAGCGGGCTTTGCGCAGTCGAAGGGGGCGCGGCCAGCGTGGTCGGCGCGCGTTCCACGGGCGCGGTTCCCAGCGCCGTGGCGATATCCAGCCGATGCCCCCCGCCCAGAATTGCGGCGCGTTCGAGCACCGCGCCCAGCTCACGGACATTGCCGGGCCAGGAATAAGCGAGCAGGGCCCGCACGTCGTCTCCGGAAGGCAGGCAAGGGGGAAGCCCAAGCCGGCGGGCTGACTTGAGGGCCAAATGCGCGGCCAACTCGGGGATGTCCTCGGGCCGCTCGCGCAGCGAAGGGAGGTGAATGGGGAAGACCGCCAGCCGGTACCAAAGATCTTCGCGAAAGCGCCCGTCGGCGACCATGGCTTTCAGGTCGCGGTGCGTGGCCGCGATAACCCGCACATCGACATGCAACGGCTGTTCTCCCCCCACGCGTTCGAAGCTGCCATCTTGCAGCACCCTCAGCAAACGCACTTGCACGGCGGGGGGCAGCTCGCCGCACTCGTCCAGGAACAAAGTGCCTCCATCGGCCCGCTCAAACCACCCCTTGCGCTGCCCCAGGGCACCGGTGAAGCTGCCGCGCTCATGGCCGAAGAGCTCGGAATCGACCAACTCGGGTGCGATGGCGCCGCAGTTCACTCGCAAGAACGGACCGCCGGCCCGGTCGCTTCGGGTATGAATGGCGCGGGCGACGACTTCTTTTCCGGAACCGGTTTCGCCGAGAATGAGCACGGGCACATTGGTACGCGAAACCAGGTCCACGCGTTCCATGACGCCCCGCAGCCCTGAGTGCGAGCCGATGATGGAGTCGGTCAGGTCGCTGCGGCCCAAGCGGTTGAGCAGCGATTGTTTCTCGGCCTCGGCGGCCTCGCGCTGCACGCGCAGCTCGCGCATCCGGCGGTCGTTTTCCAGCCAGATGCTAAAGGGCTCGAGCAATAGTTGCATCATCTCGAAGTGGCGCGCCTTGAAGTGATGGGGCGCCCGGGCCACCAGAATCACCAACCCGGCCGGTCCCTCGACCGAATTCAGAGGGCCGACGAGCACTTCCCCCTCGATTCCCGGCGGCAACATGCCCGGTAGAAGTTCGCCGGTACCGGCCGCGAGCGATTGCTGCACGACCTGGTTTCGCCGGCACCAGGTAAGCACCTGTTCGAACTCCTCGGGGGTGCAGTCGCTTCGGTTCTGGCTCGGAGCTGGCCCAGGGCCGCCCAAGCCGGCGGCAACGGTTTCAATGGCGTGGCGCTGCACATCGAACCGGCGGACGATGACCAGGTCGACCGGCAATCGCCGCGACAACAGGGGCGACCCCAGCGGCACCGATTCTCCGATTTCGATGTGCCGGCAGGCTTCACGCCAGACATCGAGCAGGAGCGTTCCGAACGAATCCATGAGTACCTTTCCCCCGACAGTCGCCAGCCCGTGACTCGCCCTGGGTCCGTGAAATGTCACGGACGACTGAGCGCCAGGGCAGGGCTAAACCGTGATATTTGATCGGTTTTGATCCGATTTTCCGCCGTACAGCCCTGGAACGCAAGATTTAGGCCACATTCGCCATTTGGCACACGCCTTGCCTATCTCGATTTGGCCAGCGGCTGTCGCGGCCCAGTTCGCGCCGATGGCGGAACGAAGTAGCTCCAGGGTTAGCTTGGCCCGCTGGCCCCGGAAACCCGCGGAACAGGAACCAGTCGAACAGACTGACGGAGGATGACGATGCGCAACGATTTGCTTGCGGATCCGGCCTGGCGTGTGGCGAGGGCCAGGGTGGTATTCCGCGCGGTCGTGGGGCTACTGGCCCTGGGCCCGCTGGTCCTGGGGGGCTGCTCGGCCGCTTCGTCGGACACGGCCGGTTCGGCCGCCGCGAGTGGTGACCGCAGCGGCGGTGATGTGCCGGCCGAGATTGAGCTGCTCAATGTGTCGTACGACCCGACGCGGGAACTTTGGCGCGACTTGAACGCGGCCTTCGTCGCCGACTACGAAAAAAACCACGGCACCAAGGTCACCATCCGCCAATCGCACGGCGGGTCGTCGTCACAGGCCCGGGCAGTCATCGACGGCCTGGAGGCCGACGTCGTCACCCTGGCCATGTGGACCGATACCCAAGCGATCGCCAAGGCCGGATTGATCGGCAGCGATTGGATGGACCGGCTGCCCAACGGTGCCCTGCCCTATTCGTCGACGATCGTCTTCGTGGTGCGCAAGGGGAACCCGAAAGCGATTAAAGACTGGTCCGACCTGGTCCGCGACGGCATCGAAGTCATCACGCCGAACCCGAAAACCTCGGGCAACGGCAAACTCAGCCTATTGGCGGCCTGGGGCAGCGTTACCCAGCGCGGGGGATCCGACGACGACGCACTCGAGCTGGTGACCAAGCTCTACCAGCACACGCCCGTGCTCGACTCGGGAGCCCGCGCGGCGACTACCACCTTTGCCCAGAAACAAATCGGCGACGTGCATTTGACCTGGGAAAACGAGGCCTACCTGGAAGTGGCCGAGTCGAAGGGCGAGTTGGAGCTGGTCTACCCGCCGATCAGCATTCGGGCCGAGCCTCGCGTGGCGGTGGTCGATCAGAATGTCGAGCGGAAGGGCTCTCGCCCGGTCGCCGAAGCGTACCTCAACTTTCTCTACACCGATGTCGGGCAAGCCATCATCGCCCGGCACCATTACCGCCCCGCCAAGCCCGAACTGCTCCAGGCGGAGTTGGCCCACTTGCCTGAAATTCAGTTGTTTTCGATCGCGGACATCGCCCGAGACTGGGAAGATGCCGAACAACGGTTCTTCTCCGACGGGGGTGTATTCGACCGCATTTACTCTCCTCGCTAGGGCGTGCCGCCGGGCTGGCCGCCCGCCGTGGAAGCCGGCGAGGGAAAGCTGCCCGTTCATGCTCGAGGCTCTCAACTACCGCAAAGGTGTGCTCATGGTTGGCCTGTCGAACGTTCGCGACGAGGTGTTTGAAGAAAACCTGGCCCGGTTGACCGATGCGGCTTATCGCCGCGTTCTGGACGGTGGCGCAGTGGAAAGGCGCTCGGGCGGATTCCTAGAGCTGCAGCTCGGAATCTGGAAGGCCCTGCGGAGTGAACTCGAGCGGGTCAGCGCCACCGAAGCGCGGCCGGTGCTGAATTCTCCCAGACGGTCAGGGCCGGCCTCGCTACGGGTGGAGCTGCTGTCATGGCGGACTTGAACCGCCGGGTGCTTCCCGGGTTTCGCTTGAGTTTGAGCTGGACCCTGATCTACCTGACGCTGATGCTCGTGGTGCCGTTGGCGGCCTGCCTGGCGCGAGTCACGAGCCTGTCGGGCGACCAGTTCGTGCGAGCTGTCTGGTCGGAGCGGGCCCAAGCGGCTTACCAGTTTACGCTGGGGGCCTCGCTGGTGTCGGCGGCCATCAACGTGGTCCTGGGGCTGCTGGTCGCCTGGGTACAGGTGCGGTACGAGTTCCCCGGAAAGCAACTGGTCGATTCGCTGGTCGACCTGCCCTTCGCCCTGCCGACCGCCGTGGCGGGGCTGGTGTACTCCAGTTTATACGTCGAGTCTGGCTGGCTGGGGCAGTACCTGGTGCCGCTGGGCATTCAAGCAGCCTACTCGCGGTTGGCCGTGGTGCTGGTGCTGGTATTCATCGGCATGCCGTTCGTGGTGCGGGCCATTCAGCCGGTCTTGGAGAGCTTGGATGCCGACACCGAGGAAGCCGCCTTCCTGCTGGGGGCCTCTCGCCGGCAGACTTTCGCGCGAATTATCTTGCCTACGTTGACCCCCGCGCTGATTACCGGTTTTGCCCTCTCGCTGGCCAGGGCGCTGGGTGAATACGGCTCGGTGGTATTCGTTTCCGGCAACATGCCCTTTCGCACCGAAATCGCCCCGGTGCTGATCGTGGCCAAGTTGGAAGAGTTCGCCGTGGCCGAAGCCACGGCCATCGCCGTGGTGTTGCTGGCGATGTCGTTCACCATGTTGGTCGTGGTGAACCTGCTCGAGCGATGGAGTGCCCGGCATCATGCCTAGCGCGCCGCCAACCCGCAGTGCCGGGCGTCGCGGCGACCATCCGCGGCGCGATCCGGCATGGCTGCGCTATACGCTGGTAGCGGCCGCCTTGGCCGTGATCGGAGTGCTGATCGTCATTCCCGTGGTTCATGTCTTTTCCCAGGCGCTGGCCGGTGGGCTGGGCGCCTACTGGCAGAGCCTGGTGGGCGACCGCGATACCCGACATGCCATTCTGCTCACGCTGATCGTGGCCCCCACCGCGGTGGTGCTGAACATCGTATTCGGCGTGGCCGCGGCCTGGGTCATTGCCCGGTTTCGCTTTCCAGGCCGGACTCTGTTGATCACGCTGATCGACTTACCCTTCTCCGTCTCGCCGGTCGTGGCGGGGTTGATGATCGTCTTGCTCTTCGGCATGCAGGGCTATCTGGGGCCCTGGCTGCGCGAGCACCAAATCAAGATTATTTTTGCCACCCCGGGCCTGATTCTGGCCACGGCCTTCGTCACCCTGCCGTTCGTGGCCCGCGAGTTGATTCCGGTGATGGAAGCGATCGGCGCCGAAGAAGAAGTGGCCGCCGTGAGCCTGGGGGCCCGCGGGTGGCAAGTGCTCTGGCTCGTGACGCTGCCCAATATTAAGTGGGGGCTGCTCTACGGCGTGATCTTGTGCAATGCCCGGGCGATGGGGGAATTCGGCGCGGTGTACGTGGTTTCGGGCCACATCGCGGGGCGCACCGACACCATGCCGCTGCGGGTCGAGAAACTGTTCCAGGAATACAACTCACCGGGTTCGTTTGCCGTGGCCTCGGTGCTCACCCTGTTGGCGCTGGTGACGCTGGTGCTGAAGGTGAGCCTGGAGCGCCGTACCCGGCGGCAACTGGCCGAGGCGGCGCAACTCTCCGTTTCTCAAGCGGGTGAAGCATGAGCATTAGCGTGCGCGGAGTATCAAAAGCCTTCGGAGGGTTCCAGGCGCTCGACCAGGTAAACCTGGACGTTCCCTCGGGTCGATTGTTGGCCCTGCTCGGGCCTTCGGGGTCGGGGAAAACCACGCTCCTGCGGATCATCGCGGGGCTGGAAACGGCCGACAGCGGACAGGTGCGCTATCAAGACCAGGACGTAACCGCTCAGCCTGCCCGGGACCGGAACGTGGGCTTTGTCTTTCAGCACTACGCCTTGTTCCGGCACATGAACGTGTTTGAGAACGTGGCGTTTGGCTTGCGCGTACGGCGCCGTCCCCGCGCCGAGATTGCGTCCCGAGTGCGCGAACTGTTGCACCTGGTTCGGCTCGAGGGGCTGGAGCGGCGCTATCCCGCTCAGCTCTCCGGAGGACAGCGCCAGCGGGTGGCCTTGGCGCGGGCCCTGGCCATTCAGCCCCGGGTGCTTTTGCTCGACGAACCCTTCGGAGCGCTCGATGCCAAGGTGCGGGTCGAGCTGCGCCAGTGGCTGCGCCGCTTGCACGACGAAATTCACATGACCAGCGTGTTTGTTACCCACGACCAGGAGGAAGCCTTCGAGGTGGCCGACCGGGTCGTCATCATGCGCGGCGGAAAGATCGAACAAGAGGGGGCTCCGCAGGAGATTTTCGATCACCCTGCCAACCCGTTCGTGCTCGATTTTCTCGGACAAGTCAACGTGTTTCAGGCAGTGGTGCAACAGGGCTGGGCTCGTTGGGCCGGAATGGAAGTGGAATACCCCGACTACCAGCACTCGCAGCAGCGGGCAGCCCAGGTTTTTGTGCGCCCCCACGAGTTAGAGATTCAGCGCGCGGCCAATGGCACGGCGAGCCTGAGGGCACGCGTCGAGCGCATCAGCCGCTCGGGCAGCCTGGCCAAGGTGGCGCTGGCCGTGCCGCAGCTAGGCCACTCGGTGTTGGCTGAAATCAGCTCCGAGCGATGCAGCGAGCTGGAACTGGCTTCCGGCGATACGGTCTACGTGGCGCCGAGACGAGTTCGAGTGTTCGTGCCCGAAAACGAGCCTGAGTATTCGATTTGACCCGAGTGTTGAATCGCTCCCATGGCACGGCTTTGCCCGCGGACGTGCCGGCACGGCGAATCGCCGGCGCCGGGATTCCGCTGAGCCAAGCTTGGGGGGGCTACAAGGGAACGCGCGATGACCGACGAGACGAACGATTCGTGCTCGGCCAGTTTGCCCAACACGCGGCACGGAGCGGCGCTGCAGGAAATCGAGCGTGCTCTGGCGACACTGCAGTTCGGCCAGATTGTGGTGGTGGTGTAAGACGGCGTCGTCGTCCAAATCGATCGGACCGAGCGGCACCGCCTGTGCCGGGGCGATCGCTCGTAGTCGCGGCCTAGCCAGCGCAGACCCCGCCGCGACCGATCTGGGGCCGATCGCAAACCGGCCGCCGCCCAATGGCCGGCTTCGCCACGCAACTGCTGCTGGCACAGTCATGCTCGGCGTGCGCTTCGCCGGCAGGCTGCCCGCCGACCTCGGCCCCCCGGTTGCTTGTCAGCCGCTGAGCCACCGCGGCCGGCGCCGCCAAGGCCCCGTCACCAGGCGCGGAGCCAGAACACTTGCTGGCGTCTGAAGGGCCGAGGTCCGTTGCATTTAACGGACTGCGTTTGCGAATGGGCGAAACACCACCGATCAGGCTCTTTTCTTCCTGTTTTTCCAACTGGCACGGTGGTTGCTTAGAGAAATGGAAACCTTCGATGGCCCCCGAATTCAAGGGACGCAGCCATGGCGCAAGCAAGCAACTGGTGGCGATGGTCAGCCCCCGCGGGCGAAGCCGACTCAGCAGCGATTCAGGAGCCAGGGGGCCGGCTGGGCACCGCCCGCGAAGCCGAGGCCGAGACACTGCCGGGCCCAGCGGCCGGTGCGGCGCTCGGCCGCGCGGCGTTGGCTCCTTGGGTAGAGCGCGCTCAGTCGTCGAAGCCGTACTGAAGGCTACTGGCGGAAACGCGGGCAATTCAGAGCGTGTGATCGGTCGCGCGGTCGAAGCCGCGCGACACCGTCGATTAAGAGGAGGACCGAACGTGCGCACGAAAGCTCATTCCACCCAGACTTACCCTCGCATCGGCCGCTGGCCGCAAGACTGCGGGGCCGGGGCGGCGTGTCCTCGGCCGGTGTCGGCGACCCCGCCGCTCAGGTCGCCACGCCGCGAGCAGCGTGCTTCGGCCGGATTCGTCGAGCTGTCGGTGCTGATGGCGGTGATGCTCGGCCTGCTGCTTACCGGCTGCAGCGGCGGCAGCAGCGTCGAACGGGTGCCGGTTTACCGCGTGTCGGGCACGGTGACCCATGAAGGGCGCTTTCCGGAAAACGCCCTGGTGCTGTTTCACCCGGCCACGCGGGCCAACGATCAAACCCCCAACCCCTCGGGCCGAGTCCAGGCCGACGGGACCTATGAACTGACCACGTACGAAAACGGCGACGGTGCCCCGGAAGGGGATTATGTCGTGACCGTGGTATGGCAACAGCTTGTCGATGCCCCTGACGGCAGCGGCGACAAGCTGGTCGGCCCGAACCTGATTCCCCCGAATTTTAGCGATCCCAGGCAGTCTCAGGTGCGGGCCAAGGTGGCCCCCACCGGCGAGAACCGCGTACCCGAGATTCAGATTGCCGGGTGGGCTGGCGCGCCCACACGGACGTTGGCGCCCATCAACCCCGAACTTGCGGAGTAGAAAGTCATGAGAATTCGTCGCTCGCTTCGTCCAGGTTTCACCCTGGTGGAACTCTTAGTGGTGATTGCCATTATCGGCATCTTGATCGCGCTGCTCTTGCCGGCCGTGCAGGCGGCCCGCGAGGCGGCCCGGCGCAGCTCGTGCCTCAACAAGATGCGGCAGCTCGGCATTGCCATCCACAACTTTCACGATACGCGAGGGCTAGTGCCGGTAAGCCGCCGTCCTTCGGGGGTGACCAATGCCCCGCGCATTGCCTGGCTCACGTACATGCTGCCGTACTTTGAACAGCAGGCCCTGTACGACCGGCTGGACAAAACCAAGACCTGGTCGAACCCCGACATCATCAACCCGAGCGACCCGGTCGATCAGCAGTATTCCAACGCGCTGTTGGTAAAGACCACGCTGCCGGTGGTGCTCTGCCCTTCGTCGCCCCGGCCCGAACGGCTCGATGGCGACCCGCAGACGGCCGCCTGGAGTACCGGATGGTCGCCCACGGTGTGCAAAGCCACGGACTACTCGCCGATCGTGGGGGTGAGCAAGACCCTGGAGCCGGTCACCTCGACCAATCCGGCCGGCTTGGGGTTGATTCCGCTCGATACGGCGGGCCGAGGGATGCTGGAAAAGAATGCCGACGTGCGGTTTGCCGACGTGACCGACGGATTGTCGAACACCTTGATGGTGGCCGAAAGCGCGGGGCGCCCCTACGTGTATCGCCGGGGCAAGCAAATCGGCGACTTGCCCACGGCGCCCGGGCAACCGGGCTCGTATGTGCAAGGCGGTGGCTGGTGCCGTCCGGCCAGCGATTTCGAGCTGAAGGGCTCGAAGCTCGACGGTAGCGATATCTTCGGCCCCTGCCCGCTGAACTGCACCAACGGCGCCGACATGGCCTCGAAGCCCTACCCCGACGCCAACTACACGCCGCCGCTGAACACCGACGGGAGCAGCGAGACCTATGCCTTTCACCCGGGGGGCGCCAACATCCTGTTCGGCGATGCTTCGGCCAGGTTGATCTCGGAGTCGGTCAGCATCCAGATCTACGCGGCATTGATCACGCGGAACAAGGCCGAAACGATTACTCAGCCGAATGTGAACTAAACCGCGCTTCGCGGCAGGTCGCGGTCTGCGTCCGGCCTCGAAGGGGCGAGCCCGTGCGGAACATCCCCAGGTTCCGCGCGGGCCGCTTCGTTTTGGCCCGATGAGCGGCTACTCGGGGCGCAGCTCGCGGTCGAGCCGGGCGAGCATTTCGCGCTCGGCGGGAACCAGGACCGCGGAATGAATACCTCGTTCGTGCGCGGTGCGAAGCGAAGCGATTGCCGCGGGAAGGTCGCCGGCGCTGCGCTGAGCCTGGGCCAGGTGCATCCACCAGGTGGGGGCGGCCGAGGGGCTGGCCACGATTTGTTCGAGCAACAGCCGGGCCTGCTGGGGTTCTCCCAGCCGCAATTGCAACACCGCCAATGTATCGAGCAATTCTTCCTGAGGGCCGCCTACCTCGATCGCCCGTTGAATCAGCCCCAAGGCTTCCGGGCACTGTTCGAGCCGCTGCGAGACCAGCATCGCCAGGTTGCTGAGCGCCGGAATATTGTCGGGCCGGGCGGCGAGCACGCGGCGGAGCAGCGACTCGGCCTCGTCGGCGCGGCCCTGGATGAAGCGGAGCGTGCCCACCTGGTAGAGCAGTTCCGGGGCGCCGGCGTGCTCGGCCAGGGCTCGCTCAACGAGAGGTTCGATCTCGACGAGTTCGGTCGGCGTGGCTCCGCGCTCGGCGATCATTTGAACGGCCAGCAGCGCGGCGGGCAGCGTGTGGCCCTGGGCACTCGCCTGAAGGCACACCTCGATCGATTCGCCGATGCGCGCCTGGCGGGAGAGAAACTGGGCCAGCGGCGCGAAACGCGCCGGGTCGAGCCCGCTCGCCTTGCGATACCATTGCTCGGCCTCGGCACCCAGACCCGCGGCGGCGTAGACCTCGGCCTTGGCCTGGTACTGATCGGCCAGCGACGCAAAGGAGGCCGCGGAAGCCCCGTCGGCAAACCAGTTGTCCACGGCCGGCGCCACTTGGTCCGATTGACCCAAGGCCCGCTGGCAGCGCGCGGCGAGCACCAGTATCTCGAGCGACCGCTGGCCACGGCTGGTGAGCTGCTCGACGCAAGCCGCGGCGTCGATCGGCCGCTCTTGCCCGAGCAGGAATTCGCCATAGGCCAACCAATAGGCGGGGAGCGTGTCGGGCTGGGCGATCAGGTCGCGAAAATGGTTCTCGGCCAGATCGGCGCGGCCCTCGCTCAGGGCCAACCGGGCGAGCAGGAAGCGGTCGTCATTGGTAAAGTCGCCGTTGAGCGAGCGGAGCTGCTCGAGCATTTCGCGCGCCTGCCGCCGCTGGGCAGCGGTATTGCGCCGCAGCAGAATCCGAACGGCCAACCGCAGGTCTTCCGGTTTCCGCTTTGAGCGGCCGGCGGCTTGCTCCCACAGATTCCAGGCCTCGCGCCAGGAGGAATCACCCGGTTGAGTCAGGAGCAGCTCGATCAGTGCCTGCCGGGCCAGCCGCGAGGTGGGCCCGGCCTCTACCACGCGCCGCCAGCAGCCGAGGGCCAGCGAAACATCGCGGGGCTGGAAGAACTCGGCCGCGGCCCGCTGCACCGTGGGGTTGCCGGGGCCCAGCTCGATGGCTTCGAGATAATGGGTCCGGCACGGCTGGTCTTCCCCGAGCATTTCGTAGGCCTGGGCCAAGGCGAACTGGCGCACCGCTTCGTTGATCGGTTCGGCGTGCAGCAGGCTGTCGATCGTGAGCCGGATTTCGGACATTTGGCCGGTGCGAGCGAAAAAGCGTATCAGGCCAGCCCAGCAGCGGTGGTCGTTGGGCGCTAAGATCACGGCCCGGCGGACCGCGGTTTGCGCCTCGTCGACCTGGCCTGCCAGCAGCAGCGGCTCGGCCAGCCACAGCCAACTGAGGGCCGAGTTGGGTTCTCGCTCGTTGTGTTTGCGAGCCAGCTCAAGGGCGCGGTCGAGCTGCCGCTGGCGCAGGGCTACGTTCAGGAGCAGCTCGTCGGTTTCCTGGCCGATACCGGTTGCCGTAGGGTCGTCGAGCGCGGATATCAGGTCGGCGTATCGGCCGGCTTCGCCGTAGCGGCCTTGTTCCACCAAAAGTTTGAGCAACTGGCCGAGCACGCTGGGCCGGCGCTCGCCGAGTTCCACCGCGGTCTGGTAGGCGTCGACCGCCGCGTTCCAGTCCAGGTTGCGCTCGGACCACATTGCCGACAGCACGTGACCGGCCGCCCAGGTGTGGCGCTGAGTCTGAATTCGCTCGGCCAGTTGGCCGGCCTCTTGGATTTCAGCGGGCGCGGGGCTCGCTGAACTTTCCAGCAGACGCAGGGCCCGCAGGTAGCGCCACAAGGTGCCCTCGGAACCCTCCAGCCGCCTGAGCTGGGTCTCACACGCGGCCACCTCGCCCCAGTCGCGCTCTTCAATCGCCAGTTGAGCCAGCAACCGATAGGCGCGGGTCGAGGGTTGCACGGCCAGCAATTGCCGGAGCCGCTCGCGGGCCTCGTCCAAGTTACCGGCCCGAATGGCCAGTTGCGCGGATTCAAATCGCCTTGAGCCCGAATCCGTCGCCTGGTCCGAGGAATCGTTCGCATCGAGCCATTGGCGGGCCTCGTCGTGGTCTCCGCAGTGCAACAAAACCGTGGCCCGCAGCACCGCGGTTCTCAGCTCCAGTCCGGCCAGGGCGGCGTGTCGGGCAACGTATTGCTCCGCGGGTTGGCGGCGGCCGTGTTTGGCGTGCAGCAGCGCCAAGGCTTCGAGCAACGTGGCGTTCTGGGGTTCCTGGGCGAGTTGGGTTTCCAGCTGGTTCTGGGCAAGGTCGGAGTTGCCCAATAGTTCGCTCAGGTCCGACTCGAGGACCGCGCAGGTCGCCGCGTCGGCCGCGTGGGCCCGCGCTTGGGCCAAGGCTTGCTGAAACGCTTCCGGCTTTCGCTCACTCGCGGGAAGCTCGCGCAAGCGGCGCAATTCCAACCGGGCCAAGAGCAGCCAGGTGGCCGGGTTGGTCGGGTCGACGTTGGCCGCCTGCTCGGCCCGCTCGGCCGCGGCGGCCAGGTTGCCGGCCGCTTCCCAGGCGGCGGCGGCATTCAGGTACGACGACAAGCGGGTCGGTTCCAAGCGGCGAACTTCGTCCAGGGTGCCTGCCGCCAGATCGATGTCGCCCATGGCCCGGTAACAGTCGGCCAGTTCGCCGAGCAGATTGGCCTGTTGGCGGCCGGAAATTCTCGCCGGCCAAACGGCGGGGTTGGCCGACAGCGCTCGGGTATAGATCGCCGCGGCCAATTCGTGTTTCCCCTCGGCGGCCTCGAGCCGGGCCTCGAGGATATCGAGCGCCGAACGAACTTGGATCCATTCGGCCGGGTTCATCCGCTCAACCGATTGCCGAGCCAATTCGCGGGCCTGGCGGTGCGATTGCCGCGCTTCGGCCACGCGCCCCAGGCGGAGCTCGGCCTCGGCCACCCGCTCGTAGAGCAGCAGCTGAACCTGTTTCGATTGCGCAATTCCCTCGGACCAGGCCCGCAGCGCTTCCGCGTAATGGGCGCCCAGCCAGGCCGATTCTCCCAGACCCAGGTAGCCGCGCGGGTCGCGTGGTCTTAGCTCGACGAGCCGTTGGAAGGCAGGGGCGGCCAATTCCCAATCGCCCCGGTCCAGCGCCAGACTTGCCTCGGCGTGAATCACTTCGGGGTCGTCGGGCGCCAAACGCTTGGCCGCCGCTACGTCGTCACCGGCCCCGGCAAGTCCATAGATGCGGCGATACTTGAAGCGGGCCAGGTAGGCCGCGGCGCCGGCCTGGGGCGAAGCACAAAGCCGCCGCATTACCGCGTCGGCCTGCGCGGCCCGGCGAATCTCGGGCTCGTCGAGCGCTCGCGAACGATACATCGTGGCCAGGGCGACCGCCAGTTCGATATCGTCGGGATTGCGCTCAAGCGCTTCTCGTCCGAGCTCTTCCACCTCGCGAATCGCCGCCGGCCCCAACTGCACGGCCAGGGCATAGCGCGCGAGCACCAGAACACGCGTCGCTGGCGGATGATGGGGCCATTTGGCGAGCATGTACTCCGCCTGCACCGCTGCCTGGCCCGGTTGCTCTGCCCGCAAGGCCGCCTCGGCCGCGAGCTGGGACAGCGCTTGATGGTCGCTCAGGTCGCGAAGTGCCGCCCGGCATAGCCGGCCCAACCTGGCGAAGTCTTGAGGGCTGCGCGCCGCTTGGTAGTACCACTCCAGCATCTTCACGCGCGACTCGGCGGGTAGCTGGTCGAATCCCAAGGCGCGGTAAGCCAGGCCGGCCGCCTGGGCGAATTCGCCCCCCTCGGCCGCGGTCTCGGCCTGACCCCAAAGCTGGTGCGCGAAGCGGTGAATCATCCATTGGCGCCAGAGTGCCAATACGATCGCCAACACGCAGGCCGCGGCCAGCGAGCGGATAATCAAACGCCGGTTGGTCCGCCATCGTGCCAGCTTCAGGTGGTGCTGGTCGCCGGGCAAACGATCGATCCGTTTGCTCAGCCGGCGAAGGCGCTGGCGCAAGCGCTGCAACGACCACCTGCGCGCGTGCGGAGCGGCTCCAGTGGAATATCCGCCGGCGCGACGTGAGGCGCGCCTCCGTTCGGAACTGCGCGGTTGGTGTGGAGGTTTCCCGCTGGACATGATTCATCCGGCCCCCCGCCCTCTGGGCGGCGTATAAGCCAGGGCTTAAAGCCGCCGGACGGCCTGGCGAGCGTGAACGTGGGACAAGAGCTCCGAGACTGATTCTTCCACGACCGAATTCCAGGCCGCGAGCACGCGCGCATGGGCTTGCCGTACCGCAGGCGCCGAGCCGGGCGCCGCCGCCAACCGCGCGGTGTCTTGCAGCCCGGCGCTTGGCGCCGGACCACGCGGGGGTAGCAGCGTGGCGAAGGTGGCCGACAAGCTAGCGGCCGGGGCGGGCGGATTGGGCAACGCCGTTCCGAAGCGGGCCGCCCAAATCGCATAGTCGGCCACGCCGACCGACCCATTGCCGTCGAAATCAGCGGCCCGGCTGCCCGCCTGCCCGAACTGGGCGCTCCAAGCGGCATAGTCGCCGGCCCCCACGCTGCCGTCTCCGTTGGCGTCGCCGGCCAACACGTTCAGGCGAAAGACGAAATCGCCGCCCAGTTGGCCGTCGCCGCTGGGGAAATCGTTGCTCGACGGGTCAGCCAACGAGGCGGGGTTGTCCCACTCGCCATCCAACCGATTGCCGGCCGAGTCTCGCACGGGGCCGACACCATCGCTGTTGAGCCGGAGCGTCAAGCGGTCGTTGGAGATTGGCGTAGCCAGCGTCCAGGTGGCGGTAAACGTCGCCGCGTTGTAGGCGAAATTGCTAAAGGCATAGAGCGGAATCGTCAGGCCCTCAAGGCGGAGATCGGCCGCCTGAACCAAGACGTCTTCGCTGAAGGTGATTCGGATCGTATTGACGCCCACCAGCGACACGCTCTTGAGCTGGTCGCCCGAACCCGTGGAAGGGATCCAAGCGGTTCCCCCGTCGCTGGCGACCTCGACGCCGGTCACACGCGGCGTGGTGGTATCGAACACGCGGACGTAGACGCCGTCGGGCCCGGCCTCGGTAGGCGAAGAAACCCAGGAAAACGCCAACCGGCCGTCGGGCAACACGGCGACGGCGGGCCCCGATTCGTTGGACGGGGCATCGTGAACCCGAGTCGGGGCGGTCGCGGCCTGGGTGCTGGTGTATTCGCGAAACCAGACGGCGCTGGATGTAGCGTCGAGCATCGCTCGCGCAACCACGACCAGGCCGCCGGAAGCGTCGAGGTCGATCCCCAGCGGCATCGGCTCGCCGGTCACGCTACCGGCCAGGAACTCGTCACCCAAGGCCGCGCCGTTGGCCGCAAACCGGCGAATCCGGGTCTCCGCGGGCTGATCGCCGTTGTCGTCGATGCTGGCCTGAACCCAGGCCACGGCGAAACTTCCGTCGGCCGCCACGGCTAGGGTGGCAAACAGCTCGGCCGCGCCGGGGGACGTCGATTGGCTGATCGCGATCGGGCCGCCGATCTGGGTACCGTTGGCCTGGTAGCGGCGGGCCAGCACATTCACGTCGACGAAGGTTGGTTTCTCGTCCTCATCAAAGCTGAACACTCCTTCCGAATAGACGATGATGAAGCCGCCGCCGGGAAGCATGCCGATCTGCGAGTAGCCCCGCAATTGCGCAGGCGCGGGACCCAGCGCCACTTCGCCTTCCAAGGGCGTGCCGTCAAACTGGTAGCGGCGATAGTAGGTATTTAGCGCGACGGGGACGCCCTTATCCAGGATCAACCCCGACGACCAGGTAACGGCAAAGTTGCCCGCGGCGTCGATGGCAATCTGGCTCAGGCCCTGGGTGTCTGCTGTGGTCTGATTCACGAGAAACTGGCCGCCCAGCGGGTTTCCATCGGCGGCGAAGCGCCGCGCGTAAACGTCGGTGTCGACGAAGGTGCTCGAAGTGCTTTGCGACCAGGTCACGACGAACTGCCCATCGGCCTTCATGGCGATATCGGGAAAGATGACGGCCACTTGCCCGGGTTCGCTCACGGCGAACGGCTGTCCCAGCGGCTGTCCCGCGGCGGTGAATCGGCGGCCGAAGATTTGGTTTGGCCCGTCGACCGCGTTTGCCCACACCACCACGAAATTGCCGGCCTCGTCGTGGGCCAGGGCGGTGGCGGTGGAGTTTTGCGGGGTGGTCCCGGAATTGCCGGTGCTGGCCAGAATCGGCGGGCCCAGCGGCCGAGTGTTGACATCGGTAACCGCCGCGACCGAGATCGCCAGGGGCGTTTCCACGAAGAACCCCTGGCTGTCGGTGGCCCGCACCGTCAATGTGGCCTGTCCTCGCGTGTTCGTGGCAAACGTGAGCGTCAGGCGATCGGTGGCCTGATCGATCGTAGTGCCGGCCAGCAGCGCGGGGTTCGAGTTGCTGGTAATCGAGTAGCTGAGCAGGCCGGAGGGCTCATCGGGATCGGCGAACGCCGCGGCCAGGTCGACGATCCAGGGTGGCGCGTCTTCCAGCACGCTCACCGCGGCCAGGCCAGTGGTGGTCGGCACCTCGTTGGGCTTGAGCAGCCGCGCAATCACGCCCCCGGCCGAGCCATCTTGCGGGTTACTGGTCCAAACCAACTGGATTTGCCCCGGGCCCGTGGCCGCCAGCGAGGCGTAGTCTTGATTCCCGGCGGTGGTGCCGGGAATGAGTTGTTCGCCGCTCAGAGAAACTCCCGTCGAGCTAAAGCGGCGGGCGTAAATACCGCCTGAGTCGCCGTCTTGAACGGCGCTGGTCCAAGCGGCGGTCAAATCGTTGAGATCGTCCAGGGCCAGCGCCGGATGCGACTGATCGCCCGCCGTGGTCACATTTAGCTGGAACTCGGCGCCCAGCGCGCTGGCGGCGGCTTTGTAGCGCCGGGCAAATACGGCCGTGCCGCTGCCGTCTTGCCCGGAGCTGGCCCAGCCGACCGCGAAGCTGCCGTCGCCGCCGATCGCGGCCCGGGCCTGGTTCTGATCGCCCGCGGTCGATTGATTGACGCGAAACTCGCTGGTAATCGCTCGGCCATCGCTATTGAACCGGCGGGCGTAAACTCCCCAGCCCGAGCCGTCTTGCAGGCGGCTGTTCCAGGCCACGATCGAGTTGCCCAGCGAGTCGACGGCCACCGAGGGCAATTGTTGGTCGTCGGCCGTGGCAGTGTTGACGCGGAATTCGCCCCCCAGCGCCGCACCAAGCGCGGAAAATCGCCGGGCATAGACTTCGTCGCCGGTTCCGTCTTGCCCGCTCGACGTCCAGGCGACCAGGAAGCTCCCCAGGGGATCGCTCCCCACGCTGGGCGACCACTGGTCGCCCACCGTGGTTTGCGGCACCAGAATCTCTCCGGTCAGCGGCGTTCCCGCGGCCGAAAACCTGCGGGCATAAACCCCGCGCCCGCTGCCGTCCTGGCCGGTCGAAGTCCAGACCACGACAAAGTCGCCGTTGTCGTCGAGGGCCACGGCCGGCTCGCGCTGGTCGAACGCCGTGGTGCTGTTCACGGCGATCTCGCCGCCGACCGGCGAGCCATCGGCCGCGAGGCGTCGAGCGTAGACGCCCCAGCTGCTGCCGTCCTGGTTCTGGCTGGCCCAGACCACGACGGAATCGCCGGCGCGATTACGGGCCACGTTTTGTCCGCCGCTGGTCTGTGTGGTTTGATCGCCCTGAGTAACGACATTCACGACCGTTTCCGCGGCGATCGCGGTCGGCGGCGCCACGGCCAAGACCCACTCGGCATCGCCGCCAGGTTGGCCGTCGCCGTTGCCGTCGAGGGAATTACCGGCCAGGTCTAATATCGTGCCACGGGCTACCAGCCGATATTGGCCGGCGGGGAGCGCGAATGCGAAATTGAGCGTGGCTTCGTAATGCCCGCTGGTGGCGCTCTGCGCAAAGGCGACCGAGGTCAGATTGGCGGAGAAGTCGCTCCCGTCTTTGAGCAATTGCCAATTCTGGCGGTTGCGCACGCTGCCGGCCGGAAACGTGGGACCCGCTCCAGTGACCAGGTTCTCGTCGAACGAAACAACCAATTGATTGATGCCTTCCGGCAGATTGGCGTTCGCGGCCAGCGGCACGGTATCCGATACCCGTGTCAACCCGCTGACCCTGGGAGGCTGACTGTCGGTTTGGCCGGCGTAGGTGCGAAAGAAAACATCGTCGCCGGTGGCGCCGGTGTTCTGTGTCCAAGCCACCGCCAACGCGCCGGTTTTGGCCGCGTCGAGCCCCACCGCGGCCTGCATTCCGGACAAGGCCGCCAGGGTAAAGGCCGGCCCCAACGGCGCGGCCGTTGCATCGTAACGCCGGGCCCAGACGTCGGTGCTCACTCCCTCGGGCTCGCTGCCGGTCCAAGCAATGGTCATCACTCCACCTAGCGACCAGGCCAGGGCAGGTTGGGTTTGTACCCGACTGATCGTGGTATCGACCGCGGTATCCGGGCTGGTCGGGGTGCCATCGGCCGCGAACTGGCGGAAATTCACCTGCTCGATGTCGGTCGCTCCCGTGCTGACCCAGGCGACGGCAAAGCCGCCCTGGGGCGAGCTGACCAGGGTCGGATGCTGCTGGTCGCCGGCTGTGACCTGGGCCACCCCCTGTTCGGCATCCAGTGGCGCGCCGTCGGCGGCGAACCTCCGGACTACGACATCGCGATCGCCGGCGGCGCCGGGAGTCGACCAGGCGACGGCCCAACCGCCGTCGGCCAGGGCCGCGATCGAGGGCTCCAACTGGTCGCCGGCCGTCAGGCTGTTGACGAGCCGCTCGCTGCCCAGCGGAAGGCCGGCCGCCGAGTAGCTGCGCATCCAGATACTTTCGCCGCTGCCGTCCTGGCCGTTGCTGGTCCACACAATGGTGAAATCTCCCTGGTCGTTCATGGCCAGGTCGGGGTGCCGCTGTTGGCCCGAGGTGGTAACGCTGGCCCGGAAGGCGGTTCCCCAGGCGACCCCCGCCGCGGTGTAGCGCTGGGCATAGACGCCGGCGCCGCTGCCGTCTTGCCCGGTGCTCGACCAGACGACCACGAAGTCGCCATCGGCATCGCTGGCCACGGCCGCATCGAGCTGATCGCCGCTGGAAACGGTGGGCACCCGGAACTCGCTTCCCACCGCCACGCCGGCGGCGTTGAAGCGCTGAGCGTAGACGCCCCAGCCGCTGCCGTCCTGGTTCTGGCTCGACCAAACCGCCACGGAATCGCCGTCGGCGTCGGTGGCCAGCGAATGGCCGCCGGCCCGCGTGGCTTGCTGGTCGGCCGTGTTAGTGTTGGCCGCTACGGGGCCGGTCGCAGGGGGCGGAAGCTGAATGGAAAAGGCCTGGCTGAAATTACCGCCGGGCACACCGTCGAAGTCGCCGTCGAGGCCGTTGCCGGCCGGATCGCGCAGCGATTGCTTGGCCGTGACCACGTAGTTGCCGTCGGAGAGCGGCGAGGCCAGCTCGAGCGTGGCCAACTGCCGCCGGAGCGTGGTGTCGTAGGCAAAGCTGACGCTGGTGATCTGACCTGAGATGTCGACCCCGTCGCGGCTGAGCGCGTAGTTGGCCTTGTTCGAGGCGCTGTTGGCGCCCGACGTTCCGCCGGCGGTCGAGAGGGCCTCGCTGAAGCTGAGCACAATCTGCGTGGCGGCTACCCCGCGGGCACTGGCCGTCGAAAGCGAGGCGGGCTCGCCCGCCAGCGCCGGTTCGACCACCTGGGGCGCGGCCGAGTCTGCCGCGGCGGCAAACCGCCGCGCGTAAACGTCGCCAGGATCACTGCCGTCGAGCGGGCGGGTCTGCCAGTTGACGATAAAATTACCGTCAGGCTCCAGGGCGATATTGCCATCGCCCTGAAACGGCTCGGTGGTCTGGTTGATCAGAAAGGCCCCGCTCAGAGCATTGCCCGACGCGTCGTAGGTCCGGGCGTAAACGCCCGATCCGTCGTCGGCTCCGTCACCGCTCCAGACCACGGTGTAATTGCCGTCCGCGTCGGCGGCCACCGAGGGAATGACCTGGGAGTTGACGAGCCAGGTGTTAACCAGCGTGGAATCACCCTGCGGCGCGCCGTCGGCCGAGAACCGCCGGGCAAAGACGCCGATATCGTCGGCCGCGCCGGCGCCCGCCCAGACCACCGCGAACTGGCCGTTTTGAGTGAACGTGGCGTGGACTTGCCCTTGATTGCCTTCGATCTGGTCGTTCGCGGTCAAGGGGGGGGTGAGCGGCGTTCCGTCGGCGGCGAACAGGCGCACCGCCACGTCGGAGCCCGCTTCGCCGTCTCCGTACGACCAGCAAACCAGGAACCTTCCCGACTCGTCGAAATCGATGCTGCCCGGGTCGAACGCAGGCAGGTTATCGCTGACGGAGAAGACCGGACCGAGTGGTTGGCCCGTGGGGCTAAAGCGGCGACCCACGAGCCCGCTTAGCGGAAAGGCGTTTTCTACTTTCCAAAGGACCACGAAGTTGCCTGCGCGGTCGCAGCCCACAATCGGCTGCAATTCCCGGCTGGCGGGCACGTCGCCGACCGGAATCTCGGGCCCCAGCGCCAAGCCGGACGCGCTGTAGCGGCGGACCATGACCTTGACCGTCGCATCCAGGTAGCTCCCGTCCTGCCAGGCCACGACGAAGTCGCCATCGCCGTCCATGGCCACCGAGGGCAGCCGCTGCGAGCCGGCGGTGTGGGTGTTGATGCGAAATTCGCCTTCTACCAACGATCCGTCGGCGGCGACGCGCTGACCGTAAACGCCCCAACTGTCGCCGTCTGCTTCGAGGCTCGACCAGACGGCCACCGCATCTCCCTGGTCGTCGACGGCGAGGGTGCTCTTGGGGGCCAGGAACAGCGATTGATCGCCCTCGGTGTTGCTGTTGACTCGAAACTCGCCGCCGATCGCCGAAGCCGCCAGCAAGCGTCGCGATTCCAGCGCCTCGAGGCCCAACTTGGAATAGGTCGATCGGGTTGCAGCGCGCATCAGGTCGGCTCTGGGGGTCGAAAACTCGGCGGTTGAGCTGGCGGGAGCCAGGCGGGTTGCTGAACTAAGTGAACTACCGGTCAAGGCGGCGGCGGCTCCGGTGAGCGAGCTAGGGTCGCCCGCGAGATACACCCCCGCGACGGTGGGCCCGGCTGCATCCAGTGGTTCGGCGAAGCGCCGAAAGAAGATGTCGCCCGGACGGCCGAAAAACGCGCTCGAATCGTCCCAATTGATGATGAAGTTGCCATCGGGCTCGACGGCAACCCCGCCGTTTCCTTGAAACCCCACCGGGTTGCCCGTCACGGTTTCGACGCCGCTGAGGGGCACACCCGTAGGCGAGTACTTGCGGCGCAGCGGCGCTGGTACCTCGCCCCCGTCGCCACTGAATGAAATCGTGAAATTCCCCGCGGCGTCGGCGGCGACCGAGGGAATCACCTGCATGTTAATCGTGTAGGTATTGACTAGAAAGGCCGGACCCAGCGGAGTCTGGTCGGCGGCGAACAAGCGCGCGTACACGCCGACGTCGTCCTCAGGGCCCTCGCCCGCCCAAACGACGACAAACTGGCCGTCGCGCGTGAAGGTTGCCGAAATCTGATCCTGGCGGCCAGGCGCATGTTGCGAGGGAGAAAACTGCGGACCTAGCGGTTCCCCCGTCGGTCCCAACAAGCGGGCTGCCGTGTTGTAGTTCTCTTCCAGCGAAAAATCGGCCCAGACGGCCAACATGGCGCCATCGTCGTTCAAACTGACGCTGCCCGAGGTGGCGACCGGCGCGGTAGTCTGAATGCTGAAGGTGTCGGTGAGCGGCAAACCCGAGGGGCTGAAGCGCCGTCCGACCAGGCCGCTGAGCGGAAGCGAGTTGTCGCTTTTCCAGGCCACGGCGAAATTGCCGTGGCGGTCGCTACCAACGACGGGTGCCGACTCGTTGCCGAGCGTGGCATCGCTCAATCGAAACTCAGGGGTTACCGCCTGGCCCGCCGAGTTGTAGCGTCGGCCGAAGACCCGGCCCCCGTCGCCAAAATCTTCTCCCTGCTGCCAAACCACTACGAAGTTGCCCTGGGCGTCCATCGCCACCGAGGGGCGCCATTGGTCGCCGACCGTAGTCTGGTTGATCTGGAATTCCGAGCCAAGTAACGCACCGTTGGCGACCACGCGGCGAGCGAAAACTCCCCAGCCGTCGCCGTCCTGTTCGCGACTGGACCAAACCAGAACCGCGTCTCCCTGGTCGTTGACGGCCACCGTCGAGGGATAGGTCAGAAAGAGGCTCTGTTCGCCCACTGTGAAGCTATTGGCCTGGGTGTCGGGCGTGATCGGCGCGGCCGCAAGCAGCCACCGGCATTCGAGCGGCTCAGGCCGCAGGCCAGCTCTTGGGCTGGGCGCGGCGCGGCCGGCACCTCGCGCACGTACCAGTTCGCGCAAAAACGAGCGCACTAGTGCTCCTCTCCAGGCGGACGATCGACTCGACCGCGTCCCCATTACGCGATACCCGGCCCGAATGGGTGGTTTGTAAACCGCTCATCAGGTGACCCCTCTGGTCGATTCAAAACTACCAAACCGCCGACCCGATCTCACCTGCCAAACCCGAGAATTCACAAAACCTTTGCTATTTTGCCACTTGCCATCTAGTGGGGGGGGTCGTATCTTCACCACTTGGTTGGAAAGAGGTTCTGACCACCGCGCGGACCGGCTGCCGAATGCCGTTCCGTGATTGAAAGCACAAATCGGCACAGGCGGCGGCGACCTATGCGCACAGCACGACGGATCGGTTGGGCGATCGTTGGTTCGGTGGCCCTGCTCGCGAGCGCTATTGTCCCAGTCCGTGGCGGCGTTTACATCGCCGGCTACACGGGCGCCAACGGCACAACCGGCTATACCACCGGCGCGATGACGGTGACCAGCGGCAGCCTGGGCACCAGCGCGGTGACCGTGGCCCTGGGCTCTTCGCCATCGACCAGCGGCGCCGGTTCGTTCGACAACTTGTACTGGGGCATTCAGCGGGCGGCGATTGAAACAAATCGCTTCGCAACCGGCACCAATCCGGTGACAGGCGGTGCCACCTTCACGAATATTACCCAGCCGGCCGCTGGCGGCGGCGACTTGAATGGTGCCCTGAGCGGTCAGTGGGGTACCTC
This sequence comes from uncultured Pirellulales bacterium, assembly GCA_964399535.1. Lineage (GTDB taxonomy): Bacteria > Planctomycetota > Planctomycetia > Pirellulales > CAYNRE01 > CAYNRE01. The sequence continues at coordinate 97,678 of CAYNRE010000070.1, read as the reverse complement.
GAGCAATGACGAGGTGATGACCCCGCAAACGCCCAGCGGCACCACGATGAACTGGCAGGGCCAGAGCAGCGTGCGCCAGCCCTCGGTTTCGCTCAGCAACGTGATCTTCGACTTGCGGCTGAACGTGGTTTCGTCGTCGGGTAGTTGGAGCACGAGCAGCCTGTTCACCGGGATGACCACCGACACGAGCAACGGCACACCGGCCTTCGTCACCGTGCCGGCCGCCAGTTCCACGTCGACGATCGCCACGCTGAATGCCTACGGCAGCAAGACGAACTTCACCGACACCACGCAGTACCTCACGCTGTTTAACAGTTACAACGGCGCCTACAACACCGGCGGCGGCAACACCGCCCACAGCGTTTGGGGATCGGCCTGGTTCGGCCTGAACACGTCGCTCAACGTGGCCTCGACCAGTTCGGGAGCCTGGCAGCAGACCAGCGACGGCGGTTTTTCGACCGACAACTTCGTGCGGAACGGGGCGACGGCACAAACCGTGGTGCGGGTCATCAACAACGTGGCCAAGAACGCCAGCGTGATTCCGGCCGCCTCGACCACCACCGACCAGATCACCGCAGGCAGCTCGCTGGGTACCGGTTTCTCGGGCGGCGGCACCAATGCCTTCGGCAACCTGACCGTCTCTTCCGGCACGCCCGTGGCCCAGAACGTAACTTATTCGTGGACCAACTCCGCGATTCTAACGGGCAACTCGGTGGCGCCGGCCAGCAACGTTTCGGCTAGCGTGCCGGCTTTTTCGGCCAGCATGGCCACGGGCACCTTCGGCGTCGGCTCGTACAACGGCGATACCTCGAACTCGATCTCGCTCAACACGCTGCAGGTCGTGGGGCCGGTGATTCAACAGGTGACCAATCCGGGGAGCTTTTACGCCCTGATCTCGAACCCGACCAATTTCCCCTCGGGGATCACCTCGACCGGCTTTTCGATCAAGAACAACTACACCGGCAGCGCCCCTGCGGACAACCGCACCGTGCTCACGCTCAACTCGGCCAGCGTGACGGGTACGGGCTGGTCGTTTACGGGCGTGACGGGGACCACGATCGCCAAGGGTTCGACCAATTCCAGCATGACCCTACAGGTGAACGCGGCCACTGCCGGGCTCACCTCCCGCGGTTTAACCAGCACGGCCACGGGCCTGTCGATTAACACCGATCAAAACACGGTTCGCGCCGGTTCGGGAACGAACATCGGCTATTCCAACGTGGTGGCTACGGCGGTGGCGCCGGTCAATTCGCTCAGCACCACTTCGCTGGCGTTTGGCAATGTGCGGATCGGCACGGCCAGCGGCCCGTTGGGCGTGACTATTACCAACGTTGGCGACGGCAATCTCTCGGGACAGGGTGCGATCAGCAATCTGGTGGGCAGTATGGGTGCGGCAACGAATCCGGTCTTTTCCGGCGCGGGGGGGGCCATCAGCCTGACCGACGGAGCTAACACGTCGTTCAACTACGCCTACACACCCAGCGGGCATGGTGCCGCCGGCGGGACGGCCACGGCCGCGTTCACCAACGGCAGCACCGCTCAGAACAACGCGGCCCAGAATCAAGTGGTCAGTTTGAGCGGCACGGGCAACGGCCCCGTCTATTCGTCGGCTGGCCCAAGCAACTTTTACGCCCTGGTCAATTACAACGGCACACCGAGCACGGTCTCGATTTCGAACACCTCGAGCGATCCGGGAACGGGATCCTTGACCGACTTGACCGTTCGCTCGGATTCGTCGGTTTCGAATCCGGCGTTTTCGCTGGGGGGTGTGGCGACGGTGATTTCCAAAGGCACCAGCGGAAACATCTCGCTGACCGCCGACACCACGGCGATCGCGGGCTTCCTCAAGGGAAGCACCGCGACGACCAACGTGAATCTTCGCACGGACGAAGACGCGGCCTTTGGTGCCCTGGGCAACCAATACAACTACACGGGGGTTCAGATCACGGGGGCCGCGCCGGTGAACCAGACCCCCGGCAGTCTCTCGCTGGGTACGGTCCGAGCAGGCCAGACGGCCAGCGCAAACCTGGCGATTCAGAATATTGGCAACGGCAACCTGGCGAGCACGCTGCCGACCTCGCTGACGAACTTGAACAACACCGGGGTATCGCTGACCTCGAACCCCTCGGGGTACTTCAGCGGGTCGTCGGCCGGGTTCAGCCTGGGCGACGGTGCCACGCAGAACGTGTCGATCTCGTTTACTCCCACCAGCCGTGGTAGTTTCTCGGCGACCGCTACCTCGACGTTTTCCAATGGGAATAACGACGCCGGGCTGTTGGTCTCCTCGCCCAACGACAATTCCGCCGACAGCCAAATGACCATGCTGAGCGGCGACGCGGTGGGCCCGGTCTACACGGCGTCGACAGCGCCGTACATTGCCGGAGGAACCCCGCCGGGATTGGACCTGGCCACGATCTACTTCCAGCCGGCCCTGGAACCGCCCGCTGGAATGATCCGGAATCTGGTGATCAGCAATCTGACGAGCGACACCGGAGTGTTGGCCGATCTAACCTTGCTGAGCGGCGCGCTATCGGGGCCCTTTGCCTCGCTGTTCTCGCTGGGTATTTCCTTTCCACAGACGATCAGCCCCGGCAATTCCCTAATCATTCCGATCAATTTCACGGCGGCCTACCCACCCGGGTCGAAACTGGCTCAGCTCACTATTTCGACCGATCAGAACGCCCCCGGGGGCGTCGGCATGCTGGGTGACGCCTTCACCTACAACCTGGAAGCGGCGGTCGTTCCGGAGCCAACCAGCCTTTTGATCTGGTCGGGCCTGGGGTTGGTCGGCGGACTGTATCGGCGGTGGCGCAATGTTCGGCCACGCTTCACCAAGAATTAACCAGCGTCCTTGGGCAGTTTTCCGTTGAACCCGCCATTTCGCCAAATATACTGCCTCGAACAACGCCCCCGTTAAAAGTGGCGTGATTCGCCTTTCGGCCCGGTATTGGGAAACGCTCGTGCTGCGAGTCGCCTGAGGTAACTCGGGCCTTCCTACTCTGTAAGACCCCCCGCGCTTTGGGCAGCTAGGGTCGAGCTGCCCGATCAGTCGACGCAATTGCTTGCGCGGCGCGGAGCAGCGCCAGCCTGTCGCGGCAACCGCCGCGCGTTGCGGGGGACGCCGCGAACGACCGTTCCATTACCGACTCGAGCTAGTGGTTTGCGGAATCGCATCGGTCTGAATCCACACCAAGTGAAGTCCCCAGAGGAATCGCGTCATGTTCAGTTCGTGCACCATGCTGCTCAGATCGTCTTTCGCCATGTTTGCGACTGTCGTCACCTTGGCCGTTGGCCACTCGGCGATCGCCGGAACGGTGATCGGGCCCGTGCCATTCGGCGATGTGCCTGGTCCACCCTCGTTCGCCGCGTCGGGCGATTCAGGGTCGATCGGTGGAGCCACGTTCACCTTCGACAACTATGATTTCACCGTCATTGAAACCGCGTTCTGGGGGTTTGATACCGACTTCGGCATCAATCTGGAAATGGACCGGAACTATCCGGGCCGGAACAACTTCTTTGGCGACCCCGGCGAAATGATGAGCTTCGCGGGGATCGGTGCCAGCGTGGGACTTGGATCGAACCAGGCCCGCTGGACCGGCGCCACGCTGTGGCCCTACTTCGGCGATATGGGGGAAACCGCGTCGCCGGTGGATACCCGGTTCACGCTGACCGCGACCGACCTGGCCGACGCCCCCTTGGCCCTGCTCGATCCGACGACCATCCCCGAACTGACCCATATCTTCGGAGCGGGCGTGGCGATCACCAGCGGCGGATTCAAGGTCAACGTATTGTACGAAGCCCAGAGCCCCTTCGATGCGTCTTGGGTCCCGGCCCGAACGCTGTTCAACAGCCGCAACGGGGTTCCGGGGGTGCAGATCGCCACCAGTTCGGGCGGCGTGTCGTACTACTCGGTTCCAGTGCCGGAGCCCAGCGCCTGGGTACTCGCGATCTGTGGCGGGGCGTTGGGCTGGTTGGTGCGCCGTCGAGGCGAATAGGAGTTGGCCACCGAATACGCCGGCTGGCACCGAGTGAAAGCAACCCGATGGGGGGGTCGAAGCCTGGCTTCGAGTCCCCCCCTTTTTTTTCTGGTCGAACCCGCGCCGTGGCCGTGGTTCGACGTGCCCTTGGGCGATTCCGTGGCGCGCAATCTCAGCAGTGTCGGGGCCTGGTTCCAGACTTGGCCAGGGTGCCTCCCGCGGATGCGAGGTTTCCCTGGTCCACCAAGGCAATTCCCGCGGGCCAGTTAGGGGGCTTCCGGGCGAACGGCCTCGGTAGGCTCGTCCGCCTTGGTGCCCTGCGCGGAAAGTTGGGCGGCCTCGACTTGCCGTTCCAACTCGTCGATACGCGCTCCGCGCGTCTTTAGCTCTCGCGTGGTGAGTTGTTTCGCGTGGCGCTCGACGTGGGCTCCCAACTGCCCGAGAAGCTGCTGCGCCAATTCGGCTCTTCCCAGCGCCTGCGCCACTTCGCATTGGCGCGTGAGCGATTGCCAAACCGAAAGCTCGTCGCTCTCGGCGGGAATTTGTTGCCAGGTGGTCAGCGCGGCCTCGAGTTGCCCGGCTGCCCGCTCGGCGTCGCCCAGCGCCAAGAGTGGGCCGGGTTCGCTTGGGCCCAGTTCGCGGGCTCGCACCAGGTAGCGGCGCGCTTGCTCGGTTTGTCCTCGGTCCCTGGCCCTTTCGCCAGCGGCCAGCAACACCGCGACATCCTGCGGGGCAAGCTGCAGTGCCCGGTCGAGATCCACGTCGGCGTCGGCCAGCTGGTATTGGCGACGGTATCGGTACCGTGCCAGCCAGGCCCGCGCCACTTGCGGATTGGCGCTGACCAGCTTTTGCAGCACTTCGTCGGCGCGAAGTTGGCGCTCGCCGGCCGACGAATGGGGCAGAGAATCGCGGCAGGCACGAGCCACGCTTTCGGCCAGTTCGATATTCGTTGGGTCGTACTCCAGCGCCTGTAAACCCAGCTCGATGGGCCGGGCATAGTTTGCTGTTTCCGCCGCCCTGGCCTGACGAAACGCCGTTTCGGCGAGAACGCGCCAAGCAAGCGGGTGTTTGGGATGGGTCTTCACCAGCCGCTCGGCCTGTTGCTGGGCTTCCGTGTCGCGCCCCAGGGCCAGCAGTGTTTCGGCCAATTGCCCTCGCACTTCGCCATCGTCGCCCACCATGCGCAGCGTCCGTTCGTACAGGTCCACCGCCTCGCGCCGCTCGGCGTCGGTTCGGGCGGCCAGGCCGAAATGCCGGGCCATCGCCAGGCGGGCCGCGTTATCGTCGGGTCGAATCTCCAGGTACTGGTTGCCCAGCCGGGCAGCCTGGCCCCAATTGGCCGCATCGGCGCACTGGGCGATCTGTTTCTGGAGCGATTGGGCTAATCGCTCACGCTGTACCTGGCGCCCATAGAAAAGGCCCAGGGCCAGGCTCGCCAGACACAACCCGGCGGCTGCCCACCCGAGCCAATACCGGCTTGAGGGGCGACGCGACGAAGTTCGCGCCGACCGCGTCCGCGCCGAGGAACGACGCGCGCCGGAACGCTGTTTGTGTCGCTGGGAACGGCTGTGCGAGCCCTGTTTTGCCGCGCGTGGTGTAAGGAAACCGCTTGCCGAATCTTGCGCCGCCTGGAAAGGTGACTCGGAGCCCGGTTGGTCTGCGGCAAACTGCTGAGAAGGTTGGTTTGGCGGAAGCGGAGCCGCCGGCTCAGAGGGGCGGTGTTCAGAGCGGCTGTGTTCGGAGCGGCCGTACTCGGAGCGGTCGTGCTCAGAGCGGCGGCGCTCGGTGCTCAGGCGGCGCTCCGAGCCGCTGCCTTCACCGCGGCGCGATCGCCGGTGGCGGCGCCGCGACGAGTTTGAGGAAGAGCTTCCGGGTTGATGGTGCCCGAGCCAACGGCGATCGAGCGACCAGCCCCAGCGAATCAGGCGTCGCCAGAACGCGGCGATTAGGTAGCTTAGGCGTTCCGACCACGACCTGGCCTGACGCATGAGCCAGGTTTCGCGGTGGTGGCTCTTGGGGCGCGTGTAGGGCGAGAACTCGCGTTCCAGGTCGCCCTGAGAACGACGGCGCCGATGTCGTGGTGCCATGCCTGTCTCGATGGGCCTAGCGGTCCCTGCCGCAGCACGGTTCGCATTCCCACTCAGCGGGCTGACTGGGCAACTTCTTTATTGCAACCCGCGGCACGGGCTAAGTCAAACCGGGACGCTCGATCAGCGTCGATTACGCAGAGCTTTCAGGCAGGTTGCCAATGAGTTGAAGAACGCGGCCGGCTGCGATTTCGTCGAGCCCGTTAGACACGCCGGCCCGGGGGCGGCCGGGACCAGACCCTGCTAATTGGGCAAGCTTTGGCGATTGTCGGGAAAGCAATCGACCCAGCGGGACGAATCGGTCGAATCCCAAAGCGGGTGGGTTGCCGTGAAGTGCTGGCCCGGCAGGGGCTCAAAGCGGCTCGGCGGCTGGCTGGTCGCGACACACGGTTCCCGGAGAAGGCCCGGCGCCGCGCCGGGGCCCCGCCCGACTCGCACTGCCCGAGGGCATGATGAGACGCCGAGCGTATTGGCAAAGCCGCACCGCAAGCAACGGCCTGGCCCGGCGGTTGGCCGTGCTTGCGCTTGGGCTGGTGTTGTTCAGCGGTTTCGCGGCGCCCACGGCCCGGGCACAGGAGGAAGTCGACGACCCGTTTCTGGAAGAAGAGATCGAGACCGACCGCGATTCGTTCACGCCGGCCACTTCGACCGTCGACCCGCGACGCATGGTCGTCGAATCGTCGTACTCGTTTCTCGACGCCCGGAGCGGAGCCGAGGGACATAGCTATCCCGAACTGCTGATACGTTACGGGCTGGGGCGCCGTTGGGAGGCTCGCCTGGGGTGGAACTTCGAAACCGGCAACGGCGGCGATGTCTCTAGCGGTGAATTCTTCGACGAGGAAGATACCGGCGAGGACGAGGCCCGGTTTCTCTACGGTTTCAAGTACCTGACCAGCAATCAGCGCGGTTTCGTTCCGCAGAGTTCGATCATCGTTCAAGGGTACGCCCCCACGCAGGGTGTGGAGATGAGCTCGCACGTAAGCCTGGGCGGGGTTTGGGGATGGCGGCTTCCCAACGGCTGGTTGTGGGACAACGCCGTGCGCTACGGTACGGCCCGGCTGGAGGGAGACAATTTCTCGGCCTGGTCCCCATCCACCGTGCTCAAGGTGCCTTTGGGCGACCGCTGGAACGCACACATCGAGTATTTCGCTTCCTGCTCCAACGGCAAACGGCGCAACTTCGACCAGCACTATATTAGTTTCGGTCCGCACGTGCTGATTCGACCCAATCTGGAACTGGGTACCCGAGTGGGGTTCGGCATGAGCGATGACTCGGTGCGATTCTTCTGCAACACCGGCATCGGGCTGCGCTACTAGGGGGCCCCGAGAGGCGCCTGGCGCGGGCTATGCGTTGAGCAGGAGCACGGCCGCGGTGATTCCGCCAAGCGCGGCCACGCCCAGGGCCACCACGACGGTCAAGCGGCCTTGGCGCGGAGGAAGAAGTTCGCCCGAGCGAAGCTGCCCCATCAATCGCTGGTAGTCGACCACGGCCGCTACCGCCGCCAGCGCGCCGGCTGTCACCAGCAGGCTCCCCAGCCAGGTAGCCATCCGAACCGATAAAACCGACCGCTCGCCGGCCACGGCGATGCCGCCAAAACGGGCCAGCACGAACCCCAGCCCCATAATGGCCAGCGTGGTGCGAACCCAGGCCAGCAGTGTTCGCTCGGCGGCTAGCTCGACCCGCGGATCGAGCGGCTGGCAGTTTCGGCCGCTGCGCTCGCGCTGGTCGACCGTGTCGTCGGGCGCCCGCCCGGTAGAAGGTTGGCTGCTCACTGAAGGCGATCTCCCGAGGTTGCCGAGCCACGCCGCGGTGCCGGTCGGTGCCAGCGGCCGATGGAAGCGGCCCCACGTCCAAGGGGCGTTTCCGAAGTTTAGCCCCGGCCGGGCTGCTGTTTACGCTTGGGAATCGGTCGGCTCGAAGCTGGCCTGCAATTCTAGAAGCGGGGCGTGGTCCACGCGAATCAGGCCCCGTCGCGGACGGTCGAAATCGAGCACCACGAACAACACCATCAGCAACAGCAAGTTAAGCGCCAGCCACAGGCCCACGTGGCGATGATCGGCCTGCCCCGACGAATGGCCAATCAACAAGCTGGAGACCACCAGGCAGGCCGCGAGCAGCAAGAACACCGGCCCCGGCAAATGGTTGTTCGAGGCCCAAGCCCGCGTGGTGTCTAAATCGATTACCTCGTTCGCCGCGGGCACAATCTGGCTGACGAGCGCTAGCTGTGGCTGTTGGCGGGCCTCGGCTTCCACGACTTGCCAGAGACGGCTCATCAGTCGATCCATTTCCAGCGCGGCTTCATGAGTCTTCGATCGCGGAAAACCGGGAGCGACACAGGCCAGGCGAACCACCAGGAATTCGCGCAAAACCTGCTGAATGCCTGCGGCCGCGTCCGGGCCGAGAATGCCGGCCCGCAAGTAACAGGTGCCCAAGGCGTTGGCTTCGTCGAGCACGACCTGCTTGCGCAGTTCATGGCGGCTCAGCGTGATCGAGAACGAGAAACCAAGCAGCAAGGCGACCAATCCGTAGATGGCGCCCTTGATGGCGCTAGACACTTTCTGCGAGGGCTCGGACTCGCCTCGATGCATACGCCCGACGCGAAAGCCCAGTTCGTTCGACGCGAACGCCAAACCTAACAGGCCGATGACGATGGTCCAGTTAGGAAGTTCCAAGAGCCAATCGGTCACGATCTGTCTCTCCCTCGAGGCAAAGGCGGTCTCTCTTGGTTCGCCGACACCATCGTAGCCGACCGCTAGGAACCGCCCGAAGTGCCAAGCTCGTTACGCTACGCCATGCCGCGGAGCTGGGCCGGGGCGAACCATCCAGCATGGGCCGGTCGGACGCCCGATGCCAGCGGGGGCCGTGGCGCAAGCGAGGCTCCAGAATCGGTCGCTGCACAAGGTTCCGGTCTCCAGAACTTCGGAACGAGAATGCTTCGAGGGCCAGGGGGTGTGCGGTCCGTGCGCAGTGGCGGCCTGCATCAGTTGGCTTACGATGTCGTAAGAAAATTAGGCCCCGAGCGTCGCTTGGCATACGCTTTCTCAGCGCCCGACGGGCCCTGGCGCCTGCAAACGAGCAATTCTTGTTTGACACGGTCGACTGCGTTGTTTCTGCTTGAAAATAGGGGGGGGAGATTTCCAAGACCCACTCGATTGACGCAGGACGCGCGGCCGAGGTCGCCTGTCGGGGGGGCGGCGGCTGGAGGCTTTCGGCCCGCGGTTCCCAGACGATCGCCACGGCGCGATGGAACGCGTCTTGGGAGCGGGCTTTGGTAGTTCGATTCGGGACCGGGTCTCTGCGAACGGATGGGCCTCTGCGCCATCACGGAACACATCCTATGAGTAACAAGACTTGGGCGGCAGCTTGGTTGATCGGTTGCGGTGCCCTTTGCGTTTCGCTGACAACCGCGCGGGCCGAGTTTCGCACCATCGATGGCACGGCGAACAACCCCATCAACTCCGACCTGGGGAGCGCTCATACCCTGTTGCTGAGGATTTGTCCGCCCGAGTACGCCGACGGAATGGCATCTCCCTCGGGCGAGTCGCGTCCCAACCCCCGTGAGATCAGCAACCAGGTCGTAGCCCAGTCGAGCTCGATTCCCAGCGGCGCGAATCTCAGCTCCTGGGTGTTCCAGTGGGGGCAGTTCCTCGATCACGATCTGGATTTGACCGACATCATGTCTCCGAGCGAGGGGATGGACATGTCGATTCCCATGGGCGACCCCGTCTTCGACCCGATGGGATCGGGCAACAAGACGATGCAGTTCCAGCGATCGAACTATGATCCGAGCACGGGAACCGAGGTCGGTAATCCGCGCGAACAGATCAATTCGATCACCTCGTACATCGATGGTTCCAACGTATACGGATCGGACTCCGTTCGAGCTGATGCCCTGCGGGCCCACGTGGGGGGCCGGATGCTGACCAGCGGCGACGACCTCTTGCCCTTCAACAGCATGGGGCTGCCCAACGGCACGGGCGGCTCGCCCATGGCCTCGCAATTCTTCGTGGCCGGCGACGTGCGGGCCAACGAACAAATCGGCCTGACCGCCGTGCATACGTTGTTTCTGCGCGAGCACAACCGGGTGGCCGACCAGTTGGCCGCGGCACACCCCGACTGGGACGACGAGCTGCTCTATCAAACGGCCCGCCAGTACGTGGGGGCCGAGATACAGTCGATTACCTACAACGAGTTTCTGCCGGCGCTGATGGGAAGCTATGCCCCCTCGGCCATCGGCAGCTACAGCCCGCTGGTCGATCCGAGCATTTCGACCGAGTTTTCCACCGCGTTCTTCCGGGTGGGGCACACCATGCTCTCGCCGACGCTGGCCCGAATCGACGACGATGGCACCTCCGCTCCCGGGGGCCCGTTATCGCTCCGTGACAGCTTCTTTGTTCCCAACAACATTGCCTCGGGCGACGAGCTGGAGTATCTGCTCAAGGGGCTAGCCAGCACCCGGCAGCAAGAGGTCGACGTTCATGTGGTCGACGACGTGCGGAATTTTCTGTTTGGCGAGCCCCTGTCTGGCCAGGGTTTCGATCTAGCCTCGCTCAACATCCAGCGGGGCCGCGACCATGGCCTGGCCGATTACAACACCCTGCGCGAAGCCTATGGATTGCCACGGGTGACCAGTTTTGCCGAGATTTCATCCGATTCGGCGATCCGGGCAGCGCTCGAGTCGCTGTACGGGTCGGTCGACAATATCGATCCTTGGATCGGCGCGCTCAGCGAAGACCACCTCGACGGCACCTCGCTAGGACCGCTGATCATCGCCGCCTTGAGCGACCAGTTCACCCGCTCGCGGGACGGCGACCGGTTCTTTTTCACCAACAGCGGACTTTTCACCGCCGAGCAGGTCGACGAGCTGCTGAACACCACTTTGGCCGATGTCATTCGGCGCAATACCGACCTGGTGAACCTGCAGAGCAACGTGTTCCGCGTTCCCGAACCGTCGATGGCGGTATTGGCCGTATGGGGGCTGGTGGGCTGCGGGTGTGCGATTCGGCGCGCCTGGCGCGGGCGTCGCGCTCGCGGTTGACAAAGGCGCAATAGCGAAATAGGGTTGAGAATTACAGGCCAGCTCATCGCGAAGGTGATGCTTGGCCCGTGGTGGGTCATGGCGGCCCCCGGGCGCGAGTTTTTGCGACCTGGGGCTCTTTTTTTGCGCGCCCCGGTCATTCGTGCAGGCGCGCGGCGCCGTCACTTTCTAGGAGGCGTATCGCATGGCTCGGAGACTACCGCGGACTTTCCCCAGCGCAGGCTTCGTGCTGGTCGGACTGGTGTTGGGCTACCTGGCGGCCAACGACTGGAGCGGCAACGCCGCCGAACCGCCGGTCGGCGACCTGGCTGCGGCGCCCGCGGCGGCCGCCCCGTCGCCCTCGGCGATCGCCGACGATTCCCGGTACCTCAAACAAAGCCCGGGCGCGGTTTCGCCCCGGCCGGCGAGCGATTACGGCTTGGGCGAACACCATGCATCGCGACTAAAGCCCTACCCGCCCGGCGGCCCCGGGATTCGCACGCCGTTCGATCTCTGGCTGTACGCGGGGCCCGGCGTTTGTTCTTGGGGATCGGTCGAACTGGGGATGTCGTGGGACCAGTGGGTCGCGATGCACCGCGAGCAAAAACCGAAGCTGATGAACGACGTGCGCGACTACATGGCCCGTCGGTACCACTTCGAGAAGATTCCTCGGACCGACGCAACCATGTCGGGCGGGAAACCGATCATGAAGGGCCCCGTCGCGAACCTTCCCGCCGGCGTCGAATCGTATGAGAAGCTCGCCGCGCTCTCGCCCGAGGAGATCAAGGGCCGCGATTGGTTCCCTTATAAGCCGCTGGCCCACCCCTTGCAGACAACGGCTCACATGCTTTTTCCGCAGCAATGGTTGACCTACCACCCCGAGCACGAGCGGATCGACGTCGACTTCGATATTCCCGACGAGTACCTGCCCGAGTTTCCCCCGCCGATGTTCCTGACCACGCATAAGGAGCTAGGCGACGTGACGGGGGGCCGGGAAGTAACCTTCGGCAATTTCCATGAGATCTTTGACGGCTTGCTCACGCCCGAGCAGATGGAAGGCCTGAAAGAGCTGTTGCGCCCCTCGCCGACCACCTGGTTTAATCACACGGATCACCGGGTGACGATGGAACCCAGCGCCGGCGTATCGTGTTTTTCCTGCCACGTGAACGGCCACACCAACGGGGCCATTGAGTTGGCTCCCGATAGCCGGCCGAACCAGGCTCGGCTCCGCGTCGACACGCCGACCATGCGCGGCAACTACAATCTGATGCAGCTTGCCTCGAAGCGATCGATCCGCAGCATGGACCATTTTGCCGAGGTGGAAGAGTACTTCGACGGCGATCCAGGGTTGATGCAGGCCATTGGCCCCCGCGGTGCCCAGCGCCAGATCACCAATCGCATGGGCGATTTCAATGCGATTCTCGACTACCCGCCCGCCCCCAAGCTAGGCCCGCGGATGAAGCTGATCGCCGAGCGCAGCACCGAGGCGGAACTGCGGGGTGAAGCGCTATTCCACGGCAAGGCCGGCTGCATCGATTGCCACGCGGGGCCGGCATTCGTCGACGATTACATGCATGACCTGCAGGTCGAGCGGTTTTACGTCGGCCGCCCCGAAGGGCCAATCAAAACCTTCCCGCTGCGGGGGATCAAGGATTCGCCCCCCTACTTGCACGACGGCCGCTGTCCGACGTTGGAAGACACGGTCGAATTCTTCAACCTGGTACTGGAACTGGATCTGACGGCCCAGGAAAAATCGGACCTCGTGGCTTATCTGCTTTGCCTGTGACGCGGCTGGCCAAGAACGATCGGCTTCGCCTTGACCGGTGTTGCCGCGGTGGCCGGCCAGCGGTGCGGTTTCGGCGTCGGGCCGATCGCGCGGGCGATCGATTCGATTTTGAAACGGCAATGGTCGACGCCGCGGTCCTCGTTGCGCGGGCCGCGATCGATCAGCCGGCTTGCAGCGCCGGCTGAGGCCGGTGCCAGATCGAATGGGCGAAGTCGGCCAGCTGTTGCAGGTTTTCGCAGTATGCCGAGTAGCGCAATTGCCGGCGCAGCGCGCCGGTCAGCGCTTGCCCCCCCACGGCCAAGGCCGCGCCATGGGATTGCGCGGTTTCAAATAGCCGGGCATACTCACTGCGGAAATGTCGTTCGTCGGGCAGGTAAGACACGCTGAGCCAGACCAGTCGAGGTCGCGAAGTCCGCACGGCGCTCGCCAGAGATTCGAGCGGTATGCCGGCCCCGTACGATTCGGCTTGCCAACCCGCTTCGCGCAGCGAAAGCTCGACCAGCGTGGTTGCCAGCCGGTAGGGGTCTCCCTCGGGCGAGGCGCCGATGGCCAGGGGCGCGGTCGGTTTGGGTGGGCCCAGCGCGGCGCGTAGTTCCACCAACAGCCGCACGGCGATCTCCACCGCGCGCCGTTCGGCGAAAACCTGCAGCGAGCCGTGCTCCCAGCGACTGCCCACCTCCTGAAACGTTGCGGCGACGAGCCGATCGCCCAGCTCCACCACGCCGTGACCCGCCAGGTACAACTCGAAAACAATCCGGCGGCAAGTCGCTTCGTCGCCCCGGCAAATCGCCTCGCGGAAGTCGGCTTGGGCCTGCGGCCAATCGGGCACGCCGCCAGGGGCGAGCGATGGCAGGCCGAGCAGCTCGGGCCGGGCCAACTCCTGGCCGGAGAGGCGAAGAAACTCAATCACCTCGGCCAGCGGCAGCCGTCGATGACCCCCCGCCGTTCGGATTGGGTGCAGTAACCCCTTGTCGCACCAGCGTTTGAGCGACGATTCGCTCACGCCGATTGCCCGGGCAACTTGCTTGGGGGAAAGGCTCTCACGCATGGGATCGCGATCCTGGGTAGTGAACGTTCTGATCGATTATATCCTCGATTCCTGCCAACGGCCATGCGGAAATATGGCCTTTGTGGCTATTGTTGCGAGAATCCTGTCCGATTTACGCCAGAAGCGGACTCACTGGTGTGAACGATATGAACGAATAGGTGATTGACATTTTTGCGGTCGATTTCTATAAATGAGAACGATTTGAACGATTTGTGTCCGCCGGCTCTGTCGAGCCAACGGCCGTCGCGTAAAGGAGTTGTCCAATGAGCGCCACCGCACTCGAGAATCGCAGGCCGCATTCGAAGCAATTGCCGCGCAGGGCTCGGTCGAAGTCGAAGCCCAGTGCCCACTCCCTCGAGGGGCGGGCAACTGCGGCGCCCGTGGGCGCGGCAGCCGACCTCCGGGCCCGGGCACGCCATCTAATGGCCTGCGAGATCGAGTTCATGGCTCACCCCTGGTTTACCGACCCCGCGGCGAAGGCCGAGCTGCTGGCGCCTCCCCCCGCGGGTCGATCGAAGCGTGCCAGCTTCGACCTGAGCGACGTTCGTCGCGCGGCCTCACCCTACGTGGCCAGCCTTTACGAGACCGAGTTGCTCACTCCGGCCCAGGAAGCCCACCTGTTTCGCCAGATGAACTACTTAAAGTTTCGGGCGGACCAGTTGCGGCAAACGCTTAAGCCCGTACGTCCGTCGGCCAAGGTGGTGCTCGAGGTCGAGCGGCTTCTGGCCCAGGCCAACCTGGTGCGTAACCAGATCATTTCGGCCAACCTGCGCTTGGTGGTGTCGGTGGCCAAGGGCTATGTCGACGACGCCAACTCGTTCGTCGACCTGGTCAGCGACGGCAACTTGTCGCTGATGCGCGCGGTGGAGAAATTCGACGTTAGCCGCGGTTTTCGCTTCAGTACTTACGCCACCTGGGCCATTCGCAAGAACTACAGCCGTTCGATCGCCAAGCGAAGATTCGAGCGCCAGCGGTGCGCAACCGGCGACGAACAGATTCTGGAACTGGCCGCCGATTCAAGCGACGGCGATCCGCACCCCGAGCAACGCCTGATCCGGTTGCGCAGCGCGGTCAGCCAGGTGCTCGCCCGGCTTGACCCGAGGGAGCGGACCGTGGTCGCCGCCCGGTTCGGACTCGACGAACAAGGCGAGCCACATACCCTGGCGGCTTTGGGCCAGGTCATGGGAATCAGCAAAGAGCGCGTGCGCCAGCTTGAATCGCGGGCGCTGAAGAAGTTGCGGGCCCTGGCCGACGAAACCTCGCTGGCCGCCTCGGCCGAGTAACCGCCTGAGTACCGGGCCAGGGTACGCCTCGGCCTGGAGGCGAGTGAGATACCGCGAGCCGTCTGGCCGGCCTTTGGTGCTGGAAGAGTTTCCCGGGTGGCCGGAAATCGGCCCCCCTGTTGCATGGCTGGCGGGGTTGGCCGCCCAGGGGCTACCGGGCCGAGTGAGAGGTTTGATCGTGCGGCGTACCCTGCGACGGCCGGGTAGGGTGCGAAAGGGAGTCGGGCCGAGCTGGCGCCTCCGGCGGCGAGGCTCGCTGTTGTTCCCGTACGGAAACGGCCACCGTCATCGACTGTTGAACCGCCGGCGTGAGCCAGCCCGAGGTGGGCGCGACATCGCGATAATGTCGCCCCGTCGCCACGCGAATATGCTCGGCGACCGGCAAGTTGCCGTTGGTGGGGTCGAACCCTTTCCAACCGATTTCGGGCAGGTAGATTTCGGCCCAAGCGTGGGTGGCCGCCGGGGCCGTGCGGGCTTTGCTGTCGCCGTGGGTGTGTACATATCCGCAAACGTAGCGAGCCGGGATATCGAGCAGCCGGGCCAGGCAAATAAACAAGTTGGCGAAATCCTGGCAAACGCCCCGCCGGGCTCGGTAAACCTCGTACGGGGTGCTATCGATATGCGTAGCCCCCGGCGAGTATTCGAATTCGTTGAAGATCCCCAGGTTCATCGCGAACAGCGTTTCGGTCAGGTCCAGCTCGTTGCCTCGGGCAAAGGTTTCCGCGAAGGCGTACAGCTCGCGGAGCTGAACTTCGGGAAGTTCGGGGGGTTCGAGAAAAGGCTCGAGGAAGCGCCGTTCCCAAGGCATCCAGGCCAGCGGAATGCGCCGCCGGTAATCGGTGGGAAACACCAGGAACGGATCGTTCACCGCTACTTCGACCACGGTCTCGGCTTGAATCGTAAGCGACTGGTGCGGCTCGTTAATCTCGAACCGGCCCGCGCGGTTGCCGAACACTTCTTCGAATTCGCGATAGGCCACTTCTGGACTGGTGCGAACGCGGTGCCATCTCACTCGCTGCACGGAGTCTTGAATCGGGCGCATGCGAACCAGGTTGTGGCTCCGTTCGACCGGCTGAGCGTAGTCGAACGAGGTCACATGTTGCACGTGCCAGCAGCGAATTCCACTGGGGAGAGGCGGCGTAACATCGACCGGCTCCGCCTCGACCAGCGGATCGAAGGGTGGTTCGCCGCTACCCTTTGGGTTTGCCTGCACCGGTGACCTCCGTGGGATCAAGTTCGGCCCGAGTGAGTAGCTCAGTTTACTGCATTTCCCGAGCTAACAAGCGCACGGTTCGCCACACAGTTCCGCGAGGCCCACGGGCAGCTTACGACGAGCCTACTCAGGCAGCCTTTGGCTCGTCGGCGACGCGCCGGAGTACACCCGAGAGCTTTAACGGCCGCTTGGCTCGGCGGTTCGTCGGGCAACGAAATCCAACACTTCCGCGGCGATATCGGTGCCCGTGGCCTTTGCCAGCCCTTTCCAGCCGGGCACGGCATTTACTTCCAGCACCAGCCATCTCCCCGCCCGGTCGAGGAGCAAATCAACTCCGGCGAGCGGCGCCTCCGTGAGCTGCGCGGCCCGCCGGGCCAGTTCGAGGGGTTCGCCTTCGATTTCGCAGGCCACGGCCCTGGCCCCCCGGCTCAGATTGGTTCGCCAGTCGCCCTTTGCTTCGCGGCGAATCGACCACGCTTTCGCGCCGATCAGGAGCACGCGCAGATCCCAGCCTTCATGAGGAATGAACTGTTGCAGGTAAATCACGGCCTGTTGGCGAGCCAAAAGGTGAAAAGCGCGCCAGGCCAGGTCCTCGTCGCTGACGCGCACCAGGCCACGGCCCTCGGAACCGAACAGCGGTTTAACGACCACGTCGCCCCCCAGATGCTCGAACGCGGCCATGGCCCCCTCGGGGGTTTGGCCGACCCAGGTGGCGGGTACGGGCAGACCCGCTTGGGCCAAACGGCCGGTCGTCAGAAACTTGTCGACCGCCGTTTCGACAGCCCGGGGCGGATTGAGCACCACGGTTCCCGCCGATTCGGCCAGCGCCAGCAGGTCCATGCGCAGCACGACTTGCTCCAGGCTGCCCGGCGGCATGCTCCGCACCAACAAGGCGTCGCAGTCTTCCAGCCTCGTCTGGCCGGCGCGGCGGGTGCCCGGTGGGCCATCGACCAGCGACTCGAGCGCAAAGTAGTCAATCGCTACAATTTCGTGCTCGCCAGCCGCGGCCCGTCGCAGATCGGCCAGGTACCAACTCGATGTGGGACCAAGAACGCCCATCCGCATAAGGAATCGCGCTCCCGGGCTAATTCACAAAACTGCGCTGAATTACCTCGGGCGCCAACAAGCCGAACGACTGCCTCCGCCCATCGACCAGGCTCACCAGGTGAATGACCGCCGGGCTGAACAGCCGCGGATCGATCCGGTAGAAGTCGTGGTCGTAGCGGGCAAAGATTTCGGCAAAAGGGGCCCCGAAATCGTCCGAGCTGGAACTGGGTACGCTCGGCCCCACCGCTTCCAGCTCGGCGCTGCTGGCCTGTACCCAGAGCGTCACCTCGCCGCCGTAGAGAATGGCGTCGTTCGTGCGGCCGATCGCCGTTAGGTCGTCGCCGGCTACCGGTGGAAGCGGCGCCAAGCCATAGCCCGACACGACCCTGCCGACGTCGAAGCCCAACTCGTCCAGCTTGTGCATGGCGGTTTCGACGCTCCGGGCCACGACCTGAACGCCCCCTGCCTGGCTAGCCGTCGGGGCCAGGGCCAAGGTCAGCCGTTCGGGCGCCACACCCGCGTCCTGGGCGATCTGCTGACAAACTTCGTCGGGGGGCGTTCGGCGAGACTCCAACACCCCGACCGCCACCTCGGCCGATTCTGTATGGCCGATCCGGGCGAACAACGGCTCCTTTGCGGCCGCGGCCCGCATGGGGCCCGAACCCATGGCAAAGAACTTGCCGCTTTGAATTTGCCAACCGGCATACTGCGAGGCCATGCAGGCTGCCAGCGGCCAGTCGGTAGCCACTTGCACGGCGGGGCCGCGCCAAAGATCGATCGAGGCAGGAACCAGGTCTACCCGGCCCAAGCCTGAAAGAGTCAACTCGGCCAGCCGTTTGCCGGCCTCTAAGCCCCCCTGCGCGCGAATGCCAAAATCGATGAGCCGGGTGCCCGAAGGGCTCCGTTCGATGGCCAGCCGGAGCGACGCGGCTTCGGTTTCGAGCTGGTCGGCCAGGTGCCAGGCCAGGTTGTTGAGATTCATGGAGTTTACCAACTGCGCGACGCTCGACCCCCTGGTTCGCCGGGCCTCGAGGCCGGGGAGCCGGCCGCCCAAAACGGCCAGCTTGGGCCAAGGGCAATCGGCGGGCCTCAATGTACTTCGAGCAGGTCCCAGGCGGTACTCGGCCCTCGGCTGGCGATGGTACCAAAACCGAATCGACAGGCGTACTGGCGAAGCTGGTGGCGTACCGCCGGCTTGGAGTAGCCGGGGCTTGGAGTAGCCGGGGGTCGCCGGTAAAATGCTCCGCCACCAGTAGTGCCATGCTGGGGAGCTGTGCGGTTTACCTCGCGCGCCGGAGTGGCGGAATGGCAGACGCGCTGGATTCAAAATCCAGTGTTCGCAAGAACGTGTGGGTTCAAGTCCCACCTCCGGCATTGCTTACCGCGTAAGGGGTTAGGTCGACTTTAGCGGTTGCTGGTGTCGGCCTTCGCGCGGTGCTGGCCGGCGGCAGCGCGCGCGACCGACTTTCTAGTGCGAAACGGCGACTTCGGCCTCGACCGAGTCAGCGGCCATTGCCGATCGGGCGGGCTCGATTGCATCCCTTCGGCGGAACTTCGGCCGGGCCCACCAGTCGCTGGCCCGCTGCATCACCACGTAAAACACGGGCACAAAGAAGACCGCCAAGAGCGTGGCCGCGATCATGCCGCCAAACACGGCGGTACCCAGCGAGCGGCGGGCGGCGGCCCCCGCCCCCGTGGCCCCGACCAGCGGCAGGATGCCAAAGATAAACGCGAACGAGGTCATTAGGATCGGCCGGAACCGCAAGCGCGAAGCCTCGACCGCGGCCTCGAGCACCTCCAGGCCTTGCTGTCGCAGCTCGCGGGCAAACTCCACGATCAAGATCGCGTTCTTGCTGGCCAAGGCGATGATCAGCACGATGCCCACCTGGGTGTAGATGTTGTTGTCCATGCCCCGCGCGGACACTGCCGCCACGGTTCCCAACAGGGCCAGCGGCACCACCAGAATCACCGCCGCGGGCAGGGTCCAACTTTCGTACTGGGCGGCCAGCACCAGGTACACCATCATCACCGCCAAGGCAAACACCACCAGCGCCTGGCTGCCCACCCGCTTCTCTTGAAACGACATACCGCTCCACTCAAAGCCCATCGTTTTCGGCAGCTTCGCGGCGGCCATTTGCTCAAGCAACTGAAGGGCCTGGCCCGAGCTGTAGCCGGGGGCGGCGCTGCCGCTGATCGACGCGGAGGGGTACAGGTTGAACCTGGGAATGACCTGCGGCCCCAGCCGGCGTTCGATTTGGCAAACCGTGCTGAGGGGAATCATGTTTCCCTGTCGATCGCGCACCTCGAGCCGGCCGATATCTTCCGGGTCCATGCGAAACGCCTGGTCGGCCTGAACGCGCACCTGGTAGGTGCGGCCGAACTTGTTGAAATCGTTGACATAGGCGGAACCCAGGGCGGTTTGCAGGGTGGAAAAGATCGTATCGAGCGATACGCCCAGGCTCTTGGCTTTCTCGCGATCGACATCGGCGTAAACGCTCGGCACGCCGCTGCGGAAGGTGCTGCGCAGCCCCAGGAGGCCGCTCTGCGAGTTGCCGGCGGCGACCATTTCGTGAACCATTTGCTCCAGCTCGACCAAGCCGGCGCCACCGCGGTCTTGCAATTGCATTTCGAAACCACCGGCCACCCCCAGGCCCATAATGGCCGGCGGAGGAAAGGCGAAGATCATCGCCTCGCGAACGCCCTGAAACTGCTGGAGCAGGGAGCCAATAATCGCTTCCTGCGTCAGGGCGGGGTTGCCGACGCGTTGGTCCCAATGGTCGAACGTTACGTACATGGCGGCCGCGTTCGAGGCGATGGCCTGATCCAGGATCGACTGGCCGCCTAAGAGGAACCAGCCCCGCACCCCCGGGGTTTTGTCGAGGATTTCGTTAACCTGAGCCACCACGGCCCGGGTTCGCGTCTGGGAAGCCGCATCGGGCAATTGCATGGCCACGATGCAGAAGCCCTGGTCCTCGGTTGGCAGAAAGCCGGTGGGAATCTTCAGAAACCACCAGCCGGCCAGCGCGCACAGGGCGGCGAATACCAGCATCATGGGGGCCGTGCGGCGCACGAGCCGCCGCACCAGCGAAGTATAAACCCGTTCGCAGGCGCCGTAGGCCCGGTTGAACCCGCGGTAGAAGAAGTTCTTCTTTTCCGACATTGGCCGCAGGTACACGGCGCACTGCGCCGGTTTGAGGGTTACCGCGTTGATGGCGCTGATCAGGGCCGTGGCGGCGATGGTCAGGGCAAACTGCCGATAAAGCTGGCCGGTAATGCCCCCCAGAAACGCCGTGGGCAGAAACACGGCCAACAACACCAACGTAATGCCGATGATGGGCCCCAGCACTTCCGACATGGCCCGAATCGTGGCTTGCTTCGGCGGCAGCTTGCCGCGATCGATGTGGTGCACGGCGTTTTCCACGATCACGATCGCGTCGTCGACCACGATGCCGATCGCCAGCACCAGGCCAAACAGCGTGAGCATGTTCACCGAAAACCCCAGCGCCGCCATCGCGGCAAACGCCCCCACGATGGTTACGGGCACCGTGGTGGCCGGAATCAACACGGCCCGCCAGTCTTGCAGAAAAACCACGATCACGATCAAGACCAGCACGCCGGCTTCGAACAGGGTCTTGTAGACCTCGGAGATCGACTCGTTGACGAAGATCGTGGTGTCGAAGGGCACGATGTACTTCATACCCTCGGGCAGCGTGGGGGCGATTTCGTCCATCGCCTGGCGCACCGCCTCGGAAACCCGCAGGGCGTTGGCCCCCGGCAACTGAAACACCCCCAGCGTGGCGGCGGGGCGGCCGTTGATTTCGCACCATTGGTCGTAAACCTGCGAGCCCAGCTCAACGCGGGCCACGTCTTTCAGCCGAGTTAAACGGGCGGCGCCCCCGCGGGGCCGGCCCCCGCTGGGCGCGGCGGGGGGCTGCATCCCGCTATCGTCGGATTTGATAATGATGTTGGCGAACTGTTCGGGGTCGGCCAACCGTCCGCGCGTGGTCACATTGAACTGAAACGCGTGCGAGGTCGGTGCAGGGTACGACCCGACCTGGCCGGCGGCCACCTGGGTGTTCTGCTCGCGAATGGCCAGCAACACCTCTTGGGTGGTCAGATTCCGTGCCTTGAGCTTGTCGGGATCGAGCCAGATCCGCATTCCGTAGTTGCCGGTGCCGATCACATTCACGTCGCCCACGCCGTCGACCCGGCTCAGCTTGTCCTTAATGGCCAGCGTGGCGTAGTTGGCCAGGTACAAGTCGCTGTAGCGGTTGTCGTCGGAGAATAGCGACACCGCCAGCACGATGTTGGTCGATTGTTTCTTGGCCGTTACGCCCTGGCGCTGCACTTCTTCGGGCAAGCGGGGCATGGCCACGGCCAGGCGGTTTTGCACCAGCACCTGGGCCTCGTCCAGGTCGGTGCCCACCTCGAAGGTGACCGTCAGCTTATAGGTGCCGTCGCTCGAACAGGTCGACGACATATACAGCATGTTTTCGACCCCGTTCACCTCCTGCTCAATCGGCGCGGCGACCGTGTCGGCCAGGGTCTGTGCCTCGGCCCCGGGGTAGAAGGCCATCACCATCACCGTGGGCGGGGTGATCTGGGGATAGCGCTCGATCGGCAGCACGACCAGCGCAACAATGCCCACTAACATCGTCACGATGGCGATGACGTTGGCGAAGATCGGCCGCTCGATGAAGAATCGGGAAAACATAAGACCCTGAGATTGCCCGGGCTAGCGAGCGGCTCCAGTCGAAGTTCGCTCGGCGCTGCGCACTTGGGCCGGTTCGCCCAGCCCGGCCGCCGCCGTCCCCTCGACCGCCAGGCGAGGCGTCACCTTCAACCCGGGGCGGGCTCGGAGCAGCCCCTCGACCACCACCCGGTCGCCTGGATGAATCGCCCCTTCGACCACGCGCAGGTCGCCCAGCCTTGAGCCGGCCTCGACGTTGCGGTACTCGACCACGTCTCCCTCGCCCACAACCAACACGAATTGCCCCGACTGGTCGGTTCCCAGCGCCCGCTCGGGCACCAGCAGCGCGCCAAGTTGCTCGTCGATGGCCAGCCGGAGCCGGACAAAGGTGCCGGGTATGATCGTTCCCCGCGGGTTTTCGAACCGCCCCCGCAAGCGGATGGTGCCGGTGCCCGGGTCGATGGCCGGGTCGCGATAGTCGATCGTACCCTGGTGGGGGAAGCCCTCCTCGCCGGCGAGACCCATCTCGACCGGGGCCGCCGCGCCCGATGCGGCACCGGGCCGGGCCTCGAACTGGAGCAGGTCGCTCTCGCTCAGGGTGAGATACACATGCACCGGGTCGAGCTGTACGATCGTGGCCAGGAGCGAAGCCTGGCCATCGCCCACCAGGTTGCCCAGGTCGTGATTCACCTCGCTGATCCGGCCGCTGATCGGCGCGGTCATCCGGCAATATTCGAGCTCGATTTCAGCGTTGCGGACCGCCGTTTCAGCCGCGGCCAGCGAGGCCCGCGCCGCCAGGATATTCGTCTCGACATCCGATCGCGACTGGCCAAGCGCCACGCGCGACGATTCGACCTGGGCCTCGGCCTGTTTGCGCAGCGACTCGGCGCGCTCGAACTCGTCTTCGGTGACCACGTTGCCGTCGATCAGCTTGCGCAGCCGGGCCTCGTTGCTCAGGGCGTGCTCGAGCGCGGCCTCGTCGAGCGCGAGCTTGGCTTGGGCCAGTTCACCCGCGCGCGATCGCTCGGCCTTGTGCAGCGCGGCCCGCGCCTCGTCTCGCATGGCCTTGGCCTGGTCGAGCTTGACCTGAAAAGGCTCCTCGTCGATCACCAGCAGCAGTTGCCCCTTTTCGACCAGTGAACCTTCTTCGAAGTGCCGCTCTTTGAGAAAACCGCGGACCCGGGCCCGAATCTCGACGGTCACGATTGGCTGAACGGTGCCGGTGGCCCCCAGGTACCGGGCCACGTTTTGCTGGCGCGGCTCGACGACCGTTACCTCGGGCGGCGGCGGCTCGACGTATTGGTTCTTCTGACCACAGCCGGCCAGGCCGAAGCTGGCGGCCAGGGCCAGCAGCCCCTGGATCGTTGGGAAATGCCGGGCGAGCATGCGGATTCTACCGGGGGGTCTGTTGTTTACCAACTGGTAAGTATTTTACTGGGGTCGCCGATTCCAGCAATGCTGGATTATTGGCGATTATTGCCATCCCCTCGACCGGGGGCCATAAATGGATACAATTACATTGAACGTTTGTTAAGCAAAAGGCAGGCGGCCATGCTCAGTGAAGGTCAACGCGTTCGCGACCCCGAAGCCACGCGCGAGGCAGTGCTGGCCGCTGCCGAACGGTTGTTCGCCGAGCAGGGGTTTGCCAAAACGTCGCTCCGCGACATCTCCTGTGCCTCGGGCGTTTCGCATCCGCTGATTCACCATCATTTCGGCAGCAAGGAAGGCCTTTGCCAGGCGGTGAAGCGCCGGCTGGTGGAGAACTACGCCCAGCGTTTTCCCGAGGCGGCCAAGGCGGTCAATCGGCCGCTTTCGATCGGAGCCGAGTTGCGCCGGCTGATGGCCTACATCGGCGAGAACCCGCTCCTGCTGCGCCTATGCGCCTGGACCCGGTTGGAAGGAGACCGCCAGGTTTGGCCCGGCGAGCCCGATATTTTCGAAACCATTCGCAGCCGAATCGAGGTTTCTCAGCGCCGTAACCTGATTCGCACCGACTTGGATTCGCAGTACCTGACGATCATGCTCATCGGGCTGGTCTTTTTCTGGCTCGACAACCGCGAGCACTTTGCCCATCGGTTTGGTTCCGAGATCGACGACAAAGAGTACCTTCGCCAGGCGGTTGAAATCTTGCAGCGCGGGCTGGCGCAGGGCGAGGACCAACCCGCCGCCACCGCCGAGCCCAAGGCCGAGGCCGAGCTAGACGATCTGGAACCGGCGGACTAGCCGGTTCGACTCGCGTGGGAACGCGGTGGTGCTGGGCCGAAGCCCGCGCAACGGCGCCGCCATTTCGAACCAGTTGCTTCAAGAGTGCCCGGGCTCCCTGCTATCCTGGGTAGCGATCTCAGTGTTGGTTCGCCGATGGCCGGCCGCGCGAGCCGCTTGGCGAATTATCTCGCCAAGTTTCCGCGCGTGCTTTCGTCCGGTTGTGTTTTGTTCAGGAAGGCCCCTCCATGCAGAAGCGCCCGCTCGGCAAATCAGGTATCTCGGTCGCTCCCCTGGCCCTGGGTGGGAATGTCTTTGGCTGGACCATCGACGAGAAAACTTCGCTGGCGGTGCTCGACGCCTTTGTCGATTTCGGTTTCGACCTGATCGACACGGCCAACGTGTATTCGATGTGGGCTCCTGGCAATCAGGGAGGCGAATCCGAGGCCATCATCGGCCGTTGGCTCAAAGCCAGCGGCAAGCGCGACCGGGTCGTTATCGCCACCAAGGTGGGGATTACCCTGGGCGACCTGAAGGCCTTACGGCGCGACGACATCGTCCGCGGTGCCGAAGACTCGCTCCGCCGCTTGGGTATCGACGCGATCGACCTTTACCAGTCGCACCGCGACGACCCCGAAACTCCGCTCGAGGAAACACTCGCCGCCTACGAGACGCTGATTGACCAGGGCAAGGTTCGCGCGATTGGCGCCTCGAACTATTCGGCCGACCGGCTGCGAGAAGCCTTGGACCTGAGCCAAGCCAAGAACCTGCCCGAATACGTCTCGCTGCAGCCGGAATACAACCTCTACGACCGGCAGGGGTTCGAAGCGGAACTCGAGCCGCTTTGCCTGGAGCACGGCGTTGGTGTCATCGGCTACTATTCTCTGGCAAGCGGGTTTCTCAGCGGCAAGTACCGCTCCGAGGCCGATTCCAAGCAGAGTGCCCGGGGGGCCATGGTGGTGAAACGCTATCTGAACGATCGCGGCCTGCGCATCCTCGGCGCGCTCGACACCGTGGCCGCGGCCCACCATACGGTACCCGCCGTGGTTGCCCTGGCCTGGCTTATTCAGCGCCCGAGCGTGACCGCGCCCATTGCCAGCGCCACCAGCGTGGGCCAGCTTGCCGAACTGGTCCAAGCGGTCGAAATCGGCCTCTCGCCCCAAGAGGTGGCCCAGCTCGACGCGGCCAGCGCGGCCTGAGTTCCGGGTTTCAAGCTCGTTCCACGGGCCGCGGACAAGCGAACCCGGGGCGGCCGGCGGGCGTCTTGTGCTTAGAGGCCGCCGGTTGGGCCGCTGGACAGTCGGCCCCCGTCGCGCCACCTAACAGGCGCTGTCGTGCCGACCCCCGCGCGAATCGCGCGGTTCGCGGCCGAGTAAGGTGTTCGCCCGGCTGCCCGCATCGTTCGGATGATAGGGCGGGCTCGCGACTTAGGTTGCAACTCAGCCGTTCGGCTAACATCTCGGCCGCGATGCTCGTCCCAGAAAAAAAGGCACGACGGCGCTTAGCCGCGGGGGCTGGCTCCCGATTTTGCGCCTGCGGAGGCGCTGGAATTTAGATTGTCGGACCGATAGCTCGTGAACAGTCCGCTAACCGATCACCCGGCTACCTCGCTCGCGGTCTCCGTCGCTCCGGAGGACTTGCGCCGGGGAGACTTCGTCGGCGTGCTAAGCGAGATCGTCGAAGTGCCGTCGTACCTGTGGTGCGAGTCGGCTCTCGCTTCGCCAGACCAAATGATTCGCTATCGTCGGCTGGCTGACGAAGGTGGTGTGCCGCGTCGGGTAAAGGCGATTTGTCTGCCGTTTGTGTTCGTCAAACTTCCTAGCGGCGACTACCAAACCATCGACTTACGGAGCACCGAACTGGTAAGGCTCGATCGCCGATACGCCAAAGTGGTCTGGAAGTCCCAGCGATCCAGGGCCGGCTCCAAGGACCCCGCGGAGGCCTGTTCGCGAACGGGCACGCACCGGCCGTGAAAAGGGGTCACCCGCGCCCAAGGCTTGGAACGAGCCAGCAGCCTGCCGAAAACTTCACCGGCCTGCCACATCCCAGGTTCGGTCTTTGGCGACGCGGTGCGGCCGGCGGGAGGGGCGGCCAATGGCTGCCCCCACCGCTCCCCCCCTGCGAGCCCCGGCCAGACACTTGCATCTCAGCAATTTAGAAAATCGCAACCATTTACAGTAAAGCAGGTTGCGTTCGATGTCTGGGCGATCGAGTCCGCGCGATTGGAAACCAGGTATACTGGAATAGTTTCCTGAGTTTACCGCCACGCTCGGCCAATCGATGACTCGGACCACCCGTTCCACGTCGGCCCCAATCAACCCGCGCGTGCGCAAACGCGTCGTCGCCAGCGCCCGGGCCCACTTCTTCGCTCACGGGTTTCGGACCGTGACCATGGACGAGCTCGCCGGCGAGCTGCGAATGAGCAAGAAAACGCTCTACGCGCTTTTCGATAGCAAGACCGCCCTGGTCGAGGCGGCCATCGAAGACAAGCTGAGCGAGATGGACGCGGAGCTAGGCCAGATTCTCTCCCCGCGGACCGACGAGTTTTCGCAAGTGCTCGGCCAGCTTCTGGGCTGCTTGCAGCGCCAAATCGCCGAGATTCAGCCCCCTCTCGCCCGCGATATGCGTACGGCTCCCGAGCTGTTTGCCAGGGTCGAGGCGGGCCGCCGCGAGTTGATTGCCCGGCATTTCGGCCGCTTCTTCGCCGAGGGGCAACAGGCCGGCATTGTCCGCGGCGACCTTCCGGCGCCGCTGATCGTGGAATCGCTACTGGCGATTGTGCAGGGCGTGATGAATCCGGCGAAGCTCGCCCAGCTGGAGCTGACACCCCAGCGCGGTTTTAGCGCCATCCTCGGCATTGTGTTGCAAGGGGTGCTCACCGATTCAGCAAAGGCAGAGGCATGAACCCACTGGCGGCCTCGGCGCATCGCGGTTTCGTTCGGGCGGCGTGCATCTTGGCGGGGTTGGCCGGCTTGGCCGGCTGCCGCGACGACGAACCCGGCCGGATCCAGGGCTATATCGAAGGGGAGTTCGTTTACGTCGCCTCGCCGCTGGGAGGGCGGCTGCGCACTCTCAGCGTCGGCCGCGGCGACCAGGTGGAAGCAGGGCAGACGCTGTTCGAGCTGGACAGCTCTCCCGAGGAGTATGCCCGCGACGAGGCCCAGCGCCAGTTGGCCGAGGCCCAGGCCCGCCTGGCCGATGCCACCAAGGGGCTGCGGCCCAGCGAAATCGAGTCGCTCGAAGCCCAGTTGCGCCAAGCCAAGGCGGCGGAAGACTTCGACACTGCCGAGCTGCGCCGCCAGGAAGAGCTCAGCAAGGCCCGCGCCACCTCGGCCGAAGCACTTGATCGGGCCCGGGCCCTTTTGGAGCAAGACCACCAGCGGGTGATGCAGCTTGAGGCCGATCTGACCACGGCCCGGCTGGGCTCGCGCGTCGACCAAATCGCCGCTGCCGAAGCCCGTGTCCGCGCGCTCGAAGCTGCCTTGGTCCGGGCCCAGTGGAACCTGGACGAGAAAACCCAGGCGGCCGCTTGGGCAGGCGAGGTGACCGACACGTTGTATTCGGTGGGCGAATGGGTTCCGCCCGACCGCCCCGTGGTGGTGATGCTGCCGCCGGAGAAAGTGAAACTGCGGGCGTTCGTGTCGCAGGCCCGCGTGGCCACGATCGCGCGGGGAGACGTCGTGCGAGTTTATATCGACGGCGCTGCCGGGCCCGTCCAGGGTTCGGTGAGCTTCGTCTCGCCCAAGGCCGAGTACACGCCGCCGGTCATTTACAGCCAAAGCAGCCGCCAGAAGCTGGTATTCCTGATCGAAGCGGTGTTCCAGCCCGCCGTGGCCGCCCAGCTGCATCCAGGGCAACCGGTCGACGTGGAGTTGGCCCCCTAGCGCCATGGCGGAACCACTTGCGATCGACGTGCATGGCATGACCAAGAGCTTTGGGGCGCTGCGCGCCGTCGACCACATCAGCCTGCAGGTCCGGCGTGGCGAAATCTGCGGCTTTCTCGGCCCCAACGGCAGCGGCAAAACCACCTTCATTCGCATGCTCTGCGGCCTGCTCCGCGCCGATCAGGGCAGTGGCACCTGTCTGGGCTACGACGTCATCGTCCAGAGCGAAGAAATCAAGCGGAACGTGGGTTACATGACTCAGAAGTTCACCTTCTGGGAAGATATGAGCATTGTCGAGAATCTCGACTTCGTGGCCCGCATGTACGCGGTACCCAACCGAAAACAGGCAGTGCGCGAGAGCCTGGAACGCTTGGGACTGGCGGCTCGCCAGAAGCAACTGGCCGGCCAGCTTTCCGGCGGTTGGAAGCAGCGACTGGCGCTGGCGGCCTGCCTGATCCATCGGCCGCAGCTCTTGCTGCTCGACGAACCGACCGCGGGGGTCGACCCCAAGGCCCGCCGCGAGTTCTGGGAAGAGATTCATCAGTGGGCCGCCGAAGGGCTCACCTTTCTGATCACCACCCACTACATGGACGAAGCCGAGCGCTGCCACCGGCTGGCCTACCTGCTCGACGGGCACCTGTTGGCCAACGGTACCGTGGCCGAGGTCATCGACCGCGCTGGGCTCACCACCTGGTCGGTCAGCGGGCCCAACCTGGGAGGGCTCGCCGCCCGGCTGCGCAAGCTGCCCGGTGTGCAGCAGGCCGTGGCCTTTGGCAGCACGCTGCACGTAAGCGGCGACGACGCCGAGGCCCTCGAGGCGGCCATCGCGCCGCTGCGCACTGGCGAGTATGAGTGGGCACAGCGCAGGGCGGGCCTGGAAGACGTGTTCATTCACCTGACGGAGCGGTCGCGCGGCCGAGACGGCGAATGAGCGGAAGTTTTCAGTTTTCGTTCGCAAGGTTTGTGGCGATCCTGCGCAAGGAGTTCATCCAAATGCGCCGCGATCGGCTTACCTTCGGCATGATGATCGGCATTCCGCTGATTCAGCTCACGTTGTTCGGCTACGCGATCAATTCCGACCCCAAACATTTGCCCACCGCCGTGTGCCTGGCCGACCACGGCCCCCAGGGCCGGGCGGTGCTTTGGGCCCTGCGCAATAGCGGCTACTTCCACCTCGGCCGAACCGTTGCCACCGAGACTGAAGCCGACGCCGTGCTGGCCCGGGGCGAAGCGCTATTCGTCATCACCATTCCCGAGAATTTCACACGCGACTTTCTCCGCGGCGATCGCCCTACCCTGCTGATCGAAGCCGACGCCACCGACCCGGTGGCCACGTCCAACGCCCTCGGGTCGCTTCGCGGCGTGCTCGATGCGGCCCTCGCAAACGATTTGAAGGGGCCGCTGGCCGCGCTGCGCGGCCAAGCGGGGCCGATCGATCTGCGAGTCCACGCCCGCTACAACCCCGAGGCGATCACGCAATTCAACATCGTTCCCGGGCTGATGGGGGTGATTCTGACCATGACCATGGTCATGATCACCGGGCTGGCCATTACCCGCGAGCGCGAGCGGGGCACGATGGAAAACCTGCTCTCGATGCCGACCCGGCCCGCCGAGGTGATGATCGGCAAGATCATTCCCTACATTTTGGTGGGCTACGTGCAAGTGGCCCTGATCTTGGTCGTGGCTCGCTACCTGTTCCACGTGCCCATGGTGGGCAACATTGCGCTGCTGTTGGTGGCGGTGCTGGTGTTTATTTTCGCCAACCTGGCGATGGGCATCACCTTTTCGTCGCTGGTCCAGAACCAACTGCAGGCCCTGCAGATGTCGTTCTTTTTCTTTCTGCCGTCGATGCTGCTCTCGGGGTTCATGTTCCCGTTCCGGGGCATGCCGTTTTGGGCCCAGATGCTGGGGGAAGTGCTGCCGCTGACGCACTTTTTGCGAATCGTGCGCGGAATTCTGATCAAGGGCAACTCGCTCGACGGCGTCTGGCAAGAGATTTGGCCGATCGCCTTGTTCGCCGCGGTGGCGCTCTTCGTCGGCGTGGGCCGGTACCGGCAGACGTTGGACTAGCAGAGCCGGGGGTAGGAGTTTGCCCCGAGCACCGCGCGGCGAAAGCGAACCGAGCCCGGCTGGCCCCCGGCGCACCATCGCCCTCCCTCGGCGGCCCCGCGGAGTCAGACCTCTGAAGCTTGCAAATTGCGTGTAACTGATTACACTGCTTCCTGTTGCGATCGGTGTACGCTGCCCGCGCCTGAAAGCCTTTCCGGGAGATTCGGGCGGTGCGCAGCCGATGAGAACCAACGAGCGCTGCTCGGCTGCGGGGTGAGCTGCCCCGAGGCGCTCGTCTCGGTGCCGAACTTGTGCCCGGCAGGCAGCGAAGGAGATCGCCTCTTGCCGAGCAGTACGGGCCCCGGAGAACGCAGAGATGCGCAAGCGCTTGGCACGGGCCAACGAGCAAGGGCGCGGGCTTCTCGTCCGGCGGGTTGCTTGGGCGCTGGTCTGCCTGAGCACCTTGGTCGGCGCCCCGCTGCGGGCCGACGACACGGGTGACCAGGGCGACTATGGCCGGCACCAGTTCGAGGACTACGAACGCGACCATTGGTCGTTCTTGCCGGTGGTGTCTCCCGAAGTTCCGGAGGTGGTCGATCCGGCCTGGTCCGAGAACCCGATCGACCGGTTTTGGAAAAGCCGTTGGGACGAGGAAGGCATCGAGCCGGCCCCGGCGGCCGAGCCGGCCGTGCTCATGCGGCGGCTTTATTTCGACCTGATCGGCCTCCCGCCCACGCCGGCCGAGCAAGACCGGTTCCTGGCCGACCCCTCGCCGGCGGCCTACGAGCGGCTGGTCGACGAGCTGCTGGCAAGGCCCGAGTTCGGCGAACGCTGGGGCCGCCATTGGCTCGACGTGGTGCGCTATGCCGAATCGAACGGTTACGAGCGCGACGGTGCCAAGCCCCACGCCTGGCGCTATCGCGACTACGTGCTTCAGGCCGTGGCCCAGGACAAACCGTTCGATCGTTTTTTGATCGAACAGGTGGCGGGCGACGAGCTGCCCGATTCGACGGCCGAAACGCAGATCGCCACCACTTTCCTGCGATTGGGGCCCTGGGACGACGAACCGGCCGACCCCGAAATCGACCGCTACGACCAGCTCGACGATGTATTGGGCACCACGATCAGCACCTTTCAGGGCCTGACGATTCGCTGTGCCCGCTGCCACGACCATAAATACGAACCGTTTACCCAGCGCGACTATGCCCGGGTGCTGGCGGCGTTCGAGCCGCTTGAGCGGCCGCAAAACGGCCGGACCGACCTCGATTTGCTGGTCGGCACCGAAACCGAGCTGGCCGAGTACTCGGCCGCGCTGGGCCAGGCCGAGGCCGAGGTGCGGCGCCGGGCTCAGGCCCTCGATCAATGCCGGGCCACGGCCCTGGAAGAGCTTTCCGCGGCCGGCAAAACGAAGTTGCCGGTCGAGTTGATCGCGGCCCTTCGCACCACGGTCGACGAGCGCTCGGCCGAGCAGAAGAAGCTGGTTTCGGAACAGGCCTCGAAGCTCGACGCGGAAATGAAGGACCAGGGAGGCCCTGAAATGGCCACCCAACTGGCCGATGCCCGCGCGGCGCTGGAGGCGGCCGAAAAACTCCGCCCGGCCGAGCCCCCCCGGGCTTACATTTGGCGGGAGACGAGCGGCGATTTGCCGGTGACCCACGTGCTGCATCGGGGCGACCCACGGGCTCCGCAAGAGGCGATCGAGCCTGGCTTCCCGGCGGTGCTCGTCGATCGCCCGCCGCCGGCCCCAGAGCGGCGAGGGAAAACCTCGGGCCGCCGGCTGCAGCTCGCCCAGTGGATGGCGAGCCCCGAAAACCCGCTAACCGCGCGGGTGTATGTGAACCGGCTGTGGCAGCACCACTTTGGCAACGGGCTGGTGGCCACGGAAAACGATTTCGGCCTGATGGGCGAGCCGCCAGCCCACGCCGCATTGCTCGACTGGCTGGCCGCCGAATTGGTGCGTCAGGGCTGGCGCAGCAAACCGCTGCACCGGCTCATCGTGCTTTCGCAAACGTATCGCCGGGCCTCGGCCAGCACCGCCACGGGCGCGGAGCGGGACCCCGACGACCTGCTGGTGTGGCGCTGGCGGCCCCGCCGCCTCGAGGCCGAAGCCATTCGCGACGCCGTATTGGCCACCAGCGGCCAGCTCAATTCGGGGCGCGGCGGGCCGAGCGTGTTTCCCACGATTGCCGACGAAGTGCTGGCCGGCCAATCGCGCCCGGGCGACGGCTGGAAGAAAGACGAATCGCCCGCCGAGGCAACGCGGCGAAGCGTGTACGTGTTCGTCAAGCGCACCCTGCCACTTCCAGAGCTGGAGGTGATGGACTTTCCTTGTCCGGACCAAAGCTGCGAGCAGCGCCAGGTATCGACCGTGGCCCCGCAGGCCCTTACCTATTGGAACGGCCGTTTCCTGAACGACCAGGCCGTGGCCATGGCCGAGCGGCTGAGCCGCGAGGCGGGCGACGAAGCCGCCGAGCAGATTCGCCTGGCCTATCGCCTGGCTTATGCCAGGCTGCCCGGCGCCGATGAATTGCAGCTTGCCGAGGCGTTTCTTAAGGCCCAGGCCGAGTTGATCACGGCCGACCGGGCGGCGCAGCCGCCGGCCGAAAAGGCTTTCGCGGCGCCGGCCCCCACGCATCCGCAGCGGCGAGCACTCGAGGCCCTGTGCCTGGTGCTCCTGAACAGCAACGAGTTCGTGTACGTGGAGTAGTTTCGGTCCGCCGATTCAACAGCACCGCCGGCCCTGGCGATTGCCGCCAGCCCGCAAAGCAGGAGAACCGCTGCCATGTCGCTTGACTTTCGCAGGCCATCGGCTGCCCGGCCCGAGCGTCGGCTGACTCCGTGCGGCCAGGTGCGGCGCGAGTTTCTGTTTCAGGCCGGCGGTGGTTTTCTCGGTACGGCGCTCACCTATATGCTGGCTCGCGACGGGCTGCTGGGGAGCGTTGCTCGGGCCGACGAGCCCGATCGAGCGCTCCACCCGTTTGCTCCCCGGGCGCCGCATTTTGCTCCCCGGGCCAAGGCCTGCATCGTGCTGTTTATGTATGGCGGGGTGAGCCAGGTAGATACCTGGGACCCCAAGCCCGAGCTGAATCGCCACGATGGCCAGCCGATGCCCAACCTGGAGAGCGACCCGCTCTTCAAAGTGAGAAACCCGGGCACGCTGCTCGGTTCCACGCGTCAGTTTTCGCCGGCCGGTCAGTCGGGCATTCCCGTCAGCGACCTCTATCCGCACCTGGCGGGCATGGTCGACGAGCTCGCCGTAATTCGCTCGGCCTACGCCGAGAGCTTTGCCCACGGGTCGGCGCTGTTGCAGATGAACACCGGTTTTCTGCGACAGGGATACCCCAGCCTTGGTTCCTGGGTCACCTATGGCCTGGGGAGCGAAAACCAGAACCTGCCCTCGTACGTGGTGATGCTCGACCACCGCGGTGGTCCCATCGGCGGGCCACCCAACTGGGGCTCGGGCTTCATGCCCGCCGCCTACCAGGGCACTCAGTTCCGCACCACGGGCCAGCCGCTGATCGACCTGGCGCCCCCCTCGGGCGTGACCATGGCCCAGCAACAGGCGCAGCTCGATTTGCTCGCGCGGCTCGACCGGCGCCACGCCGAGCATTTGCCGAAGCAAACCGAGCTGGAAGCCCGGCTGGCGGCCTACGAGCTGGCCTTTCGCATGCAACAGCATGCGCCCGAGGCGGTCGATCTAGCAGAGGAAACGGCTGAGACTCAGAAGCTCTATGGGCTCGATCAGCCCGACACCGACCGCTTCGGCCGCCAATGTCTGATGGCCCGCCGGCTGGTCGAGCGCGGCGTGCGATTCGTTCAGGTGTTTTCCGGGGGGGGCCACAACGACCAGAACTGGGATGCCCACGGCGATGTGAACTCGAACCACGAGCTACATGCCCGCGAAACCGATCTGCCCATGGCGGGCCTGTTGGCCGACCTGAAGCGGCGCGGCCTTTTGGACGAAACCCTGGTGGTTTGGACCGGCGAATTCGGCCGCACCCCGACCGGCCAAAACGGCAAGGGGCGCGATCACAATCCTCGCGGCTTCTCGCTCTGGATGGCGGGGGCCGGTATCGCAGGAGGCCGCACCTACGGCGAAACCGACGAACTGGGCTTCGCCGCGGTGGAGAAGAAAGTGCACGTCCACGACATTCACGCCACGATCCTGCACCTGATGGGCCTGAACCACGAAGAGCTCACCTTCTTCACCGGCGGCCGCAATATGCGGCTCACCGACGTGGAGGGGCACGTGCTCGAAGAAGTGATCGGATAGCGCGCGGGGCGTCGGTGTTTTCCCCCTCGGCCGCGCAAGCGGGAGAGGCCCCGCGAGGAGGGGGAGCAAGCGGGAACGCCGAAGCGCCCACCCGGCGATCTTAGGCGCCCCGGCCGCCCCTGTGCTTACTTGCCTTCGCGACCGGCACGCCACTGCGGGTATTCCCTGCGAATCAAGCGCTCGGGCCAGACCCCGTACCATACGGTCCCGGTGCGCCGCTCGAGTTCGATCTCGGCCAGGGCATAGCGCCGCACGGCGTCGCGCCCGGCGAAGATCGGCCGATCGCTGCCGATTTCGTAGTGCCGGGCCCAGAGCGGCGGCGCGAGCGGATCGGCCACCACCACGGCGTCGAAATCAACCGCGCGATGCGCAAACTCGACCGGCTCCAGCGGGACCCGCTCGACCCGCACTCCGGTCAGCTCGGCCTGGCCGAGCCAGGCCACGGCCGCTTCGATCGCGGCTGCAATGTCTTCGGCCGGACGAGTTTCCTCCGCGGGCCGATTCATGAGAAAACGGACCACCTCGGTCGTTTCCTGCGGGCAAATCGACGCCAACTCAAATGTGCGGGCGCTCGTCGGTTCGAAGGTTTCCGGGTCGTGCTGCTGGCACCAGCCGGTCAACTTTCCTTGAGAACGAATCTGACACTTGAGCAGGCACGCCACGCCCCGCGCCACGGCCTGGCGAGCCCGCTGCCTGCGCTCCTCGTCCAGCCAGCTCCACTGCGGCGCTCCCCGGGCAGCGTCGTCCAATACGCCCAGCACGCCCATCATTACCCCGTCGTTCAGCGTGATGGTTCGCTGATACCCGGTGGGGCCTGGGAACTTTTGAGGGAATCCTCCGCAGGGAAGCTGCGCGGCGAGCATGAAGTCGAAACCCCGCAGGCAGGCCACCCGCCAGGTGGGCTCGTCGCGCCGCAGCAGCGCCCGGGCCAGGTAATCGACCTGGGTGTGGGTGTTATGATTGTCGAACGAGCTATCCTCGCGGTTTCGCGTGGCCTCGACCGCCCGGCGCTGCTCGGGCGTCAGAATGGCCAGCATGTCGTAGTCTTTGGGCCAGCCGCCGGTTTCCCGCTGGAACAACAGAATGTTGGCGACAATTTCCTCGAACTGCTCGGGGCGGTAGGCCGGCTGATCGGCCGTAGGCTGAATGACCCGCTCGTCGCTGCGCAGTCGTCGCCAGTGGCTGGCCCCATCGCGAAACCCGGCGGCGTCGAGCGGGGCCGGGTCGTCGGCCCCAGCCCAGGCCAACGGCCGCGCCAGGCAAACAAGCGCGGCCGCCAGGAGCAGTGCGCTCGCCGTCGGTCGCGGAAGCTTCGTCCGTTCGCGTGGATTCTGCATGTTCGCCTCGGCTGCCGGGCGCTAGTGCGGGGCGCGGCCTGCGCGGGGGGCGGGCAAGCGCCAGGCCGCGGCAACACCCCAGGCGCGGTGGCCGACCGCCAGCACGGCCAGGCAACCGCACAACTGGGCCAGCCAATCTCCCCAGCGGGCATACCGACCAGGGTAGATCGAAGTGGGGACCGCGCCCACCCATTGGGGTCCGGCTCGCGAGGGATCGGCCGTTCGTACCGCCTCGCGCCCCAGGGGGTCGATCAAGCCGCACCAGCCGCCGCGGGTATTGCGGACGATCGAGCGCCCGGTTTCCAGCGCGCGGTACCGCGCCAGTACCTGTACCAGGGCCGCCAGGCGGCCTTGGGGGTCGCACGCTTCGCTCGAGGCGACCAGAAAGGCCAGGGGTTGGTCGCGGGGCTCCGCGGTTCTTACCCAATCGCGCGCACAGCCCGGAAAGAACAGGTCGTAGCAAATCATCAGGGCGAGCGGCGTTCGATCGCCCCGTTGGCTGGCGACGGCGAACACGGGGCTACGGCTTCCCGCCGCGATCGGCGCCGCCGCGGTCGTTTCGAACCAGGGCGCCCAGTTCGGCTGAAACTCGGCGAAGGGCACCCGGCATTTTTTATCGTAGCGCCCCAGCACTCCTCGCTCGGGACAGATTGTCCAGGCCGAATTGAATTCAAGGCCGGAACTCGCCTCGTGCCGAACGCCACTCACCACCAGGCTGGCTCGCCGATCGGCAGCCAGCCGCGTCAGTCGTTGCAAGACCGGGTCGGCATTGCCCGAAGGGTCGTCGGCGGACTGACGGATTTTGGATTCGAGCGAGGCTTCCGGCCAAAGCAATAGCTCGGCTCCACCCAGATTAAAAGGAGCGAGCGAGCGCTCGCGTTCGAGCCACGGCTCGAGGTCGCCCATCAGGCACACGATTGGTCCGTCGTAACGAACGGCGCTTGTGCCCAGACGATACTGGCCAAACGCCAGCGCGGCCCCAAGCACCGCCAAGAGCACCGAGGTTTCCCAGATTTGGCGGCGCCGCCGTCGCCGTGCCTGGCTCGGAACCTCGCCGCGGGCACTTAGGAACTCGAACCAGCGGGCGGCTCCGTACCCGTTCACGGCCACGACCAAGAGCGATACGGCCCAGACCCCGCCCACCGAAGCAAGCTGCTCAATTCCGCTGGAATCGATCGCCAAGTGACCGACTTGCAGTACCGGAAAGCCATCGCCCCCGAAAACGCGAAATCCCAGGAAGCGAGCGTACTCGCCGGAGATCCAAGCCACGGGCAGGGCCAGAGCCAAAGGCAAGCGGCGTGCGAGTAATTGCCCAAGCCCCACGGCCAGTGGCCACGATCCGGCCGCCAACAAACAAAGTAGCAGCACGGCGTTGGCCCGCGGTCCGTGCAGGTTGTCAACCGCGAAGGCGGTGCGCGTCCAACTCAACCCCCACCAGTGAAAGACTAGTCCGCCGAGCAGGGCGCCGAACATTCGTTCGTGCGCAGGAGCCGGCCACACGACCGCCAGCCCGAGCGGTACCAGCGCCACCCAGGCCAAAGCGGTCCACTCCAGGGGTGGCGTACCTGCCGCCAGCGCGGCGCCGCTGGCCAGGGGGCCGGCGAGAGTTACCGCGAGCGGGGCCAGGCGCAGGCCAGCGCGGCCCGCTTCGCTCCGTAGCGAGGGGCCTAATCGGAGTTGCGCTGCCCGGGCGGCCCGGTTCATGGTCGAACTACCAAAACTACGGCCGGTTCCGCGGGGGAGCACCGCTCGATTAGGGGCCTAACCGCTCAGCCTCGCCGCCGTTGCGGGTGTGAATCGCATGCCAGACGGCCCGATCGACCTGGCCGGAGAAGAACCGGGCGGCGCCGTCGCAAAACAACAGGTTCACTCCGCCAGGATGCATGCTTCGCGCGGCGGCCGCGGCGTTCACCTCGGTGTCGATTCCCCAACCTTGGCAGGCCATATCCCAAGGCACCCCGATTAGCCTGGCGGCTAGCGCGGCGCAACCCATGATGACGTCGCCGGGCGGTCCACTCGGATTGGGCCCTGACATTCCCTCGAACTGGCCGTGGCGACAGGTCGCGCTCGCGCCGATTTGGCCGAGCGACCAGGCGCCCCGCGGGTCGAGCGCGTCGAGGCCCGCGCGGATCTCGTCGAGAATCACCGTTTGCGACAGTCCGTCGCTAATCGTGGAATAACCAAACGCCTTGTTTACCCCGCCCAACCCGCTGCCCCAGGCCTGATCGTTTTCCGTTAAGAGATTGGCCCCGCGCACCAGGAATCCGCCCGCGCAGGGGGCTTCCGGCAGGCCCGGCATGACGCATCCTTCGTCCGGACCGCAGTTCAGGGCATAATTGCCGCGCGCGTAGCGGTTCCCCTCGAGCCCGGCCGCCAGGCCGCGCTCGTACCAGCGGCCGGCGCCCGAGTAGGAATCGCTGGCACACTCGAAGACCGCCACGCGGGCTTCGCGCACCGCGCGATTCGCATCGCTGGAAATAGGGCGGCCCGGATCGAAACGGCGGGCAAGCGAGTCCAGTTCCAAGTGCCCGAGCAGCAAGACGGCCCAATTGGCGAAGATACGATCGCCGGAAAGATCTCCCTCGCGAGCCACGCGATCGATCACGCCGATGGGATACACACCGCCGCCGAGCGGCTCTCCCCGGGGGGCCCAGATCACGGCCGGCGGTAAGCTTCCCAAACTATCGTGATACGCCGCCAGCGCCAGGCCGAGCTGGTGAAGATGATTGGCGCACGCGGTTCGTCGCGAGGATTCGCGCGCCCGTTGCACCGCGCTTAACAGTAGCGCCGCCAGCAAACCGATAATTGCGACCACGACCGCCAGTTCGACGAGCGTGAATCCCCGGCCTTGCCGAAGCGATCGCGACCGGCGCTGGCGGCCCAGCGGCCCCGCCTCGAAGATCGTGGCAGCCGAATCGCCAGCGTGCCTCGCGCGCTGGGCAGATCTGCCTGAATCGCGATCAGCGTCAGGCTTACCGAGCCTCGCCCGTGGGTGCGCCATGCTTCAGCCCCGAAGAAACGGAAGCGCCCGATTTCCCTTCTCGGTGGCGCGGTGCGCTCCCTCGAAAATGCGTTTGCGGTACCAGAACCTTTGAGTCACTGCCTACGATCTCGCGGCTTGCCGCAAACCGCGACCGGCCGCTCAACGGACCGCGGACCGCCGTAGGAGCCCTTGGGTCGCCGCTTTTCGGTCGGGCCCGAGCACCGTTTAACACTCGAAAACCATTGCGCCCCAGTGCCGTGCGCCAAGCGTACCATGGGTTACGGAATCGTCACCGGTCACCCGCGATCGACCGCTCCAATTTCGTGCTCGACTGCTTGCGATTCATCAGGCTGGGCCGGCCGCCGAGCCGGAACCAGAATGCGAGCCTTGAGCCGCCCCAGGCAGCGCCCGTTAGTATCGTTCAGGCTTAGTTCGACCGCCAGGATTCCCGCGAAATTCGGGTCGTTTCTCAAATCACACTCGAGCCAGACTGTCGTTTGGCCCTCTGCCGGTACATCCACCGGAACCGGTCTTAGGGTCACGCACTCGCAACTCGTCGAGGCCCGAGCGATGCGGAGTGGTTCGCTGCCGCGGTTTATCAGCAGCACTTCGGCCCTGGCCCGTCGGTCTGGCGCCAGGGTGCCAAAATCGACCCGACCGGTCGCGCCGAGCGGTTCGCCAGTGCCCACCCAGAGGGTATTGGTCGCCGGGGTTCCGGCGTGCTGCGCAGCCTGGTGCGCGCAACCGGGGCCGACGAGCAACAGCCCGAACACCGCACGCCAATGCCATCCTCGCCTCACCGCCCGCTCCGTTACGGTTCAATGAATTGCACCGGGATGGTCATCCGCTGGCCGGGCTCGCGCCCGGCGAGCACAATTTCCTGGCGGCGGTTTTCTCCCTGTGGCGGGCGGACGGTGCACTCGATGAGGTACTGGTTCGCCCTGTGGTGAACGATCTGCGCTTCGATGTTTTGCGGCGTTTCGCAGGCGGTTGGAACAAAAACCGCGGGCTCGCGCACGGTCAAAACCACGGACCGGCGCCAAATCTCCTCGCCAGGTTGAAGCACGAGCGTCAGCGACCCTGGCGACAACTCAAGCGGGCTGGAGGGGGCCCGCCAAACGATGGGAATGACCAGTTGCGAGAACCGCGCATCGCGCGGCACCACGGCCACGGTATTTCGCACCAGGCTTCCGGGAGGCCCCCCCTGCGGGTTCACTTTGACCTCCAGCCGGTAGCGCAGCTTCGCGCCGGTTTGCGTCGCCATCGGCGGACCCGGTGGTACGGGAACCAACCCCGCCGACACCTGATCGGGGTGCGACACGAGCACCTCTTGGACCTCGATCCCCGGGTTGGGCATCAGATCTCCCAGTTCCACGGTGGCCGTCAGCTCGCCTTGGCCATCGTGATCGATCCAGCTCAACTCGGCTGGCTCGGCCACCAACGGGTATTGAATGAAAGCGCTCAATCGCGCCTGGGCGGAAACGGGTGCCGCGGCCTCGGCCGTGCTGCCAGCCGCCTCGAGCTGAAAGGTATGTCGACCGCGCCGGCCGGTGGTTTCCACGCGCAACTGCAGGGTGAGCGGCTTACCGGGCGCGAGCGTGACGGGAAACTTCGGCGGCCGTCCCTGGGCACCGAGCAGCGCCATGCACCCGCACGAGGCGGTTACCTCGTCGATTCGCAGGGGGCCGGGGCTGTCGTTGACCAGCTGAAACAGCGCGCCGATTGGTTCGCCCTGGGGAACCTCGCTCGGCACTTCGACCAGGCGGGGTTCGAAATGCAAGGCACTGCGGGGCATAAGCCACGGCCCCACTTGGTAGCCAAGCGCCAAAAAGGCTGCCCCGATCAGCAGCGCGGCCGCCAACCAGTGCCAGTAGCGAACCATGGCGCGCCCCACCGTTTAACTCCCCGGCCGCAGTCGCCAGAAAACGATCGCTGTAGCCACCAGGGTGATGGCACCGACCACGACATAGACCAGCTTGCCGGTTCCGCCCGGTGGTCTGAGGGTTGGGAAGGCGACCAGGGCCAACTCGGTTTGTACCGCCGGATCGCGCATCAGTTTCGCTTCCAGCGCTTCGATCTCCTCCAGGCTGTGCACCCGGGCAATCGGTCCCGTGTCTCCCCAGATGGCGACTTCGGAGCGACCGTGCTTGATCGGCAAGATTTGCACGGCGGCGTACTTGGGAAACTCGAGTTGGAATTGCGAGTCGTCGATCGCGGCGTTGACCTCCCAAGACACCAGCCTGATTTCGGCTGAGATCGGAGCCTGGAGCGGATCCGCCTGGCCGCCGACGCAACCCCGCACCTCGCTGCGCAGCGGCAGGTACACGCCGTCGCCGCAATCCTGAAACTCGGCCACGGTGAACGACGTGGCCAACCCCGGATCGGCACCCGGGTTGTCGAACTGAGGGTCGCGCTCCACGCGCTGCGCGATCATGAACCCGGCCGCCGGATCCAACCACAAATCGATCGTGCGCACTCGCGGCTCCGGCGCCGTGGTCACCCGTATTAACCAGCAATCGCGCTGGCCCAGGCGATCGCGGCCGATCACCTCGCTTCGGGCGGCGCTTGAGACCAAATGGGCGAGGGTCCGCCGGGGATACTGCTCCACTTCGAACAAGAGCTTGTAGGCTGGGTTAATACCGGTCGGGTTGCGGTCCGACACTGGCCCGATCTCGGCCCTCAACGTTCCTTGAAAAACCGGGCGTATGGGCTGCGGATTCTGGGCGTCCCAGTTTAAGAGCAGCCGGTACTCGTTGTCGTTCAACACCCACTCGCGCAGGTTTTTCGGCCTCCCATCTTGGGCCGCCCCGATATACGCGGCGGCACTCCAAAAGTGCTCGCGATTTTCGGCCCGAATCCAGTGCTCTCGGGCGGTCCGGCCTTGGCCCAGCGGTTGTAAGTCGTGGTCGTACACCACGTCGAGCGTGCGAATCAGTGCCACAGAGCTGGAATTCGCCTCGACCAGTTCCGCGAGCGTCGGATCGGCGCCGAGTAAACCAAACGACAGGACTATTGCGGAGAACATGGCATTTTTCCCCCTTAATGCCGGCCGGTCCTAGCCGAGACGCCCTGACCGGCCTGTCTTGGGCCGAGGGTCGCCTATCGCCCGGCGACTCGGCGCTACCCGCGAGAGGGCTGGCCGAGTGCAGAGGTTGCGAGCCCGCGGCCCGACGCGACAGAAACTTGGACACGAACTGCGGCACCGGTCGGGCCGACGAATCGTCGGCCGTGCTGGCGCCATCGAACACCCCGCCGCACGGCGATGCCGTCGCCGACGCCTCTGCCCAAGTTCCGGTTTGATTGAATCGTCGGTTGGCGGCCGGAGTCAAGCCAAGGCGCTGCTCGAGCTTAGCCACTCGCCAGGCTCATGCCGGCCGTCGCCGACTAACAACTACCCGACGAAGCGGGACAGTTACAGGCCGCCCCGCCTCCGATGCTGCACGTACCGGGGCACCCCGGGGCGGACGTAGCTCCGCAGTAGAACGAGGGTGACTTGACGCACGGTTTTGCGGAGCCCCCCGCCGAGACGCACGTCACGCCGAGGCCGCAACCGCCATCGTCGCAAGATTCACACGGCCCGCCGACGCCCGTCAAGTCGCACACGTAGTGCGATGCTCGCGCCGCGCCGATGCCCAGGCCAAGCGAAAAGCAAGCCCAAGCGAATCCCAACAAAAGAAGAGCGACGGAGCGAAAATGGTCTGCCCGTTTCATGGATCGGCTCTCCCCGAAAATGGCGGCCTCGCCCTAGCCGCAATAGGGGGTAAACCTACTGCTTTAGGTTTAAGAGGTCAATAGGCACTGCGACTAAAAACAGAGATAAATCCCACGGGGCGATAACGACAAAGGCGCAGACCTGAAAGCGCCTAATGGCCGCCTGGCCGGCCGCCCGAGGGACCCTTCGCGCACCCAGTGCCGGTTGGCCGGGGCCTATCGGCGCTCGCCGTCTGCCTGGGTGCAACCGAGCGAACGGTTCGGCCGTGCCGATCGGCGCCCTTTAGTCGGAGTCTCGATACCAGCGCAGGTCGCGAACCTGGCCCCGCAAGCCGGTCTGCAGCCCCGCCCCCAAGATAGTCGGAAGCTCGCAATTAGTATCGAAATCGGCTGCGGGCAAACGGGCTTCGGCTACCGTGTGACCATCGAGCTCGGCCCAAATCCGTTCGCCCGTGCGGCCAATAGCCAGCCGATGCCAGCCGGTGGGCCAGGGCTGGTCGCAGGTGGCTAGCCCGGGCTCTTCGATCCGCCAGACTTGGCCCGAGGGGAGCGTGCCCGCAAAGAGCATCCCGCCGTGGGTGGCCAGCGACCAAATGCGCCGATAGGTCACATCCGGAGTACGATCGAGCCGGGCCAGGCTTTCCCAGGCTGCCTGGCCGCGGTAGCGATATAACTCAGCTAGCGGCAAGGTGCCGGCCAGCAACTGGCCGTGATGCACCAGCAGCGGCATCACCTCTTTCTCCTCGCCAAGGCGTCCGCACGAGATCCAACGGCCCGGCTGGTCCCATCGGTAGACCCTGCCGCTGGGCCAGGTGCCCACATAAAGCTGGTCGCGCCATACCGCCAGGCCATAGGTTTGCGTGTTCTCGTCGAGCGAGCCCACGCCCTGCCAGCCGGTTTCGGGCCCGTAGCGATAGATATCGGCGCCGTCGTAGCTGCCGGCGTAGAGGTCCCCTTCAAACTCAATCAGCGCCTGCACGCGTTTTCCACCCGGCGATCCCAGGTCGGTCCAGGTGGTTCCCCCATCGTAACGAAATAGCCCCGGCGAGTAGGTCGACGTGGCATAGAGCTGCCCTCGGTACTCGAGCAGCGCGGCCACGGCGGTCACGCGTTCGGGCCCGGCAAGCCTTCCGCAGGGAACCCAGATATTGGGCGGCTGATAGCGATACACGGCGCCGCCCGGTGTTTGATTGGGCGATTCTTCGAGCGCGGAGCCGCGAAGGCGATAGCACGAAGTGGCGGCGTAGAGCGAGCCTTGGAACTCGGCCAGGGCCGCGACCGAGTTGGCCCTGTCGGGGCTGCCGCAATCGACCCATCGGTCGGACCCGTCCCAGCGAAAGACGCGGCCTGCCTGGTTGGCCCCCGGTTCACAGGTGCCGGCGTACAGGCCGTGGCCGGTCGAGGTGAGCGCGAAGACCAAGGTGGCGTTGCCGGGCCGGCCACAGGAAACCGCCACGGGGCTGCCGGGCCCGGCCCGCAGGCCGAATTGCAATTGATTGCGGTTCGGCTGGCCGCTGGTCGTCGTGCCGCTGGTAACCAGGTCGACATAGCCGCCGCGCAGGGTTTGAAAATCGTACTGCTGCAATAACCCGCCCGGGGCACCCTGGAGCGAGTCGGCGAGTTGAAGCTCGAGTTCGATCCGAAAGTTTCCCCGGCTCAAGTTCAGCGCGCCGCC
This sequence comes from uncultured Pirellulales bacterium, assembly GCA_964399535.1. GTDB lineage: Bacteria > Planctomycetota > Planctomycetia > Pirellulales > CAYNRE01 > CAYNRE01. The sequence continues at coordinate 53,416 of CAYNRE010000070.1, read as the reverse complement.
CGGCGGCAGCCGCAAGCGGCTCGTGCGGCCGTTGAAGTGGGCACAGTGCGATCCGCCGGGCTCATCGGGGGGCGGGCCGAAGTTCAGGTCGATCGCTTCGCCATGGCGCTGGTGGCCGCTGAGATCGCGCCCGTCGACCTCGAGCGGCCAGTGCCCCACCAGCACGGGCTCGGCCGACCGGGCCGGGCCCACCATTGCCTGGCCGATGCAGAGCGCGGTCCAGAGCAGCGCGCAACGCCGCGGGTCAGGCCAAAAGTTCATGGCGCACACGAGCCTCGTCGGTGGGGCCGATCAGGCGTTCGTCGAGCCCCTGGTGTTTGTAGCTGAAACGCACGGGGTCGAGCCCCACCAGCTGCAAAATGGTGGCCTGCAAGTCGCGGATGGAGACTCGGTCCTGGCTGACAAAGTACCCCAACTCGTCGGTCTCGCCAAACTGCAATCCCCCTCGAACGCCGCCGCCGGCCATCCACACGCTGAAGCAGTGGGGATGATGATCGCGCCCCAGGAACTTCGAGCCGCCGCGGGCCTCGTTCATGGCGGTTCGTCCGAATTCACCACCCCAAACCACGAGTGTGCTGTCGAGCATTCCCCTGGTCTTCAGGTCGGCCAAGAGCGCGCCGATGGCCTGATCGGTCTCGCGGCATTTCTGGGGCAAGTGCTTGACGATGTCGTCGCCGGGGCTGGTGCCGTGGCAATCCCATCCCCAGTCGTAAAGCTGCACGTAACGCACCCCCTGCTCTACCAGCCGCCGGGCCAGCAGGCAGTTGTTGGCGAACGTGCCCGTTCCCGGCTCCGCGCCATAGGAAGCCAACACATGGGCAGGCTCGCGCGACAGGTCCATCACTTCCGGCACCGAAATCTGCATTCGATAGGCCAACTCGTACTGGGCGATCCGGGTCTCGGTTTCCGGGTCGGCAAAGGCGGCCGATTCCAGCGCGTTCAGTCGTGCCAAACTGTCCAGGCTTCGCCGCCGAAGGGGGCGGTCCATGCCGGGCGGATCGGAAACGTAGAGAATGGGCTCGCCGGCCGAGCGGCACTGCACTCCCTGGTACACCGACGGCAGGAAACCGCTGCCCCACAGGCTCTTGCCGCCGGTCGGGTCGGTCCCGCCGCTGAGCAGCACCACGAACCCCGGCAAGTCGGCGTTTTCCGAACCGAGCCCGTAGGTAATCCACGACCCCATCGACGCGTTGCCCGCGCGGGGCGCGCCGGTATACAGAAACAACTCGGCGGGCGAGTGATTGAACTGATCGGTCACCAGCGAGCGCACAATGGCCAGGTCGTCGGCCATCCGGGCGGTGTGCGGCAATAGCTCCGAGATCCAGGCCCCGCACTCGCCATGTTGGGCAAATCGGTAAGGGGTGCCAAGCAGCGTGGGGTGCCCCTTGATGAACGGAAACCGCTGGCCAGCCAGCAGGCTATCGGGACAAGGCTGCAAGTGGTGTTTAACCAGGGTGGGCTTCCAGTCGAATAGCTCCTGCTGCGGCGGTCCACCCGACATGTGCAAATAAATAATGGCTTTCGTCCGCCCGGCGGCCGGCGCGCGGGCCGCGCCCGGGGCGGTTTCGTTGGCCCATGCGCCCTGTGCTGCTGGCGCCCCGCCGCCGGCGCCGAGCCCGGCAAGTGCCAAGGCCCCCAGCCCGAGCGGGCAATCGCGTAAGAACGTGCGCCGTGTCAGTTCACGAGCCCGGCGAAGCCGCGGGGCGCGATCTGGCTCGTGTGCGTGGTGTGGCATGGTCGTAGGGTTCTCGCCTGGCGGCCTTAACAAGGGCTATAGGTCCGCGCGCTAGCGCTTACTCAGCACTCCGTCTAAGTTCAAAAGCACGTTGGCAACCACGGTCCAGGCCGCGGCTTGCTGGGCCGGCTGCCCAGGCGGAAGCGGGCCCAGCGGCACGGTGGCCATGGCCACGGCTTCCGGCTCGCGCCCGGCGTAGTGCGCCTCGGCGTCGTGATACAGCGAGACCAGCTCGGCCACCTCGGCCTCGCTGGCGGGGCGCCCCAAGCATAGCCGCAGCCCGTGGCGAGCGATGGCGTCGGGCTCAGGGCGGGGGTAGGCCATGAGCCGCCGGGCCAGGGCCTGCGCCGCCTCGACGTAGACCGGGTCGTTGAGCGTCACGAACGCCTGCAGCGGCGTATTGGTGGAGATGCGCCGCACCGTGCATACCTCGCGGCTGGGAGCGTCGAAGGTGGCCATCGACGGGTAAGGAACCGTGCGCCGCCAAAACGTGTAAATCGCCCGGCGATACCGGTCCTCGCCGGTGCTCGTGGCCCAGGTTCGCTCGCCGTTGAAGGCGGCTCGCCACAAACCATCGGGCTGCGGCGGAAAAACCGATGGACCGCCGAGCTTGCGACTCAAAAGACCCGCGAGCATCAGGGCCTGGTCGCGGACCATTTCCGCCTCGAGCCGGCCGCTGGGCCCGCGGGCCAGGCGGCGGTTGGCCGGGTCACGCTGGCGCACCTCGGCCGAAACCACCGACGACTGCCGGTAAGTGCTCGAGGTCACGATTTGCTTCAAGAGCCGCTTCCAATCCCAATCGGTGGCGAAGTCGCAGGCCAGCCAGTCCAACAGCGCGGGGTGCGTGGGGGGCTGCCCCTGGGTGCCGAAATCCTCCTCACTCTCCACCAGCCCACGGCCAAACAACTGCGCCCAGACCCGATTGACCGCCACTCGAGCGGTGAGCGGATTGGCCGGGTGCACCAGCCAGCGGGCCAGCCCGAGCCGATCGCGGGGGGGCTCCATCGAGTCGATCTGAAAGGCCGCCGGCACCCCCGCTTCAACCAGCGGGCCGGGATTCAGGTAGTTGCCTTTGATCAGCAGGTGAGTTTCGCGCCGCGACTCGGGGGGAAGTTCTTGTAAGACCGGCGTGGTGGGAATGGCCGCCGAGAGCTCGCTGCGCCGGCGGCGCAAATCGGCCAGCGCCCTTCGCTCGGTCGACCACCGGGGAGCCAGCTCGCGATACGCCCCCCGCAGCTCGGCCTGATCCTCCATCGAGCGCTGGTCGGCGGGCAGCCGCAGCAGGGCCAGCCATCGCCGGGCCAGGCCAGGCCAGTCGAGTGCCTCGAGCGCCCAGCGGGCCTGGGCCTGCCAGGCGGCTTCGTCCGCGCGGGCCTCGGCGATCGCGCTTTCCAGCGCCGCCAGGGCCGCCGCGGATTGCCGGTCGAGATCGGCCAGTTCCGCAACCTGTTGATCGGTGGGGGTCGCCAGCCGGGGAGATTCGTCGTTGCGGTCGGCGTCGGCCGTTTGATTAAATAGGGCCGCCGCCGCGTAATACTCGCGCTGTGTAATGGGGTCGAACTTATGGCTGTGGCATTTCGCGCAGCCCATGGTCAGCCCCATCCAGACCTGAAAGGTGGTATCGACCCGGTCTTTAATCGCCGCAATGCGAAACTCTTCGTCGTCAGTGCCCCCCTCGTCGTTGGTCATCGTGTTGCGATGAAACGCCGTGGCCAATTGCTGGTCGGTCGTCGCCTCGGGCAGCAAATCGCCCGCCAACTGCTCCGTGGTGAACTGGTCGAAGGGCAGGTTGGAATTAAAGGCCTCGATGACCCAGTCGCGGTAGCGCCAGATCGAGCGAAGCGGGTCGGACCCGTAGCCCTTGGAGTCGGCGTAGCGGGCCAGGTCGAGCCAGACCCGAGCCCAGCGCTCGCCATAGCCCGGATCGGCCAACAACCGATCGACGAGCCGGTCGAAGGCGTCGGGCGAGGCATCGGACACGAATGAATCGACTTCGTCCGGAGCGAGCGGCAAGCCGATCAGGTCGAGCGCCACTCGGCGGGCCAGCGTGTTCGGGTCGGCCTCGGGCTGGGGAGCAAGGCCGTCGGCTTCGAGCGGGGCCAGGACGAAATGGTCGATGGCGCCGCGCGCCCAGCCGGAATTCTGCACCGCGGGCGGCGGGCCGGACACCGGAACCTGAAACGCCCAGTGCTGGCTGGCCGAGTTGGTCGGCGCCGCCTGGACCGGCCAGGGCGCACCGGCATCGATCCAGCGAGCCAATAGGTCGATTTCGTCCGGGCTCAGCGGCTGGGCCGCGTCGGCCGGCGGCATTCGCAGGTCGGGTTGTTCGCCGCGCACCAGCCGCATCATTCGACTGGTGGCCGAACTGCCGGGCTCGATGGTGCCTTGGCCCGAATCGCCCCCCGCCAACAGGTTCTCGCGCGAGGTGAGTCGCAAACCTCCTTCTTGGGCGTCGGGCCCGTGGCAATCGTGGCAGCGGGCCGCGATTACACTTAGGGCCTGGTCCGCCAGCGCGGCCTGCTCATCCGATCGCGCCGCGGCGGGCGGAAGCACAGCGGGCTCAGCCGCAGTCAGCCCATTGGTGCGGGCCAGTGCCGCGACGAGCAACGCCGCGACACATCGTGCGAACCGACGGCGAGCGAGGCCTTGGCGGCCAGAGACTCGCGGTGCGGCAAGCTCATCGGGCCTGACAAGGCAAACGGTCGTTACCATCGCGTGGCGCATGGGCGGTGCGTCCCGTCGATTGCAAGGCGTTGAGCGGTCCCTGGCGGTATCTCCGCTGAAACCGAGGGCCGGCTGCCAACAGGCCATTCTAGTCGATCGAAGGCCGGCGTGCGTGCCGGCGACCGGATTGACCGCGCCGCCCGTGTTTTCCGGCCGCTCGCGGGTCGGACAGGCTTCGTCGCCCGCAAGGCACTCTGGGGCGATCGATGATCCAGGGGGGGGAGAGCCCCGCAGGCTGGGCCGGCGTGCTCCCCGCGTGAGCATCCCAATTAATTGGAAGTTAGAATGGCAGGCCGAGGATTGTGCGGGCCGGTTTAAGGGACCGGTCCCCGAGATAAAGCGCAACCGAAGGAGAACGCCAATGCGCTGCGCGTTCGCGTCCTGTCCCAACGGGTGCCCGTCGCCCTGCGCGAGAATCGGGACCGTGATGCTGTGTTTAGCGGCCGCTCTGCCCTCGGCGGCGCTGGCCGGCCCCGTGATCGGCGGGTTCGATGCGCCTCGCTCGGGCGACTACGGCTATCTGGCAAGTCCGCGGACCGTGGTGGCGCGGATCTTGCTCGAAGCAATGTACCCCAGTGTCGAGTTGCCCGGCACCCAAGAACTGACCCCCGAGTTTCTCAGTACTTTGGATGTCGCCCTTTTGGTCACCTCGGGGCCTTCGGCCAGCATTCCGTCTGGGCTTTCCGCCGACGAGCAAGCGGCGCTTTTCGATTTTGTCCGATTGGGGGGCGGCGCGCTCATCATCGGCGAAGGCGGCTTCGACGATGAAGCGGTTGACCAGAGTTTCTTCACCCCCTTCGGCCTGACTGCCGTGGGGCGGCTGAGCGGGCCGCAAACCATCGATGTCGTGCCGCCAGGAACCCACCCCATCGTCGATGGGCCGTTCGGATCGTTTGCCACTCTGCCGGGGAACAATGCCGGTTGGTTTAGCGACCTGGGGCCCTACGCCCAGCCGCTGGCCACGCTTTCCAATGGGCAGCCGGTGCTGGCCGTCATTGAGCGTGACGCCATCGCACCGGGAAGCGGTGCCGTGGTGCTCACGGCCGACTCCGATCTGCTCTTCAATCTCTTTCTGGCTCAGAACGTGGCGGTTTTCCTGGTCCCGATTCCCGAGCCGGCTACCTGGCTGCTGCTGGCCATGGGCGCGGTGCCGATTGGGCTGGCGACTCTCCGACGCCTCGGCTGGTCGAACTTCGCGACGAAAAGTTGTTGAACTGGTATGCCCACCTCACCACGGGACCTTTTCGGCGTCGACTTCGCGCCCGCCGGCGGCCCATTCGTCGCGGTGGGAACTTCCTGGTGGCGCACGTTTCAAGCCCGCTCTGCCGCGAGCCTGGTCTGGCCGGTGCTCGAGGAGGGCGTTCCGCATGCGCGCGGACTTGCGAGACCGTGTTAACGCGACTACTCTTGTTTCCACCGGCAAGCAAGCCACCCGAAACCGGTTACAAAGCTGACAGGTTTCCATTAAGCCTGGGAGCCAGCGCCACCGGTTGAGCAAGGCCTTGCTCGCTCCCGCTTGGGCAGGGGCAAGGTACCGCTGGTTGCGCGAGGCAAATCACGTCTCGCCACTGAGTGTCTGGCTAGTCCCGCTCGAGGCGGGCCAATCCGACTGTACTCGATTCTTCCCAAGGAAACGCTCGAGCCAGGCCTCGCCAACCCAAAACGCTCGTTTTGGGGTGAACTCTTTCTCTGGCTTGGTGTGCGCTGTCCCGCGTCGGTGGCACTCTCGCGCTCCAGGCCGCCTGTACACCTGGAGATGCTCCGATGCGCGCGGTTCGATTGACGATTCGATCTTTGGCCCTGTCGGTGCTCGCGTTCGGCCTGGTAGCGGGTAGCACGGCGACCAGCCGAGCGGCCGCCAGCAGTTACTTCGGCTGGGATGAGCCTAAGGGCGCCCTGGTTTTGTCCAACGTCGCGTATAACGCTTTTCTTTCGCAGTTGTCGGTCTCAGGCACGGACGAGCTCGAGGGCATCGGGAACAATACCCCCGACCCCTCGCTCACATTCGGCGCCACGGGAATTACGGCAACCACTTCGGGCGGTTTGCTGGTTTCGTTCCCGGTTCTGGCCGTGAGCGGCAACAACGCCCTGCTCGAATTGGGCCCCCAGCAGCCCGGCGAGCCTGAACTGCCCTTGGTCTTCGACTTCAGCAAGCCAATCACCGCCTTCGGCAGCTTTTTCTCCAACGGCGGCAGCGATGTCGAAGCCAACGCCGTTACGTTCGTGCTGGAGAATACCGTGCTGGGCACCACGGAATCGGTCAGTTTCATTCCCCTGGGCCCGGGCGCCAGCTTCGACAACGTGTTTTTCGCAGGCGTGACCGATACCGCGCCGTTTAACCGTGTGACCGTTTCGGAATCGTTCGATTTCGACGGCATGCTGCTCGACAACATTACTGTCGGCCGCCTGGTGCCGGAGCCGGCCAGTTGGGTTCTGGCGGCTGGCGGTGCGCTCGGCATGGCGCTGCTCGGCCGGCGGCGCCGGAAACGCTAGGCCTGATCGCTAAGCCCCGTTTGGCTTGCCGCTCGAGGCGGACCTTGGCGGGCGCTGCCCCGTCGTCGGGCAGCTTCGTACCGCGCAGGCCATCGTCCCCTGGGTGGCTCACCCCCCCCTGGTTTCCCAGCCTGGGTGCTGACACTCGGTTGGCCAGACGCTAGTTTGATGCCCATTCCAAGCGGGCCGACCGGTTCCGCGACAAGTGCGCCGCTCGAAGTGGCGCAGTGGGGATGGGAAACCGCGGCAGATGTACGACTTCGCCATCATCGGTTCGGGGGTCTCGGGCGCACGGATCGCGCATCGGCTTACCCGGGGCGGCGCCCGCTGCGTGCTGATCGAGGCGGGCCAGCGCTTCAATCGCCACACCTTTCCCCGCGGTGAATTGGGGTACTCGACCCAAATGTTCTGGGGTGGCGGCATGGAGGTGAGCCGCGACGGCCGGTTCGGCTTCCTGCGGGGCAAGTGCCTGGGGGGCACCTCGGTGGTGAACCAGGCCGACCTGAACCGCTTCGACGACCTGGCTTGGAACGATTGGCGCGACCGCAGCGGCATCGAGCGGTTTCGAGCGGATTACTGGAACCCCGTTTACGACGAAGTGTTGGCCGAAACCACCGCGGTCCGCATTCCCTCTGAGTGCCGCAACGAAAACGCCCGGGTATTTACCCGGGCCTTCGACCGGCTGGGTTACGGCTACGAACCGATCCTGCGGGCCCAGGCCGATTGCCGGTTCGACCAGGGCTCCGACTGCATTGTCTGCCTGGGGGGGTGCCCGCGCGATTCCAAACAAAGCGCGCTCGTGAAACTGATCCCCGAGGCCGAAGCCGAGGGGCTCGCGATCGAGTCGGAGTTTGAAGTGACCGAGGTGCTCGATAGCCCCGACCAGGTGCGGGTGCGCGGCCGCCAGCGGGGCACCCAGCGCGAGGTCGTGGCGGCCCAGGCCGTGTTGGCGGCGGGCGCCGTGGGAAACGCCGCGCTGCTGGGGCGTTCGGCGGCGCTCGGCCGCGAGCTGCCCGCGCTGGGCAAGCATTTTTGCTGCCACCCTCAGTACATGTCGTTTGGCGTTTTCGACGAGCCAATCGATTCGCACAAGGGTGCCCTGCAGTCGGTCGAGGCCCACGACGATCGGATTCGCCAGGCGGGGGTGAAGTTCGAGAATGTGTTCGCTCCGCCGATTGCGGTTTCGATGTTGCTGCCGGGCCTGGGGCGCGACCATCACGCGCTGATGGGTAAGTACCGCCACCTGGCCTGCATCGAAGTGGCCGTGCGCGACGAACCGCTGGGAACGATCGCGGTCGACCGACAGGGAAAGCCAATGCTCGACAAACCGCTCTCCGCCTCGGATACGCAGAAAATTCAGTTCGGACTCGAACAAGTGCGACAAATGCTGTCGGCGGCGGGGGCCCGGCAAGTTATCGAGTGTGCCCAGGGGTTCGGGCTGCATCTGATGGGGGGCTGTGTCCAGGGGAGCGACCCGCGCCGGGCGGTTGTGAACCCCGACTATCAGGTGTTTGGCCACCCGCGCCTGTGGGCGGCCGATTCCAGCGTATTTCCCGCGGCCCCCGGCATTAACCCTTCGCTGACGGTGATGGTTCTCAGCGTCGACGCCAGCCGGCGCATGTTAGCCCGTTAAACCAGATTCGGCGGTGGCCCCGTTCGCGCCGGCACCCCGATCCCCAACAAGTACCCACGAAACCACTTGCAGCCATGCCCCACGCCTCGCGTCATCTTTCGCCCCTACAGCTCAAAGGCCTGAACAAACTGGGCGACGTGTACGCGCCGGGCGACGAGCGATTTCCCAGCTTTTCGCAGTTGGGCTGCGCCGTGGCCGCCGACCGGGTGCTCGACTACTTGCCCGCGGGGGACCGAGGGAGCCTGAAGCTGTTATTGGGAGCGCTGCGTTTCGTTCCCACCGGGTTGATCGCGGCCTTTTGCCGGCTGCTGGAGCGGGCTCCGACCATGCGCGGCCCCTGGGGAGGCCCTCTGCGCTTCATGCGGATGGGCATCAAGGGCCTGATTATGACGCTGTATTACTCGGGGGAAAAAAGCGAGCACTTCCCCGGGCCGACGCCCTTGGAAGTGCTCGAGTACCGCGTCGGGGTTTACACGGGCGACCTGCCGGCCGAGTAATGTGCCCCGGCCGGCAGGGGTGGCCCGCTGCGAGTAGCGCCGATGGTCGGGCCGGCTACTCGGCCTTTTTCAAGAGCAGGAAGTCCTGCCCGCCGCGAGGTGCCCGCACCAAGAGCAGCACCCCCTCGTCGAGCGATTCTCCGCTGATCGCCTCGCGAAACTCGTCGACCGTCGTGACCGGCGTGCGCTTGCGGCCGACCGACAGGATCAACATTCCCCGACGCAAACCCGATTCGGCCGCCGCGCTGTCGGCCTCGACCCGGGTAACGAGCACCCCTTGGTGCCCCTCGAACCCGAGCTGGCTCGAAGTTTCCTCGTCGAGCGTGGCCGCCGAGAAGCCGAGTTCCGAGTTTTCGTAAGTCTCAGGTTCGGCCTGGCTCGCCGAAGGCGGAACGGCGCTCGGCCCCCCCTGGCTGGCGAAATCAACCGGCAGCGGCTTGGCCACCACGTCGATGCTCATGCGCCGTCCGTCGCGGATGATACCCACGGCGTGCGACTTGCCGGCGTCGACGCGCTCGACCATGGCCTGCAGTTCCGAGGGGTTGCGCACCTTGCGGCCAGCGAACTCCACGATCAGGTCGCCGGCGGCGAAACCGGCTTCGGCGGCGGGCGTACCGGGGTAAACCTCGGTCACCAAGGCGCCCTCGCGCTGAGGAACCTGGAAGACCTCGGCCAGGCTGGCATCGACCGGTCGAATCTGCACGCCCAGGTAGGCCCGGCGAACCACGCCGGTTTCCACCAACTGGCCCGTAACCCATTTGGCCAGGTTGATCGGCACCGCGAAGCCAATTCCCTGGTAGCCGCCGCTATTGGTGGCGATGGCCGTATTGATGCCGATGACCTCGCCTTCAAGGTTCACCAGCGGGCCGCCGGAGTTGCCCGGATTGATGGCGGCGTCGGTCTGCAGGAAGTTGGTACGGCGAGCTTCGGCCAGTTGGCGCTCCTTGCCGCTGATGATGCCGGCGGTCACCGTTTGCTCTTGGCCAAACGGGTTGCCGACGGCGATCACCCAATCGCCGATCTCCAGCGCGTCGCTATTGCCCAACCGGGCGGCCGGCAGACTGCCCGCGCCCGAGATGCGGACCACGGCCAGGTCGGTTTCTGGATCGGTCTTGACGTCGGTGCTGCGGAACTCGCGCCCGTCGGCCAGCCGAACCAGCACTTCGTCGGCGCCTTCCACCACGTGGTTGTTGGTGAGAATGATGCCGGCCGAATCGATGATGACGCCGGAACCCAACCCCGCGCGAGGCGACTGGTCGGGATTCTGAAACGGAATCGAGTGCTCGTTGAAGAACTGCTCGAACGGAGTTCCCTTGAACGGGTTTTCTTGCTCGCCCGCGGGAACGCGGCGGGGCTTGACCCGGGTTTCGATCTCCACCACGGTCGGCAGCGTCGATTCGGCCGCCTGGCGAAACGCCCGAGACAAACTCCGGGCATGTTCCAGCGGATCTTCCTCGGCCAGCACGGGGCGGGCCGCGGAAACTACCACCGCCGCGGCCGCCGCCCAGGCGATGAGCGGCCAATGGCCCAAGCGAAGTCTTCCTGCGGGGGTTCCCATCCTGTTCAACATAGTCTTCTCTCCTCCAACCCTAAGTGGGGCAAGTTCAGAAAATAGTCCCAAAGCGCCGAACGGCCCGCGGCATTCCGCTGCCGCCCGCCGTGTGTCGCCGGAAGCAAATCGGCCAGGGGCCGACCGGCCCGGCTCACCATGAGTGTTGCCGCTCAGCACCCCCGCCTGGCATGGCTCGGGCGAAACTTTGAGCCATTCGCCGGTGGGGGTCAATTCAAGCTGCCAGCGCCCGCGAGAATCGCAATTCTCTCGGGGCACGGCGGGCGTAGCACGCCGTGGCGCGCGCTGGCGCGAGCCGCGGCCCGGCCATTGCCGAGCACGGCGCCATCCTGCTTGCGATGCCGCCGCCCCAGTGGCGGGCTCACCGGTTGGTACGCAGCGCGGTTGCCCTGGGTTCAGCGGGTCGCCGCACTCGGGTCCGGTTTTGGAACCGCGCGGGTCCCCGGCGACCGCCGCGCCGAAACCGCGGCAGGGACAGGCTTAGATTGACAAAACCTGCTGTCCTAGCTAGGTTTACGAAGAGAAAGGCCGAGAGCGGCCGAGGTGTTTGGCATGTCTCTTCACGCCGCCGATGAGCCCGCCGCCGACGACCCGACCGCCGAATCGTCCAATCCCTGGACCGAGGTGGAAGGCCGGGTGGGCTACACGTTTCGCGACAAATCGCTTTTGCGGGCGGCGCTCACGCACGCCTCGGGGGCGCAGCATCGGCTGGCTTCGAACGAACGGCTCGAGTTTCTTGGCGATGCGATTTTGGGGGCCGTGGTTTGCGAAATCCTGTACCACCAGTATCCCGAATACCTCGAGGGTGAACTGACCAAGATCAAGTCGATCGTGGTCAGCCGCCAAACCTGTACCAAGATCAGCCAATCGCTGGGGCTGGAAGAATTCTTAATTCTCGGCAAGGGCATGTCGTCGCACCCCAGCGTGCCCCCCTCGCTGTTATCCGACGTGTTCGAATCGCTCGTCGCCGCGATCGCGCTCGATGGCGGCCACGAGGCGGCCCGAAATTTCATTCAACGGGCGATTGGCAGCGAGATCGAACAAGCGGCCGAGGGGCAGCACGGCGGCAACTACAAGTCGGTCCTGCAGCAGTTGGCCCAGCGCCAATACGGCACGACCCCCACGTACCAGCTGCTCGACGAGCGGGGGCCCGATCACAGCAAGTGTTTCCAAATCTCGGCCCAAGTCGGTCGCCAGCGCTATACACCGGCCTGGGGGCGAAACAAGAAAGAGGCGGAGCAGCGGGCAGCCCTCAACGCCCTGAGCGAACTGGCGGGCGAAACGGCCCCGTTTTCTCCCGAGTAGGGACAGGCTCGGCGGAACCATGGCGGGCGAGCGCGAGCCTTTTTCTTGGGCGGCCCAGTACCAGGCCCGCCGGGCGGCGGCCCGGCGCTTCGGCCCACTCATGCGCTTGCCCATGGTGCGGAGGGCCAGCCAACGGGTGATGGCAACCGCGCGCGACGGCCAGCGCGTGCTGGAAATCGGCGCCGGCGACCGCCGCTTTGCCCAGCGTCTGCGCGAGCGATTCCCGGGGCTCGAATATGTTTCCCTCGATCCGGATCCCGCCGGGGGCCACGACCATCAAAGCTTCGACTCGGTTGTTGGCCCGTTCGACTTGGTCTTTGCCCTAGAAGTGGCGGAGCACTTGCCGGCGGAGGAATTGCCGCATTGGCTCGGCCAAATTGCCACTCGGCTGGCCCCTGGGGGGCAATTGATCCTCAGCACTCCCAACACTTACTACCCGCCCGCCTACCTGCGCGATATGACCCACCGGACCCCGCTTTGTTACGACGAACTGGCCGGGCTGGTGACCCAGAGCGGGCTCGAGGTAACCGGCATCTGGCGCGTGCATCACGACCCCTGGACCACGGCCTGGGTTCGCCGGTACCTGTTCGGCTGGCTATTCCGACTGCTGGGACTCGACTTTGCCCGCCAGGTGGTGGTCGCGGCCGTGCGGCCCGCCGGCGCCGGCGACAAAAAGTTCGGCGGGACAGGGGCGGCGGTTTGACGCTGGAATTAGGCGGTTTTTATACTGGGGCCGCCCGCTACCTAGCCCGGTGGAATCGCGGACCCCTTTGGCCGCGCCTGGCCCCCGCGCACCCGCACCGGTCACCGCAGCGCATGAGCCGCCACGAACGCTATATCCTCGTCGACATCTACGACGGTGTGCCGGCCGACCCGGAGATTTACTTCACCCGGCAGGAGGCCCTGCACGACGCCCTGGGCATTTTGAAAGAGTGCCGCCGCACCAGCCGCCGTGTCGACGTGCGGGTATACGAATTCATCGACGACGACGAAGGCCCTTGCGTGTTGATTTGGAACAACGGGCGCGAGGTGGTGTTTCCCGATCAAGACACCATCTGATCGCTTGGGTCGTCGGCCGCCGGCAGCTCGAGACGAAACTCGCTCCCCTGCCCCGGCTGGCTGCGAACCGTCAGCCGCCCCCCATGGGCTTCGACAATGCCCCGGGCAATGGCCAGACCCAGCCCGCTGCCGCCGCTGACGCGAGTTCGCGAGCGGTCGGCCCGGTAGAATCGATCGAACAGGCGGGCCAGATCTTCGGGCGCAATTCCAGGGCCGTTGTCGCTTACGGTCGCCAGCGCCGTCGCCCCCTCGCGGCCCGTGGCGATCGTTACTTGGCCGCCGGGGCGGTGATACAGGATGGCGTTTTCCAACAGGTTTCGCAGTACCTGCGCCAAGCGATCGGGGTCGGCCAGCACCGGCGCGGAATCTCCCTCGAGCACCAGGCACACCTCTCGCTCGGCCGCTTGCGGCGCCAGCCAAGCGCGTGTTTCCTCGGCCAGTTTACGCAGATCGGTCGGCTGGCGATGCAACTCCAGCCCGCCGGCATCGACCCGGGCCAACATCAACAGGTCTTCGACCAGCGAAACGAGTCGCCGGGCGGCCTGGCCACAGGTCTGCAAACTCTCGCGGTACTCGTCGGGGCTGCGGGGCCGAGCCAGGGCCAGCTCGACGTGCGAGAGAATGACCGCCAGCGGCGTGCGCAGCTCGTGCGAGGCGTCGGCCGTGAACTGGGTTTGCCGACGGAACGCCTCTTCCAGCCGGTCGAGCATGCCATTGAGCACCTCGGACAGTTGAGCCAGTTCGGTATCGAGCTCGTCGGCCTTAATTCGCTCGGTCAGGTTGACCGACGAAATTCGCTCGGCGGTCGAGGTGATTTCGCGAATCGGCCGCAACGCCCCGGTCGAAAGCCACCAGCCGCCCGCCAGCCCCAGCGCCCACACCGCGACTCCCGTGGCCGCCAGTTGCCAGGCCAGCCGGGTCAGGCCGGCCCATTCGGCCTCGATCGACCGCCCGACCAGAACGCGCGTTCCTTCGGGACCGTCGAGAATCACTTCGCGCAAGGGGCCTCGCTGCCGCACGGCCCCCTGGCCAGCGCGGCGCGAGCTGCGTACCGCCTGGGGACCGGGAATTGTCGAAGGGCGACCGGTCGAGCGATGCCAAATGCGTTCGTCGGCCAGCCAGACTAGGAAATACGGGGGCGTATCGCACCGCGCGTGGCGCTCGACCAGCGAACTGGGCAGGGTTAGCGCCCACTGCCATTGCTCATGCGGAGGCCCTGGCATCGGCCCCCCGGGGGGCGGCCCTCCCCTGCCCCGGTCGTCGCGACGTGGCTCGCCGGGGCCGGGAGGAGAAAAACGCCGTCCGCGCGGCGGTGGCGCTTGAGGCGGTTCCTCGCCAGCCGCCCGGTCGGGCTCGTCGACTTGCCAGGCGACCGGTTGAAGTGCGCTCGCGCGGGGGTTGTACGCCGACGGTGGCCGCCCCCGGCGCGGCGGTCCCGGCTCGCCGGGAGGTGGGCGCCGCGGTCCTGGATGGTCGTCGCGTGGTTCGCCGGGGCCCGGTGGGCCTAAGGGGCGGTCCGGGCGCCCTTCAAGCGGCGGACGCCGAGGCGGGCCCGGCTCTCCCCGCAGCACAGGGGGCGGCACCGTCCGCAACACCCCTTCCAGCACCCGGGCGGCAGCAAGCAGTTCGGAATCGATTTCGTCCAGGCGCGAAACCCGCAATTGAACGTAAAGCGCCACGCCCAGCCCGGCCACCACGGCCAGTAGGATCAGCGCATGCCAGGCTTGCAGCCGCCAGCGCAGCGATCGCCACCACCGCGGTTTAGGCATCAATCAGGTACCCCTGGCCGCGCCGGGTCACGATCAGGTCGCGCCCCAGCTTTTTGCGCAAGTGCGAAACGTGGACGTCGACCAGATTGGAGAGCGAGTTTTCGTCTTCGCCAAAAAGGTGATCGTAGATCAGAGTTCGGGTAATCAGTTTTCCGCGGTTCAGGGCCAGCAGTTCGAGCAAGGCATACTCGCGGGCGGTAAGCGGAATGACTACGGCGCCGCGGCGGACGACTCGCGCCGCGGTATCCACTTCGAACTCGCCCAGCCGAATCACCGCTTCGGCCTGCCCCGCCGCCCGGCGTATCAACGCCCTTACCCGCGCCAGCAGCTCGCTGAGCGCGAAGGGCTTGACCAGGTAGTCGTCGGCCCCCTGGTCCAGTCCGCGCACTCGGTCGTCGACGGCGTCGCGGGCGGTAAGGATCAAGACGGGTGTCTTCTTCACCGCTCGCAGCCTTGACAGCACCTGCCAGCCGTCGAGCCCGGGTAGCATCAGGTCGAGCACCACGGCGTCGTAGTCCCAGTCCAGGGCCTTGGACAAACCCAAGGGGCCGTCGCCTGCCTGATCGACCGCGAACCCGGCTTCCCCCAACGACTGCACGAGCGCGCGTCGCAGATCGGGCTCGTCTTCGATCACCAGCACGCGCACGAACCGTTTCCTTCATTTTCCGAGACAACTTGCCCCGCCCTGCGGCGATCGGGGGTGCCGAGGGCCGCGGATCGCCCGATTTCTCGGCGAACCGCGGTTGGGCGGGTGCCGGCGCGCAAGCCGAATCGAAATCGACTTGGCGCCGGCAACGACTACCTAGTACCTATTCTACCCCCCGCGACCGGTCCCGCGGCCCCTGTTACCGGCCGCGCGACCGCGGCAGGGGCGCCGGAGCCGCCACCCGAGCCATCAGCAAATCGACCGCCGCTTGGTGCATCGTGGGCGAGATCCCCGGTTGCTGCCCGGGCGCCTTCCCGCGCGGCGGATTCGCGCTCGCGCCGGGGCTCTCATCCTTGCCGAGCGGTCGCGGGGGCATGGCTGCTGAAGCGCCGTCGCGGTCGTCGGCCGAACCCATTAGTCCAACAGGGCGCAAGGCCGGCCGCGCGGCGGTCGGAGGCGGACCGACCCGATCGGGCTGGTGCTTCGTGGTGGGGGGACCCGTGGAGTTCGAGCCTGGGGGCAAGCGATCGCCCGGCTGCGGCCCGCGTGCCGGTACAACCAAGTCGAGCCCCGCCAGCCGTTGGTCGCCCCGATTAATGGCGACCACCCGGCTCGTCCAGCCAGGCGCCGCGGCCTGGGTCGGGCGATCGATCGAACCGGCGTGCTGCTGGGGCGGCGCCGCCTGGCCGTCCAGGCTCGTCACGCGCACCAGATACCGGCCCGTGCGCAAGCCATCGTCGACATCGAAGCGGTATCGCCCCTCGCTGTCGGTTCGGGTGGTGGCCACCACCTGGTGGTCCTCAAGCGAAACCAGTTCGACGGTTACCTGGGCCGCTCCGCGCTCAAAGGGCTGGGGACGACCATCGCGATTGCCATCGACCGTTACTCGCCCCGCCAGGCTGGGGTCGAACCGAAACACGTTAGGCTGCAGGTTTTGCAGCTCGGTATGCCGGCGAATTACGTCGCTGAGCCGGGTATGCTCCAACTGGTCGAGCATCGGCCCCTGAAACGCCCTCTGGTACCAGAACCGGTCGCCGTCGCGAAGCCGTTCGAACTGATCGGCGATGATCGCCTGGGCGGTGGGGCCGACATTCGACCCTGGTGCATGGTCTTCGGCCAGCACGCCAACCCAGAGATCGACGTTGTCGACCGAGCCATAGAGCTGCCTCAGCTTGTTCTGCACCTCGGGGTCGCTCGAGATCTGGCCGAAGTCGTCGACTCGGCCCAGACCCAGCGCTTCGCGCACCGCGTTATAGTCGGCCAGCCCGTGGTCGCGGCCCCGTTGGATGTTCAAGCTGACCAGGTCGAGCCCGCCCGAGCCCGGGGGGCCGAACAAGAAGTTCCGCACGCTGTCGACCACTTGGGTGTCGAGTTCTGACGAGGGATCGGAGCCCAGGTACTTGATCACCGCGTCGATGCCTTGCTCGGCCAGCAGTTGAGGGTGAAAGAAGGCTTCGCTGAGCGGTACTTCGTCGGCAACCGGCCGGCCCTGGTCGTCGAGAAACTCCACCTCGTCTCCTAGCAGGCTGTGTCCAAACCGGAAGGCGGCGGTCGAAAACTCGTTGCTGATGCCGGGGTTCACCCGCGGATCGTAGCCCCGGTAGGGATCCAGCGCGCCGGGGCCGAGCAGGGTTGGCAGCCACTCGCGATAGGTGATCGCCTGCAGTTCGGCAATGACGATCGAGCGAGCCTGCTGGAAAACCTGTTCGTCGGACCACCGCGGATTGGCTGCCGAGATTCGGTCGGCCCAGTAGTTGTGTTCCCTCAGCCACAGCGTGTGCAGCGAGGTAAGCTCGATGTTTTCGTTCGCCCTCACGTCGCCCGCGGCAAACAGCTCGCCGCTCGTGGCGTGTTGCCCCGAGTTGGCCATGGCCAGCGGCGGGGCCCCGAGTACCTCGGCCAGGTTCAGGGGGAGCAAGTCGTCGGGCCCGGTTTTCAGCCGGCCCCCTTCCAAGCTGCGCAGGGCCGCCGATGTCTCGGCACTGCTGCCGTAAATCATCGATCCATCGAGCCAGGCGGTAATGCGGTTGAGCTGCTCGCGAGGACCGCCTTCCGCGGTGCCCGTGGTCGGGTCGAACTCCGACCGGGTCAGGGGAATGACCTGGTCGCCGGTGGACCGGGGGTCGAACCAGGGATCGCCCGCGGGCGCTGGCACGGGAAAATATTCCGCCTCGTTGCTAACGGTGAGATCCAGATCGTGATCGATGAACTGACCCCAGGCATGGGCCATGGCCGAGAGCCGCCCCTGGCTGAGAAGGTCTTCCCCCTGGCTGTCGGCCAGGGCGTTGCTGATCTCGCGGGGGCTCGGGCGATCGGCACCCGCCGGCTCGGAAAGACCATCGCCGTAGTCGGACGGGGCTAGCCGCAACAGGCCTTCGCCCGCGCTGCCCCAGTCGGGGTGGGCCAGGTTGTTGCCTGTGCCGTCGAAGGTGTATTGCGTCGGGCTGAGCGCGGGCCCGAACGAGGCTAGGTCGACCGCCATCAGGGTGCGGGATTCGAGCGCATCGACTCCCAGCGCGCGGAACTTCTTCTTCATGGTGAAAACTCCCCAGGTGCGAAACGAAGCTGTGATGAGAAACCAGCGAGAAGAGCGATCGGACGAGGGCAGAGCCGCGTCGGCCGGTGAGTGGTTCAACGGCCGGCGCGCTCTAGAAATGCCCAGCGGGCGTTTGATGAGTCGGGAGCGGAGCAGTCGCAATCCGCGATTTCGCCTGGTCCGCCAACCAAGAGCGGGCCAGAGCTTAGTCTTGGCCGGGCGGAGGTCCGCGTCGGCCAGCGCCGCCACGCCCGCGACCACCCCCCGGGCCGCCGGGCCCACCCCCGGGCCCGCCGCGACCGCCGGGTCCGCCCGGACCACCAGGGCCGAATTGCTGGCCGCCTGGGCCCTGCCGCATCATCCGCTCGAGCTGCTGAAGCTGCTCTTCGGAGAGGATGCTGGTCAGCCGCTCGCGAACGTCGCTTTCAAGCTGGTTGAGCTGGGCCGTCTGAGCCTCGTCGAGCTGCAAGTGCCCGCGAGCGAACGGCGGAAGCACGTGGCCAATTGGCGGTCCACCCTGAGGGCCGTCGAAGCCACCTCGCCCCGCAGGGCCACCTCCCGGAGGGCCGCCGAACCCGCCCGGCGGACCTGGAAAATCTCCACCCCCCTGGCCCGGAGGGCCATCGCCAGGCCCGCGGCGACCACGCCGGCCACCGCGGTCGCCGCGCCCTTGCGGACCGCCGCCGGGGGGCGGTGGAGGCGCGGGCAATTCATCGGGCGAGATGGTCGAGTCGCCATTCCGATCCATTTCCCGCAGCGCCTGGGGCGCGGCGTCGATCTCTTCGCCCGACAACGTGCCGTCGTGGTCGGTGTCGAGCAGTTGCATCACGGGGTGTCCCGGGCGATCGTGCCGAGCGCCACGAGGCGGCCCGTCGCCGTCTCCCGGGGGTGGTCCGGGGGGTTGTGCGACAGCGGCCGTCGTCGTGGCCAGCAGCCCGAGGGCCAGCAGGCAGCTTCCGCGAAACGATGGATTGAGCATGTGTGGAGTTCCTTCTAATTCCGTAAGGCCAGCGGTGCCGTCGCACCACTTCTGTCGCAATCGTAGGGAACCGTACCTGAAGCCAAGATGAAGCTGGAAAAGCGTTGTGCCTGGCTCGGAGGGCCGCGGCGGCACGCCGCGTTTGGTCGACGCTGTTGACCCTGCCGCGCCGCCGGTCCTATAATTCGCCCCTTTCCCGGCCACCTCAGCGGTTGCCAGCAGTGCCGCGCCTCGGGCTGCTTTCCCTACCTACCCCACCACTGGTGCACCCCGCCGCATGAAGATTCACGAATTTCAAGCCAAAGAAGTGTTGCGCCGCGCCGGCGTGGCGGTGCCCCGGGGAATCGTGGCCCGCACTGCGGAAGAGGCGGCGGCCGCCTTCACCGAGTTGGGCGGTTCGCTGGCGGTGGTGAAATCGCAGATTCACGCCGGCGGGCGTGGCAAGGGAACGATCGAGTCCAACCCGTCGCAGCGCGGCGTGCAACTGGTGCGTAGCGCCGCCGAGGCCAGCCAGGTGGCCGGCAACCTGCTGGGGCAGCGGCTGGTGACGATCCAGACCGGCCCCGAGGGGCAAACGGTTCGCCAGGTGCTTGTCGAAGAGGGCTGTGATATCGCCCGCGAACTGTACCTGGGCATCGTCGTCGACCGCGCTGCCAAGCGGCCGGTACTGATGGTCTCGAGCGAGGGTGGGGTGAATATCGAGGAGGTGGCCGCCAAGACCCCTGAATTGATCTTCAAGGAAAGCTTCCACCCCGACACGGGGCTCTGGAGCTACCAGGTGCGCAAGCTCTGCGCCAAGCTCGGTCTGTCGGGCACTTCGGCCCGCTCGGCCGAGAAATTTATGCAGGGGCTGTGCCGGGTGTTCGTGGCCTCGGACTGCAGCCTGGCCGAGATCAACCCGTTGGTGGTCACCAAGAGCGGGGAGTTGATCGCGCTCGACGCCAAGATGACCTTTGACGACAACGCCCTGTTTCGGCACAAGGACCTGGCCGAGTTTCGCGATTTGGCCGAGGAAGAGCCGGCCGAAGTTCGCGCGGCCGAGGCGGGGCTGAGCTACGTAAAGCTTTCCGGCAACATTGGCTGCCTGGTCAATGGCGCCGGCCTGGCCATGAGCACGATGGACATCATCAAGCTGCACGGCGGCGAGCCGGCCAACTTTCTCGACGTCGGTGGCGGCGCCAATGTGCAACAGGTGACCGAGGCCTTTCGCATCTTGTTGGCCGACAAGAACGTGCGGGCCGTGCTGGTCAACATTTTCGGCGGCATCATGCGATGCACCACCATCGCCTCGGCGGTGCTCGAGGCCTACAAGACAGTCGGTTTCAATGTGCCGCTGGTGGTGCGGCTCGAGGGGACCGAAGTCGAGGAAGGGCGCAAACTGCTCTCTTCCGGCGATGTCGACATTATCTCGGCCGCCGACCTGACCGACGCCGCCCAAAAGGTGGTCGCCGCGGTGGGAGCCTAGAACCGCCCTGCCGACAGCCTGGGCGGCCGTGGCCCGGCACGGTGTCGTTTCCCCCCTGAACTTTCCTTTCCAACCTGAATCGATTCATCGCCCATGAGCATTTTGGTCAACCGTTCGACCCGCGTGATTTGTCAAGGAATTACCGGCAAGGTCGGTCAGTTTCACACGCGTGGCTGCAAGGAATACGGCACCCAAATGGTGGGCGGCGTTACGCCCGGCAAGGCGGGCGAAACCGTCGAGGGGCTGCCGGTGTTCGACACCGTGGCCGAAGCCGTTCGCCAAACCGGCGCCAATGCCACGATGATTTTCGTGCCTCCCGCCTTCACCGGCGACGCCATCTTGGAAGCGGTCGACGCTGGCATCCAAGTCGTGGTCGCCATTACCGAGGGGGTGCCCGTTTTAGACATGGTGCGGGTCTACGACATCGTCCGCCAAAGCGGCTCAGTGCTGATCGGCCCCAACTGCCCGGGAATTATCACCCCGGGCGAATGCAAAATCGGCATCATGCCAGGCTACATTCACAAGCCGGGCTGCGTCGGGGTGATGAGCCGCTCGGGCACGCTCACTTATGAAGCGGTTTGGCAGACCACGGGCCCTGGCCTGGGGCAATCGACTTGCGTGGGGTTGGGGGGCGACCCGATTGTGGGCACCTCGTTCATCGATCTGTTCAAGCTGTACGAGGCCGACCCCCAGACCGAGGCCATTATGATGATTGGCGAAATCGGCGGTACCGCCGAGGAAGAGGCCGCCGCCTTCGTCAAAGCCCATGTGACCAAGCCCGTGGCCGCCTTCATCGCGGGCCGTGCGGCCCCCCCGGGCAAGCGCATGGGCCACGCGGGGGCGATCATCTCCGGGGGCAAGGGGACGGCGGCGGAAAAAATCGCCGCCCTCGAGGCGGCCGGCATCGAGGTTGCCCAGAGCCCGGCCGATATGGGCCAGGCCGTTCAGCGGGCCATCGCGCGCAAGCGCCGTTAAGGGCCGATGGCTCGGTTTTGGCGCCAGACGCCGCCGGGCCGCCTCGCAGCCGTCGGCGGGAGCCGCGTCGATCTCGCCCAGCGCCGCGCCCAGGGGCTCAATTGCAATCCCCCGGCGGTTTGGCACAATCAGGGGCCCGGCCAGGGTCGCGGCCCCCGCACCAGCGCTGGGCACTGCCGGGAAGTATTCTTCCAACCGCTGGGCGCGCTAGCCCGCGGTGGCGCCGTTTGGGGGCGGCGTGGGTGCCGGCGGAATTGGTGCATTCATTCAAACGTTCGAGGTAACCAGCGCGATGGACGAGATTCGATTCGACGGGCGAGTGGCGGTAATTACCGGGGCGGGCGGCGGGTTGGGGAAAACCTATGCCCTCCAGCTAGCGGCTCGCGGCGCCAAGGTGGTGGTCAACGACTTGGGCGGTTCCCGCGATGGCACCGGCAGCGGCTCCAGCATGGCCGACCAGGTGGTTGCGCAAATTCAGGCCAGCGGCGGCGAGGCGGTTGCCAACTACGATTCGGTCGCCACGCCCGAAGGGGGCGAGCGGATCATTCAGACCGCGATCGATCGATTCGGCAAGATCGACATCGTCATCAACAACGCGGGCATCCTCCGCGACAAAAGCTTCGCCAAGCTCACGCCCGAAGACCTGGCCCTGGTGCTCGACGTGCACCTGAAGGGGGCCTTTTTCGTGTCCCAGCCCGCTTTCCGTTTGATGAAGGAGGCCGGCTACGGGCGGTTTGTTTTCACCAGTTCGGCGGCGGGGCTGTTCGGCAACTTCGGCCAAACCAACTACGGCGCCGCCAAGATGGCGCTGGTGGGGCTGTCGAATGTGCTGGCGCTGGAGGGGGCCAAGTACAACATCAAGTCGAACGTGGTGGCGCCGATCGCCAAGACCCGGCTCACCGAGGAGCTGCTCGGCCCGCTGGCCGACATGCTCGAACCGGACCATGTAACCCCGCTGGTCACCTACCTGGTTTCCGAGGCCTCGGAGTTGACCCACGAGGTTATTTCCTGCGGCGGCGGGCGGTTTGCCCGGGTGTTTGTGGGGGTGGGGCCGGGTTGGTTCGCCGGCAAGGAAAGCCCCGTCTCGGTCGAGGCGGTTCGCGATCACCTCGCGCAGATTATGTCGACCGAGGGGTACACCGTGCCTGCCAGTGTGAACGACGAAACCATGTTGATCTTACAGGCACTGCAGGGCTAGCCGCCCGCCGTAGCCTGCCAACGGGCCGGGCAGGTGCCGGGGACGCAAGGCAGTTTTACACGCAATCGACGGGGGAGCCTCGAATGAGCGAGCCGTACGAAGGGGGCATGCTGCCCAAGGGCAGTTTCGCTGGGAAAACCATCGTCATCACCGGCGGGGGCACGGGCCTGGGCCGGTCGATGGGCAAGTACCTGCTCGAGCTGGGGGCGAACCTGGTGATTTGCGGACGCCGGGCCGCCGTCATCGAAACGGCTGCCGCCGAGCTAGGGGCCGAGACCGGCGGGCAGGTCCTGGGCCGGCCCTGCGATGTGCGTCAAAGCGACGACGTCGAAGCCCTGGCCGCGGCCGCCTGGGAGCGGTTCGGCCAGGTCGACGGACTGGTTAACAACGCCGCGGGCAACTTCATTTGCCCCACGGAACGGCTCAGTTACAACGCCTTCAACTCGGTCGTCGACATCGTTCTCAAGGGTACCTACAACGCCACGCTCGCTTTCGGCAAACGCTGGATCGCTGCCAAGCACCCGGCGGCGGTGCTCAACATCAGCACCACCTATGCCTGGACCGGCAGCGGCTACGTGGTTCCCTCGGCGGTGGCCAAGGCGGGCGCGCTGGTCCTGGTTCGGTCGCTCGCCTCGGAATGGGGCAAGTACCGTATTCGCCTGAACGCGATTGCACCCGGCCCGTTTCCCACCGAAGGAGCCTGGTCGCGGCTGATGCCGCCGCAGTTGGAAAGCACCTTCGGCACCACCCAGCGCATTCCGCTGGGGCGGCTGGGGCAACACCAGGAGCTGGCGAACCTGGCGGCTTATCTGCTCTCGGATTACGCCGCTTATATTACCGGGGCCTGTGTCACCATCGATGGCGGCGAATGGCTCCGCGGCGCGGGCGAGTTCAACGGCCTGGAACAGGTGACGCCCGACCAGTGGGACCTGCTCCAGGCCGCCATGAAACCGAAGAAGGGCTAACGATCGTACGCTCTGCCCCGGAGTTTCCAGGGTTCGCCCCCATGCAGTCGGTGCACATTCGCGACGCTGTCGAGGCCGATCTGCCGGCCATCGTCGAGATCTACAACCAGTCGATTCCCGCCGGCTGGTCGACCGCCGATACCCGCCCCGTCAGCGTGGCCGATCGAGTCGAGTGGTTTCGCAAACACAGCCCCGAGCGGCGCCCGCTCTGGGTGGCCGAAGTCGAGGGCCAAATCGTGGCCTGGATCGGGCTCACTTCGTTCTACGGAGGCCGGCCCGCCTACGACGCCACGGCCGAAGTGAGCCTGTACATTGCCACCGACTTCCACCGCCACGGGCTGGGCACGCTGCTCAAGCAGCGGATGATCGACCACTGTCCGCGGCTGGGCGTGACCACGCTTTTGAGCATTTACTTTGAGCACAACGCGGCCACGACGCGCATCAACGAGAAGCTGGGGTTTCAGGTTATGGGCCGGCTGACCGAGATCGCCCACCTGAACGGCCGCCCTTGCACGGTGCTTATCGCCGGTCGGCGAATCGAGCCGGCGGGCTGAGTGCCCGAAGTGGGAGCCGGCAGCGTTGCAGCTTTGTCTGTGCGATGCAGCGGTCGGCAAGGTCGGCAGCTACAGCGTCAGGTTCACCACGTCGGGTTCGGCGCGGGCCGCTTCGCGCCGAGCCACGCAGAACGTGAACGAGCCGTTCAGATTTCCCTGGCTGTCGTACCGGGGAAAGGTGCGGGCGTCGATCCGCGTGATGCGGCCATCCTCGGTGCGAAACTGCACCTCGCGGCTCACGCGCACCGGCCCCTCGTCGCTGGCCAGCAGCTTCACGTAGTGGCCGAATTGGTCGCGCAGCCAGGCGAAAAAGTCGTCGTCGGTCCGTTCGTGCCAGTCGAACGAAAAATCGACCCCCAACAGCCCGGGGCCTTCCGACTGGAGCTGCTCGATCTGGTCTTCCAGGTCGCAAGTCATGCGCATCACGGCGCTGGCGCCGCCGAGGCCGCGGAACTCTTCCTGGGTCTGGAAAATGGCCGCGGCCAGTTGCTGGCGCTCGTCGGGCGAAACTCGTTTGACGAACGCTCCGGTCAGCGAATGGTACCGCACCGCCTGCGGCGCCGGGCTGGGCAGGAACTCGAGCGAATCGTCGGGTTCGTCCGAATCGCACGCCTCGGCCGCGTCGCCTTCCTCGGGTACGGTGCAGGTTGGGGGTAAGTCGACCGAGAAGTCGATCCACTGCCCCCCCTCGCCGAGGTCGGGCATGGTCGGGCGCAGGTTCTCGGTGATCGGAACCGGGTTTTCGCAATGCTCCAGTCGATGTTGCAGCATCGAGAGCGTTTGTTCCCAAACCACGCGCGTTCGCCCCAGTTGTTGCCGCAAGGTGGCATCTTGTCGGGTCAGCGACTCGACCACTTCGCCCAGGGCCGACCGATCCAGGTGATACAGGCTGTAGCGAATCGGCTCGGTACAGGTACAGATGGTGACGTTCGCATCCCAATGGTCGGCGAATTGCAGGAACTCACCGAACTCGTGCCAGTTCAGCGTCATCAGCGCGTAGTTGAAACAAAGGCGGTTCTGGCGGCTCACGGCATATTCGTGAAACCGGGCGATGTTTTGCATGAGCACATCGAACTTCACGCCGATGCGAATGCTTTCCAGCGTCTGCGGCGTGATGCCGTCGATCGATACGGTCAACTGGCAGGGCAAGTTCTGGAGGACCCGCTCGACCCGGTCGTTGTAGCGCGTGGCGTTGGTCGTAATTTGGCAGGCGACGTGGTCGATGCCGTCTTCGATCAGCATGTCCCACACGCGGTACTGTTCTTGCACCAGGAACGGCTCGCCTCCCAAGAACTGGGCTTTTTGCAAATGGGGCAGGTACTTGCGCAGGTCTTGGAAAAACTCTTCTCCGTACGACCGCGGTAGCGGTGGCAACCGGTCGCGCCGAGCCCGAATGGCCGACGAGAGGGTTCCGGCACACATCACGCATTCCAGATTGCAGGTGTTGGCCAGGTTGAATTCCATATTGGCCGGCCACCAGGGCCCCTCGGCCGGCACGGCAAAGTCGTCGTACTTCACCGCGTGCAGCGGATTGTAGGCGGCCTCGTCGACGGCGAAGATATTGCCGTCGCGCAGGTGCCAGTAACACTTCAGGCAACCACGTGAAAAATCGTAGTTGCGGAGCGACTCGCGCATCCGGGCAACCTGGGCCCCGTTCCAGATCTGGTCGAGCCGCTGGCGGCGGATGTCGCCCAGGATGTAGTTGTCGTTCAGGCAGCAGGCCCGTACCCGGCCCAAGGTGTCGAAGAACAGCGACACGAAGGGGGAGTAGCAGCCCGCTCGAAAGCCTTTATTGCCCAGGTCGCGGATGGCGTCGTAGCGCGCGATTTGGTCGAGATGGGGAATCACAGACGACCAACCTTTGCCATGGCCTTGGGGGCAAGCCGATTGCAAGTCGCGCCCGGCGCCTCGCTCTGGGGCCGGGTCGCGGCGAACCGCTTTATTATGGCTGCGAGCTCCGGGGGTTGCCACCCGGAGGAGGATATTGGCCGGCCGGCGGCCCGGCGGGCGATGGGAAGCCCGCGGCCGATCGCGAGGAACTGCCCGGGAAAATGCCGACTAGGGCGCCGATTCGGGCCTCGCCAGCCGGGTTGGGGCCAGGCTTGGCGAGCGGTCAGGCACGACCGCCGGCTCCCCGCATCGATCGGCGGCTACGACCCCTTGCCAGCTCGGCGCCCGGCGGAGCGTTTTGCCCCGCCGCCAGGTTCCGAGGTGAAACCGTTTCCGTTGGGCACCTTCTGCGCGGTCTCCGAGTCAGCCACCACGATCGACGATCCCCCCTCGCGGCTGCCCAGCAACCGCTCGGCCATGCGCACCGCCAGAGCACGGAACACGCGCGGGTTGGTGGGCGCGTACGCCAGATTCACGTCGCGATTGATCAGGCCTTCGCCGAAATCGACCGGCATGCTCACGCGGTGATTCTGCAAATTGTAGACCCCGAAGAGCACCTCGATCTCCCACTTGCCTGCCCGCTCCACCTCGAGGTACAGGTCGTAGGCTGCCTGGGCTGCGTTGAGAAACACGGCGGATTCGATCAGGGCCTCGCGGTAGCCAGGCAGTCGCGCGGCATCGTCCCCCCAGACTTCTTCCAGGCCCTTGGCGGCTTCCTGGATCGGAACGAATAGTCGATGCATGATCGACCGCAGCATGTGCGAAGTGGTCTTCGACCAGAATTTCAGCGGTTGCAGGTAGGCATCGACCGCCGACGTAACGCCTCCACAACCCTGATGGCCCAGCACCACCACCACGCGCACGCTCTCGCTGAGCATATTGAGTGCGAAATCGACCGACCCCAGGCATTCGTCGCCCAGTACGTTGCCGGCCACGCGTATGACGAATAAGTCGTTGAACCCTTGGCCAAAAATCATCTCGGTCGGCACCCGGGCATCGGAGCAGCCGATGACCACCGCGAACGGCGACTGTTTGGGCAGCTCGTTTACCGTCCGCACCATGCCCACCTCGTGCGCATTGCAGGGCACCACGTAGCGGGCTTCGCTGCTAGAAAAATTCAGCGTGCGGCAGCTTTCCATCCATTGGGCAAACATTCGATTGCCGTCTTCCAGGCGGGCGCGGGCCATCTCAGGGTCGGCAGGCAGCGGCTTGGCCGAGGGATTCGACGGGTCGAATCGATAGATATAGTCGATGGTTTTCAACGGTTCGCTCATCGCAGATCGCCTTGACTCAAACGGACAGCACGGAGACTTCAGGCCGGTAGGCGCAGGGCAAACAAAGCCGGCAACGAGCCCCCGTGCCCCTGCTACTCTACCTTAACCGGGAGAAACTCGTCGGCAAAACCAGGTAAGACGGTTTGAGCGGCGTTGCGGGCTTAATCTGGGCGCCCAACCGCGATTGCTGACGAGAAACACAGGTACCTTTCGAGCAATCGCCCTTGCACTCGCGGGCCAAGCCTCGGGCGCGAGCCTGATCGATGGCCCTCTGACGCGGTCGAACCTACGAGTATCTCCGCGGAGAGGGCTCGCAGCCGGTCGAAGGTCGCGGCGGGCGGTTAGTCCTGTTGCGCTTCGCACGCCGCAGTTCGAGGCAGCCCGGCAGCACGCGTGGAAGGGGCCACGTGTCGACGAGCCAGCCTGGGTGCGTTCAACAGGCCTCGCCGCTGAGTGCCCGAACGCCGTTCGACCCGCCCTTCCGAAACCTCGCAGTTTGCCAGATTCTGGGTTTTGGCCTGAAAACAGCGGCGACCTCGCTCAGGCGAGAGGGCCGGCGGCTCCGGCGCACCCCTCCGGCTAGGTAGCCCAGGGCAAGTCGATCTTGCCTCAACCGGCCCTGCTCGGATACCTCTGAGCGGCGCGCGAGGCTTAGTTACCCCCGGGGGTACCTGGCCGCGCGGCTGGTAGCGCGATGGGGTGCTGGTATCGGGTTGCCGATCGCGGCTGGTTTCGGGCCTCTGGATTCGTCTGGCAAGTCGCTCTTTCGTAACGCAAGTAGAGCTTAACGTGCGAACTGCCTGGCTTCTGGCAATAGGGTTAGTACTCGGGATGGCGCCGCTCGCGCAGGCGCAGCGGGTGGCTTTCCCCACGATGGTCTCGTCCGACAGCCCGTTTTATCAGGCCCCGGCCAGCTATACCCAGGGCGCGCCGGCACCCTACACGCCACCGCAGGGCTGGGATCCCTATGTCGATCCGGCGACTCCCATTCAGCCCGCGGCGCCGGTGGCGCCGGCCTACCCGGGCGACAGCCTGGTACGGCCAGATGGCAGCCTGGCCGAACCCCAGAGCTTGATCCGCAATTTGCGGTTGCAGAACGCCTGGCTTCCCGGTGGCGGCTCGGGCACCGAGTTGGGAATCGACGAGCTTGAGACCAGCGTGTCGGGGGCGATTCCCTTTTTGGGGAACCCGGTGCCGATCATCATTACGCCGGGCTTCGGAATGCGATTCCTGCAGGGCCCGGGCACCGACTCGGTGTTTGGCATGCCCGACCTGCCCCCGTTGGTGTACGACGCCTGGCTCGACTCGGCCTGGAAGCCGCGGATCACTTCCTGGCTGTCGGCCGACCTGGCGGTGCGCGTCGGTGTGTACAGCGATTTCGACTATGTGAACGAAGACAGCATTCTGGTTACCGGCAAGGGGCTGGGGGTGGTCACGCTCTCGCCCAAGCTGAGCCTGTCGGCGGGCATTTGGTACCTGAACCGGCAGAACATCAAGCTCCTGCCGGCGGGCGGTGTCATGTACTACCCCAGTGCCGATACTCGGCTGGACATCGTATTCCCCGAGCCGCGCATCTCGCACCGCTTTCGCACCGTGGGCAGCTACGATTGGTGGTGGTACGTGGGGGGCCGGATCGGTGGCGGGCGCTGGACCATCGAACGCGTGACCGGGCTCGACGACCGCTTCACCTACAACGATTATCGCATCGGAGGTGGGCTGGAGTTTTTAAGCTACAAGGGCTCGTCCGCCTTCGTCGATATCGCCTACGTCTTCAATCGCCAGGTGCTTTACCAATCGGGTTCGGGCAACTTTAACCCCGATCCCACTCTGGCCATCTCGACGGGAATCAATTATTGACCGCGCCGGCACGGAGCCGCGGGGTGGCAGCCGCTTCAGACCCGGGCCCGCGAACGTCACCTGTTGAGCCGGCCCGCGGAGCCGCTGCGCCGGCAGTTCCGCTCGCCATGTTGCTTTGGATGGCGGTCGCGGCCAGCGGCGCGGCGCAATCGCCCTCGCGCGTGGTGCGGCTGCCGAGCCTATCCGCGGCGGGTACCGAAATCGGCGCGGCTGGCGGCGCCCTCCGAGACGCCGCTCCGGCGAGCTTCTTGCCGCCGTCTGAGGACGTGGCGCCGCGGCAACTGCCCGTTCAGGGTGTGGAGGGTTCGCCCGTCGAAGGCGACCTGTTCCGTTTCGATGCTTCACCGGGCGAGTCGCCGGCCGCGCCGCTGCGCTTCAGCAATTTGGCCGCGCCGTTGTTCGACGACCCCGCGGCGCCGCAAGCGGCAATCGTGGTGCCGCCCGCTGAACCCGGCGCCGCCGACGCGCTGCCCGATTCGGTTTACGTGCCGGCCGATCGCCCCAATCCCTGGGGACCCAAGCCGGGGTTCTTGCAACGAATTCAGTTTCAAGATTCCTGGATTCCACGCCTGGGCGAGGCGGCCGGGATGGGTTTGAACACGGCGGCCGCCACCGTCTCGGTCGGAGTACCGCTACTGAGCTTCGATTCGCCGCTGGTGCTGACCACGGGATTCGGGATCACCTCGGTCGATGGCCCCACCGTTATCGACGTTCCGCCCGAGCTTTACGAGGCCACGCTCGATGCGCTGTGGATCAAGCCCTGGACCAAGCGGCTCACCAGCCACTTGGGGATTACCCCAGGTTCGTACAGCGACTTCCAGCAGAATGACTCGCGCGGGTTCCGTATCACCGGGCGAGGGTTCGCCATGTTTCAGGCCACGCCCGAGCGACGCTGGATTCTGGGCGTGGTGTACCTGAACCGCCCCGGGCTGCGGTTCGTGCCCGCGGTGGGACTGATTTGGCAGCCCCGGCCAGAATGGCGGGCCGACCTGTTGTTTCCGCTGCCCCGTCTGTCGCGGCGGCTAGTGGCCACCGAGCGGTACGAGCGCTGGGTGTACCTGGGGGGCGAGCTGGGCGGCGGGGCCTGGGCCGTGGAGCGGGCTGATGGTCAGACCGATGTGCTTTCGATCAACGACTGGCGCTGGCGGCTGGGCCTGGAGCACCTGCCCTATCGCGGCTGGAAGAGCTGGTGCGAAGTGGCCTACGTGTCGTTTCGCTCGATCGAGTACCAGAGCAGCCTGGACAAGATCAAGCTCAACGACTCGCTGATGCTTCGTGGCGGGCTGGCCTGGTAAGCGCGGCCGCGGGCCCCGGAATCGCCGTCACGGTGCTCGCCACGGGGGTTCAATCCTGCTCGCTCGGGCCCGAGGTTTGGGCAGGCGCGGCCGGAGGCTCGAAGACGGCCTTCGCCGCATTGCCGGGGCGCAGGATGATTTCGCGGGTGGGATAGGCAAACGCGATTCCACGCTCGCTGAACTGCTGAAACAGGGCCAGGTTGATCTCCTGCTGGATGTCCATGGACAGGTTGTACTCCTGCGAGAGCACGTAGTAGACCACCTCGAAATTCAGCGATGATTCGCCGAACGCCTTGAAATGCACACGGTCGAGTCGGGTGCGCCGGATACCTTCGATGATCGACCGTACGATTTGGGGAACCTGTTGCAACTGTTCGAGCGGCGTCTCGTAAACGATTCCGAAAGTGAACAGAATGCGGCGTTCGAACATCCGCTTGTAATTGCGGATCCGGCTGCCGACCAAATCGGCGTTGGGAAAGATGATTTGTTCGCCGTCCACGCTCCGGATGCGGGTGGTTTTGATTCCGATATTCTCGACGGTTCCCATCAAATCGTTGACGGTAATGTAGTCGCCGATCACAAACGGCTTGTCGAGAACGATGGCGATCGAGCAGAAAATGTCGCCCAAGATGCTTTGGAGGGCGAAGGCCACGGCCACGCCGCCGACCCCCAAACCGGCCAGCAGCGGTCCGATTTCATAGCCCAGGTTCGACAACACGAGCAGCAGCGCGGCCGACCACACGGCCACCCTGGAGAAGAAACCGATCAGGCCGAAGGCCGAGGCGGCCGAGGGATCGTTTTGGACGCGCCGCCGCTTGGTCCGCTCGACGACGCTTTTCACCGCCGCGTTGGCCCACATGGCCGCTTGCGTGGTGAGGGCGATAATCGCGATCGAATTGCAAGCGCTGCGGAGCGATGCGGACAAGGGTAGAGTGACCACGGCGAAATACGCGGCGATCACCACCACGAAGAGTCGGCTCGTTTTTCGGGCCGCCACGAGCAGCGACTCGCCCGCCAACGTCATCGAATCTTCGTCTTGGTCCTGCAGCCGCCGGAGGACCGTCAGGCGAATCACTCGTCGCGCCATCCAGGCGATGACGGCGGTCAGCAGGAACAACACGGCCGCCTGGACCAGTGCGCCGAGACGGAATGCCCGGTCGTCGATCACGAACAGTTCGCGGCTCCAGAGTTCTCGAGACCGGTAGGCGAGCCGCGACCAGTATTTCCACCAGGAATTCAGTTCCCGCTGCTTGGCGATATCGTCGGCCACGCGCTGGGCCAAACGCTGCAGCGAAATCAGGCTTGCCAGGTAGTCGACCTCAAGTTCCTCAAGCGATTCGAGCGCCCTTAGCGCGGGGGCCGCGTCGGCTTTGTCGGTTTGCCCGGCCGGGTCGGCGGCTTCGCGATTCTGGATATCGAGCTTGGTCTGACGCAGCGTTTGCAGCCGCCGCTCGACCTCTCCCCGGCGGTGGCCGATCTCCTCCAAGGCGTCGGCAGTCTCCTTATCCCAGACTGCCAGGTCTTCCTCGCTCGGCCGATTCGTCAGGGCCAAGCGGCGCTCCCAAAGCGTCTTGAATTTGGCTACGTCGTTGATTCGTTTCTCGAGCAGCTCCACCCCACGGCTCGACGCCTGAGCAACGGCTTCCCGCGAGGTAAGCGTCTTGGTCTTTTGTCGGATCTGGTCTTCGCCCCGGGCCTCGTCCAGCGCCGCGCGGGCATCTTCCAATAGGACCTGGTTGGTCTGATTGTGGAGGCGGAGGATTCGCAGTCGGGTCTCGAGCGCTTCGCGCGACTGATCCAGACCGTCCAACTTCTCATTCAGCTCGCGGCGGGTGAACGCGACCTGTTTCTCGACTCCGGCGATCTGCGACTTCAAGAGCTGGCTTTCCAGCTCGCGACTACGCACCTCAAGCCGGGCCAGGTCGAGCTGGCTGCCGACGTGGGCGCTCTCGTGCGCGGCGATTTGTTCGCTCAGTTCGGCCAGGGAGAGTTTCCACTGGAGCTCGGCCTTTTTCGCTTCGTTCTCGGCTTTCTCCAGGTCGTCGCGAAATTGCCGGCGCTTGGTCGCGGCCTCGGCGAGGCGCTGTTTGGCGTGCGTTGCCGCATCTTCCATCGTTTTGAACGACGCCTGAGCGTCTTTCAGCTCGGCGAGCGCCGTGGTCAGGTCGTCGCGCAGACCGTCCAGGAGCGAGAGTTCGTAGGGCGGCTCGGCCTCCAGACCGACCTGCTTAAAGTTCTCGATCTTCGACTCGATGCCGGCGACCGATTGACGAAGCTCGTTCAAGCGGGTCAAGGTGGTGATGCGCCGCTGGATGACGCTAGCGAGGTCCTCCAGCGACGCGAGTCGCTTGGCCAGCTCGTCTTGATCGACTCCCAATTCGGCGGCCCGCTCGGGCGTGACGGCGTCTTGGGCAAGCGTGATTCGCTGCTGCACGTCGGACAGCTCGGACTCGAGTTGTTCGATGCTGTGCGATTCGACCGGCTGCTCGTTCGATTCGGTGTTCGCGGTCGGTTCTACCTGGTCGGCCGCCCGCGGAGCGCTTGCGTCGGGCGCGTCGGCGGCCGCGGTCGGTTGCCGCGGCGAGCCGCCGGGCGCTGGCTCGGCCGATGCCGTACTGATCTCTGGTTGGGTAGTTGCGGCGGCCGCCGGCTGCCGGGCCAACAGCGGCGCTGCGAGCAGAAGAACCAGACTGGAGATGACGATGCTATGCTGCACGATTCGCATGGCACTCCGCGTTTCAGTCGCTGGTGAACGGGGATCGGCCTTACCAGGCGATCTTGGCGTGAGCTCGAGCCGCGCCGCGAGCGAGGGGGCCGAAACAACCGAGCGGACTTCCAAGTGCCGCCCTCGCCAGGTTTCAAGCGATCGTTTGCCGGGCGTACCGCTGCGGCAGCCCGACAGCAAGGAATTCTCGTTGCGAGGCGGCTTCGCGGTTCCGTTTTGTGCGGGCGACAACGCCCTCGAGCCGCACCAGCGGAGGTCGCGATTTCTCGGGACTTCTGCCAGGTCCAGGGAACAAGCTTACCCGGTTACCCGGTGCGGCCCTGATTTCGCCAGGCAAGGGCTGAGGGCCAAGTCTCAGCGGCCGGCGAACCCTGCCCAGCCGTCTATCGCGGGGCGCTACGGTGCGCCTCGGCAGTCTGGGGGTCGCGGCCCGCCAACTCCAGGGCGGCACGGACCAACCCGGCCACATCGAGCCCCAGATCCGCCAGCAGTTCGCCCCGCTCGCCGTGCTCGATGAATTGGTCGGGCAGCCCGAGCCGGCGAATCGGTTTGTGCAACCGGCCCGCGTCGGCCGCGGCTTCGACCACGGCGCTGCCGAAGCCGCCTTGCAGGCAACCTTCTTCCACGGTGATAAGAAAGCCCGTGGTGTCTAGCGCCCGCAGCACCACGCGAGTATCGAGCGGCTTGACGAAGCGGGCATTGACCACGCCCACCTCGAGGCCCTGTTCGGCCAGAACCCGAGCGGCCTTCTGGGCGGTGCCCAGCAGCGTGCCACAAACCAGAAAGATTCCGTCCGAACCCCATTCGAGCACTTCGGCCCGACCCAACTCGACCGGCGCCACCTGGCGCTCGATGCGTTCGACCGTGGCCTTGGGGTAGCGAATCGAGGCGGCCCCGGGGTGGGCCAGGGCCCAGTCGAGCATTTGCGGCAGGTCGAGGGCGTCGCCGGGGGCCAGCACCGCCAGGTTCGGGAAGACGCGCAGGTAGGCCAGGTCGAAGGCGCCGTGATGGGTGGGCCCATCGGGACCGGTCAGGCCGGCGCGGTCGAGCAGGAAGGTTACCGGCAAATCTTGCAGCGTCACCTCTTGGAAAATCTGGTCGTAGCTGCGCTGCAGAAAGGTGCTGTAGATATCGACGATCGGGCGCAGGCCCGATTTGGCCAGCCCCGCGGCAAACGCCACGGCGTGCGATTCGCAAATACCCGTGTCGAAGAAACGATCGGGAAACGTCTCGCGAATGCGTTCCAACTTGTTTCCCTGGCACATGGCCGCGGTGAGCACGGTTACCCGCGGGTTGGCCGCCATTTGGTCGTGGATTGCGGCACTGGCCACGTCGGTATAGGCCTGGCTGCTCGCCTTGCTGGCGGCGACGGCCCGGTCCTGCTGTCGCT
This sequence comes from uncultured Pirellulales bacterium, assembly GCA_964399535.1. Taxonomy (GTDB): domain Bacteria; phylum Planctomycetota; class Planctomycetia; order Pirellulales; family CAYNRE01; genus CAYNRE01. The sequence continues at coordinate 18,882 of CAYNRE010000070.1, read as the reverse complement.
GGAAGGGGGCCGGCGTGTGGTAGTAAACCGGGTCTTCGGCGGCTGGGGTAAAGCCGTGGCCTTTTTCGGTCACCACGTGCAGCAGCACCGGCCCGGACGATTCCTTGAGCATCCGCAGGTATTTGCGCATCTGGCCGATGTTGTGGCCATCGACTGGCCCCACGTAGCGCATCCCCAGTTCCTCGAACAGCATGCCGCCGTGCAGCCCCGCCTTGACCGATTCCTTGGCCTGCCACAGGAACTTTTCCACCGGGTCGCCCACGATGGGCACATGCTCCAGGAGCCGGACCACTTCGTTCTTGAGGCCCGTGTACAAGGGATTCACCCGCAGACGATCGAGGTATTCGGCCAGTCCGCCCACGCGAGGACAGATCGACATCCGGTTGTCGTTGAGGACGACGATCAGGTTCTTCTTCAGGCCGCCGGCGTTGTTGAGGGCCTCGAACACGATGCCCGAGGGCAGCGCGCCGTCGCCGATGACGGCCACCGAGTAGCGATCTTCCTGGCCGGGCTGCAAATCGTCGCCCACCAACAACCCCAGCGCCGACGAAATGCTGCAGCCGGCGTGTCCGGTCATAAACAGATCGTAGGGGCTTTCCTGGGGGTTGGGGTAACCCATCAGCCCCCCCTTGGTCCGAATCGAATCGAACTTGGGGTAACGGCCCGTGATGAGCTTATGGGGGTACACCTGGTGGCCGGTGTCCCAAATCAGCCGGTCGCGCGAGAAATCGAAGGTGGTGTGCAGCGCTAAACAGAGCTCGACCACCCCCAGGTTCGAGGCGAAGTGAGCCGTGCGCGAACTGACCAGGTTGCAAAGCACCTCGCGCATTTCGGCGGCAAGTTGCTCAAGCTCGACGAGCGAGAGCCGCTGTAAATCGGCGGGCGAACCGATCCGCGGAAGCAGCTTCTGCATTCAACAATCCCTTTCCAAAACTCGCCGGGCCAGTTCCACCAGCGGCAAGGCTGGCGAACCCCAACCGGTCAGGGCCCCGCAGGCCGACTGGACCTCGGCCGCGGCGCGGCGGCGGCTCTCTTCGATTCCCAGCACACCCGGGAAGGTCAGCTTCCCCCGTTGGGTGTCCTTCCCCACCCGCTTCCCCAGTATGGCCTCGCTCCCCTCGACGTCCAAGAGATCGTCGGTGATCTGAAAGGCCAAACCCAGCGAGCGCCCGTAGCGGGCCAATTGGTCGAGCCGGGTCAGACCCGCGCCCCCGATCACCCCCCCCAACTCCAAGGCAGCACAGAACATGGCTCCGGTCTTGCGGGCATGAATGGCCTGGAGCTGGGCCAGCGATTCCGCCTGGCTGGCGGGCAGAGGCTGGCTTTCGGCCGCCAGGTCGTCGGCCTGCCCCCCGACCAAGGCCTGGCAGCCCGCGGCTCGGGCCAACACGCCACAGCAGCGGCCCGCCAGGTCGTGGGGCTGCACGTGGGTGGCCAGCACCTCGAAAGCCAGCGTCAACAGGGCGTCGCCGGCCAGAATGGCCAGGGCATCGCCGTAAACCTTGTGGTTGGTCGGCCGGCCACGCCGCAAGTCGTCGTTGTCCATGGCCGGCAGGTCGTCGTGGATCAGCGAGTAGGTGTGCACCATCTCCAGGGCGGCCGCGGCCGGCAGGGCCATCGCCCGGCTTCCGCCACACGCCTCAACCGCTAGCACGGTCAGCACGGGCCGCAAGCGCTTGCCCGGGGCGAGCAGGCTATAGCGCATCGCCTCGTGAAGCCGCGGGGGGCAGCCGGACCCGACGGGCAAATACAGCTCGAGCGCGCGGTCGACCTCCGCCCGAATCGAAGCGAGTCGCCCGTCGAGATCTTGAGTCGAAGCGGGCATCGGTGCAGAGCGCCTGGCCAAGGAAAACGATCGGCCCCCGGGCGCGACGATGCACCCAAGGGTTAAGAATATCCGGTTGCTTCCCCCCGGCCTAGGGAGGAGCCGAACAGGTTGGGCCGACCGCGCCCCCCTGCTCCGCCGCGCCGGGATCGGTCCGCGGTTAGTCGAACAGGCCCCGGTCGTCGCCCGCGGGGGGCCGAGCAGCGCCGTTCGGGTCGTCGGCCGCCTCGGACTCGGGCCGCTGCGCGGAGCGCGAGCGGCGCTGGCTGCGAGTTCTTGATTTGGTTTCAAGTGTTTGGGCCTCGTCGTCGAGCGGCGTGGTCTGCGCTTGTCCGGCGGCATCCACCCCGGTGAGCAGTTCGACTTTCCGCTCGGCCCGTTCGAGCAAAGCATGGCATTGCTTGAGCAGGGCCACGCCCTCCTCGTACCGGGCCAGCCCGTCGGCCAGTCCGGTCGAGCCCTCTTCCAGTTCGTGCACGATCGATTCGAGCCGCCCGAGGGCCTGTTCGAAGGGTACCGGTTCACCCTCTTCGGCGCCGCCCTGCTTGATATTCCGATTTTCCATGGGTGGGCTTAACTCCTGGCAAGATGAGCTTTGGAGGATATCCGCCGCCGCGAAGACTTAACCAACAGGTGGATCATGGGGGGCCAACGCCCGATCAGGCGGGGGAGCCAACTCGACCGATTCCACTCGGCTCAGGGCCTGGCCCCTGGCGAACCGGGTCTCGAGCAATTGGCCCGGCGCCAACTGGGCGGCCGTACGAATTACCTGGCCCGTGGCCGAATCGAGCGTCAACGAGTAGCCCCGCGCCAAGACAGCCAGGGGGCTGAGCGATTGGAGCCGCGAGTCGAGCTGCTCGGCGCGAGTTCGAGCCTGGTGCAGGTGGCGTCGAATCGCCCGATCGAGGCGCAAGTCCAGTTCGTCGAGCCGTTGCTGGGCCAGGTACACGCGCTCCAGGGGGCGGCGCAGGACCCGCCGCGCGGCAAGGGCTTCGAGCCAGGCGCGCAGCGCCGCCACGCGCGATCGGAGGGCCCCGCTGAGCCGGGCCTGAAGCTGCGATAGCCCGCTCCGCAGCGCTTCGGCGGCGGGAGCCACGAGCTCGGCGGCCTCGCTGGGGGTGAGGGCCCGCACGTCGGCCGCCAGGTCGGAAAGCGTGACGTCGATCTCATGGCCCACGGCCGATACCACGGGCACCGGCGCGGCGACGATGGCCCGCACCACGGGTTCCTCGTTAAAGCACCACAGGTCTTCCAAGCTACCGCCCCCCCGGGTTACCACCAGGCAATCGGGAAGGGGCCTGAGGCCGCCGGCCAGGGCGATTGCCGCGGCAATTTCCTGGGCCGCGCCCTCGCCCTGCACCCGAGTGGGCACCACCAGCACGTCGACCCCTTTCCAGCGGCGGCGCAGCACCTCGAGAAAGTCGCGTATCGCGGCCCCGGTCGGGCTGGTCACCACGGCGATGCGGCGCGGAAAGCGAGGCAGGGGGCGCTTGCGGTCGGCGGCGAATAGCCCTTCGGCGGCCAACTTCGCCTGCAGTTGCCGCAGCGCCAACTCAAGCGCGCCCAGCCCGAGCGGGTGAATCTGGTCGACCACCAACTGGTAGCTGCCGCGGGGAGGGTAAACGTCGACGGCCCCGCGACAAACCACCTCGAGCCCGTCGACCAGCTCGAACCTGACGCGGGCCGCCGAGCTGCGCCAGAGCACGGCGCGAATCTGGGCCTGCTCGTCCTTGAGCGTGAAGTAACAGTGGCCCGAGTGCGGCCGGGAGAGATTCGAAATCTCGCCGGCGACCCAGACCTGGGGAAAGGTTCCCTCGAGCACCGTCTTGATCGCGTCGGTGAGCTCGGAAACGGAGAGCGTCGCGGGGTCGTCGGATGGGGGCGCGGCACTACCCTCGGAAGACGACCGCCCCCCCGCCGCGTGCCTGTCCGAAGATGAGGTCCCCTGCTTTCGAACCATAGCCGGCTAGTGTACGGGCCCGGTAGCGCGAGCGAATAGGGGCCGCCGAAGCGGGCCGGGCTGGCCGGAGCGGTTTGGCCCGTCTTGGCCCGGAAGCTACACTAACCAGGGGTGGATAACCGAGCGCGGGACGGGGGCGAGACTCGAGTGAAATGGCCAGATCGCAGCCTACTTTAGCCGACCTGGCACAGAACGAATGCCGCCCCGCCGCGGCACCGCCCATCGGCCGACAGGCCAAATCTCGGGCCGACTCGTACCCGAGAATTGGGTGTGGCGGCCGGCGTGGTTTCAGCTTGGTCGAGCTCTTGGTGGTGATTGCGATCATTGGCATTCTGATCGCGCTGCTCTTGCCGGCCGTGCAGGCGGCCCGCGAAGCCAGCCGGCGCACCTCGTGCCGCAACAACCTGCGGCAGTTAGGTCTGGCGATGCTGATGTTTCACGACAGCCGCCGGCAGTTTCCCCCGGGTCGCGGATCGCCCAACCCTCGCATCTTCTCGGCGCTGGCTTACTTGTTGCCCTACGTGGAACAGGGTGGGTTGTACAGCCGACTCGATCTTGAATCGGCGCCGCTCGACGTGGTGATTCTGGGAGTACCCTACAGCGGGGCGAACAATGCCGCGGCTGCCGTCGAGGTCGTCAACGTGTTGCAGTGTGCCAGCGACCCGGCGAGCGGGCGTGTGCCTGGCAGCCGCTACGGCGGCACGAACTACGTGGCTTGTGTCGGCAGCGGCCTGGTCGATCACGGCACCCTGGTCGACGCCGATGGCGTGTTCTACCGCGGGTCAGAGGTGCGCCTGGCCGACATTCGAGACGGCAGCGCGCAAACCATCGGTTTTTCCGAGCGCACCTTTGGCCCCGGCGGCAATGCCCCGCCCGCGGTACCGGCACCCGATTATCCCGACCAGCCCGAACCACTGGTGCTGGAACTGAAGAGCGGTACCGACGTATTCATGACCAATTGTCTGGCCCCGGAACTTGGCACCTGGTTCGTCGAGCGCAGCGCCAAGTGGATTCTGGGCAACTACGGCAACACCTTGTACAACCACTATCACCCGCCCAACGCCAAAACCTGGGACTGCATGAACATCCAGCAACAAAAAGGCCAGTTCGCTGCTCGCAGCTATCATGGGCCGGGGGTCAACGGGCTGTTCTTCGACGGCCACGTCGACTTTCTGGCCGACTCGATCGATCTTTCGGTTTGGCGCAGTCTGTCGACGCGAGCAGGCGAGGAGGTGGTGGCCCTGCCGTAGCCGGCTGAGACCCGGCCCTGAAAGTGCGGCGAAGGCGCGCGACCGCTTGCGCCCGAACACGTTTTCCAAGAACTTGCCCCTGGAGTCAGCGACCGATGGTGAATCGTTTTGTAGCCTGCGCGGCCGGCTTGTTGATGGCCTTGGGGGCCGCGGTGGCCGCCGCTGGCGAGTGTCGCCTGGCCCCCGCGCCCAATCCGCCCGAGGGAGTGGATGCCAGCATCGTGGCGCAGTTGGGCGAGGTGGCCGTAGCCGTGACGCTGGTCGACGACGAAGAAGAAGCGAGCGAACTGTGCCGGTTTTGGGTCGCCAAGGCCTGGACGCTAGGGCCCCCCGGCGAGGTAACCGGAGACTTCGCCCCGATCCAGTACCCGATCGCGCCCGGCAGCCTGGTGGGGGTGATTCAGTTGTCGCGCGGGTGTCTGGATTTTCGCGAACAGCCGCTACCCCAGGGCGTTTACACGGTGCGCTACGCGGTGCAGCCCGACATGGACGTACATCGGGAGTCGCACGACTCGCGCGATTTTCTGGTGCTGTTGCCGAGCGATGAGGATCGGTCTGCCGAAGCGATGGTCGACCAGGAGCAACTCATCAAGCTGAGTGCCAAGGTGGCCATGACCACCCACCCGGCGATCATTCCCTTGCTCGAACCCGCCGAGGCACACGAAGCCTGTACCGTGCGGCGCGACGATCGAGACCCCGACGGCTGGATCTTGTCGCTGCCGGGCCGTGATGCCGACGGCAAGGCCGTGCCGCTCGATTTAATCCTGCTAAAGCCCGATCCGAACCAGTAAGCCGCTGGAACACGGCCGCGGAACAGAACCAGGCCGTTGTTGGCGGGTACGGTACCCACGCGCGGTTTCGGCCGTCGGGGCGCTGCCGCGCCCCGGCACCCGGGCGCGCGGCGGCCCCGAACCGTCTCGGGTCATTCCGGCAGATCGCGTCAGGTCAATGGGCAACTGGTCGGCCAGCCGGCAAGCTGAACCTTGGACTTCTTGACTGCGGCATCGGCCCGGGTGTGCGCCGTTTTTACGTTTTCGCACAGGTTGGTCACTTCCTCCAGCGATTCCCGGGCCGTGGTGAGAATTTCGGCCTTGCTGCGGCGAAACATGATGAAGTTGTACGGGCCCACCATCTTCACGATGGCGTCGTGCACTTCCTTGACTGTTTTGCGCGAGGCCTTGAGCTTGTGCTCGCCCTTGAGCACGTCGCTGACGGAATTGGCCGCTATTTTTTGCTTGGCCTTGTCTTTGTCACCGATGTTGGCTTCGATTCGGGTCAAGCCGTTAATCGATTTTGTGGCGTCGGTTCGCACGGAGCGGATCAGGGGATCCAGCTTGCCCGCCAGCGATTGCGCCTTTCGTACCACGTCCATGTAGTCTTGCGCCTGCCCGGAGAGTGCGAACAACTGCTTGCTCAGAGCGCTGGCCCGAACCGCGTAGTCTTCCATCACCTTGGCGCCTTTGCCCGAGATGGCCTTGATCTGGTTTTGCTGCGCGGTGCGAATTTTGCCCAGCAGATCGAAATAGGGCTTGGGGATTCCCGTGAACGCGCCGTTGCGCCAATCGCCGTGAGCGTCGAAATAGTCGCGGTCGAGTTGTTTGGCGTTCTCGGAACATTGCTTGACGTCGTCTTTGGCCTGCTTCAGCGAGGGCATCAGCGCCTGAAGCTGCTGCGGCGTGATGGCGGCCGTTTCGGCCTGCTTGAGCACTGCGGCCATCACCTGTAGTTTGCCCTTGGCCACGGCTTGAATCGGCGCCAACGCTTGGATGTAGTGATCCAAGTTTCCCTTGATGTCGTTCTGCAAGGTTTCGATGCGCTTTTTCGATTCCGACTTGCTGGTCCAGTCCGCCTGGCACAGGGTAGCCGCACCGGGAATGTTCTTCAGGGCCATGGGATTCCTTCTTGGAAAAAATGGGGCAGTCCAAAGCCGGAAAAACCGCTGCTCCCCCGCCCAGGACGCGATTGCGGTTCAAGCCCAGGCAACATACCGCTCCCGCGCCGCAGCCGTCAAAAACAATCTCTTCGTTCCCCCACGCTTCCGCGGTCACCCGTATCGGCCGGTCTGACCGGTGCCCGGCGGTGGCTGGCCCCTCCCGCCGCCGGCGTGAGGGCCAGCGGCCAGCAGCTTCCAAGCCGCATCGACACTCCATAGCGCGACACCACGGCCCGAGCAGACGACCAGTGGCTTGTGGGAAGTGCTTGGCGAGCACGAGGCGGCGGGCCGGCTCCCATGGGCGGTCCAACCCACGCGCTGCGGAGCGCGAGGAGTTCCGGGAGCTGAGCTCGCGATCGGGGGCAAACCACTTGGCGATTGCGTGCCGGAAATACGTGCCACGAAAGAGCAGACGCCCGCTGGTATTTGCCCTGGCGGAAGCGTCGAGCAGACGCTGCGTTTCGGACGCACTTCGCAGACCGAGCTTTCGCGCCGCCGCCGCCGCGAATCATCCCCGGTCCTGGCCCCTCATCGGTAGGGCGTACGACGGTTCGAACCCAAGCGGGCGGCGATCTATCTGCCGCGGTCGGCGAACGACCGGTCGATGGCCGCCGTGCGGCTGGCGCGGTTCATGCTTGCGGGCACGATCCGTTCGCGAAGCGCTGCGGTCTGGGCGTCGACCTGTGCCCAAACGCGATCCCAGATGGTTCTTCGAGAAACTTCGTGGGTGGAGCGGCTGGCGTTGATGCCTCGAGGTTGGCGCCCGGTGGCTCTAGCTCCTCTAGCTCGGGCTCGCAGGCAACAGGGGCGCCCTGCCCGCGCTTCTGGTCGCGTGCGTCGCCAGGGGCCTGGCGGACTCGGCGGGGCGAGCTGGCGCTGGGCGACGGCGAAGCGCTCTGGCAGGGCTGGGAGACCGCTTTGTTTCGCTTGGGAGCGGCTTTCCCTTAGCCATGTGCCGTCACCGTCGCCTCGGCCCGTCACCCCCTTGCGGGTCGTGGCGCGTTGTTCGTGAGCGCGGTCGAGGCGGTGGGGCGCTACCCCCGCCGTTTTCAAGCGAATCGGCGAGCCTGAACTGGGCGCCTAGAAGCAGTCCAGGATTTACCCACGAATCATCAGCATCAGGCAGTCAACGCCACACTGAGCCCCAGGGAACTTCCGTAGCCGCAACGACCTACGGAAATCCCTTAAAAACCTGTTTTGGAGCTGCCGCCGCGTGGCATTGACATCACTCAACAAACCGTGCTAGACCCCGCATGAATAGGTCACTCTGACGCTACTTCTCGGGCAGAAGACCCAACCGGCGCTTTGTTCGGCGGCACTCTCGCGAGCCCCGTCGGTCGAGAGGCCGGTGAGAGGCCGGTAGTGCAGCCTTGACGGAATGGCCCTCTGCGAGAGCCCAGGGCTTTCCAATACCGGTCGAAGGCGGCTTTAGGTTCGGGCGGCACCAAGTCGTGCGCCTAGCCGTCGAGCGTGACCAACCAGGCCTTGCGCGTGGCGCGGAACCAGGGCTTGGGAAACTGCTGCCTGAGGAACCGCGTCGCTTCAGGAACCACGGAAGGACCGTGCAACTCGGGGACGGTTCGCGCTACGGAGGGCACGGAGAGATACCCCGACTAGGGGTCATTCTGTGCCAAAATCTGTGCCAAGCCCCCCGACTCAGCGAAAAGCACTCGGCGTAAGTCTCTACGCCGTAAGGCGTCCCCGACAGGATTCGAACCTGTAACCTTCGGCTCCGGAGGCCGACGCTCTATCCAATTGAGCCACGGGGACTTGTGAACCGTTCGCCCCAGGCAGGTTGGCAGGCGGCCGGCCCCCCGCAGACGGCGAAGCCCGGATTTTAGATGCCCTTCGCCGCGGCTGTCAACGGAGGCGTCGGCTGCTGCCTTGGCTGCATTCCCCGAGGTGGCCATTGACCTCTGTGGCTCGCCGGGCGGCATCAGGCGCCCGTGGCAATCTCGCCCAATTCTTCATCGGCGAAGGAATCTTGAGTGAGGCGCAGCATGGCCCAATCCTGGTCGCCACCGCCGATCAGGGTATCGACCGCCCCGTCGTCGAGCACCGTCTGACCAGGAGCGAGAAAGTGGTTGCCGTTGCTCCGCGGCCCAGCGCCGACACCCAGTATGTTGTCGATTCGCTGGGCGTAGGGCCGACCGCTGAGCCATTCGCTTTGAATGGCGAACACCGCCGCCGGGAGGCTAGCGCCGAAGCCGAGGCGGTCGGCCACGAGCAAATCGTCGCCCGCCTCCCCCTCGAGCAGATCGGCGCCGGCGTGGCCCCAGAGCAAGTCCAGCCCCAGCCCGCCGCGCAGCGTATCGCCGCCGTCAACCGATTGCGTACCGCCCAACAAAATGTCGTTCCCGTCGCCACCTTCGAGCAGGTCGGCCTGGGTACCCCCGACGAGGACATCGTTTCCTTTTCCGCCGTACAGCTCGACCGCCTGATGGAACAGCAGCTCGCCAACCAGTGCATCGGCGCCATCGTATCCGAAGGCAATCACTTTGCCGGTCACGCCGGGCACCGTTTCAAAACGGTTGACCAGTGCGCTGTTTTCAATCTGCGAAAAGATGGTCACTTGCGTCGGGCTACCGCCGAAATAGAAGAACACGCCGTCGAGGCCGGGGGTTCCTCCGTACCAAAGGTCGGTCAGCCCAGGGTCCTGGGCATTGGAGCGCAGCAAGTAGTCGCTCACCGCCACGGGCAGCGTGGTTACCAGGCTGGCTCCGCCATCTTTGTCGGTTACGGTTGCCCGTACCGAGTAGTTGCCGCTGGCGGCAAAGGCATGGGTTACGCTCACGCCACTGGCCGGTCCGCTCAGCGATTGGTCGACGCTGCCGTTCCCATCCCAGTCCAGGTCGTACTGAAAGTCGGCGGCCTGATCGACCAGACCGGGGTCGGCGGCCGCGAAGCTAAAGTCGAGGGCCTCGCCCCGCAGACCGACCGAAGCTGCGTCGACAACTTCCAGTGTCGGCAGGGCGTTGGCAATCGTGATCTCGATCGTCTCCTCCGTCGACGCCGGAGGGCTGCCGTTGTCGGTTACAATCACCGTGACGCTGAAGGGCGAGCCTACCTGGTCGGTCGGAAGCCAGGTGAATTGGCCCGAGAGGGGGTCGATCTGCGCCCCGGCGGGAGCGCCCGAGCCCAGGCTATAGGTGAGCGATTGCCCGGGGTCGGGGTCGCTCGCGCTGACGGTGAACGAGATCAGGCTCCCCTCTTGCCCCTGCTGATTGCCGACCGGTTCGAGCGTGGGGGGCGTGTTCGCCGCCGTGGGGTTGTGGTTGCCAAAGTCGATTCCGGTCCGCACCTCTCCCTCGGCCAGCGTAACGAGGTGTGTTCCGGGAGTTACGTCGGGGCCCCCCAGGTCGTAGATCGCGTTGGCTAGCGCCAAAACGTCGACGCGCGGGTAGTTGATCTGAGTATTGGTAACGTTGTCGTTCTCGTCGTCGCCGTCGAAGACCGACACCGCGGTTTGCCGCAACAGGTCGGTAAACTCGGCCGCGGTCAGCTTCCGGCCAATGCGCTCGGTCGCCAACTGGTCGGCCAACACGGCAATGCCCGCAATGTGGGGCGAAGCCTGGCTGGTGCCCGCGTACGAGGTGGTGCCGCCGGTGGCGCCGGCGCCGGTAATCATCGCGCCCGGGGCGAAAATGTCGGACATGCTCGCGTGGCGCTGCGAGAAGCTGGTGAGCCGATCGGCGCCGGTGGTGTTGTCGATGGCGCCCGACGACCAATTAAAGGGCCCGCCGTTGTTACCGTCCCAAACGGCACCCACCGCCAGCGAATTCGCATCGGCAGCCGGATAGGAAACCCCGGGCACGCTGTTCTTGGCGTAGAAATCGTTCCCGGCCGCCGACACCACCTTTACATTCAAGGCCGCCAGGGCCGCCAGCTCATCGCCAATTCCGTACAGCGAAACCGAGCTGGCGTAGTTGCCGCTGTCTCCCAGCGACATGTTCACGCTCGAAATGTTGTAGGCCAAGGCGTTGGCCACAACCCATTGCAGCGCGCTTTGTATGTAGCTGAAGTTGCCCGATCCAGAGTCGGTGAACACCTTCAGCGCGATAATATCGGCCTGGGGGGCCATGCCCCGGTACACCGAGTCTTGCGAAGCGACGATGCTGGTTACGTTCGAACCGTGCCCGTTCAGGTCGCTGGCGTTCGAGTCGCCATTGGCGAAGTCGTACTGGTATACGATCCGATCGGCAATGCCGTCCGAGTTGGCGTCGGGGCCGAAAAAGGCGTGATTCAGGTCGATTCCGGTGTCGAGCACCACCGTGGAAAAACCCTGGCCGGCAAGGCCCGAAAATCGGGGATCGGCTCGGAATTCGTTAATGCGGATCAGCGAGCTCGACTGTACCAACAACGGAGTAATTTCTCCTCCGGGTCCCAGGTACTCGCCCGCCAAATAGGCGGGCGCATCGACCAGCTCGGTGGTTACCGTCGGCAAATCGCGCGACGCGGCACTGCCGCTGGCCAGGGGCTGGGCAGGGTCGGGGTAGGTCTGCTCCCAGCCAGGCTGGGGCACCTCGGCCACGACATAGGTGCCCGCGGGCAGCCCCGTGAGCGCGTAGCTGCCGTCGGCCGCGGTGGTGGTTAGCGGTTCGGCCACGGTGAACTTCAGCGACCAATTCACCAAAGTTCCCACGTCCGAGCCGGCGTCGTCGGTCAACTCCAGGGTCCAAGTGCCGCTGGCCGCCTCGCCGTAGACGTCCGAGAGCAAGCCTTCCGGGCGATAGCTGCCGCTAAAGGGCGCGGAACCCGACGAGATGAGCAGCGTCGCTTCGTCGTCTAAAGTGGTGGAGAAGAAATTGTCGCCGCTCCCACCCACGTCGGTGAACAGTTCCACACGCGTGCCCAGCGGGCTGACCAAATACACATCGAGGTCGCCGTCGTAGCTGTGGGTCAGACTGAGCGTAACATCCAGGTCCACAATCGCTCCGGGCACGCCCGAAACCGCCAACTGCGAAGTGGTCGTCGCCAAGTCGGGCAGGTTCTTGGGCAGATCGGTCGCATTGCGACTGACGATGGCCGTGGGGTCGAGCTGGCCGTTCTGGTTCAGATCGAGATAGATCGTCCAATTGGGCAGCCCCGGCTCGCCCTCTTGCCGCACATGGTCGGCGTTCACGTCGTTCCACTTCGTCCCCTGAATTTCACCGGTGGCCAAAGCCGCCAGGGGCAGCACCTCGCTCACCTGAGAAGGACCATACACCGGCTCCTTCTCGAGCGGCGTTACCGATAGCAGCCAGCGCGCTTCCAAGGGTTCTGAAGCGGTGAGCCGACGGTGCCTGGTGATCGACCGAATGGAGCGAGTTGTGTGACGCACTAACGACATCTCCCCGGATCGCCGAACTAGCCCCCCGTACGGATGGGGCAATTCTAAGCCGGGCAGCGCCCAGTGCAACTGCGGTCGAGATTCAGCCGGAAAGCGATTCGCCAGTGCCGCAAAAGACAGGCTTGCGGCCTGTTGCAGGCTTCAGTTGGTCAAGGTTGATTACCTGGCATGCTTCCACTGGGCAGGAGCCCACCTGGGGCTCGACGACGAGCCGCCGGAACGACCCGCGGTCGAGCCGCCCGAGCTCGAGCCGGTCCGTGCCATTCCGCAGGTCGGCGGGCTGCACCACCGCTATTCGCGGATTGCGGCCTGACAGCCTCCCGTAGGGACGTGGGAACCCTCGATCCAACTGCGGAGATGGTACGCGCACGACGTCCCCAGCCCGCTGAATCGCCTATGATCGGTGAGTTTGGGCGGCCGGTCCATCACGACGGTGAAAAAGAAGGTTCCGCCCGGAACCTGGGCACGCCCTTCGTTGGGCATGAAGGAATCATAAGGCCCGAGGAAGGCAGGCTGCGACAGCCCAGGACTTTCGGATACCGGCGGGGTCGCTGGGTGGCCCCGACAGATGTCGGGGTGCCGATGGCATGGGAGGTGTTCGAGGATCGGTTGCTCTACATGAAGTTCCTCGCTCTAAGTGAGATCATTCGCCAGCCTCTTGTCGCTGCGCGACCCGGACTATTTGTGTGGGCCACCCGGCGCTGGATTGTACCGGGTCATTGTTGTCGACGCATCAGGTCGCCAAGCACAGCAATAAGTAATACAATACCATGTTTATGCCACTTGCCAGGGCCTGCACAATCTCATCACATTCATCAACAACGATCATAGCTACTAATGTTCCGATGATCGACATTGCTTTTGTCAACGCATTGGACGCACCTCATGGGACGTGATATTACCATAGTGTTAAGCACGCGCTTATCGACAGCAAGTGATTATTCCAACATGATAAGTAATCTTCTTCTGGAATCGTCAACCGCGTTTTATGCGCCTCTACACGTACGTCTCGAAGAGAAATGCCCCATTCCATGCAATATTGTATCAGTGCCCAGCATGCTAGCGTCTCTTGCAGGTAAGCGCCGGCCGGATGTATCAACGCTACTTCCGGAAGAAGTGATTGAACCGAAAGGGCGGTATACGACGATCCGCAGCTTTTCATCTAGTCCGGACTACGATAATACCCTTGGATTATGGGAGCAGGCAGTCTGTGCCGCCGCGGCCAGACTGGAAAAGACTCCGCACCAATGGAGCGAGCTGTATTTCCAAACTCTTGGGGTATGTTCGATTGCAATTGACGACTCCCTAACTCCAGTTTTCGTTTTTCGTGAACACGACCCTTCAAGTGAGCACTGGCTGCCTGTATTAAGCGTAACGTGCCAATGGTTTGGTGATAAGTTAAGCATATTTAATATGTATTTAAATACTTCCGCTCTTGCATGGCATCCAGAGGTATGGGAATGGGACGCAGCAGAAGAAAGATTCTTGTCGAGACCCGACGTACGCGTTCCAAAAGAGAACGTGAACCGTTTAATCTCATACTGCAAGCAGTTGTGCGTCAGTTCAGGATGCGTTGAATGGCAAGCAAGTGTTGAGGGGGAGGGGATGGGCAATTTGATATTGCCCGCGGTTGTTGAAGCAGCGAGTGAGGGAGCTTGGCATATGCGAGTATAGGTGTTCCTATACTTGTCCCCGTCCCTCCTTAGAACTCCATCCGTGAATATGGGCAGGACATGAATTGAACCGTGTGCACGCCCTCCGGCTGGGTGGCACTGTCAGCTGATTCCCATCGAAGACTTGTGCTTTTGTTTCGGGTGCCACTGGTTCCACCAGTGCTGGGCCGGGTAGGTATTCACGTGATTGCATCGACAACCCTAGAATCTGTCCAACCCTAACACTGACAATGCCAGCGGCACCCTGAGCAAGAGTACGAGCCTTCGGTTCGGGCGGCTCGCCAGTGCCACCCAGCCGGTGGCTTGTCGGTCGCTTCAAACCGGTCATCGTAACCTCGTTCAGCACTGCTGGACAAGCCAGCAGCGGCACCCGTGTGCGGTATCGATCTTGCCACAGCTGACCAGTTTTCAGGCAGGGCCTAGTCAAGTGGTGTTTAATAGGAGTAGCCACAGAATTAAATGGTCATTCCTAGCCGCGAGCGCATTGTGGTGTGCGTTCGGGCTTCTGGCCGTATCATGGCTCATTTCGCCAACGTCGTTCCGAGTGGCTCACGTGGCTACGGCATTGAAGGCCGACTCGTCACTTCTCTTCATTGGGCGCGAACAGTTCCACGCGCTGTTGGCCGCGCCACGTTCGACTGAATCGTCGACTTGTCTCGTACACCGGTCGCTGGACGTCTATGGAACCGCTTCCGGACAGTTTCAGAAAAGATTGTTTTCTGAATGGACCATCCATCTTGCCGGCCATCGCACAAGGCGATCGATTGCCATAGTACCAGTTGGCGTTGATCGGTGGCTGACTGCGTTTTGGAGTGACGGACGGATTGTCGAGTTCGACCTTCTTCGCCAGCAGGAGTCCTTGATTGGGGGAAGCGAAGAAACTCAGTTTAGTGACCGGATAGTCGCAGACGGTGGCAAGGAGCGGCTGATGGCATATGTCGAGGCGGGCGTCTTGCACATACTTAATGCGGAGACAAAGGCACACAGGTTCGTGGCATGTGGGCCTGTTCGGGACGTCAGCTTGGCGATGGATGAGCAAGTACTCGCCACGGTGGATGACTCGTCCTGTAACTTCCGTGGTGCACCGGAGTGGCATCTAGCCGGGTCGCAGCATGGTGCGTATATCGCCTGCTCGTACGACACGAGTGATGGCGCACTTCATCTACTAGAGTATGCGACGCTAAGCGGTAACTTAGTACATTCGATTGTGGAAGAACAGTTCGATATTGTAAGATCCGACGTCTGCAAAGCGAAGGTGTGGAGTCCAAGTACGAGAGTCTTTAGCCGCAACGGTTACATTTCGGCATGTCGCCCGAGCGCTGCTGTTGGTGGCGCATGGGTAGTTGACGTGCACGGAGGCGATGGCTGTCGATCTGTCGAGATCCTTCCTGGCGGTACAATAGATGATGTACTCATCGGCGATGAGGGGCGGTCTCTTGTAACCACGGATAATGCTGGTACGGTTGCGCTGTGGAATTCCGAATCGGGCGAGAGGAGGTGGGAGATCGCTCCGGCTCGTTTCGGAGCGCTCGGGGCGTTCGGGCTCTTGATTCGGGCCCTGATCATCGTATTGGTCGTTGTTGGATTCCGACGAATCCTGTCCCTCCTGAAAATGCAATCACAGAAGATGGGCAAGATGTGAAATGGCCCGTGTGAACGCCATCGGCTTCCGACTGCTCAATAACATAACGAGACGATGTCAAGAAAGCGCCGATTCTCGGAATTTCGACCAGCTGCTGGCGAGGAGCGGTAGAGTGGCACCCAGCGGCAGCGCCGGGGTTAGCGGATCGTAGAAGTATCCCAACCGGGCCACCCAGCGCCAATTCACCGGCACGCTGAGACTGGCTTCGCTGACGATTTCGCCAAACGCGCGGTACACGAACCGGTTGAAGTAGCCGGTGCCCGCCGCGTCGGTCCATTCGCGGCCGGAAGCAAGAACTGCTCGAAGAGCGGAGGGCACGGGACTCGAACCCGCGTCGCTTCTCGACACAACCCCTTGTCTTGATTTAGGTTCCGCCACTGCGTGCTCCTCCTGCGCTGCACATGCGCTGCATCCGGAGGGCTCGAATTGGCATTGTTTGGCTGCGGTGGACATCGATTTACAGGAGGTGCTGGCAGCCTGGGAGTCATTACCTCCAGCGATCCGTACCGCGATCCTGGCCTTGGTACGATGCCGTTCCGCGTGACCAAAGGGCGTGCGAAAACCAATGAGAGAACCAAGGGGCAACGCATGGGTTGGATCGTCATCCTGGGGCGAACCTTGATGCTGACCCTCGTCACGCGGGCTCGGCTCGAAGCCGAGAATCTCGCGCTGCGGCAGCAATTGGCCGTCTACCAGCGGATGGTCAAGCGGCCACGACTGCGTCGTGGTGACCGTGTGTTTTGGGTTTGGCTGTCTCGCCTTTGGAGCGACTGGCAGTCGGTCTTGGTCATCGTGCAGCCGGAGACGGTCGTGGGCTGGCACCGGCGCGGGTTTCGCTTGTACTGGACGTGGAAGTCGCGGCGGGGGAAACCCGGTCGGCCCAAGGTTTCCCGAGAACTGCGGGACCTGATCCGTCGCATGGCGCGGGAGAACCCGCTGTGGGGAGCACCCAGGATTCGGGCCGAGCTTCGGCTCTTGGGGCACGACCTGGCCGAGTCGACCGTGGCCAAGTACATGGTTCGGCCGAAGAAGCCCCCATCGCCGACATGGAAGGCGTTCCTGGCGAACCATGTGGACCAGATTGCAGCGATCGATTTCTTCGTAGTCCCGACAGCCACGTTTCGCGTGCTGTACGTGTTCTTCGTGCTGTCCCACGATCGCCGACGGATTCTGCACTTCAACGTCACGGCCTATCCTTCGGCCGCGTGGACTGCCCAGCAGGTGCGCGAGGCGTTCCCATTTGATACGGCGCCTCGGTACTTGATTCGCGATCGCGACGGCATCTACTGCGATGTATTCCGAGACCGAGTCGGGAACCTTGGCATCGAAGAGGTCGTCACCGCGCCGCGCAGCCCTTGGCAAAACCCCTACGCCGAACGGTTCGTCGGCTCGATCCGCCGCGAGTGTTTGGACCATGTGATCGTGTTGAACGAAGCCCACCTGAAGCGGATGATCGACCGGTACCTCGACTACTACCACCAGTCGCGAACTCACATGGGGCTCGACGACGAGCCGCCGGAACCACGCCGAGTCGAGCCGCCCGAGCTGGGACCGGTCCACGCGATCCCGCAAGTCGGTGGGCTGCATCACCGCTACACGCGTCTGGCTGCCTGACGGACGGCCGTACGACTGTCGGCACCTCCCGTCCAACGACGGGTTTGCTCGGCCCGCGCACGCCCCGCCAGACAGAATCCTCACGGATCGACTCATTTCAGCCATTCCGGTGTCGTCCTCGCCAGCAAGACCGGCGCCAATCGTGCCCGCTTCAGCCATCCACGTCTTGCCCATCTTCTCGGATCGAGTTTTCGCGAGGGGCAACGCTGATTCACCCAGAATCGGCAAGTTTCTATTGCCAATGCGTCGTCTTCGCAAGGAAATCTGAATCCGATGGTGTCCAAATCAGCCATCCACGCCTTGCCCAGCTTCACAGATCGCATTTTCGGGATGGACAGGAAATGCTACGCGCACGCAGAGACTTGCGTGCGAAATCGGCCACGAGTTGCTCTCTTCGGTCGGCATTGCGCCCTCAGAGCAAGTCCGCTTCCTGCCAGTTCATCACGATGACAGCCATCCGACCTTTGCCCAACTTACCGCATCTCATTTTCGGGAGGGACAGGGCGCGGTTTACAGCCCATCTCTTCGATTCGGCTGACCTGAACGAACAGTAGGCCATAGTATTCTGATTCGACCATCAAGCCCGGCGAATCGACTCCCCACTCTCGTAGTAGGTTCTCGTTGTCAATAACCACCAGAACGCGCCCGTACCGCTGGCCATTGTCAATCTCAATAAAGTCCCCCGCGTGTGCGACAGTCCCATCGGCGTAAAGTACCATTGCGCCCCTTAAGCAAGATGTAATGCGATCAGCGTACGGATTGATGGCGCGAAGATCCGAATCCGCGCGTTTCTCTCGCTCCCGAAATTACAGCGGTCCGCCGCCCTCTGCGGGCGTAACCGGGACCGTGCCTGGGGGTGGAGCTGCGACTGCATGTTTTATTGGCACCCAAAAGCATTTGCAGGCCTTCGCTGGTGACTGATTCATCTGCAGCAGGTTGTAATGTACCTCGCCTTCTTTAAACGGCCAGTGCGCATGTGTGTCTGGGCCACGGTAGCCGATAGTACCGACCGGAGGGACGCATGGTTTGCAACCGGAAGGATTACATCGACACAGAACCCATTCAAAGTGGAAGCATGGCAAGTCATAGATCTCGACAAAACATTCTGGACGGATTGTCTGACCGGGATACAAGGACTCGCATTCACTCCGACAACGCGCACTATCAGATTGGCCGCAACTTTCCACTGATACACCTATCAGCCCACTCGGATCGGCCGCCCAGGTCGGCCGGTTCTGCACATACCAGTACAGGTTGGCCCCGTCGGGCCCCAGGACTCCCAGCGGGTCCTGGCTCCACCATCTGGCGAAGTTGGGGTCGTAGTGGCGGGCTCGGACGTAGCTGGCTTCGGTGAGGATGCTGGTGGCATAGCGGTAGTAGCCCAGTTCGCCCACGAAGCGGAACGGGTTGACCGTGGTGCCGGTGGTGGCCAGCAGCTTTCCCCAGGGGTCGAGTTGATAGCGATCGGTTACGGTCTGGGTGTCGTCGGTGAGCCGGTCGGTCGTCCCCAGGGCGTTGAAGTGATAATACCGCCGGGTCCAGTTCCCGCCCACTAGCCGCCGCATGCTGACCAGGCTGCCATACGCCTGGGGGTTCAGGGTATACACGGCCTGAGTGGCGTCGGCCGCGTTGGTTTCCAGAAGGATGTTCTGCCCG
>CAYNRE010000069.1:0-142483 GCA_964399535.1 uncultured Pirellulales bacterium | reverse complement strand
AATTGACGGGGGCTCACACAAGCGGTGGAGGATGTGGCTTAATTCGAGGCTACGCGAAGAACCTTATCCTAGTCTTGACATGCACGGATTAACTCCCTGAAAGGGGAGCCAGGCCTTCGGGTACAACGTGCACAGGTGCTGCATGGCTGTCGTCAGCTCGTGTCGTGAGATGTCGGGTTAAGTCCCTTAACGAGCGAAACCCTTGTCACTAGTTGCCAGCGGGTCATGCCGGGGACTCTAGTGAGACCGCCGGCGTTAAGCCGGAGGAAGGTGGGGACGACGTCAAGTCATCATGGCCCTTATGACTAGGGCTGCACACGTCCTACAATGGCACGCACAAAGGGATGCAAACTCGCGAGAGCAAGCAAATCCCAAAAAACGTGCCCCAGTTCGGATTGCAGGCTGCAACTCGCCTGCATGAAGCCGGAATCGCTAGTAATCGCGGGTCAGCATACCGCGGTGAATGTGTTCCTGAGCCTTGTACACACCGCCCGTCAAGCCACGAAAGTGGGGGGTATCCGAAGTCGCTGAGGTAACCGCAAGGAGCTAAGCGCCGAAGATAAACTCCGCAATTGGGACTAAGTCGTAACAAGGTAGCCGTAGGGGAACCTGCGGCTGGATCACCTCCTTTCTAAGGATTCCGTCGATTCGATGGTTACATCGGATCGGCAATCCCGCTCGATCCGCTGCCTGCTTCGGCAGGTAAGGTGCGAGATGGGAATTTGTGGACACCGTTCGCCCGGCCAGGCGGCTCGCAAGAGCCGACCAACGGCCGAGAGCTATCCTTGGGGACTGGGTCGCGTCGCAAGACGTCTGACCCTGGCGGCCAGGCACCTCGTGTGCCTGGGCCGATGCTACCAAAAGTCAACGAAAACCCCGTGGGGACGAGCCATCCCCGCGGGGTTTTTTCGTGCGCGCTCGGCTTGGCTCGGCCCGGCCCGGCGCCCCCTTTCCCAGCCCGGCTCGCTGCTTGCCGCGGCGCGCAAGAATCTCCCCTGGCCCTGGGTGCTCCTGGGGCGGGGCCGCACTAGAATGCGCCCCACCAGTGCGCCGATCGAGCCGGCCGGCTCGGCAGCGTTGGTGTCTTAGGCTGCTCGGGGTTTCGACCGCCGCGGTCGCCGACAACCGCGCCAAAGGGTTGTCGACCAGCCAGGGCCGCCGTGAATTCGCTAAGCCGCGGGCAGAGGAACCGATGAACAAACCGGTAGCACCGATCGGCGCGACCCCAACGGTTCCGCGCAGTGTCGCCGTTAGCGGCATCGTTTTCTCGGTGCTCTATGTCGTTAGCCTGGTGCTCATTCGGTTAACGATTCCGGCCGATCCGGCCGAAAGCGGGGCCTGGCTTTCGGATTCGGGTGCGCGGCATGGGGTCCGGATCGCACTGCACCTGGTTCCGTTCACGGGGATCTCGTTTCTCTGGTTTATGGCGGTGCTGCGCAACCGCATTGGCCTGCTCGAAGACAAGTTCTTCGCCACGGTGTTTTTCGGGAGCGGACTTCTGTTCGTCGGGATGCTGTTCGCCGCGGTCGCCGTCGCGCGGGGGTTGCTCGATGCTTTTGGCGATGGCGCGAGCCTACCGCAGCACCACGAGACCTATCACCTCGGTCGTGGGATGGCGTACGCGCTGATGAACACCTTCGGACTGAAAATGGCGGCGGTGTTCATGTTCGCAACATCGACCATCGGGCTTCGAACCTCGGTCCTGGCGCGATGGGTGTCGTTGGTCGGCTTCGCCCTGGGCATCGTGTTGCTACTGGTCATTTCCGACTTTGCCTGGATTGCGTTGCTCTTCCCGGGTTGGGTGCTGCTGGTCAGCATTTACGTGCTGGTCGCCTGAGGCGAGGCCCCTCTGGTAGATGCCGACACGAGATTTCAGAGTTGGCCCCGCCAGCAACGCGCGGCCTCGCTCGTGTCGTGGGGCCTCGCACGGGCCGTGGGCTTTGCCCGTCGTCGCCGACCTGGGCCCATTCGGCCGGGCCGGTCGAGGCGAAGCACCCCTGCCCGCGCGTAACGCACTACGGCGCCGGGGGTTCCGAGCGCTTTCGGTAGCCGGCCGTGGGGCGATAATTCGCGCCGGGCAACTCGCTCCAGGGCACCACGCCCACGCGATCGGCCCACGATTGCCAAGCGGCGGTGAGCTGCGCCACCCGCTCGGGCTGCTCGGGGGCCAGGTCGTGGGTCTCGGTCCGGTCGGCCTCCAGGTCGTAGAGCTGCCAGGGGCCCTGAAACTCAGCCACCAGCTTCCAGCGTCCCTGGCGAATAGCCCGGTTGCCCTCGTGCTCCCAGGCCAGGTTCCGCTCACCGGGCTGCTGGGTATCGGGGGCGTCGGGCCCCAGTAGCTTGCCGCGGAGCACCGGAACCAGGCTCCGGCCGTCGAACCTGGGCAGCTCGGTACCGGGCGGCGCGGCAAGTTCGCAGAGCGTGGGCACCAGGTCGATGACGTGGCCCACCTGCGAAGTAATCTCGCCCCGGGCCGCGATTCCCTCGGGCCAATAGGCAACCAGGGGCGTGGAAATGCCCCCTTCCTGCACCCACATTTTGAACTCGCGGAAGGGGGTGTTGGCGGCATTGGCCCAGGCCACCTCCAGGCAGTGGTGCGAATCGGCCGAGCCCAGTGCGGCCCCGGGGCGGTGGCCGCGGCGGGGGTTGGGCCAAGAGTCGAGCGCCTCGGCGCTGGCCCCGTTGTCGGAAAGAAAGAGCACCAGCGTGCGCTGGCTGGCGCCGTGCCGCTCGAGCGCTTCAAGTACCCGGCCGATGCCCTGATCCATCACCTCGATCATCGCGGCATGCACTGCCATCCGGTCGGCCCAGGCAGCTTGTTCGGCCTCGGGAACTTCGTGCCAGGGCTGGGCCAACGGGTGGCGGGTCGAAAGCGCCCAGCGCGGGTCGATCAGCCCCAGTTCGATCTGCCGTCGGTAGCGGGCCCCGCGCAGGGCGTCCCAGCCCTGATCGTAGCGTCCGCGGCAAGCCGCGATATCGGCCGGGCGAGCCTGCAGCGGGAAATGGGGAGCCGTGTAACAAAGGTGCACCAGGAAGGGTTGCTCCGCGAATTGGTCGTGGTGCTCATCGAGAAATCGCACGGCGTAGTTGCTGATCGCGTCGGTGAAATAATGGTCGGGCTCGGGCGTGAGCATTTGGCGATCGAGATAGAGCGGTTCGGGCCGAAAGTAATTGCCGCCGCCCGCGGTGCCGTACGCGCGGTGGAAGCCGCGCTCGAGGGGGAAATTGCGATCGGGCTGTTTGCCGAAGCCCCCCACGTGCCATTTTCCCAGGTGATAGCAGCGGTATCCGTAGCTGCCGAGCAACTCGGCGATCGACGGGGCGTCGGCCGCCAGGCCGTCGGTGTAGCCGGGGGGGTGCAGGTTACCCAGCATGTGGCCGACGCCCACCGCGTGGGGGTAGCGCCCGGTGAGCAACGCGGCCCGGGTCGGGCAGCAGCGAGCCGCATTGTAGAACTGGCGGAACCGCATTCCGCCGGCGGCCAGGCGATCGAGGTTGGGCGTGCGAATTTCCGAGCCGTAGCAGCCCAAGTCGGAGAAGCCCAAATCGTCGGCCAGAATCAGCACGATATTGGGGCGGTCGTCGGCCCAGGCCCGGGGTGATCCCTCGGGCAGCGCCTGGGCGAGGACCAGCAGCGCAAGCCAAGAACCGGCGAACACGACGAATCGCATGATTCGGCAATCTCCCCTTCCGCGCCGGAAAGTGAATTGGTCCCCTGGTTGAGGTGTACATTCGAGGGCCCGGAGCCGCTCGCGCATACTCCACCACCGTTCTATGCTGGCGAAACAAGCGCGGTTCACCACCGGTTCATTCGCCTCGGCGAGCCTCGCCGCACTGGCGAATGGTGTCCCACAGCTCGGGCACCCCCTTGCCGGTGGCCGCCGTCAGGCTGAGCACGGGCACCAGTTCGCCCGAGGCTGAAAGCGAGAGTGCCGCGCGAAGCTGTTGGCGAACCCGGTCGGAGCCTGCCAGGTCGGATTTGTTCACGGCGACCAGGTCGGCGACCTCGATGAGCCCCGCTTTTTCCCACTGGACTTCGTCGCCCGTGTGGGGCGTGACCATCAAAAGCAGTACATCGACCAGGCGGCGGACTTCGATTTGGTCCTGGCCGACTCCCACGGTTTCGATCAGCACCACATCGAACCCGGCTGCCCGCAGCCAGGGAATGGCTGGTCCCGTGGCCGCTGAAACCCCGCCGGCAGCGCCGCGGGTGGAAAGGCTGCGAAAGTAAACCGCATCGTCGTCGGCCGGAAACGGTACCCGGACCCGGTCGCCCAAGAGCGCCCCGCCGGTCAGTGGGCTTTGCGGATCGCTGGCCAGCACGGCGACGCGAAGACCGAGCGTGCGGAGGTGAGCGATTAGCGCCGCCACGAGCGTGCTCTTGCCCGCCCCGCCGCTGCCGGTGATGCCCACGGTGAGCGTGGGCTTGGGGCTCGCCGGGGGAGGAGGAAGCGGCAAATGGTTTTCGACCCGCGACAGGACCCGGGCCAGGGCGCGACGGTCGCCCGCTTCCAGTCGCGTAACCAATTGCAGTGGGTCGTCGTCGACGGCAGTTGGCGAACTCATCATCGGGCCCATGATACCCGGCGGGCGCCGAGGGGGACAACGACCGAGGCAGCCGCGGTTTGGGGGCTACCGGCGCGGGGAGCTGGACCGCGGGGGCGGGCCGAAACTCCTCGGGCCAGGAAGGCTTACGCCGTGCGGTGC
The DNA here is from genome assembly GCA_964399535.1 of uncultured Pirellulales bacterium. Lineage (GTDB taxonomy): Bacteria > Planctomycetota > Planctomycetia > Pirellulales > CAYNRE01 > CAYNRE01. Next base: position 137,776 of record CAYNRE010000069.1, on the reverse strand, counting down.
GCCCAGTGTAGGATGGGGGGGACCGGCGCCGGTCGAAATGCAAATCGCGGCGCGAACCGTCCCCGAGGCACGTTGGCCGGTGCCGCCCCGGGGACGTGCCCTCGGGCCGGCGATTGCCCACCGGCCCATTCCTCCGGAAGCAATGATGAGCGACGCATTTATCCTGGGGGGCTGCCGCACTCCGATCGGTAAGTTCCTGGGGGGGCTGGCCGAGGTGCCGGCGCCCAAGCTCGGCGCCACCGCGATTGCGCAAGCGCTTCGCCGAACGGGCATCGAACCGGCCCAGGTCGACGAAGTGGTGATGGGCAGCATTCTTACCGCAGGCCAGGGTCAGGCCCCGGCCCGGCAGGCCGCGTTGGCGGCGGGGCTTCCTACGAGCGTGGCGGCGCTGACGATCAATAAAATGTGCGGCTCGGGGCTGAAGGCCGTGATGCTGGCCGCCCAGGCGGTGCGCTGCGGCGATGCCCAGGTGGTGGTGGCCGGCGGCATGGAAAACATGAGCCGGGCCCCGCATTTAATCCAGAACTACCGCGAAGGGTGCAAATTCGGCCATCAACAGGTGCTCGATCACATGCTCCACGATGGGCTGTGGTGCGCCCTGGAGGATATGGCCATGGGCGCGGCGGCCGACTACATCGCCGAAAGCCGCGGGGTAAGCCGGGCCGACCAGGACCATTTCGCCGCCGAGAGCCATCGCAGGGCCCATGCCGCGGCGTCGGGCGGCCGTTTCGCCGCCGAGATTGTGCCCGTGGTTATCGCGGGCAAGAAGCAAGACCGTGTGGTCGAGCACGACGAAGGCCCGCGCCCCGATACCGTGGCCGAGAAGCTCGCCCAGTTGCGCCCCTCGTTCGGTTCTCAGGGTACGGTAACGGCGGGAAACGCCTCGCAGTTGAGCGATGGTGCCGCGGCCGTGGTGGTGGCGAGCCGCCCGGTGGCCCTGGAACATCCCTCGCCACTTAGGGCGCGCATCGTGGCTCAGGCGACGAGCGGGGTGGATCCCAAAGAGATTTTCATCGCCCCGGTCAGCGCCATCCAGCGGGTCCTCGAGCGAGCCCAAATGACCCTGGCCGATATCGACCTGGTCGAGTTGAACGAGGCGTTCGCGGCCCAGTGTTTGGCCTGCATGCGTCCGCTGGAGCTTGATCCTCGGAAGACCAACGTCGAAGGCGGGGCGATCGCCCTGGGGCATCCGATTGGCGCCAGCGGAGCCCGGGTCCTGGTGACGCTGCTGCATAGCCTGGCGGAGCGGAACTTGAAGCGGGGCCTGGCGTCGCTGTGCCTGGGGGGCGGCAATGCCGTGGCAATGATTATCGAGCGGGAGTAGGTCGGGGGCCGGGCATCGGCCGGCCCGCGGCGTGGCGCGTGGCAACTCGGCGGTCTTAATTCGGGAAATAGCGATGGCGACTCGGGTCACGCCCAGCGCGGAAGCGGCATATCGCGAGGCGCTGCGCCGCGGCGAAGCGAAGGGGGCTGCGTTCACCACGGTGAGCGGCCGGCCGATTGATCCGCTGTACTTGCCCGAAACCACCGACGAGGCCTACGAGGCGGCGCTCGGGTATCCCGGCCAGTACCCCTTTACCCGCGGCGTGCACGCCAGCATGTATCGTGGCCGGCTCTGGACGATGCGGCAGTTCGCCGGCTTCGGCACCGCCGAGGAAACCAATGCCCGGTTTCACTTCCTGCTGGAGAAGGGCCAAACCGGGCTGAGCACCGCGTTTGACTTGCCGACGCTCATGGGTGTGGACAGCGACCACCCCCAGGCACTGGGCGAGGTAGGCCGCCTGGGCGTGGCGGTCGATTCGATTGCCGATTTCGAGCGGCTTTTTGCCGGAATCGATCTGGGAGCGGTGAGCGTGTCGATGACGATCAACGCTCCGGCGCTGATCATCTTTGCCATGTACCTGGTGACGGCCGAGCGGCAGGGGGTGGCCTGGCACCAACTGCGCGGCACCCTGCAGAACGATATTCTCAAGGAGTACCATGCCCAGAACGAGTTCGTCTATCCGCCGCGCGCCAGCGTGCGGCTGGTAACCGACGTGATCGAGTTCTGTGCTCAGCAGGTTCCCCAGTTCAACCCGGTTTCGATTTCGGGATACCACATACGCGAGGCGGGCAGCACGGCCGCCGAAGAGCTGGCGTTTACGCTGGCCGATGGGTTCCACTATGTCGAGATGGGGCTCGAGCGGGGGTTGGCCGTGGATCAGTTTGCCCCGCGGCTTTCGTTCTTCTTCAACGCCCATAACGACTTCCTGGAAGAGATCGCCAAGTTCCGCGCCGCCCGCCGTATTTGGGCCCGGCACTTGCGCGAGCGTTACGGGGCCCGCGATCCGCGGAGTTGGGCGCTTCGGTGCCATGCCCAAACCTCGGGCGTAAGCCTGCAGGCCCAGCAGCCTGAAGTGAACGTGATCCGCGTGGCCTACCAGGCCCTGGCGGCGGTGCTCGGGGGTTGCCAGTCGCTGCATACCAACAGCCGCGACGAAACGCTTTCGCTGCCCACCGAGGAAGCAGTGACCATCGCCCTGCGGACCCAGCAGGTGCTGGCCCACGAAACCGGCGTAATCAACACGGTCGACCCGCTGGGCGGGAGCTACGCGATTGAATCGCTGACCGACGCGCTCGAGGCCGAAGCCGAGGGGATCTTCGCCGAAATCGAGCAGCAGGGGGGCATGATCGCCGCGATCGAAAACGGCTACTTCCGTCGCCGGATTGCCGACAGCGCCTATCTGTTTCAGCGCGAAGTGGACGCGGGCCGCAAGCTGATCGTGGGCGTGAACGCGTTTACCGAGTCGGAGCCGAGCCGGATTCCCACGCTCGAGGTCGACGACTCGGTCGAGCGCAAGCAGAAAGAGAACCTGGCCCGGGTCAAATCGACGCGCGATGCGCAAGGCTTCTCGGCCGCGCTCAAGGAGGTGAGCCGCGCGGCGGCCGGCGGCGAGAACCTGCTGCCCAGCGTGCTCGAAGCCGTGCGGCGGCAGGCCACGGTGGGGGAACTGGTCGATGCGCTGGCCGTTTCGCTGGGCCGGTACAATCCGGCCGTGGCCAGCGGGATTTAACCGTTCGAGGGAAGGGGGATCGATGTTCGCATTCTCGGGTCAGGCACCGGCTACCCGCCCCATTCGCGTGGTGCTGGCCAAGATCGGCCTGGATGGCCACGATCGCGGCGTTCAGGTCGTGGCCCGGGCCCTGCGCGATGCCGGCATGGAGGTGATTTACACCGGGCTCTGGCAAACCCCCGAGGCGGTGGTGCGCGCCGTGCAAGACGAAGATGCCGACGTGCTGGGAATCAGCATTCTCTCGGGCGCGCACAAGACCCTGGTGCCCGCCTTGATGCAAGCCCTGGCGGCCCGGCAACTCGACCACGTGAAGGTGATCGTGGGGGGAATCATTCCCGAGGCCGATTTTCCCGCGCTCGAAGCGGCGGGCGTGGCTCGGGTTTTTACGCCCGGGGCACCCCTGACGGAAATCGCCGAGTTTCTCCGCGATACGGTCGTGCGGTAGCGGCGCAATCGCGCGGTAGCGAAGCTTTCGCGGGTCAGGCCTGAAGCTCGGCAATCGGCCGCCCCTCGGGCAGCACCCGCATGGGCCGCCCGCTGGCATCGAGAAACTCGGCGCCAAGGTCGATGCCCAGGAACTGGTAGACCGTGGCCAGCACGTCGCCCGGGCCGTAAGGATGTGTCACGGGCCGGCCGGCCTTCGGATCGGTGGCGCCGATGACCTGGCCCATTGGCAAACCTCCGCCGGCGAAAACCACGCTCGCGGCGCCTGGCCAGTGATCGCGCCCACCATTGCGATTGATGGTGGGGGTGCGACCAAATTCGCCGGAGACCAGCACCAGAACCTGGCGATCCAGGTTGCGCTCGGCCAAATCGCTCACCAGGGCCGCCAGCGCCTGATCGAGCGGCGGCAGCGACACGTCGCGAAGCACGCTGAAATTGTCGATGTGCGTATCCCAGCGTCCCCCCGACAAGACGGATACGAAAGTCACCCCCGCTTCGACCAGCCGCCGGGCCAGCAGCAACCGTTGGCCCAGCGGGTGCCGGCCATAGCGGTCGCGGGTGGCCGGGTCTTCCCGCTCCATGTCGAAGGCCGCCTGGGCACGTGCGTTGGTAACCAGCTCGAGCGCTTCTTGTTCGAAACGATCGAAGCCGCTCAGCTCGCCATGGCGGTCGACGTCGTCGCGAACCCGGTCAAGCTCGCGTCGCAGGGCGTGGCGGTTTTGCAGCCGGTCGGCGTCGAGGCCGGCGGCCAGGCTCAGGTTCTGCACGCGAAACTTCTCGGCCGCCGGATCGCTCTCGGTGGTGAACGGGTTGAATTGCGATCCCAGATAGGCCGCGCCCCCTAGCGATTGTCGCTTGGGAATGCTGGCGTAGGCGGGCATGCCCGGGACGTTGGGGCCGCGCAGCCGGGCGGTAAGCGCGCCGCAGTAGGGGTTCAAGTTGGTCGTGGTTCCCGGCGGTGGACGGTACCCGGTCACCATCCAGTGCGAGGCCGGCAAATGGCTCGCCTCGCCATGCGTAATCGAGCGCACCACGGCCAGCCGATCGAGCGAGTTGGCCAGCCGAGGCAGGTGTTCCGAGAAAAAGTATCCGGGCAGCCGGGTGGGAATCGGCTGGAACTCGCCGCGCACTTCGACCGGGGCCAGCGGCTTCGGGTCGAACATGTCGAGATGGCTTGGTCCGCCCCCCAGAAAAAGATGAATCACCGCGGTGGTCGGCCGCTGGGAGGGGGACGCTAGCGAGCGCAGCCGCAGCCAATCGGCCAGGGTCAGCGACCCACACCCCAGCCAACCAAGACGCAGCACGGTGCGCCGAGAAATCGGCAGCCCGCCATCGGACCAGCGCGAATGGAAGGAGAGCATGCCGGGCCTCCATCCGGAACGAGACTTTACGACGCCGCCCGGTAAGCCTATCGCGGCCAGACGCTGCCTGCTGCCAGCCGGGCGCCCGAATTGTAACCGGAGGGAGGTGGCGAAATCATCGAGATTCCGTAATTCACTCCGCCGGCGACGCCGGACGCACTGGCGGAGGGCAGCAATCCGCCGGGCAAACCGCAGGCCAGGGGCCCGCTGAGCCGAGCGCCAGCCGGGGCCGGTCGGGGTCGCAGCACTCCGCGACCAGCTCACCGATGCCTTCGACAAACCGTGGGTGGTTGCCGACGGTGCCCGCGCGAATCAGCCGCAGCCCGAGCTGCTGGGCCCGGGCCAGGGCTTCGGTATCCAGGTCGTAGAGCACCTCCATGTGGTCGGAAAGAAAACCGATGGGAACTACAACGGTGCTGCGCCGGCCGTCGCGGGCCAATTCCTCCAAGCAGTCGCCGATATCCGGCTCCAGCCAGGGCTGGCCGGGCGATCCGCTTCGGCTTTGATATACCAGTCGCCAGGAGCCCAGTCCGGCGGCCTCGGCTACGAGCCCGCAGGCTTCGCGCAGTTGCTGACAATAGGGGGAATGCTCGGCCATGGATAGCGGGATACTGTGCGCGGTGAACACCAGGGCGGCGTCGGGTTGCTCGGCGGCAGACAACTGGCGCCAGGCCGCGGTCAGCCGATCGGCCTGAGCCTGGATAAAAGCAGGGTGGTTGTAGAACAAGCGGAGCTTGACCAGTTCGGGGGCACCCTCACCCGCGGCGTGACGAGCCGTGGCCAGGTTTTCTTGGTATTGCCGGCAGCCTGAGTAGGAACCAAAGGCCGACGTGATCAACACCAGCGCGCGGCGGATTCCGTCGTCGCGCATCTGGCGTACGCTATCGGCCAGCAGCGGATGCCAGTTGCGGTTGCCCCAGTAGAGACGCAGGTCGAGCCGCCGGCGGGCCAGCTCGCGGCGCAGGCTGGCCAGCAGCGCGCGGTTCTGGTCGTTGATGGGGCTGCGCCCCTGGAAGTGGTAATAATGCTCGGCAACCTCGAGCATTCGAGCCCGGGGAACCGGCTTGCCGCGGAGCACATTTTCAAGGAACGGCAGCACGTCTTCCGTTCGTTCCGGGCCGCCGAACGAGGTGACGAGCAGCGCGTCGAAATTACCGGCCGGCATACGGTTCCCCAGTCGACATGGTTTGCACCACTCCAGCGTTTCCGCAACGGATGCGCCTCCCTCGGGTGGTGCCCCCCTCGAATCCGTTGGCAGTATAGCGAAAGCGTCTAGGCGGCCGGCTCGGGCGTCGCCACCGGGAGCGGGTGGGCGAAAAAGCGCGCCCGCACGACTCGGACCACCTTTGGGCCAAGTGCGAGCCGACCGGTCGGATTGACCCGAAACGGCCTTCACTTCTAGGATGCGGGTCACCGGGGGGGCACAACCGCCGGCCCGCGACTCCGTTCACCGGGGTGCGCACCGCGGGCCGATCGGTTTTTTTCCGTAGCGGGGGCCAAGTAACGGATATGGCGGCCAACCTCACCGGAGAGGATTTCTCCAGGCCCGATGAGCCGAGGGCGAATTTCGCTCCCCCCCGCGCCGCTCCTTCGGCACCCGATCGCGCCGAGGTGATTCAGCTTTTGCGTCGCTCGCCCTTGGGCCAGGGGCTCGATTCGAGCGAACTGGACGAGATTGCACGCCGTCTCCGATTTCGTTTCGCGCCCGGCGGCACAGTTCTGCAGCGACAGGACGAGCCGGGCGATCGGCTGTTTCTAATCGCCCGCGGACGAGTGCGGATTGCCATCGAGCGAGCCGATTACCGGTTTTCGGACCATCTGGGGCGGGGAGCCCATTTCGGCGAGCTGGCCATGTTGACCGAAGGGGTCAACCTGGGTTCGGCCGTGGCGGCGACCGACTGCGAGTTATTGGAGCTGACACCGCTCGACTTTCAGCACCTGTTGGGTCGCGCACCACGGTTGTCGGTGAACCTGAGCCGCACGCTCAGTCAACGGATGCGCTGGGTTACCAGCGGGCGACGACCGCGGGCCCGGTCCTCGGTGGTGGCGTTGGTTCATCCCTCGGCCCGCACCCAGGGGCTGATGTATCCGCTGGCCCGGGAACTGTGTGCGCGGGGCGACTCGGTCGAGGTGCTGACCGACCGCGCGGAAATCTGGCCCACCGGCGGGCGCTTTCTGGTCGAGCGGCTTCCGGCGGGCGGGTCGCCCGGCTCGATCGAGCTCGCCGTGCGGCAGCGAATCAATCGGGCGCACGAACATCATGGCCGAATTCTGCTCGACGTGACCCAGCGGGGGTTGCTTACCTCGCTGCGCGGGCTGTTGCCTCACTGCGAAGAAGTGTTCTGGGTGTTCGACCCCGAGTTTGTCGACACCTCGAACCGAATGCTGGGCGAACTGCTCGACCTGGAGCCCGGCTCCGAGCAGCGGACCCGCGGCGTGTGGGTGCTTCGGCCGGGAGAAAAGATCGCACCTCCCCAGCGATGGGACGACCGCCTGACGCTGGAAAGCTTCAAGATCGTGCTGGACGAAGGGCCCCACGACTTGACCTGGCCCGAGCGACGTTCCGTGCTGCGATTGGTTCGCCACCTGCTGGGGGTTCAGATCGGATTGGCGCTTTCCGGCGGAGGTGCCCGGGGAATGGCTCACCTGGGGGTGCTACGGGCGCTGGACCGAGCCCAGATTGGGTTCGACCGGCTCGCCACCACCAGCTCGGGGGCGCTGACGGGTATGAGCTATGCCGCCGGCTGGGACGCCGACGACGCCCTGGCCGAATTCAGCAAGAACCTGAGTACACCCCGCTGGCTGCGGCGCATTCCCTGGGCTGGCCACGCCTATCTTTGGGCGAATTTTCGCTTTAACCGCTGGGACCCGCTGCTCAGGCCCTACCTGGGGCAGGCCATGCTCGAACAAATGCAGGTGCCCATTTCGGTGATGACCGTGGATCTGGTCACCGGCCAGCTCGTGGTTCGCGAGCGCGGCGACGCGATTCACGCCATTTTGGAGAGCATCAACCTGCCGATCATCGCCCGGCCGATCCTGCGCGAGGGACAGGTGCTGGTCGACGGCGGCGTACTCAACAACCTTCCGGCCGACGTACTGGTCGAACGCGGGGCCGACTTGATCGTGGGCGTCGATGTCATGAGCCGGCTGCCGATTCGTTTCGCCCGCAACCGGCCTGGCATGACCACGGCCGAAATGCGCCGGCCGGGTCTGGCCGAGACCGTTCTGCGCATCAACGAAATCCAGGACCACAGCTTCAGCGCTGCCCGGGCGGCTCTGATCGACGTAATGATTACGCCCGACACCCCGCGATTCGATTTTACGGATTTCAGCCGCGCTGCCGAACTGGCCGACGTCGGCCAAGCGGCGGCCGAGGAGCAGATTCCGCGCATTCGCGAACGAATGGCGGAACTGGAAAAAGTGGAGCCCGAGCGCGGGGGGCGCGGTGCCTGAACCAACGCCGCTTCGGCCCCGAAGCGCAGCGGACCTGAGGAATGCCCAGGGCGAGCCCGCGGCGCGCCTGCGCGAACCACTTCGCCCGGCGGGTTCCCCCCGGCCGGAAAAAACCGGCAGAACAGCGAATGACCCCGACGGGATTTGAACCCGTGTTGCAGGCGTGAAAGGCCTGTGTCCTAGACCTGGCTAGACGACGGGGCCGATTTACAGGGCGACGCGCGGCCGCACTGCACGGTGGTTTATACGGGGCGGCGCCTCAGCGTCAAGGGTCGAACGAGCCAGGCGGGCTCGGGCCCGCGCCACGCAAAGCTGGCCGAACCGGTGCCAGAAGACCGCTGGGGGGCCCGCATTTGGGCCCCGCGGCGGCTGGAAGCCGTGCGGACCCTTGCTGCGCATTGGGCGAAGTCAGAAATTGCCGCCCAGGAATTCTTCCAGTAGCCGCTGGTGTTGGCCTGGTTCAAGAACGGCCGGCCATGCGGTCGCGAGAATCGCGAAAAAGGTCAACCAAACCGACGAACGAAGTGGGAAGCAACAAACGGGGCGAACTAGGCGGTCGGCGAATTCTCGCCAGCCGCGGTTTGCGAATCCGTTTTGTCGTTGGTATCGCCGCGCCGAATGGCGTCGTAAACCTCGCGACGGTGGACCGGCACTTCCTTGGGAGCTTCCACTCCCAATCGCACCTTGTCGCCACGGATTTCCACCACGACGATCGTAATGTCGTCGTTGATGACGATGCTTTCGTTCTTTTTTCGGGAGAGAACCAACATCTTACGTGCCTTCGCTCGTGTGCAGGAGCTCCTCTACATCCCGGTCCGCCCGGGCACTGGTCCACCCATGGACAACTGCGGCGAAGAGTGTCGGTGCTTTGCGTCGAGAATCGTGCTTCGCCCAGAGGCCGGCGAAAACCCGAAATCCTGCCCGCGCAACGAGTTTCTTCACTCTCCACTCTACGTGCTAGCACTCGCGAGTCAAGCAAAGTGGGCCCGAATCTCGACTGGGTTGGGGCCGGTCGGCACGCGAATTGCCCTCCCGGGCATCGCCCGCGCGGCGATCGGGGTTTCGGAAAGCGAATCCCGAGGCGCATTGCAAGTGCTTATTGAATAGAGGTTTAAGTGGCCATAAGCCGCTCGGTTCGGAAGGTGGTAAGCCTGGTTTTCCGCGGGGGGTGAGCCAGGGGTCGCTGCATCATGACGGTCTGCTCCGGCGAATCAATTTTCTCCCTAGCAATGGCATAATTCGACCGCTCGAGGCCGGTTCGAACGGCCGGAATTGGGCAGTGCGGGGCGGCCCGGGCACGGCGAAGGGCGCGGTGCGGGAAGCCGCTCATAGGACAAGCCGGCAAACCATGGCCCGGGGTGGCGCGACAGTTGAGTTTTCACCCCCTCCCGCTGGGCTGCCCCCGTGTCGGCCCCGGCGGGCCGATGGCTGGCCCGGGTCAACGGGGCGCGGGGCTGATCGGTCGGCGGCCTGGGAAGACGACGCTAGCTTGATCGAGGTGCCGTGCTGCTTGGGCAAACCCACCGACGCAGCATGGGGCCTGAAACAGCGCCTGACGCGAGAACCGTTTCCGGACCAGGTGTCTTTGCAGGTTGGCCCGAGGTCGCGACGCGGCTTAGCCCCAACCTGCTGCTGCGTGGCCAGGAAAAAGTGTGGACCTCCCGAGGGCGGGCCCGGGCCGTTTTGGTCGGCTTGCGGGGGTGGGGCTCGCGCCTATAATTCAGCCAGTGGCCCTGCGGAAGCATCGAGGCGAGGGTGTCTCGCTGCTTGATTCGGCCCGCGGGCGTGGAACCCGGCTCCCGCTGGGCCAAGGGCTACGTCGACCGCTAGGATTTGCAATGATTCAGTGGCTGCGCGATATCTGGGACGCCATTTACACCGTGGCCCAGGGGCTAGTGGTAACGCTTCGCTACTGGCTGCAAACCTACGACCCCCAGCGCCGAACGTTCACGGAGAAGTTTGAATACCCCGAGCTACCGGTGCCGGTGGCGGACCGGTATCGAGGGTTTCATCGATACGATCTGACGACCTGTATCGCTTGCGACCAGTGTGCCAAAGCCTGCCCGGTCGATTGCATTTACATCGGCAAGGAGCGGGTCACCACGGGCAAGGGGTTCCGGGTGACTGGGTTCACGATCGACTACACCAAGTGCATGTTCTGCGCGTTGTGCGTCGAGCCGTGTCCGGTGGACTGCATTTTCATGGGTTCGACGCACGACCTGAGCTGTTATAGCCGCGACGGTTGTATCGTCGACTTTTCGCGCTTGCCGGTGGATGTAGCCTGGGGAAGGGCCACGCTGAATCCGACCGCGGTTGCGGAGTCGAAGGTGATTGTCGAACCGGTGCATGGAGGCCCGAACCAGTAGTAGTATCGCCGGTTCTTCACCATCGCCGGCGCGGATTGCATTGACTCATCGTGCCAGGGCTTCCCATCGATTCCCGCGAGGCGGCTGCTCCATGGCTGAACCGATGGACGCGACTCAGAACGAAGCGGAACGGCACTACGCCGGCCGCAAACTGTTCACCCTTGAAGAGGCCAACGCGACGCTGCCGCTCGTGCGAGCGATCGTCCAGGATTTGGCCGATCTTTCGCGCGAAGTGGTTGAGCGGCGCGAGCGACTCATGCTTCTTCGCGAGCGGCGTGGCACCGCCAGCGGCGACGTGTACAGCGAGGAGCTTGCCCAGGTCGAGGAAGAGCTGGAGAAAGACGGCGAGCGACTGCAGGAGTTTGTCGACGAGCTCGAACACCTGGGCGTCGAGCCCAAGAACGCGCTGGAAGGGCTCGTCGATTTCCCCGGCCGCATCGACGGGCGGATTGCCTACCTTTGCTGGAAGTTGGGTGAGCCGGAAGTACTGTACTGGCACGAACTCGAGGCCGGCTTTGCCGGGCGACAGCCGCTGGCCGCAGGGGCGGCTCGCCAAGAGGGAACCGCGGCCGGGGACGAGCCGGTTTAGCGAGCTGCCAAACGCCGGGGGCACCCGCGCGGGGCCGCCCAGCACGCGCCAGCGCGGCGTGAGCCGCTGGCCACCTTGTCTCTTGCGCACTTCCACTAGCGCGGGCATGCCGCCGCGACGGGAGGGCCCCTTGATTTCAATTCGGCACCGGCGATCGGACGCGGTGCTCTACGAGTGCCAGGTTCCTTCGCTGGAGGGGGCCGACTTGTGCGGCCTGGAATTGGCCGGAGCGCAGTTGGCCCGGGCCGCGCTTTCGCGAGCACGGCTCCGCGGCGCGAATCTCGAGGGGGCCGACCTTTCTTTTGCCGTGCTCTATCAGGCCGATCTGCGCGGGGCGCAATTGGTGGCGGCCGATTTGAATGGCGCTTCGCTGCTGGGCGCGCGGCTCGATTCGGCCGAATTGGGTAAGGCGAATTTGCGTAACGCCAATTTGTTTCAGGCCGATCTTAATGGCGCGAGCCTTTCGGGCGCTCGCCTTAACGGGGCCGATTTGGGCGAGTGTCGACTCGAAAACGCCCTGTTGACCGATGCCACCTACGACGCCGCGACGCGTTGGCCCGTGGGATTCGATCCTGCGAGCCGGGGGGCGAGATTCGTGGCGAGCACCAGCCCGCGCTAGCAGCACGATCGACGGGCAGGCGCGACCGGTGAGTGAAGCCAAGATGAAGGCGCCCTAGCTCTGGCGAGGGGGGGCACTCCCGTTTTTTGTTGACACTTTTGGGTCGGTCACACTAGGGTCTTAAGCAACGAAGCGGTTGGTTGCAAACCGCATCATCTAAAGCCTAGTCGATTCGTAAAGCGAGCAGCTCATGAGATTTGACAATTCGATCGTTCGCCGGGCGGCCGCCTGGATGGTCCCGGCGCTCAGTCTGATTGTTTGGTCCGGTTCGAGCGCTCGCGCGGCAGTGATCCATTTCACGGTGGATCCAAGTCAGTCGAGCCTGACTTTTGCCGCCATCAACAACGATTTCATTCCGATCACGCTCACCGCACAGCAAGCCGGTTCGCTGACCGACAGCTTTACCGGCAGCATTCTGGCCGACGTCTCGGGCACCACGATCAATCAGCTCGACGGCTCGCTCGACGCGGACGAACAGGGCCCTTTCATTCCCAATGAGGGCAACTACGAGAATAACTACGGGTACATCTACTCGTTTTCTCTCTTCAACGAAACGCGGGGCTACTTCGGCGACCTGGTGCTGTCGCTCAGCGGCGGCGCCAGCGGGCAGACACTGGGCGTCACCAGTGGCGTCAACGTGTACACGGGACCGCTCTTGGCGATCTTTGAAGAATCGCTCGTCGGACTATCGGGCACCAATGCGGGCTCGGCCGCCAGCCTGGTTTACAACGGCTCGCAGGCCACGCTGACGATTCCCACCGACGTGGAATTTGCGCTGCTGGTCGACACCGTCGAGGTGCGCCTGCAGTTCGTCGGAACCATCGTGGCCACGGCCCTGGTGCCCGAGCCCTCGACCTGGGCCCTGATGGGTTGGGCCCTGGCACCGGGCCTGGTTGTTCTCGGTCGCCGGCTTGGCCGCCCAAGGGGGTGATTTTCCCGGGCTTGCCCCGCTGCGCCGGCCGCCGGGCCGTGTTGCTCTTGTCCGCCAGGCTCGGGGGGGCCTAGCGAGGCTGCCCGCGGGTCCTGGGGGGGCCTGGGGCTACCTTGCAAAGCTGGGCCACGGGTTTAGAATGCCCGCAAGCCTGGGGAAGGGCCCCGATTTCCGGCGAAATCTGGCTGGCTTGGCCCGGTCGAGTGGCATTCCCTACCCCCCCCTGCCCAACGGCCCAGTCCGAGCGTTTGCCCGGCCTGGCCGGGAGCATCAAAGCCCGATGACGCCTGTTTCGACCGTTGCTTATCTGGCCCTGTTCGTCACGGCCGGGGCCCTGTTTCTCAGCGTGCACTTGCTGATCGGCCGGCTGCTGCGTCCGAACTTGCCGAACGCGGAAAAGGAGTCGATCTACGAATGCGGCGAGCCGACGATCGGTTCGAGCTTCGTGCAGTTCGACTTGCGGTTTTACGTGGTGGCCCTGCTGTTCATTATTTTCGATGTGGAAGTCGCGTTTTTCTTTCCCTGGGCCACGGTTTTCGGGAAAGCGACTCATTTAATGGATCCCAGCTACGCCAAGGTCGAGGTCTCGGCCGATGGCGTGCAGACCCTTTCGCCGTACGTGGCAAAGACCTATGCCGAGCTAGGGGTTCCGGCCTCGGCGGTGCCGCCGCTGGACCAGGCCGAGGGTCCTCGAGAGAATGGCCGTCGCGTAGAGCAGTTTGGCCGCCAGTTGGCGTGGTTCGCCTTTGGCGACATCGCGGTATTTTTCGCCGTGTTGCTGATGGGCTTTGCTTATGTCTGGCGCCGCGGCGACCTCGACTGGGTCCGCGTGGTCAGCCATCAGCGGTCGATGCGCCCGCCAACGGTACGGCCCCCCTTGTCGCTGGAACAGCAGCACGCCGTGGGCGCCTAGAGGCACGGACGCGAGCGGGGCGAGCGGCCCGGGGGTCTGGCTCCCTTTGGCGTGTTTCCCTTTGGCAGGAAAGCAGTGGTGCGATGAGCGGACCGAGCCTGGTCGATCAGCTTTCGAAGCGGTTTGGCAATAAGATTCGCGGGGCCCAGCTCGACGCGATCGACCCTTGGATCGAGGTAACCCCCGAGGGGCTGCTCGAGGTGTGCCGCTTTCTGAAGACCGACCCCAAGCTGCGGTTCGACATGCTCAACTGCATTAGCGGGGTCGACTACTGCGAGCCCGACCCCAAGAAGGCCTCGAAGGCGCCTTGGCAGCCGCACCTGGAGTTGGTCTACCACCTCTGGAGCGTGCCCAACAAAACCAGTCTGGTGCTGAAAGTCTCGCTGCCCCGCTGGAAGAACGACGCCGAGGGCCAGTTGCCTGAGTGCCCCAGCGTGAGTGGAATTTGGCGGGGTGCCGATTGGCACGAGCGCGAGGTATACGACCTGATCGGGGTGGACTTCCGCGATCACCCCGACCTGCGACGGATTCTTTGCCCCGAGGACTGGGTGGGGCACCCATTGCGAAAAGACTATGTGATGCCGATGGAGTATCACGGCATTCGCGGGCGGTGACGTTTTCCTTCCCCGGTGCCCAACCCAATTCATTCGTAAGGTGAGCTTCGCGAATGGCCAGTGCGCTTGACGATCCGCGGATCGTGGAATTCGACGTCCGCACCGATGAAATGCTGGTCAACATGGGGCCGCAGCACCCCAGCACCCATGGTGTGCTGCGGCTGGTGTTGCGGACCGACGGAGAGGTGGTCTCCGAGGTCACGCCCCACGTGGGCTACCTGCATCGCTGCGCCGAGAAGATCGGCGAAAACCTCTCGCCCAGGCAATGGATTCCCTATACCGACCGGATGGACTACCTGGCCGGGATGAACATGAATCTCGGCTGGTCGCTGACCATTGAAAAGCTGATGAAGCTCGATTTGCCGGCCAAGGCCAAGCATTTGCGGGTGATCATCGCCGAGATGGGGCGAATTGCCAGCCACCTGGTGGGCATGGGCACCTACGGGCTCGACCTGGGTACGTTCAGCCCGTTCTTGTACGCCTTCCGCGAACGAGAGAAGATTCTCGATTTGTTCGAGGAGGCCTGTGGAGCCCGGCTTACCTACAGCTACCTGACCGTGGGGGGGGCTACCCACGATTTGCCCAAGGGCTGGCTGCAAAAGTGCGAGGCGTTTCTCGATCAATTCGTGCCCCAAATCGCCGAGTACCACGCCCTGCTCACGACCAACGCGATTTTCGTCCGCCGGGCGGCGAATATCGGAGTGATGAGCGCCGAAATGGCGATCGACTACGGCTGCACGGGGCCGGTGCTGCGCGGCAGCGGCGTGGATCAAGACCTGCGCCGCGACGGTGAAGAGATTTACACCGAAATGTACGATGGCTACGCCTTCGAGGTCATCTGCCAGCGCAACGGGCATTACCCCAGCGATCACAAGTACCCGGCGGTTCCCTCACAGGCGGTGCTGGGCGATTGTTGGCACCGCTTCTACGTGCGGATGCTGGAGGTCATGCAATCGATCGACCTGGTTCGCCAGGCCATCGACCGCTACAGCACGGCCCCGGGAAGCCACGCCGTGCCGGTCAAACTTACGGAAAAGCTACCCAAGGGCGAGGCTTACCTGGAAACCGAATGCCCCAAGGGGCAGATGGGCTTTTACGTGGTGAGCGACGGCTCGGCCATTCCCTGGCGGGTGCGGGCGCGGAGCAGTTGTTTTTCCAACCTATCGGTCACGAGCGAATTGTGCCGTGGCTGCCTAATCGCCGATGTGCCGGCGATTGTCGGTTCGCTCGACATTGTGATGGGCGAGATCGACCGCTAAGCGGCCCGACCCGGCGAGGTCGGCAGCGCGCGAGGGCCCTCGCGCCGAGGGCTACCCGCGAGGGGGTTGCCGCGGCTTTTTTTGCCGTGGGGCACGCGGATTCCGGAGGGGCGGACTCCCAGGGCCCGACAGGCTACAGGCACTTGGGCGCTCCGGCCGAGCGGAATGGTCGAGACTGCTCGTTCCAGGCGAAGCGCAGCGGGGCGAAAAATGCCCCCCGAGGGGCTTGTAAGCCGCTACCTGCTCGTGCAATATTTCACGATCTTCGCCGGCCACCCTAGCCGGTTGGGAAGGCGTTTGACGGTCTGCGCGGCGCCGATGGCGCGCGGGCTGGCCCGGCGGGGGCGCAAATCCCCCGTGGCGGGCCGAGTGTCAGGCGAGCGGCGCGCGTGCCCGCGAGGCGGCCCCCCTTTGGCCCGTCGATCGAGCCGCCCGCCTCCTGGAGATCGACGCACCCCCGAGAACGGACGACCGCGGTGGCTGAATTCCTGGCCGAGTATTTGCCCAGTTGGCTCGCCAATCTGATTCCGGCGCTGGTGCACGTCGCGCTGCTTTTGACCCTGTCGCTCGGCAGCGGCATCGCATTCGTGTGGGCCGAGCGGAAAGTGGCCGGCCGCATTCAGGACCGGCTGGGCCCCACCCGGGTCGGCGGCCGCTTTGGTTGGCTGCAGACGATTGCCGATGGGATCAAGCTGATCACCAAGGAAGACCTGGTTCCTAAAGACGCGGACCAGTTGCTGTTCCGCCTGGCACCCTATGTCAGCTTCTGCACCTCGCTGTCGGCCTTCCTGGCCTTGCCGTTTTCCAACGGTTGGGTTGCCCAGCACCTGAACGTGGGCGTGTTTTTCATCGTGGCCGTGCTGGGGCTCGAGGTGTTTGGCACCATCTTGGCGGGCTACGCCTCGGGGTCGAAGTGGTCGCTGTTCGGCGGCATGCGCGAGGCGGCCCAGGTGGTCAGCTACGAAGTGCCGCTGGGCATGTGCGTGGTGGTGCCGGTGTTGATTTGCGGCACGATGGACCTGGTGACCATCGGCAATATGCAGCAGGGTTTTTTCTGGAATTGGCTGATCTTCCGTGACCCGTTCACCTTCGGCGTGTTTTGGGTGTACTTCACCTGTGCCACGGCGAGCGTGAACCGTGCGCCGTTCGACCTGGCCGAGGCCGAAAGCGAACTGGTGGCCGGATTCCACACCGAGTATTCGGGCTTTCGCTGGCTGTTCTTTTTCGTGGCCGAGTACGGCTCGATGTTCATTGTCAGCGGTTTGGCGGCGACGCTCTTTTTTGGCGGCTGGAACGGACCGATTCCGGTGACCGAGTTGCTGGGGCTCAGCCAATCGACCCACCCGGTGCTGATTTACATCGCGAATTTCCTGGGGTGCCTCAACTTCATCGGCAAATGCGTCACGGGCGTGTTGGTGATGATGTGGGTTCGCTGGACGTTGCCCCGGTTGCGGATCGACCAGGTGATGAAGACCTGTTTGAAGTACTGCACCCCGCTGGCGGCGGTGTTCTTTCTGGGTTCGACGCTGTGGACCTTGAGCGGTTTGCCGGTGCACCTGGGTTTACGAACCCGGCCCTACGCGGCTACCGCCGAGACCCCGCCGGGCCTGCCGTATCGGACTCGGATTCGCGCGGAAGAGGTGCTGCCAGCGGCCCCGGCCGACGGGCCTGCCCAGCAGCCCCTGCAAGCGGGCGACGAGCCGACGGCATTGCGCCTGGCGGCCGGCACGCTACCGGCCGAGCCCCGGTTGGTTCCCTAAGTCACGGAGCACTGCTGGCGTGGACCAAGCAATCAACTGGCACACGTTCTTTTTTCTGCTGTTCGCCCTGGTGGCGGCCGTGTTCAGCGTGGCCGTGGTCGTCAGCAGCAACGTGGTGCGGATGGCCTTTCACCTGATTATTTCGCTGGGAGCCACGGCGGGGCTGTTCTTTCTGGCGGGGGCCGATTTCGTCGGCGCCATGCAACTGATGATCTACGTCGGCGGCACGCTGGTGTTGCTTATTTTCGGCGTAATGCTCACGGCCCAGGGCCCGTTCGTCTCGATCAAGACCGGGGGGGGCGACTGGGCGGCAGCCGCGATCGTGGCCGGCTGTCTGCTGGCGGTGTTGGTGCAGACCGCCGTGCGGGTCGACGACTGGCGCGGCAGCACCGAGTCGCAGGCGCGCCTGGCCACCGACGACAGCCGCACCGCGACGAAACTGGGGCTCGGCCTGCTTGGTGCCCGGGTCGATCAGTACGAACAACCCCAGGCCCGGCTTCGCCAAGGAATGTCGGGCTACCTGTTGCCGTTCGAAATCGTCTCGGTCCACCTGCTGGTGGTGTTGATCGGGGCTGCTTACCTGGCCCGCACCAAGAAGCGCGCCACGGAGACGACATGAACCTGCTCAGTCAACCGGTCGGGGTGGCCCATTACCTGGTGGTGGGCGCCATTTTGTTTGTTTCCGGCGTGGTTTGCATGGCCAGCAAACGCAACGCGCTGGGCGTGCTGATGGGCATCGAGTTGGTGCTTAACGGCGCCAATTTGAATTTCGTGGCCTTTGGCAGCCGATATCTGCGAGCCGACCAGACCTGGGGGCTGGGTTTGGACGGCCAGTTGATTGCCCTGTTCGTGATCGTGCTGGCCGCGGCCGAGGCCGCGGTAGCCCTGGCGATCACGCTCAACTTTTACAACAACCATGCCACGGTCGACGTGGACCGCGCCGACGACCTGAAGGGTTAACCGCCGGGTTGCCGGCCAGGGCGCCGAAAGCGCCATTCGGCCGATGGCCGCGCAGGCCCCCTCGCGGGGGGCGCGGAAGCCGGTCGGGCAACGTACCAATTCAATCGCACGAGCTGAACTGAACCGGCCATGGAACAGATCGCGTCCACGCAGTTGAGTTTACTGCCCCTGCTCTTGGGGGCGGCCTGGCTGTTGCCGTTGGTTTCGTTCACGTTGATCGTGCTGGTCGGTCCCAAGCTGGGCAAGGCGGGCTACCTGGCTTCGTACGTGGCGACCGGCGCGATTTTGAGCGCGGCGGTGCTCTCGTTCAGCTCGCTGGCCATTTGGGTGCATCACCATCCGTTCGCGGAGGCTGGCCACCACGACGCAGACGCGCACTCGGACCACGACGGTGAGGACTCGCCGTCGGCCGACGAGCACGCGGCGCTCGACGCCTGTTCGCTCGATTCACCCGCGTCCTGCTGCCAATCAAAGGTGCCTCCCACGCGGTCGGCGTTGCTGATGAGCGTGGCCCACCGCCCCGCCGACGAGGCGGCCCGAGAGCACCAGGCCGGCGCCGTGGCAGCCGGCCACGGGGCAGACGAGCCCGCTCCCGCGCAGCCTGTGGCGCCGGGACACGGTAGCGCTGGCGAGCACGGTGACGATCATCACGCGCCGGCGCCGCCGGCCTACCTGGCGGGCACCTGGTATCGGTTGGCTCGGTTCGGCGAGCTCAAGCTCGATATCGGCTACTACATCGACGCCCTGACGGTCGGCATGTTTTGCATGGTGACCTTCATTGCCAGTTGCATTCACTTCTACGCCATCGGCTACATGCACGATGAGCTGAGCGAAATTACCGACCACGAAGTGAAGCTGGCCAATGGCCAATACCTGCACCGGCCGGGGCGGTTCCACCGCTTCTTTCAGTACCTGTCGCTGTTTTGCTTCAGCATGCTGGGCCTGGTGGTCGCTGGCAACATTGCGATGGTATTCGTGTTCTGGGAATTGGTCGGTATCTGCTCGTATTTTCTGATCGGGTTTTACATCGAGCGCAAGAGTGCCTCGAACGCGGCCAACAAGGCGTTTATCGTCAACCGCGTCGGCGACTTCGGCATGATCATCGGCCTGATGGCCCTGTTCGGCGCGCTGGGCACCTTTAATTTCGGCAACCAAACCGAAAAGAACGTGGTCCAACCCGGTATCTTCAGCCTGGTGCGCCCTGCCGAGAAAGGTTTCGAGCTGACGGTCTCCGATGGCCTGGTCAAGGCGGCCGCCTTCGACCAACTGGCCCAAGGAAACCCCGCCACGCCCGAGCAGCTGGTGGCCTGGCGCGGGCAGGGGTTGGGCTACGGGTTATTGATCGTGGCCGGCCTGGGCATTTTCTGCGGCTGCGTCGGCAAAAGCGCTCAGTTTCCGCTGCATGTCTGGTTGCCCGACGCCATGGAGGGCCCCACCCCGGTGTCGGCCCTGGTGCACTCGGCCACGATGGTGGCGGCCGGCGTGTACCTGGTGGGCCGATTCTTTCCGGTGTTTACGCCGGAAGTGCTGCTGGTCATCGCCTACTGCGGGATGATCACGTTGTTTCTGGCGGCCACGATCGCCATCACCGCGACCGACATCAAGCGGGTACTGGCCTACTCCACGGTCAGCCAGTTGGGTTACATGATGCTGGCCCTGGGGGCCGGCGGCTGGGTCGCGGGCTTGTACCACCTGTTTACCCACGCGTTCTTCAAGAGCCTGCTCTTCATGTGCTCGGGCTCGGTGATTCACGCTTGCCACACGAACGAAATGCCCAAGATGGGCGGGCTGCTCAAGAAAATGCCCTACACGGCTCTGACCATGCTGGTGGGCTGCCTGGCCATTGCGGGGGCGGGGATTCCGCTGGTGATCGGTTTTTCGGGCTACTACTCGAAAGACGCGATCCTGGCTCAGTTGCTGTCGTTCACCAACGTTTCCGGGCATTCGATTTTGTTCTACGCGGCCGCGGGCGGAGCGGCGATTACGGCCTTTTACATGTTCCGCCTCTGGTATCTGACATTTGCCGGAACGCCGCGCGACAAGCACATTTACGACCATGCCCATGAATCGCCCCCGGTGATGTACTTGCCGTTGGTGGTGCTGGCCACACTGGCGATTTGCGTGGCCTGGCCCATCCGCTGGGTGCTGTGTTTCGTGCCGCTGGCCGCCGCGGCGGTGCTGCTGCTCTCGGCCCTGCGAGGCGAGGAGCACGGGCACGGCGAAGCACATAGCGGGCATGAGGGCGGGCACGGCGACGGCCACGCGGGGCATGGCTCGGATCACGGTCACTCGCACGCGCACGGCCACTCGCACGGGCATGGTCACGAATCCGCGCACGGCGCCGCAGGCGCCCACGCCGGCCCTGCGGGATTGCCCTGGATTGCGGTGGGCATTCTGGCCGCGGTAGCGCTGGTAGGCGCCCTGTTGCCGTTGGGGCCGGCCCGTGGGCTGAGCCTGGAGCAACTGCTGGAGCAGGCCCGGCCGGCCGCGCCCCAAGTGGCGGGGCAAGTCTGGACCAGTGTGGTGCACCCCGATGAGCACCTTTCCCACGCACCGGCCATTCACACGGCGGCCGGACTGGTGGCATTCGCCACCGCCCTGGGGGGCTTCCTCTTGGCGACCGTGTTTTACGGTTGGCGGCTGATTAGTGCCGACGACGTGGCCCGGGTCTATGGCCCGGTGTACCGGTTCCTGATTAACAAGTGGTATTTCGACGAGCTGTATCAGCTGGTCTTCGTACGGCCGGTGATGTTCCTATCGCAGCAGATCGCCAACCTCGACAAGCTGGGCATCGATCGCCTGATCGACGGCACGGCGCAATGCGTATTGGCGATTTCACGGCTCGACGAGCTGATCGATCGCACGTTGGTCGATGGCACGGTGAACCGCCTGGCCGGAGTGACCTATCGCTTCGGACTGGCGCTGCGGGCGGTGCAAAGCGGCAGTTTGCGGACCTATGTGTTGGCCATTGCCATTGGCACCGTGGTGCTGTTCGTGTTGTTGAGTCAGTTTTCCGGATGGTGGAGCCTGGCCCAGGCCGGGCCGTAGTTGGGCCCTGGGCTGCTTGCGATCGCCTTCACTTGGGGAGGGCGGCCGTGGTGCCGAGGAGCCGTGTTTTCGGACGTAGCCATTTCACTCGCCTGAAGAAAGCGAATTGAACCGATGTCCCCCGCGGCGTTCGTCAGCCTGATCGTATTCCTGCCCGCCCTGGGCGCCCTGCTGATTGCTTTCATGCCCAAGGGCCGGACCGAGGCCATCAAGCTCGCGGCCCTGGCCGTAACCATGGTGACGCTGGCCCTGAACCTGGTGCTGTTCTTGCCGCAGGGCGAGGGGGGGATCGAGTTCCACCGCGGCGTGGGGAACATGCAGCTCATGTTCTCGTCGGACTGGATCCCCAGTTTCAACATCTACTACCTGATGGGCATGGACGGCATCAGTTTCCCGCTGTTTTGCCTCACCTCGTTCCTGTCGGTGCTGTCGATGTGGGCCGCCTGGAATATTCAGAAGCACGTCAAAGCGTTTTGTATTCTGTTTCTGGTGCTTGAGACCGGCATGTTGGGGGTGTTTCTGGCCCTGGATTTCTTCCTATTCTTCGTGTTCTGGGAAGTGATGCTGCTGCCGATGTACTTTCTGATCGGCGTGTGGGGGGGGCCGCGCCGCGAATACGCGGCGATCAAGTTCTTCCTCTACACCATGCTCGGTGGCGTGTTCATGCTGATCGCCATTTTGATGCTCTACTTCGCCAGCGATCTGCGGGCGCTTCAGCAGGCGGCTCCGGAAACCATTGGCACGCTGGGCTTGTCGGGGCAGGTGGTCAACGCATTGGCGGCCCCGAGCGATCAGCCGCTGCACACCTTTAACCTGTTGGCCCTGGCCGAAATGGGGCGCCGCACCGAGCTATTCGACGGCGAGCTGCTCTTTGGCCGCTCGCTGCAGTGGTGGGCATTCTTGCTGCTGTTCATCGGCTTTGTGATCAAGGTGCCGGCCGTGCCGCTGCACACCTGGCTGCCCGATGCCCACGTCGAGGCCCCCACGCCCATTTCGATGATTCTGGCCGGCGTGCTGCTCAAGATGGGCGGGTACGGCATCATTCGCATTTGCTATCCGATTTGTCCCGACGGCGGCTACGACCTGGCCTGGCTGGTCACCGGCATCGGCGCTTTGTCGATGGTTTACGGCGCTTTTGCCGCCATGGCCCAGAAGGATTTCAAGCGGCTCGTGGCCTACAGCTCGGTGAGCCATATGGGCTACGTGGTTTTAGGCATGGGCGTTTGGAGCGCCAGCCTGGGCAACGACTTCCTGCCCGATTATTGGACCATGGGCATGAACGGTGCCATGTTCCAGATGATTGCTCACGGGATCAGCTCGGCCGGCATGTTCTTCATGGTGGGCGTGGTTTACGACCGAGTGCATCATCGAAACCTCGACGAGTTCGGCGGGTTGTTTGGGCGGATGCCGGTATATAGCGGGCTGGCGTTCGTGATCTTTTTCGCCGGGTTGGGGCTGCCGGGCCTGTGCGGGTTCATCGGCGAGGTGCTGGTTACGCTTTCGGTATGGAACTACAGCTACGCCCTGGCGGTGATCTCGGCATTCGTGGTCATCCTGACCGCCGGCTACATCCTCTGGACCTTGCAGCGGGTGTACCTGGGGCCCGAATACAAGGGGCCACATGGCGACCACCTGACGCCGATTACCCCGCGTGAACTGGCGATCGCGATTCCGCTGGTTACCTTGGCCATCGCGTTGGGGGTGTTTCCCCGGCCGGTCTTTACCTACATGGGTGAAAGCATCCGCAAAGAGGTGCGCGAGCTGGCCGAATGGACCGAGACGGTCAAACAACCCCGACTGGACAAGGCCCTGCCCGAGGTAAGTGAAGCCGACATGGCCGCGCGTTAAGGAGCTGCCCGCGAGCGGGCCGCGCGGGGGCCAGTGAAAGGGGGCCGCCACCGGGGTGGCTGGCCGACCGAAGCCGATTTCTTTGGAAGTGCCGAGAACCTAGCCGTGAGTTTCGCCGATCTGGTCGCGAGCCTCGAGCACGACACGCTGCAGGTGTCGCTGCGCGCCTTTGCCCCCGAGTTGGCCCTGTCGGTCACGATCGTGGTGCTGCTCTTGCTGCGGATGCCTCGCTGGGGTTGGCGGATCAACTCCGCCTATCCGGCCCTGGCCGGCACGCTGGCCGCGCTGTGGTTGGCCGCCCCCTGGAAGTATCTGGCGGGCAGCCAGGCCCTGGAGCGCACGGAACTGTTCACAGGGCTCTTGGTGCTCGACGGATGGACGGTGTTCTTTCGCGGTGTGTTGCTGCTGTTCCTGGTGCTGTTCATTTTGCTGACACGTATTTCGGGCATTCCCGATCGCGAGGACAGCCCCGACTTCTACTCGCTGGTGCTGGGCGCCACGATCGGCATGTGCCTGATGGCGTCGGCCAACCACCTCTTGATCGTGTTCCTGGGCATTGAAATGGCCAGCGTTCCCTCGTATGCCCTGGCCGGCCAGCTCAAGGGGCGCCGCGAAGCCAGCGAGGCGGCCTTGAAGTATTCGGTCTATGGCGCCGGCGCCGCCGGAATCATGCTCTATGGCATCAGCCTGGTGGCGGGCATCACCGGTTCGGTGCACCTGCCGACCGTGGCCCTGCAATTGGGCGACCTGTTGGCTGGCGGACTCGATCCGGCCCGGCAGTCGGCCCTGGTGTTGGGGGGGCTGATGATCATGGTCGGGCTGGCCTTCAAACTCTCGGCCGTACCGTTTCATTTCTGGTGCCCCGATGTGTTCGAGGGGGCCAGCGCCGAGGTGAACGCCTTTCTGTCGGTCGCTTCGAAAGCCGCCGCGCTGGCTCTGTTGGTCCGCGTAACGCTGGGGGTGGGTTACTTACCCGAGCCGGCCGCGGGTCAGGCCGTAGCCCGGGTGGTCGAATCCGGCGAAACCGCCGGCGAACACTCCGGAGACGAACACTCCGCGGCGGAAGCAGAGGCGGCGGCCGTGACCGGCCCCTCGAACGCGGCCCTGGCCCCCGCTCGGCGGTATCTGACTTTGCTCGTGGCCCTGCTGGCCGCCGTGACTTGTACCTTCGGTAACCTGGCTGCTTACGGGCAAACCAATATCAAGCGGCTGTTGGCCTATTCCACGATCGCCCACGCGGGCTACCTGATGATGCCCGTGGCTGCCATGCTTTCGCTGGCCGGCACCGATCCGGTGGCCGCCGAGCGGGCCGCGGCTTCGCTGGCGTTTTACGTGGGGGCTTATTTGTTCATGAACCTGGGGGCGTTTGCCGTGGTGGCGTTTCTGCGAAACGCCATGCGGAGCGAGCAAATCGACGATTACCGGGGCCTGATTCGTACTGCTCCCTGGTTGGCGGTGCTGTTTTCGACGATCTTGCTGAGCCTGATCGGGATTCCGCCTCTGGCGGGCTTCGCGGCCAAATTCAATATTTTCGCCGCCCTGGTCGACGCCAAGCTGTGGGCTCTGCTTTTGATCGGCGGTTTGAACACCGTGATTAGCCTGTTCTATTATCTCCGAGTGGTGAAGGCGATGTGCATCGATCCGGTGCCGGAAAACCGGTTGCCGCTCGAGCTTTCGGCCTTCTCGCCCGAAGCGGTGTACCTGACCGCGGTAGTGATTCCCCTGGTTGCTCTCGGGCTGTTCTGGGATGTGCTGAACTCGTGGTGCCTGGTCGCGGCCCAGCAACTTTTGAGCTGAGCCCGGCAGCGGTTGCATCCTCTTGCTGGCCGGCGCTGGTATACTCGAGCCTGGAAAGGTCGACCTTGGCTTATGGCTGATCGCGCATCTACCTCCGATGCCTTGTCCGAGTTGCTGGCCATCCAGTATCGCTCGCTGCCGATGTATTTGGCCGACGCCACGGACCTGACCAACGAGGGAGATGCACGTATCGCCCAGGCGCTGGCGCATATCGTCAGCGATCAGCGGGCCCTTTCGCAGCGGATCGGGGCCCTGATCGCGGCCCGCAGCGGCCGGGTCGAGTTGCCCAGCTTTCCCATGGAATTCACCGACACCCACTTCTTGTCGCTGGATTACCTGCTGGGCGATGTGATCGAGCACCAGCGAGAAGACATCCGCGACCTCGCTTCCTGTGTCGAGGCGCTGCGGGGCGACGCCGAGGGCCTGGTCCTGGCCCAAGAGGCCCTGGGGTCGGAAAAGGCCCATCTGCAGATGCTCGAGGAGCTGGCAACAAAACTGTCGACGGCCAACCGCTAGGCGCGGTTTACTTCGGCCGTTCGCCCGCGGCCCCCCGGGGGGGTCGCCCGCCTTCATCCCCCGCCGGCGGAGCAATCAGGTTTCGGTCGGTGGCGCTCGCCCGGTGCGGCCTGGCCCATCGCGCGGGGGGCAGCGAAAGGCGCTCGCACCGGCAGGCGTTTACCGCGGCAAACGGCCGCGCTGGAACTGGCCATGTGGTTCGATACCCACGCCCATCTGGATCAAGAGGAGTTCGCCGACGACTTGGCCGAAGTGCTCGAGCGGGCCAACCAGGCTGGCGTGGGCGGCATCGTCGCCGTGGGAACCACGGCCACATCGAGCCAGGCAACCGTCGCGCTGGCCCGGCGCCATGCTCAGGTCTACGCCGCCGTGGGAATTCAGCCCAATTACGTGGCTCAGGCCGAGCCGGGCGATTGGCAGCGCGTGGTCGAGCTGGCCGGTGAGCCCCGCGTGGTGGCCGTGGGAGAAACGGGCCTGGACTGCTACTGGGACTATTCCCCGCTAGACCTGCAACAGGACTATTTCGACCGCCACCTCAGGCTCGCCCAAGAGCGCGCGCTGCCGTTTATCGTGCATACCCGCCAGAGCGATGCCGAAGTTTTGGTCATGTTGCGCGAGGCCCGCCGGCGGGGTCCGCTGGCCGGAGTGATGCACTCCTTCACGGGGGGGCCAGAAACCGCGGCTGAGTGCTGCGAGCTAGGGCTGTATATCAGTTTTGCGGGCATGGTCACCTTCAAGAAGTCGGTCGAGCTGCGCGAAGTGGCGGCTACGGTGCCGGCCGACCGGCTGCTGATCGAAACCGACAGCCCCTATCTCTCGCCGCACCCGTTGCGTGGTCGCCGGAACGAGCCGGCGCATCTGATTCACACGGGGGCCTGTCTGGCGGCCGAGCGAGGCCTGAGCATCGAACAACTGGCCGCTCAAACCACGGCCAACGCGCGGCGGCTGTTTGGCTTATCGCCGCGCGAGCCGGGCGGTTAAGGCCTGTGCTCGGTCAGCCGGCCCGCCGGTTCCCGCCTGGTGCCGCGCCGGCCCCGGATTCAGCCAGCACCAATTCAGTCAACAAAGTGGCGCGTGTATAATCGGCCGCACTGACGTCGCCCGAATCTAGCTCAGCCGAAAGAGGGTTTTTTTCCATGGTACTTACGCCCAGCACGATGCTGCCCCTGGGTACGGCCGCCCCCGATTTCGCGCTGCCCGATTGCGCGAATCAAACGGTGCGCCTGGCCGATTTTTCCCAGGCGCCGGCCCTGCTCGTGGCGTTTATCTGTAACCATTGTCCCTATGTGAAGCATGTCGCCCCGGCCCTGGCCGAACTGGCCCGCGAATACCAGGCGCGGGGGGTGGCCGTGGTGGGCATCAACTCCAACGATATCGAAGCCTATCCCGACGATTCGCCCGAGAAGATGCGCGAGGAAGTGGCGCTGCGGGGCTATACGTTTCCCTACCTGCTCGATGCCGACCAGCAGGTGGCCAAGGCCTATCGGGCGGCCTGTACTCCGGATTTTTACGTGTTCGACCGCCAAAAGCGGTTGGTCTACCGCGGCCAAATGGACGACAGCCGGCCGGGCAACGGCCAGCCGGTGACGGGGGCCGATTTGCGGCGTGCGCTCGACGCCGTTCTGGCCGGCCAGCCGGCTCCGGCCGAGCAGCGGCCCAGTATCGGCTGCAACATTAAGTGGAAGCCGGGCGGCGCGCCGGAGTACTTTGGCTAGTGCCGCGACCGAGGGGTGCGACCGCCCTGGCTCAGTCCTCTTCCTCTTCCGCCTGGCGGCGGAGCGTTTCGGTGAGCCAGCGGCCCCAAACCACGTAGTGCAGCGCCGCCAGCCCAAACACGCCGGCGCCCACCGCGACGATCAAGGCGAAATACCCGATCGTCAGGAAGGTGAGCACCACCACCGCACCGAGCAGCACCGTGCCCGTAAGGGCAAATATCCAAAGGCTGCTCCAACCCGAACGTGGCGAACCGCTCGGCGTGTCTTGGCTCGGGGGCATGGTGTCCTGCTGGTTGGGCGAACGGATGCTGGCCGCCCAATAGGCCTGGGCTCTCCCCGAGACTTTCCGGGGAACCAGCCATCCCCGGTGGTACGAACCGGCCCGGGCGCTGCCGCGGCGACCCCCGAGGGTACGCTTCGCCCGGACGGGGGTCAATCGACGAACTCGGGCTCGACCAGGGTGGGAATGGCCCCGGCGGCGTGGCCGCGGGCCAACAGCTCGCGAACCGCCTCGCGGCCGCGCGGGCCGAAATCGAGCGTCCAGTCGTTCACGTACATGCCGACGAACTGGTCGGCCTGGCCGCGATCCAGATCGCGGCCGTAGCGCAGCGCGTGGTCGAGCGCCTCTTGCCGGTGCTCGAGCCCGTAGCGAATGCTTTCTTTGAGCAGCCGGTTTACCTCGCGAATTGTGTCAGGGCCGAGGTCTTTGCGAATCGCGTTGGCCCCCAACGGCAGCGGCAGGCCCGTGGTTTCGTACCACCATTTGCCGGTATCGACAATCAAAGCCAGGTTACGGGCGCCGTAGGTGAGCTGCCCCTCGTGAATGATCAGCCCGGCATCGATCGGCTGGCCGGCGAACTGGCCTGCCTCGACCGCGTCGAGGATCTGGTCGAAGGGGACCACCACGTAGGGGAATTCCTGCCCCAGGCAGAGCCGCAAGGCCAGAAAGGCGGTGGTGAGCGTACCGGGCACGGCGATCGTCTTCTGGCGAAGCGAATCCAGACTGCAGGGCTGGCGGGCCACGACCATGGGGCCATACTGGTCGCCCATGCTGGCGCCGCAGGGACAGAGCAGGTACAGCTCGGTCAAATAGGCATAGGCGTGCAAGCTCACGGCGGTCAGCTCGAGTTCGCCGGCAAAGGCGCGACGATTCAGCGTTTCGATATCGACCAACTCGTGGACGAATTCCAAGGGCCCGGTGTCCAACTTGGCGTTGGCCAGGGCATGGAACATGAACGCGTCGTCGGGGTCGGGGCTGTGCCCCACCCGAATCCGCTGAGCCGCAATGACCATCCGTTTCTCCCTCGAAAACAATCGCAGCGGGGGCCGCCTGGCGTTCGGCCCGGCCGGCCCCACTGCCGGATTGTTTGCGTCTGGGAGAAAAACCGCAAGGTGCTGGCCGAGAATAACCGGGTCCGCAGGCTTGCCGCTCCCTTTGGAACCGGCTCGAACGCCCCCTCACCGGGCTTCGGCCAGTCGGCCGACCGGCAAAAACTAGTCGGCCGACCGGCAAAAACTAGCGGCAAACGTGCCCGAATGGCTTTCGGCCGTTTCCCGAGACGCGTTAGCTTTGGCTGGCATGCGGCGTCGAGATGCCCGCCGGGGTGCTCCACACGTGGGGTGCGGGCATGGCCCGATCGCGGCGAATGGGCCGGACCTGGTCGGGCCGGCAGCCTTGGGCCTCGGCCAGAGACCGCATTTCGTCGCGGGCCGTGGTCCACACACCGGCGTGGGGGTGGTTCTCGTAGTCTTTGAACCAGGGGCCGCCGTTGGTGTAGTGAATCAACTGCGTGGTTTCGTCCATCCAATCGAGCGTGTTCCAGGTTTTGGGCAGCTCGCCGATCATGGCGTCGGGAATATCCTGGAAACGGTGCAGGAAGGCGCCCGTTTGCGATTCGACGACGTCTTTGGTCCAGAGCGTCAGCCGGGCACAATTCATCAGCATCATGCTCGACCAGTTCTTGCGCGGGTAGCTGGTTTGCGGGCAGCCGTACATCTTGACCGTATTGGCCGGTTGATAATCGTGCTGCACGACTCGCAGGGCCAGATTGCTCATGTCGAGTTCGGCAATCGGGCGAATGTCGCCCAGGCAGAGCATGTCGTTGTCTAGGAATAGAGCGGTGCCCCGGAATCCACAGAGGTGGGGCACCAGGAACCGGCTATACGTGAACTCGGTCGATGCCAACGGATCGACTGTCCGAGATAGCCCCAGTTCGTGCAGTTTCAAATACCGAATCTCGAGCGGCACCGACGAGTGCTTCAGCAGGCTATAGCGCAACACGTCGGCCGGTTCCGGGAAGCGGGAATCCCAACCAATAAAAATCCGAAACATGCCCGTATCCTCCTGACAGAAGTGCATTTCGAATCCGGTCGAGAGCGGAGCGCCATCCTGCGGCGTTGCCGGGACCGGAATGGGTGATGTGTGATTCGCTTCGCGGGGTCCGTCGGTCGCACCGCGCACTGGCCGCGGCCCTCCTTCCGGCGAAACCCTGAACGGGCACCGGGGGCCCTCATAGTTCCGATCGGCCGGCCGGCGCGGACCACTCCAGGCAAAATGGGCTCAAATCCGGAATAATCCGCAAGACTGCCCCAACTTGACTGGTTTCACACGGTATCGCCGGTTTCCTGCGGGCCGCCAGCAGATGGCAGCCGAGAGGCGAGCGGTCTGGGCAGTCCGTCGCGCTCGGCCAGCGCCCAACGCCGCGCGGCGAACCGGTTGAGATCGCTAGACGGTCAGGCTGAATCCGCCCGACCAGGTCGTATTGTCGTCGACGGGTGGCGCGGTCGGGGGCGCGGACTCAGTCCGCAGACACAGCTCGCGCCAGGTTTGGCGTTCGATTTCCAATACCCGCAGCGCCTCTTGCAGTCGCTCTTCGCTTTGCTCGAGTTGGGCAGCCAAGAGGGCCCGAAAAACAAACAGGTAAACGCTGGCAACTTGGCGTACCAGTTCGGCGTCGTGCTCGGGGTTCAGGCCGGCGATGATCTCGGAGACGATTTGTTGGCTTCGCGAGATCGCTTCGGCCGCGGCCCCCTCGTCGCCGGCGCGCCAATGATCCTGGCCCTGCAGGGCAAAGCGAATGGCTCCCTCGATCAGCATCAATTGCAGCTTCTGGGGAGGTGCCGTGGCGACTTCGGTCGCCAGGTAGTTGTCGCGGGCCGCCTGGTTCATATGCGATTGGTTCGAGTGAGGTTTTAGGTGGGAGTCTCAACCGTCAGGACCGAATCGGGGCGGTTGCCGCTTCGGCGGCAGGGCACCCGCTTCCGACGTCGCAGGGACTAGTTCGATGCATTGTTGTTCGACTGCAAACTCTGGACAAAGAGGGTCAGCGACGCCAAAGCGTTTTGCGAGTCCTTCAGTCTGCTAATCGCCAATTCGGCGCGATTAAATGAATTGGTCAATCGCTGCCGCTGGCTTTCCAGCAAACTATCGAGAATGGCGACCCGGCGTTGTCCCTCGACGATTTGGCGATTCAGGGTCTCGATCTGATTGACCAGCAACGCCTGGTCCGACGAAGCCAGCCGTTTCACGGTGGAATCCAGCTGCGCGGCCAGGCTGAGTTGGGCCGTGCCTAGCAGATCCTGCACCGCTCCTGGGTCGTTGGAGAAAACCGCCCTCAGGGCGCTGCTGTCCAGTTCCAGCCGGCCCGCCTTTTCGGCCTCTTCCGCCGAGATCGAGCCGTCGGCACCGATGACCGGCGAAAGGAAGCGGATGCCCACCGAGCGCGACGAACCGAGTTTGCCCAGAAAGCGGCCGCCGATAATGTCGGCCAGTTGGTTTTCGACCTGCAAGAGAGCATTGCTGCCGGCCAGCAGGCCGGGGTTGGCGGGATCCCGGCTCGTGAGGGCGCGAATCTGGTCTTGAATCGCGTTGTAGCGATCGACCACGTCCTGAACGCTGGCCACCAAGGTGCCGTCGTCGGGTGTTACCGAAACGGTGACGGCGCTGGTGCTGGTCTGCTGGACTTGTAGGGTCAGCCCCGCGACCAGTTCCCTGAACGTGTTGTTCGACGAGGTGACGAACTGCCCTCCGCTGGCATTGAACTGCCCCAGGGCCACGACCGCGTCTTGGGCGGCGGCGGTTTCTTCGAGGTCGAGCCCCAGGGCGCTCAGGTCGAGTTGCAATTGACCGAGCCTGCCGGTTTGTTGACTGATGACGCTCAGTCGGTACGGACGAACCGTGGACCCATCGTTCAGTACGGAGAAGGCCGCGCCACCGCCCAACAGGTTGAGCTGCGCCACCAGGTCGTCGAGGCTGGCATTGGCGGCCAGGTTCACGGTAAACGTGGTCCGGCCATCGATCACCTGGGTGGGGGTTCCCTCCAGGTCGACCGTTTCGGCCGTACCGACCAGGTGCAGATCAGAGGCGGTCGTCGAATTGCCTTCGGCAACCTGGAGCTTGGCCGCGCCGCCGCTGCCCGTGTCGACCAGGAGAATGCCGTCGCCGGTGTCGTTGATTCGGGCCGCGATGTCGAGCCCCAGCCCGTTCAGTTCGCGGAGCACGTCGCCGACCGTTTCGGCCTCGGCCGCGGCCAGGTCGAGCTCGCGGGTCCGGCCCCGGGTGTCGGTCACCCGGAGCGTGCCCAGGGCCACGCCGCGCCCCCCGTTGAGCGAGCCGAGCAACGTGTTTTCGCTGACCGCTTGCCGGTAAAGCGAGCCACTGTTGACGCTCGAGGTGGCGCCGTCGACCACCAGGCCCAGTTTCGAGGCCGACTGCGTGCCGTCGGCGTCGGCCACGACCAGGTTATTGCTGGTGGTGCCCGTGGTATCACGCAGGACGACGCCATTGCGGGCCGCATTGATCTCGAGCGCAAGCCCCAGGCCCGAGGCGGCGATCAGTTCGGCCACGTCTTCGAGCGTTTCGGCGCTGGCGAGATCGACGGTGGCCGTAGCGCCAGTTCGATCGGTAAGGCCTATCTGGCCCAGCGGGCCCAGGCCCGCGCCGCCGGCCAGGCTTGAGAGCAGCGAGGTCCCCAATCCCGAGAGCACGCGGCCCGAGGCAATCGTGTCGCCCACGGCCGGGGCGCCGATCCCCAAGTCGTCGGCCAAGCGCGAACCGTTGAGCTGCGTAACCTGGAACGTGCCGCCACTATCGGTCGACAGGTCTTTGAGCTCGATCCTCGAACCGTCGGCGGCGATCGAAGCGGATAGTTTTCCGGGCGCGGCGGCATTGAGGGTTTCGAGCACATCGGCCAAGGTCCGTTCCCGACGGGCCGGAATTACCGTGCCGCCGCTGGTGGTTGCACCGTCGGAAAGCGAGACCAGCCCCGATCCGTCGCTGCCGATCGAGGCGCCCACCTGGGCTTGGAAATGGGCTGCGAAGCCTGCGTCGGCGCTGAGCGCGGCGACCACGTCGTTGGCCGTCGACTGCCCGTCGGCAATGGTCACCGTAATGGTCTTGGCCTGCTGATCGAAATCGACCGCTTCCAGTCCGGCCGCCGCGGCGCCGGCTTGAAACACGAGCTGGTAGCCGTCGTAATCCGGCGAACTGACGGAAGCCGCAATTTTGAGCCGCGAGTTGCTGCCTAGCGTGGCGGCCGTGGTCAGTTGCGAGCGGGGACCGTCGAGCACCACGCCATCGGGGGCCACGACCAGGCCGGTTCCCGGGTTGTCGCCCGTGAGCGTGGCAGTGAACAGCTTGGAAACCGCCGTGTTGCGCTTGAGGGCCGACACCACGTTCTGAGCGGTGCTGTTGCCCTCGTCGATCTTAAAGGTGAGTGTCTTGGCCTGGGCGTCGTAGGCCACGGTCTCGCGGCCCTTGGTTACCGTGGAATCGTTCTCGAACTTCACTTCCACGCCGACCAGCTCGGGTAGCGCGCTGGCGGCCCGAAAAGTGATTTGAGCGTTGGGCCGGCCGCTCGCGGGGGTAGTTGCCGAGATCAGTTCGGGCGAAGTTCCGACTCGGTTCAGGTCGACGCGGGCAGTGCTGCCGTCGCGGAAGGCAATTTCCAGGTCGTCGAGGTACTCGTCGAAGCGCAGCCCCCGGCCGTCGTTGAGGTGGTTCAGACCCAACTCACCGAAAAGGCGATAAACTCGCTGGCCGTCGACCTGGTTTGCGGCCGTGTTGATTCCCGACAGGCCGAGCCCTGCCGCGGTGGTTCCGCCGGCCACTTCGTCGACGCGCAGATTGCCGCTTCCCCCCGAGCTGTCGACCAGGCGCAGAGCGTCGCCAGCCAGTTCGGCGCGCACGCCAATTCCGCTGGCAGCGTTAATCGTTCGCACCACATCGCCAACGGTGCGGGCCAGGCGCAAGTCGATCTCGGTCGAACTGCCCGAGCGATCGGTGAGGCGAATTTTACCCGGTTGAACGCCGGCGCCCTCGCCCAACAGGTCGAGGCTCGCGTCGCCATCGATAAAACCGCCAAAGCGAAACGACACCTCTCCCCCGCCCAAGGCCGCTGTTTTGTCCGCGACGCCCGAGCTGAGCAGCCGCTGTGCCTGTGCCAGGCGCACCGGGGTGAAGTCGTATGAACCCAGGGCGGGTTTGCCCGTGGTAGTAACCGACAACACCGACGAGCTTGACGAAGAAGCCTTGCGGACGTCGTAGGTGGTGGGCAGCTTCAATTTGCCGGCCGCCAATTGCAGGCCGATGAGCTGCGTAGCCAGGCCCGAAATGGCCAATTGCTGCCGATCGCGCGTGTCGTTGAGCTTGGTCAGTTGGTCGCGGGGGCGGGCCTGCAAGGCGATCAACTTGTCGACGGTGCCGCCGATATCCAACCCGGTAACCAGGCCAATGCTCGAAGTGATGCGTCCCATATTGCTGACCGTTCCGACTTACGGCATGGGGCTGGCAGGCGCTGCGCGGGATTCGGGCGGCGCAGCCCTCCCGACGGCATTCGCTCGTCGGCCGGGCAGGCCCGCGCCAGGCGGGGTCGAACAATCGCTACAACCGCGTGCCCAGGGCGCGCAGCGGTAACCCGACAATTCCCCCTATCGATTTTGGAATCGGCAGCCGCCGGTTATAGGCTTGAGCCAAACCTGGTTGATTAGGCAAACTTGTCGCTTTGAGCAAACTGGCCTGCGGCGGCGGCCACCCGTTCGATCAGGGCCGACCATTCGCCCGGGTGGGTTTGACGCCAGATGCGCACCGAGGGGTACCAGGGGCTGTCGGGGCGATCGAGCAGCCACCGCCAACCCCAGCGCGGCGGCAGCAGCACCCAGCAGGGAACCCCCAGACCGCCGGCCAGGTGCACCGTGGCGTTGGCCACGGAAATCACCAGATCGAGCGAACGGGTGAGCGCGGCCAACGGGTCGAAGTCGCCGAGTGGATCGGCGTCGTCGGGCGTGAACAGGTCGATTCCCCGGGCCCGAGCCCAGCGGGCCGCCTCGTGGCGCGCGGGGCCGTACTGCAGGTTGACCCAGCACACGCCCGGTAGGTTCCAAAGCGGTTGCCACTCGGTTAGTGGCGCGGATCTGCGGAGGATTTCGGCCGGTTGTTTTCCGCCGCGCCAGGAAACGCCGATTTTGGGGCCCGGCCCCAACTGGGCCAAGCGAAGGCGCCAGCGGTCGACCTGTTGGGGGTCGGCCACCAGGTACGAGGTCCGGGGGGGAAAATCGCTTTCTTCGCGGCGCAAGTAGCGCGGCAGGTCGCCGCTCGACGCCTGGAAATCGGCCGGAAAGCGCGCCCACTCGTCCCACGGCTCTTGTCCGCGGACCACGCCCTGAACCCGGGCAGCGGGAAAGGAACGGGCAAAAAGGCGCTCGAGCCGGGCGTCGCAGGTGAGCGTGACCTGGTGGGCTTCGGCCAGCAGGTCAGGCAGGCAACTGGCGAACATGATTTCGTCGCCCACGCCTTGCTCGCCCAGGACCAGCAGCCGCCGCCCGCCTAGTGGCTGGCCGTTCCACGGGGGCTGGTTCAAGCGTCGCACGCGGCCACGGGCTTCACGAGCTTGCCAACGCCAGCCATACTCCTGCCAGCCGGCCGACCAACGGCCCTGTTGAAGCCAGAGTAGCGCGCGATTGAGCCGGGTGTCGCCGTCGGTGGGGGCCCGGCGGAGCGCTTCGGCGAAGTCGGCCTCGGCCTCTTCGAGCATCCCCTCCTCCTGACGCAGCAGGCCGCGATTGCTCCAGGCTTCGAACCGTTCGGGCCGCTGATCGATGGCAGCCCGATACACCGCTTCGGCCTGGCGAAAATCGCCCAGTTCTTTCCAGCAGCCCCCCAGGTTGATCCGCGTTTCGTAGCTATCCGGCCGTAATTCGAGGGCTTGACGATAACAGGCCGCGGCTTCAGGCAGCCGGGCACATTCTTGCAAAAGCTCCCCCAGGTTGTGCCAGGCGGCGAAATGGTCGGGCGCCAGTTCCAGGGCTCGGCGAAAACCCTGTTCGGCCTCGGCCATTTGCCCCAGGCCGCGCAGCACCGAGGCCCGATTGGCCCAGGCCACGGCCCAGTTCGGCGCGTGGCTGAGCGCACGGTTGTACCACTCGAGGGCGTCGGCGAGCCGATCTTGCCGCTGACCAAGCGAGCCGAGATTCGAGCAGGCCTGGGCCGATGCAGGCTCGATCTGGAGCACGCGGTGATATTTCTCGGCAGCGCCGGCGAAGTCGCCCTGTCGCTCGAGCGTGGCACCCCAATTGAGATAAGCGTCGGCCAGTTGTGGATCGAGCTGAACGGCCTGGGCGAATCGCTCTTGGGCTTCGTCGAGCCGGCCCGCATCGACCAAGGCGTTGGCCAGGTTATAAAGCCACGAGGCCCTGGGAGGCGCCTGGGCCAGGGCGCGGCCGATGGCGTCGATGGCCAGTTGCACCCGGCCAGTTTGATGGGCGAGCGCACCGAGAAGTTGCCAGGCTTCAGCCTGATCGGGCGCGGCGTTCAGCACGGAGCGATATGCCTCTTCGGCCCGCTCGAGCTGGCCCGCCTGGTGCCAGGCCAACGCCTGGCTAAGCACTTGCCGCGATTGGCTCATGGGTGCCCCAACCCCGCAGGGTTCTCGACGAGAGACGTAGCGGAGCCGTACTTCGCATCGCCGAGCGCGGCTGGCATTTGCCGGGCTGCGCCGCGCCCCTCCAAGAGCGTCGCGCGGCTCGGCCAGCGGCCGCGGATTTCGTCCCGCAACATGGCCCGTGCTCGATCGATCACCTGGCTCCAGTCGCCGGGGGCGGTCTGCCGGATCAGCCCCACGCTACCGTACCAAGGACACCGCGAGCCGGCCGCCAGCCAGCGCCAGTCGGGCGAGAACCGAACCAGGGCCCAGGTCGAGACCCCCAGTGCGCCGGCCAGGTGAACCGTGGCGTTGGGAACGGAAATGACCAGGTCGAGCGCGGAAACCAAGGCGGCGAATTCGTCGAGTTCGACAAGCGGATCCACTTCGGGGAACTGGTGCACGGTTAGCCCTGTACTTTGACGAAACGCGGCGAGCTCCGCCTGGCAGTCGCCGTACTGCAAACAGACTGCTTCAACCCCCGGTTGGGCCAGCAACGCCGACCAATGCTCCAGCGGCAGCGAGCGGAGGCGTCTTTCTCGGCCGGCGACTCCGCCTTGCCAGGAAATGCCTACCTTGAGCCCGGGACCAAGCCCGGCGAGCCGATTGCGCCACCGCGCGACTGCCGCCGGCTCGGCCGAGAAGAGGCATGGTTGCCGGGGGAAATCGGCCAAAGCTCGTCGAAACCGGGCCGGCAGACTGCCCGAGAATACCTGTCGCTTACAGCGGGCGGCAACTTCGTGCGGTACTACCGGCGCAGGCAACGCCTGACGAGCGACCACTTCCACCTCGGGGAACGCTCGAGAAAGGAGACGCACCAGCCGCGGATCGCAGACCCAAGTGACCGGGCCCGCGTGGCGGAGCAGATCGGGCAGACAGGTACTGAACAGGATTTCGTCCCCCAGCCCTTGCTCGCCAAGCACCAGGAGCCGCCCGGCTGGTTGAGGGGAGCCGTCCCAACAGGGTAGTTTCGGGCACTGCCAGGCCGGGGGCGAGAAGCCTTCGGCCTGGGTGCGCCAGGCGTAATGGGCCCAACCCTGGTCGAATTTTTCTTGGATCAATTGGGCCGAGGCCAAATTGAGTTGCACCGCCACACGGCCAGGCTGCAGGGCAAGGGCGCGGGCAAACTCGTGTTCAGCCGCCGCGAACTGTCCTAAATCCCACAGCGCCTGTCCGGCCAGCTCGGCGGCTCTTCCCGAGTCGAATCCGAGCTGTTCGGCCCGCCGGCAAGCGGAGAGCGATTCTTCCGCGCGGTCTAGCTCGCGGAGCGCCAACGCTGCTTGAAACCAGCCAGGAGCATGGGTCGGCCGCAACCCTTGGCCCTGTCGGCAAGCGGCCAGCGCTTCGGCCGGCTGCGCGGAGGCCAAATAGGCCTCGGCCAGCCCATACCAGGCCGGCCCCGCCTGGGGAAACCGCCGCGTTAGCGCTTGCCAGCCAGGCAGCGCGTACGGGGCGCCCCGCAGCCGCTGTTCTTGTTGCAGCCGGCCCAGGTGCGACGCCAAGTGCTCTGGATCGAGCGCGGCCGCCGCGGCGAAATGCTCGCCAGCCTGTTGGTGCTGGCCCAGCGCGGCCAAGGTAACGGCCAAATCGTGGTGCCATGCGGCGACCGAACTGTTCAGTTGCACGGCCTGCATAAGTTGCTGGCGGGCCTGTGGCCAATTACCCGCCCGGGCGGCCAATTGGCCGAGCGCGGCCCAACTGGGAGCGTCGGTTGCATCACACTCGATGGCCTGCCGAAAATGGTCGGCCGCGGCCTGGGTTTGGCCGGCCGCCAAACAGCCGGCTCCCAGGTTGAAATGGGCCTGGGCCGAGGCGGGTTTCAGCCGGGCCACCTGGCCGAGCAGCTCGATGGCCTGGGCCGATTTCCCTTCGCGCTGCGCTAGCACCGCGGCCAAGGTGAGGGCGGAATGGTGTTGAGGGTTTTCCGCCAACACGCGCTCGATGGCCCGGCGCGCTTCGGACCAGCGACCATGCTGGAGGTGGTCTTCGGCTTGAGCCAAACCTGGATCGACCTGCGACACGGCAACCTTTCAAGACTCTGGATACGCTGCGAGTTTACCGCGTTGCTTCGTAGTGCGTGTCCTGCGGAAGTCGGCCCAGGTGCGGGGCGGGAACCACGGCCGGTCGATGCGGCGCCGGGGCTTGCGGACGGAGCGCCGCCAATTCGTCGCGGATCGCGGTGTCGCCCGGGAACTCGGCCAAGAGCTGTTGATAGGCCTCCGCGGCCAACTCGGTGCGCCCCAATTGTGCCAACGCCCGCGCTCGACTTCGGCGACACTCGGGATAGTCGGATCTGAGGGTCAGGGCCTGGTCGAACCGCTCAAGTGCCTGTTCCGCCTGGCCCGAAGCCAGCAGCGCGAAGCCCAGGTTGTTGTGGGCCTCGGCGTATCGGGGGCGTACGGCCAGGGCCCGGCGGAAACATTCTTTCGCCGCTTCCAGGTCGCGTCGCTTCTGCAGCGCCACGCCCAGGTTCAGGTGGGCTTCGGCCAGCGTGGGCTCAAGCTCGATCGCCCGCTCGTACGCCGCGATGGCCTGCTGGGGCTTTCCTGCCGCTTCCCACGCGGTTCCTAGGTTGTAGTGAACCAGCCCCTGGGCCTCGTTGATGGCCAACGAACGCTGCATCAGCTCGATGGCCTGCTGGTGGTCGCCCTGACCGAGCAGAATCAGCCCTAGTAGCTGCAGAGCATCGGTGTGATCCGGATGGTGGGCAATGACCTGGCGGTAGCATCGCTCGGCCTCGGCCGGCTGCCCCAGCCGCTGGTGTCGGAGCCCATCGAGGAAGAGCGTGCGCGGGGTTGCCTTCGGCAGCGCTACCGGAGCGGCGGCCGCAGCGCTCCGAACCGCCTGGCCCGAGCTGCGCGGCTGCCTTGGCTGCTCGGCGCGTTCTCGCCGAAGGCCGGCGTTGGCGTCGACCCAGGCCTGCAGCCGGTCGGCCATATGAGCAAACAAGCCGGTCCAATCGTCGGGCCGCAATTGGCGAAACAGCCGCACGCAACCATACCAAAGCAGATCGTCCCCCTCGACCATGTAGCGCCAACCGGGCACTTGGGGCAGAACAACCCAGGTAGGCGTTCCCACCGCGCCGGCCATGTGAATCGTGGTGTTTCCGATCGAAAACACCAGGTCGAGCGCGGCGACGCGGGCCGCGAAGCCGTCGAGGTCCTTGAGGGGGTCGCCCTCGGCGAAGTCGTGGATGTCGACTCCCAATTCGCGTCGAGCCCAGGCCAGCTCTTCCGTGCAGTCGCCGTACTGCAGGTTGATCCAGTCGATGCCGGGCAAGCGGAGAATTCGGCCCCAGTCTTCCAGCGCGGCGGTCCGGCGCTTCTGTTCGTTGGCCTTCCCCCCGGCTCGCCAGGAAATGCCCACGCGAAGCCCCTGGCCGCGGGCGGCGAACTGCTCGCGCCACCAGGCCACTTGGGCCGGATCGGGAACCAGATAAGCAGTGCGCGGAAAACTTTCGATCGTGGGCCTCAGGTAGCGCGGCACGCTGCCCGCCGTAACGGTAAGGTCGACCGGTACCGGAGGACGCCAGGGTTCCTTGAGGGGGCGCCGCACCGGGCAGACCGTGGTGCCCGGAAACGAACGGCGCATCAACGATTCGAGCCGCGGCTCGCAGTTGATCACCACGTGGGCCGCCTCTTGGATCAGGTCGGGCAAGCAAGACGCGAACATGATCTCGTCGCCCACCCCCTGCTCGGCGTGGTAAAGCAGTGTCTTTCCGGCCAACGAACAACCATTCCAAGTGGGTTCGTCGAACTTGTCGACGATGACTTCGCCGGCCGCTTCGCGATACTCCCATTCCGGCCAGCCCTGCTCGAATCGGCGCAGCAAAAGCAGCGCCACGGATCGGTTCCAATGGGCTTTGGGCTGCGTGGGGTCAAGATCGAGGCTTTGCTGGTAAGCCTTGAGCGCTTCTTCCAGGTGGCCCAGGTGCAGGCGAACGTTGGCCAGGTTGTAGAAAACCGAAGCGCTCTTGGGCATGAGCTCGGCGGCCCGGCTGGCGTGGATCAAGGCCTCGTCGTACCGGCTCAAACGCTCGAGGTAGGCCCCCAGGTTCAGGTGGGCCTCGGGAAAATCGGGCTTAAGC
Source organism: uncultured Pirellulales bacterium (assembly GCA_964399535.1). GTDB lineage: Bacteria > Planctomycetota > Planctomycetia > Pirellulales > CAYNRE01 > CAYNRE01. Next base: position 97,528 of record CAYNRE010000069.1, on the reverse strand, counting down.
GCCACGGCCTGGCGCACCACGTCGATCGCGTCGTGGGTCCGCTTGCGATCGGCGTAGGCCGCCGCCAGGTAGAAACGCGCGAACGGGCTGCCCGGCAACAGTTGCGCCGCCTCGACCAGGTGGGTGATGGCCAGTTCGCTTTTCTTGTGCTTGAGCGCAAGCGCGCCGCACTGGTAGCGCAGTTCGCCGCAATCGGGGTGCTGCTGGACCAGGGCAGTCAATTCGACCAGGGCTTCATCAGCCTGGCCCGCCTGGGCCCGCTGTTGAGCTTTGGTTACGGCCTGGCTTAGCGGCTCACGGATGGGCTCACAGACACGCGAATCGGGCGGGGCGCTGCCCGGCGGCCGCTGGGCCCCGACCACCCCAGGCTCGGCCCCCTGCCAGGCAGCGATTCGTTCGGCTAGCGCAGCGCGAAGCCGGGCCAGTAGGGCGGACCAGTTTTCGCTCTGCTGCCGAAACAGTTTCAAGCTCGGATACCATTCGCACTGGTCGGTGGTACCCCAGTACCACTCGGCACCGCGTGGGACCACGACCCACGCCTCCAGTCCGAGCGCGCCGGTCAGGTGCGCGACCGTCGAAGGCACGGTGATCACCAGGTCGACGGCCGCCAGCCGGCCGGCGAGCGGGTCGAGGTGGTTCACCAGGTCCTGGTCGAACCATTCCCGAACCTCGATGCCGTGCTGCTGGTTGAGTTGCTCGAACACCTGCCGCCCAGTTCCGGGTTGCAGATTGACCCAGTGCACTCCCGGCAGCGAAAGCAGCGGCAGCCAGTCGGCCAGTTTCGACCCCAGATCAGAAACACCCCAAGCGCGGGGCGGATCGCGCCAGGCGAGCCCCACGGTCAAGCCTGGACCGAGTTCGGCGAGCCGTTCGCGATTGCGCAGTCGCAGCTCTCGGTCGGGCCGGAGCCAGCCTGTCGTCGAGGCCGAGTCGGCATCGCCGGTTTCGCCGGAGCGATTCTCGGTTGCCCGGCCCCCTGGTGGAAGCCAGCAGGGTAGATCGCCCAGCGGAGCCTGAAAGTCGAACGGCTCGGACCCGCGCGGACGATAGTACGTCGGCGACTCGGCCCGGGCGTTGACCGTGGCGGTCGGAAACGAGCGCCGCAACAGCGGCACGAGCCGTGGCTCGCACTCGATCACCGTGTGCCGCGCCGCGGAGACGACGGCTGGCAGGCAACCGGAAAACGCCAGTTCGTCGTCGGCCGCCAATTCCCCCCAGATCAGAATCTTCTTTCCGGCCAGTGGCTGGCCCCGCCATTGTGGCCAATCGAGCGCGGGGCGGCCCGACAGCCCGCCGCGAAACCAGCGCGATTCCCAGTCGGGCAGGGCGGCCGATCGATCGCCCCGTTGCCACTGAACCAGCGAGCGGGCGAAGCGAATTTCGGCGGCCTGGGGGGCGCGAGCCAGCGCCTGGTCGTAAGCGGCCAGGGCCAAGGGAAGGTCGCCTCGGCCCTTGTGAGCCAGCCCGGCGCGATACCATGGTTCGGCCCACTCGGGTTGCCCCTGCGATGCCCGAGCACACGCTTCGAGCACCTGGTCGAGCTTTCCCTGGGCAAGCCAGAGGGCGGTAAGGTTTTCGAAGGCCAAACGATGTTGTGGATTGGTCTTCAGGCAGCGCCGGTAGCACTGCGCTGCTTCGGAGGCTCGATTCGATTCCCGGTACAGATTGCCCAAGTTGTAGTAAGCCTCGGCATGGCCGGGTTCGAGCTGAATCGCTCGGTGCCAGGCCTTGGCCGCTTCGTCGACCTGGCCCTGTTGGTACAGGGCCGAGGCCCAATTGCTCCAAAGCTGTGGGCGCTCGGGCGCCAAATCGCGCGCGGCCGCGTGAGCCCGGGCTGCCGCCTGGTAATCGCCCAGATCTTGATAGGCGCAGCCCAGGTTGCTGAGGAATTCCCAGCGCGAAGGGTCGAGTTCGCTGGCCCGCGAGATCAGTTCCACGGCGGCGGCCGATTGGCCGCGCTGCTGCTCGATGACGCCCAACAGGTTCCAGGCGTCGGCGCAAGCTGGGTCGTTCTGGGAGACCTGGTGGTAGCAGTCCTGGGCTTCGGCCAGTCGCCCGGCCCGATGATGATCCAGCCCCGCCTGGAGGTGGGCGCGATGTTCCGTCATCGCCAACTTTCTCTGGTGGCCAGCCGTGCGCGACGCTCGGGGACCACGTTTTTTTAGTTTGAGACGCGCCCCTTGAAACCAGAGGGGGGGATCGCCTGACCAGGCGGTCCGGTTCCGTTGGGCGGAAGGCGAGGGACGGAAAAGTCGTTCTCACCGGCAGAAAACGAAAAAACCCGCCGGTCCCCCTGTCCTTTAGATCGGACGGGCGGGACCAGCGGGTTGAGATTCGCTTGGGAACCGTTCGTAGCCCCGGGCTTACCGGAGCAGACTGAGCACACCCTGCGGGCTCTGGTTGGCGATGGCCAACACCGAGGTACCCGATTGCACCAGGATTTGGGCCCGCGTCAGTTTGGCACTTTCCGCGGCGAAGTCGGCGTCGCGGATCGAGCTTTCGGCACTGATCAGGTTTTCCAAGGTGTCGTTGAGGGTGAGGATATTGGTGTCGAGCGTGGTTTTCTGGAAGGCACCCAGTCGACCGCGGAGGCTCGTGACCGAGCTGATGACCTCGTCGACCACTCGGCCGGCTGCGGTGGCATCGTTTCGCAACGACTTCACCTCGCCCGTGCGGAGCTCGTAGAGCTTGCCGCTCGGACCGCCCAGGGTGACCGTGCTGACGTTCTGGATACCCAGCCGGGCCTGTTGGTTGGAGACCACGTCGGGACCGATCTGGAACTTCGCACCGCCGCCGGTGATGGTGAAGTTCACGCTCGACCCATCGGTGAGCCGGCTCGAGATGGTGAAGGAGAGATCGAGCTGGGCCGTATTGATCGAGGCATCGAGCCCGCGGGCCGTGGCCGTGACGCCATTGACGCGGACCTGAACGTCGGTGCCCGTGATGCGGCTGCTGACCGCCGAACCGTTACGGTCGTAGGTTTGGAACAGGGCCGGGTTGCCGATCGTTTCGGTTTCGATATAAGCATCGGAGCCGTAGTCGATCGAGGTCAGCACCAGGTCGTTGGTGGTGCTGCCCGAGACGACGCGAGCACTGACACCGGTGGAATCGGAGACCAGGTTGATGGCCTCGGCGATTCCGTCGAGCGAGGTGCCGGCACCGAAGTTCCGCACTTCGTTGCCCCGGTTGCCGGCGATCTTCAGGGTCACCGGGGTATTCAGGGCCGTACCCGAGTAGGTTACCTGGGCCTGGGTAGCCTGGCGGTCGACCACGAGATTGAGGCCGATTGCCGAGAGCGTGCCGAAGTTGGCCTGGGTGATGCTGATATTGTCGACCTGAGCTTCGCTGTACCCGGCCGAAGTCGTGCCGGCCGAGGCCGTGGCCGAGACGATGCCGGCGCTGGTGCTGCCCGACGCTAGGGCCGCGGTGAACAGCGAGGTCTGGGCGTTGATGGCACTGACCACGCCGGCCGCCGTGCTGACGCCGTCTTGGATCGTAATGTTCAGCACCTTGCTCGTGGCGTTGTAGCTCACCGTCTCCGAGCCGGCCGTACCGCCGCTGGTGAAGCGGATGGTGACGTCGTTGTACTCGGCCCCGGCGTTCTCGGCCGTAACCACGATGTTGCCCGAGCCGCCGCCCGAGGTAAGGAACGAACGGGTGGCGCTGTCGTTGGTGCCGGCCGAGGCCAGGAAGTTGCCGCTTACATAGGCGCTGGCCGTCGAACCGGAGAGGCCGCTGGCACTGAACAGCGACGACTGGGCATTGATCGCCGAAATGATCTGGGCACCGGTGGTGACCCCCGATCGAATCTGAATCTGCAGCTCTCCGCCGGAGAATGTCACCGTTTCGCTGCCGGCCGACAAGCCCGTGCTATCGATCAGCTTGATCGTCACGTTGGCCGCGGTGCCGCCGCTGAGGGCGGTGAGGGTGAGCGAATCGGTGCCGGCGGCGCTACCGGTGATTCGGGCCGAGGCCCGGGTCGCCGATTGGAAGCTGGCCGTGAAGGAGCCGCCCGACGCCCCCGAGGCGGTGGCGCTGACCACGCCGCTTTGGGCGTTGATGGCCGAAATCACGTTGGCCGCGGTCGACGAACCCGAGCGGATCTGGACCGTGATCTCCGAGCCCGAGACCGAGACGATCTCGCTGCCGGCGGAAAGGCTCGCGTTGTCGATGAACCGGACCGTGTAGTTGGAACCCGAGGTGCGGGCCGAGAGCACGATGTCGGTGTTCGCGGCACCACCCGAGACGACCCCGCTGGAATTCTGCAGCGTGGTGACCGACCCCACGGCCGCGTTCGTGGCGTTGCCCGGCGCGGTGCGCTGGAAGTCGAGGCTGCCATCCAGCAGGCGGCGTCCCTGGAACGAGGTGACGCGGGCGATGCGATCGATCGATTCCAGCGAGGCGTCGACCTGCAACTGGTTGGCGTCGATCTGCTCTTCGCTCAGAGCCCCGGTGTTGGCCGCTTCCGAGACCAGGCCGCGGATATCGTTCAGCAGCGAGCTGACCTGGCCCAGGGCGCTGTCGGCCGTGGAAATGAGTTGGTTGGCGCGTTCGCTATTGGTGATGGCCCGCTGGGTGCCCGTGATGTCGCTCCGCAGCACCTCGCTAGCGATCAAACCGGCCGGGTCGTCTTTACCAACGTTGATTCGCAAACCCGTGCTCAGACGGGTCAACGCTTCTTGAAGTTGCGAGTTCGATCGGGCGAGAGTTTTCTGCGCCACAATCGAGCTGACGTTGGTGTTAATGCGGGTCATGCCGAACAGCCCTCCAATGCGGTAATGTGCCTGCAAGCCCGACCGGAGGCGGGGAGTCTTTAGTTCCGGGCTAGCTTGGCCCTGTTTCGACTACGAGCATCGGCTCGCAGGCTGCACAGCGGCGCTGAACTGGTTGGTTGGAATAAGGGTCAACGGAAAGTCACTAACGTCGGCCGTCGCGCCGCCACTGGGGCGTCGCCCAATCCCTGGGCGCCGAGCGCACATCTCGCGGTTAAAGATCGGTATCGGTGCCCCAGCTTGCGCACTTTAGGCAAACTGGTAAATCGATACCGGCTCTTCCTGTCACCGCGTGTGCTTCTTCTGTACCTTCTCGGGTCTTGCCAGCGGCGAGGTAAGAGAATTGGCCTGAGCGGTCGGAAATATCAGTCAGGTCACCGGCGCTGGCCGCTACAGACCGCAAATTCGTAGCCCCGAGGGCGGGTTAGGCGGTCAGCCCACCGATTTGGGAACCCCCATTCGAGGCGCGTGGCAATCGCGCTCGACCGCTCCTGCGGCCAAAAAACCCGGTCCCGCGGGTTCCTCATCAAGTCGACGTGAGTGGCCGCCGATGACGGTGGTAACGGTCGTAGCGGTCGTACGCTTGGGCGTCGGCCTGGCCGGCCAGATCTTGGGGGCGCAAGGCGGATGTTCCAGTTCTACATCGATCGCGAATTCCCAGCCGCCGAGGTTGCTTCCGGCCTCCCACAGGCCCTGGTGAGCGGGGGTGCGCTGAGCACGGTTTCCGTCCGCCCGACCGTCCAGGGGCCGTCTCCCCAAAGTCCGCGACAGCACGCACCGCACGGGGTGCCGGTGGCGCTTCGCTGCGGTTTGCGCTACGACCAACTGCTCTACTACGTCGAGCGGCAGCCCTCGCTTTCGATCCTGGAAATCGGCGTGGCCCGGGCCGCGAACGCCGCCCGGCTGCTGGCCTTTGCCGACGCCCTGGGGGGGAAGGCCCACTATTGCGGGATTGACCTGTTCGGTCGCCTTACCGCCGAGCAGCTCGCCCAATCGTATTGCAACGACGCCAAGCAGCCGGCCACGCTCGCGGAAACGCTGGCCTGGCTAAACCAGGTGCTAGGGCCGGAGATTGCCTCGCGAATCAAGCTCTGCGAGGGGCTATCGAGCGAGGTTCTGCCGATCCTGCGGCAGCGGGGCTGCCAGTACGACCTGATCTTTATCGACGGCGGGCACGACTACGAAGCGGTCTCGGGCGATTGGAGCGTGTGCCAGCACTTGCTGCGCCCCGGTGGGGTCGCCGTGTTCGACGATTTTCCCAATTGGGGCGTCGCCGGCGCGGTGGCCGAGATCGACCGGCAAGCCTGGCAGGTGCGGATTCTCGAGCACACCGATATCTTCGAGAACCACCGCCGCGACGAACTGCCTTCGGCCAAGCGGATGCACCTTCTGGTCGAGGTGACCGCGCGCCAGGGCCGGGATCGCCAGGTTTAGGATTCGGGGTTCGATCGGCCACGCACGCCGGGCCGCATCTTGGCGACCGGCTGCACATCGTTGGGATCGAGTTGGGCGGCCCTCAGGTTCTCGCGCTGAATGGCCTCGTACACCTCTTGCCGATGGACTGGGATCTCAGTGGGGGCGTTGATCCCCAGGCGCACTTTGTCCCCACGAATATCGACAATGGTGATGACAATGTTGTCACCAATGATGATGCTCTCGTCGCGCTGTCTCGACAGAACAAGCATCGTCTGACTCCCTTCGCTTTTCTGGGCGAGCGGTCTATCGGCCCGGAAGGCCCCGCGGGAGGGCAACCCCCGGGTGCCGTAACCTGGCCTGGGTTGGTCGGTTGGTGGAGCACGTTGGGCCCGGGGAAACCTGCTTCCCCCCGGACGGCGAAGCGGGCGGATTAAGCGGCTCGGCGCCGCTCGCTGGTTTCTCCGAGGACAAATCTGAGCGGTTCATCCCCGCCGGCCACCACCTGACGACCTACCTTCAGCGACGGATTGAGAATCAGTGGAGCCTTCAGATTCAGGGTCACGCGCGGGCCCTGACGCCCGACGATGACCAGAACCAGTGCCTCCTCGAGCCCGCTCAGGCGCAATGGCCCTAGGTCCGAGGCGGCCACGCGCGGACGGTACTGCGCGACATAGTTGCCCGGGCTGACCACGGCCAGAGCCAGTTCCGGCTGCTCGAGTGCTTGGAGCCAGGCCAGTTCCGTCAGTGCCTGATCGCCTAGCAGCACCCAGCGGCGAAACCCCTCCAGCCCCACCAAACCGGCGGGAAACTGCCACAGTTCTTCTTCCGCAAGCTCCAACTCGCCAAAGCGCGAGGTTGCGATTCTCAACATTCCGTACAGCCCTCCCTGGCGTAGGTTCGTCGCGGAGAAACCACCGGGGCGACGCGCGGCCCGGTTTCTCCGGCGGCGGCGGCAGCTCTGTGCCGCGGTGCGGCAGGCGGACCGCCGAAACGGCGCCACATGCCGGCACAACATTCCCATCGGCTCGTGGCGAGACTAACGGACAGTAAAACTGCCTAGAGAAAATTGAGTAGCGAAAGCTGGTAAACTTGCGCGATGGTGCGGAGCGTGGCCTCGTAGGCCGTTTGCCGCGCGGCAAGCTCGGTGATCACGCTCTCGAGGTCGACCTCGGTTTCGTCGGAAAGCACTTTGCGCAGTTCGGTGTCTTCATCGTCGAGCCGGGTCTTCAGGGCATCGAGCCCCTGTTGTTCGGCGCCCACGTCGGAGCGTTGAAACACCACCTGATCGAGTGCCTGGTCCAACAAGGTCATGTTGCGCTCGATGTCGGCGTCGTCGTCGCTCTCCAGTGCCGCCGCCAACCGCAGCAGGGCCTGAAAAGCGCCGCTGGCCTCTTGGAGGTTGGGGTCCGCGCCGGTGACGATCTCGTTGCCCCCCGAGGTGGTGGGGGACACGCTCGATTCGGCGCCATCGGCAACCAGCCCTAGGTCGTAGGCGGCGCGGCTGCCCCCGGTGGGAATCACGGCCAGTTGCCCCGTGGCGGCCCCGGCGACCAGTTCAATGCCGTTGCCCACGCTCGAGAGCCTGGCGGTGACCTGGGAAAGCGGGTCGGCGCTGATGGCGGCCAGCACGTCGTCGATCGTCTCGGCACCCGACAGGTCAACGCCGTACTGCGTTCCGTCGGGCCTGCGGATAAGCAGGTCGTTGCCGGCGACCACCTGTACGCCCCGGCCCTGGTTCAAGTCGTCCAGCCGCGTCAAACGCGAAAGCGACCGAATACCCAACTGGGTGGCCGTGGTACCGCCGTTCTCGCCGATCGAGAAACTGTCGCCCGACCAGCGGCTGCGGACCTCCAGGCCGGCGCCGTCACCGCTGATCGAGGCGAGCAGGCCGGCCCCCGAACCGTTGAGGGTGTTGAGCAGATCTTCGACCGTGTGGGCTCCGCTGATGTCGATGTCGAACGTCTGGCCGCCGTTGGTCACCCGCAGCCCCGAGGCCTGGTCCAACTCGCTACCGCTACCGCCGCTGGAAAGGCCGGCGGCCGAGGCGTCGCTCGCCGTGGCCGTGATCGCGCCGTTGCCGTTGTTGCCGTACTCGGTGGTGTCGAGCCGGGCCGAGAACGGAGCTCCCGAGGCGGCTACCGCGGCAATGACCTGATTGGCGGTCGAAAGGCCGCTGGCGATGGTAATCGTCAGGGTCTTGGCCAAAGGATTGCTGTCGTCGTAGACCGCCGTTTCGGCGCCTAGCACTCCGGCCCCGCCATCGACGAAAGTAATCGCCACGTCGTTGAGCGACGTGCCTCGCTGCGTGGCCTCGAAAATCAGATCGTTGTTCACCCCGGTAGGCGCCACGATCGATTGGGCGCGGACCCCCAGCACGTCGGCCAGCGACGTGGTAAGCGTTACCAGCGGGTCCAAGTCGTCGCCAACGCGGGTCGCCCCGATCGGGTTTGTTTTGAGAATGCCCAAATCGGTCGCCGTGCGGCCGTTGCCCACTTCGAAAACGGTCAGGCTCGCAGTGGCTTTGGACTCCAGGCTAATTCCGTTGGGAGTGACGCGGGCCCGAACCAGCGGGGCGCTGAGCTGGTCCCCCTGGACCAGGTCGATTACGTCTCCCACGGTCACCGCCGAGCTCAGATCGACTGTCCGGCTCACCGCGCCGTCCGAGATGGTAATGCTGCCCTGGGCCACACCCCGGCCACCATTCAGGTCCGAGAGCAAGGTTTCGGATGTGACGATCGGGTTCAGGGCGACGTTGCCTTCAACCCCGGGCGAGACCCCCCCGAACACAGCCGGACCAGTACGATTGGAAACGTGGAGTTGATCCAAGTCGGAATACGCCTGCAGGCTTTGCTGGTTACCCTCGAACGAAACCACGTTGTTCTGAATGCGATACGGGGGGGTGTCGGTCTTGCTGCCGCCAAACAGGTACCGGCCGCGAAAGGTGCGGTTGGCCAGATCGACCAACTGCTTCGCCGTGGTGCGCACCTGCGCGGCCACGGCCGCGCGCTGCTGAGGGCTCGAGGCATCGCCCAATACGCCGAGCACGTCGCTTTGAATCGAACGCAACAGGTCCGTGGCATTGCTCAAGGCCGAATCGGTAGCGGTCAGATAGGTTTGGCTGGCCGCCACGTTTTCGGCAACCTGGGCCTTGCGCTCCAGCAACCGCTGCAATCCAATGGCTCGCTGCGACGCCTCCGGATCTTCGCTGGGTGCGGAGAAGCGGCGCCCGGTCGAGATTTGCGATTGCAGGCGAACCAGGGCCAACTGGTCGCCGGTCAACTGCGAAAGCAACCGCTGGCGAACCAGGCCGTCGCTCACGCGGGTGGTGGGAATTGGAATGATCGAGGCCATGGCGGTCGGCTGCCTTCTCTCGCCTTCGGCGCCGCGGGCGCCCCCCGGGGGGTGGCGGTTACAGGTTGATCAATACCCCCAGCAGCTCGTTGATGGTGCTGATCACCCGGGCGTTCGCCTGGAACGAACGCTGAAACTGGATCAACCGCACCGCTTCTTCATCGAGGCTGACACCGCTTTTCGCCAGCTTCTGGCCGCGAAGCGTCTCTTCGAACACCTGGAAGCCGTCGCTCACCGACTTGGCCACGGCGGCGCCTTGCGTAATGCCGTTGACGATTCGGTCGTAAACATCGGACAGCGTCGCGCCGTCACGAGTTTCCAGAGGGCGGTCGAGAAAATCGGCCAGGTCGAGCGCCGTGGCGGTATCGGCACCTACCCCGGTGCGGCTGGCGGCGAACTTGCCCGGATCGTTCAGCACCGCGGAATTCACTCCCAAATCGGTCGCCGTCGATCCGGTAAAGAACGTGCTGAGCCCCAGCGCCGACAGGATGCCCGAGCTGTCGCCCGCGAAGGCGATTTCCAACTGGGAGGAGTCGCTCGACAGCTCCAGCCGATTGGTCGCGGTCGTTTGCGCCGTGATCCCAGCCACCGCGTTAAGCTGGCTAGCCAGGTCGTTCAGCGTGGTGTCGCTGCCCAGCCCGTCGAGATCGACCGTAATTCGCGTCGTGCGAGTCAACTGGCTCTTGCGGTCGTAGACCAACACGTCGAAGGTGCCGTTGACCGGGGAATAGGAGAGCCCGGCCGCGTCGAGCGGCACGCCCGCATCGGTCACGGCGCTAGTGCTGGTCAAGCTTTGGTAACCGCGTAGGCCTTGTCCCGAGGCGAACACCCGGTTGAATTCGAAGGCCAAGGTTCCGGCCAGGCTGTCGAGTTGGTCCAGATAGCCCCCCAGCACCTCGTCGCGGGCCGAAATCAATCCTGCCAGTTCGCCGCTGAGGGGGTTGAGCCGGGTGCGGGTATCGGCGATTTCCAGGTAATAGGCCCTCAATCCCCGGTCCGATTCGGTGGTGGAAACGACCGTTCGTGAGTTGCCGCCCGAGATGAGGAATTCGCCCTGATGCAGCACGTTCACGGCGCCATTCGACTGCTCGGAAACCTGGATATCGATAAGTTTGGAGAGGTCTTCCAGGGCCTGGAGGCGCTGATCGCGCAGGCCCACGGCATCGCTTCGCGAGTTGTCGCCCCCTTCGGCCTGTGAAATACGGATGTTGAGCGTACGGACCGCCTCGACCAAGCGGTTGATGTCGTCGGCGGTTCCCGCCACGCGGTCGTTGAGCGCCGAACGGACTTGGCGGGCACGGCTGGAAAGTCGGTTGAAATCTTCCGTCAGCGTCCGTCCGCGCAGCGTGGCCAGGTTGCGCACGGCGTCGCTGGTGGGCTCGCTGAGCACATCGTGAATGCTATTGAAGAAGTTGTTGAGCGAGGTGCTTAGGTCGTTGTCTCCCAACTCGCCGATCAGGCTCTCAAGCTGGGTGTACGCTTCCACCTCGGCCTGGGCGCCCGCCGTGTCGCTCACCGCGCTGCGCAAGCGATCTTCCAGAAAGTTGTCGATCTTTTGCACGATGCTGCGAACTTCGACCCCCAGGCCGAGTTGCAGCTTGCCTTCGCGGGCCGCGGGCGCGGCCGAAAAAATCACCTCCTCGCGGATGTAGCCGGGCGTGTTGGCATTCGAGATATTCTGCCCGACCACTTGCAGGCCGACGCTGGTGGCCCGCAGGGCATTGTTGGCGATCTGAATGGAGGAGAAGAGCGACATGGCACAGCTTGCCGAGGCTTACCCGCCGCCCGAAAAGCGCTAAGCTGCCTGGTCTACCAGGTTCCCGGACTGAGTCGGCGGGGAGTCTTTTCCATATGTCGGCTGACTGCGTCCGCCGGTCGCGATAATCTCTAACACATGGGAGAGGTAAACCAACGTGCGCTGAACAACGACCCAGTTTGCCAGGCTCTGGTGTTCCAAGAGCCGTTGTCGCGCCTGGGCGGCCTGTAGCTGTGCGCTGATTTGCGGTCGCTCGGTTGGCGACACCACGGCGCTGAGCGCCCGCAAACTCTCAGCCGGCACCCCATCTTCCGCAGCCCAGGCCAATAGCCGTTTGCGTTGCTGATGACAACGCTCCAGGCGTTCGGCCAGTTGAGCTTCGCGTTGCTGCACGGGGGCCAGCCCCGCCAGGTCGCCCGCCAGCAGCAACCGGCGTTTGTCGCCGAGCACATTGAGCAGCTCGACTTGAGCCGCCGAGAGCTCGGCCAAGAGCAAAGCCAGTTCCTGGTCCCACTGAATCTCGGCCGGTCGTTCGACCGCCGATTCGACCCGGGCGCCGTCATGGTCAGCGTGCATAGTCACGTTTCTTTGCGAAGGACCGCGGTTGGTTCAAAGCCAGGCGCGTGGTTCCACTTGGCTAGGCGGGCTCAGGCGCCACGATTCAGCGAAAACAGCTCGAACATGGGACCCGTGAATTGGTCGGCGCTCACCTCGGTAAACCGCTCGGCGAGCACCTGGTCGAGCTGCTCGCGAAAGATTTCCTCGGCCCGGCCGCCGTGGAAGTAGGCCGGCTTGCCCACGGTGGAGCGCAGCGACTTGAGCATCTGGCCGTAAAAGGTTTGGCCCACGAACGAATCGAACGCCTCGCGCGTGGTGGTGGCCGGGGCCTGTGCCCCCTTCTCCAAGGCGGCCGGCAACGTGGCCTGGACCGGCGCCACGGCGCTTAAGCTACCGAGCGACGCCAGCGGATGTACGTGGGTGGCAGGACTGATTTGCATGGCGGAGGAGCCTTTAGTTCGTCGCGATCGTGGAACGATCCCTTGGAGAAAGCCAGCTTAGCGGCGGCGCCCGCCGCCTGGGGGCTAGTCGATGACCAGCCGGCCGTGCAGCTTGCCGCTGCGGGCCAGCCCCTTGATGATGTCGATGATGTCTTCGTTGGGCACCTTTACCGCGTTGAGTGCCTCGGCCAAGGCCTTGAGCTTGGTCACCCGTTCGGGATATTCCTGCTCGCTCATGTTCGGGTGCATGGCCGTGAAGCGGTCGCCGGGTACATTGGCCCCGGTTTCGACCACCACGTTTTTGTGCGAGATCACGGCCGACCCCACTTCCACGTCGTCGCCGATCACGATCGCGCCGCTGGCTTCGTTAATGAACACCGTGGCCGCCGTGCGCGGCTCGGCCAGTTGCGTGCTGAGGATTACCGCCAGGAACGAAACCGGGTCGTCGCGGTATCCCCGGGGTATGTCCAGCTCGATATTGACCTGATCCAGGGCCCGGGCCAGCAACTCTTCGTCGCCGCGAATGGGCGACTCGTGGTTAATGCGGTCCGCGATTTCCCAGGCCAGTTCAAAGTCGGCATGGTTCTGGTCCAGCACCAGCGTCACCTTGCCTTCTTTGGTGGCGAACACATTGAAGAAATCTTCCTCCAAGCGGCAGCCACGATGCACTCGGCCGGCCGTGGTGTGTTTCGGGTCGTCGAGCTGAATGGGGCCTTGGGCCAAGGCGTAGACCCGGTCGTTGCTGGGGTTGGGCCCCATGAGCGGCGTCATGTAGAGCCGGCCGCCGGCCAGGCTCTTCGAAGAACCGATCGACATCACCTGGCAATCGAGCGCATCGCCCTGTCGAGCCCCCGCGGCGGGAACCGTGGCGGTTACCGCGACCAGGGCCACGTTCTTCACGTCTTTCAGGGCGGCGCTCAATTCGGCCGCCGAGCCCCCCACGGGGGCCTTCATCAGATCGAGCAGCCGGGCCAGGCTCTGGATTTCGGGCAGAAACGTGCTGCCGTCGCCGGTGCCCTTCAGGCCCACCACCAATCCCAGCCCGTGCAGGGTGTTCTCCTCCTGGCCCTTGACTCGGCAAATGTCTTTGAGCCGCAACTCGGCGCGGGCTCCGGCCCCCCAGCCCAAGCCGATCGCCGCGGTCAGCGCCACTGCCAGGATTCGTTTGGTTAGCATCGCACTACTCGATCCGACCGGGAGAGAAGGGGTATTTTTTCGCGGCGCTGGAGCTGGCTCGGCCGTGGTGTGGCGAGCCGCTTGGGCCGCCGCTACACGCACCGCGGCCGCCGACTAGAACGGTCCATAGCGATCCAACAGCCGCATCGCCCAACTGCGTTTGTAGCCGTCGCGGATTTGCCCGCTTTCGACCTTATCGAGCCGCATTTCGGCGATGTCTTCGCTGAGAATCGTGTTGTTGGGCAGCACGTCCTCGCGGCGCACGATGCCCGTGATGGCGTAGCGCCAGCGTTCTTCGTTGTTGGTGATTTCGCGGTGGGCTTCGATCACCAGGTTGCCGTTGGGGCGGATGTCGACCACTTCACCCGCGATTCGCATCTGCAAATTGTCGCGGCTGTCGAGCGTGTTCTGGGCCCGGAACTGGCTGGTCAGCGTTCCCGTGGCCTTCAGATCGCCATCGCTCATGGGGGCCGGTTTGAGCGATGTGCCCTCGAACTTGATCCAGTCGGTCAGGGCGGCTGCCAGGTTCGCGTTGCGTCTGCGCTGCAGGTCGCCCTGGCTGAAGGTGCGTGCCTTTTCGTCGACCACGATGGTGATGATGTCGTGGATTTGAATCTCGCGCGGAGGCGGGGCCGGCTGGAAAAACCAGGACGTGGTCTCGAGCGTCAGCGGCGCGCGGGCAATCGGGGCGCCGTACAGGCTCGAGCTCTGGCCGTGGACCGCCGCGCCCCGGGTCAGCGGAGCCAAGGCGATCGCCCCAACCAGGCAAATTCGCAGGTGCGATCGACGCATTACCGGGCCCCCGAAGTTTGGTTCGTGGCCACCGCCGCCGTGGCAGCGGTCGTGGCATGGGCATACACGTCCACTTCCTGTGGTCCGCTTACCCGGGCAAAGAACGTCTGGCGGTTTTGGCGGGTTTCCACGGTGACCAGGTCGCCAAGGCTGCCGTCGTCACGGGCCACCGCCGTGGTTCGCACCCGCAGCCCGGCCGCACGGGCCCAAACCGTAACCGGCTCGCCGCGGCGCACCAGGATGGGGGAACGCACCTGGTCGCTGGTTACGAGCTGACCGTTGGCCAGGCCCCGGGTAGCTTCGCGCCCCACCACGTCTTCCAGTCGGGTGAAACCTTCGGCCTCGACCTCGGTCGGGTCGGCCGGGGCCAGGGTCAGATCACCCGAGCCGAGAATGGTGCCCCGGGCCACGTTTCTAGCGGCGACGACCCGCGCGGGGGCCAGATCCACTTCGGCGGTGATCGAGTACGTCTGGCTTGCTTCTCCCTGCGTGCCTTGCAGCGTGAAGGTGTGCCGACCCGTGGCCGGCGGTAGGTCGCCCACGACTGTCAGGTGCTGGCCGATGGCGATCGAGCGGGCCGAGGCTTCGTCGACCGTGGCACGCACGCGCCAGCCGGCGGCCCCGCCGCGTTGCGCCAAGTAACGCTCAATGGCTTGCGAGGCCAGCGTCTCGGCTCGTCGAACCATGGCAGGCGACGTGGCCTGGGTGGCGGGGGCAACCTTGGCCGGGGGCCGGGGGCTCGTGCCACGAGGGGGGGCCGATCGCACTTGCACTCGGCTGGACCCCGTAAAGCTGAACTCGGCCAGTCCGTAGCCCCGGGTCACCAGGGCTTCCTGAATCTCGGCCAGGGTCACGAAACGCTCGCGACCGACCGGCGGGCGCGGAAATAGCTCGAGCGCCGCCAACCGGGCCTGGGTTTCCTCGTCGACCGAGCCAATTTCGGCCAGCTCGCCCAGACAGATCACGTGGCCGGTCGGCTCGATCGTTTGCCGCAGCCGCAATTCGGCACTGACCACGGGGGCAGCCAAGGTCAGGCTGGCAATGGCCAACGCCGAGCCACACAGCAGGAGCGTGTAATTCTTTCGGGCGAACCTCACCGATCATTCCTTCCCGCGACTAGAACCGACGCAGATTCGAAACGAGCTGCAGCACCTGGTCGGCGGCTTGAATGCTCTGCGAATTGAGTTCGAAAGCACGCTGCGTGGTAATCAGGTCGACCAGCTCGTTCACCGGGTCGACATTCGAGGCCTCGAGGAACGTTTGGCGAATCTGTCCCACTCCGTTCAGCCCAGGTTGCGATTGAATGGCCGGGCCCGATGAGATCGACTCGCTGTACAGGTTTTCGGCCAGCTTGATCAGGCCCTCGGGGTTGATGAAGAAGGCCAACTGAATCTGGCCGGCGTTCTGCAACTGAGGATTACCGGCCTGTTGAATCGAAACGTTGCCATCGGGGCTGATGACGATTCCCGTGGCGTCCTGCGGAATGGTAATCGTGGGGCTCAGTTCGCGCCCGTTCGAGGCCGAGGCGATGACCACGGTGCCGTTCGAGTTTCGGGTGAAGTTGCCCGCCCGGGTGTATACGAATTGCCCCGTGGTGGGGTCGATGAGTTGAAAGAACCCCGGGCCCTCGATGGCCATGTCCAAGGGGCCGCCGGTCTCCTTGAAATTGCCCTGGGTGAAGTCGGTTTGCACCGATTGCACCCGGGCACCGAGCCCGACGGCGATGCCCGTGGGGGTAAAGTTTCCCTGTTGGTTCTGAGCACCGGGAAGGATTTCCTGGCGGTAAAACAGGTTCTCGAATTGGGCAATCCCGCGTTTGAACCCGGTGGTGTTGATGTTCGCCAGGTTATTGGCGATGACATCGAGCTTCGTCTCCATGGCCTGCATGCCCGTGGCCGACGTATAAAGCGTTTGAATGCTCATCAGTTCACCCAGCTAAAACCAGTTTCCAGTGGTTACCGCGGCCGGTCGGGGGCCGTTCGCCGCGCCCTTCGGCCAGCCATTACGTGGATCGCAAGACTCGGCTGATCAAGGTGCCCATGATCTGGTCCTGTCCGCGAATCAGATTGATATTTGCCTCGAAGGCCCGCGAGGTTTCGATCATCGACATCATCTCGAGCGTGGGCTTCACGCCCGACATTTCCAGGTAGCCCGGGTGCACTCGGCGCTCGGCAAGGTCGAGCGGAACCGGCGGAGCGAGCGGGCGCAGCAAGTTGTCTTCGGCCCGGGCCAGGTCGCCCGCGGCCAGCGGACGGACCAACCCCAGCGGTATCAGGCCCCCCGCCTGTTGGATCATTCCGTCGTCGGTAATTTGATAAGGAAGGCTCGGATCGAGCTGAACGGGGGCTCCCGAGTCGTCGAGGACCGGGTAGCCTTGCCCGGTGACCAGTTCGCCGGTTTCGCGCATCAGAAAGTTGCCGGCGCGGGTGAGCATGACGTCGTCCCCCTTGAGCACCGTGAAGAACGCGTCTCCCTCGATCGCCAAATCGGTGGGGCGGCCGGTCGGCTCCAGCGGGCCGGGGGAATAATCGGTGGCCGTGGCCTGCAGCTTGATGCCGCCGCCCAGGTCGTTGATCGAGCCCGAACCCGGCTGGTCCAAGCCACGCTCGGTGGCTTCCGCATAGCGGGCCTGGAAGATCGCCAGGTCGCGCTTGAAGCCGACCGTATCGACGTTGGCCAGGTTGTTGGCGATTACCTCGAGCCGGCGGTTTTGCGCCATGGCGCCTTCGGCCGAGATGTACATTCCGTACGGCATGGTTCCGCTCCGACGGCCGCGGAACACAACGACCAGTCCCAGGTTCGTTGCGCCCGCGGTGTGTCGGGCCGCTCGATAGCAACCGCCATGCCAGAGCTGCGTGGGCGAACGTGGATGACGCTGCCCAAAAGCGCGCAAGTCGAATGTGGACAGCAATCTCGAGAAAACCGGGAGGGGGCCAATCTGCGGCCTCGGCGTACGAGGCGGCCAGGATCGGAGTAGCCGATTTTGCCGGTCGCCGCCGGCCCTCGACGCGCAGAAATCGCCTCTCTCAGGCCAGACGCCGCGCGGCTATTGCCGGCTGTCGGCAATGAGCCGGGCAGCGCCCATTTCAAGCAGCGCCGCGGCCACGCGTTTACCCAAATCCTCTGGCTGGTGCATTTCGCCAATCAGGTCGGCATCGAGCCGCTGGCTGCCGTCGATGCTAAGCACCCGGGCCGACAGCCGCAGAGAGTCGGGCGAGTCCGGGCGCGCCCAGGCCGCCACGGGAGCCAGGCAACCACCGCGCAATTCGGCCAACAAGGCGCGTTCGGCCCGCACGGCACAGTGGGTCGGAAGGTGATCAAGCTGGGCAAGTTGCTGGCAAACGCCCGTGTCGTCCGATCGGCACTCGATGCCCAGCGCCCCCTGGCCTACGGCAGGCAGCATTACCTCGGCGGAAAACTCCTGGCGAATCTCGCTCTGCCAACCCAGCCGCGTGAGTCCCGCCTTGGCGAGCACCAAGGCCTGAACCTGGCCCTCGCGAAGTTTGCGCAGCCGGGTATCGAGATTTCCGCGAATAGCCTGCACGACCAGGTCGGCCCGATAGGCCAACAATTGAGCCTGGCGGCGCGGGCTGCCGGTGCCCACCGAGGCCCCCTCGGGCAACTGCTCGAGCGAATCGGCCACGGTGCTGACCAGCACGTCGGCCACTTCTTCCCGAGGGGGGACGGCCGCCAGACGAAGCCCTGCGACGGTCTCGGTCGGAAGGTCTTTCAAGCTATGGACCGCTAGATCGATCTGCCCCGCCAACAGGGCTTGTTGCAGGGTTTTAGTGAACACCCCCTGGGTGTTCAGAGCGCCGATTGGCTGCTGTTGGTGTTGGTCTCCCTCGCTGGAAAGCAGCACCAGTTCGACCTGGGCACCGTGCTGGGCCAGGGCCGTGGCCACCCAGCGCGCTTGCCACTGAGCGAGCGCGCTGGCCCTGGTTCCCAGACGCAATCGTGTGCCACTGGCGAATTGGTTCACGCTCAAGCACTTTCGCGGCCAAAAACCCCAAGGCGATTGCCAAGCGCCTGGTGACGGTCAAACCCCGGGCGACTCGGCCGGACCCACGCGAAGCCGGTCCGAAGCGGCCCGGCCAGTCCCCAGCTGGGCAACCTGCTCGGGGGGCACCACCACGCCGCAACTGATGATGTACTGAAAGGCTTCGTCGATGGTCATTTTCAGATCGACCACCTGCGATTTGGGAAAGGTGAGTGCGTAACCGGTAAACGGAACCGGCGAGGTCGGCACGAACACGGCCAACACCGGCTCGCCCGCCCTGCGGCGCAAGTCGAGAAAACTGTTGCCGGTAACGAACGAAATGCACCACATTCCCTGCCGAGGGTACTCGACCGCCACTACCCGGCTGAATTGCAACTCGTTGTCGCTAAACAGGTAATCGGTCACCTGTTTGACGGCCGCATAAAGGTTAGAGACCAGGGGCACCCGCTGGATCAATCGTTCCAGGTTGATCCAGGCCATGCGCCCCAAGCCGGCCGCCAACGACGCCCCCAACAGGTAAGCCAGGACTCCGATTACCACCAGCAACAGCGGTACAATCACATACGGCCGCAAAAAGCGAAGTTCGATCCAGCGGCCGTATAGCCCCGGGCCGTCCTGGGGTACGGGTTCCGAGCCGTTTCGGGCCACGACCTCGTTGTACACCTGCCGGGGAACGAACCGTCCGTCGCCGAGCTGCAGATAGTGATCGCCGTCGGGCGTGCGGTAGACGTTCGACTGGACCCATTGACTGCCCGCGGGCAGGGTCTGCCGCACGTCGGCCAGCACTTGGACCAGGGTCCAACGGGCGCCGTCGGTAATGGGCCGCAACAGGTACTGGTCGAGGGTTCCGCCGATCCAAATGAAAATTACCAGCGTTAGCAGCGGCGGCAGCACCACCGCCAGCCCGCGAAACAGGGCCCGGCGCACCGGATGATGCGGGGGAGGAGCGAAAGCGGGGTGTTCGGAAGGCTGATTCATGGAGCGCCGTGCGTGGGCAAGCGATTATAGCGGTTCGTCCACGGCCCGCGCAGACCCCGCCGCGGGCCCCTGTTCGGTGGGTGCGCCATCGTCGGCGGGCGCGCCGCTTCGGGGGGTTGCGGCGGCGATCAGGCGAGGACCGAATCCAAGGGCGCGCGACCGATGACCAGGGCTGCCACGGCCGCGGCGCCGGCCCGGTCGAGGGCGGTCGCCGCCGCGTGGCACGTGGCCCCCGTCGTCAGAATATCGTCGACCAGTAGTACCCGGGCACCCTGGACCGGGGCCCGAGCCCAGACCCGAAACGCACCGGCCAGATTGCGCTGGCGCTGTCGTTCGGGTAGCGCGCTTTGGGGGCGCGTATAGCGCCGCCGCGTCAGCATCTCGCACCAAGGAGTCCCGAGCGATTTGGAAAGCTCCTCGGCGATCGTCGAGGGGCTATTCGCTCCTCGCCACCAGCGGCGAGCCCAGTGCATGGGAATCGGAACCAGCACGTCGGCCTGCCAGGGGGCAACGGTTGCGCCGCGCACTTGGAAAAAGAGCCGGGCCAGGGCCGCCGAGAGCGACTGGGCCGCGGGGCGCTTGCTTGCCAGCAGCGCCAAACGCAACTCTTCTTGATAGGGCCCCAGGGCGAATACCCGCTCGAGTTTGGGCCACCGACGCTCGCATTGCGTGCAGCCGGCGGGACCGACCAGCGCCGCCTGTTCCGCCGAGAGCGGCACCGCGCAGCGAGGGCAGGCACGTTCCGAGCCGGCCAAAAACCGCTCGCGACACGCAAGGCAAAACAGGGCATCGCCGGGTGGCTGGTCTAGGTCGCTGCGGCACCAAGCGCAGGTCGGTGGATATATCAAATTCCAGGCCGCTTCGACGACGGCTCGGCCACGGCGCCAATTTGGCTCGACGGGCGGTCGACCGACCATCGGGGGCTGGTTGTGCTGGGTGGTCATTGCCGTAGGGGCCCCAGGCCGCGCGAAAACAGGGATTTCGCCGTCCGCGAAAAACCAGCGATTTGGCGTTCGAGTCGATCTTGACCCAAACTGTGGACCTTTACTATTCTGCCGCGGCGCCAAGGCACCGTCGCCTGGTTGTTTTTTCGTTGGCAGGGCTGGCCGATGACCGCTACTTCGCTGCGTCTGAGTCGACGTGCCGAGCGTGCCGGTGGTCAGCCCATTGGCGAGCTGATGCACCAGGCCCTGGCCAAGCCCGAGCTGATTTCGCTGGCGGCCGGCTTCGTCGATCAGGCTAGCTTGCCCGTCGAAGAGACCATGGCGGCCTTTCAGTCGCTTTGGAAAGATGCATTCGAAGCGCGCGCCGCCCTGCAATACGGCAGCACCGCCGGGTCGCCACACTTTCGCCAACAACTGCTGGCACGGCTTTCGGCCAGCGACAGCGGCGTTGCCGGTTTTGTCCAGCGCTCGCTCGACCAGGTGGTGGTTACCGCGGGCAGCAACCAGCTACTGTACCTGCTGACCGACACGCTCTGTGAGCCCGACGATATTATCCTCTGCGCGGCACCGACCTACTTCGTCTTTCTCGGCATGTTGCAGCAACTGGGCGTGCGTGCCCAGGGGGTCGCGGCCGACGGCGGGGGGCTGGTGCCCGATTCGCTCGATGGCGCCCTGGCCCAATTGGCCGCCGAAGGATTGCTCGCCAAGGTCAAGGCCCTGTACCTGTGCAGCTACTTCGACAACCCCACCGGCATTTCGCTGGCTCCCGAGCGGCGCGTGGCGGTGCTCGAGACGCTGCGAAAATGGTCGACCCAGGGGCGGATCCACCTGATCGAGGATATCGCCTATCGCCAACTGCGGTTCGCCGGCGACGATTGGCCGACCGTTTGGGCGCACGATACCAGCGGCGAGACCGTAATTCTGGCCGACACGTTTTCGAAATGCTTTGCGCCGGGTCTGCGGCTGGGCTACGCGGTCCTGCCCCGCGACCTGGTGGGTCCGATTCACGACCAGAAAAGCAATATCGATTTCGGTGCCCCGAATTTGGCCCAGCACCTTGTTTCCCGGGTGCTCGACGCCGGCCTGCTCGAACCCCACGTTGAGCAACTGCGCGAGGCCTACCGCGCCAAGCGCGACGCCATGCTCGATGCTTGCCACCGGTACCTGGGATCGCTGCCGGGCGTCGAGTGGGTGCATCCGGCCGGTGGGCTCTATGTCTGGCTGACCCTGCCCGAATCCATGGATACGAGCTTGCGCGGCCGGCTTTTTCCCGCGGCGCTGGCCGCCGGCGTGTTGTATGTGCCGGGCGGATGCTGCTTCCCGCCAACCACGGCCGGCCCGGCGGGCAATCATACGATTCGGCTCAGCTACGGAGTGCAGTCGCCCGAGCGTATCGCCCTGGGAATCGAAAAACTGGCCCAGGCCGTGCGCCAAGTGGGAAGCGGATAGCGAACCGTGCCGACCGCTGGCCGGGCTCGGTCGGACCGAAGCACGGCAGCACGATGATGGCTTAGGTTGGCCCGCCAAGGATGGTGCCCATGCCCAAGATTATCGATCGCTACATTCTGCGCCAGTTCGTGCAGAATTTCGTGATTTGTTTCGTCAGCCTCACCGGGCTGTACTTAGTGTTCGACGCCTTTGCAAACTTGGACGAATTCCTGCGCTACGCGGACAAGCAAGGCGGCCTGGCCCGGGTCATGGGGGGCTACTACTTCTACCGCTCGATCTTCTTCTTCGACCGCACCAGCGGCATTCTGACCCTGATCGCGGCCATGTTTACCGTGGCCTGGGTTCGCCGCCACAACGAACTGACCGCTTTGATGGCGGCCGGCATCCCCGGCGGACGGGTGGTGGTGCCGGTTTTGATCTCGGGGGCGGTCATCGCCGGAGTTGCCGCGGCCAACCGCGAGATTGTGCTCCCCTCGGTGCGGACCGAACTGAGTCGGGAGCCTAAGGACCTGTTGGGCGATTTGGGCCAACCGCTGCGCCCCCGCTACGACAACGAGACCGATATTCTCATTCGCGGAAAGCACACCTATCGCAACGAGCAGCGAATCGAGCTGCCCCAGTTTGGACTACCGCCACGGCTGGACCACTTGGGCAAACAGTTAGTGGCCGAGAACGCCTATTTCCACCCCGGCCAGAACGATCGGCCCGCCGGCTACCTGCTGGTCGGTTTGCAGCAGCCCGCCGAATTGCTCACCCAGCCAAGTGTTGTGCTCGGGCAGCGGCCGGTCATTCTCAGTCCGCACGACACCGCCTGGCTCAAACCCAACGAGTGTTTCGTGGTCAGCAATGTGAATTTCGAACAGCTTATCGGCGGCAAAGCCTGGCGACTATTCTCCTCGACCCCCCAACTGGTCCAGGGCCTGCGCAATCCCAGTCTCGACTTCGGCGCCGATGTGCGCGTGACCGTGCACACCCGGGTGCTTCAGCCCGTGATGGACCTGACGCTGCTGTTGTTGGGTCTGCCGCTGGTGCTGACCCGGGAAAACCGCAACGTGTTCCTGACCGTGGGCATGTGCCTGGGGTTGGTCGTGGCGTTCATGCTCGTCACGCTGGGTAGCCAGTACCTGGGCTCCACCTATTTCATCTCGCCGGCGCTAGCGGCCTGGTTGCCGCTTATCTTGTTTCTGCCGCTGGCGGCTGGCCTGGCCGACCAGTTTCGAGCGTAGCTCGATCGCGCCCTGGGTAACCCGACCTGTTCCGCGAGGGCCCACCCGAGCCGCCGATTTCCGCCCCCCGTGGTGTCGCTGGCGATGAACGCCGGTTGGATTGCACACAGCGCCCGGGCTGGGTACCTTCGGGCCCTGCGGACCGGTGCTTGGCCGGCCGCTTGGGGGGCGATTCCCGACCGAGGCGGTTCGACCGGATTGCAATGGCGACGACCTGTAGGGTTCAGGGGCAGACGATCGGCCAGGTTCTGGCCCATACCGTCGAGTTGCATGCCGCCGCCGACGCCCTGGTCTTTCCCGCGCTCAATCGGCGCTGGTCTTGGAGCCAGTTTGAGCGGGCCACTTACGAAGCGGCCAAAGGCCTGCTGGCGCTGGGTATCGAACCGGGCCAGCATGTGGCCATCTGGGCCACCAACGTGCCGGAGTGGGTCATCCTGCAATTCGCGGCAGCCCGGATCGGTGCCGTGCTGGTTACGATCAATCCGGCCTATCGGCCCTTCGAGTTGAAATACGTGCTGCGTCAATGCGACGCGGTGGCCCTGTTCCTGGTCGATCGTTTCAAGTCCTCAGACTATTTCGCCATGCTTGGCGAAGTCTGTCCGGAGTTGGCCTCGAGCACCGCGGGTCAACTGGCGAGCCCGGATTTTCCCCGCTTGAAGTGGGTGGTCTCGCTTTCGGGCGCAACGCCGGCCGGGGCGATTTCTTGGTCGCAAATGATCGACCAGGGGCGCACCCTCGACGCGGCCGACCTGGCCGAAGTGGAGCGCCGACAGCACCCCGAGCTGCCGATCAACATTCAATACACCTCGGGAACGACCGGTTTTCCCAAGGCGGCGATGCTGAATCACCGCAGCCTGCTGATGAACGCCTACCACGTGGGGGCCTGCCAGCATCTGACCGCGGCCGATCGGATTTGCCTTCCGGTTCCGTTCTATCACTGCTTTGGTTGCGTCATGGGCACGCTCTGTGCCGTGGTGCATGGAGCCACGATGGTGATTCCGGCCGAGTCGTTTCAGCCCACGGCCACGCTCGAGGCGATCGAGCGCGAGCGGGCCACGGCCATCTACGGCGTGCCCACCATGTTCATTGCCCAACTGGCCGATGAGACCATCGCCGGGCGCGATCTGTCGAGCCTGCGGACGGGCATCATGGCTGGCAGCCCCTGTCCGATCGAGGTCATGAAGCAGGTAATCGGCCGGATGGGTGCCCGCGAAATGACCATCGCCTACGGTCAGACCGAGGCCTCGCCGGTCATCACCCAAACGCTGGCCGACGACCCCCTCGAGCTGCGCGTGGAAACCGTGGGTCGTCCGCTGCCGGGGTTGGAAGTGAAGATCGTCGACCCGTCCTCGGGCCAGGCCCTGCCCGATGGCCAGCCGGGCGAGTTGTGTGCCCGCGGCCACGCGGTGATGCTCGGATACTATCAGGATGCAACCGCCACGGCGGCCGCCATCGACGCCGAGGGCTGGCTGCACACGGGCGATTTGGCGGTGCGCCAGCCCACCGGCTATTTTCGCATCACCGGGCGCATCAAAGACATGGTCATTCGCGGCGGCGAGAATATTTATCCCCGCGAAATCGAAGAGTTTCTCTTCACCCATCCGGCCATTTGCCAGGCGGCGGTGGTGGGGCTGCCCGATGCAAAGTTTGGCGAAGAGCTGTGTGCCTGGATTCAATTAAAAGCGGCTGCCGAGCTGACCGAGGACGCGGTCCGCGACTATTGCCGCGCCAAGCTGGCGCACTACAAGGTGCCCCGCTATGTGCGGTTCGTCTCCGAGTTTCCGCAAACGGTGACCGGCAAGATTCAGAAGTTTAAGATTCGTGAACAGATGATCGCCGAGTTAGGCCTGACGGTCGAGGAAACCGCCTAGCCTCGGGGGCCCGTCGGCCGGCAGCGTCGGCCCACGCTCGGCGAAGGCAAAATACCTCCTGAAAGCAAGGTAGCTGGCCCATGCGCGCCACTTGGATTCTGACTTGGGCGAGCCTCCTGCTGGCCGGTACGCTGGCCCCATCGTCGGCACCAGCCCAGGAGCCGGTTGCCCTGGTGTTCGACACCGACTTGGGAAACGACATCGACGATGCCTTGGCCCTGGGCGTGATCCACGCGCTGGAGAGCCGCGGGGCGGCCCGGTTGCTGGCGGTCACGCTTTCCAAGGGGAGCCCCTTGGCCGGCCCGGCCGTTGACGCGATCAACCACTTCTACGGGCGCCCGACAATTCCGGTGGGAGTATCGCCCCGGGCACCCACGCCCGAACCTGGGAAGTACCTGCCCCACCTGGTCGAGGCCGTGGATCCGGGGGGGCTGCGATTTCCCCGCCGGCTCGAGCCGGGCCAGGGCCCCGACGCGGTGCAGTTGTTGCGAAAAACGCTCGCCGCCGCGCCCGATCGATCGGTGGTGATCGTGGTGGTCGGGTTCTCGAGCAATCTGGCGGCCCTGCTCGAGACCCCGGGCGACTCCTATTCCACGCTACCCGGCCGAGCCTTAGTGGCGGAAAAGGTTCGCAGCCTGTCGATGATGGCCGGCATGTTTTCAGCCGAAGGGCGGCACCGCGAATACAACGTGTTCATGGACCTGCCGGCGGCCCAGGCGGTGCTGCGTTCCTGGCCGACGCCGATCGTGGTCAGCGGCTTTGAGATTGGCACCGCGGTGAAATACCCGGCCGAGAGCATCGAGCAAGACTTTGGCTACGTGCCCCATCATCCGCTGCCCGAGGCCTACGCCTTGTATCAGCCGATGCCCTACGACCGTGAGTGCTGGGATCTGACCAGTGTGCTGCAGGCGGTTTGGCCCGAGCGGGGCTACTTCGGAATTTCGCAGCCCGGAACCATAACGGTCGACGAACAGCAGCTAACCCAGTTCACCCCCGACCCTCAGGGCCTGCACCGCTACCTGACCATTTCGCCGGAACAGGTGGTACGAGTGCGCGAGGCCCTGGTACAGTTGGCCAGCCAGCCCCCCGCGCGGGTCGAGGGCGCTCGATGAGCCGTCTCGCGGACCCGCCCAGCGTGGCACAGGCCCGATGGTTTCGAGCCGCGCTGTTGCTGGCCGCGCTGGTGGTGCCCCAGGTGGTGCTGTTTGGGCGCTCGCTGGTGGGCCAGCGCATTCTGCTTCCGCTCGATATTCTCCGGGCGATCGACCCCCGCGTGCTCCGCGATCCTCAGGCGGTGGCGCGGAACCAGCCCTGGAACTGGATGCTTTCCGACCAGGTTACCCAGCACGAGCCCTGGCGGCGCTATGTCGCCGACTCGGTGCGGTCCGGGCGAATTCCGCTGTGGCATTCGGCCAACTTCGCGGGCTACCCGATTTTGGCGGCCAATCAGCCGGCGGTGTTTTCTCCTTACCGGCTGGTCGACTACCTCTGGCCGGGTCCGGCCGCCGTGGCCTGGGGACAACTGCTGCGGGCCATGGTGGCGGGGTGTGGCGCGTTTTGGTGGTGCCGTAAGGCCATGGGCCTGGGCTACGGCGCCTCGCTCGCGGCCGGCGCGGCGTACCCGTTGACGGGCACCCAAATGCTGTGGGTCGGCTGTCCCCATGCGGCGGTGACCACCTGGCTGCCTTGGCTGCTCCTGGCAACCGACTCGTGCGTCCGCCGACCCTTGGGCTTGGGGGGGCCGGCGCTCGCTTTGACGACCGCCGCCGCGCTGGTCAGCGGCCACGCCTCGTTCGCCGCGCACTTGATGCTGGCCAGCGGGCTCTATGGTTTGTGGCTGCTTTGGGACGAGTACCGGATTCGTCGGGCTTGGGGAGGCGCCGGTTGGGCCGCGCTGCTTGCCTTAAGCCTGGGGTGGGGAAGCGGAGTTCTGCTTTCGGGCCCCCAGACGCTTCCCACGCTGGAGTACCTGCCCTGGAGTCTGCGGATGGCCAACCGGGTTGAGCACCAGGTGGCTCCGATCGACCGTGGTTGGACGATGGCCGCCCAGTTGGCCTTTCCCAACGTGTACGGCTCGGATCAGCGGGGCAGTTTGTACTTGCGGAACGGAAACCGGCAGGAAAGCGGCGCCGCCGGCTATTGCGGCTTGATGGCGCTCGCCGTCGCGGCACCCTTGGGCTGGTGCCGGAAGGAGTGCCGCCGCCAACTATGGGCCCTCGCCGTGCTGGGCGTGGTCGGCGCTGGCGATTTGTTGGCGCTGCCCGGGTTGGCCCAGCTTTACGAGCTGTTTCCACTCAGCACACTCCGCAACAACCGCTTTGTGTTTCTCACCGGGTTTGTCGTTTTGTGTTGGGCAGCCGCGGGGCTCGATGCGCTCTGGAAAGACCAGTGGCGTTGGCAGCCCTGGTGTTGGACCGCCCTGGCCGCGCCGGTGTTGGCGGCCCTGGTGCTCGGGCTTACCGGGCTCAACCTTCCCAGCGCAGTGCTGACCGCAATCGCGCGGCGCGTGCCCGATGTCGAACAAGCCCGAGAGGTTGTGGGCTGGTTCCGCAACGCCTACTGGCAAATGGCCATCTACGGTCTAATCGCCGGTTGTCTTTGGCTGGCCCTGCGCCGGGCCAGTTCGGGTTCACTCGTCGCCGGTGTTATCGCCCTGGCTTGGGTACTGGAACTGTTGCGGTGGGGCGCGACGCTCGAGCCGCAATGCTCGCCGCAGGACTATTACCCCCCCTCGCCGGTGCTCGCTCAATTGGCCGAGCGCGCCCAGTCGCAGCCTGGACGAATTTGCGGCTATGGAACCCTACTGCCGAATCTGAACCAGATGGCCGGACTGATCGACATCCGCGGGTACGATGGCGTGGATCCTGCCCATTTGATCGAGGTCTTGCGCCTGGCGGCCCAGCCGGGCCAGGTGCCTTCGCCTGAGTACGCGGCGACGCAGTTCTACTTGCCGGGCCGGTCGCCGCTTCTGGATATGCTGGCCGTGCGCTATATCGTGTACCCCTGCCCCGTGCCGGAAGGGCGAAATCCGCTGCTCGCCGGCGACGACTATTGGGTGGAAGAGCGGCCCAGCGCTTTGCCGCGGGCCTATGTTCCCCGTGGCTGGCAGACCACTGCGACGGCCGAAGAGACACTGGCCTTGCTCGGCCAGGCGAACTTCAATCCGCGACAGGTGGCGCTCGTGGATCGACGACTACCGGATGCAGGGCGGGAGGTGACCGGCGAGGCCCAGATTACGGTCGACAAGCCGGAAACGGTCCATCTTCGGACGCGGCTTAGCCAACCGGGCGTGGTGGTGCTGGCCGATCTGTGGATGCCTGGTTGGAAGGCCTATCACGATGGCGTCGAAATTCCACTGTTGCGCGTGAATCACGTGCTGCGGGGGGCCTATTTGCCGGCCGGCGAACGCACCCTGGTGTTTCGCTACGAGCCTCGGGCATTTGTCTGGGGCCTTGGTTGGGGGGCGGCGGGCGCTATGTTGGTGGCGGCCTGGGGCCTGTTGGCCGCTTGGTTGGCTCCCCGATCCCGCGGGAAACGGCAGCGGGCCCTGGGGTGAGCGGGCCTGGCCCCGTGCCGCGCGCGGCAGATTATACTCGACTAAGGAGTTCCGGCCCGACATCGTGCTGGTCCGGAGGGCTCCCCCCCTTGCGAAACCAGCACCACCTCGGGCATGCCGACCGTATGATTCCCTTTCTGAACCTGCAACCGC
Organism: uncultured Pirellulales bacterium; assembly: GCA_964399535.1. Taxonomy (GTDB): domain Bacteria; phylum Planctomycetota; class Planctomycetia; order Pirellulales; family CAYNRE01; genus CAYNRE01. The sequence goes on along the minus strand of CAYNRE010000069.1, from coordinate 69,090 downwards.
AGCACGGGCCCCTGGCGGCCGAGTTGAACGAGGCGGCGGCCCGAGTGCTCGCCAGCGGTCGCTACATACTTGGCCCCGAGCTCGAGGCGTTTGAATCGGAATTGGCCCAGTGGCACGGTTCGCGGCACGCCGTGGGCGTAGCCAGCGGAACCGACGCCGTCGAACTGGCATTGCGGGGCTGTGGGCTGGGGCCCGGCGACGAGGTGATCACGGTCGCCCATACGGCCGTGGCCACGGTTTGTGGCATCGAGCGAGCCGGTTGTACCCCGGTGCTGGTCGATATCGATCTGCAAACCTACAACATTTCCGTCGCCGCGGCCGAGCGCGCCGTGACCCCGCGTACCCGGGCCATCGTGGCCGTACACCTCTACGGACAGGCAGCCGACCTGGACCCGCTCGTGGGCCTGGCCCGGGCTCGAGGGCTGAAACTGATTGAAGACTGCGCCCAGGCCTGGGGCGCGCGCTACGGCGGCCAACGCGTGGGGCGGCTGGGCGATGCGGCCGCCGTTAGCCTGTATCCCACCAAGAACCTGGGCGCCTGCGGCGACGGAGGGGCCGTGCTGACCGACCAGGCCGCGGTGGCCGAGCGGATTCGGCGCCTGCGATTCTATGGCCAGAAAAACCGCGACGAGGTCGTGGCCCGGGGCATGAACAGCCGGCTCGACGAGCTTCAGGCGGCCCTGCTGCGGGTCAAATTGCCACACCTCGACAGTTGGCTGGCCCAGCGGCAGCGGTTGGCCGCCCACTACGACCGCATCTTGCAAGGCGTAAGAACTCCACACGTTGCGCCCGATCGAGATCATACCTATCATTTATACGTGGTACGCCATCCGCGGCGCGATGCCCTGATGGGGGCCCTGGCGCTGCGCGGCGTGGGAACGCTGGTGCATTACCCGGTGCCGGTTCACTTGCAGCCCGCGTATCGGTTTTTGGGCCTGCGCGCGGGAGATTTGCCGGAAACCGAGGCGGCCGCCTCGCAAGTGCTTTCGCTTCCGCTTTGGATCGGGTTAACCGAGGCGGCGCAAACCCAGGTGGCCGCCGCCGTGGCCGCAGCGGCCGACGAGGTGAGCCGGTGACCGCGACCGACCTGCGCCCAGCGTTTCAAGGCCGGCAGGCCCTGGTTACCGGAGGACTGGGCTTTATCGGCAGCAATCTGGCCCTGGCCCTGGTCGAGTTGGGGGCGCAGGTTACGATCGTCGACGCGATGATTCCCGAGTACGGCGGGAACCTGTTCAACATCGAGTCGATTCGCCACCAGGTCACCATCAACTTTGCCGATATTCGCGACCAGAACGTGATCAACCAACTGGTTCGCGAGCAAGATTTCGTGTTTCACCTGGCCGGGCAGGTCGACCACATTCTGAGCCTGACCAACCCGTTTCCCGACATCGATATCAACGTCAAGGGAACCGCCATCTTGATGGAGGCGGTGCGCCACCATCAGCCCGCGGCGCGGGTGATTTATACGGGCACCCGAGGGCAATACGGCCGGCCCACGAAGCTGCCCGTCGCAGAGACTGCGCCGACGATGCCTTTGGGCATCTATGAAATTACCAACCTGGCGGCCGAAAAAATCGTGGAGGCCTATCACACGGCCTTCGGGGTGCGCTCCGTCCGGCTGCGAATCACCAACACCTATGGGCCGCGGGCCCAGATGAAGCATTCGCGTTACGGGGTGGTCAACTGGTTGGTGCGTTTGGCGCTCGAGGGAAAGACCCTGCCAATTTTTGGCGACGGCAAGATTCTGCGCGATTTTCTCTACGTCGACGACTGCGTATCGGCCATCCTCTCGGCGGCCGCGCACCCCGAGGCCTACGGCGAGGTATTCAACGTGGGGGTCGATCAGCCGACCAATTTCATCCAACTGGCCGAGGCCATCCTGGCGGCCGTCGGCGGCGGCCAATGGACCCTCACCCCGTTTTCGCCCGAACGCCGAGCCCAGGAACCCGGCGACTTTTACTCCGATATTTCCAAGATTCGGGGGCGGCTCGGCTGGTCGCCACGCGTTTCGCTGGCCGACGGATTGCGGCAGACGGTGGACTACTACCGGGCGCATCGCGGCCACTACTGGTAGCGGCCTTGGGGGCATTGGCGTACCTGGCAGGGGGCGGTCGGCTCCCGCGGGACGCGGCCCCGCTGCTGCTTGGCCCGACCATTTGAGTTACCATGGAGCCGTCGACCGGTCTTCCCGCCTCCGCGATTCCGCTTGCCGGCACGGCGCGGAGGGCTGGCTTCGACGATACCAGTTTCGCCAGTCGCAGGGGGCTCGCTCGGCATGCCAACCGTGTCGGTGGTTGTTCCGGTCTACCACAACGCCGCCAGCCTGCCTCATTTGCTTACGCGACTGCAGCGCGTGGCCGAACAGCAATGCGAAGCTTTCGAATTCGTATTCGTCGATGACGGCTCCCGCGATCAATCGTTCGAAGTGCTCCAGTCGCTGGCCGAGCAGGATCCCCGGGTCCGAGCCATCAAGCTCACGCGCAACTTCGGCGCGAACGCCGCCAGCTCGGCCGGGGTTTCGCAAGCCCGGGGGGACGCCGTGGTGGCCATTTCGGCCGACCTGCAGGATCCGCCGGAACTGATCGGCGAAATGCTCGCTCGCTGGCGTAACGGCCACAGAATTGTGCTGGCCGCCCGTAGCGATCGCGACGACCCCTGGCTCGTGGCGTTCACCTCGGGCGTTTTCTGGACACTGTTTCGCAAATTCGCGGTGCCCACGATGCCCCCGCACGGCTGCGACTATGTCTTGATCGATCGCGAGGTGATTCGGGCGCTCGAGGGCACCCACGAACCGAATGCGGGCGTGGGCATGATTCTTTGGACCGGTTTTGAGCCGGCCCTGGTGCGATATAAACGGGTTAAGCGCGAGGCAGAGTACGGCGGCTCGATGTGGAGCTGGTCGAAGCGGATCGGGTACTTAATCGATTCGTTCGTCTCGTTCTCCAATTTTCCGGTTCGTGCCGCGTCGGTGCTGGGAATCGCGCTCGGCCTGATCGGCGTGCTCTATGCCCTGGTGGTGGTGGTATCCATTCTGTTTTTCGGGGTCCGCGTGGACGAGCCGGGATGGCCGTCGCTGATCGTCGTGATCCTGGTCGTGTCGGGGGCGCAGTTGCTGATGACCGGCATCATTGGCGAGTACCAGTTGCGCACCTTGGAAGCCGCTCGGAGACGGCCCCCCTTTATCATCGAGCGGGTCGTGGGTGGGCTGGTCGACGACGAACAACCGCTGGTGGTTCCCTCCGGCACCTCGGTCGCCGCCCCCGGCTCGCCCGCTGGCAGCGACCGCTAGCCCCTCGAACTTCCCGTCCAGGCCGCCCCGCAAGGGGCCATCGTCGGTGGGTTTTGAGCGACTCCCGCCATCGCCCCAGCAGGGGCTTGCCTGTCTGGCTGGGTGCGGGGCGACGGCCGGGGGGGTGGGTCGGCACCCTGCGGCCGCCGGGCAGCGCGTCGAGCGAGTTTTGCGGTGCGATAGGCTATGATGCAGGGCGGATTCGAGGGTAGGCTTGTAGCGAGCCGCCCCCCCTCCTGCCAAGCAGCCGAACTTCCCTTTCGGATCGAAATGCCAACCTTCCTGCCAGCCTGGTTTCGTGTTTGGCGCCGTGCCCGGTGGCCGCTGGTATTGGGGGTTGCGGTCCTCGCGGTGGGTGCGGTAGCGGCGCTCACCTGGAAGGGCCGCCACTGGCTCACCCGTCCGCCCGAAGTGGCCTCGCTCGACAAGTCGGAGGAATGGATCCTTCAGCTTACGCCCGAGCTGCGCCGGTTGGCCAAAGACCTGATGAATCTTTCGCTTCCCGGACAAGCAGGGCGCGGCCTGTTCGCCGAGAGGGTCGAAGTGGTCGACCTCAATCCCGGCCATTCCAGCGAGATTCACCTGGAGCGCGAGCACCTGGCGATCGAAACGGCCTACTGGCCGGTGGCCAAGCAGCCCGTGCGGGTGGCCAACGCCGATCTGAATCTCTGGCGGCCGCTGCTCGAGGCGGTGGAGTACTTCGAACACGCCAAGGTGTACTTCGTGCGGGGCACGATCGACCCTGTGGATCCTCGCCGAGCCACGGCCGATCTGGGGTTCGAGGCGGCCGGCAAACTGCGTGACGGGCGGAGTTGCTGGTTCAAGGGCACGATGATCGCGCAATGGATTCGAGTGGTCGACGACGAGCAAGAGTCGGCCCGGGGCTGGCGAATCAACCGATTCGCCCTGGGGCAGCTCAAAACGATGAGTACTCCACGGCCGCTGTTCCGCGAGGTGTTGGCCCAGGTGGTGCCCGATGCCGCGGCGCAGGAGCGGGCTCGTTTTTCGGTGATGGACGAGCTTTTCATCCGCCTGATTCGCGATCAGAACTACGAGGAGCGGGGGCCTGGCTATTTCAAGGCCATGCAATGGCACCCGGCTGTCACCGTGGTCGATCTTGATCGCGACGGGTTCGACGACTGGTACGTAGTTGAGCGGTGGGGCAAGGCCATGTTCTTTCACAACCAGGGAAACGGCACGTTTGTCGAGCGGGCCGCCGAACTGGGGCTCGATATCGAGCACTTCGGCACCTGTGCCCTGTTCGCCGATTACGACAACGACGGCGACGACGATTTGATTCTGGGGCGGTCGCTTCGCCCCTCGCTTTACCTGGTGAACGAAGGCGGCAAGTTCGTCGATCGCACGGCCGAGCGCGTGGCCGAGGGGATGCCGGCGCTGGCTTGCGCGCTGGCCGCCGCCGACTTCAACCGCGACGGCTGGCTCGACGTTTACCTTTCCACTTATGCGTTCAAGATCGCCCAGGAGGAGCTCGACGGTCTCTCTTGGTTCAGCAAGCGTGAAATACTAGCCGAATACCTGGGGCACGACGTCGCCCGGCAAATGGTTGAGCACGCCCCCGAACACCATCGCGTGCTCGACCGGTTAGGTCCTCCCAACGTGCTGTTGGTGGGCACGGGCCAGGGGCGGCTGGCCCGTTCGCCGCTTTCCGACCAGTTGGCCGTTTGGCGCAATACGTTCCAGGCCACCTGGTGCGATTACGACGCCGACGGCGACCCCGACCTGTATGTGGCCAACGATTACGCCCCCAACAACCTGTTTCGCAACGAAGGCGGCCAGGCGTTCGTCGACGTGACCGAGGAGAGCGACACGGCCGACGTTGGTTTCGGCATGGGCGCCTCGTGGGGCGACTACGATTGCGACGGCCGCTTCGACCTGTACGTGAGCAACATGTTCAGCAAGGCGGGCCGCCGCATCACCGCTAAAATCCCGGACCTGGATCCCCGGTTCTCGCTGATGGCCCGGGGAAACAGCCTGTTTCACAACGATGACGGCGGGCGTTTCCGCAAGGTGTCCGGGCTCGAACCGCCGGCCATGCTGGTCGAGAGCGCGGGCTGGTCCTGGAGCGGGCAATTTGTCGATCTGGACAACGACGCGTATCTCGACGTGTACGCGCTGAGCGGCAACGTAACCGTGCCCGACGCCATCGCGTTCGACGTTGACTTGTGAAGCGACTTTTGGCGCGCGGTCGTGCGCTCGGATAATTCACTCAAGCCCCAAGTGCGCCAGACTCGTGCCTGGTCGCCGGGGCGCCAGAACGATATCGACATGCTCAATTCCGAGCTGCCGCTGGGCTTTTCCTTCAGCGGCCATGAACGCGATCGGTTGTTTCTGAGCGATCGCGGTCGCCAGTTTACCGATGTATCGGGCATCTCGGGCCTGGATTCCATCGCCGACGGCCGGACCGCGGTGATGCTCGATTACGACCACGATGGTTGGCAAGACATCGTGATGATCAACAGCAACGCCCCGCTCTGCGAGGTGTTCCACAACGAAATTCCCCGCCGCGCCGGGTTCGATCCCTCGGCGGGCCGGTTTCTTGCCCTGCGGTTGGTGGGCGGAAACCTGGGGCCCGAGGCGCTCGATACCTACAGCCCGCGCGACGGCTACGGGGCGCTGCTCACCTTCGACCTGGGCGATTGCCGGCTGCTGCGGGAACACCGCTGCGGCGAGGGGCGGGCCGGCCAAAGCAGCCGGACCATGCACCTGGGCCTCGGTACCCACGACCGGGTGGTTGGGCTTACGGTTCGGTGGCCCTCGGGCAGGGTACAAACGTGGACCGATGTGGCCGCCGGTCAACTGGTAACCCTGTACGAGAACCCCGACGAGGCGCCCGACGGCAGCGGCCTGGACCGCCAGCCCTATGGTCCGGCCGTGGGACCGGTCGATTCAAGCAGCCCCGGCTCGGCCACCAACCAGCTCACCCTGGCGGCGGTCGGCGAGCCCGCGGACCAGACGGCGCCGCAACTGCGGGTTTACACCACCACGGCCACCTGGTGCCCGGCATGCAAGCGGTCGCTGCCGCAATTACGGGTGCTGCGCGAGACGTTTTCCTCCGAGCAACTCGCCATGTTCGGCGTTCCGATCGACACAGAGGACCAGCCCCAGGCGCTGCGCGACTATGCTGAAAAGCAACAGCCCGGCTACCAGATGCTGGCCGAGTTAAGCCCGGAAGATCGCGAAGCGGTACAGAGACAGGTGCGCAAAGCCCTGGCGACCGAGGCGCTTCCCTCGACGGTGATCACCGACGGCGCGGGGCGCATTTTGCGAACCATGCAGGGCGTGCCTTCGATCTCCGATATTCGCCGCCTGCTGGCGTCGCCAGCCGGCGCGCCCGCCGCGGCGGCTGCCGCCGATCCGGCGAAACTGCCCGCGGCCGCCGCTCCGGGGTCAGCCGGAGGCGGAAACTAGCCGAGCGCGCGGCTACCGACGTGCGTGTAAGGCGATTCCAGATGGCAATACCAGCATTTCCTACTGACGGGCCGCTTTGCGAGCGCCAATCCCCCGAGGCCAGGCCGGCCGTGGCGGCGGGGTCGCCGGCCGCCCAGGTCTTCGCCGCGCGGCGTCGCTGGCCGGTGGTGTTGGGCCTACTCGTGGTCCTGCTCCTCGTGGGCCTGCTGGTTGCGCGCCCGCTCCTACTCATCGTGGTGGCCCACCAGCGCTTCACCGCGCCGGTGCTGGTGTTTCCTGAAAAATCGCCGGGCGACGAGTTCCGCCAGGTCGCCAGCGTGCTGGCCAACTCCGAAAACGAGTACTTCGGCCAACTGCAAACCAGGCGGCTTGAATCGCAGCTCAAGCAGGGGGGCCTTAGCCAGGGCGAGCGGAGCGAACTGGAGCGGCAGGTCGCCTTCGACCAAATCCGACGCGGTACCGTCGAGCGGGCCCAGCGAAGCATTGAGCAAGCGCTGGCCGACGCGGCACCCCTGCCGGAGAATATCAGCCTGCAACAGCAGCTTCGATTTACCTCGTCGCTGGTTTTTCTTCGCACCGCCGAACAGCAGAATTGCGTCGGACGGCATTGCGCGCAAAGTTGCATCTTTCCGATCGAGCGGGGCGGAGTACACCAGCGGCGGCAGGCGGCCGAACGGGCCCGCGCGGAACTGGAAGACTATCTCTCGCTGGATCCGGCTGCCCCCCAGGGAATGGCCTGGCTGCTGAACGTGGTGAACATGACCCTGGGCGAGTATCCCGAGGGTGTGCCCGAGCGGTTCCGGCTGGACCCGGCACGGTTTGCAGCGCAAGGCGATTGCCCCCGGTTTACCGACGTTGCCCGCGAACTGGGAATCGGCCGGCTTGCTCGGGCCGGAAGCGCGGCGATCGACGACTTCGATGGCGACGGCCGTCTGGACCTGCTGGCCGTTTCCGCCGGGTTCGACGAATCGGCCGCGCTCTATCGGAACCCGGGAACCGGCGTGCTCGAGGAGGCGGCCGACGCGGGGCTCGCCGATCAGCGCGGTGGGCTGCACTGCGTTCCCGCCGACTACGACAACGACGGCGACGCCGATTTGTTGATCCTGCGCGGCGCTTGGCTGATGCACCAAGGACGAATTCGCAACTCGCTGCTGCGCAACGACGGGGGCCGGTTTACCGACGTTACCCGCCAGGCCGGCCTGGCCGAACCAGCGTATCCCTCGCAGGTGGGCGTGTGGGGCGATTTCGACAACGATGGCGACGTCGACCTGTTCGTGGGCAACGAGTCGCTCATCGAACTGACGCGGATCGTCGCCGAACACGATCCGCTTTTGGGCCGGCTCTCCGACTCGGCCCTGGCCCGGCTGCTGCCCGACGGGCGTTATCCCTCGCAGTACTACCGCAACAACGGCGATGGAACCTTCACCGAAATGGCTAGGGCCGTAGGCCTGGAGAACGTGTTTTGGTGCAAGGGGGCGGCCGCCGGCGACTACGACAACGACGGCGACCTGGACCTGTACGTCTCGAATTTCGCCGTGAAAGACCGAGCTTATGGCCGCAATCGGCTCTTTCAAAACCAGGGAGACGGCACCTTCCGCGACGTGGCGGCGCAGGCCGGCGTGGCCGATCCCCCAATGAGCTTCGCCTGTTGGTTTTTCGACTACGACAACGACGGCTGGCTCGATCTGTGGGTGAACTCCAACGTGGGTAAGCTCGAAGCCTATGCGGCGGGCTACCAGGGGCCAGTGCCCCGCGATGATTGTCCGAGGGTATTTCACAACGAGCAGGGCCGCTTTCGCGATGCCACGGCCGCACTCGGCGTCGAGCACCCCTACCTGGTGATGGGGGCCAGCTTTGGCGACTTGGATCACGACGGCTGGCTCGATGTGTACCTGGGCACCGGCGCTCCGCCGTTTGAGACCCTGGTTCCCAACGTCATGCTGAAAAACCACGAGGGGCGCCTGTTTCAAGATGTGACCACGGCCGGCGGATTCGGCCACCTGCAAAAGGGGCACGGCATCGTGCTGGCCGACCTGGACAGCGATGGCGACGAAGACGTGTACGCCGACCTGGGCGGTTTCTTTCCCGCCGATCGGTTTACCAAGGCCCTCTTTCTCAACCCCGGTAGTCAGGCCCATTATCTCTACCTGGAGTTGGTGGGCACTCTCAGCAATCGCCGCGCGGTGGGGGCCCGGGTAAAGGTCACCCTCGACACCCCCAGGGGGCAGCGCGAAATCCACCGGGCGGTGGGCTCGGTGAGCAGCTTTGGCGGCCATCCGCGCCGGCTCGAAATTGGCCTGGGCGATGCGGAGCGAATTGCCCAACTGGAAATCGATTGGCCGCGATCGGGCATCCATCAGGTGTTTGTCGACGTGCCGCTCGACGCCCACCTGGAGGTCGTCGAAGAGAGCGGGCATTTCGCCGTACTGCCGCTGGAACCGATCGACTTCTCCCAGCACATTCCCGCCGCCGAGCAGGTGGAAGAGACCCCGGCAGTGCCGGAGCCCCCGGCGTCGGCCGGGTTCTGAAGCAGAGCGATGCTCGAAGCGGTCGGCACTGCGGTCGGCGGCGCCACGCCGGGTGCCTCGATCAGTGGGCGGCAGCAGGCCACCGCAGCCTGCGGAAGAGGGCCCACCCCGCCGCGCCGAGCAGCAGCAGCGAGACGGCGACGGCCCAGGCTCGCCAGTGATGACGCCGCCCGATGATTCGCGGCCCCGGGCCGGTGCCGGCGATCAGATCCTGCGCGGCCGGCGCCAACCACACGCCGCCGATCATCATTTCGTCCCAAATCTGTTCCCCCCAGCGCACGGTGGCATCGGGGTCGGGGTTGGCCGGGTTGTTCTCCGAGTTGTCGAACCAGGCGGTGCAGCAAATCTCGGTACCTTTGGCCAGGCGTTTGGGTTCGGCCAGTTGGTACTCCAGCCGCCAGGCAAAATCGTAGCGCGGCACATCGAGCAAAATCTCGCGCGCCCCGCCGGGGTCGACGGCCTCGATGCGGAAGGCCTTCCCGCGCAGGTGCATGTGCGGTCCCAGGCTGTAGATCAACGAATCTTCGTCGAGCGTGTAGCGAGCCTCGACTCGGTAATGGTCGGCATGCGGCGGTATGGCTAGCTTGGGCTGGGCCACCATCAGGGCGGTGCGCTGGCGGCGCACCGTGCCGGGCCGAGCGAACCTGAGCCCCACGCAACTGCGATCGGTTTGCGGAGTGCCGTTGGCCGTGTAGTGCATTTCGAAACGCAGCCGCGAGCCTGCTGGAATGTAGTAGGCCGTTTCGTCCCAGCCCAGGTCCGGCGGCCGCTGTCCCGGTTCGAACAACCCCAGCAGGTTAATTCGGTCGTTGAGCGAAAGGTACCAGTCCTTGCCCGGGGGCCAGACGTAAACGGCCACGTGGTGCACCACGGCTCGGTTGCCCGGCAGGCACTCGGCGGAGATGACCCAGGTATCTTCCTTGAATCCGGGGTCGACCTCGAACCATTGGTAGGGAATGGTTCCCGTGGCCGGCACCTCGACGGGAGCCTCGCTGATATACACCACCTGATCGGGCTGGCCCAACTGCCAGGTGTCGTTCCAAGGGGGCGGGGCGGGGGCGCGGCTCAGGTCGCCGGCCGGCGCCCCGGCCGCGGCCCACTGGGCCAAGAGCGCGATCTCGTCCTCGCTCAGGCTGACGTCGTTGGCGAAATGTCCGTAACTAGGGCTGGCATTCCAGGGGGGCATTCGGCGCTGAGCCGTGGCCTCGGCGATCGTCTCAGCCCAACCCCGGACCTCGTCGTATTCGCAGAGCGAAAACGGGGCGATCTGGCCCGGACGGTGACACGCCTGGCAGCGCCGCTGCAACAGCGATGCCACCTGGTTCGACCAGGTCACCGCCGAGTGGGAATCGGGCGTGCGTAGACGACCAATTCGGCAGCCGACGGCGGGCCGCTCGGCGACCTCGGGCGATTTCCCGGCCAGCAGTTGCTCGAGCACCTCGGCAAGAAATTTGCGCGTGGCCTTGGGCCGCGCGTAGCCCACGCCGAAGCGATCGTCGATCAGCCCCCGGTAGTGGGTTTGGCCGTTGCGATCCAGCACGACGACCTCTGGGGTCCGCTCGGCCGCGAGCCGATCGGCCAGGACACCGTCGACATCTTTAACCAGCGGCAAGCGCAACTGGGTTTCGCGGGCCAGGCTGCCTAGATCCACCAGCGAATCTTGGCCGTTGGAATCGATGGCCAGAAAACCCACGCCCCGTGGGCCAAAGGTATCGGCCAACTCGTTGAGGGTTGGCACATATTGGCGCACCAAGGGGCACTCGGCGCCGACAAAGACCACGACTCTCCAAGAAACGTCTCCCCAAAGGCCCTGCCAAGGTTGTGGCCGGCCCAACGCATCGCGGAGCTGCGGGTTCCCGACGGAGGGTGTATCGGTCTGAAGTTTGGATGCAGATTCTGATTCAGATTCGGAGGCAACTTCGGATTCAGATTCTGATTCAAACGCAGATTTGGCCTGGGCCGACGGCGGCAAGGCGGCAGAACCCTTTCGGAAGCCCGCCACGGGGCCAGGCGCGGTGCCCGCGCGGTGGGTGGATCCCCGATCGGTTAAGGCCGGCGCCAACTGGGCCCCGGCCAGCAGAGGCGTGGGGCCCGGCCCTCCGGTTGCCAGCAGGCCGAGCACTGCCCCAACTACCCAGTGCGCACCGGCCCCCTGGCGATGGGCGAGCTTCGTTTGGCCGGGGGCCCTCGGCATGCAGGGGCTCCGCACTAGGGTTGATGGGGCTGCTTTCCCGCCAGAGCATCGCCGGCACCCAGCTGACCAAAGAGGAACTCGGCCAACTGAACCACGTTTGGGTAGGTCTGCAGCAATTCGTACGTTACCCCACGACCCAGGCGTTGTTCTAGTTGGCGGGTTAGTTTCACAACCATGATCGAGTCGAGTCCCAACTCGGCGAAGCCAGCTTGACGGTCGATTCGTTCGGCTGGGGTTCCCAGCAGTTGACTCAGCAACTTTGCGAGAAAATCTTGCATGGACTCGGGTGAGATTCGCGCGGGTTCGGGCCCGTTCGGTATTGCCGGCGAGGCCGCGCCGTGGTCCGCGGCGCGCTCAGTGGCGGGTAGCGCGGCCGCGGCGGCTGTGTGGCCGAAGGCAGCCACGGCCACCTGGGGCAGATCGAGTACCAGCGCCCTGCGCCATTGGTCGATCGCCTCGGCGGTGCGCATCGGGCTGAGTACGCCCGCGGCGCGAACCCGTTCGGCCAGGTGCGCGCCCATTCCGGTTTCGCCCCAGAGCCCCCAATTGATCGCCAGGGTCGTCCGCCCCGCGGCGTTTCGGGCATGGGCGAAACAATCGAGAAAGCGGTTGGCCGCCACGTAAGCCGCCTGGCCGGGGCTGCCCGTGAACGAGGCAATCGAGCTAAACAGCACGAGCAACTCGGCCTGGTGCTGGCGGAGCACCTGGTCGAGCACCCAGGCACCGACCACCTTGGGACGTATCACCGCTGCCAGGTCTCGGCCCGAGAGGCGGTCGAGCCGGCCATCGCGCACCACGCCGGCGGCGTGGATGGCGCCGTCGATCGAGCCCCAGCGGCGCCGCGCGTCTTGCGCGAGTTCGGCCATTGCCGCCCAATCGGTGACATCGACCGAGCGATAGAGCAAGTCCGCGCCGAGTTGCTCCAGCGCTTGCGCACGGCGAATGCGGATGCTCGTCGGGTTATTTACCGGGTGCTGGGCCAGCCATGCGGCCCAATCGCCAGGTTTCGGCAGCGGGGTCGAACCGGTCAGCACGAGCTTGGCGCCGCGCTCCTGATGCAGCCAGGCGGCCAACTCGGTTCCCAGGCCCCCCAGTCCGCCGGTAACCAGGTATACGCCGCCGGTGCGAATGGGAATCGCGCGCCGCCGGGTACCGATCAAGTCGATCGGCTTCAGGGCCAGGCGGCGGCGCTGGCCGCCGCGGTAGATCACCTCTTGGGCGTCGTCGTTGGCCAAGAGCTCGCGGGCCAGCTGGGTGCCCAAGTCCGAGGCTGGCGCATCGGCCAATCGCAGGTCGATTTGCCGGGTTTCGAGTCGCGGATCTTCCATGCCCAGCGATTGGATCAACCCCCAGGCGGCCGCCACCTCGGGGGCCGTTTCGCCGCTGGCAAGCTCGCAAGGCTGGGCACCGGCGGTAACCAGGGTGAGCGCGAGCCGATCGGCGGCCACCGACGAGCTCCAAACCTCGATCCACCCCTTCAGTTCGCGAACCGCCGCGCGAACGCGCCGCTCCAACTCGTCGGCGGTGCGGGCGGGCCCGGCGGCCGGCTGGCAGAAGCCTAGGTGCGCAACCCGGTGAACCGGCCGGCCCAATTCGGCCAGCAGCCGGCGATAGTCGCCGCGCTGGCCCCGACGAATCAGATACTGACTTTCGCTCCGGCGGCTGAAGCGGTTGCCGGCCCCCGCCTCGACCACGTCGCACCCTTGAGCGCGGAGGCTGCTCACGAGCGATTGACTTAGGAGCGTTCCCTCGGTGAACACCAGCCAGACCTGGCCAGCCCCAATGGTCTCCGGCGGCGCCGGTGGTAAGGGAGCCGGCAGCCAGGCTGGGCCATAAAGCCCCACGCTACCGTCGCCCCAGGGAAGCGAGACCCCCGGCCCAGGCGAGCTCGCGGCGGTTTGGCCGCCATGGCTGTGGGCGCTGCCTTCGAGCGCCGAGGAGGCTACCGGCAGTGGCGCTGGTACTTCGGCCGGCTGCACCCAGTAGCGCTCGCGCTCGAACGGATAGGTTGGCAGCAGCGCCCGGCGGAACGGATGCGCTCGGTGTACCAGGCTCCAGTCGATTTCGGCCCCCCAGGCGTAGAAGGCCGCCAACAGAGGCGCTGCCTCGGCCAGGTCGGCTTCGGAAGCGTCGGAAACGGCCGAACTGCTCGCCGTTGCCGATTGCAACAGAGCGGCCGATTCGGCGGGCAACCGCCCCGGGCGAATCCAGCCGCGCAATTTCTTTTGCAGCGCTTCACCAGCGGCCTGCCACCGCTCGACCAGGCGCGCCACCTCGCTTGGTCCGGCGGCCGCGCCCGGTTGGCGGCCTACGAATACGCCAGAGCTTTCCAGCAATTGCGGGCTGCCGGTCCAGTGCAGCAGCTCTAGCCGATCGACCAGCTGTTCGCCGCTGCGGGCCAGAACCACCACCCGGCAGGGCCAATGACGCCGCCCACAGTTCGCCGTAGCGCAAACATCGTGCAGGTTCCAGGCAGAGTTGCCGGCCAGATGCTGGCGATAGCTCTCCACCAGCCGCTGGAGTGCGGCCGGAGTGCGGGCCGAAATCGTCAATACGCTGACCGGCGGAGCCAGGGTGACGCGGCTTGGTGGGGGGGCCTGTTCGAGCACGACGTGGACGTTCGTTCCGCCGAAGCCAAACGAGCTGACTCCGGCCCGGCGTGGGCCGCGACTCGTCCAAGGGCGCAGCCGGTCGTTCAGGTAGAACGGGCTGGCTTCCAAGGCGATGTGTCGATTGGGGTTCTCGAAATGCAAGCTTGGGGGTAGTTCGGCGCGCGACACGGCCAGCACCGCCTTGATCAATCCCGCGGCGCCGGAAGCCGACTCCAGATGGCCCAGATTGGTTTTGACCGACCCCAGGGCACAAAAGCCGCGGCGTTTGGTCCAGCGGCCGAGGGCGCCCCCGGCCCCCTCGATTTCGAGCGGGTCGCCCAGCGCGGTCCCGGTGCCATGAGCTTCCCAATAAGCCACGGTGCTGGGGTCGATTCCCGCTCTTTGATAGGCGTCGGCGATCACCTCGGCTTGGGCCGTAGCGCTGGGAGCCGCGAGCCCCGCCTTGACGTGGCCGTCGTTGTTCACGGAGACTCCCTTGATGACGGCCAGCACATTGTCGCCATCGCGGAGGGCGGCGGCCAATGGCTTAAGCAGCACCAGGCCGGCCCCCTCGCCGCGAACGAAGCCGTCGGCCCGCTGGTCGAAGGCCTTGCAGCGGCCATCGCTGGTGAGCATGCCATAGCGGCTCACCGTGACCATGGCCCGGGGGTCGAGCAGCACGTTGACGCCGCCCGCCAGGGCCATTTCGGCTCGGCCCGACCACAGGCTCTGGCAGGCCAGTTCCAGCGCGACCAGCGACGAACTACAGGCGGTATCGACCGTCAGGCTGGGTCCGCGCAGGTTCAGCAGGTACGAAACCCGCGTGGCCACCAGAGAGATCGCGCCGCCGCTTTGCACGTGGGGGTCGCCGGTGTTTTGCGTGGTGGCCAGCATCGCGCCGTATTCCCGGCAGCTCACGCCCAAAAACACCCCGCAGGAGGTTCCCTCCGGTCGGTCGGGCTGGTATCCGGCGCGCTCGAAGGCCTCCCAGGCGACCTCCAGCACGAGCCGCTGCTGAGGGTCCATCAGCCGGGCTTCGTGCGGCGAGATCTGAAAAACGCCCGGATCGAACTCGGTGACCCGGTCGATGAAGGCCCCCCACTTCGACCGCGAGGCGTCGGCCCGCTGGCCGCTGGGGTCGTAAACCATGCGCCAGTCCCAGCGATCGCTGGGCACCTCGCGAACCAGGTCGATCCCGCCTCGAATCTGCTGCCAAAACAGCTCGGGCGTATCACCGCCGGGAAGTCGGCATGCCAAACTAATGATGGCGATCTCGCTGCACTGCTGCACCGAAGAATCGGGCGGCGCGGCGACGAAATCGCTCGGCAGGGGGACCGAATTGATGGCCGCGTTGGTCGCCCGTGCGGCCGGCGCGGCCACCGTCACGGGCCGAGGCGTTTCAGTGGCTGGCGGCCACACTGCCGGGGTGACAACCGGGGCCGCAATCGGGGTGGCAGGCGCGCTGGCGGGGGCGGGCGGTACCTCGGCCAACGGCCCACTCGCCGGCGGCGCGTTGGCAGGCACCGCGTTGGCAGTAACAGCCTTAACAGGCCGTGGCACTCCCGTCTCTGGCAGGGCCGGCGCGGTTTCCGCGGCCGCAGATTCAGCAGCAGCAGTTGCTTCAGCAGCAGTTGCCGACCTCAACCAGCGCTGGACCCCTTCGGCCAGCGAGGGCTCTTGGGTCAGGTATTCGGCCAATTGATCGATCGAGGCATAGCGAAACAGGATCGTCGCCGGTAGCTCGAGCCCGGTCTCGCGGCACAGCTCTTGCCGTAACTGCAGGGCAAGAATCGAGTCGAAACCTAGATCCATGAAATTGGCCGAGCGGTCCATCTCGTCGGCCGACAGGCGCAGCAGCCGCCGGAACAGGTTCCAGAGGTAGTCGGCCACCAGCGCCTCGGTAGCATGCGGGCTCAGTTCGGCTTGCGCGGTGGCTGGGTCGACCGACAGCATCGTCCGCGCGTCGGCCGACGCGGCGCTGGGCGCCACGGCCGAGGCTCGGACAGGTGCCGCAATGGGTGCCGACTCGGGAAGTGCTGTCTGGAAGGCCTGTTGATCGGCCAGGCCCAGGATCAAATGCTGGGCCACCGTGCCGAGACCGAACTGCTCGGCCGAAAGTGCCATGCTTTCGGCGAACCCGGCGCCCTGCAGCACCTCGCACCAGGTGTCGGAAGAAACCAGCGGATGATCGGTCCGCAGTGCCGCGTCGGCGAATCGCCACCAGCCGTCGGTCAAACCGAAGGTTAGATCGACCCACCAGGCCGGGCGCGTGGCCTCGATCAGCACCAGCATGCCCCCTGGCTTCAGCAGCCGGCGAACGTGGGCAACCGCCTGGCGCAAATCGCGGGTGGCGTGCAGCACATTGGTGGCCACCACCGCGTCGAAGCTGCCTTCGGCCAGCCCCTGCGGACTGCCCGGCCGCTCAACGTCGAACAACTGGTAGTTCAGGAAGGGAAAGCTCTGGAACTTGCGTTCGGCCAGGTTCAGAAACCCCGCCGACAGATCGGTGTAGACATAGCGTACCCGGTCGCCCGGTAGTGCGGGCAGGATGCTGGCCGTTGTGCCGCCGGTGCCGGCCCCCACTTCGAGAATCTGGTAGCGAGCCGCCGTGGGCGAGCCGTCGACCAGCCTGCGGACGATTTCCGCGGCCAGCCCGTTGTAGAACCGCGATAAAGGGGAATCGCGATAGATGGCCTCGGCATCGTTCCAAGCGCCGCCGGGGAACAGCACTTCGAGCGGGTCGCGCCGCCCGGCCAAAACCGGACCAAGCTGTTCGATACCGCGCCGCAGCATGGCCAGCACCGCGGCGGAACGCCCGTAGCGATTCAGTGAAGTCTGCCAAAGCGATTCGGGAATCTGGCGCGGTAGCGGAGCCGGCGCAAAGAGCTCGGGGCCGGCCCTCTCCAGGCGCCGGGCCGAGACCAACAACTCCAGCAAACGCGACAGCAATCGCTGGTAGCGCGGCTGCAATTCCAGCCGCCGCGCAATCTCGTCGGGCGAATGGCGCTCGCCCGTATGCTCAAACAAGCCGGCTTGTGCCAGTAGCGCGGCGACGCCCAGGGTGCTGAGTAGATCGAGCAATTCGTCGAAGCCGACGAAATCGGCCAACTCGCCGGCGACCTGGCCCGCCAGGTGCCGGCCGGGTTCGGCCAGGGCGCCCCTCAGTTTCGTGAGCGAACCGCTGGCTCGCAGGGGCGGGGGCGAATCGCTCGGGTCGCGCTGGTCCGAAACCTGGTTCGCTGTTTGGTGCGAAGCGGGAGGCGATTCTCCCGGCGGCGACTCGGCCAACAACGCCTCGGCGGAAAACCGGGCCGGGTCGGGGCGCACCAGGGCGAAGCACGCCCCGTCGGCGGCGAAGCAATCTTCCAGAGCCCGCTCGGCGGCGGCCTCGCTCATCGGCAACAGCCCCAACTGCCGCACGATCGGCCCAGGCTCGGCCCGCTGCAGGATGCCGACCCTGCCCCACTCCGAGAGCAATACGGCCCGGGCACCAGGCAGGCCGGTAGCCCGCAGGTGGGCCGCCAACAGGTTCTGAAACCGGCAAGCCGCAGCGTAATCGCTTTCGCCCGCCCCCAGCGGAGCCGAAAGGGTGGCGATCGACGAAAAGCACACGAACTGTTCAGCGGCCAGTTTCGCGGCCAGCCGCGCGGCCCACCAACTGCCGTCGACCTTGGGCGCCAACACGGCGCCGAGCGATTCGATTGTCTTGGAGCGAAGCGACAGCCGCTCGGTATCGACGATGCCCGCCGCGTGCAGGATGCCCGTGATTTGGCCGTGGCGGCTTCGCAGCCGATCGCCGCAGGCCGCTAGGAATGCCCCGTCGCTGGCATCGCCCGGCCAGTAGGTAACGCTTGCCGCTCCCAGGGCCGTCAGACTTTGCAAGAAGCCAACCGCATCGCGCACCGATTGTTCGACCGGGTCCTGTCCGGCGACGATCGCATCCCAGCGGGCTGGTTCGGGTAGCTCGGTGCGGCCGGTAAGCACCAGGTGGGCCGCGAAATCCTCGGCTAGGCGCCGCGCCAGGCAGCGGCCGACCCCCCCCAAGCCGCCCGTGATCAGGTACACACCGCCGGTTCGCCAGGGGGGCGCCGAATCCGGGTTACTCGGCACCGCTGCCAGCGTTCGGGCATAGCGAGTTTCGCCGCGATAAGCCACTTCGGCGTGGGCATCGGCGGCCTGGAGTTCGTCGAGCACCAATTGTGCCAGGCGATTTGGCGAGGTACCGCGCGGCAGGTCGATGGCCCGCCGTTCAATCCCCCGCAGCTCGCGTGGCCAAACCAGCACCAGCCCCGAGGCAGCGGACGTGTCGAGGGCCAGCGGACCGGTTCCCTGCACCTCTTGCCCGCCCTTGGTAACCCAGGTGAGCGAAAGCCCGGGTCGCGGCGGTCGGGTCGAACGACCGGCGAGCGCCTGGGCCCAGACGAGCACCTGAGCCGCCTGCCGATGGACGCGGGCAGGCAGGGCATCGTCGTCCAGTGAGGCGGGGGGTGCCTCGGCCGTGATCCAGATCAGGCCGGCCAGTTCGCCCGGGCCGCCGATGGCGCGAAGCAGTTCGGCGACCTGTGAGGTGCTACCCAAGTCGAGCGAGTACTCCGTCTCGCCGTGGGCCACGAACCGGGGGCCCTCGCATGCCCGAACCACGGAGCGCCCCGCGCCGCTTAAACGCGCGGCCACGGCATCGGCGGCCCCTGGCTCCGCGGACAGAACGAGCCACACACCGGGCGACAGGTTTCGCGCCAGGGTGGGCCGTGGCGACGGCTGCCAGTCGAGCCGAAGCAGCGTCGCCGGTGCGTCGATCGTTTTTCGGGCTGCCGCCGGGGCTGCCATCGGCGCCGCCGCGGCGGGTGCGGCGCTTCGGGAAGGAACCTCCGGCGATGGATTCTCGCGCGAGGGAGTCGACGCAGTTTGCGAAGCGGGCAAGGCCGAGAGCCAGTACCGCTTGCGGTCGTAGGGATAGGTTGGCAGCTCCACCTGCCGCTCCCGCGTTTCGGCCCAGCCGCCGTTCCAATCCAGCCGCGTGCCGCGCACATAAAGCTGCGCCGTGGCTTCGGCCAACGAACGGTCTTCCTCCAACCCCCGCACGAGCGTGGAAAGGCAGGCCACCTCGGGCAGCGTGCGGCGCGCCAGCGAGGCCAGGGTGCTGCCGGGCCCAAGCTCGAGTAGGGTGTCGACACCTAGCCGGCCGAGGGTCGATACGCCCTCGGCGAACCGCACCGTTTCGCGCAGGTGTTTGCGCCAGTAGGCGGCGTCGGGAGGCCGGTGCGACGGACAAACCTCGCCGGTGAGATTGAGCACCCAATCCAAACGCGGCGGAGCAGCGGCAACTTGGAAGGCCAGCCGCTCGAAACCGTCGAGGATGGGCTCCATCAGCGGCGAATGAAACGCGTGCGAGACGACGAGCCGCTGGGCGGCGATGCCGCGCGCCGAGAGCGCTTCGATCACCGTGGCCACCGCGGCGGCGTCGCCTGAGATGACCGTATTGTCCGGTGCGTTGGCGGCGGCGATGGCCAAACGGCCCTGGTAAGCCCCGACCAGCGGGGCCAGTTGCCGGGCATCGCACAGGCAGGCCGCCATTTCGCCGCCAGCCGGCAGCGACTGCATCAAGCGAGCCCGCTGCGCCACCAGCCGCAGTGCCGACGGCAATTCGAGCACGCCCGCGATACAGGCGGCGACATACTCGCCCAGCGAGTGCCCCAGTACGGCTACCGGTTGCAGGCCGCGGGCGCTCCATAACTTCCAGAGCGCCCATTCCAGCGAGAACAGGGCCGGTTGCACCAGGGCCGTGGCCTCCAGCGGTCCGGGCAGTTCGTCAGACAGCCCCAGCACCTCGGCCAGCGGTTGGCTCAATTCCGTTCGCAGAATGTCGGCCTGCTCGTCGATAGCCCGGCGAAAGACGGGCTCGATCTGATACAAGCGGCGGCCCATGCCGCGATACTGCGCGCCCTGGCCGCTGAGAAGCAGGGCGACTTTGGGCTGGCGACGGGTCGGTGCTTCCCCCTGCCACCAGCCGCCGGGCCGCTGGGCCAGAAAGCTCCGCAGCCGGTCGGCCAATTCCGCCAAGTTTCGCCCCGTCACGGCCAGCCGCTCGGCAAGGTGGGCTCGTCCAACTCCCGCGGTCCAGCAGGCCTCGCCGGCCGTAATTCCGCCCGAACTGAGCCGCTCGGCGTATTGCTGGGCCAGGGTGCGGCGTGCCTGTTCGGTCCGCGCCGAGATGGGGAACACGCGCCACCGCTCATCATCGACCTGCGAGGCGAGTGGTGTGGGCGGGGCCTCGACCACCAGGTGGCAGTTGGTTCCGCCGAAACCAAAGGCACTCACTCCGGCTCGCCAAGGCCGAGGACCGGGCCAGTTTTGCAGGCGGTCGACCAGCACCAACGGCGAGGTGTCGAAGTGGCAGTGCCGGTTGGGCTCGGCCACGTGCAGCGTCGGCGGCAACTGGCCATGTTCGAGCGACACCAGAACCTTAATCAGGCTGGCGACTCCGGCCGCCGTTTCGCAGTGACCGAGGTTGCTCTTGAGCGATCCCAGCCGGCAGAATTGGCGCCGCGCGGTGAACCGGGCAAAAGCCTGGGTCAGCCCCTCGATTTCAATCGGGTCGCCCAGCGGGGTGCCCGTGCCGTGGGCTTCGATGTACGAGAGCGTGGTCGGGTCGATCTGGGCATCGTGCCAGGCAGCCACGATGCAATCGCGCTGGGCCGCCGGGTTGGGGGCGGTGATGCCGTTCGTGCGGCCGTCGTTGTTAATGGCCGAACCGAGTATCACACCATAAATGCAGTCGCCTGCCGCCAGGGCATCGGCCAGGGGGCGAAGCAGTACCAGGCCCACTCCTTCCGACGGCACGAATCCATCGGCATCGTCGGCAAAGGCCCGGCAGCGCCCCCCCCCGGCGAGCGCCCCCATGCGCTGAAACGCGGCGAAATTCCGTAGTTGCAGGTTCAAGTGCACGCCGCCGGCAAGCGCCAGGTCGCACTCGCCTCGCCGCACGCTCTCCAAGGCCAAATGCACTGCTACCAGCGAAGAGCTGCACGCCGTATCGACCGGCAGCGCCGGGCCGCGCAGGTTCAAGAAATAGGCCAACCGAGCAGCCAGCACCGCCGACGACACGCCCGTGCCGAAGAACTCGCCGGGCTCACCCACGCCGATTCCATAGTCCGAGGCGGTAGCCCCCAAAAACACGCCGGTTCGCGTTTCGTCGAGCCGCGAGCCTCCGTAACCGGCTCGTTCCAGGGTTTCATAGCCCACCTCGAGCACCAGCCGCTGCCGAGGGTCCATTTGCTCGGCTTCCGTACCCGACAGGCGGAAAAACACGGGGTCGAACCCCGCGACGTCTTCCAGGAACGCACCACGAGCCTGCGAAAGGTCGCCGGGCTCGCGGCCAGCCAACGCCAATCGCTCGGGCGGAATCGGACCGATCAGGTCGCGTCCTGCGGCCAAAAGCTGCCAGAGCTCGTCGCGAGTGTTCGCGCCCGGCAGCCGCAGCCCGTAGCCGATCACGGCGACCGCTCGTCGGTCGCTGAACGCCCGCGGCTCGGCCGCCGTGGTAGCAAAGGGTCGCGGCGGCGCGGGTGTCGCGGTGGCGCCGGCGCTGATGGTCGCGGCGGGGCCAGGCTCGGGCTGCATACTCCCCGAGGCCGGCGGGCCTGCCTTGGCGCCAGTGGAGGCGATCACGTCCGGAGCCGGAGCGCCCGCTGCGGCCAGTAGCGCTTGAGCGGCTTCTGCGGCGATCTGGCCGGCGAGAAACTGCGCCAATTGCTCGACCGTCGGGTGTTCGAACAGGACGGGCGGGGCGAGCCGATCGAGCGACAGCAGTTTCTTGAGCTTGGCGATAGCCTGCAGCGCCAGGAGCGAATCGAGCCCCTGGTCTTGGAACGAGCGGTCGACCTCGAGCCGCTCGTCGATCATGCCCAGCACCTCGGCAAACACGTCGCCTACCAGCTTCTCGAGCAGGGCCAAAAGCGCGGCACTTTCGGAAACGGTTGTCGGTCCCTGGTGGCCGGTCGGCGCGGGCGGGAGGCATTCCGCCGCAGCGCCGCTCAGGAGGGTCGCGGTGCCGCTCGCCCCGCTGCTCTTGCCGCCCGTTGCCCCCGTGCCCTGCGGCGCGGCATCGATGGTGAGCACGGCGGCGCCCAGCCGCGCCACGATCAGGTGTTGCTTGGCCCCCCAGGTCGCCTGGCGCGGCAGGCCCACCGCCTGGTCGAACCCCAGCTCGCCGAGCAGACCTATCCAGGCTTCGAGCGGAAGCAACGGAGATTGGGTTCGCAGGGGCGCGTCGTCGAATCGCCACCAGCCATCGGTCAGGCCGAAAGTGAGCTCGCCCCAGCGGGCGCTGGCCGTGGCTTCGACCAGCACTAGCAACCCCCCCGGCGCGAGCAGGCTACGCACATGGCGCAGTGTTTCGCGCAGATTGCGCGTGGCATGCAGCACATTGGCGGCGACCGCCACGTCGAACTGGCCAGCCGGCAGTCCCTGAGACTGCGGGCTTTGCTCGATATCGAGCACCCGGCAGGTCAGCCCCGGGCGGTCGCGAAATTCGGCCTGGGCTCGCTTGATGAGCGCGGCCGAAACGTCGGTCATCAGGTACTCGCATTTGCCGGGGGGAAGCGCGGGCAACAGATACGTGGTGGTGCCGCCGGTGCCAGCGCCGATTTCGACCACCCGCAGGGGTTCGGCGGCCCGCTGGCGCTGGTCGAGCGCTTGCGCCAGCAAGGCCTGCGCGGCGGTGCCGTAGACCCGGGCGTGGGGCGAGCGGCGGTAAAGATCTTCCGCCCGGTCGAACGATCCGTCGGGAAAGAGCAATTCGAGCGGGTCGGTCTGGCCGGTCCAAACCTGGGCCAACCCCGAACCGCAACTGCGCAGCAGCTCCAACTCGGCCGCCTGGTCGGGAAACCGCCGACGGGCCTCGCGCCAGGCCTCTTCGGGCAGCTCCTGCCGCAGGGTTCGCGTGGCGCGGATGTGCTCTCCCTCGCGCACCAGCGCCCCGTCTTCGACGAGCATATCGATCAGCTCGGGCAGCATCCGGCGGAAACGGGGCAACAGGCCCGCGCGGTCGGCGAGGTCGTCCAGGTCGAGCGAAGTACCCTCTTGAATCACGCCCAGTCGAGCCAGTCCCGCTTCGATATAGGCTCCGCTCAATCGGTCCAGGGCTTGCTGCGCGGCTTGAAACCGCTGGGCGCCGGGCGCCAGGTCGGCCAATCCTTGGTCGAGTGCCGAGGCCCCGCGTTCGATCAGGGTGTTCCAGTCGAACCGCTCGCGCCCGGTTGCCGCGGAACTGCCGGGTGGCACGGCCGCGGTGGTTGTGCGGTCGTGAGCGAGACCGGTGGCGCGGCTGATGACAAGCTGCGGGGGGCCCGCGGCCAGGGCCAGCTCCAGCGCGGCGGCCCCTTCGCGGTGCTCGATCGCGCCCACTCCGCCCGCGGCGGCCCATTGGCGGTAACGCTGCGAAGCCGTGGCGCGGGTATCGGACCAGAGCCCCCAGTTGATCGTTACTCCGGGCAGGCCCCGCGCGCGGCGGTCGTGCACCAGGGCATCGGCGGCCGCGTTGGCCGCGGCGTAGGTGGCATGCCCCGGCCCGGCCTCCAGTGCCGAAAGCGACGAACAAACGGCGAAGAAATCGAGCGGCAGGCCCGCCGTGACCCGGTCGAGCACCCAGGCGCCACCCCACTTGGGCGCCACGATTTTCCAGAAATCGTCGGGTGTGCGCTGCCACAGGAGCCCGTCGCGCAGCAGGCCCGCGGCGTGAATCACTCCGTCGAGTCGGCCCCAGCGGCGCTGGATTTCGTCGACCGCGCCGCGCATTGCCTGGAAGTCGGCTACGTCGGCCGCCAGGGGCATTACCTCCGCACCCTGCTGGGCCAGCCGGCGCAGGGCCTGCAAGCGTCGCGTCAGGTCGTTGTCGCTTGCGAACCGCGCTAGCCAGGTTTGCCAGGCGGCTTGGTCGCTGCCACGCGCTACGTCGGCAGCGTTCTCGGGCCAGGTGCTGCGGCCAACCAGAACCAACCGCACGCCCGGTCCGGCAGACTGCACGATCGTTTCGGCCAGCACCTGGCCGATATCGCCCCAGCCGCCGGTGATGAGGTACACCCCCTCGGCGTGCCAGGGAGGCAAGCGAAGCGATCGCGGGACGGCGCCGCGGACGGCACGCCGCCAGGCCAACCCCGCTCGCAGGGCCAACTTCCGGTCGGCCGAGTCGCGCCGCATCAGTCCCAGCAGTCCGTCGGCCTCGGTGGCCGCCGCCTCGCTTGCCGAGGAATCGTTCAGCGCCAGATCCACCGCTCGTACCCGCAAGCCGGGGAATTCCTCCGGGGCCGCGTCGGCTAGCGGCCCATAACCGGCCAGCTCGGGCTGGAGGCGGCTCGTCGAGGCGTCGCCGCTGGTGCGGTGTGCGCCGCGGCTCACGAGCCAGAGCTCACAGGGGTGATTGCTCGCGGCCGCACGCTGTCCGAGCGCGGTGATTAGTTCGACCGCCAGGGCCAGGCTGCCGGCAGTGGCCGGCCGCCACGGGTCGACCGTTTGCCAGGCACCGGCATGCCGGCATCCGGCCAGGTGGACCACCCCCGCCACTTGGCCCAGCCGCGCGGTCGCGGTATCGACCAGCCGGGCCGCTTCACCCGGGCGCTGTGGGTCGTACCCAAGTTCTGCGGGGCCACACGGGCGTTCCGCGTCGGTCGGCCTGGCCAGAATCACCTCGCAGTTGCAGGCTTGCAATTGCGAAGCCAGCCGCTCGGCAAGGCCCAGCGAATCGCAGGTCAGGAGCCATCCACCGGGCGGCAGGTCTCGCGGCAAGCCCTGGGGGGCGGGCTGCCAGAAAGGCTCGGACACGAGTTGCCAAATCGGATCGTCGGCCGTGATGACCGCCGGGGCACGGTGGCTGGCCCCGTCAACGGAGTGCGCCGGCGGCGAATCGGTCGCTGCCAGGCTGGCGGTGGTGTCGGTGCCGATGGCCAGGGGCGCTACGGGCGAAGCAATCGTTGCCGGCGTCTTCCGACTGCCCGGCCGAAGCAACTCGGCCCGCAGGGCCTCGGCCCCCGGCCCGTCGGCCAATTGATCGAGCGTGAACTCCGCACCGATCCAGAATCGCTTTCGCTGGAAGGGGTAGGTCGGCAGTGGCATTCGCCGGTAGGCCGCGGCCGGATAAAGCGTTTGCCAATCGACCTCGCAGCCCGCGACAAACAGGGCGGCCACGGTCTGAATTTCGCCGAGCGAGACGGGGACGTCGTCGCCGATGGCCGGATGCCCCTCGGAGGCCGCCTGGGGCGATTCCACAGAGCACTCGGCGAGCAGCTTTTGGGCCAGCGGCCCACGGCACCAACGCACGACCCGGACAGCAAGCGAACCGGTCTGGCGCCCCTGGCGTAGTGCGGAATCGACGAGGGAATCGGTGTCGTACCCGGCCCGCTGGGGGCCGCCGGACCAGAGCGCCGGTCCGAGCAAGGTGCGTGGCGCTGAAACCGAACCGGTGGGGCCGGGGTCGGCGCCTAGGTACTGGCGCAGCAAGCCGGCACCCTCGGCGGCCGTGGAAAACACCACGGCTAGCCGGTGCTTGAATGGCTGCCGGCCGGTGTTGGCGGTGAAGCACAGGTCGCCGAGGGATGCTGAGGGTAGCGATTCGAGCCGCTGGGCGTATTGGGCGGCCAGATCGTCAAGGGCCGCCGCGCTGCGAGCGGAGAGCACCAGCACCTGGGCTTCGCGCTCAGGGCGCGGCTCGCGCGGCAAGGGGTCGGGCGCCTGTTCCAACACTACGTGTACATTGGTGCCGCCAAAACCAAACGAGCTGACGCCGGCCCGACGCGGACCCGAACCGCGCCACGGCCGCAGGCGGTCGTTCAGGTAAAAATGCCCCCCTGCCCAATCGATCAGGCGGTTGGGCTCAGCAAGGTGCAGGGTCGGCGGAAGCTGGCCTCGTTCGACCGCCAGTACGGCTTTGATCAGGCCGGCCACGCCCGCCGCTGACTCGACGTGCCCGATATTCGATTTGACCGACCCCAGGGCGCAGGCGGCCTGCCGCGAGGTCGCTCGAGCAAACGCCTCGCCGAGAGCTTCCACCTCGATCGGGTCGCCCAGCGAGGTGCCGGTGCCGTGGGCTTCCAGCAGCTCGATTTCGGCGGGCGAAATACCGGCATCGGCGTAGGCGGCCAACAAACACTCGCGCTGACCAATCGGGCTGGGCGCCTGCAAACCCGCCTTGGCCCGGCCATCGTTGTTGGCGGCCGAACCGCGGATTACGGCCAACACCTGATCGCCATCGGCCAAGGCCCTGGCCAGCGGCTTGAGCAGCACCAGCCCGCAGCCCTCGCTCCGCACGAAACCATCGGCCCCCTGGTCGAAAGCCCGTGAACGGCCGGTGGGCGAGAGCATCCGCGCTTGGCTAAGCATGACCCAGCCCGCCCAGGCATAAATGAAGTTCACGCCGCCGGCGATGGCCACGTCCGATTCGCCCGCGCGCAGGCTGCGGCAGGCCCAGTGAACGGCCATGAGCGAGGAACTGCACGCCGTATCGACCGTGAGCGCCGGACCGGCAAAGTTGAACTGATAGGAAAGCCGGGTAGCGGGCATCGAGGGGGCCGTGCCGGCGTGGCGGTTGGCCTCGGTGTCGAGCCCCAGTTTGACCACCAGCCCGGGGAATTCCTGGCTATTGGCCGCGACAAAAACACCGGTGCGCCCGGCGGCCAATTGCTCGGGCTGATAGCCGGCGCGTGCCAGCAGTTCCCACGTTCCTTCGAGCAACATCCGCTGCTGAGGATCCATCCAGCGGGCCTCGCGGGCGGGAATGCCGAAGAACTCCGCGTCGATCATCGCGAAATCGTGGACGAAGCCTCCCCACTTCGAGCGGGAGATCTCGGGACCCTCGTCCGTCGGGTGGTACCGCCGGCGCCAGTCCCAGCGGTCGGCTGGAATCTCCTCGACCGAGTCGATCCCGGCCGCCAGATTGCGCCAAAACTGTTCCGGCCCGCTGGCACCCGGGAACTTGCAGGAAACGCCGATCACGGCGATCGGCTGCTGCTCGGTTTCGGGCCGCGGCGGCTTACTTGCCGTGGCCGGTAGCGCGATACCGCGGGGTTGGCAATCGCCGTCAGCCGCCAGGGGGTGAGTCGCAGCGGAGCGAGTCGAAGCGGAGTGAGCCAGCATGGGCGAATCGAGTCCCGGTTGCTGCGCGACTCGCAATCCGGCCGGAAGCGCCAGCCCTCCCGGCGCCACCCACGCCGCGTCTGGCTCGGCGAGCGACCGCCCCAACCGTTCGCAGGCTGCCTCGGGATCGATGGTTTGTTGATCTGCCAGGCGGCCTCCGGTGATTTCGTCGGTCGACGACGTCAGGCCGGTGCCACGCCATGGCCCCCAGAGCCAAACGAGCAAACGCTGGTCGTGCGGCTGCTCGGCCAGCGCCGCCAAGAGCCATTGGAGCCAGCACCCGGCGGCGTAGTCGGCCAGTCCGGCGGCCAGGTGGCCATCGAGCGCTGCCAGCGACGAAGCGAGCACCACCTTGCGGGCCCGCTGCGGCGTGGCGGCCAACCACAGGGCGCGGCTTCCGGCGACCTTAGCCCCCCAGGTTTCGGCAATCGATGCCGCGGATTTCGACCACAGCGAAGTGTTTCGACGATCGACCGTGCCCGCCGCATGCAGCACCCCATCGAGCGTGCCCCAGCGGCGCTCGGCGTCGGCCAGCCAGCGCTCGGCAACGCCGGCCTGGGCCACGTCCCCCTGGGCATAAAGCGCCTCGGAGCAGCCCAGCCCGCGCAGCTCGTCGAGCAATTCCGCAATTGCCGGGTCGGCCGCATCCCGCCGCCCGGTGAGCAGCAACCGCGCCTGATAGCGGCGGGCCAGGTGTCTGGCCAAGGTGGATCCCAGCCCGCCGGCGCCGCCCACGATGAGGTACGCTCCTCGGCGGCGCCAGCCACTGGTCGGCCTGGGCCCACCGGGCGCCGGGGCGGGCACCAGCACTGGTTCGCACCGTTGGCCGCCGCGGTGCAGCACCCATGGGGCGCGCGAGCCCGAGGCCAGTTCCTGGGCAACGCGGTCGGCCCATTGCGCCGGCGACAGCGGTAGCTCAGCGGCCAGAACGCGCCACTGGACCGAGGGAACTTCGGCAACCAGCCCGAGTCCCAAACCCAGTGCGGCGAGCCGCTCGGTTTGTTCGGCCGTCGGCAGCGCCGGACCGAAAGGCACCTCGGTAAGGGCCAACACGGTCAGCGGCTCGTGGGCGCGCTGCTCCGTGCGCCAACGAGCCAAGGCCCGCAGACACGCCAGGAGCGAAGCGGCGTCGTCGGCCCGCCAACAGACCGCGGCGAGCTTGGCGGCGGAATCCAGTTGGGCGGCCAACCGGGTTGGCAGCGAATCCTCGTCCGAATCTGCCGTGGGAACGATCAGCGTTTCGGCCCAGCCGCCGCGAGCTCGCCAGGCCTGAGCCAGTTGCTCGGCTCGGGCAGCGCTGCGGTCGACGAAGATCACCGGCGCCGGTGAGGCGATCGACGGATCCGTTCCGCCCTGGGCGGACGAAACGGGGCGCAGCTCAAGTTTCCAGCAAGCCAAGTCCGGGCTCTCGATCTCGCGCCCGGAGCCGGCAACCTGGAGCTGACCAGAGGGTTGCTTGGCGTCGAGCCAATACCGGCGACGCTGGAACGGATAGGTCGGCAGTTCGATCGTGTGCCCGTAGCCCTGGGCCAGGCTCGCCCAATCGCGCGGCACGCCGGTTACGTAGTCGCCGGCCAGCCTGGCGAGCCGCTCGACCGACGCCTCCTGGCCAGGGGCGATCGTCGCCTCGCTGCGGGGTGAAATGGGCCGGTTGGCGAGCGACGCCTCTCCCAGCGAAATGCCCGGCCGGGGGTGCCCGGCAGCCAGGTCGGCCAGCCCGGCGCGCAGTTCTTCCAGATTGGACACGACCAGCGCGGCGCGATGTGGCCAATGGGGACGGCCCACGGCCAGCGTGTAGGCCAGGTCGACCAGGTCGCAGGCAGGGTTCCGCAGGCAAAAATCGGCCAGCCGAGCCGCCAATTCGGTCAAGGCTTGTTGCGACTGTGCGGACAGCAACACGAGAGACGGTTGGCTCGTGCCGGCGGGCCGGCGCGGCAACGCGGGTCTGGCAGGCGGTGGTTCGGCCACCACCACGTGCGCGTTGGTTCCACCGATGCCAAAGGCGCTGATCCCTGCCCGCCGTGGTCGCCCACCGCGCGACCAACGACGCGGCCGATCGAGCAAGAAGAAAGGCGAACTGGCCAGGCCGATCGCGCGGTTCGGTTCGCGCAGATGCAAGCTGGCCGGCAGCTGCTCGGCCCGCATCGCCAGCAGTACTTTGATTACCCCGGCGATTCCCGCGGCGGCTTCCAAATGGCCCAGGTTGGTCTTAAGCGAACCAAGCGCTACGCTCTGGGGCTGGCACCCGGCGGTCCGAAAAACCTGCTCCAGGGCTTGCACTTCGATTGGATCGCCCAGGGGGGTACCGGTGCCGTGGGCCTCGACGTAGTCGATCGAGGTGGCGGAGACCTGCGCATCCTCCAAGGCCGCGCGGATGACCCGCGCTTGCGAAGCAGCATGGGGCACAGTCAAACCACTCGACTGCCCGCCGTGCCCCACGGCGGCTCCGAGAATCACGCCGGCGATCGAATCGCCGTCGGCCAGGGCCCGGTCGAGCGGTTTCAAGAGCAGGACGCCGACTCCCTCGCCCACGACGTAGCCATCGGCCCGCTGGTCAAAGGTTCGGCACTGTCCCGAGGCGGATAAGGCCTGCAGCGCGGCTAGCATTTCGTAATGCTCGGGCGCGACGCCGACCTGGGTGCCGGCGGCCAGGGCCAACTCGCACTCGCCGCGGCGCAGGCTCTCGATGGCCAGGTGCAAGGCGACCAGCGAGGAGGAACACCCGGTGTCGAGCGAAAGCGAAGGACCGGCCAGGTCGAGAAAGTACGACAATCGGTTGGCCACGAGCGACGACGCCGTCCCGGTGCCGCTGTAGTCGCCGGCACCCCCCGCGTGGTATTGGCTGCTCATGGTACCCACGAATACGCCCGTGGTGCGGCCGCGGAGTTTTCCGCCGGCATAGCCCGATCGCTCCAGGGTTTCCCAGGCCACTTCCAGCAAGAGCCGCTGCTGCGGATCCATGGCCCGGGCCTCGCGGGGCGAGACGCGAAAGAAGCGAGCATCGAATTGATCGATTGCCTCGAGCAGCGCTGCCCGGCGATGAATCGCGGGGGCCTCGCCAGGGGGCTGGGGCCAGCGCCGCGGGTGAGCCTCGCACACGGCACAGCGCTGGTCGACCAAGAGCTTCCAAAAGTCTTCCGGCGTTTCGACTCCCGGCAGGCGAGCCCCCAGCCCGATCACGGCGATGGCGCGCGGGTTGGGTATCGATTCGTCGGGTGTCGCCTCGGCCCGCGTCGGTCCGCTCGTTGGCTCCAGGGCAAGGCCGTTGCGATCCCAGGGAATTTCAGCAACGGAACTCGGTGCCGCGGGCCCAGCTTCAGGCACCAGTCGGCGCGAAGGTGCCCTGGCTCCGGGCCAAGTTTCCCAAAGGTGCCAAGCGAGCCGCTCGAGGGTCGGGTGGTCGAAGAGCAGGGTGCGCGGAAGTTCGCGCTCCAGCTGGTGGGCGAACCGCCCAGCCAGCTCGACCGCCAGCACACTGGTTACCCCCAGCTCGACGAACGGTCGCGTCCACTCCACGCGCTCGGGGTCCAGCCCCAGGGCCTGACTGAGAAGCGAATGGCATAACGCTTGCAGACGGCCAAAGTCCCAGCGAGGCTCCTGGCTGGGTTCCGAACCAGGCAGACGCGCTGGTGCCTGCGGCGCCGCGACGGGGGGCAAGGGTTCGCCCGCGGGGTCGCCAGGTCGCAGCTCTGCTTCGCGAGCCACCGCGGCCGGGATCGCCTCGGTCGGCGGCGCCGCTTCGGTTGGCAGGTTGGCTGGCGGCACGATGCCGGGCTGCCTGGGGGAAGGAGCCTCGACCCAGTAGGGCTCTCGCTCGAACGGATAGGTCGGCAGCACCAGTCGTCGCACCGGACGGCCCGCATACCAGGCTTTCCAATCCACCACCGCGCCCGCACTGGCAAGCTGGGCCAGCGATCGAGCCAGGTTCGCGTGCGCCGGCGGGGCGGGCTGGTCGAGACTTTGCACGGCGCCCGCTGCGATCGTGGCGCGGTTGCTCACCGAGTGCGCTTCGAGCCAGTCGACCAGTTCGGCGGGCTGGTCCCAATCGTCGGTCGGCAAATAGGGGGCGACCGCAACGGCATCGTCGCCGGATAGCTCCCATGCCCAGGGGCCCCTCCCCGGGTCGTGGTCCGACGAGTGGCGCGGTTCCGACGGTTCGGGCTGGTTGAGGAAGACGCCGAGCTGGCCAAGAGGCGCTTGTTCCGGCCCGGCGAGCCAGGTCCAGAGTTTACTGGCCAATTCGGCGGTCGAGCGGCCGACCACCGCCAGGCGGTAGCGCATGGGGCGCCTGCCGCAGGCGGCCGTGAAGCAAACGCTGGCCGGTTCCAGTTCGGGCCGCGCGAGGAGTGCCTCGGCATGGCGCCGTGCGAGCGTTCGCAGCGCCTCGCGGCTGGCGGCCGAGAGCAGCAGCACTTCGTCGCGGTTGGATGTCGACGGCGCCGTCGGTCGCGGCCCGGCCCCTGGAGGTTCTTCCACGACCAGGTGGGCGTTTACACCCCCGGCGCCCAGCGAGGTGATGCCGGCTCGCCGCGGCCCAGTGCCGGCGGCGTCCCAGCGGCGCAGGCGATCGTTCACGTAAAGCGGCCCCCCAACCGCGTCGAGCCGCGGATTGGGCTCGGCGCAGTGCAGCGAGGCGGGAAGCTGGCCCTCCTGAAGCGCGAGGACCACCTTGATCAGCCCCGCGATGCCCGCCGCGGCTTCCAGGTGCCCCAGGTTGGTTTTGACCGAGCCGACGGCAATTCGGCCTCTTGGCCGCTGAATGCCCGACGGTTCGCCCTGCGAGGCGTGGTCGCGTACCACGTCGCACAGAGCCTGCCACTCCAGGGGGTCGCCCAGGGGGGTGCCCGTGCCGTGGGCCTCGAAGTAGCTGGCCGAGCTGGGCGAGCAACCGGCGCGGCGCCAGGCCGCTTCGATCACTTCGCGCTGGGCCCGGGGGTTGGGGGCCGTGAAGCCGGCCTTGGCGTGGCCGTCGTGGTTCACCGCCCAGCCGCGCAGCAGGGCCAGAATGGGGTCGCCGTCGCGGCGAGCGTCGCTCAGCCGCTTGAGCACGACCACCGCCGCGCCCTCGCCGCGCACATAGCCGTCGGCATCGCGGCTGAAGGTGTGACACCGCCCGCTGGGCGAAAGCATTCCGGCCGCCGCCAGGGGCTGGCTACTCTCGGGCACGAGAATCAGATTCACGCCACCGGCCAGGGCCCGGTCGCACTCGCCCCGCACCAGGCTCTCGCACGCGAGCCCGATCGCCACGAGCGACGACGAGCACGCCGTGTCGACCGCCAGGCTCGGGCCACGCAAGTCGAAGGTGTACGAAATTCGATTGGCCACCATCGAGGCCGCATTGCCGGTCGCCACGTGGGCATCTTGCTGGGCCCCCAGGCGATCGAGCAACCTGAGATAGTCGGTGCTCGATACGCCGATGTACACGCCCGTACCGGCGCCGCCCATTTCGCCCGGACGATGGCCGGCCCGTTCCCAGGCCTCCCAAGCCAGTTCGAGCAAGAGCCGCTGCTGCGGGTCGACCACACGAGCTTCTCGGGCCGAGAAACCAAACAGCGGGGCATCGAACCCGGCGACATCGGCCAGGTAGCCGGCCACCGCACCGGCCAGCAGGTGTTGCCCCGGCAATCGCCCCCGGGCCGCGGGCAATGGCCCAACCGCGTCGCGGCCTTCGCCGAGCAAGTGCCAAAAACCCTCCGGGCTGTCGGCCCCCGGCAGTCGACAGGCGACTGCCACGATGGCCACGGCCTGGGCCGATTCCGCCGGTTGGTCGGGCAAATGGTTCGCATCGATTCGCCGTTTCGAGGCCCCTTCCGGTTGGCCCTGCGAGTCGGGTTCGAGCCAGCAATCGACCCGATCGAAAGGGTGGGTCGGCAGCGGCACGCGACGCCCCCGTGATTGCGTCCCTACCTTGCTCCAGTCGAGGGCGCAACCGCTTAGCCACAGCTCGGCGACCAGTGCCCAGCGGCGTGCGTCGACCGAGGGGTCCGGAGCCCAACGCGCCGACGGCAAGCGCCGCCAATCGTCGGCAGAGAGCCGCGCCTCGCGCGAGGTTCCGGCGGAATCAAATTCCAACGGCGTTTCCAGCTCCCACTCCTCGAAGGCCTGGCCCTGACAGACCAGTTCGGGACGCCCCCCGCGCAGCGCCAACGCGGCCTCGCCAGCGGTGCGGGCCAAAACGGCCATTCGAGCCGGCCAGGCGCGGCGGCCTTGCTGGAGGGTAAACGCCACATCGGCCAAGGGAGGTGCCTGGTCCGTTTCGAGCTGGTCGGCCAGTGCCGCGGCCAGCCGCTCGAGTCCCCGAGCCGTGGGTGCCGAGAGGGGGAGCAGGTGCCATTGTCGCGGATCGGTCGCCGTCTCCAGCGGTGGGGGCGGAGGCTCTTCGAGCACGACGTGCACATTCGTGCCCCCCAGCGCCAGGGCGCTCACGCCGGCGCGGCGCGGCAGGGAGTCGTGGGCGGGCCAAGGCCCGAGCGCGCTCGGCACGAAGATCGGCGCCGTTTGCCAGGCGAACTGTGGGTTGGGCCGGCTCACCCCTGGCTGCGGCACCCATTGACGGTGCTGGAGCATGAGCAGCGTCTTGATCAGCCCGGCCAGTCCGCAGGCCACGCCCAGGTGACCCAGGTTGGCTTTTACGGCCCCCACGGCGCAACAGCGGACCGGCGCCGCGTCGGCGGCGAGCGCCTGGGCGATACCGCTAAGCTCGAGCGAGTCGCCGAGCAGGGTGCCGGTGCCATGGCATTCCAGGTACCCCAATTCGCTCCCGCGAATGCCCGCCCTCTGCCAGGCCGAGCGCAGCACGCCAACGTTGCCGTCGAGCCCCGTGGCCAGGAAGCCGGCCTTGCCGTGTCCGTCGTTGTTCACGGCCGAACCCAGAACCACGCCCCAAATCGTGTCGCGATCGCGCAAGGCGGCGTCGTACGGTTTGACCACGATCGCCGCGGCCCCGTTGCCGAAGACCATGCCATCGGCCTCGGCGTCCAGCGGCCGGCAGACCCCCCGGGGAGAAACCAGGCCGCCCGGTGTGTAGCGGTAGCCCGATTGCTCGGGCAGCCAGATCGAACTGGCCGCAACCAGGGCCAGCTCGCACTCGCCCGCGGCCAGGCTTTGGCAGGCCATGTGCAGGGCGACCAGGCCGCTGGAACAAGCCGTTTGAACGGTGACGCTGGGACCGGTCAGGTTCAACTGGTACGAGAGTCGAGGCGCGGCAAAATCGGTGACTCCGGCCGCCAGGTCGCGCTGAAAATCTTCGGCCAGCTTCGGTTGACGGCCCAGTCGGCGCTGGTACTCGTTCACCCCGCACGAGGCGAACACGCCGACCGCCCGGGGCCGATCTCCGGCCGGATAGCCGGCAAGCTCGAGGGCCTCGTAACCGCACTCCAAGAGCCAACGCTGCTGCGGATCGATTTCCGCGGCCTCGTCGGGGCGGTAGCCGAACAGTTGGGCATCGAACTGGCGAAACCCTCCCGCCGAAGGCACGGCGCTGACCCAGTCGCCGCGCAGGGCGTGGGCAGACGGTTGTGCCCCGCGGGCGGACGGGTCGGGGTGGCCGGTTTCAATCGAAACGGTCCCCAGGGTCAAATTTCGCCAGAATTGGGCTGGTGTCTCGGCCCCTGGAAAGCGCAGCGCCAAGCCAACGATGGCCCAGCGCGGCCGGGGCGCGTACTCGCGCGGGGCGCTGGCCGAAGCGAGGGGCGGTTCGGCCCGAGCTACCCCGGGCACCTGGCCAGTGAGGAGGTCTCGCGCACTTTCGGAGCTGGTCGGGGTGGGAATTGAATGCGCAGGATTCGCCGCTGGCGGGGGCGATTCTCCGGCCTGCCCTGCATCGACGGTTCGCTCTGCCAGGAGGTGAGCCAGCCGGGCCGCGCTGGCCGCGCCGAGCAGCTCAGTCGTCGTGACCGCCACGCCGAACCGCTGGCGAATCAACTCCGACAGCTCGGCCAATTGCGCCGAACTGCCGCCCAGGTCGAAGAAGTTTTGCAGGGGCCCCACGTCGTCCAACCCGAGCACCTCGGCCACCGCGCGGCGGACCTGGCCGATCCAGCGGCGCAAGTTGCCCCCCGAGGGAACGCCGGCCGTTTGAGCGACCTCGTCTGCGCGAAGCGCGTCGCGGGGCTGGGCGGCGACAAGCGATTCGACCGCGTGCGCTACCACCTTGGCCTGTGGTTGGGCAAAGTGGCCGGCCTCGAACTGCGCTTTGAGAACGGCCCGCTGGATTTTTCCGATGCCTGTCTTGGGCACCTGCTCCGGAGCGACCACCACGACGTGTTCGGCGAGCACGCCGATAAGTCGCTGCACCTGACGACGAACCGATTCCAGAAGCTCGTTGTCTGCAATGGCCCGCGCGGGGTCGGGAACCAGAAACACGACCAGCGATTCGGTGTCGCAGCCAGGTGGGCGAACCCCGCAGGCGGCCGTGTAGCTGGGGAGCACGCCGGGTAGCGCCTCGACCGCGGCTTCAATGTCGGCCGCGGCGTAGTGAATTCCCTGAATGAGGATGTCGTCTTTGGCCCGGCCCGTCACGACCAGCCGCCCTTGGTGCAACAACCCGCGATCGCCGGTGCGAAACCAGCCCTCTGGGGTGAATACTTGGAGGTTCAATTCGGGCTGATCGAGGTAGCCGCCGAACACCGATGGCCCGCGCAGCTCTAGGTCACCGACTTGGCCGTCTTCGAGCGGCGTGCCCTGGGCGTCGACGATGCGCACCTCGGCACCGGGAATGGGTGGTCCCAACTCGACCGCGGCCCCCGACTGGCTGGCGGAAACCGTGGCCAAGCGGTCGGCCCAAGTAATTCCGGAACAGGTCTCCGACATCCCGAAGGCCGGACGGATTGCGTCGGCTGGTAGCCCCCAGCGCATCAGCTCCGCCAGACAGGCCTGGGCCGTCTCGGGCACCACGGTTTCTCCCGCGTTGACCAGAAAGCGCAGCGCCGACAGATCGGGCCGGAGCAGGGCGAGGTCCGCCGCCCGATCGACCAGCAATCGGTAAGCGAAATTGGGCGCCCAACTGATCGTGGCCCGGTGCTGGCTGAGCAGCCGAACCCAAGCCATCACGTCGGCCAGCACAGTTCGCGTGGGGACGTGAATCTGCGGGCAACCGAGCGCAACGGGCAACAGGTGCAGGAACGAGACGGCCCCCACATGGTCCAGCGGGAGCCAGTTCAGCGTGCGATCGCTGGGGGAAAACCCGTTGGCGGCGACCGTACCGGCCGACATGGCCAATAGGTTGCGGTGCGTGAGCGGCACGCCTTTGGGTTGCGAGGTGCTGCCGGAAGTGAAAAGGACCAGCGCCCAGTCGTCGGCCGCGGGGCGGTGCGGCTGGGCCAGCGGCGCACCACCCAACAGGGTTTCAATTGCCAGCGCCGGCCCGCCACGCCCTAGATCGCGGTAGGACTCAAACCGCTGGACCTGGGCGGCCGTGGTAAGCACCGCGGCGGAGCGAGCGCGCTGCCAGGCGGCAAGCATCCGCCGGCAACTTGGTTCCTCGTCGCCCCAGCGGACCGGCACGGCGGCGGGAGCCGGGATCAGACCGGCCAAGATAGCGCCCCATAACCCCAGCAAGAAGTCGTCGGCCCGCTCGAGCTGCAACAGCACCAGGGCACCGGGCGCGAGTCCCCGTTGGCGTAGACTCGCCGCCACCCGCAGCGCCTGTTCTAGAAGCTGCTGGTAGCTAAATACTTGCGGGCCAGTGGCCAGACCGAGGCAGGTCACGCCGGGGGCGCCGGGCAAGGTGCTCGCCCGCTGGAGCGCCTCGACCAGCGTGGCTGGCCAAGCCAAGGGTGGGGACCATGCCGCGCGAGAAGAGTTTGGGCCCCCGCGCGCAGCTATAGACCCCGCCGCTGCGTTACCTAAGTGGCCTGAATCCTGCGAGTCGGGCATGGCGGGTTGGCGCGCACTAAGAGAAGACCTGCCAGGGCCGGCAGGCGAGTCGGAACTTCTATTCTGTCCACCCCGTAGGGTTGGACCAATGGCCCCCGGGGGCGACGGTCACGAACGGCAGTTTCCAGCGGCCGAACCGTGCCGATTCTGCCGAATCTGCGGGCCTTGCCCCGCATTCAATCCTAGCGTCTGGCATCGTCGGCCCCCAGCAATCGGTAGGTCGGTACAAGGCTGGTTAACCACCCGTCGGGGGGCGGCCGGCGATCGAAATCTCGGCCGGGCCCGCGGTCCTCGGAAACCCGACCCTAAAAGACCCGCCGCAGCACATGTTCGCAGCGGCCGAAGCGAGCCCCCCCATCCTGGGCCAGCCAGACGATCGAGCGGTTGGTTACCTGGGTGGTGCCCCAGGAGTACCGGGCCCCCTGACCGTACAGGTGGTAGGCCACTTCCGGACCGAGTTTTCCCATCCAGCCGCGGAATTGCGGAGCCACGGCCGAGAGCACGCCTTGCACCACCGGCAGGCCCCACCGCGGCCAGTCGGCGCGATGGTAGCGGTAGGTGACGAACGCTTCGGGCTCAGGCACGTCGGGCACGATCACCACGTCGGCCATTCGCCCGGCAACGCTCTCGGCGATCCACTGCTCCATCAGTTCGGCTGCCCGGTCCGCATCGATCGCCGGGTCGGCGTGAAACCGGTCGTAGGCATTCACCGCCTGACTGGCTGCCCGGGCCAGGCTGGGAATGTCGTCGAGCGTGGCCTGGCGTACCGGATAGCGCTGTCCCAGCTTGGGCTCCAGCACCGGACCGTGGTGAAGGTAGCGGGTTTCGATCAGCGAAAACCGGTTCTCCCCCAAGGCCCGAAGCGTGGCCAAATCCCTGGGATCGACCTGGGCGAAGACATACCGAGCGCCCCGCTTGCGGACCGTTTGGAGCCAGCTCTTGAGCGGTTTGCGGTAGTCGGCCCTCGGGCGATCGAGGGGGGGGGCCGTAGGAAAGATGCCGTCGAGCCGGACCACGTCGTAGCCGAAGAACTGGCTGTCCCAGGCCAAGCGCCGGCCCAGGATCGCCACTTCCTGCCCCTGGGATCGAACCAGCAGCCGGCGATCGTCGTCCGGCGGCAGGTCGCCGGTGAGCTTCTCGGCGTAAATCTCCCGGTCGCCAGCCAGAGCGATACCGGGCACGAAATCGAGCGGGCTGAAAGGCAAATGATCGGCCAAAAGCCGAGCGACCTCGCCACGCCGCTCGCCCAGTTCGCTGGTCCGTGCCATGGAGTCGAGGGGGTGAGGAGGAACGGGCCAGTGGCGAGCCACCGTGAGCCCGCCCGAAGTCGCCCCCGATGGAGCGCCGTTTTTCATTGTGTTTGCGGGGCTTACGGGTCTCAAGTCCGCCGGGACCCTGCCGCCCCCGGGGCGCCGCGGCCGAAGAGAGCCGGGCCCGAGGACCCCTAGCGCGAAACGGAGCACGCTGCTGGGTAAACGCCAGCGGCCCGCGAGGTGGGAAAACCTCACGGGCCGCCGACTACTCGTATGCCCGGGAGGCCATTGCTTCCCGAGCTTGTCTAGCGAAGGCTAGTTGCAGCAGCTCGGCTCGCACACCGGAGCGCAGCAAGCGGGCTCGCAGCAAGGATCGCAGCAGGGATCACAGCACTTCGGGCGGCAGCAGCGGAGCCGAGCCATCAGGCGACGGATCGGGCCAACGCGGCGGCAGCAGGGGTCGCAGCAATCATCGCAGCAATCATCGCAGCACGAATCGCAGCAGGCGTCGGCAGCGCAGCACGAGGGCTCGGCGGCGCAGCAGGCGGGCTCAGCCGCACAGCAGGCCGGTTCGGCGGCGCAGCACGAGGGCTCGCAGCAGGCCGGCTCGCAGCACGGCGAACAGCAGCGACGGAACAGGCCGGCCTGAGCGTCGGTGCTCGAGAGCACCAACACGGCCGCACCAAACAGCGCACCAAAGATCAGGTTCTTCATGGGGAGGTTTCCTTACACAAAGCGAAAGTGAACGAGTGAGGGACACGGAGTTGGGCGAAGTTACGCAAGTGGTATCGTCGCCAGTGGCGCCCCTTTTGAGGCTCGCAGAGCGATTTCGCTTTAGGAGCGGTGTAGGGAAGTGGCCGACCTTAACGACTGTAACGATCGGCTCTTAGGCGTCATTCAGAGAGTTTGCGTTAAGTGCCGCAATTGCGGGAACTTGCGCACAGCCCTGCGGATGGCGCCAGGTGGCCCGATCCGGACAATCCCTTCCCCGGAGGGTGGGGGCCCAAACGATCGAGGGCCCCGGGGCTCGATCCGCGGTTGGCCGGCCACCCCCCACACGATCCGGGCGAAGACCGGCGCGGGCCCGATTTCACGACTCCAATTCGGAGCGATAGCGCTCTGCCAGTTGGGCCACGTGGGCCGCCACGCGGCGGCGCAGCTCGGGGGGCGAAATCACCTCGGCCTGATCGCCGTAGCCCAAGATCCACCAGGTGATTTCCCCCAGGCCGGAAACGGTGACCTGGAAATCGATCGAACCATCGTCGCGATGGGTTACCCGCTGGGTCTTGTGCCAGGTGACCTCGGCCACGTTCTGGGCCACGAGGGGCTGAAAGCGAATGACCACCTCGCGATCGGGCCCGGGCTCGGGAATCAGGTGCCAGGCATTGCGCAGGTAACCGTCGAGGCTGAACTTGTGCGGGATCTGGTAGAACTCTTCGGTGGTATCCAGTTGGCGGATTCGCCCTAGGTGGAAGGTGCGCACCTGGCGATGCAGCGACGATCGCCCGATTACGTACCAGGCGCGCCGGCTGAATAGCAATTGGTAGGGAGCCAGGCGCGTGTGGATTTCGCTCGACTCGGCCAGGCTGTCGTAGCGAATC
Organism: uncultured Pirellulales bacterium; assembly: GCA_964399535.1. GTDB lineage: Bacteria > Planctomycetota > Planctomycetia > Pirellulales > CAYNRE01 > CAYNRE01. The sequence continues at coordinate 29,204 of CAYNRE010000069.1, read as the reverse complement.
CGCACGGCCCGCCGTTGGCTGAGCGAGGCCAACAGGGTTTCGTAAACTCCGCCGGCATGGTCGAGCGCGTTGGCCGGAGCCATCGCGATTCGGACGCCCGGCGCTACCCGCCGCAAATAATCGCGCAGCCGCTGGGGCAGATTGCTTTCCAGCTTCATCACTGCCCGGCGGGCCGCGCTCAACAGGGGCACGCCCCGGCCGTTCCCCAGTTCATGGCCCAGCACGACCAGGGCCAGGGCCTCGTCGGGCGAAAAGCTGGTGGGCGGCAAGAGCCGGCCACCGGGGATTTGATAAACCCTCAGGTCCTCGTCAAAAACCAGCGCCACGCCCGCGTCGCGGAGGACCCCCAGATCGCGGAAGATGGTGCGGCGCGAGACCCGGCACTCCAGCGCCAATGCGTCAACGCTGTACCCCTTGCCAGCCTGTAGCAGCTCGATCAACTGAACCAGGCGCGTAATGCGATCCGAGTTCATGCGCTACCGGCACCGTAGCGGCGGGGCGGGGAGCAGACCGGCGGGGAGCGGAAGGCTCGTGGGCATCGGTTTGGTGGCTCGCGGAAGCAGTCCAGCCGGCGGGGGCCGCCATCGTGGCGAAACCCCCAGCCACCGATATTGTACCTGACGATGGTGTCATACGGCTGTCACCTAATCGCCGTGGTGCCTCGGGGTTTTGTTGCACGCTCGGGTCCGGCAGCGCCTCGGGCTCCAGCCCTTCGGGAAGCGGTCCCCCAGGCTGCGGGGCTTCGGGCGGCAGCAGCGGGTTGACCGGTTCCCCCTGCGGCCGACTGGCCGGTTCGGCTCCCCGCACCGGATTGGCCGGCCCCGGCTCGCCCGCGGTGCGGTATTGTTGCTGAGCGAACACTCCCCGGCTGAGCACGCCCGGCCGGCTGAATCCGTAGTTGAACGGATGGCTAGCCGAACGGTGCCGGGCCTTCTGCTCGGCGTCGAAATAGGCCTTGCCGGGCCAGGGGCCTTCGGCCAGGTACACGCCGTTGTATTCCAGCAGCGAACCCTTGCGCAGGTGCACCTCGGCCACGGCCAGGTTGTAGTTGACCACCGAGCGGAAGTAACGGCTCTCGGCGTCGGCCAGCCGGCGCTGGGCGTCGAGCAACAAGTCGAGCGTGACCTGGCCCACGTCGTAGGCTGCTCGGACCGACTCGACTTGCCGGCGAGCCGCGATGCGACGGTTGAAGTTGTCTTGGGCCGAGGTGTAGGCACCTTCCAGGTTTCGAATCGCGTCGCTGATCTGGTGTGCCAGTTCCAACTCTTGATCTTGGAGCACCGATCGTTCGCGGGCCAGGGTCAACTGGGCGTTGCGCACGCCGGCCAGCGGTTGTCGGAACCCGATCGGCAAGCTGAGCTGCAGGCCCATTTGCCATTCCTGGTAGGTGCCGTCGGTCATCACCGCGAACGCGTTGTCGAACGGCTGGCCCGAGGGGTTGCCGGTCGAGTTGATCAGGTTGTCGCCGAAGCCGAGCCAGCGGTACCGGCCCACCGCGTCCAAGCGGGGCAGGAGGAAGTTCTTAGCGGCAATCAATTCCATTTCACGGCGTTTGACGCGCCATTTCTGCTGTCGCAGTTCGGCGCTGCGGGCCAGGCCCTCGTTCTGCACCCCGAACCAGTCGAAGGTAACTTTGGCCGTGGTCGGCTCGTCGGCAGGGCGGATCAAGCGGCCGTCGGTGGGGGCCAGGCCCATGATGTATCGCAGCTTGGCTTCCACGTTGTACAGGTTATTCAGAGCGCTATGCACCTGCTCGACGAACAGGTAGTACTGTTCGCGGGCCTGGGCTTCCTGCTCGGCGCGGCCCCCTTCGCCACCCACCACGTACAGGGCGTATACCTTGCGCCAGGTTTGCAGGGCGAAATCGCGGCCCGCGATCAGCGTGTCCAGGTTGCGGTAGGCGAAGTACAGTTCCCAGTACGACAGCTCGACGTCGTTGACCAGGTTGCGGATCGCGATTTCAAAGTTCGACAGCGCAATGTCTTCGTTGATCCGAGCCAGGATCACGCCATTGCCGAAGCCAAAGGTAAATGAACCCGGCGTGGCGTTGGGCCCCGCGATGCGGTTGAACTGAACGCCCGCTCCTTGCAACAAGGGGTGGCGGAATTCGGCCTCGAAGTTGGTATTCCAGGCACTGGGGAACAAGTTCGCGGGATTGTTGTTGTACTCGTACCGGGTGTTGTTGCGGAGGAAGAACTGACCGCCCGTGGCCGCGGTTTTGCGGATTTCAGATTGGAAGGTGCCCAGGTCCTGGCGGAAGTCGGGGGCCAGGAAGCCGGTGAAAAAGCCGGCCACGTTCTGCGGCCGCTCGTTGCGTTCCCAGAACATGCTGGTCGAGAACTGGGCATCGAACGCGCTGAGCGCGCCCTCCACGCCCGTTCGCGGATTGCTTTCGATGACCGCGGGGTCGTAAATGGTTTGCACGCCGTCGGGCGATGTCAGCAGCCGGCTGGCGGTTACCTGGACCTGCCCGCCCAGGGTTCGCATGGCCTTGCTGTTATAGAGCGTGTTCTGCACGGCCTCTTCGAGCGTCAGGTCCCAGATCTCGTGAGGCTCGTTATTGCGCACGGTCATCGGCGGCAGCGCGCCTTCAACCTCGGCGAGCGTGTTCGATTCCACATCCGGGTACTCGATCTCGGTCGCCACGCCCTTGTAGTACGACATGTCGCCCGACTCGAAGAAGTAGAACGGCTTCGCCGGGTGGCAACCGGTGATCAATGTGGCCAAGAGCGCCAGCACGAGACCGAGTCGTTGAATTGGCCGGCTCATAGACTCTCAATTCCTCGGAAGGTGGATCGCCAGCGCCTGCTGACGGCGCAGCCGCCCAGATGCGGAAATCGGCAGCCTTGATATCGACCGCCTAACCGGAAAACTTCCGAGAATCCCTGCGATCGGCAGGCTCCCCCCGACCGGAAGACCGACCCCAAACCACCCAGATTTCCCGCCGCGCCGGGTCGCAGGTCGGCCCCGGCAAGTTTCGCCAATCAGGCAAGCTGCGGGGTAGACACAACTACCTCCTGGCAGGGGTTTCGGACGCCATCCTGGCCGAGGGGGATAAGCCAGTTACAGGACGCGGTGTGAGCGCCCACCTGGAAAAAGGGGCGAATCCGGTTCGAAACCGGCCGCGCCCCAGCAGGGCTGCCGGGCCACTGTGCGGCGCCGAGCCTGGCGGCACCCCCGGCGAGGTCGAATCGCGCTCCGGGCACGCTTTCCGACAGGCCGCTACAGGTACATTCCCAGGTAGCCGCCCTGCTGATCGGCTTGCTGCGCGAGTGCTTCGATGCGGCGAACGGTTTGAGCCAGATCGCCGGCCCGGATGTAACGGTCGAACTCGACACGTACCGAGTGCGCCACCGTTTCTTGGAACCACTGGACCACGGGCTGGGTGAGCCAGTCGCAGGTTTCACGGATCAATTCAACCGTCAGATCGCAGCTCCGGGTCTGCGTATCTTCCGGGTCGGTTAGCGCCGTCCCCTCGAATTGAAACTCGATCATGCCCTGATCCGGGTCGTTGGTCAGGTGAAAGACGCACCGAGCGTTGTGCAAGTAATAGGTGTTGTGGGTGCCGTGGTGCTCCAGGGCTTGTTTGATGCGCTCGCAACGAGCCCGGAACTTGGGCGAGGCGTCGAGCGGAATGTCGAGCCGGGTCACGCTGCGCAAGGGCAAGCAATCGAACTGAATCTCTACGAACTGGGTCGGCTCGGCCATGGCCCAATCTCCGGTCCAGAATTCCGCCAGGGCTGCGGGTATGCGGCGATGGCACCCTCCTCCTAGCGGCGGGGGTGTAAGCTACCGCAAACCCACCGTTGCCGGCTATCCCCCCGGGGGTCCCGATGGCCGCCGACGTAGCCGGGGGCCCGAGCGAAATTCAAGCCTTCGGGGATTGGTTTCCGGGCAGCGCCGTCTGGCCGCCCGCTGCTTGGCGGCCCGATTGCCTCTCAGGGAGCCGGAGCGTCTCGCGGTGGGGCGGCGGACGATTCGCGTACTTCAAGCTGCCATCGCGGCACGATCGAAGCCACGGCCACGGCCGGTTCTGCCGGTAGTTTGGTCGGGTCGTTTCGCCACCCCAAGACCAACCAGCCGCCGCCCAGGTGGTGCTGCGTGTGGTAGAAGGTGCCCGCCTTGCGGAGGGCCTCGGGCAGGACGAAGCCATCGATCTGAATCTCAGGCTGAAACAGCTTTCCGAATCGCCGCTTGAGCAGGTTTCGCAGGGTGGTTTGCCGCAAGCCCAAGCGCTGCTCACCGGGAACGAAGCCGGGGGGCAGGATTTCGAGTTCCTCGTTGCGCCGCAGCACCCAGCCCGAGGGTGCCTCGGCAAATTGGTATCGGCCGGTTACGTTCATCGCGCCGTAGCGCCCGTCGCCCGAGGTATAGCGAGTTCCTTTGACCGTGATTTCCAGGCCGGTCTCGTCGAATCGCACGACGACCGGCTCCAGGGCGTCGAAGGTGATCGACCAGGGCTCCTGGTCCGACTCGGTCTTGAGCTCCTCGGGCACGCGGCCCAGAAGTTCCACGGCCAGCTCTTCCATGCGCTCCTGGGTCAGGGTTTCGCCGGCAAACAGCCCGAAGGTGGTGTTGTTGATGGCCGACTCGTGAATCTGCACGGCCAAGGTGGGCTGGCCGGTGAGTGGTGGCGGAGGCGTTTGCGCGGCCAGCTGGTTGTGGTTGGCCTGCAGGGCGAGCACCCGAACCCGTTGGCTGGTGGTGGTGAATTCCAACCGTTCTGGAAACTGTTGTCGCTCGAAGAGCGGGCGCCGCAGCCGGGTGAAATAGGTATCGTTGGCTTTGTCCAAGAGCGCCACCGCCTCGGAGTCGAACTGCGAGCTGAATTGCCGCTCGGCTTTGCGGGAGCCGATCGCCTCGGCCTGCCCCTTGCTCTTGGCCGCTCGTTTGCGGGCAATGCGCGTTACCAGTCGGCCTCGCAACCCGGGGGCGGTTGAGCCGATGCCGGTGATCTGGGTGCGGGTTCGGGCGTGGGCCACGGTGGGAAGGGTGGTCATGCCCGCCACGTCGAACCGCATTCGTTTGGTAGCCTGAATCTGGGTCTGACCGCGCGCCCGAATTAAAGCCGGGCCATTGACCCCCGAGGTGTTTGTTCGCGTTGTGCCGGTAAAGATCGCGTCGAAGGTGGCACGCCGAGGATCGGGAGCCAGGACCACTTGTACGGTTCCCTGGGTCTGGCCCACTCCCCGAATGCTGGTCCCCAGAATGCAATCGGCAATTCGCGTGGTGCGGCTGACATCGCGCTGCACGGCGTGTCGAACCACGTCGGACGATACCAGTGCGAACAGGTTCGGGTGCGACAAGCGGGCTCGTACCACGGGGACCAGGTCAACGGCCTGGCCATGGTCTTCCAGCCAGCCGAGCACCCGGCCGATATCGCGCAGCTCGGCGCGGGCCTCGTCGCGACGGGTTTGCCAGCGCTCGATGCGTTGGGCCAGGGCGTCGACCAGCGTTACGTAACGCTCGGGGGCCTTGGCGTCGCCGGCCAGGCGCGCTTGGCGCATGAGCTGGTCAAGCGCCCGCTCCACGTGGGCAAACTCAGGAAGTTCCAGCCCACGATACCCGCTGGTAAACCGCCGCCGCAGCTCGGCTAGGGGGCCCGCGGCGGAGGGGGATTCGCTTCCGCCGGCGGCCGACTCGGCCGACAGTTCCTGCCACCCGAGGAATCGCCGCCAAGCGCCTCCGCGCTCGCTCGAGGCAAGAAACCGGTCCAGGCGAGCCACGGCCGCGCTAAGGCGGCGACGCGCTCGGCTCAACTCGGTGCCTGTGACCGGGGAGAACTGTTCCCGGGCGCCCCGTACCAGCGCCGGCAGTTGATCGGCCAGCTCTGCCTGTTGATTGAGGTCGGATTCGAGCGCTCGGCGAAGCGCCGAAAACTCCGGGGTGTCGAGCCCGGGTTCGCCACTCGACAGGCGCCGCAATACATGGCCCACCAGGAGCGGATCCAGCGGCTTGCCGCCGGACATCGCCGATTGGAGCTGGTCGAGGCCCAGGAACCTGCGCCAGCCCTGGCCGTTCTCGCCCGATCCGAGCTGTTTCTCGACGGCGGCCACCGCCAGGGAAAGCGGCGAGGTGGCCGATGCGGCAACGCAAGTAGCTGTGAAATTAGAGATTAGGGCGAAATGCCAGAGGCCGACACCGGCCCATGTTCGTCCACGCATGCGACAGAACTCCCTTGCCGCTAACGAAAACGCCCCGCTGCGTGTGTCCTGCGACGCCGAGAAGTTATAGCACTTCGGCAATCTACGGGCTACGAACGGACCGCCCTATCGGGTGGTATACCCCACGAATGGACGGTTGAAGGCAGCGACAGCACCTGTTAAACCGGCCATGACTTTCCGGCCTGCCGTCGGAGGTTCGACCGCGGACGTGCCGTTCGAAGCGGCGCAGCCGGCAACGGTTGTCCTTCCCGGAACGCGGCACCCAGCGCCGCGCATGCCCAGTGCCTGCCACCCACCGCGCGGAGCTTTGGCCCCGGCGGCCCCACCAAGTGCCGGTTTTGAATTGAGGATGGTCCCCCTTGGCCCACGGGAGCGATCCCGCCCCGGGGGAAGCTAGCCGTTGGCCCCTTGGAGAGTGCGACGATGAACTGCCTGGGACTGGTCTGCGTTTGGTATGCCATGGGAAGCCCCTGGGCGACGGTCGATATGATCCGTCATTTCAGCACACCTCCTGCCCCCGAACTGGCCTGGCACACCGACTACGCCGAAGCGACAACCCGGGCACGCTTGGGGCGGAGGCCGCTCTTGGTGCATTTTGTCCCGAGCGGGAACGATGCGCCCGGCGATGCGGGGCGGCGGGCCTTTGAATCGATCACGCTTGCAGACCCCGGGGTACGGGCTCGGTTAGACCAGTTCGTGCTGGTCCGGCTTGCGGTGGATGCAGAGATTCAAGTTAGAGGGCAACGCGTGGTCGTGCTTCAGCACCCGGCATTCAGGGAAATGTTGGGACGGCCAGGACTGGCGATCATCGACTACCGAACCCGCCAGAGCGACCTGTACGGAAGGGTCGTCAGCTCGTTTCCGTTTACCCCCGGGCATTACTACCGCCCCGAGGCGGTGCGGGTGATTCTCGAGCTTCCCGAGGGAACGCTGACCCAGCGGACGCTGATATTCGCGGTCCGCACGCATCCCGATGCCCCCCAGAGCACCGAGGGCCAACTGCACCCGGTGTTGGCCGACGAGGCCTTTCACCATTCCCAGCACCAGGCCGACATCCGGCTGCAGGGGCACCATAGCTGGGAGACCCGGTTCCATCGGATCAATGCCCGCCTGTCCGAGGGCGCGGCTTCGCAAGAGGTTTGTGCCGAGAGTTGGCCGGGGGAAACGCTGGTCGAGGCGGCCGTGGAATGCGTCCGCTGCTGGCGGCTTTCGCCGGGCCACTGGAGCGCGGTCCGTGCGCGGCACGCGGTGTTTGGCTACGACATGCGTCGCGGCCACAACGGCGTTTGGTATGCCACGGGCATTTTCGCCAATTTCCGCCGTTAAACGCCCCTTGTGGCGGGAGCCCGCCGGGCGATCCCCGGCGGAGGCGGGCTGAGGTCAGGGGTGTGGCTGACCGCCGCTACGATCTGGGCGACCGTCGCCCGAGCGCGTCCCGGGTTCGGTGGGCGGCCGCGGGGGCCCTCGCCGGGTTTGACACTGCCGTGTGATCTGGCACATTACACTATTGGTAGCGGGCTGAGGGGGACCGAGGGTTCCCGGCCGCGGGGGCGGGTGTGCTGAGCAAGGTTGCGCGCGATCCGTCGCTCAACTTCGAGCGAATGAGATGCGGGCGTGAGCCTTTTTCCTTGAGCGAATCGGGGTAGTTCGATGCATAGATCTCGTGCGACGGTGGGCGTTGCGCCCGGAACCCGGTGGCTGCTGGTGTGGGCCGTCGCCGCCGCGGGGCTGCTCGGCAGCCGCGCTGCCGAGGCCCAGAACCGGCCGACTGCGGATCAGGTGTTTGCGGGTCTGGACTGCGAGAATCTGTCGGACCGCGAAGAATTGACGCAGGCGATCGGCAAGTTCCAATCGCGCGATTTCGCCGGGGCGCTCGAAGCGCTCAACGCGGCGACCGCCAAGTATTCCGACCTGCCGCCCGCGCGCACGCTCCTGGCACGACTGCATTTCGCCGCCGGGCAGGCCCTGGCCGGCCAGGCTCAATTGGAGCAAGCCGGAGCCGAAACCCCCGATGACCCGGAGGCCTACATCTTGCTGGGCGACCTGGCGTTTACCAGCGGCCGGGTGCTGGAAAGCTCGCTGCTGTTTGCCAAGGCCGAAGAGCTGGCCAACGCATTCGCCGGCGACGCCAAGCGCAAGAAGAACCTGCAAGCCCGCTGCCTGGCGGGCCTGGCTTCGATTGCCGAGGCGCGACAGAACTGGCAGTTGGCCAAGGACCGGCTCGACGCCTGGTTGGCGCTCGATCCGGAGAACGCCCTGGCCCATCATCGCAAGGGGGTGGTGCTCTTCCGGCTGAATCCCAGCGACCCGAAAGACGCGGTGAAAGAGCTCGAGGCGGCCACTAATAAGAGTGACAAGCTGGCGCCCTACCCCGTGACCATGATGCGGCTCTTTGAGCAAAGTGGCAATCGGAACGACGCCGCCAAGTGGGCCAAGTTCGCGGTGAGCAAATTGCCCGACAACCTTCAGGTGCGTCTGGGCGTGGCCCAGTGGGCTTGGGAAACCGACCAGTTGGCCATGGCCAAGGAACACGCCGACAAGGCGGCCGAAATCGACCCCAATTCACTGGAGGCCAAGATTCTGCAAGGCGTGGTGGCTCGCTACATGAGCAATTTGGAAGAAGCCGAGCGGCTGCTCGATTCGGCCAAACTGCAGGACCCCAGCAACTTCACCGCGACCGACCAACTGGCCCTGGTGCTCATCGACAGCAAGGACGAAGCCAAACGCCGTCGAGCCCTGGAGCTGGCAGAGCTCAATGCCCGCAATAACCAGCAGAATGTCGAGGCTGCCTGGACCCTGGGTTGGGTCTACTACCGCTCGGGTCGGCTGAACGAGGCGGCCCAGCTCATGCAGGCGGCGTCGGCCAGCGGCCGGCTGAACGCGGACAACGCCTACTACATGGCCCGGCTTTCCAAGGACCTGGGCCGCGGCGAGAACATCAAGCGGTTCTTGGATGCCGCCCTGGCGGCGACCGGCCCATTTGCCAACCGCGAAGACGCCAAGAAGATGCAGGAAGCGCTCGTTCAGGCGACGGGCGGCGCCGCACAGAACTAACGCCGAGCGCGGCGGCGCTCTGCTTGGGCGGTCGGTCGTCGGGCTCAAACGACGGCCGATCGCTCCGCTTCGGGCGGGACCGGGATCCTGGCCCGCGCCGCCCTCTCCCGCGCCACCCTCCCCCGCGCCACCGCGATAACCGGAATTCTTCCCCCGGCACGTGGCCTTTTCACCTCGTCGGATGTGGCGTTTTTGCCACAAGCGTGCCGGTTGGGTGGTAGTTTTCCCACAGGGGAGACCCTGCCGGCGGCGCTGCTGCGCGCGGCTTGGGCAAGAGGTACCCGGCGAAGACGGCCGAGTGAGCCGAGTTCGCCGGGGGCACCGCTTGGAACCGCTTCACCGGGTAAATTGGCCGATGCACGGGGCATCCACGGAACGCCGAGCTGCTGTGGCGCCGACCCTGCTGGTCGTGGCCCTGGCCGTGGTGTGTCTGCCGGGCTGCCGCACCTTCACCGGCTACGGCATCGACCCCAGCGGCAAGCACCTTTTCGCCAACCGGCCCCCGAAGGAATTCAAGGCCGACCCCGGCTGCCTTTACCCGCGGTACGATGCCTATGTGAAGTTGTGCCCCGAGCGAATCGTGGCCCCGGTCGGGGCCGAAGTGATCGTGCTGGCTGGCGTTTGCGGCACCAACGGCACCTTGCTGGCCGGGGAAACGGTCGAGTGGTCGTTGCCCCCGGGGGCGGTCGGCCATTTCGTGACCACCTCGCCGGGCGGCACCTTCGAGGAGGTTTTTGGGAACGAGGACCGACCCCGCAAGGTGGACAACACCTACCTCATCAGCCGCACCTCGAAGAAATACATTACGCTCACCCGTGGCACGCCCGAGCCGAGCGACGACGTTTCCGTGCTGCGGGGCCAGGCCTGGGCCAGCGTTTCTTCACCGATCGAAGGGACCAGTTACGTAACCGCCCTGGCCAAGGATGTGTACGGTTGGGATTCGCGGCAGCGGACCGCCACGATCGACTGGGTCGATGCCCGCTGGTATTTTCCGCCGGCCTCGATTAACCCCGCGGGTACCCAGCACACGCTCACGACGACGCTGGTGCGGGCGTCGAATCAGAGCCCGATCGTCGGTTGGCGGGTGCGGTACGAGATCTCGGGGGGCCCCCCGGCAGGTTTCGGTCCGGACCTGGTACAGGTCATCGAAGTGCCGACCGACGAGCTGGGACAGGCCAACGTAACGCTCAACCAGCAGGCGCCGTCGCCGGGCACCAACAATATTACCGTGCAAGTAATTCGACCGGCCGGCATGAACGGCGTGGGCGATCGGTTGGTGCTGGCCGTGGGTAGCACCACCAAGACCTGGACTGCCCCCCAGGATCTGGCGCTGCGGATTGCCGGGCCGGTCGAGGCCAGCCTGGGAAGCACCGTTACCTACCGCATCGAGGTGACCAATCCCGGTACCGTCGAAGCCCGCGACGTGGTGGTGACCGACGCCGCCGCCCAGGGGCTGAGCTTCCTCGGCAGCAACCCCGCGGGCCAACCCTCCTCGGGCCGCACCGAGTGGCGGCTCGGCAGCCTGGCCCCCGGCCAAACGCTGGCGGTCGACGCCAACTACCGGGTAGACCGGGAAGGTGGCTTCCAATACTGCGCCAATGCGCGCACTTCGGACGGTCGCACCGCGCAGAACTGCGTTACCACCACGGTTCAGTCGGGGGCGCTCGACGTGCAGGTGACCGGGCCTCCCCAGGCGCTGGTCGGCGAGCAGGTGACCTTCGACGTCTTGATCACGAATCGCAGCGGGCAGGCGGCCACGGGCTTGCTGCTGGTCGATCGGTTCGATACGGGCCTGCAGCACGAGATTTCTGGCAGCCCGATCGAACGCGACTTGGAGGATCTGGGTCCGGGGCAAAGTCAGCGGGTGCAAGTAACGTTCCGCGCGACCCAGGCGGGTCAGCAGTGCAATCGGGTCGAAGCCCGGGCCGGCGGCGGGCTGCGCGGCACGGCCGAGGCCTGTGTAACGGTATTCGAGCCGCAGCGCGGCGGACCTGCGCAACTGGCCGTGAAAAAGACCGGCCCCGCCAGGGCGGCCGTGGGCGAAACGGTGCTGTTCAATATCGACGTGACCAACCTGGGCCAAACGCCGATCAGCAACCTGAAGGTGGCCGACAATTACGACCCTGCCCTGCAGCCGGTTCAGGCAACCAGCGGCGCCGATTCGGTGGGAGCGAACATCATTTGGAACCTGCCGAGCTTGCCGGCCGGCAAGACCATGCGGCTGCAGGTCGAGTGCCGTTGCTTGCAGCCGGCCGCCCGCACCTGTAACCGGGTAACCGTTACCGCCGACGCCGGAGGCCGCGCCGACGGCGAAGCCTGTCTGGAGGTGGGCACCACGCCCGCGGCACTGGAATTGTCGGTGACCGACTTGCGCGACCCGGTCGAAACCGGAAAGGAATTGACCTATGAGATCCTGGTCCGAAATGCCGGCTCGACCAGCGATACCAACGTGGCGGTTGTGGTTACCGTGCCCGACCAGATGACGCCACTACCGGTGGGGACCAGCGGAGCCAGTGGGCCCGGTCGATTCAACATTCAAGGCAAACAGATTCTCTTCGAGCCGATCGCCGAAGTGCGGGCCGGAGAGCGGTTGCGCTACCAGGTGCGGGTCCGGGCCGATCGGGTGGGCGAGATACGCTTGCGGGTCGAGGTGCGAAGCACCAGGGCCCCGACCCCCCTGGTCGAAGAAGAAGCCACGCGAATTATCGGCGGCTAGCCGGCCAGCCAAGGCTTCCAGCCAGGACGGGCGCCCTGGCACCGGGAGGGCAGGAGTTTTTTGGGGGCCGGCCCCCCGGCGCGCACTCGCCCGCCTGAGAAATTCGCGCCAGGAGGCGAGCGCCCCGGCGAGGGCACTGCCGAAAGGGGCGTGCTCAAAAAACCGCCGGCGCTCAGCAAAATAAGGGGGATTTGCTCGCCGGGCGGGGTTAAGCGGAACCGATTTGGCGCGAAACCCAGGCGGTTGAGCGATTCCCGCTACCCCCTAGCGGTGGGCGACAAAGCTGGTAAACTACGGGGCAGTTGGATTGACGATGTACGCTGTCGCCCTGGTTTAATAAATCCAGCTCGCTGCTCCTATCGATCGCCTCTCCTACTTGGCGGACCACCACGCCTGGTCCCTTCGAGTCGACCCAGAAGCAACTATGGGGTCGAGAATTATTCGTAGAGCGGAGACAGCGCCCCATGGGGAAGAAGCTGTACGTCGGGAACTTGAATTACAAGATGACGAGCGCCGATTTGGAGGCCCTCTTCAGCCGCTTTGGCACCGTGCAAAGTGCCGAGGTGGTGCAAGACCGCGAAACGCGCCGCAGCAAGGGATTCGGCTTTGTCGAAATGGCCGATGACCACGCTGCCCAAGAAGCCATTAACGGTCTGCACGAGACCGAGCACGATGGCCGCAACCTGACCGTGAACGAGGCCCGTCCTCGTGAGGACCGGGGTGGCGGTGGTCGTGGCGGCTACGGCGGTGGCGGTGGTGGTGGCGGAGGCGGTCGCCGTGGCGGTGGCGGCGGTGGTGGCGGCTATTCGCGCTATTAATCGGCCGTGACGCGCTTTCGGACGATCTCGGCCTGATTGGCCGATTTTCGCCGTCGGCAAAATCTGCTTGGCTAAATTGCCCCGGGGGCGATCCGAAGTCGATTCGGGTCGCCCCTTTTTTTGCCTCGGCCTTCCCATCGGATGGCGCGCGAGACGGGGGGAGTCGCCCTCGGACCCTGCCCTGGCGACGCTCCCAAGGGGCGCTGCCACCTCTTAGAATGGGGGGCGGCCGCGGGCCAACCTGATCGCGGCCCAGCGCTCTTTGCGCGGCGAAGACCCCCTGCGTGCCCTCGGACCTGAGAATGTCAACCATGGGCTGCGGTGAAACCGCATCGCGACGCGGGCCAGGGGTCGCTGGCTTGCCGGCCCCTGGGTGGCGACTGTGGACGGTGTTGTTACCAGTGGCGGCGCTGGGCGTGGCACTCGGCGGTATCCGCGCCGCCGATGTACCCCCGGGGCGGGATTCCGGCCTCGTTTGGGCTCGCGGCGGGCTGGTGGTGCCGGCAACGCTGCGACAGGCCCAGATTTGGCGGGACGGTAAACGCGTGGAGTGCCGGGCGGTAGCGCTCAACGCCGCGCGGACCCTCTTGGCCTTTCAGTGGCAGCCAGGACAAAACTATCGGCTCGTATCGTCCACCAGCCGCGGGAGCGAGCCGGCCCGGGAGTCTACCTTGGTTGCGCCCTGGCGGCCCGAGCCAGTGGCGCTTTTTCAATTTCCGCTGGAAGACGTTGCCGCCGCCGCGCTCGGGGGCACCTGGCCCGATGCGGTCGTCAAGTTCAACCGCAGCGGAACCCACCTGGCGGTCGGCTCGTTTGGCCGCTGGTTGCGGATCATCGAGATCCCGAGCGGTCGAACGGTATACGCCGAGCGATTGGCCGAGGGTTGGGTCAAAACCCTGGCCTGGGCCCCCGATGGTCGCACGCTGTACGTGGGGGAACAAAGCCCCGACGCCTTTCTGGGGGCGATGGAACTGGGTGGTACGGCTGGCGGGGGACTGCTGCCGCGCTGGGTTTGGCGAGTTCGCCTGGCGGACCAAATCGAAACCAGTCGGCCCCCCGCCGACGATCGGTTCGGAGTTTATACGCTGCCGGGCATCTTCGATCTGGAAGTAGCCGACGATGGCCGCCTGCTCGTCGCCGCGGTGCATAGCTGGACGGCTTCCGACGGCCACTTACGCAATCGCTCTCTGGTGGCTTGCTATAGCCCATCGGGACAGAAGCACTGGCAATTTCCCGTCCGGGGAGCGGCACCGGCTACGTTTACCTCGTTGGGAACCGACCGCGCCGCGACGCGCGTGATCGTGCTTCCGCACCAATCGCAAGCAGCCGAGCCCTCGCCCGAGGCCCAGGTCGGGAGTTTGCACCTGATCGATGGTGCCACGGGGCAACTGCTCGACCGGCGGCCGATTGCTCCGCTGGTGCCCGAGTTTGACCGGGTCGAGGCCTGGGATTCCCTGGCAATATCTGACGACGCCACGCGAGCCGCCGTCGGGCTGGCCGACGGGCGTGGATGGTTGTACGACCTTGCCGCGGGGCGACTCGAGCCCCTGGAGGAACTGCCGCTGGGTACCCCGCGGCGCCTGAGCGGTACCCCGGTGGTGGCGGCGGTGAGCTACGCGCGGTTTGCCGGCAGCCAACTGCTGCTGCAAACCCAGAATGCCCATATTCCTTTCTCCCATGCGCAGGCGGCGGTTCGAGCGCCCGCCGCGCACCGTGGCGCCAACACCTTGGCGGTATTCGATCGACAGGGAACGCCACTCTGGCGGTTCAGCGGCGTGTACGCCTTGGGAGGACAGTGGCCCGATCGCGCAGCATCGCCCGGCGGTTCGCGCTGGCTGCTGGTGGCGGCTCGCGAGTTACCGTCGGGCTCAGAGCCAAGCCCGCTGGGGGCGCTGCTATTCGACTTGCAGCATGCGGGGGGTGGCGTGGAGCGGTTGGCCTATTATTACCCGACGCTCGGTCCCCCTTTGTTCCAGGCCGATCTGAGCGAAGATGGCCTCTGGGCCGCGCTGGTCGAATCGCCCGCCCCGACCCCCGACGGACGCGACGTTTACGGCACCTATCAGGTGCACGTGGTGCATTGATGGGCGATCGGTCAGCCTGCTGGGGGTCGACGGGCGAGCGACCGCGCGCCCCAGAAATGCCCACCCGGCTTACGATCGGAAGCGTGGCCTGCTTTGCGGGTTGGCTGCTCGCGGCGGTGGTGGGCTGCGGCCAGCCAGCGACGGAGCCGGCTGCCGCGCCGCGCGTAACGGCAACTCCTGATGAACTTGTCGTGGAGTTCGACCGGCCGCGGCCGCTCGATCGAGTGGCGGTGGAAACGGCCGACGGACAGCCCGTGGTCCAACTCCGCGCCCTGGGCACCCAACCAAGGTTTGCCTGGACCCTGGCCTGGCCAGGGCCAGGCCGTTATCGCGCCCGACTCTACACCGCCGCGGGGGATCGAAACCAGAGCGCCGAGATCGGGTTTCAACTCGAAGCCGAGACGAGCCCGGTCCGCGCGAGCCTGGAACTGCCGGCGGGGCAGGATTCCTGGACGCTGGGCGATGGCCAGACCCGCCGGGTCGCGGTACCGGCCGACGGTCGATTCGCGCTGAGTCTGATCGTGCAGCAGCGCCAACAAGTGGCCACACGCTGGCAATGGCAGATCGATTGGCCGGCCGAGTGGAAGATCGACCACGACCGCGCCGAGAACGCTCGCCCCACGGGCGAACCGCTCGCCGGGAGCTGGTCGGATGAAACCAGCCTGGCTGCCGATTATCGCCAGCGGCAATGGACGCTGCCCGCCCCGCGCCGGCCGGTGGTCCTTCCCCTGCGATTCGCCTGGTGGCCTGCCGAGCTGGGTTCCCAGCGCCCCGCAACCGCGCGCAGCGTCGCGGCTCGGCTCGAAGTGGTGCCAGCCAGCGCCGAACAGCTCGAGCAAGCGCTCGTCGTCCGCGGAGTGACCCTGCCGGTCGATTCCACTGGCCAGCGCGATTGGACGCAGCCCAGCGGTACTCTCATGCAACCGAGCGCAGGCTTTTCCTGGATGCGCAAGTGGTGGCCGGGGGCCTGGCAGTTGGCCAACCCACATGAGCCCAGGGCTTGGCAGGCGGTCGAACTGGAGAATCGCGGCGCGGCCGCGCTGAATCTACTGGTGGAAGCCGACGTGACGCTGCCCGAGCGGGACGAAGCCCTTTCCAAGTTTGGTCCCCCGGCCTGGCTGGCGCCTCGCGGCGGGGCCGCGGTGCAGCAGTGGCTGCAAATCGGCGGCGGCCAGACCGCATCGGTGCGGCTGCCGGTTTACCTCGATGCCGACACCCCTCCGGGGCATTACCGAAGGCGGATTCGCGTTTTTGCCCTGGGAGCCCTGCGACCGGTGCGCGAGATCGACCAGCCGCTGCGAGTGATCCGCCTGGGAAGTTGGGCGGCCGCGCTGGGTGGCGGAACGCTCCTGGCTGCTCCCCTCGCCTGGGCAGCGGGTGCGCTCTGGCTGGCCTGGCTCTCGCGCCGGCTGGCCAGCGACGCACTCGCCACGATTGGTCTGATGGCCGGTCTGCAATTCGTGATTTCGCTGGCTTCACGCCTGGCCGGCGACCTATTGGCCGGCTTTCTAGGACCTTTCTCCCACCTGGTAACCGGTCTGGTCAGCGAGGGGGTGCTTACCGGGCTGATGGCGGCCACCGTGGTGCTGTTGCCCCGGCCGGGCACTTGGACCGTGTTGAGCCTGGCGGTTTTCACGCTCAA
Organism: uncultured Pirellulales bacterium; assembly: GCA_964399535.1. GTDB lineage: Bacteria > Planctomycetota > Planctomycetia > Pirellulales > CAYNRE01 > CAYNRE01. Next base: position 12,726 of record CAYNRE010000069.1, on the reverse strand, counting down.
CGCAGTCTTCTCGGGTCAGTTGGGATTGGTCGACTTGTTGTTTGTAACCGTGGGCGTGGCCTGGGGCGAATCCTGCTTGCTCTTGGCCGGAGTTACCTGGCCGGCGCGGCGCGCCCGCGCGCCGTTGCCCTCGGGCTGGGGTGCGGCCTGGCGCTTGGCGGCCGCCCTGGGGATGGCCAATGCACTGACTCTGCTTACCCAGTACGCGCTCCAGCAAGTGCTTTATCGGCTGTACTTCGCGGCCTGGTACCTGGCGCTGATGACCTTGGTTACCGGGCTACTCTACGGGGCTGTCGGCGCGGCCTGGGGAGCACGGCTGGGGCAGCGACTGCAAAGGAGCGTGGCGTGAGCCCGGCCCTGGTTGCCCAGCGCTTGTCGTGGACGTACGCCGGGGCGACTGAGTGCGCGCTGCACGAGGTATCGCTCGAACTGGCCGCGGGTAGTTGGACCCTGGTAACAGGCCCCACCGGGTCGGGCAAGTCGACCTTGCTTTGGGCCCTGGCGGGCCTGGCCGGGCGGATTACCCGGGGCCAGCTCGAAGGGCGGGTGAGCGTCGAGGGACGCGACGTCCACACCTGTCGTCCGGCCGAGTTGGCAAACCTGGCCGGCCTGGTCCTGCAGCTTCCCGACGACCAGCTCTGTACCGCTTCGGTCGAGGCCGAAGTGGCCTTTGGCTGCGCCAACCTAGGGATGGCCGCTGAGGAAATCGACCGCCGGGTCCACGACTCGCTCGCGCGCTGGGGTTTGCTGAATGCCCGGGGTTGGCATCCGCAACGCCTCTCGGGCGGACAGCGGCAACGGCTGTTGTTGGCAGCGCTGGGCGCTCTGCGGCCGCGGGTGCTGGTGCTCGACGAACCACTCAGCCAGCTCGATGGGCCCTCCAGTCGGCAATTGCTCGACGAGCTCGACGTGCTTCGGGCTCAGGGCTGGACCATCGTAATGAGCGAGCACCGGCTCGACGAGGCGACGGCCCGGGCCGACCGCTTGCTGGTGCTCGAGCGGGGAAGGCTGCAGGCCGATTGCCCATTAACCGGCGGCGAGTCAGCCTGGTGCCAGGCGCTGCTTCGAGCCGGATTGGCCGTTCCGCAGCTCACCGAGCTGGCGCTGCGAGTCGGCCAACCCCCCTGGCGGAGCGTCGCCAGCTTTCGAAGCGGTTTGTCCGACGAGCCCGCTTCAGCAACCGGGGCCCGCGAGGTTACCGACCGCGCGGCGGCGTTTGGCCCGACATGCGCGGCTCCCAGCGTTGAGCGCGACGCCAGCCAGGGCAGGCAGCCGATCGGCGACCGGCACATGCTTCCCCTGGTACTGCTCGACGATTTAGGCCACGGGTATTCCGCCGGCGCGAGTTTGGTGTGGCGGAACCTGACCGGGATCCTTTGGGCCGGCCAGTCGTTGGCCTTGGTTGGACCGAACGGGGCCGGGAAGTCGACCTTGCTTTGGGTGCTGGCAGGTACGACCGCGCCCAGCTTGGGACGAATTTTGGAAGGCCCCGGTCGTTCGATCTCTCGGGCCATGATTCTGCAGAACCCCGATCTGATGCTTTCGGGAGCCACGGTCCGCGACGAGTTGGCCTGGGGGCCGCGCCATCGCGGAGGGTCGGCTGCCGAAGTCGGCCAGTGGGTAGAAACCGTGGCTTCCCAGTTTCGGTTGCAGGAGCACTTGGAGAAGCCTCCGCTGTCGCTCAGTCAGGGCCAGCGGTTGCGGGCGGCGGTGGCCGCGGTCTTGGGCCTTGCCCCCTGTTTGCTGCTGGCCGACGAACCCACCACGGGGCAGGACCCGGACCAGGTGGACCGCGTGTTGGGCGGCCTGGTTGACTACGTTCGCCGCGAGCCGAGGGAACGAACCCTGGTGTTTTCGACTCATGATTTGAGCCGCGTGCTGCGCTGGGCCGACCGGGTGTGGGTGTTGGCCGAAGGGCGTCTGGCCGCCGACTGCACGCCGAGCGAGCTGTTGGCCGACGATGGCCTGCTGAGCCTGGCAGGCATGCGCAGACCGCCGCTTTGGCAATTACGCCACGAACTGGGACTACAGGGTACGACGGTCGAGGCATTGGCCCAGGAGCTGATGCCATGAGCCGCGGCGACTGGTTGCCGTCTGAGCGCGACGAGGGCTGGTTCTCTCGCCGCGACCCCCGGCTGAAGCTCGCCTGGATCGGCTGGGTGTCGGCCGTGAGCGTGGCGGTCGATCGATTGCCGGCCCTGATCGTGCTGGCGAGTTTGTGCGCCGCCACGGTGACCGGCGTACGGATCTCCTGGGTCCGTTGGCGATGGATTGCCCTGTTGCTGCTGGCGACGGCCTGGGGCACCGTCTTGAGCCAGGCGCTGTTCTACGCGGACCTACCGCGCACCCCCTTGGTTACCCTGGTGCCCCCGGGGCGCTGGCTGGCTGGTGAATTTCCGGGGTTGGCCCTTTATCGCGAGGGAGTTACCTATGGCCTGACACAATCGCTCCGTCTGCTGAGCGTGGCTTGGACTGGATTGGCCGTGGCACTCTCGACCAGCCCCGACCGGTTGCTGGTGGCGTTGGCCTGGCTGCGTGTGCCCGCCTTGGTGTCGGTGCCCGTCAGCGCCGCGCTGCGCTTCTTGCCGGTGCTGGCCGAGGAATGGCAACAAACGCGAGCCGCCTGGCATGCTCGGTGGCGTTGCGTTACCGTCGGGCAAAGCTTGCCGCGGCGATCACGGTGGAGTCGCTGGCGGGAATCGCTGTCGCTCGTCGAGCCGGTGCTGGCGGTGTCGCTCCGGCGAGCGCGGCTTCTGGCCGCGTCGATCACCAGCCGCGGGTTCGATCCCAGTGCGCCCCGCACCGCGTATCCGGCCCTCAAGTTTAGCCTCGCCGAGCGGCTGGCGCTGTCGCTGCTGGGCCTTAGCCTGGTGGCGCTCCTGGCCGCGAAGATGCTGTACTGGCTTTACCTGGCCCAGTGGATGTATCGCCCTGCGCTGCGCCCGTTGTACGCACTGGCCCGCGAATGGCTCTGAGCGGCGGGGAGCGGGTTGCTTTGGTCGGCCGCGCGGCCGGGGCGCCCCGGTAGCCGAGTTTTAGGGCTCAGCGCACGGCCCAGGCTTCGACCCCTTCGTTGGTCGAGAGGATCAAGACCGGCTCGCCGTCGATCTGGGTGGCCGCCAGGCCACAGAGCCGCTTGCCGGTGGCAAAGCGATCGAGTAGCTGCCCCTGCGAGTTCAAGATGTGAACCGAGCCGTCGGCAGCCGCCAGAATCCACTGCGCGCCGGGCTCGTCGAGCAGCCTGCCCGACTGAATCGGCTCGATCGGCTCTTCGTGTACGCCCGCGGGCAGGGTATAGGTCCAAAGTTCGCTGCCATCGAGCCCGATGCCGATCGCGTCTTCCTGGGCCGAGTTGGTAATCACCAGGCCGCAGAGGTCGGCCTGGCCGTTGCCGTCCAGGTCGGCGCTGGCGATCGTCCGCACGAACCGATTGGGAACCACGATTTCATCCTGGGGGTTGCCCTGGGCATCGATCGGCAGGATGGTTCCGCCGCCGTGCGTGCAGAGCACCCGTGCCTGGCCCGCTCCGCCGGCAGGGGCCGTGGCGATGCGGAAGACATTTTCGATCGAGCGGTTTTGCCAGAGCCGCTGACCTTCGAGCGTAATGGCTTGAACGCCCACCACGCCCCAGTAGCCAATCACCAATTCCACCTGGCCGTCGCCGTCGAGGTCGATCGGCTGGGCATCCATCAGTTCGGCGTTTTCACCCTCGGGAAAGCTGAACTGGCGCTGCCAGTTGGCGTCGAACAGGTGCAGCAGAGCCTGGTTCGACGCCGAGCCCAAGAAGTTCGGGTTGCCGCCCGGTGCCTGCCAGGTTCTCAGGTAGCTGACGACCGAAGCGCGTGGAATGTCGAGTGGGTGGATCGCTATTTTCTCGCCCCGCGCCGAGATCTCGGCCACCGACTTGAAGCCCTCGATTACCCAGAGCCGATCGAGTTCGGCGTCGCGCGAGGCCACGAGCACATTTCCCGGCCGTTTCAGCTCCGTAAAGCTCCACAGCCGCTCGAGCCGCAATTGGCTGGGGGGCGCGGCCGGGGCGATCTTGGCCTGGGGCACGGCGTCTGGTTCGGCCAACGCGGCCCGTTGCTGTTCGTCGAACTGGCGGCGGTAGTCGTGCATCCGCTGGGCGTACCGCATCGCCGCGTCGGGGTAAATGTCTTCGCCCGCGAGCAGCTTTTCCAACCGTTCGGGCAGTTCGGTGGCCAGTCGGGGGTTGAAGCCGATCTCGTTGTCCTGCACGATTCCATCGGGGCCGAGCACGAACAGGTTGGGAATGCCTTGAATGCCAAAGGCGGTTCGCGCGAACTGGTCCAGATCGCGCACGATCGGAATGTCGAACCCGGCGCGGACGAACGTGTCTTGCACTTTGGCGTTGTCGACCTGGGAAACGTCGATGCTCACGGCGAGGAACTGAACCCGGTCGTCGTCTTTGAACCGCTGATAGGCCTTGTTCAGGTTGGGCAGGCTCTGCATGCAGGGGCCGCACCAGGTGGCCCAGAAATCGAGCACGCAGACTTTGCCCGCCAGGGTTTCCAGGTCGACGGGCCTGCCCGTCAGGTCTTGGAAACGAAAGGGGGGCATGCGCTTCCCCAACAGCTCGGAGAGCGGCGGCGGCTGCGGAACCATGACCAGGCGTTTGACGCGCTGGGCCTCGGACGGGGCTTCAAAGCGGAACGCGTTCGGGTCAATCGATTGATTGAGCTGTGCCGAGCGGAAGTCGGCCCACAGCTCCAGTTCGCGCACCTCGCCCTGGTTGGCATACTGCTTCCGCATGGCGTCGGTCGGATAATCGAGCCGGCGCAGGCAGTAGTTTTCTTGATCGACCCAGGCCACCAGCGCGCCATCGGGCCGCTGCATCACGACCCGATGACAGGGGCGCCCGTCCCACTCGGCCGGCTGCAACAGGCTGGGCTCGTCGGCCTGGAGCAGGAACGCATCGAGCGCCTTGTCGGACATCAAGAGGGCCAACGCCGGCAAGCCACCGGCGATTCCGCCCGTCAGCACGCTGCTGAGCGTCGGATCGACGCTCAGGGCTTCGAGTGAAAGCTGTTCGGGGGCGTCGAGTTCCAACACCTGGCCGGGCAAGTCGGCCAGCGTGGCCCAGAGTTGTTTTCCGTCGCAGACCACGCTGGCCTGGTACACCTGCATCCGCAATCGGTCGGGGCGCTGCCAGGCGAGCGAAAAATCGGCGGCTTCGTCGACGCGGTCTTCGCCCAACTGCACCTTGTGCCGCAGCACGCCTTCGTCGGCGTAGCTAGTGGCCGATTGATAGGCGGCCACCATTCGCTCAAGCACGCGACGTCCGGTGAGCGGCGTCTGAGGATCGTCGTCGGCTGGCGCCGCGCCGCTGGCGGCGGTTCCACCGCCGGAGGTGTTTTGAACTTCGGGCTCCGGCCCGCCCGATTCGCCCGACTTGGTACAGCCTCCGCAAGCGACGAGGTAAAGCGCCAGGGCAAGTGCCCAGGGGGCTTCGGCGAACCGGGCGATTTTCGTGCTCGGGTGCATCCGTTCACTCCGTGTGGGGCGTTGCTCGGCGGCGACGGGTTCCGCGCGGCAAGCGATGGGCTCCATCCGTGCAGGCTCTTGAGCCGGGCGCTGGCGAATTATCGGGAACCGGGCGATTTGCGTAAAGCTCGACTCCTTGCGGCTCGGCAGCAAGCAGGGCTATCATCCGGACGGCCTTCCAAGACGACGATTTCCTGCCCTGGCACGCTGGGGCGCCCCCCTACTGCCGGGACAAAAATGCCCTTTTCCGTGGCCTATGGCACCGACCGATCGTTCGTGCTCGGCGAATCCCCGGGCCGGCCGATGTGGGAGTTGGGGGGCCGAGCCTTGGATCCGCCGGTCGAGGCCAGCTCGGCCGTACGCGCGGCCCTGGAGAACCCCCTGGAGTTTCCCAGAATCACCCAGGCCACCGTGCCCGGCGACCGGATCACGATTGCCGTACTGCCCCGAACGAGCGCGGCCCCGACGGTGGTGGCCGGTTTGTTGGCTGAACTGGCGTCGGCCGGCGCCGAGGCAGAACAGTTCACGGTTTTGCAGAGTCTCGAAGACGCGACCGCCGGAGCCCCCGACCCGCGCAGCGGCTTGCCCGACGCCGAGCGGGCTCAGGTGGCGCTGCGGGTCCACGACCCGGACGACCGTGGCGAACTGGCCTACTTGGCCGCCACCCAGGCGGGCGACGCTGTGTACCTGAACCGGGCACTGGTCGATGCCGATCTGGTGGTGCCGATCGGACCAGCACGGCCCGTGCTCGCGGGGTTGGCCGGAGTCGACGGCTCGGCGCTGTACCCAGAGTTTTCGGACCGCGCGACCCACGAGCGGTATCGAGGGCCGCAGCGGGCCAAGTCGGGCCGGTCCGCAACCAGCCCGAGGGAAGAGATCGACGAAGTCGCCTGGCTACTAGGGACTCAGTTTTCCGTGGAAGTTGTTCCCGGCAGTGGCGATTCGTTAGCCGCGGTGGTCGCCGGAGAGCGGCAGGCCGTGCGACGCCGCGCGCAGCAACTGGCCGATGCCCGCTGGCGGTTCCCGGTCGAGCGCGCGGCCGACCTGATCGTCGCGGCGGTCGATGGCCCCGCCTGGCAGCAAACCTGGGACCAGGTGATCCGCGCGATGTGGTCGGCGGCGGCGGGAATCGGCCCTGGCGGAGAGATCGCGGTGTGTACTTCACTTGCCGCCGAGCCTGGGCCCGCCCTGGCGTGCCTGGCCGACGAAGACGACCGCCTTGCTCGAGTGAAGTCGCTGGCCCGCGAGCGACATTCCGATTGGGACCAGGCCCGGCTGCTTGCCGGGCTGCTCGATCGGCATCGGGTGTATTTGCTTAGCGACCTGGACCAATCGGTCGTGGAATCGTTGGGCCTGGTCTATGTCGAGTCGGCCGAAGAAATCATTCGGCTCTCGGGCCGGCACGCGTCGTGCGCGATCTTGCCGCATGCGCAACACGCCGTGCTCGTCGGCGGCGAACTCTGAGGGCCCTTGGGGCCGCGTAAGGCGAGGTGTGCCGTGCAGTGGAACCAATGGCTCGTCGAGCAAGGCGCGGCCGGCGCCGACCTGGCCGTGCAGGTCGATCACTTTGGCTCGGTCGAAGCCGAGTATCGGGCCCTGGGGCATGCCCTGGGCCTGGTCGACCTCTCCCGGAGGACCGCGCTGGAAATCACCGGGCGCGATCGCGCACAATTGCTCCAAAATCTGACCACGAACGAAATCCGCAAGCGATCGCCCGGCCAGGGCTGCGAGGCGTTCTTCCTGAACGTGCAGGGGCGCATCCTCGGACACGGATTGGTGTTTGCCGGGGAAAGCAGCCACGAGATCGATACCGTGCCCGGTCAGGCCGAGGTGCTCGGCCGGCAGTTCGACAAATACACGATTCGCGAGGACGTGCAGTACCTGGATCGCACGGGCGCCTGGGGCCAACTCCTGGTTGCCGGGCCCGAAGCAACCGCGACGGTCGAACGGTTGACCGGTGAGAAGCTGCCCGAGGAGCGGCTGGCGAATCGAAAACTCGACTGGCAGGGAGATTGGCTGCGAGTGCGATGCGTGGATTGGACGAGTCCGCGCGACTGGTCGCTCGTGGTTGAGCGATCCCGTTTGCCCGCGCTCGGCTTGGCGCTCGTCGGCCTGGGGGCCCGACTCTGCGGGGCTAGGGCCTTCGACGCGGCGCGGATTCGCCGCGGAACCGTATGGCTGGGGATCGACTTCGGCGAGCGAAACCTGCCCCAGGAATTGAACCGCGACGCGGCGGCGATCAGCTTCGTCAAGGGTTGCTACCTGGGACAGGAAACGGTTGCCCGAATCGATGCCCTGGGGCACGTGAACCGGCTGCTCTGCGGAGTGATTTGCGAGGGGCGCGAAACGGTATCCACGGGTACCGAATTGACCCAGGGGGGCGAGGCCGTGGGGCAGATCAGCTCGTCGGCCTGGTGCCCGGGTACCAATAGTACAGTCGCGCTGAGCCTGATTCGGCGATCGGCCGCGCAGCCCGGTACCGAACTCGAGGCCGCCGGGCGAAGGTGCCGCGTGGTGCCGCTGCCGATGCCCGAGGGAATTCCGGCTTGAAGCTGCTTGCTTTGCTAGGTCGCGTGAGGCCGTGAGGCGATCGGCACGGGACGAGGACGACTGTTCAGCCAGTCGAGTAGCTCTTCGGGAACGCCGCCATCTGGCGGCACCTGGCCGGCCACCTGGAGCAAGCCCGAAGCAAGGCCATCGGCCAAGTCGGCCAAGCGCCGATCGACCGCCTGGCAAAACCGCAGGACTTCGTCGGCGGGCAAGCTGCGGCTCTGGAGCTGCACCTGGCTCGGTGTGCGTAGGCGGCGCAGCGCGACCAGCGTTCCGGCTTGGGCTTTGTAGAGCAAGCCCTCGGCAAAGGCGCGCCGCAATTGGCCGGCTGAATTGAAATGCAGTGCGGGATCTTGGCCGAAGTACAGGCTCAGGCCTCCGCCACGGCGAAAGCCCGCCACGATTTCCCTGGAATCGGCTTTCGAGCGAAACGCCGCCCGGCGAGCCAGCGCGGTCGCCTCGGCGAGCAAGTCTTCGCGGTCGAGCTCTTCTTGTGCCATGTGCGGTGAGGGGCCCGGTGCCTGGGGTTCTTGCTCGCTCCGGAAGCACTTCTCGGCAGAGCTATTCCCCTCGGCGCACCGGGCGGTACGCGTGGCGTTCGACCCATTGCGGCACCTCGGCATCATACCCGCAGGAATCGTTATGGGCGATGTGGTGAATGTCGTTGCGCACGCGGAAGAAGGCGCCCACGATGTCGGGGTCCCATTGTTTTCCGGCACCCTGTCGGAAGATTTCGTCGAGCCGCTCGTCTTCCATGCCTTTGCGGTAGGGTCGGTCGCTGCCCATGGCATCGTACGAGTCGGCCACGGCGATGATGCGGGCCAGCAGCGGAATCTGCTCGCCCACCAGTCCGTGTGGATAGCCCGAGCCATCCCAGGCTTCATGATGATGCCGCACGCCGGGCAAAATTGCGCCCAGGGCCTTGAGGTCGACCAGAATGTTGTACCCCAACTCGGCGTGGGTCTTAATGTGTTCGAATTCGGCCTGGGTTAGCCGCCCCGGCTTGCGCAGCACCTGGTCGTCGATGCCGATTTTGCCGATATCGTGCAGCAGCCCGGTCATGTAAATATTCTGCAGTGCCGCCCCCTCGATTCCCAGATCCTGCGCCAAGCGCACCGCGACCCGGGCCACGCGGTCGCTGTGGCCGCAGGTGTAGGGGTCTTTGGCGTCGATGGCCGACGACAGGGCCCGAATCACGCCGGTCAACAGCTCCTGCTGTTGGCGGTACAACTCGGTATTGCCGTAATGAATGCCCAGCAGCGTGGCCACCGAACCGACGAGTTGGGCCTCATGGGTGCCAAACTCCCGGCCCAAGGTGGAATTCATGGCGACCATCCAGCCAAAGCAGCGCGGCCCTTCGGCAATGGGAACCACGATCAGTTGATCGATTTCCTCGGGTAGTTCTTCCCGGCGGTCGGTGAAGCTGCGGTTCAGCACCAGGGGACGGCCCTCGGGGCTGATTTGCAAACGCTCGATGTGGGCATCGAGCTCGACCAGATCGATCGGGCAGGTGCCATGCGCGAGCCAGCGGGCCTGGCCCCGCTGCGCCGAAGACTCGGCCGGGTCGTCCGGCCGGGTCGTCAAACGGACGGCCATTCCCTCGGCGGCCAAAACTTCCGACAAGCCGTTGAGCGCCACCCGGGCCAGCGCTTCCTCGTCGCAAGTAAGTCGCAGTTTCGCCGTGAGCCGGTGTAGCAGGCTGATTTCTTCGTAGGCCCCGGAAATCTGTTCGGAGACCTGTTCGACCTCGACCTCGGCCTGAACAAGCCGCTGGCGAGCCTGCCAGTACATGGAAAAGGCCTGGGCGGTTCGCATCAGCACCGAGGCCGCGATCGGTGTCCGGTCGGCGAGCCAAACCCCCAGCGCGGGTCGGTCGAGCCCGAGCAGTTGGCCCGCCGCCAGGAGCGATTCATCGGGCTGGAGGGCGCGGATCGCAAAGGTGGCCACGGCCACCACGGCGGGCAGGTCGTCGTCCAAACCGGTTACCGGCAAGGCGAGTGTGGCCAGGGGGCCTTCTTCGGCCAGCCAGTCGGGCTCCCGGCGCTCCGCGACTGCGGCGGCCAGTTCGCACCAAGTTTCCCAATCGTGGCTCGGCTGGTCGTCCGCCTCGAGCACAATTTGCCGGCGCTCGGCATCGATCACCGTGAAGTCGCAACCGAACCATTGATGCAGCAGGCGGGCCAGTTCGGAGACCGATCCCTCGCTGGCCGACGACCGTTGAGGATCGGCCTTGGCCGAAGCCGCTTCACTGAGCAGTCTGGCCTGGGTGCCCATGGCTGATGCCTCCGCCCCGCTCGGGGCCCGTAAACTGCGTCTTGAATTCCGCCGTAAAGCTGTCGTTCGCGGAGTGCAACTGGAACTGGAGCTGCAGCCCGCGACTCCTACCCCTGGGAAACCTACCTTACCCATCTCTGGGGGCAACGCCGGCGAGGGCAGAGTATTCGGCCCCATTGCCGGGTTCCATTGCCGAATAGCGCGGACCTGGGGGCAAGGCGGGGGCCGGGTCGTAACGGTTGCGCGGAAAAGAGCGCCCAGGAGAGGCGGGGGGAAATCGCGGCAAGTGGCCGCGAAACGGGCTCGCAGGGCCGGCCATCGGGCCGACTCGGCGGGCCAGCATGCGCCGCTTTACCTACGGTTAGCGGCCTTGACGCTGGCGATAGCGAGCGCTGACCCGATCGAGCAGGGCCCGCTCCTCGGCGGAAATGGCGCTCATCCCGCGCTCGTGCAATCGAGCGAGAATGTCGTCCACGCGGCGCTCTTCGTCCTCGGCGCTGGGGGGCAAAGCTTCGGTGCGGGAGACGGCGCGATCTTCCACGCGGCCGGCCTTCGAGCCCGTGCGTATCGCGGGTTCCGCGCGCGAGGTGGCGGCCAGTTCGAGCGGAGGATCCGAGATTTCGGCGCTTGGCCAGCGGCGGTCGCCCGCGGTGTCTTGCAGCCGTTCGAGTTCCTGGCGGGCGCTAAAGTAAACGAAAATGCCCAGTAGCGCCAGCGGCACCCAGGCGAACGGGTAGGGGTCGCGCAGGAACCATCCGGCCAGGCACAACAGGACGGCCGTAATCTTGGCCAGTTGGGCCACGCGCACCAGCGCGCTGCGGGCACCCACGTAGGGCCAGAGCAAAGCCCGGAGTATGCGACCTCCGTCGAGCGGCGCGGCCGGCAACAGGTTGACCAGCACCAGCACCCAGTTGGTCCAGAAACCAAGTTGCGCCAACTGGAGCCAGCTCAGTTGGTCGGCGGCCGCGGGTGGGGCAAAGGGGTGCCAGGTGAGCGCGGGCAAACCCCCGAGGGCCAACACCGCGGTACCGGTTACCACGCAGAGCGCTGCGTTGACCAACAGGCCGGCCGTGGCCACGGCCAACTCTCCCAGGGGGGTGCCGGTCACCTGCGGATAGGTTAAACCGCCGAGCGGCCAGAGGACGATGGCGTCGTCCGTGGCCCCGAGCCGCCGCGCGACCTGCACATGGGCCATTTCATGCGCGAGCGTGCTAAAGAGCAGCCACGCTAGCCCGGCCAGGGCGTGCCAAGCCATCGATTGCCCCTCGACCGTGGCCTGATGCAGGGCCAAGACAGCGAAGAGCAAGAAGAAAAAATGCAATTGAACGCGGACACCCGCGAGACGACCGAGCGACACATCCCAGCCGAGAAAGTCACGCATAAACTCAGCTCGAACTGCAAGTGGCCCACTGGCCCTCGGCCCAACCAGAAAAGCCCTAGACCCACGCGAAGACAGACCGCGTTCGCCTGGCCCAGGGGTGAAAACCCGCCCTGCGCGGGCCGCCAACCAGAACAGGGAGCCCGCGGTAAGCTATCTTAACCGTGTCCTGATGCGCAGGCAATCAACCTTGGCGACGGTCTGCCCCGGACACGCGCCAGTCCGGTCGAATCCTGGCAGGAGTTTCAGCGTGGAACCACCCCAAGTGCTCCTGGAGACCTCTCGGTTCCGCGTCGTTCGCCGCGCCAGGACACTCCCCGATGGACGGGTCCATCGCCGCGAAGTTGTCGAGCATCCGGGCGCCGTGGTCGTTCTGCCGCGCGAGGCCGATGGCCGGGTCTGGCTGATCCGCAGTTTTCGCCTGGCAGTGGGCGAGACGCTCTGGGAGTTGCCTGCGGGTACTTTGGAACCGGGGGAAGACCCAGGCCGAGCGGCCAGCCGCGAGTTGGCCGAGGAAACCGGACTGCGAGCCGGCCAGATTCGGCTGCTCCATCGCTTTTGGATGTCGCCCGGAATTCTCAGCGAGCGCATGCATCTTTATTGTGCGGAACAGCTCACCCCGGGGCCGACCGCGCTGGAACTGGGCGAGGAGATCGAGGCCCACCCGGTCCAGTGGGACGAAGCGCTGGCCATGGTTGGGCGGGGCGAAATTCAGGATGCCAAGACACTGGTCGGCCTGTTGTGGTTCGACCGGTTTGGCCACCAGGCCGGTGGCTGACCGCCCGATGACCAACTCAAGCGGGGGGCTGGACCCTATAGGGTCGGGCAACCCAGGCAGGCGGCTCGTGGGTCCTGACGCAGAGGGCCGTTCGGGCCCCCTGACCAGCCACAAATTCCTGTACCAGGTGCTATGAAGGCAGGGGTACTCCACTGTGCTGCTGGAGCGGAGAGCTTGCCTGAGCCGTAGGCGAAGGCAAGCTCGAAGCGGAAGTAGCACAGTGGGCCGCGAACTCGACCGG
>CAYNRE010000068.1:0-8338 GCA_964399535.1 uncultured Pirellulales bacterium | reverse complement strand
TGGCAAGAAAGGCGTTCTCGGAGCTGAGGTGGTCGCAGTTCACGCGCAGCGTCTCGTTTTCTCGTCGCCACGGGGCAACGGCCTGCGCGACGGCTCGGCACTCCATGCCACCGGGCGCGGGACACCGGGCGCGGTTCACGAACGGCTCGCCATTGTCCTCTGTCATGGTGTCCTCTTCCGCACATTCAACTCCGGCCAAACGTACGCCCCACCGACCGGATGCCCGGCGGGGCCGATGAGCGCAGCCGACGCTTCTAGCTGAGTCTCGTACGGACCCATGCGCTTGATCCCATTCGCACGAGCGAACCACACGACCTCGCGACTCGTCTGTTTCGCCACTCGCTTCGCCATCACATGACCCCCTTCGTGCGCCAGTTCCGCTGGCGCACTTGTTCCCAAGTTCGCCTCACGAGATCGAACACGGCTTGCTCGGCTCGCTCATCGCGCAACGCTCCCCCGATGGTGAACCCAACATCCTCCAGCAACGCCGCGAACCACCTCTGACCCTCGCGGTCGTGGTGTTCCGCGCTTCCGCGGATCCCCTGTGACCGCTTCAAGTGATGGTGAGCGATGCGCCCGACGCACACAACGAGCCTCGGACCCGTCCCAGACCAACCCGAATACTCCGACAACCTCTTCCGATTGTCCCACAGTTCTTGGATGTCCCATCCAACCGCTGAGCAGTAGTCGGCCCCGAAGATGATGATGTCGGCCATCGCGTCATCAAGCTCCGAGTCGCTCTTGGCCTCCGCCAACTCACCCAACTCCTCCGCGAGCCCGAGGAGCGGCATCCACGAGGGGCGCTCCGCTCCCGTGGCCGGGTCGCTGAGGTTCGCTCGAATCCACTCGCGTTGCTGCTCCTGAAGGTCGCGCAACGACCACTTCGCTTCAGTCACGATTCCCTACCTTCCCGCTCCCGAATCATCGCGCATCTTTCGGCTCAGCGTCCTCGGCGCAGTAGCAAGCGTCTGGCGGCTGCCCGCACTCGTCACAGCGCCCGTCCCCGCGCAAGACATCGGCGGCGATGGCAGAGGCCGACTCGCGGTCGGCTTGCGTCGACCCGGGCAGGATCGCTCGCGCCATGACGCGCATGTCTTCCGCGACGAACCGGACCACCTCGGATGGAGACGCCGCGTTGCCCTCGCGGTCGCACGAGTACGACCCCAAGTGCTCTTCGATGTCCTCGCAGAGCGACCCGTGCTCCTCGTCCAACTCGTCGTACGCGGCTTGCAACCCCGCCGGCTCGTGTCCCAGCGTCGCCTTGGCGCTAGCCAACAAGGCGGCCTCCACCGCGACCACCGCGACCATTCTCGCGTTCGACAGGTTGTCGGAACCCGTGCGTCCACCACACGCGAGGGCGTACGTATTGATCGCGTCCCACAACGCTACGCTGGCCGAGTCGCCGACCGCCTCGGCGTTAGCGTTGTCCACGTCTCGTGGAACCGATTGCCGGGACGCAACTGCGGCGCACTTGCGCAAGCGTGACGCCACCTCGGCCATGTCGTCCGAAAACGACTGCGCCTCGCCCGGCGAGAGGCCCCCGTGTTGCTCCACCAGACGGGCGACGGAGACGGACCAGTGCGCCTTGCGCTCCATCTCCGCCAGGAGCATCTTCAACTCGTCGGCGGCACTCACGATGCCGCCTTGACGAGCCTCTGCTCAGTGGCCGTGATGTACGCGATCTCGTCGCGGTCGAGCCACACGTCGGCCCTGACGCCATCGTCCATCTCCACGGAGACGACGAACATCACGCGTCCGGGCTCCCCGGGTACCACCCGGAGGCGCCCTCGCAAGTAGGGGACCGTGATGGCTCCGTGGACCCCGTGCTCGGGGCGCACGCGGGACATCGGGACGGCTCCGGCGTCGGTTCGGATCACGGGCTCTGCGGGGTGCGTGACCACGACGTAGGGTTGCCTCAACTGAACTAGGACGAGCTTGTCGTTGAGGTCGTACCAGGCGGGGACGGGATGGTCTTCCATGGGTGCATCTTGCGTCGCTTGCGCCGCTAGCGCAAGAGGTTTGTGGTCCTCGTGGAGTGCCGTGGCACTTGCGCAGGCATGGCTCGCGTCTCGGCTTCGAGGGCGCCGAGCTGCCGTTGCGGGGGTCGACGACGCAGACTTCTCGTCGGGGAGCTTACCGTCTCGGCTTCGAGGGCGCCGAGCTGCCGTTGCGGGGCGTGTCGATGGTCGCCGAGACGTAGGCACATCCCCTTCCGTCTCGGCTTCGAGGGCGCCGAGCTGCCGTTGCGGGTCGGGATGGGCGAAGCTGCGCGGAACTCCTGCACCGCGTCTCGGCTTCGAGGGCGCCGAGCTGCCGTTGCGGGGCGTCCCGCCATCCTGGTGACCTTTCGCGCACTTGCGGCCCGCGTTGCGAGAGGTTCGTCATTCCGCCGCCTTGGCGGCCTTGATCGCCCTCCTGCGCTCCCATTTCTTTCCCGGTTTCTGCTCTCCTTTCGCGACGTTGGACTTCTTGCGAGTGCCCATGGATGTCGCGGCATCACTTGGGCGCTCGCTCCACGAGCGGAGCATGTTCGCGTCCGCATTGTAGTCCTGGTCCCACACGGCCCCGCACGCGGAGCATTGGTGCGTGACGGATGCGGCCGCGTCGAAGGTCTCGACGTGGCCGCACGCGGAGCATCGTCGCGTCGTGTTCTCCGGCGGGACGAACACCACCTTTCCACCGCGGCGTCGGAAGGCGTTGATCAACGCCTCGCGCAACTCGCTCGGGCTCACCCGTTGCCGTTGCGTGCGAGCGCGCTGGTTGTCCTCCGCGCGCTTCGGATCGTCATCGACGGTCGGGCGCCGCACGACTCGGGTGAGGTCGAAGTCCTCCAACACGAGCGTCGAGTACCGCTCGGTGAGCTTGGCGGCTGCCTTGCGGTACTCCTCGCGCCGGTGGAGCAAGGCGCGCTCACGTTGCGACGTTTCCCACCGCCACATGTGGTCGTCGTGGAAGCGCCACGATTCGAGGATCATGTAGCCGTCGGAGTCGCCATCGAACCGCTCCGACCGCCACCGTCGAGCGAGCGCGCTCCAACGTGCCGGGGAGCGCCATGCGTGAGCATGTTGCGTGGCATCGCGAAGCCAGTCCGGTACGAGCGATTCGCGACCGGGATCGCGCAGCCACGCGAGTATCTTCGGAGCCATGTCGTTCATGTTCTTGTCGCGCACGGAGCGCAACTCGTCGGCCTTGGAGACGCGCGACGTGTCGACGCGGAAGTCCCCGCGCTCGCCGTCCTCGCCGGTCCACGCCCCGACGCGCACGCCATCGTCGAAGAGGCGCCACCCGAGGTCGACGGCGACCGCTCCTCCCTCGCCGCACTTGCCATCGGCCCACTGTTCCGGGAGCGCGACGGTGAAGATCACGGACCACCGTTCGCGCGGGCCGATGCGTCGCACTTGCACGGTCACGGTCTTGACCTTGCCCTCCTTCGGAAGCGGGCGGTGCATGATGATCGGGAACTCCGCCCACACGGGCTTACGCGCGTCGCTCCCGACCCGGATGCTCATGCGGGTGCGGCTGGCAAGGCGGCGCTCGCTGCGAGACGCTCCCCACCACGCGCGCTCGTCGACGGGCGCGAGCCGGATCCTGGTGTCATCGCCGAACAGATCCGCCACGTCCACGCCCCCTTGGATCTGCACGGAGACGGCTCCGTCCCCGGACCACCGAAGGAAACTCGGATCGCGGGGCTCCTCGCCCTGGTAGAGCGGGGTCTTGCGGGCGGCGTCGACCGCTTGCTCGGAGAGCAAGTAGGTGCCCCAGTAGACGCCGCAGGCGGCGCGGGCGGTCTTGATCTCTTCCGTGGCCCAATCGGCCGCCGCCGCCGCCGCCGCCACGCGGGAGGCGTCCTCGCGGGAAGAGCGACGCGCCTCGGAGAGACGTATCCGCGCCTCACGCAGATCCAGCCGGGCGGCGTCCAGGGTTGCCCGTTGCTCCGCGGTCTCGGCCTTCGCGCGGGCCGCCTTGCGCGCCCCCTTGGCGGCGGACCGGGCGGCCTCGACGCGGGCCTTCGCCTCCCGCGTGGCGGCCTCCGCCGCAGCGAGGGCGTGGTGCGCCGAGTCGGCCTCGCGCACGCGCCGTCGCCGCTCTCGTTCGATCTCGACGAGCTTGTTGCGGTAGACGTGCGCCGCCAGCATTTGCTGCCGCACGATGTCGGCGTTCATGTCGGGCGCGAGCGCCCCGTACTTGTAGACCCGCGTTGCCATCTCGTTCCTCCGTGGTGGGGGCCGTGAGCCCCATCTTGCACCGCTTGCGCCGCTAGCGCAAGCGGAATCTACTCGGCCGCCTTGTCCCGGAGCGTCTTGCCGCCCGCGAGCGCGTTGAACCGCTTGAGCAAGTCGAGCCGACGGAACTCCAAGTGCAGGTTCCCGTTCTTGAACGCACGCCCCCGGAAGTAGGGCGTCTCGACGACGAGGCTATCTCGCAACCCCTCCTCGATGGCGGAGACACCACGCTCCACGATCTGCCCCCGGCCGTCGAGCGACCGGAACACGCTCTCCAACGAGAGCAGCTTGGCTCGCGTGTACTGGCCGATCCAAAGTCCGGTGCCTCGGTAGGTCAGCTCCCCGGCGTGCGTCAGCACGACCTTGGGCCCGATCTCGAACTGGCCGTTCGACTTGTACTCGGCCCCTCTCGTGCCGGCCCGGGGGCGGAGCCACCCGAACACGTCGTCGACCGCCTCCCGAAGCATCTCGGGCAAGGCGGTCATGTAGCCGCGCACGAACGTCTCGACGTTCTCCACCGTGACCTCGGGCACGGCTTCGCGGTCGAGTTGGCGAGCCAACTCATCGGCGCGCCGGCTGCTCATCATGGAGCGGACGTTCAAGCGGTCGACGAGAGCACGCCACACGTCGCGACGCACCTCGCCCTCGACAGCGTCGAGGTCCAATTGGACGGTACGTCCACCGCGTTCGCGCAAGCAAAAGGTACTGGTCTTCCCGTCTCCGAACGCGCGTTCGAGGCGCGCGATCCCGTCTTCGATCTGCCCCCACCCTGCGCGAAGATCCGCGATGCCGGCGTGGTACTGCGACACCATCTCTGTGATGGTCTCACGCTTGGCGAGTGCCTCTCCGTGATTGTGCTTGTCCATCGTGTCCTCCAGTTGCAAGCGCCAGACGCCCCCTACTCGGGAAGTCGGCCCAGAACTTCCGCGGGCGTCTCGGCCCCGAGAGCCGTCAACTCGTACACGATCTGAATCGCCATGTGCGCCTCGACCTCCTGCTCCGTATCGACCTCCTGCTCCGTATCAAACTCCACATGCCCCCACGGTTCGCCGTCAACGGCGAAGTTCGTCAGCCTCCACACGACGTTGTGCGGCGGCGACGAAGACGGTAGGCGGTGCAACATGGCGGTCCCGAGGTTGGCGTGCCGTGACCGCCACACCCGCGCCACGCGTCCCGCCAAGGACGCCCGCACCTCGCGCGTCAACGCGGCTCGTTGCTCCAACCCGCGTTGCACCAGAGGATCGCTCGCGTCGCAGTCGCACGGATCGCCTTCCGCCACCGAACAGTATGCTTCGTGCAACATGGTCACGCCTCCCCTTCGCTCGCGTCGTACGCCGAGAGCGCGTCGAGCAGCAAGGTCCGCGCTCGCGACCGGTATGCCTCCCATTCGGGGGGGCGCTCACGCAACCCGGAGTCCTCGAACGCACCGTCCTCCATGGTCTGCACCAGCTCCGACACGGCTCGCGGGTCAGTGCTCGGAACTTCCATTGATGACAGGAACGACAAGGACGTGCTGAACGGCCCGAACACCTCGCGCCAGTAGCGCGCGAACGTCCACGGTTGATGTTGGCTCATGGGATCTCCTTTGCTCACGCGCCGTGGCGGTTGGCGCCGCGGAGGGCGGCGCCGCCCAGGTCGGCGCCGCCCAGGTCGGCGCCGGACAGGTCGGCGCCGGACAGGTCGGCCGGCGGCTCCGCGTCGGGGTCGCGCCCGGCGAGGACGCGCATGAAGCCAGCGAGGGCGCGGACGCATTGGGCGGGGGGGTAGTCGTGAGTCATGGTCTCTCCTTGCGGGGCGCTAGCGGTTCAGCGGGCGGCGTGCAACGCCCGGAGCGCGCGGCAGATCGCGCGGGCAGGTCGCCCGAGCCGGTAGCGCCGCCGTCGGCGCGCGCGCCGACGCTCGTCGGCGATCTCGTCGGGCTCCGGCTCGTACTCGCCGGGCGAGTACGACACCGAGTCGCACTCGCCGGGGTTCCGCTGCCAGCCATACTCTTGCTCCTTTCGCCCGCAACCGCACACGCGGCAGCGGTAGGTGAACCTCCACGCGGTCCCGCCGAGGGACCAGACACCGGGGTTCGTGTTGCACCCGCCCGTCCCCCGGGCGGTCCAGCGGTGGCGGAGTCCATCCACGCATCCCGGATCGGATGCGACCGCCTCGCAGTCGGCGTCACCGCCGCACGCATACTCGGTATCGCCGTGGGGGTCGTAATGTTTGGACATTCTCTCTCCTTCCTTGCCCTTGCGGGCGGCTAACGGGCCAGGGGTCGAGCGTCGACGACGGGGCAGGGGCATCCTGCGCCGTCGTCGGGGCTCGTCCCCCCGGGGCGCCTTGTCGGCGGCGCCCCGGGGTTCCGCGGCTCACTCCGCCGCTCGCACCTCCTCCTCCGCCCCGGGCACGGCGTCGATGCTTCCGCCACCCTTGGTGTGCGGTTCGAGGCGGCGCGGCATGATGAGCCCGAGCCACGAGGAGTCGTAGTCGTGCGCCCGCATGACCACCGGGTCCAGCGGCCCCCCGACCATGAAGCCGATTTTGTCGGCGGCCATCGTTTTCTGGACGAGGGCCGTGTCTGCGAGCAACCTCGGGTCGAGGCCCACGAACCCCGGATTTTCCCGCGGATTGTCCCGCGGTACGATTTGCCGCCACGGCGGGAACTGCTTTCCGCCCTCGGCGGACGGGTGCAGCTCCACGTCCTCCGCCTTCATCGCTTTCGCGACGCGGAGCGCGGTGTCCGCGGTCTTGCGGTCGACGAACCCGTTGATCGGCTCGCCGCCGTGCGGCACCGAGAGGACGAGCAAGCGGCGCCCGTCCGTGGCGACGGCGAGGAGCCGAGTCCCGTTCGGGCCCCGTGCGGTCTCGACGTTGATACCGCAGTAAGCCCTCGTCTCCTCGGTGGTTGCCCACGCGAGGAGCGCGTGGAGCACGTCGGGTCGGATGCGAACGGCCCCTTGCTGGTTCCCGCGCATCGGCAGCGCGGTCGGTGTTTTCCTTGCCATGTCTTTCCTTTCTGCCCCGTTGGGGCGTTGATCTTCCCGCCCTTGCGGGCGGCTAACGGGTCGGTAGGCCGCGCCCCGGGGAACGATCCCGGGTTCGCCCGCGCGCGGCAGGGCGGCTCAGTCGGAGAGGGCGAGGCGGGCGGCGTAGCTGGCGGCGAGGACGGCGTCTCGGGCGGCGTAGCTGGCGGCGAGGGCGGCGCGTTCGGCGAGGTCGGCGGCGGCGGCGTCTCGGGCGAGGCGGGCGGCGTAGCGGGCGGCGAGGACGGCGTCTCGGGCGGCGTAGCTGGCGGCGAGGGCGGCGCGTTCGGCGATGGTTGCTCGGTGCATGGTGGTCTCCTCCCCCCCTTGCGGGCGGCTAGCGGCCCGCCTGGTCTTACGTTACCATAATAGCACTTATCCAAACGTACGCCTGGGCGGGGGTGCGCACCCGGGCGTGCGAGCGCCACGCATACGTTGCGAAAAGCTACATTCTCGCAACGTCCCATTAGTACAACGTTGCGGGAATCTCCGTTATTGCAACGTATAACGAGCCGCGAGCCGCTAGCGCCCCGCAAGGTGGGGAGGAGACCACCATGCAAGACCGACTCATCGCCGCGCTCCCCCGCGGCTTCCACAACCCGAGCCAGCAGGGATGCTGGACGGAGATCGCCGAACGCGGCGGGCGCGGGTTCTCCCGCGACGCCGGTCCCGGGCGCGCGATGCGCGACTGGTGCGCGGGCCTCGGGCTCGCGTATGACCCGGCGCTGGGCGCCGTCGCGGCGCCGCGCCAGCGGGTCGCCGCGCCCCCCGCCCCCAAGGCGGCGCCCGCCCCCAAGGCGGCGCCCGCCCCCAAGGCGGCGCCCGCCCCCAAGGCGGCGCCCGCGCCCAAGGCGGCGCCCGCGCCCAAGGCGGCGCCCGCGCCCAAGGCGCCCCCCCCGCTGGCGCACCTAGTGGGGCACCCCGGGGTTCGCGCCGACGGGCGCGGGCTGCGAAAGGGGTGGGTTCTCATCGGCGGCCGGCCATCCTGGGCGGCCGCGGTGGGCGCCCAGCTCGCCGAGTCACGCGGGCTCCTCGCGTCCGCCCCCGACTTGGCGCGGCTGGCGGCGAGCCGCTAGCCGCCCGCAAGCACCCGGGGCGCCACCG
>CAYNRE010000067.1:0-2118 GCA_964399535.1 uncultured Pirellulales bacterium | reverse complement strand
CGGTGGCGCCCCGGGTGCTTGCGGGCGGCTAGCGGCTCGCCGCCAGCCGCGCCAAGTCGGGGGCGGACGCGAGGAGCCCGCGTGACTCGGCGAGCTGGGCGCCCACCGCGGCCGCCCAGGATGGCCGGCCGCCGATGAGAAGCGAACAGGTGAGGATGCCATGACAATCGACGACATCACCGAAGCGTGTGCCCGCGCGGCGCACGAAATGAATCGTGCCTACTGCCTCGCCATCGGCGAGCACCAACCCTCGTGGGAGGAGGCGCCCGAGTGGGCGAAGGAGAGCGCCAGGAAGGGCGTGGCGGGAGCACTGGCCGGCGACACCCCTGAGCACTCTCACCGTGGATGGATCGACGAGAAGGAACGGACCGGCTGGAAGTACGGTCCGGTCAAGGACGCGGACTCCAAGACGCATCCGTGCATGGTTCCGTACGCGGAGTTGCCGGCGGAGCAGCGGGCCAAGGACACGTTGTTCCTGATGTCGGTGCGCGCGCGCCACGCGGCGTTGGTGCGCCCGGCGCGTGTTCCGCGCGATGTTGTCGACGACGACTGCGCCGAGTTCACGCCGGGCGGTAGTTGCGACGGGGACGGGCACTACAAGTGCCGAGAGTGCGTGAACTTGGATCGGAGGGGGCCATGAAGAAGCGCGTCGTCGAGATCGACTGGAGTGCGGTGGAGTGCGCGATGCGCCGGTGCATCACGGGTCGGTCCAAAGACGGAGACTCTCGCCTGTGCGATTCGGCGTACGGGGCCGACAAGCGCAGATACGTGGCGCTCCACCGCCATGTGCGCGAGGAAGAGTTCCGTGCCGAGCGTGAGAAGTTGGGGGGCAAGCGATGACCTACTTCTGCGGCATGAGCTTCCCGGGATACCGAGACACACCGCGGATCGTGTGCGACGGGTGCGGCCTCGTGCATCGGATCCCGACCGACCGCCCCCCGCCAACGTGGTTCTTGGATGGTCGGCCACCGCCCGGGTGGCGAGGTGTACGCGACGACGCATTCCGCCGGGACTACTGCCCACGGTGCAAGGAACATGGACCGCAAGTGTAACGGCGCGTCGCCGCGTCAACTCAGCGGAGCGCACACGGCGGAGACGTGGAACGCCGCGCATCCGGTGGGCACCCCGGTCCGGTACTGGCCCGTCTTGCCGCCGAATGATTGCATTCCGCCCCTGGACACGACGACGCGATCCGAGGCGTGGGCTCTCGGCGACGGTTCCGTGGTGGTGCTCATCGTCGGGAGAACCGGTGGTGTCCATCTGCCACACATTGAGGTTCGTCATGGACGGGTGGCGAGGTGAACGCGACGGCGAGTCCCGCCGGGACTACTGCCCACGGTGCACGGACGCGAGAGGTGCTCGTGACTGACTCCGATAGATTGCCGCTCGAAGAAGCTATCGAAACGCTCGCCCGTATGCTGTCGCGTCTGGCGGGCGAAGATGAACTCAAGTTCGACGCGAGCGTCTCGCGCCAAAACGGAGTCGCGGTGTGTCGGCTCGTGGTCGGTGACCGACACTATTATGAGGAGTTGCGGTTCGGGCCCGCCGCGACTCGCCGGTGGTGCGAGCCCGCTTTGCGGGACGTGATCCGACGGATAGTGAACGGCGAAGCGGCGAAGCTGGTGGGTGGCGTGTGATGTCGACGACGAGTGCGCCTTGTGTCGGAAGCGGCTTCTGCTGCATCACCGCACGGTGCGCGTTGGGGGCGCAACTGCATGGGCCGGGAACCGACTGCCCGTCTCTGGTGTGGCGTGACGGTCGGTACTGGTGCGGCGAGGTGCTTCGGGAACCCGCCGTGGGCCCACGGCTGGACGTGGGCGCGGGGTGCTGCGCGCCGTTGTTCAACGACTTGCGGCGAGCGATACTCGCGAGTATGACGCTCGATTCCGAGAGTTCAAGCGAAGCGGCGAAGCGAGTGGGTGGCGTGTGATGCCGACTTGGCGCGCGCAGACGTTGTTCGCAACTGAAGGGCTGATGTTTTCAACGCTCACGCGGTGGAGCGATGTCGTCGCGGAGGTGCGAGCGCACTACACCGGCTCGCGTGGCTTGCCGCCCGGAAAGAAGTTGGTCTGGGGCATCTATTCTGCCGGGGAGCACATCGGGTACATCGGGCTCGGG
>CAYNRE010000066.1:0-21173 GCA_964399535.1 uncultured Pirellulales bacterium | reverse complement strand
TCGTCTTACCGCGGCTGCTGGCACGAACTTAGCCCGTCCTTCCTCTGAGGATCTGTCAAACCGAAAGGAGAACCTCCCGGCATTTCATCCCCTCTGACAGCGGTTTACAACCCGAAGGCCTTCATCCCGCACGCGGCGTCGCTCGGTCAGGCTTGCGCCCATTGCCGAAGATCCTCGACTGCAGCCACCCGTAGGTGTCTGGGCAGTGTCTCAGTCCCAGTGAGCTGGGTCGTGCTCTCACACCCAGTACCCATCATTGCCTTGGTAGGCCGTTACCCTGCCAACTAGCTAATAGGACGCGGGCTCCTCCAGGGGTGGAATCACACCTTTGGTCCGGAGACATTATCCGGTATTACCCACAGTTTCCCGTGGCTATCCCGGACCCCTGGGCAGATGACCCACGCGTTACTCTCCCTTTCGCCGCTTTCAACCCATTGCTGGGTCTCACGCGCGACTTGCATGCCTAATCCACGCCGCCAACGTTCATTCTGAGCCAGGATCAAACCCTTCGTGAAAATGATTGCTTAGCCGCTGACTGCCTCGCCCTGCCTCGCGCCTCGCGACGCACGGCCGAGCTAACAGCCAACGGTTGGAAAACAACCCGAAAAGTTTGAAGCCAAATATGCTTGGTCCAGGTCCCCAGCCAGCGGCTATGCCGCTAGCCCAGAACCCAGCACTCATTCGCGCTGGCTATTCAATACTTGGGGCTACCACCAAATTGTCAAAGAGCATCTCGTCCGCACCTGCCGCTGGTAGCAAAGCAACCAACCGCATGTACCGGCGAGTTCTGAAGTGTATCAAAGGGCCTTCGAGTGTCAACGGCCCAGCGGTGAAAAAATTTCACCGTTTCTTCCCATCCCCGACACGCTCCGGCTCGGCCCCTCTTTGCGCTCGCCTAACCGGTCGAAGCATCCTAAGCAGCAAACCTTTACGTCGGTCGTTGCCAAACGGTTCGGCCAAAAAAACATTTCGCAAAAATCAGCCCGCAACACTTCGGAAAGACCAGGAAATCTGGGCCGTTTGTGGCCCCGGCTGCTCGCCCGGCCGATCCCTCGCGGCCCAACGCCCCAGAACGATCGCAACCGAAATCGCAATAACCGTTTACAGACCGGGGGCCGCCTCCGGACACCGGCCCAACGCGGGGCACGCGGCTGGCGCTCGGTCCCCACCCCGGCCGCGCCTCGGCCAGGCCTATTCCACGGCATCCAGCTCGGCGGCCAGGGTCACCGGCACGTCGACCGCCTGACCACCCCGAATAACGCTGATCACCACCTGCTCACCCGGCTGATGGCGCTCAATCTGCGATAGAAAATCGTCGGCCGTCACGGTTCGCTCGCCATCGACCGCCACGATCAGGTCGGCCGCCCGGCGATCGATCTGCTCGGTCACAAACGGTCCCCGCCGCTGCCGCGTTATCCGCGGACCGCGCAGCCCCGCTCGCTCCGCGGGTCCGCCAGGCGCAAGCTGGTAGATCAACAGCCCCTGCTCGGTCTGATAAACCCGCACGATTCCCACTTCGGGGCGCTGGACCCGCCCGTCGCGGAGAAGCTGCGGCACGATTCGGGCCAAGGTGCTCGAGGGAATCGCAAACCCAATTCCGCTGCTCTGGCCGGTGCGGCTGGCAATCGCCGTGTTCATGCCGATCACTTGCCCCTGGGTATTCAACAGTGGACCGCCGGAATTCCCCGGGTTGATCGCCGCGTCGGTCTGAATAATCGACTTGATCAGCCGGTGGTTTCGGCTGGGGAGCGAGCGATTCAGGCTCGAGACAATTCCGGTCGTCAGCGTTCGTTCCAGCCCAAAGGGGTTACCGATCGTGTACACCCGCTGGCCGACCCGCAGTTGGTTCGAGTCGCCCAGTTGCACGGGAAACAGCGTCTCCTGGGGGGCTTCGATCTTGATCACCGCGATATCCGTCGTCGGGTCGGCCCCCACCAGCTTGGCCGGATAGCTCTGCGTGTCGAACAGCGTGGCGACCACCTCTCGGGCCCCCTCGATCACGTGAAAATTCGTCAAAATGTGACCCGACTTGTCCAACACGCTGCCAGAACCCGAACCCTCGTCCGGAACCTCGATCGAGAAGATGTTGTCGGCGCGGACCGTGCGGGTGTTGATATGGACCACGCTGCGGTTTACCTGCTCGTAAACGGCCACGTTCACCCGTTCCTCGGCCGTCAGCTCTCCGGGCTCAGAGAGTACGGCAAACGCGTCGGGTGCCCGGCGGTAAGCCACGGCCGGGGGCGTTTCGGCCGCGGGTGGGCGTGGGCGCAGCCCGCGCGGCTGCCCCCAGGCGGCCGTCAGCCCCTGCCCGCTGTTCCACCAAATGCCCAGGGCCAGCCCGGCGACTCCAGTCAATAAACAACTGGCCAAGGTCTTTCGCGACATAGTGAATTCGTCTCCCCCCGCGGCCTGCGAACTGTCATGGCTCGTGCGCCTTGGCCCTCCACACCGTCGCTGGGCTTGGACCAGCCGGCCGCAAGGCGCCCGGCCGCTCGGCGCCACGAGCCGGTGCGCCATGATCGCGCTTTCACGCCCCGGAGACAACGCGCGTTTGGCCAACCGCCGCCGGCAAATCGCCAGACCGCCCGATGACCAGCCTGCCACGAGCAACCATTGCACCAGGCATTGGGCGAATTACCACCGTGGCCAAGCGCCGAAGCGCTCGAGCGCGGGCCTGTCAAATCCCCACTTCTGACGTGGAAATGTCTGCCCCGGGGACGCTGTTTATCTAATGGCCCCATTCTGCCTGCTCCGATAACTTTATCAGCGGTTTTTGTTGAGCGCGAACGTCCGGACGACGTGTCGCGCACAGCCGGTGCCGTCGGCCAATTGCTTGGCCCGCGGCCTTGCGTGGCGAGAAGCCCCCGAGCGTTCTCGCGGCAGCCGTTCGGCCGCGAGTTTTTTGGCGCCGCCGGTCGCGACCCTACCGGGCCAGCGGCGGCCCCGGTGGCCGACTTCGCGCGCTCGCGATCCACAGGCGGCTTTCTCAGGCACTCGCGATTGGCAAAGGGAAGGGATCATGACAGTCCGCACTCTCGCACTGCGCGCCGCGGTCCTGATGGGGGCG
The DNA here is from genome assembly GCA_964399535.1 of uncultured Pirellulales bacterium. Lineage (GTDB taxonomy): Bacteria > Planctomycetota > Planctomycetia > Pirellulales > CAYNRE01 > CAYNRE01. Next base: position 18,106 of record CAYNRE010000066.1, on the reverse strand, counting down.
GTGGTTGCCTCCCAGACGCTGTCGGGAAGTGCCCAGGCGGTTCCGCGCACTGGGGCGCCCGAAGCTCATTTGAGCCCTGCCGCGCCCGGCAGCACGACTCACGACCCGTCGCAGGTCGCCCCCCGAGCCAAGGACGAGGCCTTCGGTCCGGTGGTGCCGCACCTGGTGGGCACGATCGAGACGCTGCGCGGGGAAGCCTCTTGGCTCGAAACCGCCGACGATGCCCTGGCCCTGCGGGTGGCTCGTCACGCCGAGCCGGCGGTGCATGCGGTGTACGACGGCTCCGAACCGGCGGAAACGGCTGACTCTTGCCCGTTTTCAGCGCCCTGGGGCTGGTGGCCGGCGGCCTCGACCGCGCTCACCGCGCAATTGAGCGACCTGCTGGCCTGGAGTTGGACGATGGCCTGGGAACAGCCGGAGCCGTTAACCCGGATGGGGCTCGATTGGCATCAGGCCCAAGACCAGGCTCAACGGGTCGACGAGCAAATGCTGCGGTTTGTGGCCGCTCATGATGGCATTGGGGCCGACTCCTCGATCGGCCGAACCGGACCGCGGAACAACCTCGAAAGCCTGGCCGTGCTCGAGAGCTGGTGCCAGGGCACCCTGGTGGCCGACCTCCTTGTCGGGCTGCCGCCCGCCCAGCCACAACTGCCTCCGCCAGGCCACTTGGCCGAATTGCTCCTGGGGCCGTTCGCCACGCTCGATCCCTGGCTGGCTTCGTTCACAGGCCGGCAGGTGCTCGACGAGCCCCGCGGCGCATCGGGCTTCGCCACGATCATTGCCGGGCCGACCCGGTACCTTTACCTGCGCGATCCCGATGCCGAAACGGCCTGGGCCACACCTGGCGTCTGGGCCGGTGCCGAAGCGCTCGATGCCCAATTGCCCACACCGCTTGCCGCCTCGACCGAACTGTCCGGGGTCGACTCGGCCGATACCGGCTGGCCCGCCGAAAACTGGGTTCATGTGCCGGTGGAAACCGCGTTGGCGGGTCCGGCCCCCGGGCGGGGAATGAGCGAGCAACAGGCCCTCGAGCTTCTTAGGATTCAGGCCGAGGCTCTGCGTCCCTGGTGCCGCATCTGGGCCAACCTGCTCAGTCGCGGCAGTCGCTGGACCCGCGAGCTGTCGCAAGGGTGGCTTTTGGCCGGCTCCGCTTCCCCAGGCGAGGGCGAGTCGGCGGACCCCCAAACCGGCGAAGGCAATCGTCAGAGTTCGAGCCCGACGGAACGAGCCGCTAGCGGCCATGGAGAATCCCTGCGACTCCACCTGCCCGCCCTCCCGGCCCCTTTAGAGCCGATGGACTGGAGCGACGAAATCGATTTCGGGCGCTAGGCACGCCGCACGAATCTGGTCCGTGAGTGAGTCGGGGCCCGGGCGCGCAAGCTGCCCGGGCCCCTGGCTATTTGGGGGTGGGCTCAGGCCGATCTTCCCCAGAGCAAGAACGTGGGGGGGGTGTTGGCGGTGGGGGCGCGGCGGGCTGACGCCACGCATTCGGGGACTCCCGCCGCCACCCTCGTTTGGGTGGCAAGCGGCCGCGGATTCCCGCTGCCTGGGCTGGGAAACGCCTCTGCGAGGAGGTTTTTTGCTTGGTTTAAAGTCTGTGGCCTGAATAGAATAGGCGTATCCGCTTGGTTGGATCCCCTCAGTGCGGAATGAGGCGCTGTTTTGGCAATCGCCGTCTACGGAACGCGGCGCGTTGCAGTATTCCCTTCGGCAGCGCCAATCTCTTTGGCTGCGGAGCTTTTTCGTCATGTCCACTCGGCGTGGTTGGGGTGCGTTGCTGGCGTCGGCCCTGGTTGTGTTGCAGAGCGGGCTACTGGCTGCCTGGGCTGCTGAATTGCGCCCCTCGGATCAGCCGGGCCAGCCTCAGGCGTCGGTAGCCGGGTTCCGCAGTGGCGACGGGCCGCCGATGTTCTCGCTGCGCCTGGGGCCGCTTTCCGCCGGACCCACGGCTGAAGCCCGCAACGTGGTTCTGATGCTCGACACCTCGGCTAGCCAGACCGGTGAGTTTCGCCGCAAGGCCTTGGCGGCGCTGCGGACCACGCTGGCCGGGCTTTCGCCACAAGACCGCGTTCAACTCTGGGCGGTCGACGTCGACGTGGTTCCGGCCACGCAAACTTTCGTCCCCCCCGTGGGCGCTGAAATCGATGCCGCGCTCAACCGCCTGGAAGCCCGCGAACCGCTGGGCACCACCGACCTGGCGACTGCGCTGGCGGCGGCGGCCGAGACCTTGCGGGAGACGGCCGGCCCCCGCGCCGTGCTGTACCTGGGCGATGGTCTGAGCGCGGCCGACGTGATGCCGCCGGCTCAACTGCAACAACTAATCGACAAGCTGGTTGCCGACCGGGTGCCCGTTACCAGCCTGGGAATCGGCCCGCGGCTCGACGGCTACTTTCTGGCTGTGCTGGCCAATCACACGGGCGGCCAACTGGTGCTCGACACGCAAGGGGCAAGCGAAGACGAACTCGGCAAGTTTCTGGCCGCTTCGGTCCGCTCGCCCGTCGCCTGGCCGACCCAGGTGAGTTGGCCCGCGGAGTGGAAAGAGGTGTACCCTGCCCGGATGCCGCCGTTGCGCGGCGATCGGGACACGGTTCTGGTCGGTGTCGGTGACTTCACCCATCCTCGCTCGTTGTCGATCGAGGCCGAGTCGGGCGGGCAGCCGACGAGCCTGGCTTGGAACGTGCCGGCCGGCGCCGAGAATCCGGATGAGGGCTACTTGCCTCACCTGATCGAATTGGCGCGCCGCGACGCGGGCCTGAGCCTGCCCACTGCCGGCGAGGCCGGCCTGTTGGCGGTCCGGCAAATGCTGGCGGGCCAGGCTGGCCAGCTCAGCGAACTGAGCCGGATGGCGCTGGCCACGGGCCAGGCGGAACAGGCCGAACGCCTGGCCGAGCGGGCCGAAGCGCTCGATCCGAACAATGCCGAGGCCGAGGTGCTCCGCCGCAATGCCGAGCAACTACGCCTGGCCAGTGCTGCCCAAACGCCTCCCGCGGCCGAGACCGCTCCGGTTGCGGACGAGACCGACGGCGAGTTGATCGCCGAGGAAGAGGCGCAGCTTCAGGTGCTGACCGAACAGTTGCAAACCGAGGTCCGGGTTACCATCGCCGAGTCGCGGCGCATGATGGGCGAGGACGCCACCGCGGCGCAGAATCAACTCAAGCTCACCGAAGAGCTGGTCACCCGCACGCCGGGGCTGAACCCCGAGGTGCGCAACCAATTGCTCGACCAGCTCGGCAATGCCCTCCGCGAGGCGAGCCGGCTGGCCTTTATTCAAGAAGAGCGGACCCTGCGCGCCAAAGAGCTCGAGGCGGCCGCGGAAGACCAGCGGCAGTTGCTGGAAGACTTGCAGCTTAGCGAACAGAAGATCGATCAACTGATGAAGCGATTCAACGCCATCATGGAAGAGGCGCGGCTCGAGGTGCTCGATGCCTCGCGCAGCGCCGCGGCCAAATACAAAGAGGCCGAAACGGTCACCAACGCCGCGCGGAAACTCGACCCGAGCGATCCGGTGCTGACCTTGGCCACCGAAAACGCCCGCATGGTCGGCTACTGGGCCGAGGCCCGCGACCAGCGCGAGCGCCGCCGGGTGGGCGTGGTCGATGCCCTGGCCGCGGTCGAGCGTTCGCACATTCCCACTTCGGACGAACCCCCCGTGGTGTACCCCGACCCCGAGATTTGGCGGGCCCTGAGCGAGCGGCGCAAGAAAGACGCGGCCCTGGAGGTCGAGCTTTCGATCAAGACCCCGGCCGAGGAACGAATCTACGAAGCCCTCGACGATGAAATCACGATGGACTTCGAGGAAGTTCCCCTGGAAGAAGTGCTCAACTACATCTCCACGGCCAACGACCGCAACATTCCCATTCACCTCGATCGCCGGGCCATGGAAGACGCGGGAATCGGTACCGATACCCCGGTGACTTTGCAGCTTACCCGGGTCACGCTGCGCTCGGCCATGAAGCTGCTCTTGCGCGATCTGGACCTGACTTATGTGATCGACGACGAAGTGCTCCTGATCACCACCGCGGAGAAGGCGGGCGAGCGGCTGGTAACCAAGGTTTATCCCGTGGCCGACCTGGTCATACCTAACCTGGGCGGCGTGGGGGGCGGCATTAGCGGCGGCGGCCTGGGCGGTGGTGGTGGCGGCGGCTTCGGTGGCGGTGGCGGCGGCTTCGGCGGCGGCGGCGGCGGCCTGGGCGGTGGTGGCGGCGGCGGCGGCTTCGGCGGCGGTGCCTTCAACATTCCCGCCGGGGCGATCAACAACCCCGGTTTGATCAATCAACTTCGAGGGGGTGGTGTGCAGCCGGGCGTGGGTGCCGGCGTGGGAGCGGGGGTTGGCCAGTTCTCGATCCGCGACGAAGAGGCTTCGGCCGACGCGGGCGAGGCTTCCGCCACCACGGTCGGCGAAACCTCGGCGGTTGCCGATGGTAGCCCCTCTCCGGCCGACGCGGCAGACTCCGATGTCGTCAGCCCCGCGACTCCCGCGCAAGTCCCCGCCACGGTCGAGGCGGCACGGGGGCCGGCCCCGGTTCAACCCATTCAGATCGTCGTTCCCGAGGGCTCCACCCCCGAGGTTGCCTGGAACGACTACCTGGCCGCCAACCAGGTCGACCCCATCGCCCTGGCCGAGACGGCCCGGGCCCTGATGCACCGCAAAGACTTCACCAGCACGATCGGGCTGATTCGAGCCTCGCTACGGCAGGGTCAGGCGCAGCCCTGGATGTACGAGGGGCTGGCACTGGCCATGCAGGCCGGCGGCCAATCGCCCCGCGAGATCGAACGGGCCCTGTTGTCGGCGCTCGACTTCAGCAACCGCCCCACCGACGTCATGTACGTCGCCGTCTACCTGGCCCGCGCCGGCTTCGATGCCCGTGCTCTGAAGCTGTTTCGCCAGGCGTCGCGGCTCGATCCGACTCGGCACGAACCCTACATGCATGGCCTGAAGCTTGCCCAACGCCTGGGCGACGTCGAAGGCGTCCGCTGGGCTGCCGCGGGCGTGCTCAGCCAGGCCTGGCCCAAGGAAAAAGGCGAAATCTGGCATCTGGCCATGCGGGTAGCGCAGCAAACCCACGAGAGCCTGGAGCAAGCCGGCCGTACGGACGAAGCAGCCGAGTTCGAAGAAGCGATTCACAGCGCACTGTCGCGCGATTGCGTGGCCGTGGTTACCTGGGACGGCGACGCCGACGTCGACATCTCGGTCGAGGAACCGGCCGGAACGATCTGCTCGCTCCGAAATCCGCGCACCACCTCGGGCGGCGTGATCCTGGGCGATTCGTTCGCCCGCTCGACCGGCCGCTCGGCCGAAAGCTGCCAAGAGGTCTATGTCTGCCCGCAGGGTTTTTCGGGCCAGTACAAGCTGCTGCTGCGGCGTGTTTGGGGCCGGCCCACCGCCGGTCGGGTAACGGTCGACGTTTATACCCACTACGGCAGCGACCAGGTGGTGCATGTCGGCCGGCAGGTGCCCCTGGCCGATCAGCCTGCCCTGGTGTTGTTCGACCTGGCCGATGGCCGGCGGACCGACTCGCTCGAAGAGGAGCAGATCGCCAACACGGTCGCCCAACAGGTTCGCGTCAACCGCCAGATTCTGGGGCAGCAGTTGGCCCAGGCTGGCAACGCCAACGCGGGCTCGGTGGCCGATCTGGCCATCTCGCGCAACCAGCAAAACGGCAATTTCACCCCGTTCGGATTCTTTCCCCGAGCGGTGGGATACGCTCCCGTGATCCGCGTGCTGTCCGAAGGAGCTCAAATGCAGGTGCTGCCGTCGGTCATCTCGGCCGATCGCCGCTATGTGCGCGTCAGCCCGATCCCGTTCTTCTCGGGCATCGGCGAAGTGAACACGTTTAACTTCGCCACGGGCCGGAGCGGCACTTCGCAGGGTGGCGGTACCGGTGGCACTGGCGGTACCGGTGGCGCTGGCGGTGCCGGTGGCGCTGGCGGTGCCGGAGGTGGACTGGGCGGCGGTGGCGGCGGCTTCGGGACCTAGCCACCCAACGCCCCAGCGCTCGGCAGCCATCCGGCAACCCCCGGGGCAGGTTGCGCCGCGCAACCCAATCAAGCCCAGCCCTTGTGGGCCGCGTCTCGTGCGTTCTGCGCGATGGGCCCTGTCCGTTTGCTGGGCTGGTTGAACCATTGGGGCCGCGGGGCCAGCCTCAGCCCCGCACCAGCCCGGCCACGGCGTCGATCTCCAAATCGTCGACGTCGCCCCGCTGCCAGCGCTCGACGGCGAGCGCTGCCATGGCGGCATTGTCGGTACACAGGGCGCGAGGGGCCAGATAAAGCCGGATCCGCGCTCGCCGGCAAGCCTCGCCGAGTGCCGAGCCCAGCGGGCCATTCGCGGCCACGCCGCCCCCGACGCAAAGCGCCCCTCGCCCGCGTTTGGCCACCGCCTGGAGCGACTTGGCCACGAGCACGTCGACCACGGCCTGTTGAAAGCTGGCGGCCAGGTCGGCCACCTGCTGGGCGCCCAGTGTCGCGGGGTCGGGCGGTGTGGCCGGGGGCGTCGCCAGCGCATAGCGAACCGCCGTCTTCAGCCCGCTGAAACTGAAATCCAACCGGTCGGCATCGTGCAGCATCGCCCGGGGAAAGGCATAGGCCCTGGGGTTTCCCTGGGCGGCTGCCCGCTCGATCGCTGGCCCACCGGGATAGCCCAGCCCCAGTAGCTGGGCCACCTTGTCGAAGGCCTCGCCGGCCGCGTCGTCGATGGTGCTACCCAGCGGCTCGTAACGCGAGGGACCGAGGCAATCGAACAGGTGCGTATGACCGCCGCTGACCACCAGGCCCACCGCGGGAAATACCTCCGGCCCGTAGGTCATTCGACAGGCATACAGATGTGCTTCGAGATGGTTCACCGCGATCAGTGGAACTCGCAGCGCCAGGGCCAGGGCCTTGGCGGCCGACAAGCCCACCAGCAGCGACCCGGCCAGCCCCGGGGTATTGGTCACGGCCACGGCCGAAATCCGCTCGAGCGGCGTCTCGGCTCGCCGCAGCGCCTCGTCGATGACGGGCAGAATCCGCTCCAGGTGGGCCCGGGCGGCGATTTCGGGCACCACCCCGCCAAAGCGCTGGTGCAAGGCGTCTTGCGAGGCGACGACCGACGAGCGGATCGCGAGCCGCTCGTCGATGACGGCCGCGGCCGTTTCGTCGCAGGTCGATTCGATCGTCAGCAGCAGTCGCGGGTCTTCCACCTTACTCCCGGCCCGGTCGCAACCGGCTCTCTCGCACCATCGATCGACAAAAAAAGAGCGGCCAGACCCCATCCGCGTGAGTCCGGCCGCTCCGTGGGCGTTGGTGCCGTCGGCCCGCCGAGGGTTACTCGCCCGCGGGCAGCTTACCTTCGTGGATCAACTCACCGAAGGTAGGCGAAGATTCGTCGTCCTTGATCGACTTCATTTCTTCCACCTTCTTGAGCGAGGCAATGATCTTTTCCTTGTCCTTTTCGTCGGCCTTCTTGTCGAGCAGTTCGGCCAAGGCATCGCCATAGGCGTTGCGGACCTTCTTTTCCTTGCCGGCTACGTGGCAAACGTTGCACTTAGCCTTCTCGACCGCGGCGGCCAGGGCCTGTTCGGCCTCGGTACCGTCTTTCTTGGCGTACAGGGCGTCGAATTCCTTCTTGAAGGCCGGAATTGCCTCGGCGGTCGGAACCGCCACTACACAAACCACGAGCGCCACGAGCGCACCGGTAACTACACGGTTGACTGCCTGCGTCATCGGCAAAACTCTCCTAGGGGGGTGACCGACACGTCTTCCGGCCGGCCCACTCCAGTGGACAAGCTCGGAGTTCGCGCGCTGGGTAGGAAGCTAGCGGTGGGAAATTCCGTTTCGGCGGTCGCTTGGTTGATCCAAACCGTGGTGCCCCGAAAGGCCAGGGCTAGCGACGTGGCTAGTAAAACCAGCGGCCTGGCGCGTGTCAAGCAATCTCCGCGCGCCGCGCCGCGACCGCCTGACCGCCGCTTCACCTCGAGCAGGGTTCCTACGTCGGGCGAGTCGCACCGGTTCGCGTCGCGGTGTGCTCAATCGCTCGGGGCGCTGCCGGGCTGCCAGGCGAGTCGCTCAAAGAGGAAACCTGGGCGAACCTTTACGGCTCGCTGGGCGGCAAGGCTTCCCCGGCGGCACGCGCGGCGCCGTCACCATCAGCAGGGGGAGGTCCACCCCCCCAAGGCAGTCGCGCTGCCACCAGCCCGGCATCGTCGCCATCGGTGGCGCCGTGCTGGGCGGTCGAGCCCGGCTGCAGCAGGAAGTCGCTGGGCTCCCAACGATGCACGGGCTGTTGGGGAATGGACTCGCGAAAACCGATGGCGCCCCATTGCTCGCGGCCGCCGCGCCAAAACAGTTTCCAATCGCTCCAGCGTGTTTCTTGCCAAACCAGATCGCGATCCGGGGCCACCGCCCGCCAAAATGCGGAAAAACCCTGAAATAGATTCCGCTGGCCGTTCCAACGAAGCCAGCTTTCCCGGGGGCCAGGTGCGGCGCTGCACGCCTGCTCGACCACCGCCGCTTGCTCGGGACCCAACAACAAACTGTTGGAGCAATCGACCAGCACCTGGGCAAGGCTCGACGAGCCCGGCTCAATCGGGATTCGGATCAGCCCCTGGCCGCACCAGGCGGTCAGATGATCCCACTCCATCCGGGCCGAAATCGGGGGCACTCCCCCCAGGCTTTCCCCAAGATCGACCAGCCACTGATCGGCAGCGCACAGCCCGTTGCTAAAGCGAAAGCGAAACGGCAGCCTCTGCGGATTGACCAACACCGAGGCCTCGCCTCGCAGCACGCAATTGGTCAATTGAATTTCGACTCCCGACAGACCTGAAGCGGCGGGCGTGTCGCGACCCGGTATCAGGGCCGTGTCGTCGGCCTCCAGCGGATCGCTCTCGCCGGCCAGGCGGATCAGGGCTGCCTGTGGATGCAGCGCCGTGCGGTCGTTCTGGGCATTGCTCAGGGTGACCCAACAGCCGTCCAAGCGAATCGATTCGACCTGGTCGACCAGGAGCCACGACCAGCCCTCGACCGGCGACTGCTCGACGGGCAGTTCCACTTCAAAGGTCAAATGGATCAGCGTCAGCCGCCCCCCATGTATCGCCAGCGAGCTACGCGGATGCGTGACCGGATCGCCCAGCGCCGGTCGAAATCGCAGTCGAGGGTGAAATCCGGTGCCCGCGCGAATCGTTAATTGCAAGTTGCTGATGGTCAGCGGCCGTTCGTCGTGCGGGCCCGAGAAGCGCAGCTCGATCACGTCGCCGCTACGGGCCATGGCAAGCGCCGCGCGCAACGAAGTGAATTCTCCCTCGGTGGTCGTCCGCGGATTGACGATCAGCAGCCCGCTCTGCCGCAGGCTGGACGCGCCAGCCCCGCCGAGCGCCTCGGCGGTGTCCGGCGGTTGGGTCGGCCCAGGCGGCAAGTCCGGCGGCGCGGTCGGGCCGGTCGCCAAACTCGAATCGGGCGTGGTTTCCAACGCCGCCACCTGGGTCTCGCCGCTGGGCTCGAGACCGATTCCACCCTCGGCTCCGGGCCATCCGAGTTCGACCGTTTGGCTCGCACCCGGCAGGTCGAGTTGGCCCGTCGTCGTCGCCGAAGGGGCTGCTGGCGTGGCCCGCGGCGGGGCCGGCGGCACTAGTCCGACCGTGCCCGCGGGCAGAGGCGAAGCAGCCGTCCCCGCGGCGCCGCTGGGGCCGGCAAGCGATTCGGTCGAGCGGGCCGCTCGGGGCGGTTCACCCGGCACCTGAGCCGCAGGGGGTGCCGCCTCGCCAGAGGGGGGCGGCTCGCTCGGGCCCGGTTCTTCGCCTACCAATGCCCGCCGTGGTTGGGGGCGAGCCGGGGTCGCCTGGCCGTCGGAATCGAGCGGTCGCGCCATGCGGCGATCGGAACGGCCGGGGCCAGCGTCGGGCGAAGGCTCCTCGTCAACGAACCCCGACGACTGCGGGCCCAGATCGGGCGCGGCGGTCGGCCCGGGGTGGAAACTACTAGCGAATTCCTGGGGCGCGATGCGTGTCGTGCGGCTCTCGCCCATCGGCAGGCGTCCGGTCAGGTCCAACAAGGCGACGACCGCCACGAGCGCGGCAATGGGCGCTAACCAAGGTAAATGGCGATCCCAAAATCCGGTCCACCGACTTGGCGCCACGGCCAGCGCGGGCCAGGGCGAGGCCAGCGGCAACCCCAGGTGCTCGGCCACCAGCACCAGGTCGCTCAGCAGCGTTCCCGGCGTTTGATAGCGCTCGCGGGGGTCTTTGGCCAGCATTTTGCTCAGCACGCGGCAAACCGGCAGTGGCAAATCGGGCCGGATCGCGCGCGGGTCCGGGGGCTCGTCTCCCTGGTGCTGAAGCAGCTTCTGCAGCACGGTGCCCTCGGGAAACGGAGGCCGCGCCGTAAGCATGAAGTAGAGCGTGCAGCCGAGCGAATAAATATCGCTGCGCACATCGGCGCTGCGGGGGTCGCGGGCCTGTTCCGGCGAGATATAGTCGAAGGTGCCAAGCGTGACGCCGCTCGCCGTCAAATCGGTATTGCGCTGAACCTGGTGCAGCCGGGCCAATCCCATGTCGACCAGCTTCACCTGCCCGGCCGCGGCAACCAGTACGTTCGAGGGCTTGATGTCGCGGTGCACCACGTCGCGGCTGCTGGCATGTTCCAGAGCCTGGGCCAACTGCAACGTGTAGCGCAGGGCGTCGGCCACTAGCAGGGGGCCTTCGGCCTCGACCAGGTCGCGAATGTTCGTTCCGTCGATGTACTCGAACGCGATGAAGTGCAGCCCCTGATCCTCGCCCACGTAGTAAACGCGGGCAATGTGTTCGTGGTCGAGCCGGGCGGCCGACTGGGCCTCGTTCAGAAAGCGAAGCACCGTCTCTTGATCGGCCGCGCAGGCCGGTGAAAGCACCTTCAGCGCCACCAGCCGATTGAGCCGGGTATCGCGAGCCCGGAAGACGGCCCCCATTCCGCCGCCGCCGATGAAACGCTCGATCTGAAAGTGGTCGAGCTGCTGCCCTTCCATGAGCTGGCCCAGCTCAGAGGGGGTGGGGGCCCCCAGCGGCAGCGCCGGACTCCAGGGGGGGCGCTGGCTAATAACCGTGGCCTGATTCTCGCCCCCGGGCAAACCGGTAGCCCGCACCGAGGAACCGCCCGACAAACGAATCGGCACCGGCCTTGTCGAAGAGGGGTTTCCCCCCTCCTCTGGCGCCTCGCTGGCAGGGTCCGACGGATTCATCAGCGCGCTACCTCGCAACGCGTCGAGGGCCGGCGCCCCCTGGGTTGCACCAGAACGTCGCTCACTATCCCGACTGGCTCACTGACCGGTCGATTACGTTGGCCCGAAGAACCGTCCAGACGAGTCGCATCCGACCGCCGGCACCCCGGATCGGGGCGAATTGGACGAGTGTCCGAGCGGGCATCATCAGAAAAGCCTCGCCAGCCAACGGTGTGCTGCCAAGCCGCACCGCACTAGAGAGGGGAATGACTGCTCTGGCTTGAGTCTACCCTGGCGCCGCAGGGGGGTCAAACCTGGTCGCGTCGTTCACGCTGCCCGGGGAGTCTGGCGCTCTGGGAGCATGTGGCTCAGCTTCCCGACCGGCTTGCCAACCAGGTCGCCCGCAGCGGGCGATGCAGCTGCAGATCTTGCTGCAATTGAGCACCCAGCGCTGCCAATTGCTCGCCGCTGGCGGCCGCCATCACCGTCGAGGCGCAGAGCCAGGGTCCAGGGCTGCGCAGTTCGGCCCGCACCACGCCCCCCCAGAAAAATCGCCGGTCCCCCGTACTGTGCTGGTCGATGACCTGGCATTCGGCCCAAGCGGCGCAGTCGCTGAGAATCGGCGCGCGTGCGGGTTCCTGACGAACTGCCAGATTGGCCAGCTTGTCGGTCGTTCGTCCGCTTCCCAGGGCGAAACGCAGCGCCAGCTCGGTCTGGTCGGGGCGCAGCAAGTGGGCGGCGAACCAGCCGCTCTGCTGAACCAGTTCGGCGGTGAAATGGTTGACCGCCAGCGCGGCAAGCATCATCGGCTCGGCCGGGTCGATCGAGGCCGGCTCGACCCAGGTGGCCAAGAGCCCGCCGCGCCGCGAACCGTCGGCGGCCGTCACCACCCAGGCCTGGCGATCGAGCCCGGCGAACAGCAACGCGGCAGCTTCTCGGCTCGTCACATCGGCTTCGCTACCCATTTGCGTCACCGGCCCCCGGGGAAACTCAACCCAACGCGCCTCGCTCTACCTCTCCGTGCAAACCTCGGCTGGCACTCGGCGGCCGCGATGGCCATGGTCGATCGCCGGCTAATCGAGCAGCTCGGCAAACTCGCCTTCGAGAAAGCCGACCAACATAGTCTTCCCACGGCGAATGACCGGGGCCCGCATATTGCCCGAGGGACCGGTCAGGTGTTTGGCCAACTCTTCGTCGCTGGGGGCGTCTTTTTTCATCCGGTAGTGCACCACCTTCTTGCCCTTGGCGATGTAAACGTCGCTGGCCTCGCGGGCCATGGCCACCGCCTGGGCCGGAGTGAACTTCTCCTTCGTGGCGTTGGTTTGGGCCAGGATTTTGGCCCCCTTCGATTCCAGAAACGAGAGCGAACGGCCGCAGGTGACGCAGCCGGGGCGGTGGTAGTACCAGTCGATCTTGGCAGCCATGCAACTTGCTCCAAGGAATGCACAAAACGGTCCCGGGGGGGCCGAATTGCCCCGCCTCGCTGGGCCTTTTATACTCCAGGCGTCAAGCGGCCACAGTCGGCCGCTGCCGGCCTGGGCGGGCAGTGGGGGGCGGCACGACACCGGCACCCACGGGACGGCTGGGGGCCGATCGCCCGCGCGGGGGAAGTTCCAGCGCCCCGCTTGCGCTGGAAGATCCTCCTGGCGTTTGCCGGAGCACACTCGGGAAACGGGGCCGTACCTGGGGAATCGCCAAGAAACCGCCCGTTCGAGCGGGCCGCCAAGGAAAATCGACACCATGACCGCGCGAACCGATCGCAGAGACTTTCTACGCACCACGAGCACCTGGGCCGCCGGTTTGGGCCTGGCCAATCTTGTCGGGCTACCCACGGGGCGAGCCGCGGAGAACCCGATGTTTGAAATCTCGCTGGCCCAATGGTCACTTCACAAAACGCTGTTTGCCAAGAAACTCGACAACCTCGATTTCGCCAAAACCGCAAAAGCAGACTTCGGCATTCAGGCCATCGAGTACGTGAACCAGTTCTTCAAGGACAAAGCCAGCGACCAGGCCTATTTGGGCGAGTTGAAAAAACGGGGTGAAGACCTGGGCGTGAAAACGCTGCTAATCATGATCGACGGAGAAGGCGCCCTGGGGGATCCGGACGAGAAGAACCGGCTCAAGGCCGTCGAGAACCACCATCGCTGGGTCGAAGCGGCCAAGTTTCTCGGCTGCCACTCGATTCGCGTCAATGCGCAAAGCCGGGGCGGCTACGACGAAACGATCCCCCTGGCAGCCGACGGGCTGCGGCGGCTCTCAGAGTTTGCCGCCGACTTTGGGCTGAACGTGATTGTCGAGAACCACGGCGGACTTTCGTCGAACGGCAAATGGCTCTCGGCGGTCATGCGCGAGGTAAACCTGCCCAATTGCGGCACCCTGCCCGATTTCGGTAACTTCCGCGTCAGCAACACCGAGGAATACGACCGCTATCAGGGGGTCGAGGAACTCATGCCCTTTGCCAAGGCGGTCAGCGCCAAGAGCCACGATTTCGATGCCGACGGCAACGAAACCCGCACCGACTACCGGCGAATGATGAAAATCGTGCTCGCCGCCGGCTACCACGGCTACGTGGGCATCGAGTACGAGGGGTCGAAGCTGAGCGAGCCCGAGGGAATCTTGGCCACGAAACGCCTGCTGGAATCGGTGCGGGCCGAGTTGAGCTAGGCGGCCGGTCCGCGGCGGCCGTGGCTCCTACCCGGTTAGCGCGGGGCTGGCCACTGCGGTTCGTTCCCTGCGAGGAACCCTATCCCGGCGTACAACGAGCCAGCCGTCGGGTCCGAGGGTCGCGCCCGACCCGGACTTGGCGCTTCCTGGCCGGCGCTGGCCCGTCTCCCCTGGCCAGTGGGGCCAAGGGCCGGTTACGATCGCGGTAGGCGCGGGCCCCTGGGGGGCCGTGCGGCCCATTTGAAACACGATTGCCAAAGGCCCGGGTGCTCATGACCGATTCGCCACCCACGATCCAGCGCAATCCGACTCGTAGCGTGCGGATCGGCAGTATCTCGGTCGGCCACGAGCACGCGATCGCCGTGCAAAGCATGACCGCGACCCACACCCAGGACGTGGCCGCCACGGTGGGCCAGGTTCAAGCCCTCCAGGCGGCGGGCGCCGACGTCATTCGCATTGCCGTCGACAACAACAAAGACGCCGAGGCTCTGGCCGAGATCCGCCGCCAAACCACGGCCAACCTGTCGGTCGACTTGCAGGAGAACTACCGCCTGGCCAGCGTGGTCGCTCCCCACGTCGACAAGGTTCGTTACAACCCCGGCCACCTTTACCACCACCAGCGCACCAAGCCCTGGCAGGATAAGGTGAAGTTCCTGGCCGACACGGCCGCCCAGCACGATTGCGCGCTGCGGGTGGGTGTGAATTGCGGTTCGGTCGACCCCGCGTTGGTCGAGCGCTTCGGCCCCGACGATTCGCTGTCGCCGATGCTGGCCAGCGCGCTAGATCACTGCGAATTGCTCGACCGGATCGGCTTTACCCGCTATGTGGTTTCGCTCAAAGATTCCGACCCGGCCAAGGTGATCGAAGTCAATCGCCGCTTCGCCGAGGCCCGGCCCGATGTACCGCTGCACCTGGGGGTAACGGAAGCGGGACTGCCGCCCGATGGGATCATCAAAACCCGAATTGCCTTCGAGCAGCTCATCGGCCGTGGGGTGGGGGACACGATTCGCGTTTCGCTTACCGTGCCCAACGCGCGCAAGCCCGAGGAGATTGTCGCCGGCCGCCAGATTCTGGCCGATATCGCGGCCGGCCGCGTTCGCTCGGTGGTCGACTTCGGCCGCGGGTCGCTCAACATTATCAGTTGCCCAAGCTGTTCCCGGGTCGAGAACGAAGCCTTTATCGAACTGGCCCAGCAGGTCAAGGAATTAACCCGCTACGCCGCCGAACACGCCCTGACCATCGCCGTGATGGGCTGTCGGGTGAACGGCCCGGGGGAAACCGACGACGCCGACCTGGGGCTCTGGTGCGGCCCGCATTTCGTGAATTTGAAGCGCGGCAGCGCCGAGTTGGGGGCCTTCCCCTACGACCAGATCTTGCCCCGGCTCAAACAAGAGCTCGACGCGCTGATCGACGCCCGCGCCACCAGCAGCGCCGGCTCTCGGTAAGCAGGGCCACCGGCCGCGGGCCCTAAGGTGGGGCCGGCTCGGTCCAGGCCAGGCTGGCCAGTTGGGCCAGGTGCGCTTCGATCTCGGTCCCCTCGTAAAACGAGACCCAACCCCGTACCCGGCTCGCCCCGCCCACCGGGCAGTCTTCCAAACGCGGATCGCTGTGCAGGCAGGGGCAGGGCGCGTTGCCCCAAACCCGGGCCGCACGCTGCCAGCCCGTTATGATCCAGCGGCGACCGCTCTGGTCGTGGGCCGCCGCGAACACCGGGCCAAACTGCTTGTTGTCGTTGGTCGCGGCCTGGAACCCCCGCAGTCGTCCCAGCATCACGCACATCTGCACGTCGAGCCCCGAGAGGGCCGCGTCGGAACCGTTTTCGATGGCAAACTCCAGGCGCACTCCGTCTTGGCCGGAATGGGCCCGGGAGGTGAAGGTGACCCCGTTCGGCAGGGTCCGCGCTACCGCCAGCCAGCCGTCGGCGGCCTCGCCCCACTCCAAGCGGGGCAGGGTGACGCCCTGGCGGTCCCAGATCGTGGGCACATGGGTGTGCGCCAAGTAAAGCAGTTGGCGCTCGCCCCCGGGGCGAAACCAAACCGCCTCGGGCACGTCGATCACCGCGTACCCGCCATCAGCCCACGGGGGAAACACGCTCAGCTTGGTTTCCCGTTGCGGATGAACCGCGCCCTCCAGAAAGCCCAGGCGCGGATGGCGCCCGCCGGGATAAGGCAACAGCTTCAGCGACATCGCTCGCTCGGAGCCCAACGCCGCGGCCCGGGCGTTGGATGGCAAACCGAACCGGGACAGCGCCGCCTCGACCTGGGGCTCGCTCATTCCCAGCGCCTGCGACATCTCGGCCACCGTGAACTGGTGGTCGTCGGCCATATTGGCCAGCCAGCGGCGCAGGTCTTGGTCGTCCTGTGGCGGACGCGCTTCGGTCGATTCGGTCGCGGGCTGGGCCGCCGCCTGGGTCACACGCATCCCGAGCCCGACCGCCATTGCCGAACCGACCGCCCATAGCGTCAGCCAGGCGCTTGCCCGGGAGGTGTTCTGGCCGGGCTGTCGATTGAATCGCCGCATCGATCGAGTTCCCAAGGGCTTCGCGCGAGCTGGGGTTGATCGTGCCAGCCTACTGGAATTCGGGCCCGGTTGCATGTCGGCAGGCCAGCGCTCGCCCCCCCGGCCCGCGCAAGGGCCTGGCCGCTTTGACGCCGCCGCTGGCGCATGCTCAGATGACCCGCATGAGGCACGATGACTCGTTATCGCAACCGAGTGACCCCTGGGCCGACCAATTCGGCGATGCCGACCCGTCGAGCGACGAAGAAACGGTCGCGGCAGAACCTAGCGAAACGCCGGGGGCGGGGTCCCGGGCCTGGCAGCTTTCGCTCTTGGAAGTCGCCCTGCTCGTTTCGTTGGCGGCCGGCGCGTTTGCGCTCTCGCAGTTCTTCGGCCCCGACAACTATGCCGGAGTCCTGGGGGGAGTGGTGCTGGCCTCCCTGGCCATTCAAAGCTTGCTGCACATCGAAGGCCCCTGGTGGACCTCGGCCTGGTGGCTGTTGCTGTTGATCTATCTGGCTGCCTGTGGAATCGCTCTCTGGACGACCTAGCCTTTCGGGCGGAACGGGGAATAACCCTCACGGCCCGCGCGACGTGCTCGAGAGCATTGGTCAGGGAGGTGCGAAAACGCCAAAAGCGCTTGCTTTCCAAGAAAGCCGAGTAGCACGAAATGCGATGCCCGACCGGTTCTCGGGGACACTACCTCGATTCGGCCGATGCGCTATACTTCTGGCTGTGAAAATCGAGGGGTAGGCGAGCGATCCCCCGCACCGGGGGTAACCCAGGTCTGAGCGAGCAGCGCGACATGCCCCCAGGCGACCCCGAATCCTGGCTGGTGCACTTTAGCGGTCAGGTGCAGGGCGTGGGCTTTCGCTATACCACGCACCAATTGGCCCAGCGGTATGCCGTAACCGGCACGGTCGAGAACTTGCCCGACGGCCGGGTACGGCTCGAGGCCGAGGGCACGGCCGAGGAATTGGAGCGATTTCTGGGTGCCGTTCGCGCGGCGTTCGACGGGTACATTCGCGGCGAAAAGCAGGAAACTCGCCCGGCCAGCGGCCGATTCACTGGTTTCACGGTTCGCCGGTAGATTAGGTTAAAGGGTCTGGGGGTGCCACAACCGGGGGTTGCGAACGCGGGCAAGGCGCCGCCGAACGCCCCCGGGGTGGGTTACGGGCCGAACGGCAGCACGAAGGAACACGGAATGCTTGGTAGTAGCTCGATTTTGCTCGGGGCCACGTTAGTCGGGGCCACCTTGCTCGGGGCCACGGTCTGGGTAGCGCCGGCTGGCTACGCGCTGGCGGGGGGCGCGTTAGCGCTGGCCGCCGTGGCGGTTTTGTTTCAGGGGTTTCGCGCGCTGCTGCCCAAGCTGGCCGCCATTACCTGGACCACCACCAAAGAGGCGCTCGCCCAACCGCTTTTCGGCGTACTCGTCTTCATCGGAGTGTGCGCGCTGTTGGCCTTTCCGTTCATCCCCTACAACACCTTCGGCGAGGACATCAAGGTTCTCAAAGACTCGGGCCTGACCCTGGTGATGGTGCTCGGCATTTTGCTGGCCCTGTGGACGGCCAGTAACTCGATCTCTGAGGAAATCGAGGGCCGGACCGCCCTGACCCTGCTCTCCAAGCCGATCACCCGTCGGCAGTTCATTCTCGGCAAGTTTTTGGGCATCCTCGGCGCGGTTTTGATCCTGTCGCTGGTGCTCGGCTCGCTGTTTCTGGCCACGGTCTCGTACAAAGTGGCCTACGATGCCCGCGAGAACTCCGACCCGAACCAGGCGAC
>CAYNRE010000065.1:0-1359 GCA_964399535.1 uncultured Pirellulales bacterium | reverse complement strand
CTGACCAACCAGATGCGGCAGAAGATGGAGGAGATCATGGCCGAGGTCGATGCCCAGGGCGGCATCGTCAAGCTGGTCTCAGAGGGCGCCATCCAGTCCAAGGTCTCGGCCCAGGCCTACCGGATGCAGCGCGACATCGAGTCCGGCAAGTTCCGCAAGGTCGGCGTCAACTGCTACCGCAACGAGAAGGAAGAAGAGCATCCCGTCGAGTTCCACCCCTACAACGAGGAGGACACGCGGGTGCAGATCGCCGGACTGAACAAGATCCGCGCCGAGCGCGACCCGGCCAAGGTGAGCCAGGCGCTGGCGCGCTTGTCGGCCGACGCTTCAGCCGGCCGCAACGTCATGCCGGCCCTGGTCGAGGCCGTCAAGGCCTACGCCACGGTCGGCGAGATGACCCAGGAGATGGTGAAGATCTTCGGCCGCTACCAGGAACCGATCCGCTTTTAAGAAGGAAGAAGCATGACAGCACTCGACAATTACGTGGCGCCCACCAGCCTGGAGCAGGCCGTGGTGCAGCTGCAGGAACTCGGCGAGGTGACCATCCTCGCCGGCGGCACCGACCTGATGCCGCAATCGCACGCCGGCCGCGTGAAGTTCAAGCGCACCCTGATGAACATCCGCCGCATCCCCGAGCTGCGCGGCATCGCCCGCGAAGGCGACGAGATCCGCATCGGCGCGCTGACCACCATCACCGAGATCATGGCGCACCCGCTGGTGCGCGAGCACCTGCCGCTCCTCGCCGCCACCGGCGACCATTTCGCCAGCGGCCAGATCCGCAACGCCGCCACCCTCGGCGGCAACATCTGCAACGCCTCGCCCGCCGGCGACTCCCTGGTGCCGCTCATGGTGCTCGGCGCCAGCGTCGAGCTCGCCTCCAAGCCCGACGACAAGTTGTTCCGCCGCAGCATGCCGTTGCCGGAGTTCTTCGTCGGCCCGGGCAAGACACGGCTCGCCCCGGCCGAGCTGCTCACCGCCGTGCGCATTCCGATTCCGCCGAAGGGCTTCGTCGCCCGCTTCCACAAATTCGGCACTCGCCCGGCCCTGGACATCTCGGCGATCTCCATCGGCGTCGCCGGCGTGCTCAAGGACGGCAAGTTCTCGAAGGTGCGCGTCGCCTTCGGCGCCGTGGCGCCGACGCCGGTCTGCGGCTGCGCCACCGAAGAGGCGCTTGAGGGCAGGCAGCTCGACGCCGCCGCCATCGCCGCCGCCGCGAAAGCGGCGCAGGACGAAGTGCATCCCATCTCCGACGTGCGCGCCAGCGCCTGGTACCGCAAGGAGATGATCCACAACATGACGAAGAGGATCCTCGAAGATGTCGCAGCAAACCATTGACTTCACCCTCAACGGCGTGCCGAC
>CAYNRE010000064.1:0-1609 GCA_964399535.1 uncultured Pirellulales bacterium | reverse complement strand
GACGCAGCCCGACGCGGCCCTACTCCTGGCCACGGCTGACCCCCCGACGGCGAACACCGCCACGGAGAGCCCGCTCTGCCAGCTCGTGGGCGACTCGCTACGCTTCCCCCGCGGCACCGGGCTCACCTGGGAGATCCAGCTCTCCGTCGAGGAGGTCTGGTCGTGACCCTACCCATCTCCCAACCTCTCCTCGACTGGAAGAACGCCGAGACGCGCACCTCTCCGCTCATCACGCTCTACGAGATCGAGATCGACTCCGAGACCACCATGCGGATCGTCGAGGGGAACCCGCTGGGGGGCCCCGTGACCTACGACGGCCAGACCTACCAGCCAGCGGCTACGAGTCGCGGGGAGGTCACCCAGAATTTGCAGGGCGACTTCGGCCAGCACTCGCTTTCGATCTCCAACATCGACGGGGTCGCGGGCGGGTACATGGAGCGGTACGACCTCGAGGGGAACACGGTGCGCGTGATCCGCGTGCTGGCGTCCACCCTTGCCGTGGCCGACTCCCTGATCGAGACCTACACGATCCTGAACCAGGGGTATGATCGGAAGGTCGCGACGGTCAGCCTCGGTCCACCGAACCTCTTCAAGCGCTCGGTCCCGTGGAGGAAGTATCACAGGCGATGCCAGTGGGACTGGGAGGGTCGATTTTCGGCCCAGAACGGGTGCGCCTACCCCTCGGATGAGTTCGAGGTAGATTCGGCAGGGGTCCTCACGGACGCGCCAGGGAAGGCCAACCTGGCCTCTCCGCGGCATGGGTGGTCGACGAGCAACCTCGACCGGGCCTCCCGCGTGGACGTGGACATCAC
Source organism: uncultured Pirellulales bacterium (assembly GCA_964399535.1). Taxonomy (GTDB): domain Bacteria; phylum Planctomycetota; class Planctomycetia; order Pirellulales; family CAYNRE01; genus CAYNRE01. The sequence goes on along the minus strand of CAYNRE010000064.1, from coordinate 797 downwards.
CTACTCCGGGTGCCTGTACATGCTGAGCGAGCACGCGAACATCGCTGGGCTCGACGCGCCGCACGTCTGGAAGATCCTGTCCGGCGACTTCGATGCCTGGACGCAGGTCGATTTCTACGACGCCCGGATCGGAAGCCTGGCGGGGCTCCAGTGCGTCGAGGGCGTCTCCCCGCACGACTCCTGGGTGTCGGTCGGGCGAGCGCAGGACAACGACGGGACGATCTTCATCCGGTCCCCGGCGGCGCTCGACGGCGTGGCCCAGGACGACCTGGCGGCTGCCGGGGTGGACGCGCCATACGTCCGGCTGGCGCGCGTTGGAGACGTGTTCACCAGCTACTATTCGGCCGACGGGGTGACGTGGACGAGCCTCGGGTCGCGAACCTTGGCCATGGATCCTGCGGTGCGCGTGGGGCTCGTGCTCTCAGCCCCGGACGCGGAACGTTCGCAGGTCTCCGCGGCTTTCCCCTACATCCGATTCCTCGCTGGGGGGACGGGCTCCTGCGAACGCACGCTCGACTACTGCCGCGGCCTGGGAAACACCAGACGCTTTTTCGGATTCCCTGGGATGCCACGCAAATGAAACTTCGCGCACTATCCGTTACCGCTTCGAGCTTCCCCACCGCGGAGGTGGAGTACGAGGATCTCCTCGCGCTCCAGTACCGGGCCGACGGGCGCGCTCTGGACGGGACGGGGACCATCGACTGTATCGGGGTGGTCCTCGAGATCTACCGGCGCGCCGGGATCGAGCTCCCGGATCCGAAGGCTCAGGGGGAGGCTATCTGGAGCTTCTCGGAGCT
>CAYNRE010000063.1:0-3279 GCA_964399535.1 uncultured Pirellulales bacterium | reverse complement strand
TCATCTGCGGCGCCGTGTCGCGCGGGTTGTCGTCGGATCGGAGTGACACATGATCGACGCTCACGGCATGAAGCGCAGCTTGGCGGCGCGGTTCGTGGTCGGGGCGTCCGTCCTCGTGACGGCGGCCCTGGTGGTGACGGCCTGGCTCTACCGCGGCAACGCGGCGGTCATGCCGAGCGCGCCGCCTTGGGAGTACCGGGTCGTCCAGTTGCGTCGCGACGACGGCCACGAGAACATGCAGACCCTTCTGAACATCTACGGCAACGACGGATGGGAGTTCGCGGGCATGGCGACGGCGGACGGGTTCGTCGGCAGCTACGTCGTGCTGAAGCGTCCCGGAGGCTCGCGATGAGCTTGCTTGAGCATGTGGAGTTCGACCTCTGGCGACCGTACATCATCGTCGAGAGGTACTCGCGCGACGGCGGCCACGAGAACCCGCGCGTGCGGATCGAGTTACGGGCCCCCGAGGACGTGTTGCAAGCAGCGTTGGCGTTCCAGATGCGGTGCGTCGCGTGTGGGCGCCTCATGCACCCGTTCCGGTTGCGCAAGGGCTCACGGGTCGAGGATTACGGGTCGGGCGTCTACTTCGCCGCCGCTTGCCCCCTGAACGTCTCGGTGGGGTGCTCGCGTAGTCGCGCCGCCGCCGAGGAGTACAAGCGCGTCACAGCTAGCGTGGTGGCGCTCACGGGCGGCAGGGCGCGACCGCAAGGGTCGTTCCGGGGGATGGAATGAAGCCCTACTACCAGGACGACGCCGTGACGCTCTACCACGGAGACTGCCGAGAGGTGCTTCCGTCGCTCGACGTGCGGGCGGACTTGATCCTCACGGATCCGCCGTACGGCGTAAGCGTCGCCGGGTCGCGCTATGTAAGTCCACAAGGGACGCGCAATCTCGATTTGTTGTCGGAGGACTCGTGTTGGAGTGAAGTGAAAACACTGTGGCAAGAGTCACTTTCCGCTTCGCTCGCTCGTGTGGCTGACCATGGGAGCATCTACGCATGGGTCGGGCACCGAATCTTCGGCGACACGGTTGGGATGTTGGAGGGCGCAGGGTGGTCCACGCGGTTTCTCGTGTGGGCGAAGAAAGTGCCACCCATGGGACCGCCCCGCAGCGGGTGGTTGAGCGGCGCCGAGTTGTGCGTGTACGCTTACCGTCCGGGACGGACTTGGACGCACACGGTTCCGTGTCCAAACAACGTGTTCGTCGCCGATTCGTACCGACACGGCCAACCCGGTAAGCTCCCGCACCCGACGCAGAAGCCGACGCGCGTGATCTCGCCACTTGTGATTGCATCCACAAATCCGGGCGACTTGATCCTGGATCCGTTTGCTGGCAGCGGTACCACGCTTCGCGTCGCGAAAGACCTCGGTAGGCGATCTGTCGGGATCGAACTTCGGGAGGGTTTCTGCGAGATCATCGCGGAGCGCATGTCGCAAGGCGCGCTCGGGTTGTTCGGTGACGACAAGTGACCCCGGAGCGCGCGGCCGAGATCGAGCGTGCGGCGCGACGCGCGATCTTGGAGCTGGTGTTTCTGGGAGCGAGCATGGCGGAGCGCGTGGAAGCCGCCGAGGAGTTGGCTAGATCATGCGGCCTGGAATGGCCGGTGAGGCACGAGGACTGTTCAACGAAAGGGAACTGACATGGCAACCAAGAAGACGAGCAAGAAGACGAGCAAGAAGACGGCGGCGAGCACGGCCCGGGGCACGAGTCCCGTGGTCACGGTGGCGAACGTGGAGCACCCGTGGATCGGGAAGTACGTCGTGTTCACGACGCAGACGCGGCCGTGGGCGGTCGTGGGCGGGGTGCTGGAGTCGGTGCGCGCGGAGTGCGGTCGGCGGATCGTGACGGTGACCGACGCGCGCATGATCGTGTGGTACGCGGTGGGGACGCGGAGCGTCCTGGGCCTGGCGTCGCACGGCCCAGCTGCTGGCTCGCGCGTGAGCCCGGCGTGCGAGGCGGCGGAGTACGACGCCATCGAGGGGATCCACCTCGCGACGGCGAAGGCGCGAAAGGCCATCGAGGCTGAGCCGTGGACGTGACGCCTAGCCCGTACTGGCTGGTCGCATTGATTGGCGGGTGCGTCGAGGCGGCCGAGTACGCCCGGGGGTATGCGGACCCCCGGGCCGCGCTCGACAACGCGAGCGACACCCACCGCAAGTGGCTCCAGCGCCAGCTCGACGGCGCCGGCGCCGGCTGCGGAGGCGGATACGGCGACGGCGACGGCGACGGCGGAGGCAGCGGCGGAGGCAGCGGCGGCTGCGGAGGCGGATACGGCGACGGCGACGGCACCGGCCGCGGCGGCGGCTACGGCGACGGCGGAAGCGGCTACGACGGTTACGGCGACGGCGGTTGCGGCGGCGGCTGCGGCAACGGCGACGGCTCCGGCTACGGCTACGCTCTCCCTCTCCGGGTGCGGGTGGGCGGCGAGTGGTGGGATCGCGACCGAGCGCTCGTCTGGATCGCGGAGGCCCTGAAGTGACGCCGCCCCCCTTCTGGCTGATCGCGCTGCTCGGCGGGAGCGCCGGTCTGGCCGAGTGGGCCCGGGGGTATACCGACCCCCGGGCCGCGCTCGCCAACGCTAGCGACACCCACCGCAAGTGGCTCCGCCGCTTGCTCGACGGCGGCGGCACCGGCGACGGATACTGTTACGGCTACGACGCGGGCTACGGCTACGGCTACGGCTCCGGCGTCGGTGGCTGCGGCGGCGGTTGCAGCGGCTCCGGCGACGGCGGCGGAAACAACGGCTCCGGCGACGGCAACCGTGCCAACGTCTACGTCGAAGGCTCCGGCTCCGGTTGCGGCTTCGGCTCCGACGACGGCTCCGGCGTCGGCTACGCTCCACCCCTCCGTGTGCGTGTGCGCGGCGAGTGGTGGGATCGCGACCGCGTCCTCGCTTGGATGCGCGACAACGTGGATGGCGCGACGTGACGCCGCAACGCGATGCTTCGAGCGCGAGTCGGCAGGCGTTGGACGACGATGCGGTCATCGTGGAGACATGGATCTGATCGTCAAACGGAGGACAGCATGGAAGCAATCGAAGTAGGAGCGAGCGGTCTCGGGCTCCTGTTCCTGATCACATCGTCGGCCCTCGCGTGCAACGGCCAGCTCGGGCCGTCCATCGGGTGTGTGATCGCTGCCTTCATCTGCGGCGCCGTGTCGCGCGGGTTGTCGTCGGATCGGAGTGACACATGATCGACGCTCACGGCATGAAGCGCAGCTTGGCGGCGCGGTTCGTGGTCGGGGCGTCCGTCCTCGTGACGGCGGCCCTGGTGGTGACGG
>CAYNRE010000062.1:0-1030 GCA_964399535.1 uncultured Pirellulales bacterium | reverse complement strand
GACGTTGTAACCGCTCTCGCGCTTGAGTTGCAAGTGTTGAGTTGTAAAATGACAACATACGATAGAAATAGTTATCAGCAAATTAATAAACAATCGCCGCGCGCTGGAACGTTACAACGCGGCTTAGCTCCAGTCCGTTAGGTGGCAAGGAAAAAGAGATGAAAATATTTCATCAAGATTTAACTCCACTTGTTTTACCAAACCTCGAATATTTTTCGGCTTCAGATACAGTGTTTGTTCGCTTCAACAATGAAGGTTCATTAATTCAAGAAATATTTAAGCGGCCTAACGGTACTTTTGGATTTCGTTATCAAGCTTGGGTGAATTATGCAGACGCAGGCGGAAATCCTAATCATGGATGGGGAGAGTTTCTACCACAATCAAATTCTGTTGTAACTTCAATTGAAGAAGTGAAAGAAATAGCAGAAGTAAATGCAAAAGATGCAGAATTAATATTTGGGCAATGGCTTGCCACCTAACCAGTCGCTCAACCTGACGTGGTAACCGCGACGCGCTTTGAGTTTTGAGTGTTGAGTTCTCAAATGACAACTTACGATACGAAAGTAAATTTTAAATTTATAAATATAATCCGGCGCGCTGGAACGTTACCACGCAGGTTAGCTCCAGTCCGTTATACCGCCTGTGTTGCAGGCTGCGAATAAATTTGGAAAGTGTTCGCGAGCTTCCGGTGAATAAACCAAATTCTGTTTGCGTTGGATCGAAAAAGTGTTGTGCGAGTTTCGAGAGTGTGCGTTTCAACTTAAATACTGGCGCAGCCTGCAACCTAAAACTCGAGTGTGGTGAGAGTGAGATTTTAGGTTAATTGGTAAAGTGAAAGTACTGTTTTGCAAACGAATCAATCAGTGGCGGTATAACCAGTCGCTTAAGCTGACGTGAAACAGCGCGGCGAATTTCTGGCGTACGAGTTTAAAATGGGTTTTACATGTGTGCTTTAAAGTTCAGTTATCTTAATCAACATTCTACAAACGCGCTAAACGTTTCACGCAGCTTAGCTCCAGTCCGTTAGGCA
>CAYNRE010000061.1:0-1524 GCA_964399535.1 uncultured Pirellulales bacterium | reverse complement strand
TTGGCCAGCCAGGGGATTGGCCCGGGAGACCGGGTGGGGTTGTGTTTGGAGCGGGGGCCCGAGCTGTTGGCCGCCCTGTGGGGCGTGTTGGCCAGCGGGGCCGCCTACGTGCCGCTGGACGGCGCCTATCCACGGCAGCGGCTGCGCTGGATGATCGACGACGCCCAGTTGGCCGCCCTGGTCACGCACCAAGCGCTGGCCGGGGAGCTGGCCGACCTGGTTCCCCAGACCCTGGTCGTGGAAACGCTCGCCGACACCTTGGCCCGCCAAACCGCCGAGCCGGTCCGCCATCGGGGCACCCCCCAGGACCCCGCCTACCTGATCTACACCAGCGGCTCCACCGGAAACCCCAAAGGCGTCCTCGTTCCCCACCAGGCCCTGGTCAACTGTCTGGAGTCGTTCCGCGAGATCCTCGAACTGGGCCCCGCGCACACCTGGCTGGCGGTAACCACGCTCAGCTTCGATATCGCGGCGCTCGAACTGCTGTTGCCGTTGGTGGCCGGGGGCTGTGTCGACATCGCTTCCCGCGAGATCGCCGCCGACGGCGCGTGCCTGGCGGCCCGCCTGGCCGACCCCTCGATTACCCACCTGCAAGCCACGCCGGCCACTTGGAAGATGCTGCTGCTGGCCGGTTGGCGGCCCAGGTTCGACCTGACCATGCTCTGCGGCGGCGAGGCGCTACCGCCCGAACTGGCCGAGCGACTGTGCCTGGACGGGGCCGCGCTCTGGAACGTGTACGGGCCGACCGAAACCACGATCTGGTCGAGTTGCGAGCGCATTGAGCCGGGCGAGCCGATCTCGATCGGCCGGCCGCTGCATCACACGCAGCTTTATGTGCTCGACCAGCACCGCCAACCGCTGCCGATTGGGGTACCCGGCGAGTTGTACATCGGCGGCGCCGGCGTGGCCCTCGGGTACCATCGCCAAGCGGAGCTGACCGCCGAGCGCTTTGTACCCGACCCATTCGACCCCACTGTCGGCGCGCGGCTGTATCGCACCGGAGACCTGGCCCGCTACTGGCCCGACGGACGCCTGGAGTGCCTGGGCCGGGTGGACGACCAGGTGAAACTCCGCGGGTTCCGCATTGAGCTGGGTGAGGTGCGGGCCGCTTTACTGGGTGCCGCGCCGCTGGGCGACGCCGCCGTTTCGCTGTGGACCGACGCCGCGGGTGAAAGCCACCTGGTGGCCTACTTAGTCGCGGCCGGTGCGACCCCGATCGACGTGGCCTCGCTGCGCCAGCGGCTCGCCGAGCGTCTGCCCGACTACATGGTGCCGACGCTGTTTGTGGCGCTGGATGCCCTGCCGCTGACGGCCAACGGCAAGGTCGACCGCCGCGCGCTACCGGCCCCTTCGCCGGCCAACCAACTGCTTGTGCCTTCGCGCGCCTACCAGGCTCCGTTGGGGTCCGTCGAGGAGTCGTTGGCCGGTTGGTGGGTGGAGCTGTTGGGGGTGGAGCGGGCGGGTCGGGAGGATTCGTTCTTCGAGCTGGGGGGCCATTCGCTGCTGGCGGCGCAACTGCTGGCC
>CAYNRE010000060.1:0-1606 GCA_964399535.1 uncultured Pirellulales bacterium | reverse complement strand
CTAGCAGCCTGTCGGACTTGATCGCGAGCTTGGAGTTGGAGCCTGTGAGTCGAACGCTGCGGGTCGCGAAAACTATTCACCGGCCTGCACGGAGTGAACGCTCGCACGCGCGATCGAGCGCGTGGCGGAGTCCAGAGCCGGGCTCGGCGGACCCTTTCAGGCGGCCACCAGCTTCGCTTCGAGGTGGAAAAGCCGCTTGAGGTTGTAGGCCAGCGTCACCAGCGTCCATTCGGTGCTCACTTTGCCCAGGCCCCGCATCGAAAAGCGCCGGAACCCCAGCGCCTCCTTGATGATCCCGAAGACCGGTTCGACGGTTTGCTGCCGCAGTTTGTAGCGCGCGCGCCCGGCCCGCGTGGCCACGCGGTGGCGCATCGTCTCGGCGAAGGGCGCGCCGGGCGCCGGCGCGGGCGGATCCTCTTTTTTCTCCAGCTCGCACACGCGCCGACCGTGATGGGCGCGGCCCATCGCGGCGAGCACGCGCACGCCGCCCGCGTCTCCCATCGCGTCGCGCTCGACGGCGCGCACCGCCGCTTCGCTCACAAAGCCGCTGTCGATGAGCACCTCGGCCACCGCGCCGGCCGCGGGTTCGATCGCCGCGAGCGTCGGCACCAGTTGTTCCTTGTCGTTGGGCGCGGCGCTCACCCGCTGGCCGACCACGAGCCGGCTCCCGACTTCCACCGCCGCCTGCGCGTTGTAGCTTTGTTCAAAGTGGCCGCCGCTCACTTTCATGATCCGGCTCTCGGGGTCGCTGAAGTTGTATTGATCGCCGGGGCCGGGCGTCGCATCCGGCGGGGCCGGCGGCTTGCCGCGCGGCTTGCGGCCTTGATCGCGGGCTGCTTCGCGCGCGGCGAGCTTTTGTTCGTAAGCGGGCCGCTCGGCCTCGGCGCGCGCCGCCGCGCGCGCTTTGATTTCCACGAGCGCCTCGGCCAGTTTGGCTTTGCGCTGTTCGCGCCGCGCCACCTCATCGGGGATGGAAAGCCCGTCTTCGAGCGGCGTCGCATCCGCCTGCTCGGCCTTTTGCAAAAGCTCGCTGATTTCCAAATCCAGCTCGCGCATCTGCGCCTCGGCGCGCGCGTGGCTGACCGCCGCGTGCTTGCTCGCACACGCGAGCACCTTGGTCCCGTCGATCGCCACGGTGATGCCGCCCACCTTGAGCACCGCGCAACGCGCCGCCAGCTCGAGCACCTGCGCAAAGCTCGTCCGCAGCAGCGCGTCGTTGCGCCGGCGAAACGTGCAGATCGTATCGTGATCGGGATGCGTGTCCGCGCAGAGCACCCGCACTGGCACGCTGTCGAAGGTATTTCGCTCGATGGCGCGGCTCGAAAAAATCCCCGTCGCGTAGCTGTAAATGAGCAGCGCGAGCATCATCCCCGGCGGATATTGCTCGTCGCCCGTGCCGCGCTCATTGACGCGCGCCGCCCGCAGATCGAGCGACCCGACCGCATCGAGGATGAAATGCACCAAGTGTCCCGCCGGCACCCACTCGCGCAGGTCCGGCGGCAACAAAAGCGGCGTGTCGTGATCAACGCTGACGAGTCGGATGGCCATCTTCCTTCAACCCCCGAAGTAAAACTTCGCAGGGCGCAAAGTCCGACAGGCTGCTAGC
>CAYNRE010000059.1:0-1668 GCA_964399535.1 uncultured Pirellulales bacterium | reverse complement strand
TCGACAATGGATCGACCTATCGCGGCGAGGCATTGCGGGTCGGCTGCGAGCGCCTCGGCGTGACGCTCCTGCACGCCCGCCCCTACGACGCGCCCGCACGCGGCAAGATGGAGCGCTTCTGGCGCACGCTGCGCGAGGGCTGCCTCGCCTTCGTGGGCAGCCTGACCTCGCTGCACGACGTGCAGGTGCGCCTCCTGGCCTTCCTCGACGAGCACTACCACGCGGCGCCGCATGCGGCGCTGCTCGGACGCTCGCCCAGGCAGGTGTGGGACGCCTCCGAGCCCGATCGGCGCGCCGACCCGATCGACGACGCGGCCCTCAAGACTGCGCTGACCGTGCGCGATCGCCGCCGCGTGCGCCGTGACAACACCGTCCCCGTCGAAGGCACCGACTGGCAGCTCGATCAGGGCTTCCTCGCCGGCCGCATCGTGACCGTCGCGCGCTCGCTCGTCGGCGATGACCCTCCCTGGGTCGAGCACGACGACCGTCGTCTGCCTCTGCACGCCGTCGATCCCGTGAAGAACGCCCGCCGCTCGCGCGCGGCGCGCCAGGCCGAGGTCACACCTGACAGGCCCAAGACCGCCTTCGACCCGCCCACCGCGCTCCTCGATCGCGCCGTCGGCCGTCGCCGTCGAGGTGGACGATGAGCCCCTCGGTCCTCTCGTACTTCGGATTGCGCGAGCCCGCCTTCTCCAAGGAGATCGGCGACGCCGACCTCTGGCTACCGCCGTCGAAGGAGGAAGTCGTCGACGAGCTGTGCGACGCCGTGGCCAACCACGAATCCGTGCTGCTCGTCGGCGATCCCGGCGTCGGCAAGACCTGCGTGCTGCGCGCGCTCCGCCACCGCATCCCGCAGGCCGGCTTTCGCCTGACCTACTGCCACAATGCGACCCTCGGCCGCCGCGACTTCTACCGCCAGCTCTGCGTCGCGCTCGGGCTCGCGCCGTCAGCCACCGCCGCCGCGGTCTTCTACGCCGTCTCCAATCACGTCCAGGAGCTCGGCCACGACCGCGTGCACCCCGCATTTCTCCTCGACGAGGCGCACCTGCTGCACCAGGACACGCTCGATCACCTGCACATCCTGCTCAACTACGAGTGGGACAGTCGCGCACTGCTCTCGCTCATCCTCGTCGGCCTGCCCGAGCTCAAGGACCGGCTCGAGCTCCGCCGCAACCGCTCGCTCTACTCGCGACTGCACCGCCGGTTGCGCGTCGACCCGCTCACGCCCGACGACTCGGGCGCCTACCTCCGCATGCGCCTGCGCCGCGCGGGCTGCGAGAAGGAGATCTTCGCCTCCGACGCCATCGCCATGCTCCACGAGGCGACCCTCGGCGCCATGCGCGACCTCGATCGCCTCGCTACCGCCGCCCTCCGCGAGGCCGCCCGCAAGAAGCGCAAGCTCGTCGAGCGCGACTCCCTCTCCCGCGCCCTCCACGCCGACGGCCGCACCGACTGACCATCACGTCGGTCCGCGCCGCGCTCCTCGCCAGTCCGTCCGGCGATGCCCATCGCCTGCCGCCCCTCGCTCACGATCGCGATGCCCATCGCCCTCGCGGATCCCCCGCCGCCATCACGCGATGGCCATCGCCATCGGTGCTCCCCACACCATCACCCGATGGCCATCACGGAGCTGGATCTCGATGCCATCAGCCAACCGGCTCGGCAACA
>CAYNRE010000058.1:0-215945 GCA_964399535.1 uncultured Pirellulales bacterium | reverse complement strand
TTGGCCAGCCAGGGGATTGGCCCGGGAGACCGGGTGGGGTTGTGTTTGGAGCGGGGGCCCGAGCTGTTGGCCGCCCTGTGGGGCGTGTTGGCCAGCGGGGCCGCCTACGTGCCGCTGGACGGCGCCTATCCACGGCAGCGGTTGCGCTGGATGATCGACGACGCCCAGTTGGCCGCCCTGGTCACGCACCAAACGCTGGCCGGGGAGCTGGCCGACCTGGTTCCCCAGACGCTGGTCGTGGAAACGCTCGCCGACACCTTGGCCCGCCAAACCGCCGAGCCGGTCCGCCATCGGGGCACCCCCCAGGACCCCGCCTACCTGATCTACACCAGCGGCTCCACCGGAAACCCCAAAGGCGTACTCGTTCCTCACCAGGCCCTGGTGAACCACGCCTGGGCGCTGGCCGAACGGATGCGACTCGCCCCGGGCAGCCGGATCCTGCAAACCATTTCGCTGTCGTTCGACGCGGCGGCCGAAGAAATTTTTCCCGCCCTGGTCAGCGGCGCGGAACTGGTGCTGCCTCGAGGTGGTTTGCTGTTGGGCGCGGGGCCCATTTTGGAAATGTGTTGCCAGGCCGGGATCACCGTCTTGCATTTGCCGACGGCGGTGTGGCACCAGGTGGTTGACCAGCTCGAGGAGCGCTGCACGGTGCCCCCCTCGCTTGCCACGCTGCTGGTCGGCGGCGAGACGCCCGACCCGGCGCGGTTGGCCCGCTGGCGACCATTCGCGGGGCGCGGCGTGCGATTCTTGCAGGCCTACGGCGTGACCGAAGCGGCGATCACGACCACGCTTTACGAAGCGGATCCGGAGCAAACGCCGAATCCCGGCGAGCGGATCCCGATTGGCCGCCCGATTCCCAATACCTCGGCTTACGTGCTCGATGACGCGCTGCGGCCGCTACCGGCCGGAGTTGCGGGCGAGCTGTACCTGGGGGGGGCTGGGTTGGCGCTGGGCTACCACGGTCGACGCGAGCTGACCGCGGAGCGATTCGTTCACGTTTCCCTGGGCGCCGGCCCTGCCGAACGGCTTTATCGCACGGGCGACCGGGCCCGGTGGCGGGCCGATGGCCAACTAGAATTCTTGGGCCGGGCAGACGACCAGGTGAAACTGCGTGGCTACCGCATCGAACCCGGCGAGATCGAGCATGCGCTGCGGAGCCATCCGCGGGTACTCGACGCGACGGTTTTGCTCCGCGAAGACGCGCGCGGCCAGGGGCGCCTGGTGGGCTACGTGGTACCCCGGCCGTCTGCGGAGACGATCGCCGCAGGGAAAAGCCCCGGTGCCGAGAGCGCCGCGGCGCGCCAGGTAAACCATTGGCAAACCTTGTTCGAAGAGTCGTATCGCCAGACGGTTCGCTCGGCCGACCCCACGTTTAACATTCAGGGGTGGAACTCCGCCTATACCGGACGGGCGCTCGGCCCCGAGGTGATGCGCCCCTGGCTGGAGCAAACCGTGGATCGGGTGCTGGCCCGGCAGCCCCAAGAGGTGTTGGAAATTGGCTGCGGCACCGGGTTGGTTTTATTTCGCGTCGCCCCACACTGCCGGCGCTACGTAGGAACGGATTTCTCGGCGGCCTCGCTCGACTACGTCGCGCAAGTGAACCGCACCCTGGCGCGGCCGCTCGAGCGGCTGGAACTGCACCAGCGGGCCGCTCACGAGCTCGAGGATTTCGCCCCTGCCAGCTTCGACCTGGTCGTGCTCAACTCGGTGGTGCAGTACTTCCCCTCGGCCGATTACCTGGCCCGAGTGTTGGCCGAAGCTGCGCGGCTGCTGCGCCCGGGCGGAGCCATTTTCCTGGGCGACGTACGACACCTGGGCCTGTTGGAATCGCTGCACTTGTCGATCGAATTGTCGCAGGCCGACGACGAGCGCACCGTGGGTGAGATCCGGTCGCGCGTGGGGCGCAGGCTGGAGTTCGAGGAAGAGTTGGTGCTCGACCCGGGCTGGTTCCCCGCGATGGCTGCCGAACTGCTGCCGAACTCGCGGGTACAGTCCTGGCCCAAGCGCGGCCATGGCGACGATGAGCTGGGGCGCTATCGCTACGACGTCGTGATCGAACTGCCGGGCGAGCATCGTCTCGATCCACCTCAGCCCACGACGTGCCAGCCGCCGCCGGCCGGAGAGCTGACGCTGCGCTGGCTCGGCGAGCGCCTCGCGGCCCGGCCGGATCGACTCTGCGTGCCGGGAATCGCCAACGCGCGCGTGGCGGCGGCGCTGGCGGCCCGGGCCGTCTTGTCGCGGGCGGCTGAAACAACGCCGTTGGGCGAGTTGCGCGAGGCCATCTTGGTCGAAGCGCTTGGGGCCGAGGCGCACGCGCTGGACCCCGACGCCGTCTGGAACTTGGGCGAATCGCTCGGGTATCGGGTTCGGCTTCGGCTCGAGCCTGGCGGAGACGCAGGTGCTTATACCGCCGAATTCGCCCGGCCCATGACCGATGACCACCGCATTGTCAGCGGCGGTAAGCAGGGGTCGCGGGCGGAAGCCGCGACGCCCGTCGCGAGCGGGCAGAGAGGCCCCGAGGGTATCGATCCGGCCCTTGCCCGGCGCTGGGATGCCTGGGCCAATTTCCCTTTGCAGCAGGCGCTGGGCCGCAGCCTGCTACCCCAGTTGCGGTCGTACCTGGCGGGGCAACTGCCGAGCCAGATGCTTCCCGGACAACTGGTGCTGGTGCGCGAGATTCCGCTGACGATTCACGGCAAGGTCGACCGCGACGCGCTGCCGGTTCCCAGCTTGACCCGGACCGAAACCGGTCGCTCTTACGCTCCGCCCGGCGACGAGGTCGAGGCTCGGCTGGTGGCGATTTGGCAGCAACTGCTCGACGTTACCCCGCTGGGAATTCATGACAATTTTTTCGAAGTGGGGGGCCATTCGCTGTTGGCCGTGCAGCTGTTGGCCGCGATCGAGCGCGAGTTCGCCCTGCGGCTGCCGTTGGCCAGCCTGTTTCAGGGGGCCACCGTGGCCGAGCTGGCCCAGCGGCTGCGGCGTGGCCAAGCGGCCCAAGAGGTTTCGATTCTGGTGCCGCTGTCGCCCACGGCCTTGGCCATGCGGGCTGGCGCAGCGCTGCCTGGCGCACGGCGCCCGTTGTTCTGCGTGCATCCGGCCGGGGGCACCGTGTTTTGCTATCGCGAGCTGGCCGTGAAGCTCGGGGCCGACTGGCCGGTACTGGGCATCCAAGCCCGCGGGCTGGAAGGGGAATGCCCGCCCGCTACGTCGCTGACGGAAATGGCCGCCGACTACGTGCGCGAGGTCCGCGCCGCGCAGGCCGAAGGCCCTTACCGCCTGGCGGGCTGGTCGCTGGGGGGCAACCTAGCCTATGAAATGGCCTGTCAGTTGGCCGCGCAAGGGCAACCGGTCGAGCTGTTGGCGCTGATCGACGCCGGTACGCTGTCGGCCGGCCGCTGGGGGGACGAAACCGATTTCCTCACGATGGTTTCCGAGCTTTTCCCCGGCGAGATCGCGTTCGACCTGGAGACACTGCGGGAGCTGCCCCTGGCCGACCAAATCGCCTACTTTACCGAGCGGGCGGCCCGTGCCGGCCTGGTCCTGCCGGGGCTCGACACTGAGCAGAGCCGCCAAGTGTTCGAAGTGTTTCGGGCCAACCTGCTGGCGATTATGCGCTATGAGCCAGGCCCCTACGCCGGGTCGATCACGCTGCTGCGCGCCGCCCGGCACCAAGCCGCGATCTCCAGCGACCCGCTGTTGGGTTGGGGGCGTCTGGCCCCGGGGCGGGTGACCGTGGAAACGGTCGACTGCGACCATGTTTCGATCGTCAGCGCTCCGCACGCGGCCACCGTGGCCGAATTGCTGCGCCGGCACGCCGCGCAGGGGGGGACTGCCTCGGCCGCCCTGGCCGATTGGTTTGCCGCGACCAACGAAAACGATTGGCTCGCCACGGGCCGCTAAGCGTCGCGGGCAGGGAAAACGGGACCGGCCGGTCCAAGGGCACGACCGGCGCGCCGCGGCCTCGAGCAGGGGGGCCGCGCCGCACCCACGGCTTACGCCAACAACTCGCGCACCACGCGACCGTGCACGTCGGTCAGCCGGTAATCACGCCCGGCATGGCGATAGGTAAGCCGCTCGTGGTCGAGCCCCAGCAGGTGCAGGATCGTGGCGTGGAAGTCGTGCACGTGCACTTGGTCGCGGGCCACTTCGATTCCGTACTCGTCCGACTCGCCGTAAACCACTCCGGGCTTCACTCCGCCGCCGGCCAGCCAGGACGAGAACACCCAGTGATGATGCTCGCGCCCCTTGGCGTCGGCCGCCGCGTTGAAGGGAGTTCGGCCGAACTCGGTGGTCCAAATCACCAGGGTTTCGTCGAGCATTCCTCGCAGCTTCAGATCGGCCAACAGGCCCGCGATGGCCTGGTCGACATTCACCGCCAGCGGGGCGTGGGTGAGCATGTCGCCGTGGGCGTCCCAGTTGTTCGACGAACCGACGTCGATCAGTTCGATAAAGCGCACCCCGCGCTCGGCCAGGCGGCGGGCCACCAGGCATTGCCAGGCAAAGCCCTGCGTGCTGCCCGGTTCCAGGCCGTAGCGCCGCAGGGTCGATTCGGTTTCGCCCGACAGGTCGAACACCTCGGGCATTTCGGCCTGCATGCCGAAGGCGGTTTCGAACGAGCGGATGCGTGCCGCCAGGAGCGGGTCGTCGCTGCGGTCGGTGAAATGCCGGTGGTTCATTTGCGCCAGCAGTTGGAGCTCGCGCTGCTGCCGTTCGTGCGAGGGAACGCGTCGGTGCATGTTCGCGACCGGCTCGGGGCCGGGCACCACCAGCGTTCCCTGGTGGGCGCCGGGCAAAAAATCGCTTCCCCAAACTTGTCCGCCCGCGTAGGGGCTTTGCGGCGCGATGACCACGAAGGCGGGCAGATTACGGTTCTCGGTGCCCAGGCCGTAGCTGACCCAAGCGCCGATACTGGGCCGGGCGAACGTGAACGAGCCGGTGTGAATGCCGAGCGTGGCCTCGTAATGGTTGGTATGGTCCGAGCGGAGCGAGCGAACGACACACAGGTCGTCGACGTGCTCGGCGATTTTGGGAAACAGCGTGCTCACCTCGGTGCCGCACCGGCCGTGGGGGGCGAATTCCCATTGCGGCCGCTTGAGGAACATGTTGTAGGCGCCCTTGCGCCCCTGAAACTCGCCCACCGACACGGTCTTGCCCGCATCGGCAAAGAGCTTGGGTTTCGGGTCGAACGAATCGACGTGAGACACCCCTCCGCTCATGTACAGCAAAATGGCCCGCTTGGCCCGGGGGGCAAAGTGCGGTTGCCGAGGGGCCAGCGGATCCGCTAACCCCGCCGGCTGCCCTTCGGCCAACAGCTCGGCGAGAAGGCCTTGGCCCAGCAACGAGCCTCCGACTAGCGAGCGGAGCGCCGTACGCCGCGAAATGGTTTGCCGAAATACAGCGGTCATGGCCGGGTTAGTCCACGTGTAGGAATTCGTTGCTGGCCAAGAGCATTCGCAATAGCGCCGCCAGGGCGGTCGTCTCGGGATCGTTCTCGGCGGGCACCTCAGCGGCGTACCCGGCCAGGAAGGCCAGTGCCTCGGCGGCTTCGTCTTCACTAGGAGGCCGGCCCAGCGCTTGCGTATACGCAAACCGCAGCTGCTCGCTCGCGTGGCAATGGGCTTGCCGCAGCCGCCCCGCCCAGTGTTCGGCCGATTGGTGAACGAACGGGTCGTTCAGAAAGAACAGGGCTTGCGTCGGCACCGTGGTGGGCTGCCGCCGGGCCGTGCTGGCGTTGGGATCGGCCCCGTCGAAAAGTGCCAACAGCGGATGGCGGCGAATCCGCTGGGTCATCAGGTACACGCTACGCTGGCGGTGATCGTAAACCGCCTGATAAGGCGAGTGCTGCGAGAACCCCCAACTGACGGGCGAGGGAAAAGGATGCCCCGCCCCCGGCGCGGGTTCCAGGTCGCCGCAGACGGCCAAAATCGCGTCGCGAATCTCTTCGGCGTCCAGCCGGCGCCGCGGAAAACGAGCGTACCACTTTGTAAGGTCTGCTTCGCCCGTGGGGGGGCCAGGCGAACCGGCCTGGTACGAGGCCTGTTGATAAACGGCGCTCTGCATCAGCAGCCGGTGCAGCGCCTTGATGCTCCACCCTTGGGCCACGAAGCGGGCTGCCAGGTAGTCGAGCAGCTCGGGATGGGTGGGCGGTTGGCCGCGCAGACCGAAGTCGTTCGGAGTCGCGACCAGGCCCTGCCCAAAGTGGTGCTGCCAAACCCGGTTGACCATTACCCGGGCCGTGAGCGGGTTTTCGGGCCGCGTCAGCCACTCGGCCAGCTCGAGCCGGCCGCTTCCCGTGGTTTCAGGTGGCAACGGCCCGCCGCCGAGCAGCGCGATCCAACCCCGCGGCACCACGTCGCCGGGCTGATCGGGTTCTCCGCGAAGCTGGATCGGTTCGTCGTGCGGCGTTCCCTCGGCCAGGGCATAGGCCATCGGCACGGGGCCCAGGGTGAGCAGCCGGTTCAGTTCTTGCGCCTGTTCATCGGCTTGACCCTCAAGCGACGCGAGCTGAGCGCGGAGGTCGGCCACCTCGGCCCGCAGGGGGGCTCGATCCACCGGCGCGGCTGGCGGCGCATCGAGCGGCGCGAGCGGCTGCGAGGCCAGTACGAAATTGTCGGCGTCGAGCGCGGGGCGCACCCCGGCCTGATGGCCGTAGCTGTCGATAAACGTGTAGTCGAGCACGCCATCCCAGCCGTTGGCCAGCTCGCCGCTGAACTCGACCTGATGGTGCGCCGTGGCGAGCGTGCCGGAATAGGCCCGGGCCGCGGTGTCGATCGCCAGCCGCACCTGGTACCACTGGCCTAGTTCGAGGGGGGCGACCGGTTCGACATGATCGCTGCTGCGGCGGAAAAACTGCCGGTCGCTGAGAAACAACTCGACGGCCGCCGAATGGCCCGGCCCATGGCCGAGATAATAGCGCCAGGTACCCTGCCCCCCCGCTTCGTTCGCCGCGCAGCGAAAATCGAAGGCGGCATAGACCCGCCCCTGGGAATCGCGCGGCACCGCCGGCAGCGGCTGTCCGAACCCGTCGTAGCTTTCTCGGTTCGGCATCCGAATACCGAGTTCGCCCCCGCAATAAAGGTTGGCGTACGGGCTCTGCGATTCGTGTGAAACCTGAACCACGCTGCCGGGACCGGGTCCCCAGGGTTGTGCCGGCGGGGCATCGGCCGATTGCAGCTCGAAATCTCCGTCGATCCCAGTCAGCTCTTGCAAACGGCTCTTCAGGGAGGCCGGATCGGGCGACGACTTTTCCGGGCTGTGCCAGGGTGGTTCCAGCGAGACCGGCTGCGGCGCGTCGGGGCCGATCGACAAGTTGTCGTAGGCAATGCCCGGTCGCGCGGAGGCCGCCGCGTCGTGGCTGCCGAGCGCCACCCAAGTGAGCGCTGAGGGCCCGTCTTCCGCAAAGGGGCGTGGCGCAAACTCGACCACCCCACCCGGGGGACCGACCCGGCCTGAAACCTGCTTGCCTTCCCGATCCAGCTCGAGCTGTAAGTGTTGCCATTGGCCGGCGGCGGGCTGGGCGACCAGTTCCTCGCGCGACCCGGTTCGGACCACCACGCCCTGGAGCCCAAGCTCGACCACCACGGCGGCGGGGCCGTGCTGAGTGCCCAATACCACTCGGTGGCTGCCGGCCGGCTGCGGATCGGTGGGATCGAGGCGGAAATCGAGACTGAAAACCACGCGGCTGTCGGGCCCCTGGAGCTGGTAGCTGTGCAGCGCCTGGCCGAGCCAGTAGGGTTCACTTCCGGCGGCGATGCTCGCCCCGACGCGCCCCTTGGCGTACCGGTTCTGAAACGGGCTCTGTGCGTCGGTGGTCACGGCGATGGGGCCGGCATAAAGCCAGGGAGGCACCAACACGCCGCGGCTTCCGCCGGCCGCGGCGGCCTGCAGTTCGAAATCGCCGTCCAGCCCCTCCAGCGGCCGCAGCACTGCGCTGGGCACCGGTCGGTCGAGTTGCCGCAGCTGCTCACTCAGCTCGGCGACGCGCCGTAGCTGGCGAGCCCAGGCCGGGCGGGCATGGCTGGGCGGTTCCAGCGAAGCCAGTGCCCGCACGCGCTGTTTTTGCTCCGAGCCGGGAAACGCGTAGCGGCTGCTGGCGAAGATGCCGTACAGGCCGTAGTAGTCGCGCATCGTTACCGGATCGTACTTGTGGTCGTGGCAACGCGCGCAGCCCAGGCTTAGCCCTAACACCGCCTGCCCGAGGGTATCGATCGAATCCTGGATGGTCAGGTGGTGGTAATTCTCCGAGTCGAAGCCGAATCGCCGGGAAATGGCCAACAGCCCCGTGGCGGTCACGCGCTGGGCAAAACGGTCGTCGGGTTCACGCTGGGCCAGTATGTCGCCGGCAATTTGTTCCCGCAGGAACTCGTCGTAGGGCCGGTCGGCGTTCAGCGCCTGGATAACATAATCGCGGTAGCGCCAGGCCTCGTGCACGGGGTAATCGGCCGTCTCGCCGGCGGTATCGGCGTACCGCACCACGTCGAGCCAATGGCGCCCCCAGCGCTCGCCATAGGCGGGCGAGGCCAGCAGACGCTCGATTACCGAGTCGAATGCCCCGGGCGCCCCATCGGCGAGAAAGGAATCGATTTCCGCCACCGTCGGCGGCAATCCGGTCAGGTCCAGCGTAGCGCGGCGGATGAGCGTTCGTTTGTCGGCCTGGGGGGCCGGACGCAAGCCCGCCTGTTCCAGCCGTGCCAGAATCAAGGTATCGACCGGGGTGCGCACCCAGGAGGCATCGGTCACGTTCGGTAGCTTCGGTTCCACGATCGGCTCAAAGGCCCAGTGCGCGGTCGAGGCGATCACGCGCGTTTCGGGCCAAACCGCGCCGGCGCGAATCCAGGCCACGAAGTCGGCCACCTGATCGGCCCGCAGGGCCCGGGTTACCTCGGGGGGCATGGGCGAAACGTCGTCGGCCCGCTGCACGGCGCGCACCAACAGGCTTTGCTCGGGTAAATCCCAATCAAGCGCCGGTCCGGAATCTCCTCCCTGGAGCAGGGCCGCGCGCGAGTCGAGCCGCAGCCCGGCGGAAACCTTGCCTCCCCCGTGGCAGCGAAAACAGCTTTCGACCAGCACGGGCCGAATCCGCGTTTCAAAGAATTGTTCGGCGTCGTCGGCCTGGGCCGCCGCGCACGGGGCCAACCCCAGGGCCAATGCGGCCAGCCACAGCCAAAAAGGGCCGCCCGGGAAACCAGGCCCGCCGCGGCGCAGGCAATGCGCGGAAGCCTGCATCAGACCGCCTCCCGTCGCGATGCGGTCGGCGGCCGACGCGAGGCAAGCTTGGGGCGCCGCCGAGTGTGCTCGATTCGCTCTTTGTGGCTTTCGATATGGCCGCGCAACTCGCTTACCGCCTTGGCCAGTTGCTGCTGGGCCAAGAGATCGACGATCCGCCGATGGCTTTCGATTCCCCGTTTCCACTCGGCCCGCTTCACGCTTGCTCGAAATCTTTGAAAGAACACTTGCAGCAAATCGCCTACGGCCACCAGCGGGGCCAGACCACTTTCTTCCAACAGGGCCCGGTGAAAGGCCAGGTCCAACTCGATCCACCGCGAGAGATCGCGGGCCGCGCGAAACGCTTCGACCCGCTCGGCCAACCGCAGGTAAATGGCCGGATCGGCTTGCATCCGCCGGGCCAGGTGCGGGAGCGCCCCAGTTTCGATCACCACTCGCGAGTCGATCAGCTCGAGCGGGCCGGCCTGATTCACCGCGGGAAGGTAAGCCAGATGGTCGGTCATCCGCGCCCAATCAACCTGGCCCACGGTGAGCCCCACGCCCGGCTTGGCGGCGACGATGCCCAGAAACTCGAGGGCCTTGGTCGCCTCGCGCACGCTCAGCCGGCTCATGCCCAGGGCCTGGGCCAATTCACTCTCGGTCGGCAACCGGTCGCCGGGTTGCAGCCGCTGGGCGGCGATCAGTTCTTTAATGCGCTGGGCCGCCCGATGAGGCAACTTGCGGCGCGAGATGGTGCTGGTGGCCACGAACGCAGGACCCTCCGATTGCCGCGCTTGCGAGCAGGGTACCGGCTGCCTAGATTATCTGACAATCTGGGCGAGGGCAAACCGCTCGGCCAGGTCCCAGGTTCCAAGGGGGTACACTCGGCGATGCCGCTGGTTGTCGTTACCGACTACACGTTTGCCGATCTCGAGATCGAGGAAGGCCTTTTGCGGCCGCTCGGCGTCGAGCTGCGCGGCGCTCAATGTCGCACCGCCGAGGCGCTCATTGCACTGGTGGCCCAGGCCGACGCCGTCATCACCCAATTCGCGCCGCTCACGGCCCAGGTCATCGGCGCCATGCGCCAAGCCCGGGTGATCGTGCGTTACGGCATCGGCGTCGACAACGTCGACTTGGAGGCGGCCCGAGCGCGTGGCATCCCGGTCTGCAACGTACCGGATTACTGCATCGACGAAGTAGCCGACCACACGCTGGCGCTGCTCCTGGCAGCCACCCGGCAGGTGCTGCCCAATTGCTTGCACGTTCGCGGGGGGGAGTGGGGGCTGGCCACGCCGCTGGCTAAAATGCGCACCCTGCGCGATCTAACGGTTGGTATCGTGGGGTTCGGCCGAATCGGCCGGGAGGTTGCCGCCCGGTTGGCGCCGTTTAAGTGCACGCGGCTGGTCTTCGATCCGGGCGTGGCCGACGAAGCGATCCTGGCGGCGGGTTGCACCTCGGCGCCGCTGGAACGGCTGATTTCCCAGGCCGACGTGGTCACGCTACACTGCCCCTCGACGGCCGCCACCCGGAAACTGCTCAACGCCGCCACGATTGGGCGAATGAAGCGGGGAGCGATCGTGGTGAACCTGGCACGGGGGGACCTCATCGAAACGCCGGCCCTGGTTGCCGCGCTAGAGTCGGGCCAACTCGCCGCGGCGGCGCTCGACGTGTGCGACCCCGAGCCGATTCCGCTCGACAGTCCGCTACGCTCGCTGCCGAATGTGATTACCGCCTCGCATGTGGCGTCGGCCAGCCCTCGGGCCGTTCGCACGCTCCGCGAAACGGCGGCCCGGCTCGCCGGGGCGGCGATCCGCGGCGAAAAGCTGCCCAACGTCGTCAACGGCGTGACCTGAGAAACTTCCGCTCGCGGCAGTCGGCGAATTGCCCATGCGCGCCCTGGCCCTCGACATCGGTTCCTCGACGATCAAGGGGGCCGTCTTGGACCTGGATCGCGGCCGGCTCGGGGCCACCGCCTCGGCGCCGTTTCCGCCGCCGCTGGTGGGGCTGCCGCCCGGTTGGGTGGAGGTCGAACTCGGCCTCCTGAGCCAGGCCTGTGAGCAGGTGCTGGCCAGGCTGCTTTCGGCCGCGCCCGAGGCCAAGCGGCTGTATTGCTCCGGCCAAATGGGCGGGCTGGTTCTGGTCTCCGAGCGGGGCGAGCCGCTCTCGCGATTTCTGTCGTGGCGCGACCAACGCACGCTGGTGCCCGATGCTTCCGGAGCAACCTGCCTTGACCGGTTGCGCGAGCGCTGGCCGCCGGAAACCCTCTCTCTCTTGGGCAACGAGTTGCAGCCGGGGTCGACCTCGAGCCTGCTATTCTGGCTCGATCAACACAGCCAGCTACCCGCCGGGGCCGTACCCGCCACGGTGGCCGACGCGGTGCTGGCCGGGTGGTGCGAGGCAGCCCCGCCGATGCACGCCACTCAGGCCATCGGGCTGCTCGACCTTACCCAACGAGACTGGGCCCAACGAGACTGGGCCCGGCGAGACTGGGCCCGCCAGGCACTGGAAGCGCTCGGGCTGGGTCGCCTGCGGCTCCCCAGGCTAATCGCCGATTGGCAGCCGACCGGCAGCGCTCGCGTGGCCGGCCATCGGCTGCAGTGCTACGGCAGCTATGGCGATCAGCCCTGCGCTTTGTGGGGTGCGCGTCTGGCCCCCGGCGAGCTTTCGATCAACATCTCGACCGGTTCCCAGGTCAGTGCGCGGTGTTCCGTGTTTCGGCCCGGGCCGTACCAATCGCGCTGCTATTTCGAGGGCTATCTGCTGAACACCCTTACCCATCTGCCGGCTGGCCGGTCGCTGAACGTGTTGGTCGACCTGCTCTGTGAACTGGCCGCGGCTGAAGGCGTGGTGCTCGAGCGGGCTTGGCAGCACCTGGTTGCCCGGGCCGAGGCGGCCGATCCCGGCGAGTTGGAAGTGGACCTGGCATTCTTCGCGGGCCCGCTGGGCAATCAGGGTCACATTGCTGGCATTACGACCGAGAATCTCGACGCGGGGCGGCTCTTCGCGGCTGCCTTCCGCACCATGGCCGACAACTATGCCCGCTGCGCCGACCGGCTCGGCGAGCGCAGTGCGTGGAGCCAGGTGGTATTATCGGGCGGCCTGGCGCAATCGGTGTCGCTCTTGCGGCGCCTCATCGGGGCGCGATTTGCGGCTCCCCTTCGCCTGGCACCAGCCGAGGAAACGTTGCTGGGTCTGCTGGCCATTGCCGAGCGGCAAGAGGGTTGAAACGGTGACCGGGAGTGAAAGCGTCATGCGAGGATCTGCGTGGTCGACGGCTGGGAGACTTCCCGTTTTCGCGGTGGCCTGCCTGACGGCGTGGGCGATTCCCGCGGCGGCCGGCGAGAACCCGGCGGCCGACGAGGAATCGGCCCAATCGCGGTTCGTCGACCATTCGCTGTTGGTCGCCCCCGAGTATCCCTGCACCTGGCCCGCTTACCCGTTCCCACGGTTTCAGTGGGTGCCGCAACGAAGGATTGGCCCGGACTCGGCCTACAACATCGACGTGTTGCTCATCGACGGCAACACCGGCACCCAGCTCGATGTGCCACCCCACTCGGTGGCTCGGCCCGAACTGAAGCGGGAAAAATCGGGACCGCTGGGCCTGGCCTATACCGACCGGATCGAGCCTTGGCAGTTTGGCGGCGAGGCCTGCGTGGTCGACATCGTCGACCTGTTGGACCAGGCGCCGCCGGGGGTTAGTCCCCTGGTGGGGCCGGACCGCATCACCCGATTCGAGGCCAGTCACCGCCCGCTTGGACCGGGCGACGTCGTCCTGTTCCGCAGCGGCTACTCGGATCGTTACTATCGCCCGCTGCCCGAGGGCCGGCGGTACATTGCCGAAGTGCTCGATCGCCGAGCACCGGGCTACCCCGACCCCGACCCGCCCTGCATGGAGCTGTTGGCCGAGCGCGGCGTGCGCACCCTGGGAACCGATAGCGCCAGCATGGGTCCGCTGCCCGACCTGGCCGAGCCGACCCACTACGCGGGCCTGCGGCACGGCATGATCTGGACCGAAAGCGCCACCAACCTGGGAGGGTTGCCGGTCACGGGGGCGTTTACCTGCGTGCTGAGCCCCAAGCACGAGGGGGGGCCCTACGCCGAAGCCAGGGCGTTTTCCATCGTCGGCGGCGAGCTGCCGGCCCGGCTCATCGCGGCCTGCCGGGCCAAGCGGGTGGTCGATCTTTCGCCCACGCTTTCGCCCAGCTTGCCGATCACCTCACCCGGCCTGGGAACCGGTGAGCATCGCCAAACTTATTTGAAAGTCGATTTTGCCTACGCCGAGTATCTCGACCTCTGGCACCACGCGCATCTGATGGACTCGATGGCGGGCACCCACCTGGTGCCGCCGGCTTACGCGCTGCCCCCCAAGGGCACCGTGCCCGCCTACGCCCCCGAGGTGCGCGGCTGGCTCGAAGCGTACGAGCGGAAGTACGGTCCGCGCGGCACGAGCGGCCGCACCACCGAACAAGTGCCGCTCGAATGGACCTGCGGACCGCTGCGGCGCGTCGACGTGCGGTCGCTGGTCGGCAGCACGCCCGCTTCCTCCTGGCCGGCTTCGCCAGAGATCTTGCCCGAACATCTTCGTGCGGCCGAGGCGCACGACGGTCCCTTTCGGCCCGGCGAAATCGTAGTGTTCGTCACCGGGCATCTCGACCGGCATTTGCGCCCTCGGCCCAACGACGCCGGCGTTTGGATCGATCCGCTAGCGGGCAAGGCCGAAGGCTGGCCTGCCCCCGGCCCCGAGGCGATCGCCTACCTGCACGAGCGGAAAGTGCGCTGCGTGGCCACCGATGCGCCCGACCTGGGCGGCGTCGACCGGCGGCGGGCCCTGATGACTTATTGGGCCCTGGGCAGCTTCGACATGGTGGGGGTCGAATTCCTGCACCAGCTCGACCAGGTTCCCGCCGGCCAGCAGGCGTATTTTCTGTTCGCGGCGATCAAAATTCGCGATTGCCATGGCGGACCGGGGCGAGCGATCGCCCTTTGGTAGCACTGGGTGGCCTGCTGCAATCCGCGCCTCGGAGAACCAATGGCGATGGGCTCACCTCACCAACCCGATGCGCATCGCGCTTGGGCGATCCCACCCTGGGGGTCGGCCGAGTTGCCCGAGCCCGCGCCGCTGGGGTGGCGCCATTGGAAGCGATTCCTCGGGCCCGGCATTGTGATGATGGGCATTCAAATCGGAGGGGGCGAGTGGCTCTACGGTCCCGCCATTACGGCTGCCTACGGCGGCGGCCTGATGTGGATCGCGACCGTGGCCATCGTCCTCCAGGTTTTCTACAACCTGGAGTGCGGCCGCTACGCCCTGTTCTGCGGAGAGCCGGTGTTTACCGGCTTCATGCGCTGCCGGCCCGGGCCGCCGTTTTGGGTGGGATTGATGCTGCTTCTGAACGTGGCCGCGCTGGTTCCCGGGCTCTCGACGCACGGTGCCGCGATGATCGCGGCGCTGGTACTCGACCGGCCGCCCACCACCAACGACATATGGCTGGTCACGCCGCTGGCCTACGTTTGCCTGTTGGCGGTTACCTTGCCGGTGCTGCTGGGGGGCAAGGTCTACAACATGCTCCAGGGGATCATGACCGCCAAGGTGGTCGTGGTGCTTGGCTTTTGCCTGGTGGTGGGGCTCACCTGCGTGGGGCCGGCCAGTTGGTGGAACGTGTTTAGCGGGTTTCTCAAGTTCGGCACTTTGCCCGTGAGCGATGGTCCGGGCCAAGAGCACCTGGTTAACGCCGTGGCCTATCGCTGGCACGAAGGGCATTGGCCGCTGGTGGCCCCGGCCAGCCTGGTGGTGCTCGGGGCCTTTGCGGGCTACGCGGGGGGCGGCGGCCTGGCCAACTCGACCTATTCCAACTTCGTCCGCGACAAGGGTTGGGGCATGGGCAGCCAGGTGGGGGCCATTCCCAGCGCCATCGGTGGCCGCAGTGTGTCGCTAAGCCACGTCGGCAAAACCTTTCCGCTCTCGCCCGAGAACCTGCGCCGTTGGCGCGGCTGGTGGCGCTATGTGTTGGCCGACCAGTTGGCCGTTTGGGCGCCGGGTTGCTTCATGGGCATGGCCCTGCCGGCGCTGTTGTCGATGGAGTTTGCCCGGCATTCCACCATTTCGGCCGAGCAGGCCAGCGTGGCCCAGGCCATCATCACGGCCGACGGGCTGCGCCACGCCGCGTTTTCACCGGCCGTGGCCCAGGTGTTTTGGATCGCGGCCCTGTTTACCGGGCTGATGGTGATGATGCCCAGCCAGATGTCGATCGTGGACGACTTCAGCCGCCGCTGGACCGACGCCATCTGGAGCGCTAGCAGCCGGGTGCGCGGCAACATGGAGCCGCACCAGGTGAAATACATTTACTACACGATCCTGGCAGCCTATGTGCTCTGGTCGCTGGTGTTCGCCTACTACTTCGCCAGCGTTCCGCGGCGGATGACCGAGTTCATCGCCAACTTCAACAACCTGGCCCTGGGGCTCACCTCGCTCCAGTTGCTTTGGATTAACCACCGGCTTCTGCCGGCCCCGTTTCGGCCGCGCTGGTACCAGTCGTTGGGCCTGGCGGCCTGCGGATTGTTTTACCTGGGCCTGGCCGGCCTGGTCTTTCGGTACAAGGTTTGGCCGCAACTTGTGGGGGGCTGAGCCAGCAAGGAACCATCGCGATCGGCCACCGGTCGTTGCCCGGTGCCCCGGGGGCCCGCTACGATTCAGATGCGCCCGATTTCCCTTGGCGGCGAAACCGGTGCCTCGCAGCATTTCCCGGACCGACCCGGACTCGGACTTCGGAGACCAGCCATGCCTGCCCTGGCCAATGGTCAAGCTTCACGCCAGTTGCAATCGCAGTCGTCGGCCTGCATTCTCTGCAGCCTGAACTGCGGAATCGAGCTCGAAGTGCGCGACGGCCACTTGGAGCACATCCGGGGCGACAAGGCTCACCCAGCCTCGCAGGGCTATACCTGTCAAAAAGCGCTACGGCTCGACTACTACCAGAACTCGGCCAGCCGCATTACCGACCCCTTGCGCCGGCGCCCCGATGGCTCGTTCGAAGTGGTTTCCTGGGAGACCGCCATCCGGGAAATCGCGGCCAAGATGAAGGAGCTCAAGTTGCACCATGGCGGCGAGGCGTTCGCCTACTACGGCGGCGGCGGGCAAGGCAACCACCTGGGGGGCTCGCACGCCGGCTCGCTCCGGGCCGCCCTGGGCACGCGCTATGTGTACAGCGCGCTGGCCCAGGAGAAGACCGGCGGTTTCTGGGTCGACGGCAAACTGTTTGGCAAACAGTTCTGCCATCCGACGGAAGACGTGGAGCACGCCGATTTTCTGCTGGTCATCGGGGCCAACCCCTGGCAGTCGCACGGCTTTCCCAGGGCGCGCCAAATCATTCAAGAGCTGTCGAGCAATCCGGCCAAGACGCTGGTCGTGGTCGATCCGCGCCGGACCGAAACCGCCAAGAAGGCCGATTACCACCTGGCGGTGCGCCCCGGCGGCGACGCCCATTTGCTGCTGGCGATGCTGGGCTGCCTGGTGCAGGAAGACCTGGTCGATCACGCCTTTCTCGACGCGCACACGGTCGGCTTCGAGCGCTTGGCCCCCGTGCTGCGCGGCATCGACGTCGACGGCTACTGCCGCCATGCCGGCCTCGAACCGCCGCTCGTTCGCGAGATCACCCGCAAGTACGCCGGCACGCCCCGGGCCACGGTTCGCACCGACTTGGGGCTCGAGCACACGCCGCACAGCACGCTGAACACCTACCTGGCAAAGCTGTTGTTTCTGCTGACCGGCCATTTCGGCAAGCCGGGAACCAACGTGCTGCACACGGCGCTAGCGCCCCTGATCGCCCATTCCGAGGATCCCGATCGCGGCGGGCGCACGACCCGGGTGACCGGCGTGCAAGAAATTGCCGGGCTGTACCCGCCCAACGTGCTTCCCAAGGAAATCGATACCGACCACCCCCAGCGGGTGCGCGCGGTGGTGGTCGAGAGCGGCAACCCGATGCTCACCGGGGCCGATACGCAGGCCTATCAGCGGGCATTCTCCCAACTGGAACTGCTGGTGGTCATCGACGTGGCCATGACCGAAACCGCCCGCTATGCCCATTACGTGCTGCCGGCGGCCACCCAGTTCGAAAAGTACGAGGCGACGTTCTTTAACCTTGAGTTCCCGGAAAACTACTTCCACCTGCGGCGGCCGGTGCTCAAGCCGGCGGGCAACTCGCTTCCCGAACCCGAGATTCACCGACGGCTGGTCGTGGAGCTGGGCGAGTTTCCTCGCCGGTTTCCCATACTGACTGCGCTGGCCAGGCTCGACCGCCGAGCGCCCAGGCTGCGAATCTTTCCCACGGCCCTGCTCGCCTCGCTCAAGCTGCGACCCAAGCTGGCCCGGCACCTGCCGCTATTGTTGCACGAGACCCTGGGCAAGGCGCTGCCCAAGGGGGCCTCGGCGGCGGGGGCGATTTGGGGCCTATGCCAGCGCTTCGTCCGCATGTACGGCGACGACTGCGTGCGCCGGGCCGGAATTGTCGACCAGGGAGCCGGCTACGCCGAGGCGCTGTTTCAGAAGATTCTCGAGAGCCCTTCCGGAACCCTGATCAGCGTGCACGACTACGACGCCACCTGGTCGATGATCAAGCACCCGGACCAGAAAATTCACCTGGCCATCGAGCGCCTGATCTGCGAAATCGAGTCGCTGCCGCCGCCGCGGCTCGATCCGGCCTTTCCCTTGCTGCTGCAGGCGGGCGAGCGGCGGAGCTACAACGCCAACTCGATTTACCGCGAACGCGATTGGCGCAAATCGGACCCCGACGGCGCGCTGCGCATTCATCCGCGCGACGCTCACGCGCTGGGCTTGGAAGAGGGGCAGCTCGTGTGGTGCGAGTCGTCGCGGGCCGCGGTGGCGGCCAGCGCCAATCTCACCGACGAGGTGTGTCCCGGCATGGTTTCCTTGCCGCACGGTTACGGCATGTTCTCGGGAAATCGCCGGCAGGACGAATCGCAGGGCCGCAACGGTCCGCCGATCAACTTTCTGACCGATAGCGATTACTGCGACGAGCTGTCGAAGGTGCCCTTTCACAAACATGTTCCGGTGCGCGTGGTGCCGGTGGGGCCGGGCGATTCGGTGTTGGTCGGCGAAGTTCGCCAGCCGCTGGTTGCCTCGCCGGCGGGCGCGTAGCGCGAGGTCGGCACGGGCTCGCAAGGCGCCGCGGGGCGAAGGCCCAACGGAAGCACTCCGGCCCTTGTCAGCCCCTTGGCCCGGGGCCGATAATGCCCCGCTTTGCCCCTGCCCGTAGCGCCGGCCGCCGCGGTTTGCCGGCCCGCGCCCAGTCCGCACCAGGAAAACCTTCGCCCATGAGCAATCGCTACGTCACGCTGGCTCCCGATTCGAATCAGGCCCTGGGTATCGGCCGTTACGCCGTCGACTTCATGGCCGGCAAGCTGGGTCAGCCTAGCGATGCCGTCTTGCGGATGGTCGAACGGTTTCACTTGGATTCCATCGCCTGCGCCGTTTCGGCCCTGGCCTGTGGAACCAATGCACCCCGGGTGCTGCGGGCCGAGGCCCTCGAATACCGAGTGGGGCCCGACCAGCCGGGGGCCAGCCTGCTGGGAAGTCGCGAGCGCGTGCAGCCCGAAAAGGCGATTCTGGCCAACAGTTCGGCCGCCCGCGAATGGGATTCCAACGGCACCAATTTCGGATTTAACCCCCAGCGAGGCCACACCCGGGGCGAGTTCGGCCACAACGACTTTTACCCCGTGGTGCTGGCGGCCGCCCAACAGACGCCGCTCGACGGACGACAGGTGCTGCGGGCCATGGTGCTGCTGGACGAAATCCGCGGCCGGCTGGCCGAGGTGTTTGCGCTGAAAGACTACACGATCGACCACGTCGTCCACGGCGCCATCGGCTCGGCCGCCACCTACGGCGCGCTTCTGGGGGCCTCGCCCGAGCAAATCGAGTCGGCCATCGGCCAGGTGGTGGCCCATTACATTCCGTTCCGGGCGATCCGCGCCGGCAAGCAACTTTCCGACTCCAAGGGTGCCTCGGCGGCGATCAGCACCGAGGCGGCCATCGTCGCCATGCGTCGGGCGATGCGCGGGTTCGTGGGCCCGGCCGATATTTTTCGCAACCCCGAGGCCATCTTCTGCCTCTTCGAAAAGCCCGCGGCCAAGGGCCAAAGCCCGTTCGAACTGGTGCTGGGGGCCGAGGGCGACGACTTCGCCGTGATGGGCATGCACTTCAAGCTCGGGCTGTACGAACACCAGTCGGCGGGGGCCATCGGGGGGCTGATTCAACTGCTCACAGCCCACCCCGAGCTGTTGGCCGACCGCGGCCAGCTTCGTGGTATTCGCATTACGATTTACGAGCCGGCGTTTCACATCATCGGCGACCCGGCCAAACGCGACCCGCGCACCCGGCAAAGCGCCGACCATTCGATGGTGTATATCATCGCCACGCTGTTGCGCAAGGCGTATGAGCTGCGCCGGGCGGGCTGGCAGGAACTGATGCTGGTGCCGGCCGACTACAACGAGCAGGCGCTGGTGCACCCCGAGACGCGGTCGTTGATGGAACGGATCGAGTTTCGCCACGGGGGCAAGGAATACGACGACCGCTACCCCGACGGCATTCCGACCACGCTGGAGATCGACCACGCCACGCTGGGGCACCTCTCCAGTGGGCTGGTCATGTACCCCGAGGGGCACGCCCGGGCCAACACCGGTCAGCTCGATCGGCTGCTCCAGCACAAGTTTCGCCTGCTGGCCGGGCTGGGCGTGGACGACGTCGACGGGCTCTACGGCCGGTTCACCAACCTGGCTTCGCGCAGCGCCGCCGAAACCGCCGCGCTGCTCGATTTTCCGCTGCTCGACCGCGGCGGATTCTAAGCTCCACGCGGCTCGGCTTACCCGGACCGGCTGGCCTGCGGGTCTGGGGCAACGCACTTGCGGCGGCGGCTTGCCGCGCGGGCAGCGCCAGCGGTATACCTAGCCGCCGGGGGGCGCGCTGGTCGTGCCGCGGAGGTCTGCCCTCGGCCGCGGCCCGCCCCGTCCTTCCAAAAATTCCCGAGGAGTCCCCTGGCATGTCGGCCCCCGCTTTCCTCAGCGAGCAGGCACAATACTTTCTGGCAGACCAAACGTCGGCGTTTCAATCGGCCCTGGCCGAGTGGTCGGCCAACGGCGGCGAGCGAATCCATCGACTTTGGGCCCGCGACGCCTCGCTCTGGACCACGGCCGATGAAGCCCGCTGGCTTGGCTGGCTCGATATTGTCGAACGGTTGCAGGCGGCCCCCGAGGCCATGCTTCGGCTGGCGGCCGAACTGCGCGAAGCCTCGGTGCGGCACGTGGTGGTGCTAGGCATGGGCGGATCGAGCCTTTGCCCCGACGTGCTGCGGGCCACGTTCGGCCAGCAGCCCGCTTGGCCCGCGCTGTCGATTATCGATTCGATGGTGCCTGGCCAGGTGGCCGCGGCCCTGGCTCCGCTCGAGCTGGACCAAACCGTCTTTATCGTGGCCTCGAAATCGGGCAGCACCATCGAGCCCAATGTGCTGAAACAATACTGCTGGGCCCAGGTCGAGCAGCGGGTGGGCCCCGAGCGCGTGGGCCAGCACTTCGTGGCCATTACCGACCCGAACACCAAGATGGAAGAG
The DNA here is from genome assembly GCA_964399535.1 of uncultured Pirellulales bacterium. Taxonomy (GTDB): domain Bacteria; phylum Planctomycetota; class Planctomycetia; order Pirellulales; family CAYNRE01; genus CAYNRE01. The sequence goes on along the minus strand of CAYNRE010000058.1, from coordinate 195,126 downwards.
GTTGCCAAGCGCGACGGTTTTCGGCGCATTATATTTGGCGACCCCACGATCGGCGGTCGATATTCGGCCCTTTCGCCATTCGGCATGACCGCCGCCGCCGCGATGGGGCTCGATCTGCGCAGCCTTTTGGCCCGGGCGGCCGCCATGGTTCAGGCCTGCCGCGAGCCAAACGCCGGCCAGAACCCGGGCGTGGCGCTGGGGTTGGCAATGGGCGTGCTGTGGCGCGCCGGCCGCGACAAGCTGACGGTGATGGCCTCGCCCGGGGTGGGGCTGCTGGGGGCCTGGCTCGAGCAGCTGATTGCCGAGTCGACCGGCAAACAGGATCGGGGTATCGTGCCGGTCGACGACGAACCGGCCACGCTGCTGGCCAACTACGGCGCCGACCGGGCTTTTTGCTATGTGCGCCTGACCGACGGGCCCGATCCGGCCCAAGACACTCGGGCGGCCGAACTGCGGCAAGCCGGTCACCCGGTCATCGTGGTGCCCGTGGCGCAGCGGGCCAACTTGGGGGCCGAGTTCTTCCGCTGGGAGATCGCCACGGCCGTGGCGGGCGCCGTACTGGGAATCAATCCCTTCGATCAACCCGACGTGGAAGCCGCGAAGATCGCCGCTCGCAGCGTAACGGCCCAGTATGAAGCCACGGGCAGCCTGCCGAGCGAGACTCCCCGGGCCAGCCAGGACGGGTTGACTCTGTACGTTCCCGAGAGCTACGCCCCCCGGCTCGCGCCCGGCGCCGCTCCGGCGACGCTGCTTGGGTGGCTGGCCGCGCACCTGGCCACGCTTGGCCCGGGCGATTACTTCGCGATCAACGCTTTTCTCGAAATGAACGCCGGGCACCAGGAGCGGCTCCAGCGAATTCGCGCCCGGGTGTTGAGCCACAAGAAGGTAGCGACCACGCTGGGCTACGGGCCGCGATTTCTGCATTCGACGGGCCAACTGCACAAGGGGGGCCCCAACCGGGGCGTATTCCTGCAGTTGGCCGGCGGCGACCCCCAGGACCTGGCCATCCCGGGACAGAAGTTCAGTTTTGGCGTTTTGAAAACCGCGCAGGCCCAGGGAGATTACGCCGTGTTGGCCGAGCGAGGCCGGCGCATCGTGCGAATCGATCTGGGCCCGGATACCCTGGCGGGGCTCGACCGGCTCGACCGCCTGATCGAGGCCGCGTTGAGTTGAGACGCCGCCCGGGCCGCGCCGCGCAGACTACCCGATAACCCGCCAACGAGTGGCCGGCTTTGCAGCGACAACCATCTACCCCCCCGGGCCAGGAAGTTGCCTATGAACCAACTCACGGACGTAAACCCGCTGGCTTGGGGCCCCTCGGATCAGGCCCTGCCCTCGCCATGCTCGCTGGTAATTCTGGGGGGCGCGGGGGATTTGGCCCGCCGCAAACTGCTGCCGGCCGTTTACAACCTGGCGCTCGACGGCGCGCTGCCCACCAACTTTCTCACGATGGGCTTCTCGCGCCAGATGCAAACCGACGACTCGTACCGCGCGCTGGCACTGGAACATATTTCGCTACACTCGCGCCGCCCGGTCGAGCGCGACGGCTGGCCGGGGTTCGCCCAGGGGCTGTTTTACACCCAGGGGGGCTTCGACGACCCCTCGGGCTACCAGCGCCTGGCCGAGCGGTTGGCCGAGCTCGAGCCCAAGTTCGGCGTGCCGGGAAGCCGAGTGTTTTACCTATCGATTCCGCCCCAACTGATTGCGACCTGCCTCGAGCGGCTTCGCGCGGCCGGCCTGCTCAGCCCGCCCGCGGGGCAGTTCGCCCGGGTCATTGTCGAGAAGCCGATCGGCAATAGCCTGGCCACGGCCCAGGCGTTGGAACAGCAACTGGCCAGCGTGCTCGATGAGTCGCAAATCTTCCGCATCGACCATTACCTGGGCAAGGAGACGGTCCAGAACATCATGGTCATGCGGTTTGCCAACGCCATTTTCGAGCCGCTTTGGAACCAGAAATACGTCGACCACGTGCAGATTACCGTGGCCGAGGAAGAGGGGGTGGGTACCCGCGCGGGCTACTACGAGGGAGCGGGGGCCCTGCGCGACATGGTGCAGAACCACATTTTGCAACTGCTTTGCCTGACCGCCATGGACCCGCCCTGGACCAACCAGGCCGATGTCGTTCGCGACCGCAAGCTCGAGATTCTCAGGTGCCTGCGCCCGCTGCGGGGCGACGACGTACCGCACGCGGTGGTGCGGGCCCAGTACGGGCCCGGCTTCCACCACGGCAGCGACGTACCCGGTTACCGCCGCGAGGACGGAGTTCGCCCCGACTCGACCACGGAAACCTACGTGGCCCTCAAGGTTCTGGTCGACAACTGGCGCTGGGCCGGAGTGCCGTTTTACTTGCGCACCGGCAAGCGGCTGCCCAAACGGGCCAGCGAAATCGCCGTGCAGTTCAAAGCAGTGCCCGAGGTGCTGTTCAACACCCAGCGCCAGGCCCCGCTCGAGCCCAATGTGCTCGCCCTGCGGATTCAGCCCGATGAAGGCCTCTCGCTACGCATTTCCACCAAGACGCCCGGCACCCGGGTGCGCATTTACCCGGTGAAGATGGACTTTCGTTACGGCAGCACCTTTGGCGAGCAATCGCCCGAGGCCTACGAGCGGCTGCTGCTCGACGTGATGGCGGGCGACGCCACGCTGTTTATGCGGCGCGACGCGGTCGAAGCCTCGTGGGCGTTTGTCGACGAGATACTCGCCGCCTGGCGAGAAACCAACACCCGCTGGCTGCCCGAGTACGCCTCGGGCACTTGGGGTCCGGTCGAGGCCGATCGCCTGATCGCGGCCGATGGACGCTGCTGGAGAACCCTATGAGCGCCCCGGCCCTAGTCGCATCGACCCCTCGGCTGGTCGATGTAAACGCCATCGAGCGCGAACTGGCCCAGCTCTGGAGCGACCCGCAGTTGGGCGACGACTCGGACGCGGTGACCCGCGCCTGTATGTCGAACCTGTTGGTTTACTGCGACTGCGACGATACGGCCGGAAAAGTTTCCGGCGGCCTGGCCGAAATTGCCGAGCGCCATCCGGCCCGAGTGTTGCTCCTGGTGGGTGGCGCCACCGGGCTGAGCCAGCCAATCGAGGCCTATGTTTCCGCGCTCTGCCACCGGGTTTCGGGCGGGCGCCAGGTTTGCTCGGAACACGTTTCCATAAGGTCCGAGGGAGATGGCCGGCGGCGGCTGGCCTCGGTGGCCCGCTCGCTCATCGTGGGCGACCTGCCCACGGCGCTCTGGTGGGCGGCTGGAGTCGCTCCGCCGACCTTGGGCGACCCGTTCCCCGAACTGATGACCCTGGCCCGCCACCTGATTTACGACAGCACGGCTTGGCCGGCACAGTTCGAGGGGTTGGTGGCCATGGCCCGCTGGTTCGGCCAGCATAAAAACACGTTTCTGGTTGCCGATCTTTCCTGGCGCAGGCTACGCGCCTGGCGGCGGGCACTAGGAGAAACCATCGACCCGGCCGTGGCTCCCGGCGTACTCCGGGGGCTTCGCGAAATGACCATCACCTTCGGCAACGGCGGTGTGCCACTGGCATGGCTACTGGCTGGCTGGGTCAGCCGCTCGCTGGACTGGCGGGTTGAAAATGCCCAATCGCTGCCCGACGGCCGATTTCAGTGGAGCGGGCCAGGTCCCCAGGGGCCCGTTCGCTGGGTCCTGGTGCCCGATGCCCAGCACGAGGGACTGGTCTCAGCCCGGTTTCGCTGGCAAACCGCCGCCGGCCAGGGCGAACTCGAGCTGCGGGCCAGCGCGCCGCGTACCATCGAGGTTACCTACGACGGAGACAATGCCCCTCGAGGCGTTCACAGTTGGGCGCCGCTGTCGACCGCCGAATTGGTGGCGCTCGAATTGCCCGAACTGGGGCCCGACCCCACGTTTACCACGGCCATGCTCGGCGTCGAGGCCATGCTGGCCCGACTGCGGGCGAAAGGGTAAGCAACCCGGCGGGCGGTAGCCGGTGAGCCCAACGGTCGTCGGCGCTCGCCCCTGGGACGATCTGGCTCGCGCTGATTTCGGCCCCGATGGCTGGACCGCGCGCCGCGCCGCGGGATAATGTTCGCTGGTCGTCATGGTACTAAAACCACGGTCGGCCGATGGAACCGCGGCGATTCCAGCCCAGCGACCCAAAGGAGCACTGGCGATGAGCTATTCCCAAATGATTCTGCCCGAGTTCGACCATGAAATGGCCAATACCCGATTGGTGCTCGAACTGGTGCCGGAAGACAAGCTCGGCTGGCAAGCGTATCCGAGCGGGCACACCATTGGCTGGAACGCCAATCATCTGGCCGAGATACCGGGCTGGGTCGAGGGCACCCTCGCCCAAACCGCCTGGGATCTGGCGCCGGTCGACGGCCCGGCCTATCAATCGCCCAATCTGACCAGCCCCGTCGAGATTGTGAAGTTGTTCGACCGCAACGTGGCCTCGGGCCGACAGGCCCTGGCCGCGGTGTCGGACGAGGCAGTTGGGCAAATGTGGTCGCTGCTTCAGGGGGGCGCCGTCATGCTGTCGATGCCCCGCGCGGCGGTGATCCGCACCTTTGTGCTCAACCACACGATTCACCACCGGGCAATTCTGTGCACCTACCTGCGCATCAACGGCGTCGAGGTGCCCGGCATGTACGGCCCCTAGCATGGCCGGGAGGGCGGCTCGCCGGGGCAGCGGCGAGGGCCGCGTGGCCTGGCCACGAAGCCACACCGCGGCGGCCCCCGGGTTACGCGCCCCTTGCCTGCCCACGACCGGCGGGGGTATGGCCCCCAACCGGCTCCGCGCGGCGAGCGAGGGAGACCAACTCGGCGTGCCTCGACCACGGATCAGTATTGGGCTGCGATAGGCGATTTCAGGCCGTATCGAGCAGTCCGTTGGAAAAAGCACTGGCGGTATTTTTAACCTCGCCAAGCGCCGCGCAAAGCTCGTCGCGGCTCGCCGAATAGCGACTTACGTCGTTATTCGGGCATCGCATCGCTGCGAGGACGCAGCCCGGGGAATTCTTCAACGGCTGCGAGGGGAAGGAATCGATCTTCAGTGTGGTCATACCTCAAGAATGCGTTGCTTTCAGCGAGGTGGTAAAGACCGCACAGGCGAACGCCTCGTAAGAGTGATGCGGCTGCGAACCTGGCGTCAAGGCGGATCTGGTTTAAGCGGACTCGTACTCGATTCTGGGCCTGTCTCTCGCCTTGCATGCGAGCGGACATTCGTTGCAGTAGTCGGGTATAGCCACTCGTGCCTTTCGAGAGCGCGGAGCAGTAGCCGTGCGACCCCGAGGCAGCGTCTTTCGATTGGCCGTAGACCACGATTGCCTCGACGTCACGATGACGCACCGTTTCAGCGAGTAGCTCCAGCATGCTCGCCGTCAGCTTGTCCTCTTTACTTGACGAATCCGTTTCAAGAACGAGCCATCGCGGTGATTCGCTGGCCTCGAGCAGTTTCTCAGGAAGTTCAGCGGCTGAACCCGCAATCAGTACGGTCCAAGGAGATTGCGGGCAGACCCCGCAAAGTGGCTCGCCTGGCGAGGCGGCGGGCCAGCGGCGCGGCGGGTACATGGCGGTGCTCCTTTCTGTAACGTGAGCGATCAGAGACAGGTATCGACCGACTGAGCTTCCCAGGTTTCGTGATGAGTCCAGCGATAGAACTCGTCGTCATCCCAGGCCACCAGAGTCACCCAACCGTTGGTGACGAGGTTTCGTACGAGCTGGTGTTTCTCGATGACCTGCCGCAGTGCCGTGCGTGGCGCTTCGATCAGCACGAGCAGCCGTAGCGGCTCGTGTTGAAGCCGATGCCCGTCGTGGATCGACTGCCAGGGAAGCCCGGTCATCAGGTCGCCGCCGTTGCCTTGTAGGACGCCAAACTGCCCTACCACGTTGTGAATTACCTTGTTGCCGCTGCCGAAGGCGATGGGATCCACGGCCGAGGCATAGTACTGCATGTTAATCCAGTTGGTGACGACCATCGGAGCCGTCATGATCAGTTCCAATACTTTCCGCTCAGGGTCAAGCTGATGGTCGTAGCTGTGCATGAACGTGCGACCGCCAAGGTTGAGTCCGGCGGTACGTGAACGCGAAGCCACGATGAATGCCGCATTGCCGGCCAGTCCCCATTCGGGTCGGACTTCCGCCCAGTCGCGACTACGCCGCAGTACATCCGCGGCATTGCGCGTACCCAGTCGCGGGCTGCGTTCCAAACGGCTGAGCCGGGCGGCCTCGTCCAGCCAGCGTCCAATCTCGACAAGATCGTCCCCATGCGAAGGTGGTCCCAAATGGGCGTCGAGGAGTCGAATCTCGTCGGTGGTCGTGTTATGCACCGCCGCGATAAACACGGTATCGCTGGGAATGTGGATGCCGCGACCCGCCAGGGCGTGGCGTACTTGCGGGTCGTTAAGCAGTGCCGCAGCCACACGAGCGTTGGGTTCGCCGGAGTGGCCTCCGCAGGCGCCGCAATCGAGCGCCGCTCGATAAGGATTGTTGGTGACATCCGACGCGTGTCCGCATAGTGCCACGACCCGGGCAAACCCTGCCACCAGCCCCAGATTGCGCAGCATTCCCTCGGCCAGGTCGATCCTGCGATTCAGGTCCAGGCCACGGTTGTGACCCGCGCAGACGTCGGGCCCTAGCAACGATGCCTGCTGGCGGCTCAGCCCATCCAGGTCGGCGGGGCTGGCCGGCCGAGTCCACTGCATCGAGTCGGTGAGAAGCTTACCCAAGTAGGGTAGCCCTAACGATTCCACGAATGAGAAGCACGAAACCGCCGAGGTTTGAAACGCTTTCCACAGCTTGCGGCCCTGCCGAATCTCCATCCGCTTCCGCACGATTTCGCGCGTGGTCGACTCATCGCTTCCCAGCAGCGACTCATGCACCTGGAAGCCGGGTTCCAAGAGCACGGGGCACTGCGCAGTGCCCTGAGAGAAACCCAACGGCACGTATTCCAGCGGCATGCCGAAGAATCCGGCGAACCCGAACGTCTCGATCTCGGCGTCGACCGACTCCAGGTTTCGCCGCATGACTTCCGAACGCACGTCGATGCAGAACACGATTTGAAGCTTCTTGCGAGCTTGCCTTCGCGGGGTAACCGGGTGCGAGGCTAGCTTTTGCAGAAGCGCTCGGCGATAGGCGTGCTCGGCCGCTACTTGGAGGGTGTAGCGCGCGAGCACGTCGGTTGAGGGGGCCGGCCCGCCGGCCAGGCCGTCGTCGGGAAGGGTCGCGGCGGGCCACAGCGGCAGCGGCCAGTTGATCCCAGGCGCCCGCGCGAGCGCCGCATCGTAGGCCAGGCGAATCGCCAGCAATCCGATCAAATCCTCATTTTCTTGCCCCGCCGCCTCAGCTTCTCGGACGCGAAAGCGCACGTACGACGCCCATCCGGCCACCGAGAAAATCTCTGTCAGTAGAAACGAACGTGTCCGGGAAGATGGTACGTTGAGCATCCACAGTAACTCGTGAATGGCCTGACGCGGACTCGCGGGTAAGCTCGCCACGAAGGCTCTGAAACCCTTGATCCCGAGCAGGTCCATCCGCCGGCTGAGTTGTGCGGACTCTTGCCAGGCGGAATAAAGCGTCTCGCCTTTCCAGGGGCTCTTCCATAGGGCTTGACCCTCGTCAAAATGAGCCGCGCAGTGCCGGGTAATGTCGTTGATGATGTGGCTCGACCAGGTGCTTTGATGTTGCTGGTCGACAGCCTCGGCCACCGTGCGGTAGCGGCAGTTCGTCTCAGTGCCGGTTGGCGAGGAGTGGATTAACCATTCGACCAGATGGTCGATTTCCGGCGCAGCGAACCAGCCGGGATGCTCCGCGGCGCATTGCTCGATCGCGGCCTTCAAATCCGCAGGGGAGATTCGGCCGTCGCGGTACAGGGCTTGAAAATACTCGCGTGGCAACAGGAGTTGGCAGTCGCGCAGTCTGCTCAGCGTGAGATGCGCGCCTAGCAGAGACTGATCGACCAGCCCCAAGCATGGGTTGACGGCCACGTAGTCGGCCAGGGGCCACAGGGGAGGAACGACCGCGTGCACCTCGTGCAAGGCTCGCGCGAGCGCCTGTTCGGTTGGGCCAGACGCGTGCGCAGCGCTGCTGGCATTGCGGTGTTCCGTGTGCGAAGTCGTCGCAAGTGAGGCGGATGGCATGAGATGGTTCCAAGTCGTTGGAAGGTGGCATGTTCGAGATAAGTCGAGGAGCGGTTCTTACTGAACGGGCCCAGCGACGCCATAGATTCGGGCGGTCAGGCGACGCGCCGGGATGTCCACGTAGAAGCCGTTCATCGCATGAACGTAGAGCGCCCGCACCCAGCGTTGCTGCGCGAGCGGACCCGCCAGAGCCTGCAACCCGCAGAGACCCGCGAACCCTAGCGCGGCGAACGTTAGAAGCACGAGGTCGAAGGGCGATGGAGGCACAACGGGACGAGGGGTCGAACTGACAACCAGCTGGTCCATCCCCCAATAGGCAGCGGAATAGCCCAGCGCGACGAGCAAGGCGAGGCCGCAGCTGCGCAGCCCAGATCGCAGTCCTCCGCTTGCCAGGCCGGTCCAAAGGAGTTGCGCAATCGCCAGCGACAAGATCAGGCCAAGGACCAATCCGCCTGGCTTGGCGAGCAGATCGATTCCCATGACTCCAGTCGCGGCCAAGACGATCGCCGGCGCCAAACCGAAACCCAGTAGAACAGCCAGCACACGTCGGCCCGTGGAGGCTGGCGGAAGGGCGGGAGCTTTCCTGCGGGCCGCGTTGTCCAGCACGCTGCCGCAACTCAGAAAGGCATGTGCCTTGTAGGCCGAGTGAGCCACGATGTGCAATAGCGCGGCCGAGAACGCTCCCAATCCGCACTGCAACATCATGAACCCCATTTGTGCCATGGTGGAGTAGGCCAGCGATCGCTTAATGCTGGTCTGCGTCAGCATCACCACGCCGCCTAGGATGGCCGTGCTGGCGCCAATCAGAACCAGCAGATCGAGCGCGATCGAGGACAACGACACCAGAGGACTGAGTCGGATAACCAGGAATCCGCCGGCGTTAATCACTCCGGCGTGCATGAGCGCCGAGACCGGCGTCGGAGTCTCCATGGTGTCCGGAAGCCAGCTATGGAACGGGAATTGTGCCGACTTGGTAATCGCACCGAGAACGAACAGGATGCCAATCCAGGCCGTGCCGACGCTCTCGTCGACTCCGCCGTTGTGCATGGCATTGGCCGAGGCAAACACCTCGGTAAATTCGGTGGTGCCAAACTGGCCGTAAGTAAGAACCAGCGCCGCAATCAGCATCGCGTCTCCCAAACGACTGATGAGAAATTTCTTGCGGGCTGCCCAGAGTGCCCAGGGGCGCTCCGGATAGTAGGTCAGCAGTTGATGCAAGCCGAAACTGGTCAGCATCCACGCGGCCGTGAACATGACGAGGTTGCACGACACTACCAGGGTCAGAGTTGCCCCGAGGGTAAACGCCATCCAACGAAAGAAGCGGCCCTGCTGAGGATCGCCGGAGAGATAGCGTAGTGAGTAGCGCGCGATGATCAGCCCGATGAAGCTGATGAGCGTCATCATCACCACGGCGAGCGAATCGATGTGAAGACCAAGGCAAAATGGAATTGGTGAATTCGATTGCACGAAGGAGTAGTCGAGCGGTCCCTCGAATATCAGATGGATGCCCGCCACTAGCGACATGAGCAGCGCCAGCCCGGCAACCAGGAAGGTTAGCCGGCCGAGGAGAGTCGGGGCGCCAACGGCGTGGCGATGGGGAATCAACCCAAAACCGAGCAGCGAGACTACGGGAGCGGCGAGGAGCCCTGGGAGCAGCCAATTCATCGGAAGGTCCTAGTAAGAGAACCGAGGTGCGAGCGGCATGTCGCGAATAGTAATACACGAAACGAGTGTCGTCAATCGCATGTCGGTAATTATCGGCCCGGTTTCGGTGCGAACTTTCGCCGGAGCTGCGACCCAGTTGTCGCGATTTACCTATCGCCTTACCTGTGCTACACTTGCCGCCCTTGGCCGCTCCCGCGGTTCCGCTGGCAAACTGGCCGATCCGATGGCCGCAACGCGCAAAAAGTCGAAACCGGCTTCCCCCAAGCCGACCCCCGCCCCTTTCCCGGGCGAGGCACCCAGAGCAGCGACCCGTTCCCCGGTTCGTCCCCCCCCGGCGGACTCGCCCAGGGGAAAGGGGAGTGTGCAGTGGACCTTTCTGACGAACCACTCGCACGTGCTGGTGCTGTTAGCCCGAAACCCCTCCGTGGTGCTCCGCGAGGTGGCTCAGCAGGTCGGCATTACGGAACGCGCCGTGCAGCGGATCATTGCCGACCTGGAGGCCGGTGGCTTCGTCGTGCGTGAGAAGGTGGGGCGGCAAAACCATTACCAGATTCAGGCGGGTCGCCCGCTGCGCCACCCGATCGAGGCACATCGGACCATCGGCGAGCTGTTGACGCTGCTCAACACCTCGCTCGGCCAGTCAACAGGCGAACGTAGCCGTCGGAGCTGAAAGCAGCGATCACACGCTGGCGATCTTCAGCGCGGCGGGTGCAATCCGCGGAGGGCCGAAACGGGGAGCGGTGCGATTTTGCGGACCAAGCGAGACGGTCTTCGCAGATTTCAGGCAGGCCAAGCCAAGGCCTGTAGGGGGAATTCCGTCGCCCGGCGATGGCGACGGTTGAAGTCCACGATTGCTTGAACTCGCACCCTTCAAACGAAAATCTCGCGACCGAGAAGCAGATCCAGTCGCGGAGTCGCCGCTTCGGCGTTCACTCGCAGCCGCCTGCCAGCGAAGACGATAGGCTTTGTGGTGGCTCGGCTAAGGCTCGAGGTGCTGCGCCCCGCATCGATTTGGCCCGCGCAAAGCACGACAGCACGCTCGAGGGAGACTTTTCGCTGCTGCCGCGGTGCGACAAGTTCCAGCAAGCGGCCTGGCTGAAGGGTCGCGTGGCCTGGCCACGAAGCTACTCCGCGGCGGCCCTGGGAAACGCGCCACTTGCATGCCCACGACCGGCGGGGGTCTGGCCCCCCGGCGGGCTACTTCTTTACGACCCGCTTGCGAGCCTGGAGCACCGGGTCGCGAGCCAGGGGAAGCTTCACGGATTTGCCGGTTTCGGCCGCCTTGTAGATGGCCAGGATAATTTCGACGCTTTTGCGCCCCTCTGGGCCGTCGATCGCCGGCCGGGTGCCGCGGTCGATGGCCGCGAGCACGTCGCGAAACTGCAAGGTGTGGCCGTGATGGCCGATGGCCGCCGGGTCGCTGGCACCGCCGCCGCTGGCGGTGTTGGCCGAGAGCCGCTCGCGAAGCTGTTGGTCGCGCTTGGTCAATTTGGCGAAGTCCCACTTGACCACGTCTTCTTCCTCCATGGCGGCCGAGCCCTCGGTGCCGTGGATTTCGATCCGCTTGAGGTAGCCGGGATAAACGGCCGTGCTGGCCTCGATGGTGCCGAGCGCGCCGCTGGCGAAACGCAGCGTGGCCACGGCCACGTCTTCCACGGCGATTCGCTCGTGGGCCAAGGTGCCGGTGTGGGCGGTCACCTCGACCACGGGCCCCAGGAACCAGGCCAGCAGGTCGACGCTGTGGATCGCCTGGTTCATCAGCGCCCCGCCGCCGTCGAGTTGCCAGGTGCCGCGCCAGGCGCCGCTATCGTAATACGATTGCGGCCGGTACCACTTCACGGTCGCGTCCCCCAGGGTCACTCGCCCAAAACGGCCACCGTCGATTGCCTTGCGAATCGCCACGCTCGATTCGTGAAACCGCGACGGGAAGATCGCCGACAGCTGAACCCGGTTGCGGGCACAAGCTTCGATGATTCGATCGCAGCGCTTGAGGGTGATTTCCAGCGGTTTTCCACGATGACGTGCTTGCCTGCTTCGGCCGCGGCCACCGCGGGCTCCATGTGGGCCCCGCTCGGCGTGCCGATGGTCACAACCGTAATTGCCGGATCGGCCAACATGGCCGACAAGTCGGTATACGGTCGGCAGCCAAACTTTTCGGCCAACCGCTCGGCCGAGGGGGCATAGGTGTCGAAGCAGGCAACGAGCTTTGCGCCGCGAATGTCGGCGATGGCCCGGGCATGGAAGCCCGCGATCATGCCACAGCCAATGATGCCAAAACCATGAGGCATGGGGTGCAGTTCCTAGGTGGTTCGTCTCGTAATTCGGGCCCGACCGGCTCTTGGCCGACGGCCGCCCGCCGCGGGTGTGCGCCGCGTGTTCAGACCATTTCCGGAAACCCGAACAGCATCAGCAGGCTATAGGCGTTGATCCCGAAGTGCAACACCACCGAAGGAAACAGTCGATGCGTGCGGCGATACAGATAGCCGAGCACGAGCGCCAGCAGGAACAGGGGAATCGGATCGAGCGTGACGGGGGAATTCGGAAACAGCCAATTCAGACCGAATTGCAGCGTGTATACGACGGGCGCCACGCTCAGGAACGCGGCCAGGCCCACGACCAGATCGCTCCGCCAGTAACGCCAGTCGATTCCCAGATCGCGCTCCGTGGCTTGGCACTGCCAACTCAGGTAGCAAACGGTCAGCAGGGCAGCCATCGCGGGGATGCAAGCGTTCATCTTCAGGATCGACTCGAGCTGCTGGGTCGAAAGCACCCCGTCTGAGCGCCCGAAGAAGTGCACCCCGGCGAAGATCAAGGAACTTACGATCACGGCGGCCCGGCCTCGCCACCTGCGGGCCGCGGGGCCCCAGCGGGCCAGCCAGCGCCGCTCGTTCCGCTCGAGCCAACCTTGCAGCACGACTCGGAAAAACAACTCTTCCGAAAAGGGGGCCACGACCGTGGCCGCCAGGACCGCCAGGGCGAGCACCCACCGCGCCGGGCTCTTGAGCAACAACTGAACCAGCGGGTGGGCCTTGGCCGTCGCCTGGGCATGGTCGTCGCGCGGCTCGCTGCCACTCGGCTCGGATTCGCGCGCCGAGACCGAAGGTGCAGGGGGGGATTTGCCGGTTGCTGGCCTCTCCGGCGGCGCAACCGCCGAGGCTGGATTATCCGAGCTTAGATCGCCCGCGCCAGGTTGGCCCGAGTCGGCCGGGGGTGGTTCCGCGGCCGAAGTTTCTTGCTGCGCGGTCGGCTCCTCGGTCGGCGGCCCATCTGGGAAAAAGACCGCGCCGGTCAGTACGGCCACGGCCATGAAGCCGAGCACCAGCACGGCCAGGTCGCGCTGGTCCCAGGGCACGGGCCGGCGGGGCGCATACGGCAGCAGCGGCAAACCGGCACGCAATCGCGACACCACCACCCACCACACCGGCAGGCTTCCGGTCGCCAGCACCAACATCGTTAGAACAAGGGCGATCAGCTTAAAGAATTCCTCATGACTACAAGCGGCGGACAGTAACGAGCGGCTCGGGCCGTTTGCAAGGCGCGAGGGCAGTCGCCACCCGGTGCTCAGCGGCGCGCAAGAAGTTTCCAGGCCGACACGACATACATCCAGCCCGAATACACGGTAAGCAACACGGCTCCCCAGGCTGCCAGGGTAACGAAGCTAGCCGCCCAGGGGGGGCCGACCCCGCTTTGGGCACGCTGGCTGAGCGTCAGGTAAACCAGGCTGGCGGTCGCGGTCAGGCACTGCAGCACCATCTTGAGCTTGCCCGACATTTGCGCCGAGAAGTCGGCTCCCTGCTGTTCCAGGTAGCTCCGCAGCGCGGTCACCAGCAATTCGCGGCCCACGATAATCGTGGTCATCCAGGCGGCGATGCGCGAGCCGGGCGCCGCGGAGAGAAAAATGAACGTGCCGCAGACGATGATCTTGTCGACAAATGGGTCGAGAATGCGCCCCAGTTGGGTCACCAGGCCATACTTGCGGGCAAAGTAGCCGTCGAGCCAATCGGTCGAGGCGGCCACGACAAACAACACGGTTCCGGCCGCATACGACTCGTAGGCCAAGAGCCCAAAGAGCACCAGCGAGAGTATCAACCGCGAAACGGTTAAGCGGTTCGGCAGATTCCAAATTGAGCCGGCTGGGTCCATCGCGTTCCCCTGTGTGGCGCCGGGACGGGCGACGATCGAATGTTCGCGGGCGGGCCCCCCCGGCCCGGTCAGCGGGCCGAACCCACCGGCGCCGCAATCAGATCATAATCCCGGGACGTGACGATTTCACAGGGTACGAATTGTCCGGCCGCGAGCCGCTTGCCGGTCACGTAAACCACGCCGTCGATATCGGGGGCGTCGGCGTAGGTGCGGCCGATCCACACCTGGCGCTCGCCGGCCAGCGGCCGATCGAGCAGCACTTCCAAGGTGCGGCCCACCTGGGCCTGGCTCCACTGGCGGGCCACCTGCTGCTGGAGCTCCATGAGCCGCGCGCGGCGGTCTTCTTTGACCGATTCCTCGACCTGGTCCGAGAGCCGCGCGGCCGGCGTATCGGGCTCGAGCGAATAGGTAAACACCCCCACCCGCGGAAACCTTTGGGCCGCGACGAAATCGGCCAGCTCTTGAAATTGCGACTCGGTCTCGCCCGGAAACCCGGTGATGAAGGTGGTTCGCAGCACCAGGTTCGGAATGCCCTCGCGGAGCCGGCCGAGCAGGTCCTCGGTTTCGGCCCGGTTGACGCGCCGCTGCATGCGCTTCAGCACCGCGTCGTTGATGTGCTGCAGCGGCATATCCAAATAGGGCACCACCCGCCGGCTGTCGGCAATGGCGCGGATCAGCCGATCGCTCAGGTACATAGGGTACAGGTACATCAGCCGCACCCACTCGATGCCCGGCACTTCGTCCAGCGCCGCCAAGAGTTCGACCAGGCGGGGCTCGCCGTACAGGTCCATGCCGTAGTAGGTGGTGTCTTGGGCCACGATGACCAGCTCGCGCACGCCGTCGGCGGCCAATTGGCGGGCCTCGGCCACGACCGTTTCGATCGGCTTCGTGGCATGCTTGCCCCTCATTTTCGGAATGGCGCAAAAGGTGCAAAGCCGATCGCAACCCTCTGAAATCTTCAGATAGGCAAAGTGCCGAGGGGTAATCCGCAGCCGGTCGTGGTCGCCCAGGGCCCGCACCGGGGCGGGCTGAAACACGGTTCGTTGTTCCGACAGGCCCCCCAGCAGCCGATCGGCCACCTGGGTCACCGCTTCACGCCCAAACACGCCGACCAGATGGTCGACCTCGGGGCAGTTTTCCAGCAGCCGTTCGCGTTCGCGCTCGGCCAGGCAGCCCGAGACGATCACCCCGCGAATCTGGCCCTGGCGCTTCAGTTCCAGCATTTCGCGGATGACCGAGTACGACTCTTTCCGGGCCGCCTCGATAAAGCCGCAGGTGTTGACGATGACAAAGTCGCTGCCGGCCGGCTCGCCGACGAGCTGGTAGCCATCGAGCTGGAGCAGGCCCAGCATGCGCTCGCTGTCGACCAGGTTCTTGGGACACCCCAGGCTGACAAAGGCGTATCGGCCCTTGGGCTCGGTCGCGGCGGGAGTCGGTGCATATACGGTGTTCAAGATTCGACCTGCCGCGGACTGAGGTAGCGAGCGACGCACCGGCCCGCTCGTGAGCGGGGCGCGGCCGCGTGATGGGTTAACGGCAACTCGGGGCCGGCGGAGCCAATGCAGTCGGCCCCCCGGGGTGCCCGGCGCAAGCACCCCATCGTAGTGGAGCCGGGCCGCCCTGGGGAGGGTCGCCGGGGGGCAAATGCAAAGGCCTGGCCCTATCGGCCCAGACCGCCGAGAACGAGGTAGGGCACTAGCCCGGATCCGCACCCGGAAAAGCGATCTAGACACCTAACTGGGGGGGCGGCTGGGGGTGCGTTTTACGACCCGAGGCAATTCGGGACCGACGAGAAGAATCTTTGAATTAGCGGTGCTTCGGGGGAATGGAATAAAGGTACACCTCGTCGACGCTTACGTCGCCGAATCTGTTTCCGCGGTAGACGGTCGGCAACCTGGATGATTCTTCTTGCATAACATCCAGCGCCGCCTTGGCGATCGGGGAACCGGTTCCCACAACCTTCACTTGAAACGGATCGATCCATCGATTGCGAGCTGGGGAGACGATCTCCAGCAACCGTCGATACGCCTGGTCGAAGTTCGAATCGCTGATATCGTCCGAGGCTAGGTATAAAAACCATCCGTCGCTTTCGCGTTCCTTGAGCCAAAACGCGGCTTTGACGCGAAAGTTCTCATTGAACTTCGAGATCACTGGCACCGCCGCCTTGATCTGGTCGTTCACCAGTGGCCCTGTAACCATGCCAGCACTCCATCCTTCGGATCACGAATGGCTGCAATCAATTTCTGAGTCTTGGTAATGGTGTGTTGCTCGTAGCGGCTGCGCTCAGTCCAATCTTTCGTGATCAACCAATTGGTACCCAGATTCGCGTTAGCATTTATGTCGGCGTCCAATAGGGCATTCAACTTGGCAAGCCTGACGAGCTTCGAGATATCGTGACAATAGCAATCGATAACAAACTGCTTTTCTGGCCATTCCCCGGCGACGAACCCCTTGGCGATGCAGGCCTTCAGAGCGCACTCGACTGCGTACCCTGCTAAATAATACGCTCCATTAGGCATCGGTGTGGAAAGCTTGAACAGTTCTTCCGCCTCGGCGATGCGGATCGTCGCCAAGGCTTGAAAATCTTGTCGATTCATTGCCCTGCCCTGAAAACTCCCATTCGCGCAGGCGGCTTCAGTATAATCGCATAATGCCTACCCGTCGAACGACATAGCAACCGCACGACCCCGCGGTATTGCACGAGTGCAGTCCGACCTCGCTGCCAGATTTCGGAATTGTCCAGCCGCTTAGAACCGATCCAGGTTCATCACCTTGGTCCAGGCTGCCACGAAATCGCGCACGAACTTGTCCTGGGCGTCGGCAGATCCGTAAACCTCGGCCAGGGCGCGAAGCTGCGAGTTGGAGCCAAACACCAGATCGACCCGAGAGCCGGTCCATTTCAGCTCGCCGGTTTTTCGGTCGCGCCCCTCGAATAGTTCGGCCTCGCCGGAAACCGGCTGCCACTGGGTATTCAGATCGAGCAGGTTGACGAAGAAGTCGTTGGTGAGCGTTTCAGGCCGGCTCGTGAAGACGCCGTGTGGCGAGGCGCCGAAGTTGGCGCCCAACACGCGCAGACCGCCGATCAGCACCGTCATTTCCGGCGCGGTCAGTGTCAGCAACTGGGCCTTGTCGATCAACATCGCCTCGGCCGGCACCGAATACTTTCCACCAAGGTAGCTGCGGAAGCCGTCGGCCCGGGGTTCGAGCGGTGCAAAGCTCTCGACGTCGGTCTGCTGCTGCGAGGCGTCGGCCCGGCCCGGTTGAAACGGTACCCGCGCCTTGTGCCCCGCCTTTTTGGCGGCTTGCTCAATGGCCGCGGAACCGCCGAGCACGATCAAATCGGCCAGCGACACGCGGGTTCCGTCGGCCTGGGCGCTGTTGAACCCGCTCTGAATTTCCTCCAGCTTCTGAAGCACCTTGGCCAATTGCTCGGGTTGATTCACCCGCCATTGGTTCTGGGGTGCCAGGCGAATGCGGGCCCCGTTGGCACCGCCACGCTTATCGGAACCGCGGAACGTCGAAGCCGAGGCCCAGGCCGTGGCGACCAGTTCGGCAATGGAAAGCCCCGAGGCCAGAATCTTGCGCTTCAGCAGCGTGGTGTGTTGGGCACCGATGAGCGGGTGATTCACCGGGGGAATCGGATCCTGCCAGATCAGTTCTTCCTGGGGAACTTCGGGCCCCAAGTAACGGGCGCGGGGGCCCATATCGCGGTGGGTCAGTTTGAACCAGGCCCGGGCGAAGGCGTCGGCGAACTGGTCCGGGTTGGCCAGGAAGCGGCGCGAGATCTTTTCGTACGCCGGGTCGAAACGCAGCGACAAATCCGTGGTAAGCATGGCCGGGGCGATGCGCTTCGACGGATCGTGGGCATGCGGCACGGTGCCCGCGCCGGCACCGTTCTTGGGGGTCCACTGGTGCGCGCCGGCCGGGCTCTTGGTCAGTTCCCATTCGTAATTGAAGAGGTGCTTGAAGAAGTCGTTGGTCCAGCGCGCGGGGCTGGTCGTCCAGGTCACCTCGAGCCCGCTGGTGATCGTGTCGGCCCCTTTGCCGGTGCCGAAGCGGTTTCTCCAACCTAGCCCCTGCTCCTCCAGGCCCGCGGCCTCTGGCTCGGGCCCTACGTTGGAAGCGGGACCGGCGCCGTGGGTTTTACCAAAGGTATGCCCACCGGCGATCAGGGCCACGGTTTCCTCGTCGTTCATGGCCATTCGGGCAAAGGTTTCTCGGATTTCGCGAGCCGCGGCGACGGGGTCCGGATTGCCGTTGGGCCCCTCGGGGTTGACGTAGATCAGCCCCATTTGCACGGCGGCGAGCGGGTTTTCCAGGTCGCGGTCGCCCGAGTAGCGCTGGTCGGCAAGCCAGGTGGTTTCCGCGCCCCAATAAACATCCTGGTCCGGTTCCCAAACGTCTTCGCGCCCGCCCCCGAATCCAAAGGTTTTGAAGCCCATGGTTTCCAAGGCGACATTGCCGGCCAGAATCATCAGATCGGCCCAGGAAATCTTCCGGCCGTACTTTTGCTTAATGGGCCAGAGCAGCCGCCGGGCTTTGTCGAGGCTGACGTTGTCGGGCCAGCTATTGAGCGGGGCGAAGCGCTGCTGGCCCCGGCCGCCGCCCCCCCGGCCATCGCCGATGCGATAGGTGCCGGCGCCGTGCCAGGCCATGCGAATGAAAAGCGGACCGTAATGGCCGAAGTCGGCGGGCCACCACTCTTGCGAGTCGGTCATCAGTGCCGCAAGATCTCGTTTCACCGCGGCCAGGTCCAGGGACGCGAACTCGGCCGCGTAGTCGAACTTTTCATCCATGGGGTTCGACTTCGACGAATGTTGATGCAGAAGGTCGAGCCGCAGTTCGTGGGGCCACCAGTCTCGGTTGGTCGTTCCGCCGCCGGCGGTGTGCTTGACAGGGCATTGAGCTTCGGTCGACACGGGGTATCTCCTTCGGCAAGTCGGAAACAAGCGAGGCAGCGGAATGCGGGGTTATCGGCCACCGCGAAATGCCGATGCGGTGATTCGGACGGACTACCGGACCGGGCTTGGCGGTTCCAGCGGCCGAGGTACCTGCTCGCGGTTCATCGCCCCGTGAGCTGGCGCGTGGCGGGCCCCGATTCTCGTCATCGAGGTCGACTCCTGGGGCAGTGACCGTGAGAACGAAGCCCGCCGACGCTGATTCTCGGGCACCTGCGGGCGAGAATCAATCGTGTCCCCCCGTGGTGGGTCTCGGTTTAGCTTGCACCGCGCCCGGGCCGCGACGTGGTTGCAGGCTTGGAGGCGGGGGCCAATTAGGTCGGCGGCGCTTTGCAAAACCGGCGTGGGCAGGGGCACTCGATAACGGCGGCGACTCAGTTTTGGCATCTCGAGGCGTACTTGTCCGAGCGACTCGCGGGGCCTAGCGGAACGCGGCGGCGGCGCTAGCTCATTCAAGGTCGACGCGCGGGGCGAGGTGTCTCCGCCGCGAGGGCCGACTGGAACTGAAGCCACCGCAAGCCTGGTATCGAGTTGCCGAAGGTCTCTGCGCGGTATGCCAGAACGTTTCCGCGCGAAGGAGGGACGGAGAAAGCAGCACAGCGCCATTCGGGCTCGACCGGCCCGAGGCTACCGACGCCGAACGTGCTCTGGGAATCGGCGGGGCCTACGCTGGCAGCACGCCCATCCAAAACAACTCGCCGAGCTCCCAGTAGGCAACGCCACAAGCAATGGCCAGCAGCAGACCGGCCAGCAAGAACGAGGTGCGCCGCCCTGCCCACAGATTGGTCAGCGCGGCACCGAATAGCAGGGTTGCCAACACCAAGGCCGAGGCGGGCAGCAACCAGTGTTGGCCGACCAGAACCGCGGGCAGCAGTAGCCCGATGGCCGCCGCGACGAGCAGCCCGCGTGCAATTGCCCCGAGAGCGCGCCGGGCGGGCGAGGGCAACGAAGCCTGGCTGTCGTCGAACTTCGAGTAGGGGAACAGGTGGCGCCCCAGCGCCGCCGCCACGGCCAAGGCCAGGAGCGTTTCCAGGGCCCACAGCGTGAAGGCCGTGCTCAGGGACCGGGGCGCGAATGCCACGACATAGTCGCCGAGTTTCGAACCCATGCGTCCGTGTCCCCCGGCGGCGATCACCACCATTTGCGGCTGGTCTTTCGACAACCGATAGGTCATCGGCGTGGCTTGCCCTCCGGCAGGCAAGCGACGTTTCCACAACTCCTGTCCCGTCTCGACGTCGAAGGCCCGCAGGTAGTTGTCCATCGCGGCGCCGATGAAAATAAGTCCACTGCCGGTGAGCACGGGGCCGCCCAGATTCGGGGTTCCATAGCCGATGGGGAGGGGTACGGGGGCCAAGTCGCGCACCGTGCCCAGCGGTCTTTGCCAAAGGATTTCGCCGCGCTGCAAATCAATGGCCGCCAGCGTACCCCAGGGAGGCGGATTGCAGGGCAAGTCGAGCTTTGAGAGCAACAGTCTGCGCATCATGGCATAGGGCGTGCCGCGCTGCTGACCGATCTCGACCTCCGGATTCTCGCGTTGCGCCTTCTCAACCTGGTCGGCCGGAATGAGCGTGACTTCCCAGGGGGTATCGATAACATTGGCGACCAGTACCTGGCGGTTCGGGTCGACCGCCACGCCGCCCCAGTTCGAGCCGCCGGCGTTGCCGGGATACATGAGCGTGGGTCGGTTCAGTTGCGGCGGTGTATACATTCCCTCGAAGTAGCAGGCCGCGATTCGCTGTTGCGCGTCGGCCCGGCCGAGGCCGAACGGCCCCCAGCCCTCCTCGGCCGACAGCGTGGTTCGCACCAACGGCGGCGGCCTGACCGGGAACGGCTGCGTGGGCGATGTCTTTTCGCCGGGAACCGAGCTTTGGGGCACGGGCCGCTCCTCGACCTCGAAGAAGGGTTCGCCGGTCTCGCGGTGCAGCGTAAAGACGAGCCCCATCTTGGTCGGCTGCACCACGACCGGCACCTGCCGGCCATCGCGGGCAATTTGGGTCAGCGTCGGCTGGGCCGGCACGTCGAAATCCCACAAGTCGTGGTGCACGGTCTGAAAGTTCCAGACCACCTCGCCCGTCGAGGCCCGAAGCGCTACGACCGAGCTGCCGTAATAGTCGCTGCCGTTGCGCATCCCGCCGTAGTAGTCGGGTGCCGGGTTGCCCGTGGGCACGAACAACAGGTCGCGAGCTTCGTCGACCGACATCACGGCCCATACGTTGGGTGTTGCCAGGGCGTAGCCGGCGTCGGATACCAGCTCCTCGCGGGCTGCCCCCTGCGGGGGTGACAGGTCCCAACTCCACTTGAGTCGGCCGTCGCGGGCATCGTAGGCACGAACCACTCCGCTGGGAGCGTCGATCCGCACGTTGTCGGAGATCGCCGACCCCACGATAACCAGGTCGCCCGCGATGGCCGGGGGCGAAGTCAACTGGTACTCGCCCGGCCAGAGGGTTTGACCCACTCCCTGGTTTAGGTCCACCTCGCCCTGGTCGGCGAAGTCGCCACAGGGTTTGCCGCTCGTCGCCTGCAGGGCGATTAAACGCGCATCGTTGGTGGTGGCGAAGATTCGGTGTGCCGAGGGGTCGTCGGGGCGTTTCGCATCGCGCCAGAACGAAACCCCCCGACTGGTCAATTGATTGGCGTAGTCGGCCGACAAGTCGATCTGTGGGTCGAAGGTCCACCGCTCGCTTCCCGTGGCCGGATCCAGGGCAATGATGCGATTCAGCGGCGACGCCAGGTAAAGTGTTCCATCGACCAACAGCGGAGTGGCCTCGAACGCCGAGGTGGAGCCAAACTTGCCCCGGCCATCCGACCAGTCTCCCGTGCGATAAACCCAGGCCACTTCCAGTCGCTGCACGTTGCCGCGATGAATCGCCCCCAGCGGCGAATAACGCGACCCACCCGGATCGCCTCCGTAGCTGGGCCAGTCGGCCGTGGCGGTGTTTGGCGGAGCTTGTGCATCGGCAATAAGCCGCCGCAGGCCGGTGGCGGCGGCGGCGAGAATCGCCACCAACGCGAAAAGTCGCACCGCGCGCCGAATCAGCCCGAAGGCTGGCTTTGAATCTCCGCTCACCGGTTCTGCCCGCCTTTTCTGAAAGGTCGCTTGGGCGCAGGTAGCGCGCGATGGCGCCGCAGCCGGACGGGAATCGCCCTCGAAGCTTGTTCGCTGCTTGGCGGAAAGTATTGTAATGCTTGCGGCCGGCGGTCGCCGGCAGACGCGTGCGGCCGCCTACCTAAACCAACGGCGGAGGCGCGCGGTCGGCAAGGAAAAAGGCCTTCTTTCGCCCCCCCCGGGCGGCGACTCGGCGCCTTTCCCAAGGGGACGCCTCGGCAGGCGCACCGCCGATCAGCGCTCCGAACGCTTTAGTTCGTCCCGGATGGCCTCGGAAAGCGCCAGCAACTGCTCGACCGTCAACTGCTCGGCCCGCTCCGTACCGCTGTGGCCGCACAGCGCCAAAGCTCGATCGATCGCGGCCTTTTCCAGCCGCGACTTATAGGCCGAGAGCAGCTCGCCCCGCAGGAACTTGCGGCGGTGGCAAAAAATGAGCCTTCCAAACTGGTGAAAGAATTCGCGGTCGGGAATGCGGGCCTGCAGGTCCGGATCGACCACCAGGTGCACAATGGCCGAATGCACCTTGGGCCGGGGCCAAAACACCGTGGGGGGCATGATCCGCACAATTTCAGCCCGGCACTGGCTCTGAATCCAGACGCTAAGCGCGCCATAGTCCTTGGTGCCGGGCAGGGCCACGAGGCGGTCGGCCAGCTCTTTTTGAATCGTGACGGTCATTGAATAGGGTGCGAGCGGCCCGGCCAGCAAATTCGTGAGAATCGGGGTGGCGATGTTGTAGGGCAGGTTGGCCACGAGCTTGAGCCGCCGGCTCGGCACGGCGGCCAGGGCCCGCTGGACCGCCTCGATCAAACTGGGGTGCAAGTGGTTCTTGTTCTTCAGAGCGTCGAGCACCAACAGCTCGACGTTGCTCTGCCGGGCCAGTTCTTCGCGGGCCAATTGCACAATCTGCCAGTCGACTTCCACGGCCACGACCTGGGCAGCCCGCTGGGCCAACAGCGAGGTCAACCCGCCCGTGCCGCAGCCTACCTCCAGGGCCACATCGCGGCCATCCAACTGGGCCGTGTCGGCCAGCAGCCGAAGCAGGTTCAGATCGATCAGGAAATTCTGCCCGTACTTGGTTTTCGGGCGCAGCCCTACCTCGTCGAGCCGGCGCAAGAGGTAGCTGCGAGTTTGTTGCGGTGGCGAGGGGAGATTCATCGGCAGAGTAGGTTCTCGAAGTTTTTTCCGAGCGGATCAGGCTCGTTGCTCGGGACGGAAACCGAAGGGCCGATTGCCGGCCCATTAGCTGGGCGGCACCCCCCAGGGAAGCGCGGTCGAGGGCGACATCCGGCCGGCCAACTGCCGGGCCACGTACTTGGCCAACAGGTCGGTCTCCAGATTCACACGGTCTCCCACCGCCAGCCGCCCGAGGGTGGTTACGCTCAACGTATGAGGAATCAGCATGACGCGGAAGCGGTCCTCCTCGACATCGATCAGCGTCAGGCTCACGCCATCGACGGCAATCGACCCCTTGGGGGCCAACTGCCGCGACAACTCGCTGGGCAGCTCAAACCAAAGCATCGACCACTCGCCTTCGTCGGTCCGCTGCGCCAATCGGCCCCGGGCGTCGACGTGGCCGGTTACGAAGTGTCCGCCCACCCGATCGCCCAGCCGGA
This sequence comes from uncultured Pirellulales bacterium, assembly GCA_964399535.1. Lineage (GTDB taxonomy): Bacteria > Planctomycetota > Planctomycetia > Pirellulales > CAYNRE01 > CAYNRE01. The sequence goes on along the minus strand of CAYNRE010000058.1, from coordinate 171,540 downwards.
GCGAGCGCTCCAGGTTCACCCAGGCGCCGGGGGTCAGCTCGCCCAAGTTGGTCTTGAGCAGGGTCTCGGGACCGGCTTCAAAGGTAAGCCGCTCTCCGGCGATGCCGACCACGGTCAGGCAGCAGCCGTTCACCGCGATCGAATCCCCCAGCGCGGCGCCTTCGGCCACTGGTCCGGCGGCGATGGTCAGAGTACGCCCGGGCGGGTTCTCGGTTACCTCGACCAGAGGCGCTAGTTGTTCGACCAGGCCGGTAAACATTGAACGAGCGTTCCTGCGGTTTTCAAAGCGGTCTCGCCACGGGGCGGCGGGCCGACCTGGTCAGAATAACGAATCCTCTTGGGGCTGGCGCTGCACGAACGATTGCCAAAGGTATCGCCCGGGGCCCGACAGCACGAACGCCAGGCACAACACCGGCAGCGAATAGCCCCGCACCACCATCACCACGACCAGGGTGAAGAGCACGCTGACCAGGTGTCCGAAGGTGCGCTGGCCGCGAAAAAGCTGATTGACGATGTGCGGATAGGGAATTCGCGAAACCATCAGCAGCGCCAACACCAGCGCCAAATAAGGCAGCCCGGTTTGAATCCAGCGTCGCAAGTCGTCGGCCCGGGGGAGCCAATCGGCGTCGTTGTGCAACGCGTAAAACAGAATCGCGAAACTGGCGATCGTGGCGGCGGCGGCGGGCGACGGCAGGCCGCTGAAGTACAAGTGGTCGTCCTCGGCCGAGGTTTCCACGTTGAAGCGGGCCAACCGCAGAGCCGCGCACGCGGCATAGGCCGCGGCGATGATCCAAACCATCTCGCGGTGGCGGTAGGTGAACTCCGGGCAAAGCTTTACCAAGAGAAAACCTGGAGCCACGCCGAAAGTGACCACGTCGCAGAGGCTGTCGAGCTGGCCGCCGAAGTCGCTGGTGGTGCGCGAAAGCCGGGCCACGTGGCCGTCGAGCGCGTCGAACACCATGGCCAGAAAGATCAGCCAGGCGCTAAACATGACATTGGTCAAATCGCTGGGATCCACGATCGGCAACACGGGTTTCTCGACGCGGGCCGCCACCACGATGGCGAAAAACCCACAGACCAGGTTGCCCAGCGTGAACATGGTGGGAAGCACCGGAATGCTGGAAAGTCGACGCATGGTTTCCTCGCCGGCCACGCCAGGGTGCGGCTTTAAGTAGTGGGTTCCGTGTGAGCGTATCGCGCGACCACGTCGCTGCCTGCCCGAACGCTGCGGCCCAATTCGGCGGTAATTGCCAGGCCGGGTAAATCGGGCAGGAGCAGTTCCGTCCGCGAACCCAGTTTGATCATCCCGAACTTCTGGCCCCGTTCGCACCGCTCGCCAGGGCGCAAATCGCAAACGATTCGCCGGGCAAACTGGCCGGCAATTTGCCGAACCGCCACCAATTGGCCCGCCGGGCAATCGCTTTGCCAGACAATCGTCATCCGCTCGTTCTTTTGGGCGCTGTCGGCGCGCAGGGCATTGAGAAACTGGCCCGGTTCGTATCGCATCCGCACCACGGTTCCTCCGGCGGGGGCGCGATTGAGGTGCACGTTGAAAATCGAGAGAAAAATTCCGATTCGCACGGCCGGCCCGCCGATCCGCTCGTCGTGCGGCAGCCGGGTGATTTCGACCACTCGGCCGTCGGCCGGCGCCACGATCAATCCCGGGCCCACCGGCACCGCTCGAGTCGGGTCGCGAAAGAACGAGACGACCCAAACGGCGGCAACCAGGGGGGGTAAGGCCAGGGGAAACCAAACACGCCCGGCGAGCCAGGCCAGCAGCAAGCAGCCGGCCGAAAGCAGCCAGACCTCGGCCAGACCCCAGCGGGCCAGCCCCAGCCGGCTACGCCAGGCAAACGGGTCGTCGGCCGGCAGCCAGTGGGCCGTGCACTGGTTGCGACAGTATTTCAGATCGCGCGGGTCCAGAATCGGGTGCGGCGCCCCCACGGCGCTTGCTTGCCGTAGCGCCGCCATTTGGCGCACGTAGCCTGGGCGAAAGGTGGTCAGCCACCAGCGCCGCCAGCGTCCCCAGGCCAATTCCAATTGGTAACAGACGCCCCCGCCGGGCTGAATGCTGACAACCGCCTTCGCGAGCGGCTCGTAATCGTGCGGTGTCGCCATGGCGTCGCCCGGCCCGCGCGGCTTGCGTCGCGCTTCCTACGGCGGCTCCTTCCCCCCCCGAATCGATTGGCCCGGCTCGATGCGCGGGCGCAATCCCCCATCGTAGCGGCTGCCTTGGCCAGGGGAAGACGGCAGGGCGACGCGCGAGTAAGCCCCCGGGGCGATGGCTAGTCGAATGGCCCCCCGATCGGGCACAATGGCCCACGGCCGCCGGCCTCGAGTGCCCCTGGAGGAGCGCCCGGCCGGCAAGTCTGCCGACTTCACTGCTGAAAAAGGTGCGCACCCGATGAACGCTGCGATCGTCGATATTCATGCCCGGGCGATTTTGGACAGCCGCGGAAACCCCACGGTCGAGGTCGACGTGGTCCTGGCCGATGGCTCCAACGGCCGTGCCGCGGTCCCCAGCGGGGCCAGCACGGGCATTCACGAGGCCTGGGAGCTGCGCGACGGCGATCAGACACATTTTCTGGGGCGGGGCGTGCAAAAGGCCCTGGAAAACGTCAACGAGCGGCTGGCGGCCGAACTGCTGGGCATGGACGCCCTGGAACAGGTTTCGCTCGACCGCCGCATGATTGAGCTGGACGGTACCTCGAATAAGAAAAACCTGGGGGCCAACGCCATACTGGCCGTGTCGCTGGCCGCGGCCCACGCGGCGGCGGCCTACTGCGAGCTGCCGTTGTACCGGTACCTGGGCGGCCCCACGGCCAATTTGCTGCCGGTGCCGCTGATGAACATTCTCAACGGTGGCCAACACGCCGACAACGACGTCGACGTCCAGGAATTCATGATCGTGCCCTGGGGCTTCGAGCGCTTTAGCGACGCCCTGCGTTGCGGCGCCGAGGTGTTTCAGCACCTCAAGAGCGTGCTCAAGGCCAAGGGGCTGAGCACCTCGGTCGGCGATGAAGGCGGCTTCGCACCCAACCTGCCCTCGAACGCCGACGCACTCAAGCTCATTCTCGAAGCGGTCGAGCGTGCCGGCTACCAGCCCGGCAAGCAGGTGGCCATCGCCCTGGATGTGGCCGCCACCGAGTTCTTCGACGAAAAGAAGCAGCTCTACACTATCGACAAACGCCAGCTTAAAGCGGCCGAAATGGTCGAGCTGTTGGCCGGCTGGGTCAACCAGTACCCCATTGTCTCGATCGAAGATGGTTGCAGCGAAGACGACTGGGATGGCTGGAAGCTGCTGACCGACCAACTGGGAAGCCGCGTGCAGTTGGTGGGCGACGACTTATTCGTGACCAACACGGCCCGCTTACAGGAGGGCTTCCGCCGCGGAGTGGCCAACAGCATTTTGATCAAGGTAAACCAGATCGGCACCCTCACCGAGACGATCGAGGCGATCAAGCTGGCGGGCCGTCATGGCTATACCAGCATTGCCAGCCACCGCAGCGGCGAGACCGAAGATGTGACCATTGCCGATCTGGCCGTGGCGCTGGGCACGGGCCAGATCAAGACCGGCTCACTGTGTCGCACCGATCGCCTGGCCAAGTACAATCAGTTGCTGCGGATCGAAGAAGCGCTGGGCGAAACGGCCGAATTCGCCGGGCCGACCCTGCGTTACCGCCCCGCGGGCTGCTAGGGCTCGGTCACTGCCAGGTGCTGGGGTCGACGCGACCAGGCTGGGCACGCGCGATTGGCTTACCGCTGAACCACTTGTGTGTTCGGTGATCGCGCATCGCCAACCCTACGAGAATAAGGGTGGGCGATGCACTCGGCCCTCCGGCGCCTCAAATCCTGCCGGCCGGCAGGGTGGTGTTGCCGCGATCGCGCCGGGGTCCGCCAACGAGCCAAGGGAGAGCCCGACGGTGAACGCACCGCTGCCCCCCCGGCCGGCGAATAGCCTGGCCGATTCTCCCTGGTTCTGGCTCTGCGTGTTTTCGGCGGCGGCGCTGGTGGCCCTGACGGCGATCGGCCCTAAGTACCTGCGACGCCAGGCTCGGCTCGAAAACCGGTTCGAGCACCGGGTCGACGCCTGGCGGGCCCGGGACCAGGCCGGCTCAACCGAGTTCGAGCCCGAGGTGCGCCCCGGGGAAAGCAACCAGTTGGCCCCGGAATCGATTCGTTCCACCCTGGCGCCGCTGGGCGTTGTGCTCTGTGCAGTCGCGCTCTGGTCCAGCTATCGGCTCCTTCGCGACCGCCAGTCCACGCGGGTGAGCGGCTCGGGTTCGACTCCCGCTCAGCCGATCGTCCACCACGATCAGGGGGCTAACCGGGTATGAGCCAGTTGCTCGAAGACCCTACCCTGATTTTGGCCGCCGGGGGCCTGATGCTCGGCCTGCTCGGCGTGGTGTTCTACCAGACTGGGCGAGCCGTTGTGCTGGCCGCCATGGGGGGCGTAGCGCTGCTGACGCTGGGCGGCGTAGCCCTGGAACGGCTGGTAGTGACCGACCGCGAGCAGGTGGAGCACACCCTCTACGCCGTGGCCGACGCTCTGGAGGCCAACGACCTGAACGCCATTCTGGCCTACCTGGCTCCCGAGGCCGGACCCATTCAGGCCAGGGCCCAACAGGCACTGGCCGATTTCAAGGTCGAGGCCGCCGAAATCCGCGGGCTACAGGTGAGCGTGTCCAGCGGCGGATCGGTACCGAAGGCCGAAGCCGACTTCGTGGGCACGCTCGTCCTGGAAGATCGCCGAGGCCAGGCCCCCTACGATCATTTCGTGCGGCGGTTCCGGGTATTCTTCGAGCGCCGCTCGCAGGGTTGGGTCATGACCGGCTACGAAGACCGCGAACTGATTCCGGCCAAGTAGCCGGGCCACGTTCGGGGTGCCCGGTTTCCGGCAACTGGCCGCCGAAACTGCCAGCGACGTTCAACGCTGCGAGCCGGGCTGCACCCAGCTTTCCCAGACCCAGAGGTTGTCCGAGCCGCTGCCCGGAATTTGGATCGAGCTGTACACCTGCCGCATGCCGGTCCGCACATACTCGCCCTGGGCCCGGGTGTAGTACGGCCCGCCGTGCGAACGGGGACCAATCTGCACCCGCTGCGTCGGCTGGTGCGAGTAGTACGACCGCTGAAAAACCCAGCTTCCGCCGAACGCGGGGCAACCAGTGAGCAACAGCAGGCAAGCGCCGAACAGGTAGGTAAAGCTTCGCATGGCAGAGACCTGGGGAGAGGAGTGCGTGCGGATCGACGAGACGTGGGCAGGGAGGGCGGTGACAGGAATCTTCGCGGCGACCGAATCCCCTGGCCGGCTGACCGGGTGCCCTCGCCGGCCGGGGAAGTGGCAGTGCGGGGGGCTCGAGCGAGCGGGGTCGCCTCGAGTACCCGCGATTGGTTTAGCGGTTGAATCTGTTGTTGGATGAGCGAGGCAAGGCCCGTGCCAAGGCCCGGGGAAGCCCCACGCGAAGCCGTGGCTCGAAGCCGGGCGAACCGATGCGCTGGCAGGGTCCAGAGCCTGTTTTTCAGCGTAATTGCCAGGCTAGTGGCTGTCACGGCCCGCAGCTCACGCCGTCCGCCGATTTCCGCCCAACGGGTTGGGGCTTTCCCAGCGCGTGTTGCCGCCGGACAACGCGCGTAGTGAAGACGCAACACGGGGCGGCCGACCGGGCGAGCCCCAAAAGACTTGATTCCCGAGTCACTTCCAGAACGGAAGAAATGGCCCTAACTTGAAACCATAAAACGGGTTCCAGCAAGTCTTATCGCCGGATCTGGCCTTGGCTATTGCCCCTGGGGGTGCTCGACGAACAGGTCTTCATCCTCGGGGCTGTACACATAGCGGTGGTTGGGCGGAAGCCGGGGCAGGGTGATCTGGTTGGCCTGGAGTATGTCGCGCTCGAACTCCTCTTGCGAGCGGGGCGCGTAGCCGTTGGTGGCCTTGTAGAGCTTCATCGCCTCGGGAATCTGAATCTCGAAAACGATTCGTTCCCGGGCTTGGAAGTAGGCCTTGGCCGCGGTTTGACCCAGCCGGAATTCGAGCGACTTCCCCTTTTCGCCCACGCCGGCGCGGGCGGCCTCGCGCTCGGTTTCGGCAGGCGTCGCCTGGGTGGGGGCCACGGCGGTGGGCGCCGCTGGTGCGGGCACTGCTGGTACAGGCACTGCCGGTGCGGGCACCGCAGTCGCCGTCGGGGCCGAATTCGGCGGCGCCGGAGAAGCCGCGGGGGCCAGCGGGGGCTGCTGAGCAGGCTGCGCGCTCGGAGGCAACAACCGGGCCAGGTCTTTGGCGGCCTCGCTGGAGGGCCGGGCGGTCTCTGATCCGCCGTCGCCGCAGCCAGCCAAAACCACCAGCAGCCAGGGCCAACTCCGCGCGAGAGTACGCATCACGGCACCTTATTTCGAGTTCATCGTGGGCCCCGGTTCGTGCCTCTCCGCGAGTTTCGCGGTGAGTGCGCCCCGTGGCCGTGCGCCCCTGGCGGCATTTGCCGAGCTTACCGCAACTCGAGCCGCCAATCACGCATCGCGGGCACAAGTTGGTGTTTGGTCAGGTCGAAATCCAACGGGGTCAACGTAATGTGGCCCTTCTGCAGCGCCGAGAGATCGGTTTCCTGCGGTCCCTCGGGCGGCGGAGGCTCGTTGGTGGCCCAGTAGTAACTGCGCCCGCGGGGGTCGCGGCGCTTTTCGAATTGTTCGCCCCAGCGGGCCACGCCCATCGGCACGACCTTGACCGAGGGGGAGCCCGCGAGCGCCGCCAGCGGGAAATTCAAATTGTAGAGCTGCGGCTCGGGCCCCTTGGCGGCCAGCACCTGAGCGATAATCTGGCGAGCCAGATCGGCGGCCCGGTCGAAGTCGGCATGCGGATCGTATTGCAGCGAAACAGCGAAACTGGTGATCTCGAAAAACGCTCCTTCGATCGCGGCGGCTACCGTGCCCGAGTACAGCACGTTGATGCCCGCGTTGAGCCCGCCGTTGATCCCGCTCACGACCAAGTCGGGGCGGCCTCCGCAGAACTCGAACACGCCGAGCTTGACGCAATCGGCAGGGCTGCCTTCCACGGCCCAGCCGCGCTGGCGGTCGCCTTGCCAAACCTCTTGCGCCACCAACGGGGTGAGAAAGGTAATCGAGTGGCCCACGCCGCTTTGCTCAGTGGCGGGGGCAACCACCGTAACCTGGCCAAGCGCCAGCAGGGCGCGTTCCAGGGCCGCCAGGCCCGGAGCGTAAACCCCGTCGTCGTTGGTGAGCAGAATACGCACTGAGATACTCGCCAAGCGAGGTGATGGGCGTGCCGCGCCGCGGTGTTATTGAACCGCGGTGGTCGCCAACCCCTGGAGGGGCCCTTCAAACGCGGTACTGTAGCCGGGGGCGGCGAGCGTCGACAACCACCCTTGGGGGGCCTTGCCTCGGGGGGCCTTGCCTTGGGGGAACTTGCCTTGGGGGGACTGGAAATCGCTTTCTGAGGAGCCGCGGGGATGCTGAGCTGAACCAAGGCCGTGACGTCGCGCAGCCACGGCCGCGGCGTCACGGCCCCAGAGCCGCGGCGGCCCACGCAAGCGTTACACCGATTCCTCGATGGCTCATTTAGCAGTCCGTTGAAATATGCCCTCGTGGCCTATTTCAACCTCTTTCAACCTCGCCAAGCGCCGAGCAAAGCTCGTCGCGGCTCGCAGAATAACGACTTACGTCGCTATTCTGGCATCGCGTCCCTGCCATAACGCAGCCCGATGAAACCTTCAACGGGCTGTTAGCCCTTGTGGTTCACCGCCCTTGCGCGCTACTGCCCGTCCGACATTCTTCCCCTTACTCCCCGACTGATATTCTCCCTTTCCCCACGCTCCGTCCGACATTCGTTGCCCCCGTTGCCGCCTTGCGGTTTTGCGCCCTGGTGCCCTGGCGTTTCCTGTCCCCCCCGGCACCCTGCTAGGCGAAAAACCGGCCGGTCTCTATAATCCGCGGTTTCCCACAGCCGAACCTAGCCCAATGACTCCCCCCACCGCCGCCACGCCCGACGTCGCAACTCCCCCCTCGGTCGCCGACCGCGTAGCGCACGAGAAGGTGCTGGTCCTCGATTTCGGCTCGCAATATGCCCAGCTCATTGCCCGCCGGGTGCGCGAGCAACATGTGTACTGCGAAATCGTGCGGCACGACATCACCCCCCGGCGGGTTCGCGAAATCGCCCCCAAGGGGCTGATCCTCTCGGGCGGACCTTCCAGCGTCTACGACCCGGGGGCGCCCCGTTGCGATCCCGAACTGTTCCAACTGGGCATTCCGATCTTGGGCATCTGCTACGGACTACAACTGGCTTGCATTTCGCTGGGTGGCCAGGTCGACCGGGCCGAGGCCCGCGAATACGGCCGGGCCCGCTGTCATTTCCGGGCCGACCACCCGCTGCTTTCGGGGCTGCCGGCCGAAAGCGATGTCTGGATGAGCCACGGCGACCAGGTTCGCCAGTTGGCCGAGTCGTTCGTGCCGCTGGCCGATACCCCCACTTGCCCCTTTGCGGCGGCGGCCCACCGCAGTTTGCCGATCTACGGGCTGCAGTTTCATCCCGAGGTGACCCACACCCCGGTCGGTTCGCAGATTTTGGGCAACTTTGTCAAACACATTTGCGGATGCCAGGGAACCTGGCGGCTTGAGGATTTCGCCGCCCAAACCATCGCCGATATCAAGGCCCGCGTGGGCAACCGCCGCGTGATCTGCGGGCTCTCGGGTGGGGTCGATTCCTCGGTGGTTGCCGCCCTGATCTATCGGGCGGTGGGGGCGCAGCTATCCTGCATTCTGGTCGACAATGGGCTACTCAGGCAGGACGAGGCCCAGGCCGTCATCGGAGAATTCACCGGCCATTTTCGCACGGACCTGCACGTGGTCGAAGCTGAGGATCGCTTTCTGAAGGTGTTGGCCGGGGTGACCGAGCCCCAGGAAAAGCGACGGCGGATCGGCCACGCCTTTATCGAGTGTTTCCGCGAGGAAGCCCAGCGGATCGAAGACGCCCACTTCCTGGCCCAGGGCACGCTTTACCCCGACGTAATCGAAAGCGGGGCCTCGCCCGATGGGCCGGCGGCCACGATCAAGCTGCACCACAACGTGGGTGGGCTCCCCGCCGAGTTGGGTTTTGAGCTGATCGAACCGCTCCGCGACTTGTTCAAGGATGAGGTGCGCAGCCTGGGGCTGGCCCTGGGTTTGCCCGAGGAAATCGTCTGGCGGCACCCGTTTCCAGGGCCCGGCCTGGCGGTGCGCTGCCTGGGGGAAGTTACCCGCGAGCGGCTCGAGCGTTTGCGGCAGGCCGACGCCATCGTGGTGGGCGAGTTGCGCGCGGCCGGGTTGTACCGCAAGACTTCGCAAACCTTCGCCGTGCTGCTGCCGGTCAAAAGCGTGGGCGTCATGGGCGACGAGCGAACCTATCAAGACGCGATCGCGGTCCGTTCGATCGACACCGACGACTTCATGACCGCGGACTGGAGCCGCCTGCCCCACGAGTTGCTGGCGCACATCTCGACCCGGATCATCAACGAGGTCTCCGGCGTCAACCGGGTGGTGTACGACATCAGCTCGAAGCCCCCCGCTACCATCGAATGGGAATAGCCTGCTCGTGCCCAAGCGGCGCGCGGCGGCTTCCGCACCGGGCGACTTGCGCCGCGTGGCGCTCGGTTGCCTTTTGACCCCTGGAACTTGAAGGATTTCGGCCCATGAGCCGTCAATACATTTACCAAATCGCGGAACTGACCAAGAAGCACGGCCAACGCGAAGTGCTCAAGAACATCTGGCTGGCCTTCTACCCCGGCGCCAAGATCGGCGTGCTGGGGCGCAACGGCTCGGGCAAGAGCACCCTGCTGCGGATCATGGGGGGAATCGATCGCGATTTCGAGGGCGAGGCCCGGCTGACCGATGGATTCAGCGTGGGGTACCTGTCGCAAGAGCCGCAGCTCAACCCCGACAAAGATGTACTGGGCAACGTCGAAGAGGCGGTCCACGCCACCCGGGCTTTGCTGGCCAAGTTTGAGGAGATCAACAATCGCCTGGGCGAGCCGATGGAACCCGAAGCGATGGAAAAGTTGCTCGAGGAACAGGCCCGCGTACAGGACGAGATCGAGCTGCGGGGGGCCTGGGACCTGGACCGCCAGGTGGAAATTGCGATGGACGCGATGAACCTGCCCCCTGGCGACGCCGACGTTTCCACGCTCTCTGGGGGCGAGCGGCGCCGGGTAGCGCTTTGCAAGATTCTGCTCGAGCGGCCCGACTTGCTCCTGCTCGACGAGCCGACCAACCACCTCGACGCCGAGAGCGTGAACTGGCTCGAGCGGCACTTGCAGGACTATACCGGCACCGTGGTGGCGGTGACCCACGACCGGTACTTCCTCGATAACGTGGCGGGCTGGATTCTTGAGCTCGACCGTGGCCGGGGCATTCCCTTCGAGGGGAACTACACCTCCTGGCTCGAACAGAAGAGGGCACGCCTGGCCGTGGAAGAGAAGCAGGCCACGGCCCGGCAGAAGACGCTCGATCGCGAACTGGAATGGGTGCGCATGGCCCCCCGCGCCCGGCAGGCCAAGAACAAGGCCCGCCTGGCGGCCTACGAGCAGATGGCCGCCGAGCAGTTTCGCGAGAAGCTCGACGAATTCGAGATTCAAATTCCCAACGGCAAGCACCTGGGCGAGCTGGTAATCGAGGCCAAGAACCTGACCAAGGGCTTTGGCGACCGGGTCTTGATCGACAACCTGAGCTTCCGCCTGCCGGCCGGCGGCATCGTGGGCATTATCGGCCCCAACGGGGCCGGCAAGACCACGCTGTTTCGCATGATCGTGGGCGAGGAACAGCCCGACCAGGGCGAGCTGCGCGTGGGCCCCACGGTGGAACTGGGCTACGTGGACCAGAATCGCGATGCTCTGGAAAGCGAGAAAACCGTTTACGAGGAAATTTCCGGCGACCACGACACCATCGAAATGGGCGGCCGGAAAATCAATTCGCGCGCCTATGTGGCTCGGTTCAACTTTCAAGGCCAGGATCAACAGAAAAAGGTGGGCACCCTTTCGGGCGGCGAACGTAACCGGGTGCACCTGGCCAAGCTGCTGCGGCGTGGATCGAACGTGTTGCTTTTGGACGAACCGACCAACGACCTGGACGTGGACACCCTGAGGGCCCTGGAAGAGGCCATCTCGAACTATGCCGGATGCGTGGTGGTAATCAGCCACGACCGCTGGTTTCTCGACCGGGTGGCGACCCACATCCTGGCTTTCGAGGGAGACGGCTACGTGCACTGGTGCGAGGGAAACTTCCAGACCTACGAGCAGCAGCGCCGCGAGCGGTTGGGCATGGAGGCGGACCAACCCCACCGCTTCCGCTACAAGAAACTGCAACACTAGCCGCTCTGGGGGCGCGACCGTCTTGACGCGCCCGCCGAGGGCCACTAGCTATAGAGTTTGGCATGTCGCGGGCCGTGTCTGGCCCCTGCCAGGAGCGAATCGAGGAACGACTCAGATGACGACGCTGCACTCGGGATCGACGAAGCGGTATTCGGAAGGTTGGGAACTGGCGTTCGGCAAATCGAGGGGCAAAAAGGGGGCGGCCAAGAAGCCGGCGGCCGCCAAGCCGAAGGCCTCTGCCAAGCGCAAGCCCACTCCCACCCCCAAGAAGGCCAAGGGGCGGAAATAGCACTCGCTCGCTCGGGCGGCTGCCCCCGCCTGGCGGGTCGGCCTGACGACCCCGTTCGGCGGCGCCGCGCAACGGCGCGCTAGAGCAGCGGAGAGACGAGCCGGGCGATGTTGTTGGTCAGCCGCTCGCGATACGATTGCCTGCGCAGCACGTCCAGCTGAACCTGGGCCGAGCGGTCGCGGTAGTCGTGCTGCAGGCCGCGCAGCTCGTTGGTGAACTCGGGATCGTACACCGCCAGCGTGATCTCGAAGTTGAGCATCAGGCTGCGCGGGTCCAGGTTCAGCGAACCGAACAGGCTGAACTGCCCGTCGACCGTGATCGACTTGGTGTGCAGCAATCCGTCGTGAAACTGATAGATCCGCACCCCGGCGGAAACCAGGTCGTCGACATAGGCCCGGCTGGCTAAGCGCACCAGCAGCGAATCGACCCGCGCCGGCACAATAAGGGTAACGTTTACGCCGCGATTGGCGGCCGAGATCAGGGCCGTGAGCAGCGACTCGTCGGGGACGAAGTAGGGAGTGGTCAGGATCAACTCGCGGCGGGCCGAGTAGATGGCCATGAGCAGCACTTCGCGAATGGCGTGCTGCCTGAGCAGCGGCCCCGAAGGAACGACCTGCACGTCGGAGGTGCCGATCAGCGGTTGGCCCGAGAGCTGCTCGGCCGATTGCCCGGTGGCCAAGCCCTCGTCGGTTTCCAGTTCCCAGTCTTCCAGAAAGGTCACCCCCAGGGCTTCGACCGCGGGGCCCCGCAGCCGAACCATGGCGTCGACCCATTGGCCGACGCCGGCATCTTGCTTGAAATAGCGGGGATCGACCAGGTTCAGGCTGCCGGTGTAGGCAATGCGTTCGTCGATCACCACGATTTTGCGATGCAGCCGCAGATCGAACCGCACGAACAGCATCCGCACCAGCCCCACGGGCAGGGCCACGCGGAGTTGAACCCCCGCGTCGCGCATGGCCTGGTACTGGGGGGTGGCGAAAAACGGCCGGCTGCCGACCGAGTCGAGCAGGACCCGGCAATCGACTCCCCGCTGAGCGGCGCGGACCAATGCCTGAACCACGTCGTCGGCCAAACCGCCGACGTGCCAGATGTAGAACTCCAGCCGCACCCGCGCCCGGGCCGCGTCGATGTCCTCGATCAACCGCCGCAAGATGTCGTCGGCCGCGGTCAACAGCTCAAGGTGGTTGCCCGGCAATACCGGAATACCTGCGGCGGCCTCGGTCAGACGCTCGAGCGACTGCGATTCGACCGGCAAGCGTACTTCGTCGACCGGGTACCGGTCGCGGAGCCCCTTGAGCCAGGCGGAGTAGGGCCGGTGGATGACCGCGGCGTGGCGCACCCGACGGGTGCCGAGCCGCAGTTCGCCAATCAGCAGGTAAACCAGCGCCCCGGCAAAGGGCATTACCAGCACCACGCTCAGCCAGGCCAGGGTGGTACCGACCGGCAGGCGGCGCATGATGATGCGCAGCGACAGCCCGATCCGAATCGCCAGATCGGCCAAGAGCAGGGCAATGGCCGCCAGCGTGGTGTGTTCCATAATCATCGGTGGCGGGCCGCGTGTTGCGGCCGCGCGGGCGTGGCGACCCAGCGGCAGTTTCCGGCTCGGCGGCCCCCGGCGCGCGCTAGCTGACCACGCCTCCCTTGATGTAGCCGAGCACCTCGGCGCCCAGGCCGGGAATCTTAAAGAGCGCGATGTTCTTACGAAGGCTGCCGTAAATCGAGTCGATATACTTCTTCATGGCCAGCTTCTTCTTGGCCTGGTCAGCCGTCGCGCTGGGGGCCAGCTTGTACTCCTCCAGCTTTTCGCCCAGCTTCTTCAGGTCGTCGCTGACCGCGTTGGCCAGGTAGGCCGTTTTGCGTGTCTCGGCGCTGCCCACCGGCGCCTGATCGCACATATCTTGCAACAGCTTCAGGCATTTGACGCAACTGGCGATATTCGCTTTGGTAGGGTTCTTCTCGGTCGCGTCGACTAGCTTAACCAGGGCTCCCTTGGCCTTGTGAAAATCGCCCAAAAAGGCGCTGCACCGCTTCAGCATCGACTGCAGCACGGCGTAGCGGGCCTTGGCCTGGGCCTCGAGCTTGGGCAGGTTGGCAAGCGTTTCCTTGTGCAAGGTCTTGTTGCAGGCCTCCTTGGTTTGTTGCACCGCCACGTAAACCTGCTTCAACGCGCCGCCGGCCCGCGCTAGATTCTCTCGGCTGGGGGTTTTCTCCGCCTCGGCTTCGGCCTTGGCTGCTTCGGCCAGGGCTTTGCTCAACGGTTCCTTGAGCAGAGTCTTGGGCTTGTTTTTCTTCCACCAGGCAACCGTAAGCTCAGGACCAGGCATGAAACTTCCTTTCCCACGAAAACCAAAAGAATTCCCCCGGTGCCGGCACCCCCAACCAAGCTTGATCGTGGCGCGGGCGGCCCCCGACCGGGCGATTCAGGCCGGCCCCAACCGGTTCGGGCCCTCTACCGAGCGAGTGCTCTTACCATACTCGGGGTTGGGGCACGACGCCACTATCGCCACGGAGGCTCGCTCGATGCAGACCGCGCCGATGCCCGAGGGGCTTCATGCCGAGGGCGCCGGCTCGTCGCGCACCTCGTTGCTGGGGCGCAGCCAATACGAGAAGTCGGGCGCGGTAAAGGCCTGGCGGGTTGCCTCGCGCTCTTGATTGAGGATCATCGGGCGGCGCACCCCCGGCAGAAACAAGACTTCAAATAGCTCCTGGGCGCCCGAGCTGAACTCGAACATCGCCACGGCTCGACCATCGCGGAGGTCGACCACCGCCACCCCGCAGAGCAATCGCGGATGCTTCCCCTCGATGGGCAGCCCGCCGAAAATGTGCTTCTCGCGAATCTGGCACATTCCGACCAGCGCGTAGGGCCCCACGAAACTCAGCCCCCGCAGATAGCCCGGCAAGCCGCAGACCGGAGTAATCTTGCCGTCGGCCGGGTCGACCAGCGACAACTCTCCCTGTCCGGAATTGAGCACCCACAGGCGGCCATCGTACCAGCGGGGCGAGTGCGGCATCGACAGCCCCCGGGCCACCACGGCATTGGCCTCGACGTCGACCACCACGCCCCCCGTGGCCTTGCCGGCTCGCCAGCCGCCTGCCGTATCGGTTTCCCCCAAACAGGTAACGTACTTGGGCCGGCCGTCGATCATTGCCAGGCCGTTCAGGTGGCAACGATCTTCGGGCACAATCTCGCTGACGAACGGGGGCCTCCACTTCGGCACGAAGCTGTACTCCAGGCTGGGAAACGCCAGGCAGCAAAACCGGGTGTTTACCAGCCAGAGGCCGTCGCGGCCAAAGGCCAGATCGTGCACGTTCAAGTCGCCGGTGTAAAAGCTGGCCCGGGGCACGAACAAGGCGTCGTACCGGCCCGGTTGTTGCTCCAAATAATCACCGGCCAGCAACGGGGCGTTGGCCAGCATGGTTATTTCGTGCCGGGTGGCCAGCGCGATCTGGCTGCCCATGGCCGCCAGCCCAAGCGGCTTGGAGAACTGCCTCAGGAGCAGGCTCACTTGCTGACCGTCCCAGCCGACCAGGGCCACTTTGCCGGCCTGGTAGGTGGTGATCGCCAGGCAGCCCGGGGCTTGGCTCATCCAAGAGGCAAACGCGTCGGAAACCGTACAGCCGATCGGTTGGCCTTCGGCGGGGGCAGAGCTGTTCATGCGCGATCGTTCCTGGGTCTTTGGGGC
The DNA here is from genome assembly GCA_964399535.1 of uncultured Pirellulales bacterium. Lineage (GTDB taxonomy): Bacteria > Planctomycetota > Planctomycetia > Pirellulales > CAYNRE01 > CAYNRE01. Next base: position 156,220 of record CAYNRE010000058.1, on the reverse strand, counting down.
AACCACTGGTTCGCAAGCGACCTAGCGGCAGGGGCAGGCGTAACCTGTGGGCCAACCATACACGGTCGGCAATAACTGTCCGTCGACCGTGTCGGGCACGAGCGGCCGCCAAAGCCCCGCCATGCGAAAATGCCGGCGGCGACCGGCCAGTTGTTCGGGGGTCAGCTTCTTGGCGCCGCGGTACTCGGTCTGCAAGGCCTCGGCCCGCGCGCGGTCGGCGGTTTGCACCAGCCAGATCACGCCGTCGGCGTCCTCGACGGCGAAGTAGTAAGGCAACAACATGTCGGGATTGGTGAGCGATCGCGAGGATAGCCGATTGCTCATCAGGCCCTGCATCGTGTAGTACTCGATCACCAGGTAACGCGGGCTGGTCGTGGGGCCGGTACCCAAATAGGTTCCGGCCGATTCCTGGGCAAAGTCCAGCTTCTCACCGGGTCCCAGCACCCGCTGATCGGACCAGGTCAGTCCCTTGGTAAGCCGGAGCCGGTAGTGCAGCGGCTGCGACGTGATGTTCCAAAGAAAGGCACCGGTCGCTTCCAGTGGGCTTTGGGAATCGGTCGGCGGACCCGATCGGAACTCGGGCGCGGCCGGCTGAGCCGTTGCCCAGGGCGCCAGTCCAACCGCCACGAGAAGGGTCAGGGTCGATCGTCGAACCACTTGGTTCAGCATGCTCGCATTCCTCGTAATGGTGCGCGCTTCGGACTGCAACCGCGGCGTGCGAAGCCCGCGGGCCCGGGCGCTTAACCCCAAATATCGGAAGTACAGTCGCCGCCGGGATACCGCATTTCGTGGGCCCGGGCCGGTCCGTTGGGTTCCTGACTGAAATCGACAAACAGCTTCTCGTTGAGCGAAAGCCCGCCCTGGTCGGTGTCGCAATCGACCTGAACCAGGTAGCCGCCTTGCTGGTTCATGGCCGGGTAAAACTGATTGTCCCAACTGCTAAAGAGCGAGTTGGTTACAAACAGCCGTTTTCCGTCGAGGCTGAGCTGGAGCATCTGCGGTCCGCCCGTCACGGGGTGGCCCGCCAGCTCGCTGGCCTTGCCCAACACGCCCCCCAACCAGAGTTGGCCCGCCAGCCGCGGATGGGCCGGGTCGCTTACGTCGTACTGGCGCACGTCGCCGTGCAACCAATTGGAGAAGTAAAGCCAGCGGTCGTCGAGCGAAAGCACCAGGTCGGTAATCAGGCCCGGAACCGGAAACGGCCAGCCCTCTTGTTCGATCGAGTCGACCGAAATCATCGGGTTGGCCTCCCACTTCGACGATCCCCGCTGGAAGTGCCAGATTACGCTCGACAGCGCAGCGCCGACAAACCCCTGGGTGCTGGCGGGGTCGTGGTGAAAACGAATTTCCAGCGGAATCAACCCTGTGGTTCCCAAGTCGATGGTCTGCTCCAGCCGCCGGTCCTGCCAATTCCAAAAGTGGAGCTGCCGTCCGTACTTACCCTGCTCCACTTCGGCGGGGTTGAAGCCCTCGAAAAAAGTGACCGGCGCCGCCCACTCGCTCGAGACCATCACGTTGTGACGAGGTTGGTACCAGAAGTCGTAGTTGAACTTCATGCCCTGGGCCTCGCGTTCCCAGCGGCCGGCGATCTTGAAGTCTTCGTCCAACAGCAGGAATCCGCCCGGTCCCTGGCCCGCTGCGTCGCCCAGCATCGAGAGCATGATCTGGCCGTTGGCCAGGCAGTGAACCGTATGCGGCGAACTAAGGTCGGTTTTCTGTTTGATCTCCTCGGGCTCGATCATGTGGTGCAGCTTCGGCGCGCGAGGATCCTCGGTGTCGACGATGTAAATCCGGCTCGACTTCAGCCCGGGAATGACCAAGAAGCGGCGCGATTTCGAGGCATCGGCATGGCACGAGCTGCAGGCGTTCCACCCGAAGTGGTGCAGCTCGTCGCCCAAGTAGGGCATTTCCAGCCGGTGAATCACCCGACCATAGGTACCCGACTCGGGGTCCAGATCGATCGTAGCCAGGTAATCGGGCTTACGAATGGGCGACCCGGTGTACAGGGCCAACGTGTAGAGCAGTTTTTCACGGGGCCCGCGCTGGGCCTCGGCGGGCGAAGCGTAGCCAGGCCCACAGTTGGGCGCATGGCCGTGCGGGTCGGCGGCAGCCAGCCAGCGGGGTAAACAAGCCGCGCCGGCGGCGGCCCAAAGAAAATCACGGCGCTGCATGGCCTAGGTACCTCCTGCGGCGTTTTCGCCAGCCAACGCCCCCCCCCAATCGACCGTCCGGGGCACGAACGACGGCGAATCGCCTTCCTGCGCGCATTCGATTTCAAAGATACACCACGCTCGGCCCAGGCTCGGGGGAACGCCCTGGACCGAGGCCTAAATTCTAGCAATTCGGCCCTGGCGGAATAACTTGCGCAACCGGTCTGTCCGGTCGAAACGGGGGAGGATCGCGTCGCGGAGCAAGGCATCTCACAGGCCGAGCGGTGGACTTGGGCGGCCGTTTCGTGCGAATCGGCCAGCTCAGCGGAGCCCGCGTTGGGGCCGTGGAGGAGCAGACCGAGGGTGCGCCGCAAGAAATTGGTCTCGGAGGGTTTAGGGGGCGCCGGCCGGTCGTCGAGTTACGAAACGCCTTGGCGCGCGACCCGGGTATTTCACCCCCTCTTCATCGAAGGCAAACGACGCCTGGATATTCTGGCGGTGGCCCGACCGCGTTGCGGCGCGAGCGAGGCGAAAAGACGGAGGAGTGGCCCGCCCCCGCGGCGGACCGACGTGGCCTGAGCGAAGGAAGCGGCGGCAAGGCGCCGCCCGGGCAGCCACTGGCAAGAAAGGATTCTTCATGTCGCGTGCCGACGTACACGTCCACAGCAAGTATTCGGACCGGCCCAGCGAGTGGATTCTGCGCCGCATTGGCGCGCCGGAGAGCTTCGTCGAGCCGCTGGAGATTTACCAGCGAGCCCGGGAGCGCGGCATGGACTTCGTTACGATCTCGGACCACAACCGGATCGAGGGGGCGTTGGAAATCGCCCACTTGCCCGGCACGTTTCTCGCGAGCGAAATCACCACCTACTTCCCGGAAGACGGTTGCAAGCTGCACTGCCTGGTTTTCGGGTTTAGCCCCGAGCAGTTTGCGGTGATCCAGGAGTTGCGCGAGAACGTATACGACTTTCGCGACTACCTGGTCGAACAGAACATTGTTTACTCGCTGGCCCACCCGTTATTCCGCGTCAACGATCGGCTCACGGTCGACCACCTGGAAAAAATCCTGCTGTTGTTCAACCGGTTCGAGGGTATGAACGGCACGCGCGACGCGCGCGCCTGTGAAATGTGGAATGTGGTGCTCCGGCACTTGACGCCGGAAATGATGGAGACCCTTGCCGATCGCCATGGCATGGCGCCGCTGGGCGCGGAACCCTGGCGCAAGAGCTTCACGGCCGGCAGCGACGACCACAGCGGGATCTACATCGCCGCCGCCCACACCATAACTCCGCCCGCCGCGACGGTCGGCGAGTTTTTGGCGCATCTGGCGGCGGGCCGTAGCGAGATGGGGGGCACTCACGGCAACAGCGTGCGGCTGGCCCACTGCTTCTATCACATTGCGTACGGCTATTACAAATCGCGGTTTCTGGCCGGAGGCGACGGGCGGGCCACCGTGATCGGCGAAATGTTTCGCCAGTTGATCGAGCGGCCGGCGGCCCAGAGTTGGGGCGCAAAGGCGGCCCTGGTCTTGGCCAACGGCGCCGCTCAAGATTCGGCGGCCACGGTCGAGCGCCGCCTGGTAGAGGAGTTCTCCGATCTGCTTCGCCAGCGCCGCACGGGTGATACGCCGTCGCCGCAGCCTCCCGACGCGGCCGCCGACGCTCGCACCTTTCACACCGCTTGTGGCGTAACCCAGCAGTTGGGGTACGCTTTTTTCGACAACCTGGTCGAGCACGTTCAGCGGGGCGAAGTGCTCGAGAGCCTGCAAAACCTGGCCTCGCTCGGCCCGGTGGGGCTGGCCATCGCCCCCTACCTGGCGGCCTTCCACACGCAGCACAAAGACGAGGCCTTTCTGCAGCAGGTGGCCGAGCATTTTCCGGCCGTTGGCGACCGCCACCAAAAGAGCGAACAGCGGGCCTGGGTGAGCGACACGTTCGACGACGTCAACGGCGTAAGCCGCACGATTGGGGCCGTGGGCCGAGCGGCGCAGCTCGTGGCCCGGCCCCTGACGATCGTTACCTGCCTGGCGCCAGCGCCCCAGACCGAGCTGCCCCTGGTCAACTTCACCCCCATCGGCAGTTTTCCCTTGCCGGAGTACGAATCGCAGCGGGTTTCGGTGCCTCCCTTCCTGGAGATCATCGAGTACTTTGAGCGGAAGCAGTTCTCCGAAGTGATCATTTCCACGCCGGGGCCCCTGGGGCTCGTGGCCCTGGCGGCCGCGCGGCTCTTGGGTTTGCGCGTGGCGGGCATTTATCACACCGATTTTCCCCGCTACGTACGACAGTTCACCGAAGATGAGAACATCGAGAAACTAACCTGGCGCTATTTGCACTGGTTCTACGGGCAGCTCGATTGCGTTTTTGTGCCCAGCGAGTGCTACCGCCGCCAGCTGACCGAGCGCGGATTTCCGGCCGAACGGATGCGGGTGCTGAAACGTGGCGTCGACCTGGCCCAGTTCGATCCCGCCCTGCGCCAGCAAGGTTTCTGGAGCCAGTTCGGCCTGGGCGATCAATTCACGTTCCTGTACGTGGGGCGAGTTTCCCAGGAGAAGAACCTGCCGCACTTGCTCGACTCGTTCGAGCAATTCCTGGCTCGAGGTAGACAGGCCCAATTGGCCATCGTGGGCGATGGGCCGCTGTTGGCCGAGCTGCGCTCGCGGTACTCGGCCAGCACCATTGCGTTCACCGGGGTGTTGCGGGGCGAAAGCCTGGCACGGGCCTACGCCAGCGCCGACACCTTCGTTTTCCCCAGTCTGACCGATACCTTTGGCAATGTGGTGCTCGAGGCTCAGGCCTCGGGCTTGCCGGTTATCGTGGGCGACCAGGGCGGTCCGCCCGAGATCGTGGGCGATACCGACTCGGGTTTGGTGGTGTCCATGGATCGGCCCGGCGCCCTGGCCGAGGCCCTCGAACGGCTCTGGTCTGAGGGCGCCCTGCGCCGGCAACTCCGGCAGCGGGGGCTCGACAATGCCCGGCGCCACCGCTGGGAAACCGTGCTCGACGACCTGTGGAATGGCGCCGCCAGCCTCGCGCCGGGGCGCCCTGCCGGGGCCCGCAAGCAAACCCAGACGCTGCCCCAACTGCTGGCCAGCAGCCTGGTGGGCGCGGGGCTTTAGCCGGCTTTTCTCACCAAGCCCTGTTACGGCGACGAAAGTTGAAACGGTGGGCCGCGTCGTGCTTCGCGGTTCGTCCTCGGCGTGTACCCAACACGCCTCCGGTCGAACCACTCGCACGCCTTGCCAACGCCCAACATGCGCCGCCTCACGACGAACTCGGTGAGACATGGAGGCTCGCCGTAACCAAAGCATCGCTACGCATCCGGGGCTGACCCAACCGAGATGCCGCGCCCGGTTCCCTATCCCGAGGCGCCGTTGCCGAAAGTCGATCGACGTTCCGCCAGTCCTGGCGCCGCGTCGGCGCTACGCGAAGAGCCAGTCGAGCCCCTCGGCGTGCACCAGATCGAACGTGGCCTCTTCCGTCTGGGCTGCCTGGGGCGCGTCGGAGTGGTGCCGCTGTTCGAGCCAGGCCAGGAACGCCGCCAAGCGCATTTGCGTATCGTGCGAGAGCGCTTCGACCGACGTGGTGGGGTTCGAAAAAGCGCCTGTCGTAGCGGTCGCGTCGCTCGGCGGTAACGCGAACACGGTGCTTGCCGAAGCGGGCGATCCCTCGGGGGGCGGAGTCAGAATCTCTTCGTAGCCGGTGACCCGCACATAGTAGTCGGCGCCGGCGAGGGTGATCGCTCCACCGGCCGCTGTGATCGAGTCCGACGGAAGCCGGCGCATCATCACCGCCTGATCGGCTCCTTGGGCACCGGCCGAACGAACCTCGTCGAAGCCGCGCGCCACGCGCATCAGGTTACCGCCGCTAATCTGCGATTGGTTGGCCTGGCCCACGAACATGTCGTCGGCTTCCGTCCCATCCATCACCACCCGGTCGTATCCGGTCGTGGCGGTGGCCCGAACCTGCTCGAAGCTTTCGACCGAGTAGCTGCCTTGGGGCGAAAGCAAAACGGTCGTGTCGGCGCCGAGCATCAGTTCGTCGTCGCCGGCGGTATCAAACAAGTACGCCGAATCCACCCCTCCGCCGCCGTCGGCCGCGAGGGTTTCGAACCCGATGGCGCGGTGGACGTAGCCGGCGCCGGCCAGCGTGGCGTTGCTCGGTCGAACCGTGAGCTGATCGGCCTGCGAGCTGCCGGTCAGAATGATCGCGTCGTTGCCTTGCCCGGCCCGAACTTCAACCAGCTCAAAGTTTCTGGCGCGCATCGCATAGTTGGTGCCGTTCATAAGCAGGTCGGCAACCATAAACAAACCCTGGTCGTCGCCGTCGGAATCGGACACTTTAACCTGGTCCAGTCCCCCACCGGCGTCGAGCGTCGCATTCTCGAGTTGTTGCCAATTCAGGCGATAACCGGTGCCTTTAAGGTACCCGGAACCGGGACCGAGTTCGGCCTGCTCGGGAGCCGCCGTGCCCAGGGCGTTGAGGGTATCGGTTCCGGCGCCCGCCATGATGGTGATGACCGCGCCGCTGCCGGGATCGAACGAATAAGCCAGCCCGTCGACGCTGACGCTCGCAGCGGCGCCGGCATCGAAGCTGAAGGCATTGGCCTCGTCGGTTCCGAAGAGCGAATGCTGGTTGCCGCTGGCGGTGTAGACGTTGCCCATACGGATCGTGGCCGAGGGGTTGGAGCCCAACCGGCGGACGAAGAACACCTGGCCGGGGTCGACCGTGCGATCGATCCGTTGGCGCCCGTCCTGCGTTGCCGACGAGGTGCCCAGCGACTGGAATTGCGCATCGAACAGCTCGAGCACGACATCGCCCCCGGCGGCCGAGAACTCGGCTTCGATCGAAAGCAGCCCGGCCCGCACGGTCGTCAGGGCGTAGTAAGTGCCCGCGGCCGAGGGCCCCTGGTCGCTAAGAACCGCCAGCCCCAGCACTCCTTGGTCGAGCGTGGTTAGTCCCTCGACGGTGAAGTTTTCGACCGCCTCGACCGCCAGGGCATTGCCGGCCGCGTCGGTCACGCCGGTCGAGTTGAGGACGCGAATCTGGTAGTCGCCCGATTGCGCGGTGCTCAGGGTCAGGCCCCCGAGCGCGAAATCTCGTTGATTGCCCGAGGTAAGCATCTGGCCGGCGCCGATCAGGTTTGGGCCGCCGTCGCGGGTCAACTCCAGCCCGCTGGCATCGAACCCGAGCACGGGCTCGCTGAAGTGAATCTGCGCGCTGCTCAGCGGAGTGCTGCGCGGGTCGGGCGCAACGGGGTCGACGGCAACGGTGGGCGCCGTCAGGTCGAAGGTTACGGTCGTGGCGGCCGAGAGTGCGCCGGCGTTGCCCGCCAGATCGATGGGCCGCACCTGGTAGGCAAAGGTGCCTTCCAACTGCGAGTTGGCCGTATAGACCGCCCCCGAGGCATAATCCACACTGATCTGGGCGCCGTCGCGGAAGAAGCGGAAAAATGGTCCGCCGGTGGTGAGGGCGAAGTCTGGGAAATTGTCGTTGGTAATGCGATCGCTCGACGAGATGCCCGTATCGCTTTCGGCGGTGAGCAGGGGTGCGGGGTCGAGCGGATCCAGCAGCCGAGCGAGCCCCACCTTGGGCGAGCTGCCGGCCGTTTCGCCCGCGGTGCCCGCCACGACCAGGCGGCCCATGGGATCCAGGGCAATGCTCCCTCCCTGGTCGACCGCGGTGCCAAAGCTCACGGTGTGTGTTCCGGCGTTGCCAAAAGACTCGTCCAAACGGCCATCGGCAAGGTAGCGAGCCAGCGCCACTTGCCCCGCGCTGGCCGAGCCTGTCGAGCCGACGGCCACGATCCGGCCGTCGCCGAGCAGGGCCAGATCGCGAATGACGGCCTGGCCACCGTCGAACGCGGTGCTTCGTACGCCCAGAATGCCGAACCCCTGGTCGACCTGGCCGTCGCTCAGAAACCGGAACAGGGCAAACGATCCGTTCACGCCGTCGGAGATGATACCACCGACCAGAATGCGGCCGGCGCTGTCGACGGCCATGGCCGAGGGGGTGCCCGCCACGCCGACCGAGCGGAAAACCTGCCCGCCGGTGCCGAAGCTGTTATCCAGATCGCCGTTGGCCAGGAACCGGTACAGGGCCAACCGGTTCGGGTCGCCCTGAGTGCCGCTGACTTGGATCCCGGTGACCAGCACCTTGCCGTCGGAGAGCACCTCGACGTCGGCGGCCACCTCCTGCTGCGTGGTCTCGAGTGAGACCTGGCCGTCGGTGCCAAAGGTGGTATCGAGCGCGCCGTTTTCCAGCAGCCGAACTACTCCGAAATCCGATTGGCTGTTGCGAACGAAATCGCCCACCACCACGATGCGCTGGTCGCTCATCACCTTCACCGCCCGGGCACCGGCACCCCGGTTCTCCAACGGGAAGGTGCGTTTGCCATCGGTATCGAAACTGTTGTCGAGCGTGCCGTCGGGGTTGTAGCGAGCCACGGCCACGAACGAGAGCGGATCGGTCTTGGTCATGCCCGCCACCACGATCTTGCCATCGGGGGCCAGGGCCAGGGCTCGCGCCTCGTTGAGCGACAGGTCGAATACCGTGGTCACGACCCCGCCCGTGCCGAAGCCGGGGTCGAGCGTGCCGTCGGCCAGGAACCGGTAAACGACAAAGCTGGAAGCCGCCTCACCCGTGGTCAGCGTGGCGGCCACCACGATCTTTCCATCGGGTTGCACCACCATGCCCGCGGCCCGCTCGGCGGCGGCCGACAAGCTCTGAATCAGCCGGCCGTCGCCCGAGAAACTAGGATCGAGCACCCCGCCCGAAACCTGCGGCAGCGGGGCGATGGTATCGATAGTAATCGACAAGGCCGACGACGGGTCGGAGAACGATTCGCCGGAGGCGGCCTGGCGGGCCGTAATGGCATGGGTGCCGTCGGGAATGGGAACCGGCGTATTGGTGGTGAGCGTCGTGGTGTCGCTCGTCGCCACGGCCTCGGCGGCCACCTGGCCATCGATCAGAATCTGGACGGTCGCCCCGACGATCGTGCCGGTCACCGAGAACTGCAGGGCATGGCCCGCGTCGCGGCCGTTGAAGTTGGTGATGTTGTCGTTGTTGAGCTGCCCCGAATCGCTGGCGGCTAACAAATCGGGGGCGGCCGGCGCCGTGCTGGGAGAAATCGCGGCGAAGGAAACGTTGGCGGTCGAGCCCGCCTGCACCTGCACCGTCGACTGGTTCGACTGGCCCTGGGTGGGGGTCCAACCCTCGGGCAGTTGAACCTGGACGTTGTAGCTAAGCGGGAGCAGATCGGTGAACGAGAAAGAACCATCCAGGCCGGTTAGCTGGTTGGGTTCCCCCTGGTCGAGCTGGCCGTTGCCATTTAGATCGACAAATACCAAAAAGCCAGCGAGCGGCTCGTCGGTCGGGTCAAGCTGGCCATCGCGGTCCACGTCGTTGCTGATCACCCCGCTGATACTGCCCGGGGTCTGCACGTCGAGGTTAATGCCCTGGAAGCTGGCCCGGAGGGTTTCATCGGCTTGGTTTACTTGCCCATCGCCGTTGAAGTCGCCCATCGCAAAGGTGGGATTGGCCGCCCCCTGGTTGGCCTGCCAAATGGCCTGATCGAGGCTGTCGACGCGCAGGTCGCGATTCGCGTCGCCGGTGAGCACGGTGATGGCGAACGAGAAATCGCCCCCGGCGGCGTTATTGCCCGAGGGAAACGTATCGCTCGAAGCATCGGCCAGGTTGGTCGGGTTGTCCCACTCACCATCCAGCGCGTTGCCCGCCAGGTCGGTAATGGGCGATCCGCCGGTGCCGGCCAAATGCAGCACCAGTTGGTCGGCCGTGGGCACCACGGGCAGGCTCCAGGTGGCCTGCCATCCGGTGGGTCCAGCCGCACCCGCAACCGTTCCCGCGGCGTAGCTGGCTTGACGCTGACCCGAGAGGGTCAAGTCGGCATCGTCGGCCGCAACCTGCTCGCTGAACTGGAACCGCAACCGGTCGACCGAGGCCACCGGCACGGTCCGCAGTTGTTCGCCCGAGCCGACCGTAATGTCGAAGCCGGCCTGGGTTCCGGTGCTCGATGAGACATGGACCGCGGTTACCCTGGGTGCCGTGTAGTCGAAGGTAACGGTCAGCGGCTGACTGGAAATGCTCAGGTTGCCCGCGTCGTCGACGAGCGACACCGTGTAGCTGGCCGTCCCCTCGGGCTGGGCCTCGGCGGTGAAGGTAGGCTCGCTCTGGAACACCGGGTCGAGCGGCGTATTGCCCCGGAAGATGGCATACCGTTGGCCACCCGCGTCGACCAGGAAGGTGGGCGTGGCGTCGCGCGTGATCCGGTCGCTGTTGGAAACCCCCGTGTCGCTCAAGGCGTCGAGCGCAAGCCCGATGCCGGAACCGCCCACGAAGCGGGCCAACACCAAATTGCTGCCCGAGGCGCCTCCTCCGGTCGTGCCGACCAGTGTGGGAACGCCCGCGGCGCTGACCACCAGGTCGGCCACCTGGTCGCCATCGTCTTGGGCCAGGCCGATGTCGGCGGTAACCGTGCCCAGGCTGCCGAATCGCGAGTCGAGTTGCCCGCTGGAAGTAAGCCGGGCGAGCCGGAAGTCGGAGTTGAAGGTTCCGCCGACGAAGATTTCGCCAGCCGCGGAAACACCGAGCCGGGCGGGCGCGGAAAAGGCGAGCCCCAACTGCGACAGGGGCAGTTGCCCGTCGCCGTCGAAGGTGGAGTCGGCCTGCCCGTTTTCGGCCAGGCGCAGCAAGGTGCCACCGCCGGCCTGGCCGGCCAGAATCAGCAGCTTGCCGTCGGCCAGCCGCACCACGTCGGCCCGACTGGTGGCAACCGGCAAGGTAATCAGGAGCTTGCCATCGATGTCGAAGGCCAGGTCGGGGGTACCGTCCGAGTTGTACTGGGCCAGTGCCAGCGAGTCGCCGCTGTGCCCGGCCAGCAGAATCTTGCCACCCGGCAGCAACTGCATTGCAGTCACTTCCTCGCTTCCGCCAAAGTTGGTGGTTAGCGTGCCCTCGGTGGCAAAGGTGGTGTCTACCGCGCCGTCGGCCGTAAGCCTTAGGAGAGCGAAGTCGCCGTCGACCGTGAGCGCGACTAGAATCTTGCCGTCGGGTAGAATGGACACGGACGAGGGGCGGTTCGTGGCTCCCAGCGCGCCATTCAGGGCGCCGCCCCCTCCTGCAAACGTGGTGTCGGTCAGGCCGTTGGTCAGGTAGCGGGCCACCAGCAGGTTGTTGCCCGACATGCCGGCCACGACATACTTGCCGTCGGCTTGAACGGCCGCGGCAAAGGCCACGTCGTCTTGCGGCAAGTTCTCGGGCGGAGGCGAACTAAACCCGCTGAAGAAGAGCCCCGTGGTGTTGAAACTGGTATCGAGTTGGCCGTTGGCCAGGTACCGGGCCAAGACGAAATCGCGGTTGGGCGAGGTGCCGTTACGGCCCACGACCAGGTACTTGCCATCGGGCAGCAGCAGGCCGGCCCGGGCCGCTTGGTCGCCTTGGGCCCCCGCTTCGGCCACGCCGCCGTCGCCAAAGCTCAGGTCGAATTGGCCTGGAACCAAGGGGGCCGTGGTGTCGATCGTAACGTTCAGCGCCGCCGAGTCGGGCGACTGCAACTCGTCGGGCCGCTTCTGCGCGGCGGTGAACTGGTACACCCCGTCGGGCAGGAGCAGGTTGCCGGCCGTGGTGACGACCGTCGTGCCGCTGGCGCCGGCCGTGGCCGTACCGATCAGCTCGCCGTTGGCAAAAATGCCCACCGTGGCTCCCGACACCGTGTTCGGCACCGTGAAGCTGAGCGTGCGGTTGGCACCGCCGTTGTCCAGGTTGGTCAGGTTGTCGTCCGTCAAGCGCCCTGTATCGCTCGCGGCGTTCAGGTCGGGCGTGCCCGGCGCGGGGGTAACGCCGGCCTGGGTTACCGTAATGACGAAGGTGTCGGTATCCGACAGCGGGGTCCCCAGGTTGTTGCTGGCCCGCACGGTGACCGAAAACTGCTTGCCAACATCGGCCGCGCTCGGCTGCCAACTGAACAGCCCGGTTTGCGGGTCGATCGTGGCGCCAGTCGGAGCGCCTGCATCCAGGCTGTAAGTCAGCGTCGTTCCGGCACCGTTGTAGTCGCGTGCCGTGATGGGCACATTCAGCACATCGGCGTTGGTCGTACTCAAGTCGGCCGTGGGCAGAACGATCGGGTTGGCCGGGCCCACGAGCACAATGTCGTTGATGAACAGCAGATTGTCGGCCGTAACGTTGTTACCCGAGGTGTAATTGCGGAGCGGAAGCTCGGAGAAGGTGCCGCCGAAATTAAACTTGGGCGTGCTGGAGAGGGCATCGACCACGGTCATGCCGTCGCCCAGCACGGTGCCGAACACGGTGAAGCCGCCGTTCTGGTTGTCCAGATTCGAGCCGTTGTTCGAAAGATTGAAAAAGAACTGGCTGGTGGCCGAATCCGGATTGCCGCCCAGCTTGGCCATGGCAATCGTGCCACGGGTGTTCGAGACGTTGAATTCGTTGACGATGGGCGGATCGGTCATCACGTTGACCGCCTGGCCGCTCGTGGGGTTGAAGGTGAATCCACCCCCTTGAATCACGAATTTTTCGGTCGGGCTGTTGTCGGCCTGACGGTGAAAGAACGAGCCGTCGTAGCGGTTGCTGGTGACATAGTTCAGGAAGTTGCTGACCGTCACCGGGGCGACGGTATCCGACAACCCGACCTGGAAATTGCCCAGCACCGTTTGAAACTCAACGGTAATCGTCAACAGCTCGCGGCGCTCCAGTCCCTCGCCCGCGGCCAGCCGGCGCGGGGCCGCCTGGCTACGGCGGTAGTGGCTCCGGGCGTTACCGGGCTTTTTGGCAGTGCGTCGGCGACGAAACCAAGAGGTCCAACTCATCGAAGATTGCTCTCGTAGATCGGGAAAAACGGCCTCACGGCGCGCACGCCCACGCTGGGTTGCCCTGTTCTCAGGGGCCAGGGCCCCCATCGGGTCCGGCTGGGACGCACCGCCGCTGGCTCGCTACTCACCCCACGCGCGGCCAACGGCCTGAGCGATGCCACGCCGAGCCAGGGCCCGAGGCGCGGGCGGAGAAAATCGGCGCAAACTGTTCCGGTTAGCGAAGATTCGCCGCTAGAGGCTATCCTAGCCAGACCCTCCGCTGGGCAGCAAGGAAAATGCACCCCCCAGAGGCCAGGCGGATATCCGCCGAGGGCCTACAAACCCCGGGAAATCGCTGCAATCCGCCGCGATTGGTCCGGCGTTTTCACCACCCGGCGCCGGCCGCGGATTACCGCCAGCCCCGCCAATCCCAGCCCCCCGAGCAGCGCCGTGCCGGGCTCTGGAACCGGGCTCGGAGCTGCGCCGAAGTTGGCCGCCCAGAGCGCGTAGTCGGCCGCCCCCACGGATAGATTGCGGTCCCAATCGGCGGACAGCGCAATTCCCGAGTTTCCGAAGGTGGCGGCCCAGACGGCGTAGTCGGCAGCCCCCACCTGGCGATCGGCGTTGGCATCGCCCACCACGGGCAGCACCGTGGGAGCAATCCGATAGATGGCGCCGTTGCCGAGCGAAAGCACATAAATTCCCCCGTCGGGACCGACCTGGATATCGGTCACCACGCTGAAATCGGTCCCGAAAACCAAGCTGTTCCGCTCCGTCGTATTGTCGGCTACCAGGTCCGCCAGCCCCCCTTCGAGTACCAGCCCGTCGCGGGCGGCATTCAACCGAAACAAAGAAAGCTGGCCCGTGTTGTTGTCTCCCACGAGCAAGGCGTCGCCCAGGGTTTGGTTGGCCGACGATGTGGCGAGGAAGGCCAGCGAGGTCACGGCGATCGGCGTGCGCCAGGAGAATTCCGGGTCGCTGTAGGCTGAACCCGGCAGCATTGCCAGGTCGGCCGCGCTCTGCGGGTCGCGGCTGTCGGGCCCCATCAGCGTGGTCCAGCCGCTGTTGAAACCGGGGTCCACCCGGTTGATTTCGTCGTAGCTCGACGGGCCATTTTCCGTGTCCCAAAGCGCGCCCGTGGCCGGATCAAAGGCCAATCCGAACGAGTTGCGCACTCCGTAGGCATACCAGGGTCGTAGCAGTGGGTCGGCCTGACCGAAGAAAGGGTTACTCGCGGGAATCGCGCCCGAGGGCTCCAAACGAAAAATGCCGCCGGCGTTCGACGAACCGGCCAGCGGGCCGGTATTGTTTTGCTCGATCCCCGCGCGGTTCAAGTCGCCGACCACGCCGTAAAGATTCCCGTCGGGGCCAAACCGCAGCGGGCCTCCGTCGTGGTTCGGGCCGTTGCCCTGGGCCGGGTCGAAGGCCCAACTGCGGAGCACCACTTCCCCCGCCAGCGAACTGCCGTCCCAGGTGAATCGCGAGAGACGGTTTTCGAGCCAACTGCCGCCATCGGCGCCGCCCGCGGCCAGGCTGTAGTACAAGTAGGTGTGGCCGTTCGTGGAGAATTGCGGATCGATCGCAATGCCGAGCAAACCGCGCTCGCTGCTGCTATTGACCGGCAAGTCGAGCACGCTGGTTTGCGTGTTGCCCTGAACCAGCTTGACCAGGCCGGTTTCCTTTTCAATGACCAGCGCGGCGCCCCCGGCTCCCAAGAAGGCCATGCCCGTCGGCTGATCGAATCCGGACGCAAACGTCGTCAGGCTTAGCGCCGGGTCGATCAGCGACTGTGCTTGGCCCGGTGCTGCAACGCCCAGCATCAACCAACCGGCCAGCGCCAACCAGAGAGCTCGCGACAAGTGAACGGCCCGTGGCAAGTGAACGGCCAACGCAGCCGCGCCCGGCGGAAACCGGTTGGCGCACAAGGGCCCACGGTATCTTCTGGCCCACCGACCCCGGCTCGCGTTCGACCGAGAAGCGTTCGCGTTGCTCATCGGAGTTGCTCCTTGCTAGTGCGATCGACCCCCTGGCCGCGCCGATCTTCCCTCATCGGCGCGCGGCGGGCAAGCTGGCGCGCCCGCACGCCCCGCCACGGGCGGGAAGACGATGCCCCGCGCGAGGTACCCGCCCTGACCCGTCCGGTTGTAGCTTGGCGGACCACCGGCAAGGTCGCTACCCGACCCGATTTAGTCGCCCGCCGCGCTGGCCGTGGGTCCGGCCCACTCCAGTTCGGTGGTGCTTTCGACATGGGGAGCCAATCCCGCGGGGTCGAGGAAATAGGTGGGCTTCATTCGTCTCGCCGGGTAGAGCTTCTCCGCCTGGTCGTCGAAGTGCGGCGAGTCGGGGTCATCGCTCTGCCCCAGGGGGAGCAACGTGTAGCTCCGCGGAGGCTTGCTCAGCACCACAATCTGGGGCGAAGTTTGACCGCTGTGAGCTACGAAGTGCTTGCCGTCGGGCGTGGCGCGAAATCCGGTGGCCCGGGGAGTGGCCATGCCGTCGAGCGAACCGCCGGCGGCCGGCCAGCTCTCGGCGGGTGGTCCACTCGGGTCACCCAAGGGCCCCACGGGCATCCGACCAATTCGGTACACCTCGCCGAACGCAATGTTCACGCGCCCGTAGTCGGCCCGCAGTTTGGCGGCGGCGCGAGCCAAAGCTTCGACCAGGGTGGCGTCGGCAATTTGGTCCGAGGGGGGCAGCCCGGCCTTGTCGGCCCGAAACACGTCAGGGCCCAGTTCCTGCTTCCAGAAGCGATAGGCCAGCGCCCCCTCCGAGTCGCCGTCGCAGCGGCGGTTCCAGTCGCCGATCCGCTTGGCCAGGGCGGCGGTATCGGGGTTGGCTTGCTGATCGGCGGAGGCGGCTTGCCAGGCCGCGGCCAGCCGCGCCTGCCACCGCTCGGCGCCCCAGGCCACGGTATCCATGGCGATTTCAAAGGCTTCCTCCAGCGACACCTGGTCGTCCTGGCTGAGCGATTTCAGCACTCCGGCGGCTCTCGGATGAAGCGGCTCGTCGGCGTGGTAGAGCCAGGGCCGGTCGGCAAAACGCTCGGGCAGCAAGGGGCACTCGAGCTGCATGAACTGGGGCGCCGTGTTGCAATTCTGCATGTAACCCTGCGGCGGGTTCACCAGTTGCAGCAGGTCGTCGAGCGGGTAGATTCCCTGCCACTCGGTGGCCGCCACGTTGCCCGGCACCGGCCGGGTATAGTCGTGCCCCGCCGAGCGCACCGGAACTCGGCCGTTGCGCACGTAGAAGGTGTCGCCCTCGACTGTGGCGCACATCACGTTTTGTTCCATCAGTTGCAACTGGCCGAGGGCTGCCTTGAACTCGTCCAGGTTGCGCGCCGTCATCATTCGGTGGCTCTGCTCGGCCAAGGCGATTTCGTCGGCGTAGCTCAGCTTCATTACATAGGCCTTGCCCGGGCGGCGAGCCACTACCGGCCCGTGGTGGGTCGACTCCACCTCGAACCGCACGGTTTTGGTTTCGTCCCCTTCGCGCACGCCGATCACCACCTCGCGCACCGTCATCGGCCGCCACTGGCCCTCGTAGCGGTATTGGCGCGGGTCGTCGGGATGAACCTCTTCTTCGTACACGTCCGATGTATCGGGGCCTCCCGTGGTCATGGCGACCGAGAGATACTGGTTATGGCCCAGGCTGATCTCGGGCAGCCCCACGATGGCCACGCCGCTGATGGCGTAATCGTCGCCCGCGTACATGCGGGCCTCGTAGAAGCGAAACGGACCGTAGAAACTCAGGTGCGGATCGATCAGCGCCAGCGGAACCCCCGCTTCGCTCCGCGAGGCGGCCACGACCCATTGGTTCGAGCCGCGCGGCTCGACCGGGTCGGGCTTAATGCCGATGCGCTCCAGCTCGTCGGCGGCGGTGCCTTCGGGCCAGCCCCAAATAATCAGCCGACTGAGGGCCACGACCTGCCAGGGTTCGGGTGGTTGACCGCCGGGGGGCACCTGGTCGGGATGCTCCTGCAGGTAGCGGCGCACGCCCGCGCAAAAGGCTTCGATGCGCGTGCGGCACTCGGCCGAGAGCTCGCCATAGCGCTCGCGACTGATTTCGGCGTGGCGCCAAAGGTGTTGGCGATAGTCATGCTGCACCAGTTGGGGGCCGTAAAGCTCGGCCATGGTTCCGCTGGCCAGACGATATTGCCGCAGGAGTTGTTCCAGCCGGTCTTGGGCCTGGCAGTAGCCCAGCGCGTAGGCGGCGCCGGCGGGGGTCTCGGCGAAGATATGGGGCACCCCCCAGTCGTCGCGCAGCACGCGAATCTTCTCCCCCGCCACCCCCGGGCTGGAAATCGCCAGTGAGATTCCCAGCGCAATGCTCCCAAGCGTACCCAATCGCATGAATCGCTCCCCCCGGCCAGCCCATGGACCTGAACGCCCCGCCCAGAAAAAAGGTTGCCGTGCATGGTAACCGGCCGGCGGGGGAAAAACACGCAGTGCGCTCGTGCGAGATAAGTGCCTGCTTCGGCCCGCACCCCCCTCGGCCCCGTAGGAGCGTTGTCTGGCCCGCGGGCTCCGCGGCCGACCCAGAACGCCTGGCCAAGCGCCTCTTGAGCGTCTTTGCTGGCACCGCTGGCAGCGCCCCCCTGTGGCTTAGTCGGCAGGGGAGACTTCCAGCGAGCCATTTCGGCCTGGGATCGAAGGACCGAAGTTGCTAGCCTACGCCCCCGCCTGGGGCTGCTGATCGAAAAAAGCGGGTTCGGCCGAACCCCGTCACGCGTCCCTGGTCGCCGTGATTCGGCGCGAACTGGCTCCTCTTTGGCTGGGAAAGGACTGGTCGGGCATGGCGTCGTCGCGAAGTGCCTGGTGGACCCTGCTCGTTCTGTTGGCCGGTTGCAAGAACGGCCCGATTACCACCGAAAACCTGTTTGGCAATCGGACCACGGTTCCGCCCCCCGGCACGGGTACGGCCAGCACGACTCCGCCCTACGACCCGTTCGCTTCGACGATTCCACAGACTGCTCCGGCGGCGACGCCCCCCGCGGTGGGCACGGCACCGCCGACGAGCGGCAACTTCACCCCGCCCGCCCCGCCGACCGGCACCCCTCCCCCGGCCGGATCGCTTCCGCCGGGCGGAACGGTGCCGCCGGCCGGTTACGCACCACCGGGCGGCTCGTACCAAACGTCGCCCAGCGCGGCCGTCGATCCGCGGAACCGCTATGCGTATCGCTACGGCGACGTGGCGGCCGCCGGTACGCCGCCGAGCCAACTCGCGCCGGTAGCCGGTGCGACTGCAATCGCCAGCCGGGGCGCCTCGCCCGACGACCAGGTGCACTTCGCACAGCACACCGAGCCGGCATCGGCCCAGCCGGGCGGCCAGGTCGACGTGGCCTCGGGCGAAGCGCCGGCCAACTCGGGTCAATGGCGGGTGCCCGCCGAGGGCGCCGGCCCGTCGACCGACGAGGCTGGTGGCGACTCGTCGGCGAGCTATGCCCACGACCCTCAGTATCGCTGGCTGCAGGGGCGGCTCGACTACTCGGAAGACAAGCAGCGGTGGCGCATCCGGTACCGACCGGTCGAAGAGCCCGACGATTGGGGCGGCGCCCTGTGGATTGCCGATACCCAGGCCCTGGAAGGTTTCCAAGCCGGCGACTTCGTGGCGGTGCAGGGGAGCCTGGTCGATGTGGGGGCGCCGGACCCCGAGTACCAGGTTGACCGCATCCGCCCGCTGGAGCCGTAGGCAGCCTGCTTCAGCCGTCAAATTCGCTACCACCGCGCCGCCGCGCGACCGCAAGCTATTCTTCCGCGGTGGAACTCGCGTAGGATGAGGAGCAGGGCCCAGGGCCGGCCCCCCCCCTCTTAGCGCGTGGCCCTGGCAGCGGAAGGCGGCGACTCGAGTGTCGGTCATTCCTCAAGGTTTCACGGCTCAACTTACCGCCTGGGCGGGCGGCCCGGTGGGGCGGAAACTAGCCCGTTGGGCCCTGCTGATTCCCAAGATCAACGGCTTCGAGCCCGAGTTAACCGAGCTCGACGACTACCACCTGCGCAAACGCAGTCTCTCGCTGCGCTATCGGGCCAAGAGCGGCGAATCGCTCGAGCATCTGTTGCCCGAGGCCTTTGCCCTGGTGCGGGAAGCGGGGCGGCGGGCCCTGGGCATGCGGCACTTCGACGTGCAGCTCTTGGGCGGCATCGCCATGCACAACCGCTCGATCGCCGAAATGCAGACCGGCGAGGGCAAGACGCTGACCGCCACGCTGCCGGCCTATTTGAACGCGCTGTCGGGCAAGGGAGTGCAGATCGCCACGGTGAACGACTACCTGGCCTTGCGCGATGCCCAGTGGATGGAGCCGCTGTACCAAATGCTGGGCGTTTCGGTGGGCATCATTCAAACCCAGCAGGCCCAGGGAGACCGGCGCAAGGCCTATGCCTGCGACGTGACCTACGGCACGGCCAAAGAGTTCGGGTTCGATTTTCTTCGCGACCGGCTGCTGTTGCGCCGCATTCGCGAGGGGCAACTCGACTTTCTCGGCGCCATGCTGGGGCAAGATGGCGCCTCGAACAACGAGCAGCCGGTACAGCGCGAGCCGCACTTCGCCGTGGTCGACGAGGCCGATAGCATTCTCATCGATGAGGCCCGCACGCCGCTGATCATTAGCGCCCTGCCCACCGACGAGGAAAAGCTGGCGGTGGAGTGTTACCGCTGGGCCGCCGGCGTGGCTCAGCAATTCGTCGAAAACGAACACTACGACTACGACCACGACAAGAAAACGGTGGAACTGACCGCCGCCGGACGGCAACAGGTGCGAATGCTGCCCAAGCCCGAAGCGATGGACCAGGTGGGCATGTTCACCATTTACCAGTACATCGAGCGGGCCGTAAAGGTCGACCGCGAGTACATTCGCGACCGTCACTACGTCGTGCGCGACGGCGAGATCGTCATCGTCGACGAGTTCACCGGCCGTCTGGGAGAAGGCCGCAAATGGCGCGACGGCATCCACCAGGCCGTCGAGGCCAAGGAAGACGTCAAAGTTACCGTTGAAACCGGACAGGCCGCCCGGGTGACCGTGCAGGATTTCTTTCTCCGCTACCCCACGCTTTGTGGCATGACGGGCACGGCTTCGAGCTCGGCTCGCGAACTGAGCAAAATCTACAAGGTGAACGTGATTCCCATTCCCACCAATCGACCCGCCATTCGCCAGCGACTTCCCGACCTGGTGTTCGGCACCGCCGAGGAGAAATGGCGGGCGATCGTCGACGAGGTGGTCGAGGTACACGCCACGGGCCGCCCGTTGCTGATCGGCACCCGGTCGATCGATAAATCGGAGTTGCTCTCGCTGCTCTTGAATCAGGCCGGCATTGAGCACCAGGTACTCAATGCCCACAAGGTGGCCGAAGAGGCCGAAATCGTGGCCCAGGCCGGCCGCCTGGGCCGGGTGACCGTGTCGACCAACATGGCCGGACGCGGAACCGACATCAAGCTTGAAGACGACGTTCGCCAACTGGGCGGACTGCACGTGATCTGCACCGAAATGCACGACTCGGCCCGGATCGATCGCCAGCTCATCGGACGTTGTGGCCGGCAAGGCGACCCGGGCACCTTTCGGCAGTACCTGGCCCTGGACGACGAGATCCTGATCGCGGGGCTAGGCCCCAAGACCGGCAAGCGCTTGAAGCAGTATGGCTCGCAGGCCCAGGGCAAGTTGCCGTCGTACGCGCCGCGGTTCAGAAAGGCGCAGTCGCGCATCGAGCGGCGCCACTACCGCGACCGCCGCGGACTGATGTACTTCGAGAAGGAACGGAAAAAACTGCAGATTCAAATGGGGCAAGACCCCTATCTCGATTCGGCCCATTAGCGCCGCGGACGGGGCCCGAAGCTCGGCGGCCCGGACCAAGACCACCAACCGCCGCCAAGGGCACCGACCGGTTCCGTCGGACACGCCCGGTTGGAAATGGCTTTACGTGCCGAGCACGATACGATCGGCGTGGGCCAGGCTGAAGGCGAGGGCCAGACCTCGGGAGCGATCTCTCCAGCCACAGCGGCGGTCGGCGCTGTGCAACTTCCTGGCCGTCGGCCGCGCGAGCGGCCGACGCCCATGCCCCCCCGTGGGTCACTGGGGCGCCGTGAAGAGGGACCGGGCAGTGATCACCAGTAGATCAGGCTCAACGACCTGTGCGGTCCCTTGCACGACGACTCGTTGGTTGTCGGTCAGCGCGAACAGATCGCGGGCATCGATGCCGATGATCTGGCCCCGCTGATCGAGGAATTGCACGATCGCCGTCGACGCCGCTTGCGAGGCCTTGCGCCTGCAGAAGGGGCAATTCGCCGGATCGTGGCCCTCTCCGCCGTGGCCCGCGGGGTCCTCGTTGGTCGCCTCGCGGATCAGAAACGCCGCCTTGCCGTCGATCCAGTAGTTTTGCCCGGGTACCCCGACCTGGCCGACCAGCACGATCTCGCTCGAAGCGCCCTCGCGTTTCCGCACCTCGGCCAGAGAGATTGCCCCGGCGGGCTCAGTCGCACGAAGAAACTTGGACCGCCACTTGGCGACCTGCGGACTGGGGCCACTCCAAGCTTTCTCGCAGCCCAGGGCACTGGCCACCAACAGGCACGCCCACGCGATCGGGGCGCGCGCGACGAACCCTCCCGGTCGCGGCGCGACCACCTGGCCGAGGTCGCTGGGCTCAGCCTTTCCGGCGGGTCTACTCATGCGCGCCTCTTTCGGCCGCCGGTTCGGCACGGTCCGCGGCCGGAGCCAGATTCCGCAACCGTTCGATGCCAGCATCGATCGCGCTGGCGACATCGGCGTAGGCCGCCCCCTCGGCGCCGTGCATCTTCTCATCGACCTTGGCGAACAGGTCGAAGAGCTCGTCGGAGGTTTGCTTAATCTCGGGCAGGTCGGCGGGAGAAACCTGTTTCTCGGCAAGACCGGGCAGGTCTTCCAAGAGGTGCCCCACTTCGTGCAGCGGCTCGTGCCCTTGTTCCTCGTTCTGAGCGGCGAAGGCGTCGCGGATTTGGTCGCGCAGCGCGACAAGTTTCGCCACCGCCTCGGCGAAAGATGGGGGATGCTCGGCACCGGCCGGGTGGGAATCGTGAGCCTCGTCAGCTTTCGGCCCTGCTACGGCCGGCGGGTCGGTCGCGATTTGGCCGTCTGGCTCGTGGTGATTGCAACCAACGGCCGCACACAGCAATGCGGCCGCGAGGACGGCCGAACCTAGCGATCGAGTCTTCATGGACATCGCCTCTAACCTATACGCACGATGGTGGATGGTTGTACGCGCCCGTCGCGTGCACCTCAGTTTCGGCTGGGGGCCAGCGCGTCGGTTGCGTCGTCCTGGCTGGGATCGGGCTCCGTCGCTGCCTCTTGCTCCCAATCCTCCCAGGGATCGTCGAACTTCGACCAGGCCTCGGCCCCCAGGGCCATCTCATCGTCGGTGAGCAAGCACATTTCCAGGGCGCTTTCCACGACGATGCGATCCAGGTCTTGCCCGATGACAACCAATTCTTGGCGGCGATCGCCAGCGGGACCCTCGAACTGCGACTCGATCTGAGCGATGTCCTCGGCGGCCTCGGGCCAGTGCTCCCGCGGCACGGCGGCCCACCAATACCCGGCTGGCCCAAGCCGGCAGCATTGCCCCGCCTGTGACCACAGGCCCGCCATGGTCATCCGGGTCGCCAGCCAGATCACCCCTTTCGACCGCAGTACGTTGGCAAACGCTTCGCCGGTGACCAGGTCCCACAGTCGCTGGGGGTGGAAAGGACGACGCGCGCGGAAAACGAAGCTCGAAATCCCGTACTCGATGGTCTCCGGCGCGATCTGATCGCGGGGTTGCGCCAGCCACTGGGGATGCGACTCGGCGCGGCTCAAAGAAAACCGGCCCGTATTCAGAATGCGATCGAGCGCAACCCGCCCTTGCGTGGCGGGCACGAGCTCGGCTCCCGGATTCAACAGGCGCAGCAATTGCTCTAACTGGGCCCGCTCCTCGTCATTCACCAGATCCAGCTTGTTCAGGATGATGACGTCGGCGAACTCGACCTGATCCACGAGCAGGTCGACGACGTTGCGATCGTCCTCGTCGTTCAGACCCACCTCGCGGTCGCGCAGCTCGTCGGCGGTGCCGTAGTCATCCAGGAAGTTACGAGCGTCCACAACGGTCACCATCGTGTCGAGCGCCGCGAAATCGGCCAGGCTGTGCCCCTCCTCGTCCTCGAAGGTAAAGGTTTCGGCCACGGGCATGGGCTCGGAAATGCCGGTCGACTCGATCAGCAGATAATCGAATCGCCCTTCCTGGGCGAGGCGACGCACTTCGATCAGCAGGTCCTCGCGAAGCGTGCAGCAGATGCAGCCGTTGGTCATCTCAACCAGCTTCTCCTCGGTGCGGCTCAACTCGGCCCCGCCGCCGCGTACGAGCTGGGCGTCGACGTTCACCTCGCTCATGTCGTTGACGATGACCGCCACGCGGAGCCCTTGGCGGTTGGTGAGCACGTGGTTCAGTAGCGAGGTCTTGCCGGCTCCCAAGAAGCCCGACAGCACGGTAACGGGTAGGCGCTTCATGTCGTTCACACTCCCAATGAAAAGGACCGGGCGCTGGTCCTGGAACCCGACAACCACGCCTGGTGAAGCTCACGCGGTGCGGTCGATCGGCTGGGCAAGCCGGGTCGGCGAAAACCAACGCCCGGTGCAGCAACCTTATCGCGCGGCGACACTTCGTTTACCAACGGCGAACCACAACAGGACAAGGCCGCTGCCCGCCAAGACGAGCGCCGACGGCTCGGGGACCGGCGTGAGAACCACCGCCTGCGAGACGCCGTTGAACGTACCTTCACCGACGATGACGCCCGAACCGTTGATGTCGTAGGCACGGGTAATGAGCCAGCCGGTGGAAGACGCGTCTAGCAGGGTGTTGAGATCGGTTATCGTGCCGCCGGGCTCGAACCCGAAGGCCCGGTTACCACTGCCATTGTTGCTGAAGCCGACAACGATGTTGTCGTCGTTGACGGCATAAGCCCAGCCACTGCTTCCCCCCAGCGTGCCAATATCGTGAATCACGCCGCTCGGGTCCCAGTAAACGGCGCGGGTAAGTCCCGAACCACGATCGGCGGCGCCGACAATTAGCCCGGCGTCGTTCAGATTCTGAGCATAGCTCTGCGTGAAGTCCGACAGGCCGGGCAGGCCTTGGGAGGCCGGTGTTCCAAGGTTGACCATGCCCTCGGATTGCGACCAGCGAAAGGCGCGATCGGTCCCGTGCGTATCCGAGATACCCGACGAGCCGACCACGACGCCGAAGTTGTTGATTCCCGTGGCGTAGCTTCCCCCTTCGAATCCGTTGTAGGCGGGAACGGAGTTGAAGGGATCGTCGGGATGAATCGTGGGCAGTTCGATCGTGCCGTCGGTCGGGCTCCAGACGAAAGCCCGACTAAAATCGCCCGAGGGCAACCGCATGTTGCCGACCATTTCGCTGGAGTCGTTGATGCCGAAACCGTTTCCTCGGTTTCCGCCGACCGAGCCGGCGAGTTGCCAGCCGACGCCGTCGTGGTAAACGCCGTAGTTGCTGCCACCTGGCCCGCCGGTGGCGCGTCCGGTGACCTTACCCGCGGCGTTCACGTCCCAGGGACGGATCGCGGTGTGGCCGGCGTAGAGGCCAAGGTCGGTCATCACCCCCGATTGCCATTTGAATCCCGCGAGCGTGCTCGCCCCGCCCGCGTCGCTCGACGATCCGACGACGACACCAGCATCGTTAATGCCATAGCCGATGCTACTGATGTCGCTCGGCAGAAATCCGAGCCCGGTCACCATGTAGCCCGGCGCGAGCTGGGCGAGCGCGACGTTTGCTGAAAGCGACAGCGAGAGCAATGCTAGCGAGGCGAACAAAACCTTTCGCATGGACGGCTCCGTTGAGAGAGTTGAAAACGCAGACGAACGCCTCGGCTCACGACGGTCGCGATGGGGGCAATGTCGTTGCGCACAGGCCCGGCTCTCGTTCGCTTGGCCAGGGACGATCCCCCAGATTGCGTAAGGGTTCCCCTGGTTGGCGGTGACCGGGCCACCTGCTCGGTGCGCGGCCGGCGGGCGAATTTTGGCAGAGCAAACCAGATCGCCAAGCAGGGCGCTCGAGGCCGCCCCGTAGTTCTCCGCTCCCCGATTCGGGCGAGGGTCTGGCCGCTTCGCACAATTCCTCTCGTCGAACGCACCCACGGCATGCATATGCAACAGAATTGCATGTGCATCGCAATATACACACTGGCGGCGTCAAGTCAAGAGCCCGGGCAGGGCCGATCAGCGCGTGGCCGGATCGAGAAACGCCTGCCGGCAGTCGGTGCAGGCGTTGGTGACCGCCAAGGCCAACGCCCGCACGTGCTCTTGGTCTTGGCCATCCTCGATCGCGTGGTCCAGTTGCTCGAGTAGGTCGCGGACGGTCTTGGCAACTTGCCGGCGCTGCGGACTGAGGCGAAACTCGCGGAGGTACACGCCAACTTCCAAGCGCCGGGTGAGGTCTGCGCACCAATCGATGCTTTCTTCGGCGGCCTCGTGGTCGCCTGCGATCGCCGCACTGAACACTTCGACCTTGGCTACCGAGAGATCTTCGAGGGCTACCTCGGCCCGGGGGTAGTACACGTAGCAGCCCAAGACGCTGATCGCCACGATCACCAGCAGTGCCGCTCCTCCCAGCGCCCCCGCGGGCAGCGGCCGTCGCCACACGGACTGAGCAAGGTGGGGCGATTCCGGCGGAGGCGCGTGAAGCCAGGCGTCGAGCGAATAGCGCCCCTCGGCCAGCCGGCAGCCAACGCCGCCCAGAAGCAGTGCGCCCAGGCAGACCAGCGAAGCGGTTTCGTGCGGGAGAATCTTGCCTCGGATTCTCTCGACGATCTGCCGAGCGGTAACCGGAGCGGTGGCGGGAAAAGGCTGGCAATAGATGTCAAAGGCATGGGTGTGCGGGTGGTCTTCAACGTGCTGGAGGTTGATCGCGCTCAGGTCGCGCAGGGGCCGCTCGACGGCGTACGCCAGGCCGACCACGATTACCGCGATCAGGGCCAGCCAGACCAAGGCCCGCCGCCAGCCATAGTTAACGGCCACCCAGGCGAGCAGACCCAGGTTTGTGCCGGCGCCAATGGTCAGCAGCACGAAGGCGGCCCCGATCGAGTTGCCGTGGTGAAACATGCTTCCGATCTGCATCATCGCCGTCATCGGCGGCGCGTAGGCTGGCAGCCCCACGCCAAGCATGATGAGCGGGGCCTTGGCGTCTCCCGAGTTCAACGCCGTCTGTAAGCTGCCAAAGGGGAGCAGCGTTCCCAGCAGGGCCACGCCCAGCAGCCCGCTCAACAGATAAAGCAGCGTCGGGCTGGCCGTTTCTCGACAAACCGACACTCCCACGGCCAGCATCCGGCGCAGGCCGGGGGGAACGGCGGCTGGCTCCGTTTCACGTTGTTCGGTGCCAGGACAAAGGCGATCCCACAGCCCGCCCACGAAAGTCAAGACAATCAGCGAACACCCCGCGAAAGCGAAAATCGCCACCGGCTTGGAGAGTGTGAGTCCGTACATCAGCGAGAGCGGGTTGAACAGCGGTGCGGAGAGCGCGAACGCCAACAATACCCCCCCGGAGATTCCCGACCGGCGCATCTCCCGGCAAACGGGAATGACCCCCAGCGAGCAAACGGGCAGCAGCATTCCCAGCGCCCAGGCTTGCGGCAGGGCCCGCCAGTGCCCGGCTCCAAACAAGCGGCGGGTGTTTGCGTGCCCCAAAAGTTGCCTGAGCACCCCCACCACAAGAAGACCACAGAGGATCGTGGGCGCGGCGGCAAAGAGGGCTTCGACCAAGCGAAATGCGCCGCCCCAGGCAAGCGTGGTCCATAAGGTCTGCATCGCCAACATCGGGGTTAAGCACCTTGTTTGAGAGAAGTTCGCACTTAGTTCTTACGATCGCCTCGAACCGTTGGTCGAGGTGTGCCGTGGGAGCCACTGCCCCCGACCGGCCTGCTCGCGGAAGGGGGCCCTGAATTACCCCGTTCTTGGTTCACCACGCGGCGGTCGCATGATTCGTCCCGCGCCTCAACCGTCGGCAAAGTTGCCACGTCGACCCATCTCATCAAGTTGGAACCGGCACGTCGGCTAACATCGCGTGGACCACTTTGTCGGCCGCGTCGAAATCCCCACTGAGTCGCATCTCGACGACCGGGCCGGCAACGCTCTGGATATCGTCAGGCAGGACGAACTCGCGATCCTGCAAGAACGCCCAGGCTTTTGCCAATCGCTGCCAGGCCAGCAGCGCCCGCGGGCTAAGACCGCAATGCACTTGCTTCTGTTGCCTGGTCCACGCGCCGAGCTTCACCAGGTACTCGCGCACTTGGGGCGCCAGGTAGATGCCAGACACCCTTAACTGCAAGGCCGCCAAGGCCGCCGGATGAATGGGGGGAGGTAGCTCCTGAGCCGAGCCGGGCGCCTTGGCGCCGTCGAGAGCGAGCATCTCGGCTTCGTTCTCGGCGTCGGGATAACCAATGTGCAGCTTGAGTGAGAACCGGTCCATTTGGGCTTCGGGAAGCGGGTAAACCCCATGACTCTCCAGCGGGTTTTGGGTCGCGATCACGAAGAACGTTGTCGCCAGCGGGTGCGTTACGCCGTCGATCGTGACCTGGCGCTCGGCCATCGCCTCGAACAGCGCACTTTGCGTTCGGGGCGTGGCCCGATTGATCTCATCCGCAAGCAACACGTCGCTGAACACGGGTCCCGGAACGAACTCGAACTCTCGCGTGCGCTGGTTGAACATATTGAAACCCGTAATGTCGGTCGGGAGCAGATCGGGCGTGCACTGCACGCGTGAGAACTTGCCCCCCACCGCCCGGGCGAGCGCCTTGGCCAGGGTGGTCTTGCCCAGTCCGGGCAGGTCCTCGATTAGGATGTGCCCGTTGGCCAACAGACCGGCAAGCACGAGCTCGACCACCTGAGGCTTTCCGAGCAGCGCCCGGTTCAACTGAGCCCGGAGCCCCGATAGGGTCGCTTCGGCCGGAGCGAAATCCGCTCGGCTGGCCGTGGCAGGAGTTCGACCCTGCGCTTCAACGTAAGCCGACATGGTCACCTTTCCCCTCGCAGGTCCGTGGACGCGGCGCCCCAATGGGAACGCACCCCGCGCCCGCGTTCTTTTGCTCGAACTCGCATCGTTCTGATTCGGCAAGCGGACATGATCTGTCGGTAGCCGTGGTGGTCGAAGCGGAACCCGGCCGCCGCCGTGTCAGGGCCGCGCTCGCCGCGGGCCGGCGGACCGTACAGCGATTGCGACAGATCGGCCAGGAACTGCTCGAGGGCCCGGCCCGAGCAGCTTTTCGCGATCGACAACCGATCGAGCCACTGCGCGATGGTCGCGCCGGCCGGCTTCTGCAATCCGGCTCGCCGACAGCGCCAATCGAGCACCCGCCAGGTAATGTACGGAGCCGATTCGGGCCGGCAGCCTACGGCGAGACGCCAAATCGACCCGCTCGCGACGTCGGCGATGCGCCACCGATTGGCGAATACGAAGACCACAGCGCCGCCGATCGCCGCCAGCACGAGTGCCTGGCGCCGCGCCCGCGCGGCCAGGCTGGACGCAACCATCCGGCACCACGGTCCCCAGCTCAGTCTTGGCGCCAGAAGCTCGTAGCCGGGCGTAGGCTCGATGGGGATCCAGCTACCCAGCTCACCACGAACTTCGGACCAAACGTGAACGTCGTCGGGTAGTACGGGCGTTAAGCCGCTACGCAAATCATAGCGCTCGGGCGAGGCGTAGAATCCGCTAACCAATCTGGTCCGAAAACCGAGCGAGCGCAACAGCACGGCGGCCGACGTGGCAAACAAGTAATCTGGACCGCACCGGGTTCGAAACAAGAACTCGTCGACGACATCCCGCGTCTGCTCGGTGGCTGCCTGGCCTCGATCATGCCGATACGCTTCACGCAGGTGGCGAACGACCGCCGCCACCTGTTCGGCCGGCGAGCGGCAGCCGGCTGTCCACTGCCGGGCCAGCGCTTCGAGCCTGTTGCGGTCGGAACACGCGGAAATGGACCGCTCGAGCGAGGCCCTCGAATCGGCTTTCGCCGGCTCGAGCGCACGATACGGCATCTCAGCTTGCCCGAAATCCGAAGCCAACTCCACCACGGTCAGCGGGGGCAGGCACTTGCGCCCCTGTAGACCAACCAGGCCGTCTTGCCGCCACTGAAAGAACCCTGCGTCGTCGACCTGATCGATTGCCAGATGCGTGGTCTGGGCCAACAGCGGCACGCACGCCGTGTCCAGCGACAGCACCCGAAGCCGGTGGCGTTCGGCGGTCGGTTCGCCCGATGGCAAAGCTCTCCAGCCGAGCCAGAGCCAGGGTGCTCCGTCGTGGGTTTGCATAACCAGGCGAGGCGGATGCTCTGGTTCCTGGGCCGGATACCAGGCCCGTCCGTCGAACACGTCGAACGCACACAACCGCAGATGCGCGGGGGTGCGCCCCTCGAGGTGCAGTACCGCGTCCGACTCAGAATCGGACACACTCGTCGGGGTGGGAGGCTTGCGCACGGCCGAGAATTCGCGCCCGGCTTGTTTGGCCACGGCGATCTGGCGCTCTTCGCGCTGGGAGAGATCGGCCGGAAGCGGCACCGCCCTTTCAGTCTCTTTCGGCCGGAAGGGCTCTCCGTACATGTCGTTGAATACGTCGTACAGGCTCGGTGAGTCGGTGGATAGAAACACGTTGGTGTCCGCAATCGGGGCTACACTCGCGGCGTCCTCCTCCGCTCCCACCAAGGCATCGCCGTCGCCCGTCCCCGCTTGCGCAAACGGATCGTATGCATCGACTCCGCCCGAGGAGGCCAGCCACCCTCGCCGCGCGGCCACTAACTCGGGCCGGGCGACGATCGCCATGGCAAACAGGCAGCCGATGCCTAGTAGGAGGGCCAGTGGCCGCGGCCAGCGGCTTGGTTGCACGGCTGCTTCAATTGTGGGGCGACCCGCGGGACGCGCGCTGCGAGCGAGCCATAGGGTGGCGATGCCGGCGTAGACCAGGGCCAGCGACCGCACCGACGACGAAGCGGCCATGGTTGCCGCGAACACCATCGCAAACGAGCTGGCGCCGACGGCCAATCGATCGCTCCGCGCCGATGCCCTTGGCTCGGCCGCCACTCCCATCGCGGTTCCCTGCAACACGTTTAGCAGGACCAATTCGAGCGGCATTCCCCAGCCAAACCATCGGCCGCCAACGCCGGCCGCGATAGGCCAGCATGCGAAAGCCGCGATTACAACGTAGCCGGCCAAGGGCGACTCGCGCCAAGACCGCCGCCCGACAATTTCCAATCGCAGCGCGGCGGCAACCAGGGTCAGAGCTACCCCGCCGGCCAGAGGCCAGGCGGCCGGAGTCTCGGGTTGCCGGGTCGCGAGTTGAACCGCGCAGGCCGCTAAGGCAACCAACGCGAACGCCATTCGGCTGGCTGACACATCGAGGCGACTTAGCATAGTTCGACCTCGCGCCGCAGGCCCCGGACAAGCTGAGCAGGAACTTGATCGGGAGCGTCGAGCGTGACGCACTTGGAAACGTCGCGAGGCTGCCCGGGGGCCAGGTCGTCGGAGGGGGCCTGCCCTGGAAACGCCCCGCTTCGCAGAACAATCAGCAGTTGCCGTCCCGAGCGGCTATCGCGGTTCCGAAGAAGGCGGCTCCGATCGGTAGCAATCACCAACTCAAGACGACCGGCGCGGCCGCCGGTGGGCTTGGAGTCGGCGTGTGCGACCCCCTGGCGCGGAACTTCCGTCAGGTAGCCGACGAACGATTGCCAACTTCCCCGGCTTGCCGGCAAGTCGAAGTGCCGATCGCCAAGGTGGCAGTGAACGCGGCCCCCCGCCGCAACGATCGATCGGCAAAGGCTGAGCGTAATCCGCAAAGTCCACTCCAAAGAGCTATCGGGAGGTCCGCCGGTGTGCGCTTCGGGGCTCAGGTCCGCCACCAGTTCGACCGTCGGCCTGACCATCGCCTCTCGTTCGCAAACGATGAGCGTGTCGTGTCTGGCCGTCTGCGCCCAATGGATGCGGCGCAGCGAATCGCCCACTCGATACGGGCGAACGCCGACCATGTCTCCGTGTCCGCCGGCCGCTTTAGGCCGCTGACCTTGATCCCAGGGAAGGTCTTCGCCCGCCGCGAATTCGACTTCGATCGGAAACGATCGGGGGGCCACCTTCAGCCGAATCGGGCAGCGGACTGGCCGTGCCCCGGTCGCCAGGCCAAAGGGAAAGCGGGTCGATAAGACGGGGTGGGCGGACGGAAAAACGCCGCGGTAGGGCGCTGAAAATGGCCAGTGAAATACCTCGGTCGACCAGGGGCGAACCGGTCCCAGCGCAACCACCGGCTGCACGTCGGCCTCGCTCAGGCCGCTGAGCACGAGTCCCCAGGCCGGAACGGGCCAGCGGTTGGTAACCGAGAGTGTCGCGCCAACGATCTCACCTTCGGCCGCTTGCTCGCGCTCGAACTCGAGCGAGGCGCGCAGGCCAACGATGAACAGCCGGGGCCAGAGCGCTCCGACTAGCAAGACAAGTGCTGCGATCACCGCGAGCGACAGGGCAAACCGCTCGACCGCCAGGCCGCACACGATGGCCGCGACGGTTAGCGCCATCATGCTGCCCGGCGGAGAAACAGCCACCCGCACCACCGCCTGCCATGGGAGCAAGCGGTGAAACGGCAGCCAAGCCGCACGGCGCCGCGGTTCACGGTAGGGCGACAGCATCGAACGCACCTAACCAAGGGCAGGTCGAGGTTTGGAGAGATCGGTTACCAAGAGCGCATCGGCCCGCGGGCAATCGCCGGCGTGGGGCGATGCGCCCGCCGAACCAGTGGTTGGCCGCGGCCCCGCGCCTGCGAAGCCGCTGCCCGATGCGCGACTGCACCGAGGCGCTAAATCACGCTTGTCGCTACCGACCGAGCGTGGCCCACTCGATCGACATTCGAGCTAATTGGCGGGTGGGCCACGAACTTCCGGCGGCAGCCCCAAATGGGCTAAAGAGATGCGCGCAGTTCGGAACGAGCCTGGAGCTTGCAGCGCGGCGCTGATGAGCGCTTCGGGGGGCGAGGCATCGCACTGTCCCAACAGGTGCCACTGGCAAGCGGCGCACCGGCCGGCATCGTGCGCCGGCTTGTCACCTTCGGTCGGGCACGAGGTGTGATCCGTTTCGCCGCAATCGTGCCCGCCGCCGTTGCCATGAGAGTGCTCGTGGCCGTGGCAGTGCTCGTGGCCGTGGCAGTGCTGCCGAACGGCGACCGGGGACCGAACCGACGCCGCCCCAGTACACTCCGCGCAGGGGGCGATTTCGTGCAGTCCATGGGCGCCCACGGCCAGAAAGCCGTAGCTGGCCAAGAGCAGCGAAACCATGACTCGGGCGGGAGCGGCAGCCATGACTCGATTGTTATGCAAGCTACTTGCATTTGCAAGGAATGATCTAAAAGTCCTGGCTGCTCTTCGGTGTCTCGACCCGCCGCGAGGGGAAAACGGCAAATTTCAAGCCTCGGGGGCGCCTCCATCGCCCCCGGCCGGGCCGACGCGGTGACGGGCCGTGGGCGCGCCGCCGCCATTGACCGACCGGTCTTACGTTTCAGCGCGAACGGTCGCGCCCGTGGCGTCGGAAACGCCGAAACGACCACGGCGTCGATTCCCAAGCGGAATCTGCTGGCGTTCTTGCCCGGAACGATCCAGCCGGCCGGCCAGGTCGAAAGCCCGGTTGAAGCGAGCCATGCAGGGCACGGTCGCGACAGGATTCTGAGGCAGTTCCACCTTCGCCCGGCGAGCGTGACGGACCGCTTTGAAACTCTTGACAGTCCGGGTCGGTACTACTATCACAGATTGTGACGAGGAACGGGCTGCCGGTTACTCTTGCCGGTCCATGCTCAAAAAGTTAAACCCTACGCGCATCGGCACAGCCGCCCATTCGGCTGCCATTTTCATTTGCGCGGCGGCCTATCTCGCTTTGGCCGTTGGGTTTCCGCTTCCAGAAGGCCCTCGTTCCGATTCGGTTTCCGAGCCCTTTCCTTGCCAGCGACACGCTTGTGGCTGCCGGACCGCCGACCATTGTTGGCGATCGTGTTGCTGCATGACGATGCGCGAAAAGCTGGCCTGGGCCCGGAAAAACGGGGTAACTCCGCCCGATTTCGTGCTTGCCGAGGCAAAACGAGAGCAGGAGTCATTAGCCGCCGATTCTGGCTGCGATTCAGCCCAGCGTAGTCGGCGGTCGTGTTGCACGGTGGCACAGGGACGGGGCGCCTCGGGTGGCCCATCCGTGCGAAAATGTTGTTCGAGGAAGCACGCGGCAGAAGTTGTCGACCTTGAACACGCCGATCCGCAGCGAGATCGCGGCGGACGAATGAACTGGATCTTGGGCGTCCATGCCCAAAAATGCCAAGGGCTGGCCACCTTTTGGGTAGCGGCCGGAGCCGTCCTGAGTCCGCCCGACTCGATCCAGCTTCCCGCGGAACCGGCTCCTCCCGCCTGGTGCCGCATCCATTGGGTTTGCTTCTGGCAAACCGTCTCGCAGCGGCCCGATGTGCCGCCACCGCGCTGCGCCTAAGCGCGCATCTCTTGCTCTTGGCGTGGATGCCTCGTACTTGCCGGTCACGGCGCACGTTACGGGTAAGCACCGGCACCGCCTTGGGCTTTGGTTGGCCGAATCGCCCCCGCGCGACCATGGTGAGCGGTCCTGCGCGCTCGCGTTGCGTTTTCGCAGCTCGTTCCTCGTCCGAACTGCTTGCGAGACCACGCGAGCGCGCCGGATTGCTCGCCTGGCGCCACGGGTATCGCTGCAATTGAAAAACCACCTCGCCAGCAGTCCGTTTCGTTCGAAACGAACGTGGACTGAGCGACACCGTAACCGAACCGAACGCTCAACTTGACTACAGGATACTTAAGATGAAACGCAAGTGTTTGTTCTTGGCGAGCCTGGCCGTCGTGGGCCTGGCTACCTGCAACGTCTCGTACGCTGTCACCATCACGGGTGGCTCGGCTACGCTCATCATCACCGAGGGGAAAGCCAACGGCATCGCCGAGTTCGATGCCTACTTCAATGAGGTCGCCACCCGCGCCCAAACCCTGGCCGACGCGGCTCCCGGCAATGCTCCCTTCGCCGAAACACCGGCGAACCCTGGGGTGGTAACCCTTACCGATCCGATTCGACCCTCTGGGGTAACTCCCTCGCCATTCCCGGGCACCCCCGGCGCGACCCGGAGTCCGCAGAAGACCACTTTGGATATCGAGGATCTGTCAGATGTGCTCGGTAGCTGGGACACGTCGAACGATGCTTTCGCCTTCGTAGGCAGCTCGACGCTCGGTGAGCAGATCGCGTTTACGAGCATGCAGCGCTACACCGGGCCGTTTACCGGTGCACTACTCTACGGCGACTTTGGCCTGCGCTACACGGGGACCAAACTCGTCCTGACGAGCAATATTGACTTTCTCAACGCCGCGTTCGCCGACATCGGCAGCCCGGTCATTTCCGTCACGGGCCATACGCTCACCATTACGGGCGATCTGCTGGCGGGGGGCGGTTTGTTCGTGCTCGATCCCTCGGCCACCCCGGGTTTGAAATTCGGGGAGTTCTCGATGACGGCCAGGCTGGTTCCGGAACCGTCGTCGATGGCCCTGGCCCTAACGGCGGCGCTCAGCCTGGTGGCAGTCGGCCGTCGTCACCTGAAGCGGCGCAGCGGCAACGTGCGCCAGGCCTAGCCCTACGGATTGTCCTAGCAGACTTTTGAAGTATTCAGCAGGCTGCGCGATCGCAGGGACGCGATCCCAGACTAGCGACGTAAGTCGATACTCTGCGAGCCGCGACGCGCTTGGCGAGGTTGAAGAATGCCACGAGGGCCTTTTCCAACGGACTGCAAGCGGCGCGCCGGGGCATTTGATCCGGCGCGCCGCCGACTGGCGAATGCGAGTTTCTCAAAACCGATCGAGCGCCTGGAATTTGCCGTGCGACGACTGACCTATCGTCAAGGCCGAACGCCTGACGCTCGACAGATAACCTGGAGAAGACTAATGAACGACCGTGTCTGTGTCTCGTACCGAGCCGCGGAAGCTCGACCTCCCCTAGTGCCGCAGGGCAGGGCGACTTGTTTCGTACGCTGCCTGATCCTGACTTTCGGGGTAGGGTTCGTCGCGACGACCCATACCCAATCGCTTGTCCGCGCCGATGTCGTCGTCGGCGGATCGATGCGACAGAACTTGGACTCCGCCGTATTCCGTGATCCGTCGATCGCCGACGAAGCATTGTGGGCCTTCTTTGGCGCGCCGCTGACGCCCGCTCAGCCGCTGCTCGTTTTCGGCGCGCATTTCGCGCCGGCAGCGACGGCCGGCAAGAGCATCACCCAGTTTCGCCCGTTGCCGGTCGATGGTTCGTTAGTGCCGATTAGCGCACCGGGACCGGCGCTCCCGCGGCCGAACTATCGAGATGACTCCAGCGCCATTGAAGCTAGCATCACGGCCTATGGTTCGACTTCCGACCTGCACTTCGGTGTCAACGGCACGGTCGTGCCGTCGGGCCTACCGGGGCGCGCCGAGCAGAGTTCGACATTCTCGTTCGATCCGAATGACCCGCTCGCCACGACCGCGGGGGCCGTCGGTCTCGATGGTGCGACGGCCTTTTGGTACGCGAACACGGCCGCAATCGACACCGGTTCCGTATGGATGGTCTATGGCGACCTGTCGCTCTTTTACAACCCGGCGCGGGCCACGGGCAGCAACAGCGGTTGGGTGCTCGAGAATCACTTGCTTTACACCGACACCGCCTACGACATCCGAAACTTTGCTATGTCGAACGTGGTTGCCGCGACAAGCTCGACTCCTGGCTCGGTAACCATCACGGGCGATTTGCACATTGGGCCCGGGTTCGCCGGTTTCGGCTTGGACGAAGGAGTGCGGGTTGGATCGTTTACCCTCGATGCCATCACCGCCGTGCCCGAGCCGTCCACCCTGATGCTGGGCTGTATGGCCGGCGCTGCGCTCGTGGCGGCCATGCTCCGGCGGACGCTTTCGTAACCTGGATGTCGCCCCGACAGTTGGAAAAAAGGTTCCCGCGGGCGGCGCTTCACCGACGCGCCGCCTGCGGGACTGCATCGACGATCCTGGCTATTTCCGACAATGACCAAACGCCCCGACCCTCGAACTCGTAGACCCCTGCCGCGTCCACGGCGCGCGGTGACGTTGATCGAGTTGTTGGTTGTGATTGGGATCATCGCAATGTTGATTGCGATCGTGTTGCCGGCGGTCCAGAGCGCGCGCGAGGCCGCGCGGCGAACCCAGTGCCAAAACAATCTGCGCCAAGTCGGTCTGGGGGTGCTGACGTTTGAAGACGCACACAAGTACCTTCCTAGCGCCGCGTATGGCAAGCCGTACAACGAGCTGAGTCCAACGATCGGCAGCATTTTCACGAAACTGCTGCCTTACCTGGAGGGCGACGCCATCGCAAACTTGTACGACTGGGACTTGGATTGGACGGCGGACCAGAACCAGCGGGCCGTGAATGTTCATGTTTCCACTTTGCGCTGCCCTTCCTCACCCGGAGTTGACGTTCAATCGGGGCTTCGCAATTCGACGGGGAAAAAATTTCCAGGACGCACGGCCGCCGTCAGCGATTTCACGGCCGTGTATAGCTGGGGATTTCCGATGGCGATTCCCGCCGACCCGGTTTGGCGCGACATCTGGGGTGTCAGCGCATTGTCGCCACTGAACGAAGACGGCAAGTATGGGGTCCCGACCCGGCGCCGCGTGGTGGACGGTGCGACCCATACGCTTACCTTCGTCGAACGGGCGGCGTCGACCGATCGCTGGGTGGGCGGCCGCCTGGTTGAACGAAATCCGACCACCGCGGCCGACTGGGCCCCCTGGGCCGGGCAAGGATGTGTGTGGATCCTTTCCTACACCGATGGGGGAGCCAACTGGGCCCCCACGGGCTTGGGCCCTTGCAATGTGAACTGCAGTAACCACCAAGGCGTGTATGCCTTTCACCCCGGCGGAGCTAATGTGACTTTCCTAGACGGTCGGGTGGTGTTTCTTCGCGAAGCAATCGACGCCGAGGTCCTCTTTGCAATGGTCACGCGCTCGCGAAGTGAAATGATCGAGATCCCTTAACGGACACCCTGGCGCAAGGTGCTTCGCGATGGACGCAGATGCAGTTTCAGCTCCCCGGAGGCTTGCCCTGTTCACAGGACTATGCGTCGTGATGCTCACCACCGCCGGCTGCCAAGAGAAAGCCAGCAACGCGCC
Source organism: uncultured Pirellulales bacterium (assembly GCA_964399535.1). Classification (GTDB taxonomy): domain Bacteria; phylum Planctomycetota; class Planctomycetia; order Pirellulales; family CAYNRE01; genus CAYNRE01. Next base: position 119,080 of record CAYNRE010000058.1, on the reverse strand, counting down.
GCGGACTCCCACCTACCCAGTCCATGGGCGGCTGCTGATCGATGGCTTGCCGGCGCCGGGCGCGATGGTGAAGTTTTATACCAAGCAGCTCGCTGGTCGAGTTCCCACGGCCATCGTGCGCGAAGATGGCCGATTTAGCGCCAGCTTTTACGATAACGAGGATGGTGCGCCGGCGGGCGAATACCGCCTGCTGGTGGTCTGGATGCAAACGCCCCCGCAAGGCGGGCTGGCCCAAGATCGCCTGGCCGGACAGTTTCTAGATCCCGACAAACCAGTGGCTACCATTTTGGTCGCCCAGGGGGAAAACCAGCTTCCCCCGATTGAACTCAGTACCGCCAAGATCCAATGATGAACTCTCGGCAAAACGGCAGCGCAGAGCAGGCCTTGGTCGCCTGTTGGGCCTTTGCGCTGCCTCGGTCCGCTACGATCAAAGGTTTCTACCTCTGCCCCAGCGATTTCGCCACCCCAGGCCCACGGCGAGTCGGCGGCGGGCCTTCGTGCGGTCGAACGACCTCGACCCGCCGCAACAACATCTGTTACCGCTTAAACTCACGGGAGCATTCGATGCAGCTTCCAGTATTGCTTGTTCTAATCCTGGCCCTGGCAAGCCTGCCCCCGAGTGCCAGGTCTGCGGAACAAAGCACAGAAGACGCAGCGCCTGCGCGAAGACATGTCGTCGTTGCGATGAACTGTGCCCCCGACGACTCAGTTGCCGTCCAGGCAACCCTGCGGACCGCGCTGGCACTCAGACACGATGACAGCGAGGTGACTTTGTTCATCGACCTCGAAGCCATTCCCCTGGCAGAGCCCCGCACCGCCGCTCAGTCCCAGGACCTGCGGCGGGAGACCGATCGCCTGTTCGGCAAACTCGTCGCGGCGGGGATTACGGTGCTCGTCTGCCCCCATTGTGCCGAGCAACAGTCGCTCGGACCCGACCGTCTGCGAGCAGGTCTCAGGTTCACTACGGTCGAGGAGTGGGACGCCGTGCGCGAGCAAGCCGACCAAATCTACGAGTATCGCGCTCCACGGTCGAAACCGCCGGGCGAGACCGATTCGGCCGAAAACGCCATCCAGGCATAACCAGAACTGAGAACCACGATCATGCACATTTCCCCCGCTTGCCGACTCGTTTGCTTCCCATCCGCCGGCGTGCTGGCGGCACTACTTGCACTGTCTAGCGGTTCCACCGCCGCCGAGCCTCCTGCTCGGTTCGTGGCGATCTCTCAAGAGAACGGCCACCTGGTGCTGACAACCTGTCTGCCGCCCGGGCGATCCGACTTCAGCGCCGTGGACGACAAGGGTCTTGTGCTCGATGGCTTCGTGCTGGTTCAGGGTCAGGGCGAGTCCAGCCGCCTGCGGATGTTTCGTCTGCGGGGCCTGATGCCAGCCGCCGCCGCCGACCCAGGCCAGCGCAGGCAGCCCAGCTTGCCCGGCGAGTTCTCGATTGCGCTACGGCCGACCACTTCGCCAGATCATTACGCGATCGACGTGCGAACGGTAACCGCCGACGAGGGGGGTGAAATCGTGGTCGACGATGCTCGCTTGGCGCGCAACTGTTGCGGGTACCACGTCACCGCCAGCCGAAACGGGCAGGGGTTGGCGATCGGGCGCGCGCCCCTGTTCTCGGTGCTCGCGCGCGAAACACCGGAAACTTATGGCCGTTTCGCCGAGTTGGCCCAGCACTGTTGCCGGCCAGGATTTGAATTCGTTCCGACGGCGCTGCCCAAGCCCACGGGCGATGGCCTGTTTGCGGGTGGCTTGTCGCCTTGGAACGCCAACGACGATCGACTATCTCCGCTGTTTTCCGTTACAAGGCCGGGTGCTCGGCCGCGCCCCTAAGGCTGCGCCGCCCCGAGCCCGACTCGCGGGCAGCGTGCTTGCCGAAACACTTCGCCAGAAGGAAACTCACATGGTTGAGCGCTTCTTGCCGCCCCGCATGGGGTTGGATTCGCTCGGTTTCGGCGTGGGCCTGCGCAGCGTCCACTTCAGCCACATTCTGCAGCATTGGCCAAGCGTCGACTGGTTCGAGATCATTTCAGAAAACTTCATGGACTCGGGCGGCAGGCCGCGTTATGTCCTCGACCAGGTTGCCGAGCGCTACCCTGTGGTCATGCACGGAGTCTCTCTTTCCATCGGAAGCACCGACCCGCTGAACTTCGACTATTTGGCCAGGCTCAAACGCCTGGCCGACGAGATTCACCCTCGCTGGATCTCGGATCATCTTTGCTGGACCGGCGTGCTCGGTCGCAATACCCACGACCTGCTCCCGCTGCCGCTGAACGAAGAGACGCTGGTTCACGTGGTCGAGCGGATCAGAACCGTTCAAGATTTTCTCGGGCGTCGCCTGGTTCTGGAAAACCCAAGTTCTTACGTAACCTTCGCCGACTCGACCATGAGCGAGTGGGAGTTTCTTTCCCGAATGGCCGAGGCGGCCGACTGTGGCCTGTTGCTCGACGTAAACAATGTATACGTCTCGAGCGTCAATCACGGCTTCAGCGCCGAGGAGTACATTCGCTCCGTTCCGCATCAGCGCGTGGTGCAGTTTCACCTGGCCGGGCACACGAACCTGGGAACGCACTGCATCGATACGCACGACGGGCAGGTAGTCGACTCGGTCTGGGAACTCTATCGCCTGGCCTGCCGGTACTGCGCGGGGGTTTCGACCCTGCTGGAGTGGGACGCGCGAATCCCCACGTTCGACGAAGTTCATGCCGAAGTGCTCAAGGCCCGCCAGTTCGTGGAGGCGGACCTGGAGCCGATGCAGAGAACCGCGACCAGCATGGCCGCGCCGGTGGCTGTACCTGGCGCATTTCCACACCCGGCCCACCTGCTCTTGCCGGAGGTGGAATGAAACCCCCGCCTTCCACTCTCGAACAAGTGCAGCGATGGATGCAGGCAGTGGTTACCCATCCCGGGGGCGTCGAAGCGGGCACGGCCAGCCCCGACGCGCTCGCGGCGATCGAACTTGGACCCCGCGGCCTGGAAGGCGTAATCCTGCCGAGCCGCACCCAGACCAGCGCCGAACGACTCGCGGTGTATGCACACGCTTATCTGGCCCGGTTGCTGCATTGCCTGCGCGACTTGTTTCCGGCCTGTCGACACGCGGTGGGCGACGACGCCTTCGATGATTTCGCGCTCGGTTATCTGCAACTGCACCCCCCCACGAGCTACACCCTGGGCAACCTGGCCAACCGCTTTGTCGAATACCTGAACCAAAGCCGCGAACATCAGGACCTGGCCGGCGACTCGCGCGAGAGCGAGGTCGACACCTGGTCCAGGTTCGTCGTCGAATTGGCCCGGCTGGAACAGACGATCGACGAAGTCTTCGATGGTCCTGGTACCGAGCGGCTTGCGCCCCTTGGTTTCGACCAGCTTGCGGCGATAGCGCCCGAGCAATGGAGCCAGGTGCGGCTCTATCCGGCGCCGTGTCTGCGCGTACTGAGCTTCGAGTTCCCCACGAACGACTATTTTGCCGCGTTTCGCCGCGGTCAATCGCCCGAGTTGCCTGACCCGCGGCCGACCCATTTAGCGATCTCGCGGCGCGACTATGTGGTGCGGCGCTACCCGATCGATGCTACCCAGCAAGTGCTTTTGAGCGCGATTCTCGGCGGAGCGACCTTGGGAGAAGCCCTGGCCGGCGCGGCCCGGCTTCAGCCCGACGGCGCGACGCTCGCGCTGCAGCTTACCGACTGGTTTGCGTTCTGGAGTGAGCAACGGTTTTTCACCGCGATTGTTCCGTCACCTTCACGAAACAGGAGCTAGATGATGACACCACCGCAGGACCCGCAGGGCGACGACTACAACCGTCGCGATTTCAATCGGCTCACGCTGGCCGCCATGAGCGGGCTCGTGGCCGGCATCAGCCACCGGCCGCGAACGGCGCAGGGGGCTGAAGAGGAGAAAAAAGACAAGAAAGAGATTCATGTCTGCCGGGGGCTCAATTCCTGCAAAGCGCAGGGCGTGGCTTACGACACCGATGGCGACGGCCAGGCGGACGAAAACGCCTGCGCCGGACAAGGCGCTTGCGCGACCGCCAAGCACATCACCTGCGGCGGCGAGAACGACTGCAAAGGGCAGGGGGGCTGCGGCGCTACCCCCGGCGAAAACGACTGCAAAGGCCAGGGGCACTGCCATGTGCCGCTGATGGACAGCGCTTGGAAGAAGGCGCGTGCCCGTTTCGAAGCCCGCATGAAGCAGGACAAGAAAGAGTTTGGTCCCGCGCCCCCCAAGCAAAAGACGCCTCAGGGCAAGAAGCGGTAAGAGCCAGTCGATTCTGGAAACCACGGTTCCGCCGTCAACGTGGCGGTGGAGCCGTGGATTTCGTCCAAGCCTAAGCGGAGCAAATAATCATGGTTCCCAGCATCCTTTCAGGATTTTCCTTGCGAGCGATCGCGGCGTTCCTCGTAGCTGTCGGCGCCAGTGGGTTGCCAGTGCTGATTTCGGCCGCGGAACCTGCCGACGACGCCAAACCGCTCCGAGTGGCCGTGCTGGTTTTTCCGGGAGTGGAATTGCTGGATTTCGCCGGCCCCGCCGAAATCTTCGCGGGAGCCCGCGACCCCCAAGGCAACGCCTACTTCGAGGTGTACACGATCGGCCCGAGCACCAAGCCGCTCAAGAGCATGCGGTTTCTCACGATGACTCCCCAGCACGATCCCACGGGGGCCCCCGCGCCCGATCTGGTGGTGCTCCCCGGCGGAAACGTCGAAGCCGTGATGAATCAGCCAGCCCTGCTCGAGTGGATTGAGCGGCAGCACGCCGCCGGAGCAACCCTGTTCTCGATTTGCAACGGAGCTTCGGTGCTCGCCAAGCTGGGCTACCTCGATGGGCTCGATGTGGCCACTCACCACGACAATGTACCCTTGCTCGAATTGTTGGCCCCGCAAGCCAAGTGCCGTCGCGACTGCAAGTTCGTCGACAATGGCAAGATCGTAACGGCGGCGGGCATCTCCTCGGGAATCGATGCGGCCCTATACGTTGTATCGCGCCTCAAGGGCCCCGAGGCGGCCAAGCGCGTCGCCAGCTACGTGGAATACGACCACTACGTCGGGTTTCGCGATACGCCGCAGGATCAGCCCCTGGCCGACGCGAGCGGAGTCGTTCGCCAATCGGGCCGGGTCCACGAAAGCTCGCCCTGGGCGATCGTGCGCCTGATTACCATCCTGCGAGAGGAAGGGGTCGATCAAGCCGCGGCCGCATACCCTCAGATCGTTGAAACCGCCGAGGGGGCCGATCGCGATATGGTCACTTCCGCCGGGATCAGCATGTCGGCCAATTGGCTGCTCAAGCACGGGCGCGATCGATCGATCGCCCTGGATGTTATACGGCTCAACGTCGCCGCCAACCCAGATTCTCCGCTGGCCCACACCGATCTCGGCCGGGTACTGCTCGAATCGGGCGACAAGACCCAGGCTCGGGCCAGTTTCGAGCGAGCATTGGCCCTCGACCCCGACAATCGCCGTGCCCGGGAATTGCTCGACCAGTGCCGCTAGCCAAGAGAACGTCGCGCCGCGGGAACTCGGCGCAGGCGCCAGGTTGAGGGGGGGCTAGAGTCGATCCACCTTGCCCAGCCAACTCACCTGGTTCGTAGCGGGCGCGCAATGCCCTGGCGCAGCACGGCTTCCAATTCCTCGAGCAGCAGCGGCTTTGCCAGTACCGCGGCAGCACCCCAGCGGCGCAGTCGCTCGATCAAATCTTGGCGGGGAAAACTCACCAGCGCAATCCACCGCGGAGGCGGTTCGCCCGCGGCCGCGAATATTGTTAACCACTCGGGTAACTGTTCGGGCTCGCCCGATAGATCCCACAGGATGCAATCGGCCGGTACTGGCCCTTCCGGTATCGCCGCTGTCGGCGCCGTCGCTTCCAACGGTTCGCCTGCCTGCCGCGCATGGTACCCGGCCGCGCGGCAAGCATCGGCTAGCCAGGCCCGGGTGTCGGGGCACAGGCTAACGATTTCAATGGTCGCGGGCGGCTCAGGCGCCCCATCCCGGGGGTCGCCTAGCGCTAGCCGATCTTCCTCGGTCAAGGTTCCCGGCAGTTGCCAGGCGGTGGCCCAACCGTGGCGATCGCCCGCGGTCGCGGCCTTCCAGCGGGCGGGAAACTGGTGCCAAAGCCAACGCAGCGTGGCTGTCCAGGGCTGGCCGCTGCGCCGCTCCCCTTCGCACCAGGTGCCGGTAACCCCCAGCACACCGGCCAGCGGAGCGAGCCGCCGAAGTTCGGCAACCGCATCGGGCGAAATCTCGCCGGGGCGTTCTTCGACGATGACCAACAGGGCAGGGGCCTCGGTCGAGTTGGCCAGGCGCGCTCGGGCATCCTCGAACGTTGCCAACTGAGCCATCTGGCCTTGTGCGCGAAGCTCGGCTTGTACGGCGGCCGCCGCCGCGCTTTGCGCCGGGCCGATGAGCAGCACCGCGCCCGGTGGGTTGGGCGGGGCGGGGGTTGATTTCGAGCCGAACGACATCGTACAGCCCTACGTCCACCTGACACGCACGGCCCGCCAGCCAGCGGGCAAACCGGCCAGACCGCCGCCGAGAACGGTTAACTTAAAATGCGCCGCTCGCGGGCGACGATCAAATCGCGAATCTCGCGCGCGCTCTCCGCGTCGCGCAGCGCCCCCAGAAAGGCCGCATCGGAAATCAGTCGGCTCAGTCGGGCCAGGGTCCGCAGGTGCCCCGCTTCGTCGACCGAACAAATCAGGAAGAACAGATCGGTCAGGCCTCCGTGTTGAGCTCCGAAGGGAATTCCCTGCGTGGTGCGCCCCAGGGCCAGGAACGGTTGGGCCAGAATCGAGGGCAAGGGCCGCCGAGGATGCAGCAGCGCTACGCCGTTCTCGAGCGCGGTCGGAAACAAGTCTTCCCGGCTGCGCACCGCGTCGGCCATCCGGGCCGCATCCCAAAGCCAGCCGGTGTGAGCCGCCAACTCGACCATGGCCGAGATCACCGCCCCGCGAGTGCGAGCCTCCAACGGAACCGCAATTGCCTCGAGCGGCAGCAGCGACTCGATTACCACGGCTGGCTCATGGGGCGGGGCCGCCCGGGTAAGCGAACCCTCCAGATGCGCCAGTTCCTGCTCGTCGAGGGCTCCGATTCGGCCTTCGAGCCAATGATGAATTTCGGCCCGCGAGAACCGCCACTGGCCCCCCACTCGGCGTCCCGGCACGTGGCCGCGCTCGGCCATGCGGCTCACTTGGGCCAGGTTCAAGTGCAGGTATTCGGCCAGGCTTGCTAGATCGAAATCATCGTCCGACATGATGACCTGCTTAGCCAGGGCCCGCCGCCAGCCGGGCGAAACACTCCGAGGGATTGAAGTCGTTCCTTATACCCGCTCGACCGCGCTGGCGAAACCAGGGCCGACCAGGCCCGGGGGCGTGGGGGGCGGTGCAGGGCGCCGGTGCGCAGCTCTGGAAACAGCGAAAACGGCCCCATCCGGCCGTTTTCCGGAGCGGCCCGCTTGGTTCTCGAGCGAACGCCCCGAGCGAATTGCCCGGAGCCATCCTGCCCCGCTACGCCTCGACGTTCCACCGCGGGCGGCGCTTTTCGAGGAACGAAGCAATCCCCTCCTGCAGTTCCTCGCTCTCCCAGGCATCCGCCAGCCGCTCGGCCGTGTAGGCAATGTTCTCCTCGGTGCCGTGCCGGCTTACGAACCGAATCAGCTCTTTGGCCCGCGACACGGCTCCAGGCGCGCATCGCAAGAGCGCGGCAATTTCGCGGCCGATCGCCGCGTCGAGCTCGCCGGGTGGCACCGCCTCGGCCAACAGTCCCAGCCGCGCGGCCGACGTGCCGTCCATTTCCAGGCCGTGGAGCATTACCCGCCGGGAATTGGTCACTCCGAGCCGGGCAACCACATAGGGAGAGATGGTGGCCGGAATCAATCCCAGCCGCACCTCGGTAAGGGCGAACTTGGCCGATGCCATACCGATGGCGAAATCGCAGACCGAGATCAGGCCCAACCCGCCCCCGAACGCCGAGCCGTTGATCCGCCCGATGAGCGGTTTGGGGAGCGAATCCAAGTCGGCCAACAGGCGAGCCAGCTGGGTGGCGTCGCTGATGCGCCCCTCGCGGCTATTGAGCACCTGGGTCTGCATTCCTTTCAGGTCGCCGCCGGCACAGAACACGTCGCCCGCGCCGGTCAGCACTACCCCGCGCACCGCCGGGTCGGCGGCCAATTGGCCAGCCGCTTCGCGCAGTTCGAGAATCATCTGCTGCGAGAGGGCGTTCTTGGCTTCAGGCCGATTGAGCGTCAGACGCGCCACCCCCTGAGGCGAGGTCTCGACCAAAATGGTTTCCCAGGCTGCCATCCTTATCGTTCCCCCTTGTGCCCATTGTCGGCCGATGGCCCCCGGGGCGAACCAGGGCGCCGTTCGCCGGCCAGCCTGCGTGTGGCGAGTAAGCATACCGCGCCGGACGATCGGGTAAAGCAGGCGGCTCCGCTGCTGCTTTCGGGAGTGGCTTTCGGGAGTGGCCTGGCGTATCCTCTAAACCTTTATGCGCCGGTTCGGCCAGTCAATCAGGCCTCCGTCGCGATCCTCCCGGGGGGCGCTCCGCATTCGATCGATGCGTCTCACGTTTCCGCCCCCCACGGATACCCGAAGGCTGTTGCGAAAAGAGAATCGCAGGTCGAAATGCAAATTGCCTTGTTCGCCGCGCAGACGAGCAATCTGCCGGTCAGCGGCTTCGATATCGCGATCCTGCTGACCAGCATTCTAGTGGTTTCGGCCTATGGGCTGTGGATGGGCCGCCACGAGCGGGGCACCAGCGATTTCTTTCTGGCCGGCAAAAGCGTTCCCTGGTGGGCCGTCGCCGGCTCAATCTTTGGCACCAACGTCAGCTCGCACCATCTGGTCGGCATGATGGGCGCCGGCCTGAAAGAAGGCTTTGCCCAGGCCAATTTCGAGTTCGGTGCCATCGCCGGTCTGATGATGCTCTGCTATTTCTTTCTCCCTTTGTACCGCCGCATGGGGGTGTACACTCTTTCGGAGTACCTGGGTCGCCGCTACGACGACTGGACCCGGCTTTTCTATTCGCTCACCAATACCGTCTTTCTCCTGATCCAGCTCTGCGGCGCCTTGGCGCTCGGCGCGGTCACCATCGAGAGCCTTACCGCGGGAAGTGGCTACGACCTGAGCTATTTCGACGCGGTTTGCCTGCTCTCGGGAGTGGCAGCGCTGTACACGGTAACCGGCGGATTGAAAGCGGTGATCTACACCGATGTGCTTCAGACCCTGCTGTTGATCGTCGGCGCCGCCATCATCGCCGCGGCCGCCATCTGGCACGCCAACGTCGGCGGGCTCCAGGGGCTGATGGAGAAACAGCCCGAACGGTTTCACGTCTTCTTTTCCGCTGATCACCCCGAGTTGCCCTGGACCGGAGTGCTCACCGGGCTGATGGTGATGCACTTCTACTTCTGGGGAACCAACCAGTTCATGGTGCAGCGCGCCCTGGGGGCCAAAAGCGATTGGGATGCCCGCATGGGAATCATCACCGCTGGCTACCTGAAGCTGCTCATTCCGTTTCTGTGTATCGTGCCCGGCATGGCCGCCGCCCACATCCTCGACCTCGACCCGGTTGCCGAGTCCGATCGCGCTTTCGCCGGGCTGGCCCGCGCGCTCTTGCCGGCGGGCTACGGGCTGATGGGGCTGGTGCTGGCCGGGCTCATTGGCGCCATGCTCTCCACGGTCGACTCGATGCTCAACTCGGCCGCGACGCTAATCACTTTCGATATCTACCGCAAGTATCTTCGCCCGCCGGCCGGCGAGCGTGAACTGATCTGGGTAGGCCGCTTCACGATGGTGGCGATCACCGTCGCCTCGATCGCGCTGTCGCTCGTTTTTGGCGATCAGAAGGCTGGCATTTTCAACCAAATGGTCAACTACAACGCCTACCTGGTGCCCGGCGTGCTGGTCGCCTTTCTGGCCGGAATCCTCCTGGCCTGGCCCACGCCGAGCGGTGCCTGGGCCAGCATTCTGGCGTGCCCGCTCCTGAGTGTTTTGTTTCCCTGGCTGGCCAGCCGATTTTGGGGTCATACGCTGCAATCGTTTCACCGCGCGGCGCTGGTAACCGTGGCCTGTTTCCTCCTGATGGCGGCGGTTAGCCTGTGCCGGCCGCAAGAGCGCAGCCCCGAGCGCGAACAGTATCTCTGGCAGAAGTACCGTTTCTCGGCCGACGATGCCGACCTGGCCGAGCGCCCCTGGTGGCAAAACGATCGGCTTTGGTCCGCCGGGCTCGTGGCGATCACCCTAGCATTGTGCTGGTACTTCGCCTGAGGCCCCGCCGCGGCCGCGGCCGGGGGTGGCGCCCCGATGGGGGCAACTCGCGCAGGCACTCTCCGGCCTGGCTGGCGGCGCGATTAGTAGCGCGCCGGCGGGCGAGTAGCGCGGCCCGCCGTGCCTGGTCCCAGCGCCGGGGGGGCCGCGCCGCGGAAATTTCCCGGCGTCGGTGCTTCAGGGCCATCGGCCTGCCCCATCCCAGCCGGTCCGCCGGCCAGCGGCGCTCGCGGCGCCGGTTGGGCAATCGCCTGGGGGTATCCCGGCACCTCGGGTTCGAGCGAAGTCACGTCGGCATACGCCTGGGCAGGCGCACCCGACCCGGGCTGCGACAGTAACTCGACCCATTGGCGGGCTTCGGCCAGTTGCGGATCGAGCCGCATGGCCTCCGAGAAATGGTAGCGGGCCGGCCCAGTCTGGCCCCGTTCGGCCAACAGGTAGCCCAGGTTGTAGTTGCCCACGGCGCCGCCGTGCGCCTGGACGAGTTGCTCCAGCGCGTCGGGGTATCGGCCCAGGTCGACCAAGATCGTTGCGAGATTGTTGCGGTACAGCGGCTGCGTGCCGTCGAGTTCCACCGCCGCGGCCATTTCCGTCGCGGCCGTCTCCAGGTCGCCGCTACGGGCCAGGCAGAGCGCCAAATCGTTGTGCGGCGTGGGGTCGCGCGGATCGGCTTCGATGGCTCGGCGGTAGTACGTTACCGCTTCCTCGGTCTTGCCCTGGCGATCCTGCAGCCGGGCCAGGCCGAGCAGGGCCGGAACGTGATTGCCGCGCTGCGACAGCGCCTTTTGATACTGTTCCTCCGCTCCCCGCAAGTTACCCGCCTGCTCCTGCATTTCGGCCAGCTTCGTGAACAGGTTCGCGTCGGGGCTCGGGTCGTCGTGCCAGAGCGAGAGCGGGTCGTTCCGGTCAAGATTGTTGGGGCTGGGGGCAATCTGGTCCTTCTTCCGGCCGGTCAGCCGACCGAAGGCCGACGAAATGCCTTGTCCCATGCGTTGAAAAACGTTGGGCTGCTTGGAGAGGTTTTGGGTCTCTCCGAGTCGCGGCAGCACCGCCCCCGCCGATTGCCCGCGCACTTCGGTGCCGGGCAGGGCAGCGCCTGCCCCGGCGGCCAGTACCAAGGTCAGTACTCCGCTTGCCAGTCGACCGCGCGATCGACGGGTCGGGAGATGGTTGGCAAGGTACTCGCGCTGGATCATGGCCGGCCACCTTTACAATACAGGGTTCCCAGCCCCGCTCCTGAGAGCGTAGGAGCAAACACCACCGTTCAACCGGAACAAGCGGTGCCTTCGGCGCAGCAGGAATAACCCTCACTCGATTCATCGGCCGCCGGAGTCTGTCGCCTGTAGCGGAAGTGAGGGTTGCTGGCGCTCAGGCAGTCGGTCGACAGCCCGCCGAGGAACCGGGGGCCCAGGCCAATCGGCTGCACGTCCCCTCGGGGGCGAACCGGGTCCTGGCTTGCGACCACGGGCGTGCGAGCCCAGCCCGGCCCATTCAGGCCCGGGGCTGTTCCGCCACACGCATGCGCCACCCCGGGGGTCCGCCCGGGGGGCGTTAGGTGCCAGACACGCTACGACCCGCTTGAAGAACTCGACGAGCTGCTGCCGCTCACCTCGGGCAAGCGAGGCGCGGGGGTCGATTCGATGAATTTGCCTTCGACTGCGTTTACGTAGTCGGCCGGCCAGTTGTCGGGCGCCGTCTGGGTCTCGAACACCTCGGGCGGAGGGGCTTCGGTCGACAGTTCCGCCGCCACCTGCTGCACGTGAGCAATCCGCTCGGCGGTTGCCTCGGGCGATTCGCCTTGCAGAACGAAGACGGCCCGGAACTGGTCTGGTACCCGGCTGACGATGTGCCAAACCTTGTTGCGACCGGCCTGGTTCAGCTCGGCGGTGCCCTCCTTGAAGTGCTCGTCGGTGAGCGTGTTCTGATCGCGCCACCCGTTGTAGACCATGGTGGTCAGCGGTGCCCAAACCGCCTCTCGATCCTGCTGTAGAAAGGGTTCGGGCCAAACCAGCGAGCGGCGAAACTCGGTATGCCAGGCCTTGGCCACCCGCTTCAGCCAGCCTGCCTGAGCGCTTCCGGCGGCGACGGTCAACAGGACCAGCCCCGCTATGGCGGTCACCGAGCGAATACGCATGGGGAATCCTTCCCTGATACGGCTAGCTGCCGCCGCTTCTGGGGGTCCGTGTCCCCAGAGCCAAACCATCCTTGGCATTGCCCAGCCAACTCCGGCGCAGGCCGGGGGCACGGGGCTCGCTTTCTCTTCCTATCGGTTCCCTTGGTTCGGAACGTGAACCCGGGCCGGCAGACGCGGGCCGTGGGGGGCAGGTTGCACGCCCCGCAGGTCCTTCGGCGGCGTTTCAGGGCTGCCTGGGTCGCCCGGCTTGCCTAGCCGCCCATGACCGGGAACATTTGCCGCACCATCGTGATCGCCGCCGGACCGACCAGCACCACGAAAATACCGGGGAAGATGAACAGCACGAGCGGAAAGATCAGCTTGACGGCCGTTTTGGCGGCCCGCTCCTCGGCCAACTGGCGGCGACGAGTTCGCATCGAATCGCTTTGCACGCGCAAGGCCAGGGCCACGCTCGAACCAAACTTCTCGGCCTGAATCAAAATGGCCGACAGGGCCCGCAGATCGTCGACCCCGGTCCGATTGCCCAACTCGTGCAACACGTCGGAGCGGGCACGGCCCATCTGCAACTGCAAGTTGCAGAGCGACAATTCGTCGCACAGCACCGGCTGGGTTCGCCGCATCTCGTCGGCCACGCGCCGCATGGCCTGATCCAGTCCCAAGCCCGACTCGACGCACACCACCAACAGGTCGAGCACGTCGGGCAGGCCGAGAAAGATCGCGTCTTTGCGCTGCTTGGTCGCCAACCAGACCACGATCTCGGGCATGTAAAAGAACAGCCCACCAGTGATCACCGAGGTGTAGAGCGTTTTCTGCACCAGCCCGTGGGTCAGCAGCATGGTGCCGCCGCCCAGCAGAAAGCCCACGACCAGGCCCGCGAATTTCAGGCCCAGAAACATACTCACGGCGGCGTCGCTACGGAACCCGGCTGCGGAGAGGCGGGCCTTGAGTCTGCCGACCTCTTGCTCGGTCTTGGGCTGCAAGGGTTTGGAGAGGGCCGGCGAGGCCTTTTCCAGGGCCCGGGTAACCGGGTCGCGCTTCTTGGCCGTCTTGCCCCCTTCGGGCCCACGGCGGCGGGCGAGCGGGTTCTTGAGCTCGTCCAGGCGTTCGTTGGCCCGGCTGCGCTCGGCACTGAAGAAATCGAGCAGCCACCAGGCGCCGGCGGCGATGCAGCCGAACACGGCCCAGGGGACGAGCGCTTCCCAGTTGAGCGAGGCGAATAGCGCGATCACGGTAACCTCACACCTTGATATTCACGATCTTGCGGATCACCAGGGCGCCGATGAACTGCAGAAACACCGCCCCGGCCAGCATCTTCTTGCCCATCGGGTCGGTAAACAGCGCCATGATGTAGTCGGGATTGAGCCGGTACACTGCTAGGAACAATACCGGCGGCAACCCCAAGAGCACCACGCCCGAAAGCCGGCCTTCGCCCGTCAGCGCTTGCACCTGGCCATAGATCTTGAACCGTTCGCGGATCAAGTGCCCGATCTTGTCCAGAATTTCGGCCAGGTCGCCACCCGTTTGGCGCTGCAGCACCACCGAGGTCACGAAGAATTTCAGATCCAAATTGGGGACCCGCTCGGTGACGTTGAGCAGGGCTTCGTCCAGGCCGATGCCCAGGTTCTGCTCCTCGAAGACCCGCCCGAATTCCTTCGCGATCGGGTCGGTCATTTCCTCGGCAACCAGGCTGAAGCCCGCCGCCAAGCTGTGGCCGGCCCGCAAGGCCCGGGCGATCAGTTCCAGGGCATCGGGCAACTGGGCGCCGAATTTTTTCAAGCGGCGGCTGCGGGCAAACATCAGGTAACCCAGGGGCAGCACGGCCGCCACCAGGGTCAGCATGGGCAAAAACACCCAGGGAAGCCCCGCCACGGACCCGGCCACGAAGCTAACCGCGCCCAGGCCAGCCGAGATCAAGAGAAAATTCTGCGGCGTGAGCCGGGTATCGGCCTGTTCGAAGATCAATTGGAACCGGCCCAGGCGGCGAATCAGTCCTTCGAGCACCCCTTTGCCGTTGCTGAGCGGTTGGGCCAACAGCGTGGCCTTGGCCTTCTTGTTGTCTTTCTGAGTTAGCGATTGCAACCCGGTGAAGGCGGTCAATCGGTCTTCGTGGCTGCGATCGGCGCGTTCCTGAAACAGTAGCGCGATCGACCCGACCAGGGCGGCGACGCCGATGAAGGCCGCGATCGAAATGAGCATCGGACTCATGGTGCGAAGTTCTTTCCAGGCCAGGGGCGGAGGGCACGCGCCACGGTCAGTCCTCGAGCATCACGCGTTGGCGGAAGGCACTGGCCGGCAAACGGACCCCCGCCGACTCCAGCCGGTCCATAAAGGTCGGTCGCACGCCCGTGCAGACGAAGCGGCCGTAGGCCCGGCCGTTTTCGTCGATGCCCGCTTGCTCGAATTTGTAAATGTCTTGCATCACGATCGTGTCCTGCTCCATCCCCACGATTTCGGTGATGTGGGTGATTTTGCGCGAGCCGCCCTGAAGCCGATTCGCCTGAATAATCAGGTCGACGGCGCTGGCCACTTGTTGGCGCATCGCCTTTAGCGGCAACTCGAACCCCGCCATCGTGATCATGGTTTCGATACGCGCGATGGCGTCGCGCGGCGTATTGGCGTGGATCGTGGTCAACGACCCCTCGTGGCCGGTGTTCATGGCCTGCAACATGTCGAGCGTTTCCGGACCGCGGCACTCGCCGATGATGATGCGTTCGGGCCGCATGCGCAGGGCATTGCGTACCAGGTCGGTGGCCGTTACCGCTCCCTTGCCCTCGATGCTGGCGGGCCGGGTTTCCAGCCGCACTACGTGCTCTTGCTGCAACTGCAGTTCGGCGGCGTCTTCAATCGTGACCACGCGCTCGTGATTGGGAATGAAACTCGACAGGGTATTGAGCAGCGTGGTTTTTCCCGAACCGGTACCGCCGGCGATGATCATATTCAACCGGGCTTTGATGCAGCCTTCGAGCAGCATCACCATTTCGGGCGTAAAAGCCTTGAAGTTGAGCAGGTTTTCCAGCTTCAGGGGGTTCGAGCCGAAGCGGCGAATGGAGACCGCCGCCCCGTCCAGCGCCAGCGGGGGAATAATGGCGTTCACGCGGGAACCGTCGGCCAATCGGGCATCGACCATCGGGCTCGATTCGTCCACCCGCCGGCCCACCCGCGACACGATGCGGTCGACAATCTGCAGCAGGTGCTGGTTGTCGCGGAACTGCACCGAGGTCTTTTCCAACCGCCCTCGCCGCTCGACATAAATGTGCTTGGGCCCATTGATCAGGATGTCGCTGATCGTGTTGTCCTTGAGCAGCAGTTCCAGGGGCCCTAGGCCGAAGGTTTCGTCGAGCACCTCTTCGACCAGCCGGTCGCGCTCGCTGCGATTGAGCAGCGTGTCTTCCGAATCGCACAAATGCTCGATCACCAGCCGAATCTCGCGGCGAAGGGTCTCCCCTTCCATTTCGCCGATCCGGGTTAAGTCGAGCTTGTCGACCAGCTTGGAGTGAATGCGCCGCTTCAAGTCCTCGAATTCGGCTTCCTTCGATTTCTCGGGCGCGCGCCCCAACCCCATCGATCCCTTGCCGGCGAGATTCGTCGAACTAGCCACGACCCGTATCCTTTCGCGATTGACTGTCCGGCGACTTGGCGGCCGCCTCACGACGGCGCGGTGCAAGCGGGGCCGACGACGCGCCGGCCCGGGCGCCCCACATGCCTGCCCCCCGCGGGGAGACACCCGGTGCCTGAGAGAACATAGCTCAGGAAAGATTCGCCAATCGGCAACGTCGTCGCCATTTCTCCCCAGCCGGCTACCCAGTCTGGGGGAATGCGGCAAGGCATCGCGCCGATACGGCGGACTGTAGCGATCGAGCCGGCTGGTCGGGCGTCGCCGGCGGCGCGTACCAGCGTTTCGGGGCGCCCGAGCGGCGCCGCGCCACGGGACCCGCGCCTCGGGATCATTGCCCCCGGGGTCGGGGTCCGGCCCAGAGGGCTCGCTACCGGTCGCCGCGCCCCAACAGGGCCTTGGTCCGCCGCACCCCTTCGATCAGTGCCAGTTTTGCCCGATCGGACGCGGGCGAAACGCCCACCCCGCGCGGGCGAAGGCCCAGCCGCCGAAGCTGCCGATTCAGGCGGTGCAGCGACCGCCGGTCGGCTGAGTCTTTGGTCTGAAACGTAACGCTGAACGAAATGGAAACCTCGGGGCCGTTCTGCACCCAGTGCGGAGCCGCCACGGGAAAATGCAACCCGTCACCGGGCGACAGACCAAAGGTTTCTCGCCGCTCGTCGTACCAGGGTTCAAAGGGTAGATTGCGGTGCGCCCCCGAGAAGAACGCCTCCAGGCTTTCTTCCGAAAGGATCTCGCGATCTCCCTGCGGAAACATGTGCACCGTCTTCCGGCCCCGAATCTGCAACAGGAAGTTGTTCTCCGGGTCGATGTGATACGGCGTGACCGAGTTGGGCGAGGAAACGAAGAGAAAGCCGGCCTTCTGCTTCATGCCGGGCGACACGCTATCGGAAACCTGCCGAATCTCGGCCAGGCAGCTATCCAGCAGGTCGCCGTACTCGGGGTCGAGCTCCACGTGTTTGAGCACCAGCCACGACTGGCAATGTTCGATCCGCTCGATCGTCGCCTCGATCGATAGCCCGTTGCGCGGCGTGCGCGTCGGGTCTTGCGCCACCGGCAAGTTACCCGAGTTGTACTCCACCTGCGATTCGGGCAGACGGCCGGCCAACTCCACGAGCCGGGGCAAGGCGAACAGCGGGTGATCGGCCAGGTGATGGCCGACGAGAAACGGCCGCCGGTTGAAACGCTCTTGAAACAGGCGCGCGTCGAGTCCGCTGAGCAATTGGGCAGAACGCGGGGTTTCCAGCACGGCACTCATGGTGTGTCCTCGTTCAGGCTAAAACCGGGCTCGGGCGCTGGGAGGCAAGCCTTGCGACGCCCACCGGATGGGCAGGCCCGGCCCGAAAGGCTTCGCTTCAGCCAGCGCAGCAGGGGCAATAGGGAAACGGCCAGGTCGCCGCCGAGGCGGCCCGTGGAAAGCACGAGCGACTGCCGCACGGCGCGGTCGGGCCAAATCGGTTCGATTAACGGATGACCCGGCATGGCGCACGAGTCCATCCACTGAATGCCCTGGGCATGCAACCGCCGAATCAGGGCCAACTCCATCAGCAGCCCCGGCGAGTAGCTCGCCAGGCCCTCGTCGTAGGCGATCTTGAAGCTATAGCCGCCGGGGGGCGCCAGCAGGTTGACGATCATGGCGATGGGGCGGCTTTCAAAGTCCAACCGCCCCATCATCAGCCGGCCGTCGACCGCCGCGCGGGTGACCAATTCGCGAAAGAATTCACGGTGGTTTTCCTGGCAAGCGAGCGCCGTTCCCTGAGCGCCTTTCCAACCGGCTGCTTCGATCCGCAGGAAATTGGCCGACCATTCCTCGAGGTCGTCGCCCAACTCGAACCAGCGAGTTTCCAGCCGGCCAAGCTGGCCTAGCTTGCGCTCCAAGCGCAGGGTGCCCTGTCGCTTGCTACGCGACCAGCGGCGCTTGAGAAAATTGTCTGCATCGAGGTCGGCTTCGAACTGGGCTCGACAGAACTGGTCTTGGACGAAGGCTGCCCGGCCCGTCTCGTGGTTCGAGTCGATCAGGTGCCGAAAAAACTCCCCCCGCGCATCGATCATAGGCAACCGAAACAGCGGCGAACCCAGGGGCCCTTGGCCCACCCAGCCCAGCAGGCAGTCCACCACTTCCCGGGCACAATCGCTCCGCACCAGCGGGGTTCCTAGAAACGAATACGGGTGGGTCCACACCTCCCAGCAGCTCGCCGGTAGGCCGTAGCACCAGCGCCGCCGGACGAGCGGCACCAGCCCGCAAAGCACCGGCGCCCCTTGAGGGTGCACGCGGGGAGGGGCCTCGATGGCCAGCAATCGAACCTGGCTCTCCGGGTCCAAGTGGCGCCAAGCCGGCATCAACACACTGGGCTCGTGAAACGAGTTCGGCTCGAGTGCCGTCTCGGCTAACCGGCGCCAGGCGGGCAATCGCGGTTCGGCTTCGTCCGGGCTGCTGAGCAACCGACAGGAAAAGTTCAGCGAGGGCAGGTCGGGCTCGTTCGCGCGCGGCGCCTGTCCCGCCCCGCGGCTCGGCCGAGCCTCGGCGCACTCAGTGCGCGGTGCCAGGTTCTGGTTCGCGGTCGTTGTCATTCGGATGCTTGTCCGGAAGGGGTTCGAACGGCCAATTCCTTTGCATTCTCCGACGCCGGCCTCAGCCGACCGAGATCTCTGGGCTTCCCATACCCATGCCCTCGGCGCTGGGCAACAAATCGACCGGCGCGGGTAGCGAATCGACCGGCGCGGGTAGCGAATTGACCGCCGCAGGTAGCGAATCGACCGCCACGGGCAGCCGTTTCGGCGGGGGCGTCGCCGGGCGGCCCGCGGCGACTCGCTTGAGCTTTCGCCCCAGGGCAATTGCTGAGTGCCGCAGGCGCGACGACGCGCGCGGAGCCACGCACCGCAACCGCGAAAGAACCACCGGCCGGGCGGTCCAATCGGCCTTGTAGGGCTCGTCTCCCCGCAGGAAATCCAGATACCGGCAGCCCTCGTCGATTAGGCCCCGCACGACGAAGTAGTACAGCAAGTGGCCAGGCTCCCAGGCCGCCAGCGCCGGGTCGAAGCCCGACTGATACATATACGCCGTTTCCGGCCCGCGCAGGTGCAACTGGACTGAGGCCGGCTGGCCATCGATTTCGCACCAATACAGTTCGGCACTGCCGCGCTCGGCGAGCGCCAGCGACGCAGCGCGCAAAAACCGCTCGAAGCGCGGGTCGGAGAAGCAACCCGGGCCCCGCCCGCTTTGGGCCATGCGCTGTTGGTGCAGCCAGACGAACGAGGGCCAGGCCGCGGTGATTTCATCGGGCGACTCGGCTCGGTGAAACGAAACCGCGGCGTTGGTTGCTTGCCGAGCAGCCTTCTTGAGCTTGCGGCGAAACGACCGGTGAACCCGGCTGGCCAACTGGGGCCAATCGCACCCCAGTTCCACGACCCAACTGTTGGGAAGCGGGTGGGAAGTGACGGAGTATCCCGCCTCGGCAAGTCGGCGAACGAACAGCCCAGTGGCCAACTCGCCGGCGGTCATGCCTTCCAGGTCGATCAGGTCGAGCCCGCTCGTGGCCTCGCAACTCGTCAATAGCTCGAGCAGCCGGCCCGACAGACTGGCCAGATCGGCCAGGGCCATCTGCGGATCGACCAGGATGCGCTGGTAGTCGGTACAGGCTTTGCCGCTGCCCAGGAACGAAAGCGTGGCACCCCTGAGCAGGCGATGCGACCGAAACCAGGGGGCAATCGCCGTCACGCGGCCGCCGGTTCGGCAGACCACGACCGCCAGCCGGTTGCCGACTCCGAACTCGGCCCACCAGGCCGAGGCCCATTCCCAGCTCAACAGCGGATTGCCGCCGGCCAAACGATTCCAGTCCTGGCGCAGCCCGGCCAGGTCCTGCTCGGAATCGACCAATTGCAATTGCATGCGCCGCGGCCGCGGAAGCGCCGTCCGAAGAGACTGAGAAGCACTACCCCGCTCTAAGTGGGGCGTCGCGCGCCCGGTGGAAACGTGGCGAGGCGACAGGGCAAGCCTAGCTCATGAACCGCCGGGGCTGGCGTGCCGGAGTGGTTGGGCCCCCAATCCGCCGGCCGAGGGCCGCCCGCGCAGGTTGCCCGCGCGAAGCGCTTACGCGAAAGACAGGCACCCCGGCAGCGCAGCCGCGCTACCGGTGGTAGCGGTTGTTCCGGCCGCGCCGGCTACCGAGCGGAAAGGCAACCGACGAGGCCCCTGGGGCCGCCAGCCGTCGGGCACCAGCGCGCTCGAGTCGAGCCCGAGCCTTCAGCCGCACCGCGAAATTGCGGGTTCCGGCCCGCCCTAATGCTGGAATAGAAATTCTTTGGCGTTGAGTACCGCCCAGCACACGTCTTCCAGCGCTTGGAGCCGGTCCGCCTGCGCCGCGATGTGGTTGCGGGCGGCCGACAGTTCGGCTTCGTTCGGCACCCGGCAAAACGCCGCCAGGTAAAGCTGGGTCACGATTTCGTCATCGCTCTTGCCCTCGATGGCCAACTGCCGAATTCGATTCCCGTCGGCCCGCAGCTTCTCGTGTACTAGCGGCCCGTTAATCATTTGCAGCGCCTGCGACAGGTTCGATTCGCTCGACCGCTCGCACTGGCAGGCCATTTCCCTGGCCGGTTGACCGAACACCTTGAGAAAGTAGTTTCCCACGTCGGGGCTGGGCAGTTGGGCCGCGCGGGTTCCCGCCGGCAACCCGGCGTATTTCTCCTCGACCCCGGTCACCCGGCAAATGGCGTCGAGCAACTGTTCGGCCGAAAGCAAACGGGTGCGGGCATGCGAGAAGTATTTCACGTCGTTCTGATTCGTCGGCGTCGTGCGGGCACTGGCCTGGTAGGTGTTGCTAGCCACGATGGTCCGCAGCAGTTGCTTCTGGTCGAACCCGTGCGCGACGAAATCGGCCGCCAACTGATCGAGCAGGGCGGCGTTCGACGGTGGATTCGAGGCACGGAAATCGTCGACCGGTTCGACGATGCCGCGGCCCAAAAGCTGTCCCCAAACCCGATTCACGTGGGCTTTGGCAAAGAACGGGTTCTCGGATTTGGTCATCCAGGCGACCAGGGCTTCGCGGCGGTCGGCCTCCCCCTCCAGGTCGGCTTCGCCGGTCAGCGGCAACCAGGGCTTCATCTGCCGGCCGGTGCGCGGCTGGGTCACTTCGCCCCCCCGGCCCACGGCCACCACCAGTTCTTCGGCGCGCGGCCCCGGTTTGCGAGTAACCCGGTTGAAGAAAGCGCCAATCCCGTAGTAGTTGTCTTGGGTCCAGCGTTCGAAGGGGTGGTTATGGCACTTGGCGCATTGGATCCGTATGCCCAGGAACAATTGGGCCGTGGTTTCGGTGCAATCGTTGGTGTCGGCCGCGGAACGGAAGTAGTTCGCCTGCGGATGATCGAAGGTGCTGCCCGTACTGGTCAGCAGCTCGCGCACGAAACGGTCGTAGGGCATATTGTCGCGCACGGCGGCCACGATCCAGCGGCGGAACTTATGCACCCCGGAAGGGGTCAGATTCTTGTTGTTCACTCGGAGCAAATCGGCCCACTTCAAACCCCAGAACTCGGCGTACTCCGGACGGGCCAGCAGCGCCACGACCAACCGGGCTCGCTTATCGGCCGCCGTATCGCTCAGAAAGGCCTCGCTTTCCTGCGGCGTGGGCAGTGCCCCGATCAAGTCGAGATAGACCCGGCGGATAAATTCATCGTCGCTGCACACCGGCGAGGGGTTGATCTCCAGTTCGCGGAGTTTGGCGTAAACGGCCTCGTCGATATAGCCGGCCGGCTGGGGAGCGTCCCAGGCAAAGGTTTCCTTGGGCCGTAAAAAAGTAACGTAAGCGGTTTCCATGTGTTCCAGGTACCGCACCAGAATCGCGGTTTCTCCCTGGTCGCCTGCCACCACCAACCCCGAAGCATCGACCGTGGCCACGGCCTCGTCCGAACTGGTGAACACGGCCGAGCGGGTCACGTCGCGAATCGTGCCGTCGGAGAAATAGGCCAGGGCGACAAACTGCTGGCTGTGCGCCGGATAGGTCAGCACTCGCTGCCGGGGATAAACTTCGACCCGCTCGCAGGTCGCGGCTCCCTGGGGATCGGGCTTAAGTCCCCCGGCGATCCAGTCGCGCAACAGGGAATAGGCGGGATCCTCCTTGGCCAGTCGCCGACCGCCGCCGTGGGCCACCTCCATCAGCGGTTTGCGCAACAGTAGGCTCGCCTCGGGCTCGAGCACATTGGTCCGCCGGTTGAACGCCTCGCGGATCAGGGTCTCCGTATCCAGCACTGGGTCGTACGCCCGCAGAGAAAGGCGAAAACCCCCCTTGCCGCTGGGCGATCCGTGGCAGGCCCCCTGATTACACCCTTGCTTGGTCAGCGCCACCAGCGCGCCGTACACGAACGAAACCGGTTCGTCTTGCCCCTGGCCCGAGACGGTCACCGGGATCGCGGCGCTTTGCCCCCCCACCTCAACCGTAACCTGGGCCGTGCCGTCGGCAACCGGGCTGATCCGATACCCCTGAACCTGGGCCACCTCCGCCGCGCTCGATCGGAATTCGGCCGCTCGCGTCAGGTCTTGCACCCGGCCATCGGCATAGACACCGGTCACCACCAAGTGCATCTCCCGCCGCGGAGAATCAAGCCGTACCTCGCTGGGAAACACCTCGATCCGCTCGGGCTGCCCTACCTCGACCGGCAGTAGTTCAGCGCCGGCTTGAGCAGGCTCTCCCCAAGCGGGGCCCGCCAGCGCGGCCATCGCCGTCGCGCAGAAGATCCAACCCATCGACCAACCACGGCGCAGTTCTCGGCGAGCCATCATGGCACCTCTCGGCGAAATAGAATCGTTCGGTTCGGCGGCGTGTGTTATCCAGGGGCTCCTGGGGGTGGCCCACCCGCGGTCACTGGGGGGTGGCGCAACCGGTTCCGGTGCGCGGGCGCGCCCGGGCAAGTCGTGCTAGGGCATTTTCACCTCGATCTTGGCCGCCTCGCTGGTCGCGGAAATCTGCCGGCCGGAAACCACGCTCACGGCTTCCAGTTCCAGCGGCGTTTCGCCCAGCATGGCGTCGGCGGCCGCGGTGAGCGGCGTTTCCAGTTCGCTCTGTCCCTCTCCGAGCACCATCTCGGTGGCACCGGTCACCCCCAGCGGCAAGCGAGTCCACCGCAAGGTCACCGGAGCCGTGCTTCCCGCAAAGCGCGTGACCGTAATCTTGACCGGCTGGGTGCCTCCGGCGGTCAGCGGACCGGACGGGGCCACCTGAACCTTGAGCGGCCGAATCACCCGCACCGCGACCTCGGTGGCGGCTCGGCCCGGCTGTTCCTGATGGGTTGCCGCCCCCACGACGCGAAACTGAAACGAACCCAGCGCCGGGACCAGCGGCCCGCGGATAATCAGTTCCGCCTCGGCCTGGCCTTTCTCAATGTTTTTCACCTCGGCCGCGTAGCCCGCTGGCAGCCCTTCCACGGCCAGGGCGACCACGTCGTCGAAGCCCTGCAGTTTCTCCACCTTCACTTTGAGCGTGGCGCTGCCCACCAGCTGCGGGTACTCGGCCGGCGTCACATCGGTCGACAACTTGATGAACTCGCCAAACGCGGGGCCCACCCCCAGCGCCAAAGCGCCATCGAGCTCGGCCGGCGGGCTGGGCAGCCCGCTGAGCAAGCCCCGCAACTGCGCCAAATTCGAAGCGACGCTTCGCACGGTCGCTTCGCCGATCGTGGCCTGGCCCCGAATCTTCAGCGGCAGCAGGCTCCCCGGCGCCGCGCTCGCAGGTAGCGTTACCCGCAACACGGTTTCGTTGGCATTCTCGGCGATCGTTTCGCCGGCCAGCGAGGTTCCTTCCGGGGCCCCCTCCAGCGAAAGGGTAATCGGTCCGGCATAGTCCCGCCGGGCAACCGTTACCTTGGCGACAAACACGCCCCCTTGGGGGGCGTTGAACCGGTCGGTCTCGGCGGCCAGCGAGAAGCCCGGGCTGTAGGGCACGATCGCCACGCGATAGGCGTGCTCGGGGCCGCCCCGCCGGTTCAGATCCTCGACCATCAGGCGGTAGTTGGCCGCCTCGGGAAAGGTAAAGTCGATTACGCCTTCATTGCCGCCGCTGTCGTCGGCCTCGGCCAGCAGGGTGCCGTCTTCCTTGTAGAGCCGCAGGAACAAGTCGGTTGGCGAACCCAACGTTCGGGTCTGGCCCACCAAGAGCAGCCGCTGTCCGGCAGCCGGTGTGAACTGGAAATAGTCGCGGTCTTGCGGTGTTTCGAAACGGCCGCTCACCCCGCCGGGGACCGAGACCGGAGAGGCCGCCTCGGGGGCGTCGTTGGGTTCCAACTCGATTGCCTCGGGCAGCGGCTCGACCAGCAGCCCAGCCCAGGTGCTGCCCTGGCCCTCGGGCGCGGCGATCGTGAGCCGAAGCCGTTCGGGCGCCGTGCCATCGACCGTGGTTCGAATCACCGTGGACCCATCAACCGACGGCCCAACCAGGCCCAGCTCGGCCGAGGTGCCGCGCTGCGCGGCCAGAGGATACGCGACATTGACCAGGGGAAAATCGCCCAGCCGCAGGCGATAGCGGTGCCCGCCCGAGCCCTGATAGCGAATATCGCCCACTTCCAACAAATAGGTTCCCTCAGCGGGAATTTCATAGGCCAGGCGGCTGTCGGAACCAATCCCTGGTTCGTCGTCGCTGTAGGCCAATTCATTGCCGGCCTGATCGAGCAGGCGGATCACCGGGTCCAGGGGCGAACCGAGCCGCTGCGCCAGGGCCTCGATGGTCACCCGCTGGCCGGCGTGGGCCGTGAACTTGAAGTAGTCGAAACTTTCCGCTTCGCTCGCCCCGTCGATGGCGACCGGAAGCGTCACTTCCTGGGCCGTATCGCGCGTTTTATTCGCACCGTTTTCCACCACGGCCGGCAGCGAGTCGATCGCCAGCAGCCGTACCTCGGATACCCCGCGGCCGGTGGCCACTCGGATCCCGCAGATTCCCTCGGGAGTCCCGGCCCCGGCGGTAATGCGGAACGAAACTTTGCCCCCCTCCTGCCCATTGCCTTCCAGGCCGGGAGTGAGCTCGGCGGCGGCCCCCGCCGAGGTCCACACGCCCACGGCCCCCTCCAGAGCACCGCCGTACAAAGTGACGTCGGTCGGCTGGCCCGGCACGA
This sequence comes from uncultured Pirellulales bacterium, assembly GCA_964399535.1. Classification (GTDB taxonomy): domain Bacteria; phylum Planctomycetota; class Planctomycetia; order Pirellulales; family CAYNRE01; genus CAYNRE01. Next base: position 93,979 of record CAYNRE010000058.1, on the reverse strand, counting down.
CGGCCGCCGGCACCACAAACGACAGCGAAGGCGGCTGTGCCAGCACGCAGGGCACCTGCACCATAAGTCCAGCGGCTACGCCAACCAGGCCCGACCAGACGGCCCCCTGGCCGACCAAGCGCCCAGCAAACTGCATGCGTCGCAAGCAAGGGATCATAGTGGCCCGACCTGTCTCTCGGCTTCAAGCCGCTCAGGGCAACGACCGGACAGCGCACGGCTGCAGGGTTGGCCTCGGCGCAGCTTCGGGGGAGGGAACCAATGCGGTGTGTTGCGTGGGAAACTCTCAGACAGAATGCGGACGGAACACCGGCATCGGCCGGCCCTGACCCTGCTCGCCTTTCTCTACCGGCGAGCGTGTCGTAAGTTCGCCCAGTTCAACGATCTATCGAGTCAACGCCTGATGGTAATGCGCGGCGGTGGCGGTTGTCAAAATTTTCCCGCCACCTAGGCGAGGGGGGGCTGGTCGGCCTGAAGCAAACGCCGATCGGTGAACTCAAACGCAGCGCCTTCGACGGTAGGTGTCACTAGGCTGGCTTGGGGGGCGGGTGCGACTGCCCGGTGCGACTGGCAGCCGGTCCCCTTGATCGATCCGCAAAAAAAACCTGATCGATCCGCAAAAAAAGTGCCGACCGAACGCAAGGTTCGATCGGCACCGTTAGAAATTGCCTGGTTCGGGTCGGGCCCGAGCAAGCTACTGGGCCGGGGCCGCCATGGCCGCCTTGATCTTCTCGACCGCTTCGGCCGCCGCTTTGCGGACCGACTCATCGGCATCTTGCGAGGCAGCCTGCTCGAGCGCCGGCAACGCCGATTCGGCGACTTTCCCGTAACCACCCAACATGCCACAGGTGGCGCGCCGTTCGATGGTGGTGGTCGATGCGGCGTCCGTCGAAATCTTGGCGACCATCTTCGCGATGCGATCCGCCGCGTCCGGCGCCGGCTCGGTGCTGCGCTCGTAGTTAGGCTCGCCGCCGCACCCCACGACCAACGCCAGCAGCATGGCCCCGGCCCATGCCGTCAAACGTTCCTGTGTAAATTGTCGCACCGTTGGGTTCCCCTCGTTTTGATTGTTGATTCGGACGACGGCGGTTTCCGTCGATATCCTGACCCGCGCTGCTCGTGAATTTGAAACTCCCAGGGTCCCTCGTCAAGGGGCACCTCGCACGATGCAACTCACACAATTCGGCGGCGACACCGAATTTCCGAGCGCGGCCCCTTGGGCCGGAGGTGAACAAGGTTGGACCACTCGGCCGAGCAGGGCGGCGCCAACCGGCGCAGGTCACCGCGGCGACTCGCGTGAGTTGCCAACTCGGAAATGCGAAAGCCCCCCAGGAGGCCGCGCCTCCCAGGGGGCTGGGCAGTCTTGACGTAACGCTCCTAGGCCTGACCATCGGCTGGCGAGCGGACCCGCCATCGAACGCTCAGCACCTCGAAACGGAAGGTTACTCGATCGCCGTGACGGGTTCTGCCCCCCGGATCGTCGACAGGGCGCGATACACGCTCAACTCGACCGTCTGGCCGATGAAGTGCACCGAGCCGTCGGCGTAAAGCATGTTGCAACCCTGGCGGTGATCGCTACGGAAGTTCGTCGTCCGGTGAACGCCGTCTCCGGCTCGAACGAAGGTTCCGTCCCAGTCCAGGCTGGGCTTGCAGTTAAACATGTTCGCCTGATTCAAAATCGAGGCAACCGTGTGCACGGCGACATTCGTGTTGCTACCCGTGGTGCCCTGGAATCGCTTGTTGATCGGATCCAGCGTGCAGGCCAGCGGCGAAGTCACGTAGAGGTTATAACCCGAAACGACCAGGTCCAGGTTCGGCGTCCCGAGCCACCACGACGAGTAAGATGGGGCCAATCGCTGGCCAGAAGTGGCCGGCGTCTTGGTCACGCTGACGGGAGATCCCGGCACGATGTAGAAGGGCTCGCAGCCGGCGTTGATATCGGTACCCCGCGGAGCCCCCAGGGCACCGCAGTCGGTAATCGGCCACCCTACGCCCAAGGCCGTATCGCCGGCGGCGATCGTGTTGCTCAAGCCGTCGGCAATGTCTTTCTCCTTGCAGCAGAAGCTGGCACCCGGCCAGGGCATTTCCCGCGGAACCGTGATGTCGAACATGCCGCGTTCCAACTTGGAAAGCGGATAGGCCGTTCCGATTGCCGGTATCGAGCGGCCGCTGACCAATTCCGGATCGTTATGATCGACCACGTAATTGGGCGTGCCGCACCAGGCGTCCGAAACCCCCTTGCACGCCGCGTAATCGCACAACGATGCGGCGTTGGGCAATTGAACCGACCCTAGTACCGAAGCCGCGGCGTTCAACACGTCGAGCAGGTACGGATCGCGGGTTGGATTCTCGTGCGACGTCGACGGGCAAATGAACGACGGAACGGCCACTTCCAGCGGGTGAATCCCGGCGGCGTTGCGAACCTGGCCGTACCACGACGCATTGAAGTTCCAGATCGAAATGATCGACTGCTGCTCCATGTAGGGCAGCGAGGCCACGAAGACCGAGGTGTTGAAGACCACGTCGATGTTATTGATGTCGAACGATCCGACCGGCGGGTTCAGAAACGTCATCCCCGGCGGGAACGAACCCAGGGCACTGTGATAGTTGTTGAACGCCAATCCAATCTGACGCAGGTTGTTCGTGCACTGGGCGCGACGGGCAGCCTCGCGGGCCGCCTGCACCGCCGGCAACAACAGGGCAATCAAAATCCCGATGATCGCAATCACCACCAGCAGCTCCACTAGCGTGAAGCCCACTCGCTCGCCCGGGCCGGTGGCCGGCCGCCGAGCCTTCATCGTGTTACCGTGCTTCATGGAACAACCCTCACCGATAGAGATAAATGAGGAAAAAGGCTCGCTTGATTTCATGACCGCGCTTGCTTTCACCACCGCGCTTGACATCACCGGCACCTGGTCCCCGCGTCGCGCGGCCGACTAAGGCCGTCCTTGCGCGAACCCGGTCGTCGCGGTGCTGTGTCGACGCGACTCCCTTCACATCGCCCCTCGGCCACGCTCCTACCTGCTGTCGCAGGTCGCGTGCCAAACCTACACCGCGCCCCAATGCGAACAAACGTTCAGCCGCCTCGGGCCAATGCCCGGCCGCTGACGTAGTTTCATGTAACTCAGCAGAATGGTCCGCGGCCCGTTACGCCGCGTGCCCAGCTCTGGTGTTCCAAACCCGCGGCGAGCTACCGCAATTCTCGTGCGACGGCACTTGACCGAGGCCAGCGCCACCATCGCCCGCGACGAACGTCGCGCCACGGTCGCTGAAGCGCTTCGACGGCACGACTCGCCGGGCAAAACTCCCCCACAATGGTCGCCACGAAATCCCCGATCTAGGCATTTCCCCTGGTCGATCGCGCCCCGTTCTGCTTCCGCAGTCTAGCCGAGAGGAAGCGTAAGTCAAGAAAAAACTAACCCGCCCGTTTTCGCTTAAGTCTTGACCTAGCAATATTTTAGCTAGCAAACTATTGCCTAGATTAGCTTGCCGGAGCGGCAGCTCGTGAAAAATGGCACAAACTCGCTCCGTGTCGATGCTTGCCGCGATGACCCCTTCCGAGGGCGGCGCCGCGCGCCCAACCGACCGAGCCACCGGTCCGGGCCACCCCAACGGGTTAAGGGCCGCCCCTCGTTGGGCCAGACACTTGGGCGTCGGCAACCCCGCCCAATCGTTCCTCGAGCCAGCGGTAGGCCGCCTTGCGGGCGTCGGGCGGAAAGTCATGGGCCGCTTCGGGATAAACCACTTGCAGACCCTCGGCGGCTCCCAGTAACTCGTACACCGGCCCCGCCGCGGAAACCGCCTCGGCAACCCCCTCCCGGGCAAAGTTCCCATCCTGCGTGGGGGCGACGCAAAGGCACGACCGGGGAGCGATCGCGGCCAGGACCTCGCTAAAGTCGAACGGCATCCGCGCGGGGTCTTTCCCATACCGCTCGGCGATTCGGGGCATATACCCCCGATGGCTCCAACCGGTCAGGTCGCCCCCCATGTAGTGGCGGAATTGGCAAAAGCCGCAGCAGCTTACCGCCGCCTTGACCCGGGTATCGAAGGCCGCCAGGAACAAACTGTTGTGTCCCCCCAGCGAATGGCCGATCACGCCCATCCGTTCTGGGTCGACCTCTTCCAGCGATGCCAACAGGTCGAGGGCACGGCGATGGTTCCAAATTCCTTTCATCGTGGCGCTGGCATAGCCAAGCTCGTAAACATCGACGCGGCTTTCGCCGAAATTCGGGTAATCGACCGCCAGGGTTACCAGGCCTCGCTCGGCCAGTTCCCGGGCGTAGTGCAGGTTTTCAAGCCCCCCCAGGCCGGCCGGTTCGTCCTTGCCAATCGTCGTGGTCTGATGCAAACAGAGCACGGCCGCCCGCCGCCGCGGGGGGCCCTCGGGCAGGAAGAGCCAGCCCCCCACACGATCTCCCGGCTCGGCGGTGTACCAGATTTTTTTTCGTACCACGCCGCGATCGCGTGTCACCTCGCGAATTTCCAGTTCCAGCGCAACCCGCCGCGTGTCGTCGGGCATCGGCCCCATCACCTCTTGCATGGCAGCGAGAATGGCCTCGCGCCGCCCAGGCCATTGATCGGGGGTGCGAATCTCAGCCCAGGTGCCCGCCTCGGTCGGCGCCCAAAGCAGCTTGAGCGGGTCGCGGCCCGCGCCCGGCGGTTCGCCTGGGGCGGCCAGCAGCGCGGCCGCCGGAACCAACACAGCCGCCAGCACCGCGGCGAGCAGGGGCTTGAAGCAAGTCATGCCAGTCGGCTCCCTCGGCCAGGCGCGCACCGCGGATTGCGGCGCGCTTGCCTGGGATTGAAGCCGGGGCGCCAGGCCAGGTCAACCGGCGAAGCTCGCCCGGAATGGGCTGAAAGCTTGCGCGCGAAGCAGGGGTTAGCGGCGGCTGCCGGCCCCCCAACCAGCGGGCGGCGCACGCCCCGCGTCTGGAATGCCTTTTGGCGCTCGACGCGCGGCGCTGGGCTAAAACCGATGGCCGCCGGAGGAGTGCAGCGGAACTACTTGGGCCGGTCTTGTGCGATCCAGTCTTCCACGGTCTCGGCCTGCCGCGGTTCGTCCTCGACAAACCAACCCGAAAACCAACCCCGCTTCGTAGTCGAGGGCTTCTTGCGACCGGAGCCGGTTTGCGACCAGGGCGAGTACTCGCTCAGCGTTCCCTGTTCGCTGCTCTCCCGCCGGCCCCCCAGGCGCAGGCTGTCGCGAGCGCCGGCGAAGAACTCCTGGGTTCCCTGTCCCAAACGGGTCAGCCAGCCGGGTTCGTCGTCGTCCTGGTGGTGGTTGTCGTGTACCAGGGGGCTGCCGCCCAGCAGTTGGCGGCGGTTCGCCGCGCGGTCGGCGTCTTCGAACGGGTCGGGCGCGATCGGCTGCACGCTCCGCGACGAGGCCTTGCGAAAAGGATTCCACTGGGCACTCGCCCGCGAGGCAGGCAATAGCCATCCGATCGATGCCGCCAAACCAATGGCCAGGAGCATGACTCGGGTCATCGTCGCGAGTCCTCTAAATGCAAAGAAGAGAACACCCCCGCAGTTGCGCCGAAACGGAGGCGGCCGCTGGAGTGCCGTGTTCGATCGAACGAGACAAGGCCGGGGAGTGTGTCAAAACCCCGTGGCCGCGTCCAGGCCAGTTCCGCGGTCGCGGCGGGCAACGGTTCTTCCCGGGGATGTCCCAGGTTCGTTCAGCCCCGCCGTTGCGCACCTGGACGGGCGGGGCCGTGGCAAGGGAACCGCCCGGTTTAACCAGTCTGCCCGGGCGGTTGTGAGGCTCTGGCGATTTCGCGTAGCATAATTGCGTTCCGGGGTGGTCGTGCTGGCCGCAGCGCCAGGGCACCGGCGAACGGGTCGACTCGCTGAGGTAGCAGGATGGCCGAATTGAAACTGGGCTTCATCGGAGCAGGCCGCATGGCCACCGCCTTGGCGGCCGGGCTGCTGCGCCAGGGCCTGGTGAAGCCCGGCAACCTGTGGGCCGCCGACCCGGTGGCGCAGGCGCTCGAGCAGTTCGTCGAGCTCACCGGCGGAAGCGCCGCCGCCGACAACCTGGCCGTGGCCCGCCAGTCGTCGGTGTTGGTCTTGGCCGTCAAGCCGCAGCAAATGCCCGTGGTGCTCGGCGAGTTGGCGGGCAAGCTCTCCGCCGACCACCTGGTGGTATCGATCGCCGCGGGCGTGCGGCTGGCCACCCTGGCCGAGGGACTGGGCCCCGCGCCAAGGCTGGTGCGGGTGATGCCCAACACGCCGTGCCTGGTTGGCAAAAGCGCCAGCGCGTTTAGCTTGGGGCCTGGCTCTCAGGCAGCCGATGCCGCGCTGGTCGGCCGGCTGCTCTCGGCGGTCGGCACCGCGTACCCGGTCGACGAAAAACTGCTCGACGCCGTGACTGGGCTTTCCGGCTCAGGGCCGGCGTTTGTGTACCTGATGATCGAAGCGCTCAGCGACGGGGGGGTCCGCATGGGGCTGCCGCGCGAGGTGGCCACGGCCCTGGCTGCTCAAACCGTGCTGGGGGCTGCCGCCATGGTGCTCGAAACCGGCCAGCACCCCGCCGCGCTCAAAGACCAGGTTACCAGCCCCGGGGGCACCACGATCGCCGGGCTACAGGTACTGGAACAAGCCGGCGTGCGGGGGGCGCTGATCGCCGCCGTGGAAGCGGCGGCCTGCCGAAGCCGCGAATTATCCGGAGTGAATTCCTAGCGCCAGCGGTGCCCGAGCGCGCCCCGGCGGGTACCCCCTGCGTGCAAACTGCCCAGAAATAGACCACCATACTGGTCACAAGAAGTCGGCTCGCTGGCGGCCGCCCCCCCGCGGGCGGCCCTCGGCGGACGAAGGAAAGGCCCATGTCGATCTTTTCGCTGGTAGACGACAAACACATTCCCTTGTACCGCGTGCTTTGGATCGCGGCCGTGCCCCATTTTTGTGGCGACGAAGATTGCTCCCGCGAGGGAGACTACGAAATTCGTCTGGAGCACGACGAATCGGTCTGGGCCACGCGCGAAGAGCGCGACGCCATGCTGCGGGCGATCGAGTCGTGGCAGGGCGAGGGGGCCGAGGAAGACGAATACTAATTCCCGCGTCGCCGGACCGGCGCCCCGGGGGCAACGTCGGTCGGAGAAGGATCCGAGGAGGAGGAGGCCATGCCGCTCGACGACGAATTCCAATGGCGGGAAACCTGCTTTATCTTTTTCCCCGCCGACCGGCGGCCCAGCTTGGACCAGGTCGTCCGGGCCCTGCAGCGCTTGCCCGGAAGGATGCAGGTTTCGTATCCCGCGGCCACGGAAGAGGGGGCCTTTGAATCGCTCACGGTCGAAGCCCCCGACGACCACTCGGCGGTCGAGGTAAGTTTTGAAACCGGCGACGAGGTCCGCCTGCAAGGCGAGACGCTGGCCCGCGAGATGCGCGCCCCAGGGCAGGGGCCCGAGGAACGCCGGGCGCTGGAGCGCCTGCTCACCTGCGACTCGCGGCTCGACCTGATGCACTTCGAACGCATTAACCCCAGCGTGGCCTGGACCGCGGAACCCGACGAGGACTCCGACCCCTTCGATCCGGGCGCGCTGTTGTTGGTGCTGGAAGCCCTCACCGAGTTGACCGGCGGAATCGGGGTCGACCCGCAATCCGGTACGCTCCTGTAGCCGGCCGACCGCCTGCCCGGGCGGGTTTTGCTCGAAGGCCCGGCGCGGCGCACCCAGTGGCAACCGCAATCGCCCCGAACTTTTCCACGTCGACGGAACTCGCCATGTTGGCCAAAGACATCAAGCCTGGCATGCTCGTGGTGCAAGGCGACGCCCCTTGCCTGGTGAAGTCGGTCTCGGTGCAAAGCCCCTCGGCCCGCGGCGCCGCGACGCTCTATAAGTTCCGCGCCATGAACCTGCTGACCAAGCAAAAGGCCGACTTCACGCTCAAGGGCACCGACCAGTTGCCCCTGGCCGACTTCGAGCGCCGCGCGGTGAAGCTGATGTACGCCGACGCCACGCATCAGCATTTTCTCGACCAGCAGGATTTCAACCAGGTTTCGCTGCTCACGGAGTCCGTGGCCGACGAAATCGGCTACCTGACCGAAGCCACCGAGGGGGTGAGCGTGCTGCTGTACAACGGCGAGGCGGTCGGCATTCAAGTGCCGCTGACGGTCGAGCTGGAGGTAACCCACTGCGACCCGGCCGTGCGCGGCAATTCAGCCACGGCCCGCACCAAACCGGCAACCCTCGAGACGGGGCTGGTCATCCAGGTGCCTGAATACTTGGAATCCGGGGTTCGCGTGAAGGTCGACACTCGCACCGGCGAGTTTCTGTCGCGGGCCTGAGCCGCGCTGGCGGTTTCGCGCGGCGCGGGTGTCTGGTCCCCGAGTTTGCCACGGCGCGCCAAAGGGGTTAGGTTCAGCGTTCTGCCGCCTGCCTCCGGCGGCCCCTGCGGGGGCCGGGGCGCGGCCGGATTCCAGGCACCCGGGCGGAGCCGAATCATGTCGCGCAATCGGGTAAGGATGGCCTTGGTCGTGGTTGGCCTGGCCGTTTCCAGCACCCTGGCCCGGCCAAGCCAGGCCGGCATCACTCGGCTGGGCGTTCTGGGCGACAGCCTGAGCGACGAGTATTTCGAAGCTAGCTACGGAGCTTATGCCCGCAACTGGACCGTGCTGCTCGACCAGGAATGGGGCCTCGACCTGGGCCCCACCGCCAGCCAGGCGGGTCGACCGGGCAATACCTGGGGTTCGCCCCGCTACGGCGGTTATGAATACAACTGGGCTCGGGCCGGCGCCACCTCGAGCACGCTGCTTTCCGAAGGGCAGCACACCGGGCTGGCGGGCCAGGTGGCAACCAAGGGAATTTCGCACGCCGTGATGCTCATTGGCGCCAACGACTTCGCGCCCGGCAGCACCGCCTACAACCAGATTTACAACAACAACTGGTCCGCCTCGCAGATCGAGACGTATGTGTCGTCGCGCGTGACCAATGTGGCCACCGCGCTCGACACCGTGCTGCCCACGGGCGTCAAGCTGGTACTGGGCAACTTTCCCGATTACGCCGTGGCGCCGGCGGTGAAATCGGCCTACCCCAACGCCGTCTGGCGCGACCGCGTGACCAGCGTGGTGGCCGAGGTGAACACGCGCCTCCGCCAGGTGGCCATCGACCGGGGGCTGGCGCTGGTCGATATTTTCGACGTTTCCAAGTCCATCTTCGGCACCAACACCAATCCGCACAGCACCCTCAAGCTGGGCAACGTCGACCTACTGCTCGAGTCGACCAACCAGTTCGGCGCCACCCCCACGGCGGCTTTCGTCCACGACGGCATCCACATCATGACGACCCTGCAGGGGCTGCTGGCCAATTTGTTTCTCGACGCCCTGGACCTGGCCTACGGCGCCGGGGTGCCGCTGAAGAGCGAAGCCGAGATTCTGGCCATGGCTGGCATCGGCTATGGCGGCTCCGACACGCTGGTTGCCCAGATTGGCCCGCTGAGCGATTACATCGAAGATTTCACCACGCCCGAGCTGATCGGCGACGCCAACGGCGATTGCACGGTGGGGGCCGCCGACTACGCCCTTTGGGCCGCGCAGTTCGGCGCCAGCGGCATGGGGCTTTCGGCCGACTTCGATGGCAGCGGTTCCGTGGGGGCCGGCGACTATGCCCTGTGGGCCGCCAATTTCGGCAGCACCTGTGCCGTGGGCTCCAGCGTGCCCGAACCCACGGCGGCCGGCCACGCCTGGAGCGCGCTGGTGTGGCTTGCAAGCCTGGGGGCAGTCACCCGCTGGGCGGCCCGTGGCGCTCTCCCTTCTGGGCTCAGGCCAAGCTCACCGTGACGGTCTTCGTCTCGGTGTAGGCCTCCAGCCCCTTTTCGCCCAGTTCCCGGCCCAGGCCCGACATCTTGAACCCGCCGAACGGGGCCGCGGCATCGAACACGTCGTAACAGTTCACCCACACGGTGCCCGCCTTGACGGCGGCGGCCAACCGGTGGGCCTTGCCCACGTCGCGGGTCCAGACCGCGGCCGCCAATCCGTAAAAGGTGTCGTTGGCCCGCTGAACGATTTCGTCGTAATCGTTGAACCGCAGCACCGATAGCACGGGGCCGAAGATCTCGTCGCGGGCGATCGTCATGTGATCTTCCACGCCGGCGAACAGCGTGGGCTCGACAAAGTAGCCCTTCTGCCCGAAGCGTTGTCCGCCGGTTAAGCACTCGGCCCCCTCGCGGCGGCCCAGGTCGATGTAATGCAGGATTTTGTCGAACTGAGCCTGGTCCACCTGGGGCCCTTGCTCGGTCGCGGGGTCAAACGGATCGCCCAGTTTGCGGTGCTGGTTCATGGACGCCAGCCGGTCGACAAACTCGTCGTACACCTTCGCCTGAACGAATAGCCGGCTTCCCGCGCAGCAGCATTGCCCCTGGTTGAAGTAAAGCCCGAAGTGAGCCCCCTGGGCGGCCGCGTCCAGGTCGGCATCGGCAAAGACCACGTTGGGGCTCTTGCCTCCCAACTCGAAGGTGAGCCGCTTCAGCGTGGGCGCGGCGTCGCGCATGATGATCTGGGCCGTTTTGTATTCCCCGGTGAAGGCTATCTTGTCCACGCCGGGGTGCTTGACCAGCGCGGCGCCCGCGGTCGGCCCGTAGCCGGGTACCACGTTGATCACGCCATCGGGAATGCCCGCCTTTTGCGCCAACCGCGCCATTCGCAGACAGGAAAGCGGCGTCTGCTCGGCCGGCTTCATGACGATGGTGCAGCCAGCGGCCAGGGCGGGCCCCCATTTCCAGGCCACCATCAGCATCGGGAAATTCCAGGGAATGATTTGCCCGACCACCCCCACCGGCTCCCGCCGCGTATAGCAGAAGTAATTGCCGCGGACCGGAATGGTTTGCCCGTGGATCTTGTCGGCATACCCCGCATAGTAGCGCAGGCAGTCGACCACCAGCGGCAGGTCGGCTCCCCGGGAATCGCGAATCGGCTTGCCGTTGTCCAGGGTTTCCAGCGCCGCCAACTCCTCCGATTCCTCTTCGATCAGGTCGGCCAGGCGGTGCATGAGCCGGCCCCGCTCGCGGGCATCCATCCGGCCCCAGGGCCCTTTTTCCAGGGCCTGGCGGGCCGCGGCCACGGCCTGCTCCACGTCGGCCGCGTCTCCCTCGGCCACCTGGGCAATCGGTTCTTCGGTCGCGGGGTTCAACGTGACGAAGGTTTTGCCGCTTTGGGCGGGCACCCATTGGCCGCCGATGAAACACTGGGTCTGACGAATCTGCGGCCGTCGAACCGTTTCGACCATCGTAGCCATGGCGGTACCTCGATTCTCTCTTGAGAGCAGTTCGACCTCGCCCCGACCCCAGAGGCCGGCTCCGCGAAGTCGCGGCGTTTGCGACAACCGCGTCGCTCACTCCCCGCGGCGGAAGTTTCCCCCAGGGCCGCATTCTAAGCCCCCTCGGGCCGGGAGAGCAAAGCGGCTCGCTCGCTCTGGGGGCTTCGCGGGCGAGCGCGGCTAAAAGGCGCGACCTATTTGGCCCCGCCACCCCCGGGAAAGACATGCCCCGTGGCCAGCATCGGCACCTGGTACACGCTGGTCCGTGCGGTCACGTACAACGTGTGGCGATCTGGGCCGCCGAAGGTGCAGTTCGACGGCTGCACGGGAAACACCAAGTGGCCCAGCATTTGCCCCCGGGCGTCGAACACCTGCACGCCCAGGTTGGTGGTTACGTACAGCCTACCCTCGGTGTCGACCGTGCAGCCATCGCCCCCCGTGTTCTCGCGCCCTGGTGGTTGCTCCATGCGCGCCCAAACCTGGCCTTCCCCCAATTGGCCGGGAGCCAGCACCGGGTAAGCCATGATCTCGGCCTGGAACGTGGGCACCACGTACAGGGTCGATTCATCGGGCGAGAGAATCACCCCATTGGGCATTTTCAGGCCCTCGATCAGGCGGTTCAGGGTTTGGCCGTCGGCCGACACCCAGTACACGGCCGAGTTGTCGGGCTGTTTGCCGGTGGGAAACTGCGGGTCGCTGAAGTACACGCCCCCCGTGCGGTCGACAACCAGATCGTTGGGAGAGTTCAGCTTGTGCGCGCCGGTCGAGCGGGCCAGTACCCGGGGCGCGCGGGTCGCGAGCGAGAAGGCCACGACCTGGCCGGTCATTTGGCAAGCGACGAGTTCCCCGGCGCCGTTGAACATCAGGCCATTGGCCCGGCCCGACGAATCGAGCCATTCGGTCACCTGGCCATCGGGCTCGAGGCGGAAGATCTTGGCCACCGGCACATCGGTAAAGTAAAGCCGCCCCGTGGCGTCGGCGGCGGGCCCCTCGGTGAACTTGTAGGCTCCGCTCAGTTTCGTCGTCGGCCCGGCGGGGCCAACGCCCGGCACGGGATGCTCGACGTCGATCTCGCCGGCCAAGCCGCGGGCCGAGCAAAAACCAAGACAGGCAGCCAGCCCGATCGCCCGAACCGCCGCGCGAAGCGAATTACCGCGGAGCATGAACACTTCCCCCTGGGATGCGAGTCTCGGTCCTGCAAAATTGAAACTGGGCTCGGCCCTCAAGCCCGCCCATGGCAGCCGGTTTCGCGCCCTCCAATACGACCGCCAGACAAGGCCTCTGCTTCCCTCGCGTGGCCTGGCGCGCGTTGCCTTACCCCAGCGCGATTCGTCGAACGGCCGCCAGCGAAGCCAGCGCCGGCTTAGGCGCCTCGGCCGCGTCGAACAGCCCGCCGTGGGCCAGGTCGTGGAGGCCGGCATCGAACACCTCGTTCCAGATCACTCCCCGCACCAGCGGCTTGGCCAGGATCAGCGGCAGATAGGTTTCCACCCAGGCTTTTTGCGATTCGAGCGAGGGGCCCCCCGGCAAGCATCGCTCGCCGGGCCGCGCCGACGAACGGGCCAGGGGGTCGGGGCCCGTGGCGGAAGGCACGCTCAGGTTTAACTGCAGCGGCAGCCCCAGGATGCTCCAAAAATCGAGCAACTTGCTGAGGTCGATCAGGTCGCGTGCCGGCGAGCCGCTGGGGTAGTAGCCCAGCGACCATTCAAGCACCAGCCCGGTGAGGCCCAAGTCGGAGCGGGCCAGGGCATCGGCGAAATGCCAGGGCGACAAATCGCATTCGCGGTGCCCCTGATGATCGGCCCAAGGCTGATCGATGCCCAGCAGGATGGGGGTGTTCGGGTCGGCCTGACGCAAGTGGCTGAGCACTTCCATGGCCAGCCGCAGGGTTTGCTCCTCGCCCAGATCCAAACCGTTTTCCGAGTTCAGTCGAGTGGCCGCGTACCAGGCGTGAACCCGTCCCCGGTAACGGAGAACCACTTGCTCGACGTACTGTTTGGCGAATCGCGTCAGCCGGGTGGCATTGCCCGACCAGAGGCAGAGCCAATCGGGCAGGCCCCAGCGGTCGAGCCGCACGAGCGGGCCGGCCACTACCCGCAGGCCGCTTTGCTGGCACCAATCGAGTTGCTGGTCGGTCAGCTTCCAATCGAACTGGTCTTCGTTCGATTCGATCTCCATCCAATTCATCGGTACGGCCGCCGCCGAGAAGGCCGAAAGTAGCTGGGCCGTGGCTGCGGGCCGGGGCAGTTGATTACCCAGGCCCGCCGTGAGCACCGCGTCGATGCGCCCGCCGCCGCGCCGCCGCGCCGCGATCGCCTGATCGGCGTAAGCCGCGCCGAGCGCGCGGGCCGCGTCAGTGCTGGCCGCCAACGCCGCCTCGGCCGCTTCGGCGGCCTGGGCCGGATGCTGCTGAACCGTGGCCGCCCGGGCAAAGTGTCGAATCGCGTCGTCAACCCGCTCGGTCACCGCGGCCGGCGTGCTCAGGCCCAGCGACTGCCAATCGGCCAGTTGATTGCGCACCTGGTTGAGCTTGCCGCGCGCCAGCTCCACCTCCAATTGATACGCGGCCGAGCGCTCCATCAAGCTTGCCGTGGCGATCATCAATTCGCCGTGACCCGCGACCGGCCAAGGCATCCGCAGATTGCCCGATTCGCTCGAGTCGCGTTCCAGATCGAATCCCTGCGGCGTGCGGCGAAACCGCGTGAGCCAGGGCACGAAATCGGCACCCACGAAGCAGGCCCGATCCAATACGTCGGTGGTCAGCAAGTCGGCCGAATGAACGGTGAAATGCATGACGCCCATCGTGAACGACTTCCTGACCGGGTCGCGTCCCGGCGACCCCTGGCGCAGGTTCCCGAAGTGGATCCGCCAAAACCGGTCCGGACCAACGCCATCCCGGCCAGGCCCGAGCGAAACCGCGGCCCCGCCCCGGGGCGATCGGTTATTGGGTAGTACTTTGCTGCGTATTGCGTGCGCGAGTCTATCCGAGGATGAATTAGGCAGCAAGCAATCGGGGGGGACTAGCCTCCGATTCCGGGGGGGCAAGCCACTTTGCCCCCAGCAGCCTGTTGAAGAATTCCCCGGGCTGCGTCATCGCAGGGACGCGAGGCCAGAATAGCGGTGTAAGTCGTTATTCTGCGAGCCGCGACGAGCTTGGCTCGGCGCTTGGCGAGGTTGAAATAGGTTACGAGGGCTTTTTGCAACGGACGGCTAGGGCTACTGGGCGGTGCCTGCGGCGAATTCTATACTCGGCGCCCCGGGCCCTCTGCCTCCGCGGGGCCACCTGCGAACTGCGCCGCTAGCACCCCTGGGCTCAACCCAATGAGTGTCGTGCTCGAAACCCACCTGCCAGGACTCGCCGCTCGCCGGGGCAAGGTCCGCGACCTGTACGACCTGGGCGAGCAACTCTTGATCGTCAGCACCGATCGGCTTAGCGCGTTCGATTGGATCTTACCCACCGGCATTCCGGACAAAGGGCGGATTCTGACCCAATTGAGCGCGTTCTGGTTTGCCCGCCTGGGTGTTCCCCATCACCTGCTGACGCTCGACGTCGACCAGATGCCCCTTCCCCCGGGGACCGATCGCGGGCTGCTGCGCGGACGCTCGATGCTTGTCCGCAAGGTCGAAATCGTCCCCATCGAATGCGTGGCCCGGGGCTACCTGGCCGGCTCGGGCTGGAAAGAGTACCGGCAAACCGGCGCGGTCTGCGGGGTGCAGTTGCCCGCGGGCCTGGTGGAAAGCTCGCCGCTTCCCGAGCCGATCTTTACGCCGGCCACCAAGGCCGCGACCGGCCACGACGAGAACATCACCCGGCAGCAGATGGAGACCCTCATCGGCGTGGAGCTTACGGCCGAGCTCGCCGAGCGCACCCTGGCCGTGTACCGGCAGGCCGCCGACCATGCCCGCCGCCAGGGCATTCTGATTGCCGATACCAAGCTCGAGTGGGGGCGGGTCGCTGGCGAGCTGCTGCTGGCCGACGAAGTGCTTACGCCCGACAGCTCGCGATTCTGGCCCGCCGACCGCTACCAGCCGGGTGGCGCACAGCCTTCGTTCGACAAGCAGTTCGTTCGCGATTGGCTGGAAACGACCACTTGGGATAAGAACAGTCCGCCGCCCCCTTTGCCCGACGAGGTCGCCCGGGAAACTCGGGCCAAATACGTCGAGGCCTTTGAACGCCTGACCGGGCAGCCCTTTGGCGGTTAGCCGGCCCGAGCCGCAAGGTGTTGCAGGGCTGCTAGTTATACAGACTGGCTTCGATCGCTGGCACGCTGATTTCGCCCTGGTTCGGCGCCGGCATTGGGACTAGAATGCCACTGTCCGAGGCGGGCGTTCGCCCCCGGGCTACATCGACCTAACCATTTCGCCAGCAATATGTTGCGATACTTATCCGCCGGCGAATCGCACGGCAAGGCCTTGATTGCGCTGGTCGATGGGTTCCCGGCCGGGGTCTCGGTCGATACCGACGCCATCAACCGCGAGCTGCGGCGGCGCCAAGGGGGTTACGGGCGCGGCGGCCGGCAGCGTATCGAGACCGACCAGGTCGACCTGCTCACCGGTATTTGGCACGGCCAAACCCTCGGCAGCCCGATCACCCTGCAGGTGGTGAATAAAGATTACAAGCTCGAAGGCCTGGGTGACCTGGAACGCCCCCGGCCGGGCCACGGCGATTTGACCGGCGCGATTAAGTATCTGGGCTCGATCCGGGGCGTGCTCGAGCGAGCCAGCGCACGGGAAACCGCGGTTCGCGTGGCGGCCGGCGCGCTGGCCAAGCAACTGCTGCTGCCGTTTGGGATCGAGGTCTTCGGCTACGTGGTCGAGCTGGGCGGAATTCGCGCCGAACCAGGGGCCGGCTCGCTCCAGGCCCAGCGCGCGCTGCGCGACGCCAGCGAATTGGCCATTTTGAACCCCGCCGAAGAAGACGGCATCAAACAGCGAATCGACGCCGCCGGAAAAGAGGGAGACACGCTGGGCGGCATTATCGAGGTGCGGGTCGAAGGGCTGCCGTTCGGCCTGGGTTCTCATGCCCAGTGGGACCGCAAGCTCGACGGCCGTTTGGCACAAGCCGTCATGTCGATCCAGGCGATCAAGGGGGTGGAAATCGGGCTCGGCTTCGAAGCGGCTCGCCGCCCCGGCTCGCAGGTCCACGATCCGATTCAGTTCGACCCCCAGCGCCGCGCCCAGTCGGACCTGGGCTACGTTCGCCCCACGAACAACGCCGGGGGGCTCGAAGCCGGAATGACCAACGGCCAGCCGCTGGTCATTCGGGCCGCCAAGAAACCGATCAGCACCCTGCGCAAGCCGCTCGAGTCGATCAACCTGGCGACCAAGCAGCCCGAGGCGGCCGCCTACGAACGCAGCGATGTTTGCGCCGTGCCGGCGGCAAGTGTCATTGTCGAAAACGTAGTGGCCTTCGAGGTCGCGGCCGCGATGGTCGATAAATTTGGTGGCGACAGCCTGGCCGAGATGCTGGCCCGCTGGAAACTGTTTCACGAATTGGCCGAAGCCCGCTAACCGTCGGCGGCCGGCCCTGGTACCGCAGCCTACAATCCACGGCTTTTGCCGCAGGGGACACGGATGTTCCTGGTGGCCGAACGAACCCGACGCCGGTGGTGCCGCAGGGCTTTTCTCGCCCTGTGCTTACTGCCCACCGCGTTGGTCTTGGCCCTGGTCCTGGGGCTGCGGAGCGAACGGTACCGTCAATACCGTGTGCGGCAATTGGCCGACACGCTGGGTCTGAAGGCCCAGTGCAGCCGCGTTTCCCATCCACGGCCCGGTCAGATTCGCTGGGAGAACCTGCGGCTGGAGCAGCCCGAGTCGGGCCAACTGGTGGCCAGTTTCCCCCAGCTCGACGGTTGGTTCGATCCCCAGGGTCTGCTGTTGCGGGCGGCGAGCGCCGAGTTTCAAGGGTCGCAGTGGGTCGAGGCCGAGCGGCTGCTGCAGTCTAGCTTAACCGGCCGTGGTCCGCGGCCGCCGCGCCGCTGTCAGTTGCTCGTCGCCGCGGCCAGAATCCACACGCTGGCCGAACCGCTCACGCTCGGACCGATCGACTTGCGCTGGGAGCAAGCCGCGGCCGGCCCCGCCTGGCAATTGGCATGTGAACTGGCCCGCGGCGACCAGGTCGCTCGCTGCCGAATTCGCGCTACCCGCGACCGAAACCAAACGCCGGCCGTTACGACGGTCGAGCTCCGCACCGACCAATCGCCTTGGCCGATAGCGCTCTTGGGAATGCCCTGGCAAAGCCACCTTTCGCTCGGCCACCAAAGCGAATTCACCGGACAGGTGCGGCTCGTTCAAGGTTCCACGGGTTGGACGGCCGACGTGGCCGGCCGGCTAAGCCAAGTGCAGCTCGAGCCGCTGGTGGCGGGGCGCTTGCCGCACCAACTGAGCGGTACGGCCGAGGTGCGCATCGACCGGGCCCAAATTGCCGACGGGCGGCTGGTGTACTGGGCGGGCGCCGTTACGGCGGGCCCCGGGCAGGTAAGTCGCGGTCTGCTCGATGCCTGGATGACCTCGCTCGGTACGGCCCAGGCTCGGCGGCTGAGCGAAAGCAGCGCCCGAGTCGTCGAATTCGAGCGGCTGGAGATGGCCGTGGTACTCGATGCCGCGGGCGTTTCGCTGCGGGGCTCGCCGGCCGAACGGGGGGCCATTCTCATCGATCGCCAAGGGCCGCTGGTGCGCGAGCCGCAGGGTACTCAGCCACTGGCCGCGCTGGTTCGAGCGCTTGCCCCCGCGGCCGGGCCGACCTTGCCCGCCACGCGCGAGGCCGACCAACTGGCCCGCTGGCTTCCCTGGAGCGCCCCCGACGCGGGGCAGCCAATGGCCAGCCGGCCCCTGGTTCGGCAGCCCGGCCAAGTGGACGCGCCCCGTTAGCACGCGCGCCGAGCGGGTAAGGCCCGCCTGCCCCCAGGGCAATCGCCTGGTGTGCCGCCGCGCCCAGACCTGGCGGCCAGTCGGCGGCGGTTTGGTCCCCGGTCGCTGCCCGGCAACCGAGCGGCCTGGTCCCGATTCACTTCCCGGCCAGGCACTGGCAACGGAGCGGGTAATTGGCGAACGCCAACGCGCGGAGCGTCAAATGCGCACAAATACGCGGTGGCGATACATCCACCACAGGACCAGCCAGAATACCAGCAGCACCGCCGCGCCATGCAGCAGCGGTTCGTAGGCCTCGCCCAGCGCTTGAAATGGCGCGTGGCCGAGGTGAATCGACAAGTTCTGGGCGACGAAGCCCTCGCCCAGCGCGGCCAGGCAATACGCGGCAATCGAGTTCATGCCGATGACCATGAACGGGAACGACCAGCGGCGCCAGCCCCAGCCGTCGATGACCAGGTACAACCCGGCCAATAGCCACAAGCACCAACCGCCGCTGAACAGGGTCCAACTGGGCGTCCAAATCCGCTTCACCACGGGGCAGATGCCCAGCACGCCCAGGCCCCAGCCCAGTACCAGCAGCAGCAGCCCCGCCAGCCAGAGCCGGCCCGACCTGGCAACCACGCTGCCGGGACTGCGCAGGTGCTCGCCGGCGAGGAGCCCCAGGAGCATCGTGCCGAGCGTGGGAATGAAGCTGAGCGTGGCATAGCCGCCGCCGTTGAACTCGAACGGCTTTTCCCGTGGAAACAGGTTGAGCAACCAGCGGTCGAAAGCCCAGGCCAGGTTCGTGTTTTTGTTCCAATGGGCGGCAAACCCCGCAAGGTGGTGCGGCCAATCGGGCCCCACGCCGGTCTGGCTCCAGTCGAAATCCGTGCCCGGCAACGGGTAACAGGCAAAGGCCCCCCAGTAACCCACCAACAATACGGCCAGCGCTACCAGTTGGGTGCGCACTTTGCAGCCACCCAGCAGGTACAGCCAGAAATAGCCGAGCCCAATTTGCGAGAGGGTGTCTTCCAGCGTCCAACGGGTCTGCGACGACGAGGTCGACCGCAGAAACACCCCCAGCAGCACCAGCACGACGGCCCGCCAGAGAGCATGCAGCGTCATTCTCAGGCTCGACTGCCCGGTGCCCGAGCGGACCGCCAGCGAAAACGGCATCGCCACGCCCACGATGAACGAGAACGAGGGCTGAATCAAATCGTGGAGCGAGCAGCCTACCCATTCCACGTGCGACTGGTGCCATGCCAAGAACTGCCAGAGGCGGCTCTCTGGCCGGGCAGCCGCCACCGCGCCCAGCCGCAGCACCTCGGCCAACATGAGAAACATGACCAGCCCTCGATACACGTCGAGACTGGCCAGGCGATTGGCCGAAACGTCGGTGTGGTTGGCCGCGGGCTTGGGGCTCATCGTCAGCCGTTGATTACCTTTGGGTTCGGGGCGAAACGGGCTGGGCCGCGCCGGTAGCGCCGCCCAACTTTGGCGGCATGCCAGGGTGGGCCGCGAACGAGCCAATGGCGAAGGCCGGCAGTATAGGCGCCCCGCCCTCGGCGGCCCAGCAGGGGTGGTCTCAACCGAGCGGCGCCGCTCTGGGGCCCTACCATGGCAACGGTTCTTCAGGGATTTCCGTGGGTCATTGCGGCTACGAAAGTTCCCTGGCGTTCAGTCTTGGATTGCGTTGTGGCGCTCAGCTCGGGCTCGACAGTTCGCTGGAAAACGGCGGAGGGGCTAACGAAAGGATCCCTTTCCAAGGGGAAAGCCGGTCTCCCAGCCCTGCCACCCGCTTCGCCGTCGCCGAGCGCCAGCTCGCCCCGCCGAGGCCGCCAGGCCCCTGGCGACGCACGCGACAAGAAGCGCTGGCAGGGCGCACCCTGCTGCCTGCGAGCCCGAGCTAGCCGAGCTTGAGCCACTAACTGCCACGAGCCAGGCATCAACGCCAACCGCTCCGCCCACGAATTTTCCCGAAGAACCATGCCAAATCAGCACCGCCCCCAGTGGCTAGCCCGCATTTCTCACCGGGTTCGTCGCGAGACGGCGCAAGGCGGGCGGTGGCAAGGCGTGCGAGTGGTTCGACCGGAGGCGTGTTGATAACACGCTGAGGACGAGCCGCGAAGCGCAACGCAGCCCGCCGTTTCAACGTTCGTCGCCGCAACAGGACCTGGTGGGAAATGCAGGCTAGGGCAACTTCAATTCCAGCGGCGCCAGCGGACTGGGCGGAGCCGTCACCTGCACGTCTGCTTCGATCTGGCGGCGTTTGTTGCGCACGACGCCCTGGGCCGAAACTTTGTACGCGCCGGGTCGGACCGCGGCGAAAGTGAAATTGCCCTGGGCGTCGGTGGTGGTCGTTTGCGGCGCGGGCGCGGGGGCCGCGGCGGGCACCACGGGTGCCGCCGAGGCCAGGGTGACGGTGATATTGGCGGCCGGAGCACCGCCGTAAATAACCGTGCCGCTCACCGGTCGCGGCGGATTGGCCGCCAGCATGGCCTCTTCCGGCGAAGCAACTCGAATGCGCACGCGCTCGTAGGGCCCGGAGTTGCCGACCGCGTCGGTGGCTCTCACCAGAAGGACGTGCGGCCCCGGCGGCACGGCGGCGGGCACGGCAATGCGCCAAAGCCCGTCCTCGCCCTGCACGGCTGCCTGCGGCGGCGGCATGCCAAACTTGCCGCTTCGGGCCAGGTCGAAGGCCGCCTCGACCCGGGCCACCCCGCTCAGCTCGTCGTCGGTTGCTTCGATGGTCAAAGCCACGGGCCCACCCAGGGCGACGATGCCCGGCGGCTGGGCTTGAACCTGTACCACCCGCGGGCCGGCGCTATCCAGAACGATTTCGACCTCGTTGCTCCAGGCCGTTTCGTCTCCCACCGTTGCCCGGGCCAAGACGCCGAGCCTTAGATTTCGTACCGCCGGCGGCGCCAGTTCGAGTTGGAAATCGCTCACGCTAGCCTGGAGCGAGATCTGGCCTCCGGGGGCGGGGGGAAGCCAGCGGACCTCGACCTGCCGGTCGGTCGACAACCGCAGCGGCGCGGCTTCGTCGTCCAACTGGCGGTCCAGGTCGGTATCGAATCCCACTTCGAACAAGTCGCGCTCGTTGGCCAGCGCGCCGGCCGGCAAATCGGCCTCGAGCGAGACCGCGATGGGCTCCGCCGGAGCGGCATAGGCCCGGCCCGACTCGGGCTGGAGGATTCGCACCGCCAGGCGGCTTTCATCGGCGGGAAGCTGTCGCGAACTGCGTGCCAGCGGAACCCGGTAAGACAGGGCCCGGGGAAACCCGTCGATTTCCAATACGGCGTCGAGCACTTGCTGAGAATCGGCCGGCGCCGACGCGAAGAGATAGGCCTCGTAGCCGGGGGACTCGATGCGCCCCTCGAGCTGCATCTCGGCGTCGGGCGGTAGCTGGTCGCCCAAATCCATTCGCACCGAAGTTCCCCCCGGGGGCATCGCCGCGCGATCGTAGGGCCGCACGCGAACTTCGAGCCGCTCGCGGGCCGCGTCGTAGCCGACGTCGGCCGCGACGTAGAGCGTTGGCCGTTGCACCGCTAATTCCAGCCGGCGGACGAAAAGCTCGCCGCTCGCGCGGTCGGTCACTATCACGACCACTGCGTGGGGAATCGGCTTGCCCAGCGGGGGGCTTGGCGGTGATGGCGGGGGGGGCGCGGCGGCTGCATCGCCGGCGGCCGCCGCAGGAGCTGGCGCCGGCGGCGGGGGGGGCGCCGGCGGCGGGGGAAACGGCAAAGCGACCCGCGTCTCGGGCGGCAGCACCACGGCGGGCAGCTTTTCCAACGGCTCGAGCGGCCCTAGCGTGGCCAACAGCGCGCCCCGCTCGGCAATGGGTACGGCGTCGCGCGGCAGCACCGCGTCGCTCGACGCTCCGGCGGCCATCCACTCCACTTCCACGGTGCGCGCCCCGGCACGGTGATTCACCAAACTGACCGCGTATTGGGTAAGGTGGTTGGGAAATGGCCGTAAGACGATCCCGTCGGGACCCGCCTGCCAGGTTCCCTCCACGCCATCCAAGGCAAGCTCGATGGTCTGCGGTCGAGGGAGCGTAATCTCAAGCGAGGTCCGCCAGGAGGCCTCGCGCGTCACCAGGTGAACGACCAGACGCGTCGGATCGAAGGCAGGCGCCAGCCCGCGCACGCGCAGCACCAACCTCTGGGTTTCGCCCGACCGCAGCATGAGCGACGGAGCCGAGCCGCTGGCGGCGATCTGGCGGACATCGAACCCCGCCGAGGGAAGTGGTTCCGCGCCTTCGCCCCCCGCCGAGGCCGAGGGGCCGGGGGAACTGCCCAGCGGGGCCATGGCAGGCAAACCGCTTGGGCCGCCATACAACACCAGGTCGGTCAGGCTGTTGACCGCCACGCGATGTTGATCGTAGTCGAGCACCAACCAGGCGGGGGTGGGCTGCTGGTCGGCCGTGGCCTGGGCGGGAAAATATCGCAACTCGAAACCAACCACCGCCTCGCCCGCCGTGGCCAGGGAAAGCGATGCGGGACCGCTGAACTCGCACCGGGCCTGCGGCGCGAGCGAGGTGCTGGGCTGGCCGGGCAAGCGCCCCGCGGCCTGCCGGTGCGATTCGGCCAGGCTGGTGAGTGCCAACGCCTCGTCGCGGGGCGAGTCGCCCGAGCGCGTTTCAAATCGGCGGGCCTGCCAGAGGAGCCAGTCGTACCAGGCGGCGCGGCGCAGCCAGACCGCGGGGTTCGAGCCCCCCACCGCCAGGCTGTCGCGCGGGTCAACCAATTGCAAGGCTCGCTGAGCGGCACGAAGCTGCGCCAGCTTCCGGTCCCGGGTCGAGCGATCGGTCTGGTCACGGCACTGCCGAATCGTGGTTTCCAAAAAACCTGGCAGCGACGCGTAAAACTGGCCGGCGGCCTGGCCAAACTCGGCCACCAGGGCAGCTCGCCGCGACGCGGAGTCATCGCCCGTGTCGTCCTTGGCAGCGGCCCCCTCGAGCCAAGAGGCCAACACGCCTTCCAGGGCGGCGAGCGCGGGGGGCTCGGCTTGCTGGGCACAACGCGCTAGTCGAGCGACTTCGACTTCCAGCGCCGCCTGCCGGGTCAGCCAAATCCAGTGAGCCTGGTTCCGTGCATCGACCGGCGGCGCCGCATTGGAGTGGTCGGAGATGATCGCGGGGCGATAGCGCCGCGAGGCCGCCCGGTCTTGGGCCAGCAACGCCGTCCACAGCCGTACTCGGGCCGAAGCGCTGGGCAAACTGGTCGCCAACAACGCGCGCGCCTGGTGGATTGCCGCGGGCGTGGCGCCCGAACCGGTCCAGGCGTCGAGGGCGGTGGGCTGCAATGACCCTTCGACCCGGTAACGCAGCTCGCTGAGCCGGCTGGCCAACTCGCGGCATTCGGGCACGCGCAAGGACTCGGGCTTGTCGAGCAACTCGCCAAGCTGCCGCAAACCGCTCAACAAGCGCAACAGGTTCTCGCTACTGGGGCCCGCGCTCTCCGCTGCGGGGCCCAACTCGGCCCTCCAGCGCAGGTAGTGCGGAGCGGCGTGCACCAGCTCGCGGTACAG
This sequence comes from uncultured Pirellulales bacterium, assembly GCA_964399535.1. GTDB lineage: Bacteria > Planctomycetota > Planctomycetia > Pirellulales > CAYNRE01 > CAYNRE01. The sequence goes on along the minus strand of CAYNRE010000058.1, from coordinate 70,352 downwards.
TCGGCGTGCCCGGCGCCACTCGTCCAGGTCCCGGTCCAGCTCGGCGAGTTTGCCGCCGATCGCGTCCAGCTCCCGCTGCGCTAATTCGTTGGCGCGGTCTCCCAGGTTGTCGAGCCAGATTTGTTCGACAGCCCAGCGACGGGCGTCGAGCGCCAACAACGCCTCGCGGTAGGGTGCCGCGTCGACCGCCGCCGCCAGCCGCTCGGCCCGCCAACAAGTTTCGAGCATTTGTCGTGCGACGGGCCAGGGCAGGTACGGAGCCGCCGCTAGTTGCCGGGCTAATTGCACCTCTGCGGCACCGGAAAGCTCGCCGGGAACGGTCGTTAGCCAGAGCGCCAGTTGGCTTGGCTGGTTGCTCGAGATTACCCGCGCGAGCCCATCGGCCGTGGACCGAATGCCGCGTCCAGGCGCGCGGTGTTGAAAGCGAGCCATCTCCAGTGCAGAGGCCAGCGAGGCTGGCTGACCGGGGAGTTCATCGTGCCCAAGCCATTGGGCCAGCCGGGCCGCAATGCCACGCTCGGGAACCGGCCCCACGCCGGCGAGCACCGCGGCAACCGCCAGGCATTGCTGAGTACCGCGTAAAATGACCCTCGGGTCGGCGACCGCGCCGGCTGCCTGCATTTGTTCGTAATAAAGCAGCCGCGCTTCGAACTCGCGCCACAGGTGCGGCGCCCGTTCCAGGAGCGATTCAGCCGTTTCTCCGGTACCGGGCTCGGCGAGTTGATCGCGGAGCTTCCAGGCTGTAGTCAGGGCCTGAGCCAACTGTCGGGCCGATGGCGGCGCGGGCCGCGGCGGGGCATCGCCGGCCGGGGCGCTAGCCGGCGCCGCTCCGGCCGAGGCCGTACCCGGCGAGGCCGCCGCGCCCGTTGCACCTGTTCCCGCGGCGGAAGACGATTTCGCGCCCGTCGCCGGGGCGGGCCCGCCAGACTCCACTGCGCCGCCGGCTGCGGAGTTTGAGCCCGCCGCGATCGCACCCGAAGGGGGGCCGGGAACCGCAGAGGGCGCGGGGGCAGTCGCGGTTTCTCCGCCGGGCGATGTCGCTTGAGGGGCGCCCGCCACCGCCGAGGGTCCAGCGCCGGCCGAGCCTGGGGCTGGCGCCGCGGACGGGGGGGCCTGACCGACAGCGTCCCCCTGAGCAGTCGCCGAGTCGGCCGCCGCGGATGGCGCGGCAGCCACGGCCCCCGCCGCACCCTCAGTTCCGGCCGGCTCAGGCAAGGGGGCCGGCGTAGCGGGCGCGGCCGCCGGGCTATCGGCGGGTGCTGTGGCGCCCGTCGGAGCGGATGCAGGAGCCGCGGGCGCTGGGTCGGTTACCGGTTGGACTGTTCCCCCCGACGCCGAGCCCACGGGAAAGCCGCCCACGGCCGGCAGGGCCGCGCCACCTGTTTCGACTGGCGAGCCACTGGCTGGCGATGCCCCGCTTGGCGATACACCCTGGTCGGGCCCGCCGGTTGCTGCCGCTGGAGGGGCGGTGGGCGCGGGCGCCCCAACCGCGGCACCCGGCGCCGGCGCGGCGCTCGCCGCCCCGCGCGAGCGCCCCGTGGCAGCCCGACGGCTCGCCGGGCTCGCGGCGCTGGCCAACACCACCGGAGGTTCGCGCAGCTCGATCCAAGTGGCCAAATCGCGGGCAGGCTGCTCGGGGTCGACTTCCGGGCAGGGGAGCAGTTCGGGCGAGCCGCGCCGGGCGCCCTTGGGGCCAGCCCAAATGAGCTGCGGGGTTTGCGACGCGGCACCATCGCTCGACTGCCGGACCCAGGCCGACACGTTGGCGCTGACATAGCGGTGCAACTCATCCAATCGCACGGCCCGATCGCCGTCGCGGTCGGCGGCGCCGCGCAGCCCGGCCGTGAGAAACCAGGCGAACAGGGTTTGCCCCATAGTCGGGCTGGCGTGCGAGATTTCGCCCGGGCCGGCCGCCGATAAAACCCACAGGCCTGGGTCGCCGAGCGAGGCAACCTCGCGGGCTGCAAGCTCGGCAAACTCATTGTCGAGCAGCCCTAGCCTTAGGTCTTGATTCAGCGTTCCCGCGTCGAGCAAGAGCACCTTCACGCCGGCCGGGCTACCGGACAGGGCCGCCAGCGTGTCGCGCAAGCGAAACAGCCCCGCATCGGCGCCTGCGGGTTGGAAGTTGCGACATAAAAGGTACGCAGCGCCGTCCCGGTTGATCCCGTGCGCGCGCAGGTAAACCAGGAGCACGTCGCCCTCATCGGTGGCAAGCCTCTCGAGCTGCGGGCCGAGCTCGCGCATCGCCTCGGGCGAGCTCAGCCCACCCAGCACCACCGGCGCAGGGCGGCGGCGGGTGTGAAACAGCAGCGGCTCGAGCGTCGAGAGGGTTTCCAGGTCTTCGAGCGCGAAGGCCAGCGGAGGGGGCCCCAGGGTGCGATAGTCGCCGGAGGAAAGCACGGCCAGATGCACCCGGGGGTGGCTTCCCGGCGCCCAAACCTGCCACAGCCAGTAAAGGGCGAGCGCCAGCGTGAGGGCGGGAAGGGTCACCCGGGCCAACACTCGGCGGCGGGTGCGCAACCGCGCGCGGCGAGCCGTTGGCTGCCAGGCATGACGCGGAGGGCTCGACCCGGCCGGGCTGGTCGACATGCGGCGATCCTTCGCCAAGGAAGCTCTCGCAACCCCGACCCAAGCCGGGCAAGAGAGGGTGCGAGATTGTTCTTGTAACCTTGACCGCGTCTAGTGGCAACCGAGATCGGCGGTTCCCGCGAGTTGCGCAGCTTCCAGGGCACTTCGGCCGCGACTCTCTTGCCCCGGTTGCGTTTTCGATACAGAATCACGCAACGGACTGCGGAGAGAGATGGGCGATTCTCGTCCCGCGCTCCCCGGGGGGCGGCGTCCCAAGCGTCGCGTAGCCTTGCGCCTCAGCGTGGTGTGGTGGCTTGGCGGTTGGGCCGCGGGCGCCCCCGGAGCGGCCAATTTGCCGCGCGGCCCCATTCGCCCGAGGACCATGGTGTATGCCGTCGTTTACCCAGGATAATCGGCAACTTGCCGTGACGACGCCCCTGGGGAAAGACGCCCTGTTGCTCGAAGAGTTTTCCGGCAGCGAAGGTATTTCGCGCCCCTTTCAGTACACGCTGGACATGCTGGCCCAGCCCAACACCACGGTCGATTTCGGCCGGCTGCTCGGCCAATCGGTGACCGTCAAGCTGGAAATCGACACCGGTGGGTTCCGCTATTTCAACGGCATCGTTCACCAGTTGACCGAGTGCGAGCAGGAATCGGCCGCAGAAACCGGGGCCGTGTTCACCCGCTACCGGGCCGAGGTTGTGCCCAAAGCCTGGCTGCTCTCCAAGGTAACTCGCAGCCGCATCTTCCAGCAGAAATCCGTGCCCGACATTCTCAAGGCGGTGTTCACCGGGTTGGATGCGGCCTGGGAGATTCAGGGCACGTTCGAGCCGCGCAATTTCTGCGTGCAGTATCGCGAGAGCGATCTGAATTTCGCCCACCGGCTCATGGAGGAAGAAGGCATCTTCTACTTCTTTCGCCATGCCGATGGTTTGCACAAGATGGTCGTGACCAACTCGAACCAGAGCTGCCAGAACGTTCCGGAAAAAGAAACCGTGGTGTTTCGCCGGCGGGGCGAGAAGACCCCCTTCGGTTCCGAGGAATTCAATCACCGGGTGACCGCTTGGGAGAAAACCCAGGAGATCCGCTCGAGCGAGGCCACGCTCTGGGATCACAACTTCGAGCTGCCCGATAAAAACCTGGAAGCCGTCCAGCCGATTACCCCCACGGCCCAGGCGGGTACGGTTTCCCACAAGCTGGCGCTGGACACCACGCTGAAGCAGTACGACTACCCGGGCGACTACGCGCAGCGGTTCGACGGCATCGCCCCGGGGGGTGGGGACCAGGCCTCGAAACTGCAGAAGGTGTTTCAAGACAACATTCGCACCGTCAAGCTGCGGATGGAGGCCGAAACCACCCCGGGCCTGCTGGCCCAGGGCGACAGCAACTGCCGGCAGTTCACCCCCGGCTACAAGTTCAAGCTGGCGGATCATTTCAACGCCAACGGCGAATACGTACTGACCGAGGTGAAGCACGCGGCCACCCAGGCCGGCATTTTTACCACCAACGTCACGGCGCAGCTTCAGTACGCCAACCAGTTCGTTTGCTTGCCCAGCGGCGTGGTCTACCGGCCCCAGCGGTTGGCCCCCCGCCCGCGCGTGGCCGGCACCCAAACCGCGCTGGTCGTCGGCCCCGCGGGGCAAGAGATCTTCACCGACAAGTACGGCCGGGTGAAGGTGCAGTTCTTCTGGGATCGAGAGGGCAAGAAAGACGCCGATAGCTCCTGCTGGGTGCGGGTTGCCACGAGTTGGGCCGGCAAGAACTGGGGCATGATCCACATCCCGCGCATCGGCCAAGAGGTGATCGTCGATTTTCTCGAAGGAGACCCCGACAAACCGCTCATCGTGGGCAGCGTGTACAACGCCGAGCAGATGCCCCCCTACCTGCTGCCCGACCATATGACCAAAAGCGGGCTGAAGAGCCGCAGCACCACCAAGGGGACCGAGGAGAATTTCAACGAGTTGCGGTTCGAAGACCTCAAAGGCAAGGAGGAAATCTACTTCCACGCCGAGAAGGATTTCAATCGCGTCGTCGAAAACAACGACACCCTGGTGGTGGGCAGCGACAAAGCCGCCGACGGCAGCCAGACCATCAAGATCTATAAGAATCGCACCGAGACGGTCGAAACCGGCGACGAAACGGTCACGGTTGCCAAGGGCAAACGCACCGTGACCATCTCCGAGGGCAACGAGCTGCTGCAAGTGGCCAAGGGCACGCGCACCGTCGTCGTCGACAAGGGGGACGACACCCATCAGATCAAGGGGGGCAATCGTACCGTCACCGTCGATAAGGGCAACGATGCCCTAACCATCGCCATGGGGGACCAGAACGTAAAGCTCAGCCAGGGCGCCACGACCACCGAAGCCATGAAGTCGATCCTGCTCAAGGTTGGAAGCAGCTCGATCAAGATCGAACCGGCGGGCATCACGATCCAAGCGGTGAAAGTCGTCGTCAACGGCGATGCGTCCGTCAAAATCGGCACCTTGATGGCCGATATCAACGGCAGTGCGGCGCTGACCCTCAAGGGCGGAGTCGTCAAGATCAATTAAGAGGGAAACTTGTTTTGGACTCGTCGCCGGCCTCGCGCACGCGACCTGGTCGGCGGGGCCGCCCTGGCAGCCCTTGAAGGTTTCGACGGGCTGCGCGATCGTTGGAACGCGATTTCAGAATGGCGAAGTGAGTCGTTGTTTTGCGATCCGTGCGGAGCTTGGCTCCGCACTTGGCGAGGTTGGAATCTGCCACGACGGCCGATTTCAACGGTCGGCTAGATCTGGGAGACCGCGGGCGTGCGGCTGAGCGTTTCGATCGTCGAAGGACCGGCATCCGGCCGCAAGTTGTGGCTGTCCGTGGGGCAAATTGCCGAGATCGGGCGGGCCAGCACCATGGATCTGCCCGTGCCCGGCGACGCCCAATTGGCGGAAACCCACTTCTCGGTCGGCTGCCAGCGCGACGGCTGCTGGCTGCGCGATCTGAGCGGCGGAGCGGGGCTGACCCTGAACGATGCCCCGCCGGCTCCTCCCGCGCCGGGCGCACTGCCCAGCGCCGGGCCGCCGGGCAGTATTCCGCTGGCCGACGGCGACCGCATTCGGGCCGGCCGAACCCGCTTTCTCGTTCGCATCGAAGGCGCGCCGCGGACGGCGGCGATGCCGACTGGGCAAGTTGCCGCGGGTGAGGCCGCCGCGGCCGCCGCCGCTTCGGTCAGCCCGCTTTGGCCCCTGGTGGCCGTGGCCACGGCCGCGGAAATCGCCGCCCACGTGCGCCTCGACGAGGCCCTGGTCCTGCTGAACGCTGCTCCGGAGCCGGGCCCGCCGCTGACCCCGCCGGAATTTGTGCAGCGGGCGCGCCAACAGCAGATGTTCGCCGACGCTCTTCGCTTTTTGGCCCACGCGCTGCCGCGCCGCGAGGCCGTCTGGTGGGCCACCCAATGCGTTTCCAGCGTTCTACCCGACTGGGCCCCCCCCACCGACCGCGCGGCGCTGAAGTGCGCGGTCGACTGGGCCGTCGATCCGACCGAAGCCCATCGCGAGGCCACCATGCCGGCGGCCGAGGCCACGCACTTTGAAACCGCCGCCGGGCTCTGTGCCATGGCCGCCTCGTTTACGGGCGGTAGCCTCACTCCCCCCGGCGCCGAGGTCGTGCCCCCGGGCCCCCTGCTAACGGCTCAGGCAGCCTCGGCGGCGGTGTTGTTGGCTGCCGCGAGCGGGCCGGCCAACTTAACGGTTCCGCGGCAAATTCAATTCCTCGATCTCGGCGAAGCGGTGGCCAAAGGGTCGAACCGCTGGCCGGAGAAGCAGTAGCCACCGTGGACCAGACCGACTGGCCGGTCACCTCGTACGACGAGGTGCCCTACGCCAGCTACCCATATCCCCGCACGCACCCCGACCATTTGGCCACCCTGGCCCAACTGTTCGGCCTGCGGCCCCCCCCGGTCGATTCGGCCCGCATTCTCGAACTGGGCTGCGCCGCGGGCGGAAACCTCTTGCCCCTGGCCGAACAGCTTCCCGCCGCCCAACTGCACGGCGTCGACCTGTCGGCCCGGCAAATCGCCGAGGGGCGGTCGCTCGTTGCCTGCCTGGGCCTGGACAATCTGCGCTTGGAACAGGCCGACATCGCCGCGCTCCCCGGCCGGCTAGGCACTTACGACTACATCATCTGCCACGGCGTGTATTCTTGGGTGCCCAGCCATGTGCAGCGGGCCATTCTCGAAATCGGACGCCGATCGCTCAGCCCGCAAGGCGTTCTGTACGTCAGCTACAACGCCTATCCCGGCTGGCACCTGCGCGGCACCGTCCGGGAAATGATGAAGTACCACGCCGACCAACACCAGGCTCCGCACGAGCGGGTGGAACAGTCGCGGGCCCTGCTCGATTTTCTGATCGACGCCACCCAGCAAACGCAGGGCGTTTACGCCCGGCTCCTGCGCGACGAGCTCGAAATTCTTTGCCGCCACGAAGACGCCTACCTGTACCACGAGCACCTGGAAGACACCAACGAGCCGCTCTACTTCCACGAATTTGCCCGCCGAGCCGAAGCGGCCGGCCTGCGCTACCTGTGCGAAGCCCAGTTTGGCGAGATGCTCCCCGAGGGGTTCCCCGACGAGGTGCGGCAAACCCTGCGCCGCATTGCCCCCGACATTATCCGGATGGAGCAGTACCTCGATTTTCTCAAGAATCGCATGTTTCGCCGGACGCTGCTTTGCCATGCCGAGGTGGAGCCGATCCGCCATCTAACGCCCGATCGCCTCGACGGGCTCTGGATCGCCTCCCGGCTCGAAGTCGACGACGCGGCCGACTGCGCACCGGGTGAAACCAGGTTTCGCCATCCCTGTGGAACCGAACTCACGCTCAGCGATCGGCTCCAAACGGCCACGGTTCAAACGCTGCGCGAGGCCTGGCCCGCCTCGTTGCCCCTCGAGGAACTGGCCCAGCTCTGGCCCGAGCACTCCTCCGGCGCCACGCTGCCCGAAGAGCTGGGCTGCCTGCTGCTCCGGCTTTACTCGGCCGACCTGGTCGAGCTGCGCCGCTCGCCCGATCGCTTCACGCGGCAGGTTAGCGCGGCCCCGCGGGCAGGCGCCTGGTCCCGCCTGCAGGCCGCTACGGGCGAATTTGCCACGAATGGTCGCCACGAAACGGCGCGTCTGGGCCGAGTCGACCGCCAGTTGCTGGCGTTGCTCGATGGCACTCGGTCGCATGAGCAGTTGGTCGACGAACTCGCCACCCTGGTGCGTGGCGGCCAGCTTCGGCTCGAACAAGACGACCAGGCCGTCAGCGAGCCCGCGGCCATTCGCGCCGTGCTGGCCGAGGCCCTCCCGGCGGTGCTCGATCGGTTGGCCCGGCTAGCCCTGTTGATCGGCTAGCCCTGTTGGTGGGCTGGCGCAGGCAGCCCGGCGGCTCCCCGAGCTTGGGAAAGCCACCTTGCCCCGGTCCGCTTCCAGGCGGGGCGCCACCACGCCGGCCGGCCGCAGTGGCGAACCCACCCCCGGGCGCGTATCCTGAACCCGTTGCCGGGCGGGCGATCGCTGCCGAGTTTTCCGTGTGCCGCGAGGTGCCATCATGTCGCAAAGCGGATGGAATGCTTCCTGGTCGTGTTTGGCGACGCTCGCGACGGCGCTTGCGCTCGGGGACCCCGACCCGCTCCGCGCCGCCGATCTGTCGTTGCCCGGCCCGCACTTCGCGGGCCACTTCGATCTCGATGTGCCCCGCACCGGTTCGAGCGACACCTTTCGCGTGCGGATGTTCTACCCGGCCCTGGCCCCGGGCGAGAGCACGCCGCTCGACCTGGGGGGCGGCCCGTACCCGGCGGTCAGTTTCGGGCACGGGTTCTTGCAAACGGTCGACCCTTACACGTCGACGCTCGAGCACCTGGCCAGCTGGGGTTACTTCGTCATGGCCCCGCTCGGCAACCAGGGATTGATTCCCAATCAGAAGCAATTTGCCGATGAAATGCAGGACAGCCTCGACTACCTCGTTGCGCAAACCGTCATGCCCGGGTCGTTCTTCTACGGTGGCGTGGCGGCCGACCGCCTCGGGGTATCGGGCCATTCGATGGGCGGAGCGGCCAGCATTCGCATCGCCGCCCAAGATAGCCGGATCCGCGCCGTGGCCAATCTGGCCGCCGCCAACGTGTTTGCCAACCCGTCGCCCATCGAGCTCATGCCGCAGGTTATGGCGCCGATCAAGCTCATTGCCGGCAGCGACGACCTGATCGCGCCGCCACGGGTGCATCAGCAGCCCATGTACGACAACGGCGGTCCGCCCAAGCTGTTGTCTACCCTGGTCGGGGGCTGCCACGCCTACTTTGAAGACTATGGTCCGCAGATTACCGACGGTTCCACTCTGGGCCGCGGCGAGCAACTGGCGCTGAGCCGGCGCGAGTTGACCACGTTCTTTAATTTCTACCTGCAAGGCGATCAAAGCCTGTGGCGCGAGGTCTGGGGTCCCCAAGCCACCGACGACCCGCTGGTGCAAATCGCCTCGCAGTCGGGTATTGGCCTGGCGGCCAGCGCCACCCAGCTTTCGACCGTGCCGGGCCAGGCCGCCGAGTTTCTGCTCACGGTCACCAACCAGGGGCGCGTGCCGGCCCAGTACGACTTGCTGGCCGAAGACCAGCTTTGGCTTACCACCTTCAGCGACGCGACCACCCTCTTGCTGGCCCCGGGGCAATCGGCCCAGGTTACGGTTCGCGTAACGCCCCCCGAGGGAGCCTTTGACCAAAGCGACCAGGTGCTCTTCAGCGCTCGCAGTAGTGTCGACGGCCTGACCCGCAACTGGCTTTACCTGAACACCACCACGCCACCGGCGCCCGAGCACCTGGTGGGCGACGCCAACGGCGATTGTACCGTGGGCGCGGCCGACTACGCCGTTTGGGCTGCCCAGTTTGGTCAAACGGGTGCCGGCCTGTCGGCCGATTTTGACGGCAGCGGCGAGGTGGGCGCCGGCGACTACGCGCTGTGGGCCGCCAATTTCGGCAAAACCTGTCCGGCCGCCGCGGCCGCCGTGCCCGAGCCGCCCGCCTGCCGGCTTTTGGGGACCGCCCTGGCCGGGTTGTTCGGACTGGCCGCTCGGCGCAAGCCATTGCGCCGCCGCGAGCCCCCCGCGGCGCCCTCGCCCGAAAATGGCAGCCGGCTCGAAGTTTGCAATCGCTCCGCGACGAAGACATGATGAAGCGGACGCTCCGGCCTGGGGTTTGACGCGCCTGGGCGGGCGGGGGGCCGACTTGGCAGCCGGAGAGAGGTGGCAATGGGCAAGAAGCACTCGCGAGTGGCCGTTTATACGGGCTCGTTCGACCCGATCACGCTCGGCCACTTGAATGTGATCGAGCGCGGCAGCCAACTGGTCGACAAGCTGATCGTGGGCATCGGCATCAACGTCAAGAAAGAGGGGCTGTTCACTCTCGACGAGCGAGTCGACCTGGTTCGCCGCACCACCCGCAAGTTTGGCAACGTCGACGTCCGCTGTTTCTCCGGCCTGGCGGTGAACTTCGTCCGCCAATGTGGGGCGTTTGTCATGATTCGCGGCGTGCGGCCCCTGACCGATATCGCCGCGGAAATGACCATGGTCATGGCCAATCGTCAGCTCGATCCGGGCATCGAGACGGTATTCCTCATGGCCGATGAGCACTTTGCCCACGTATCCAGTTCGCTCATCAAGGAAATTGCCCCCTTGGCCAGCGACCAGTCGCTGGCTCGGTTCGTTCCGCCCGAGGTGATCGAGGTGCTCCGCACCAAGCTTTCGCCGGCCCGCACGGTTCCGGCGCCGGGGAGCTGGCCGGCTGTGGCCGAATCGCCGGGCTCGCGGTTCGAATAGGGGCTTGGTTGAAGCAGGCGTTCGAGGGCCGGGGGAGAGGACCGACGCCCTTTTTTTGGCGGCGGAGGTGGCGCGGTGCCATGCTCATGCATCAGGCTGGCCCTGGGCCTGCTGGAAGCGCGTAGCCCATGCCCACTGCGGCGTACCTGAGTGGCCTCGCCCCGCCAGCCGCTGAAACAATCCGCCGTGGCTGGTTTCAACCAGCGACACGCCCTGAGCGGTGCGGCTCGCAAACGCGCAGAACTAGCGACTCAGGTCGGTATCCTCGCGGTCGCTGGCCTGCGAGTACGCAGCCTGCTGAAAGCTGCCAACGAGCGGTTGACGTTGGGAACGTGCCCGCACTTTGGGCAACCGTGCCAGAAGCAACCATCAACGAAAACAACGAGGCCGGAGTCAAACCAGAAGTCAGGTTTGTCTGGGAGTTGCGAATCGTTCATTGTCCAGCCGGCAACGCCTGCCCGAACGAGCGCTAACCGCAAACGTCTCTCTGTTGTCTTGTTTCCGTTGCCGCGAACCGCTCCCATCGCTGGCGAGCGGACGGGAGACACGTTCTCGAATCGACCAGACGGCTGGCGGTCGCGAAGCGTCCGTTCCATCAGATACCATCATCGTAGAAGGCAGACATCGCGGTAGCGAACCAGAACAACTCGTTCTCTGAAAAATCTTCCCGTACCCACTCAGGCAGGCTCTTGCGCGGGAACTGCAATCTGGACAGCGCGAGACATAGCTGTTGAATCTTCGCGTTCACTCGGTCTTCGAGCGGTTCAGTCTCGTCTACACTCGCGAGCGCTTTCGTCAGGCCAAGCAGGACTTCGAGGAAAATGAACGGGGAGGAATTCGGATTCCTCGGGTTGCCGATGAAGGCCCAGAAGTCTTTCCCGATACGGCGATAAACTCGAATTCTGCGAGTGGCAGTGTCGATCAGAACCCCCGGCCGATTCTTGCGGTCTTCTTCGACGAAACCGTGATCCAGCAGCTTCGCGAGAATCTGATTGTCTTTATTGTTGGTTGTGCGATCGGTCCCGTAGGTCAACCCGATGACAATGTCAAGCTCGCGAACCTTGGGGAACTTCTTCTGAGTTTGTTCCATCCAGACCGTATGATTCTGAGCAATGGCAGTCGTCATTGCCTGGACTTGGGTATCATTGATCGTGTTGGGACCGCTCTTGATCCCAACCAGATAGCGGCGATTGCCAGACACGCAAGACTTGTCAACCTCACGCCAGACAGATCGCGTGCGACGGCGAGCGCGCTCTTGCCGGCTAAGTCCTTCAAGTGCTGCAAATTCCGCCGCCTTCTCGGGTGCCTCAACCCATTTGTTTTTTTTGTTGCATGGATAGAGACCGACAAGAGTTGCTTCGACAGATTTCCCAAACGACGTTTCCAGGGCCATGTAAAGCTTGCTGTTGAACAAAAAGCTCCCAAACTTCTTGGGGTCGTCCAAGTTCATCACGCTGGCCGAAGCCATCAACACGTAGGGGTTCGTGCGGTAGTCCGCCAGACCGTCCCGCCGCTCGAATGCTTTCGGCAAGTTCGTGCGAATGTAGTGAGCGAGGTCATCAGAAAGGTCGCGAACGCGATCTGCGCTGACGTTGGAGAAATGCCCAACGATTTCATTCGCGTCGAAGTGATGCTGCGGGGCGCGCAGTACGTCGAAGAGTTCATTGCCGGAGGTCCGTCTTTTCGCCATGAGCATTCCTGCCTAAATTCGCGTGGTCTTGCGTTTGGTCTTTGGGGCGGCATAGGTCGGCTGTTCGTTCGCGTCCCCATCACCCCAAATGAACGTCTCCCCGGCTTTGAACCATTGGCGAGTTCGGACGTGCGACTGAACGTAGTTGATCCGATACGCTTCCGGCTTCGTCGCGTAAACTTTCCACCTTCGACAACTAAGCGTGTCGAGTTGTTCGGCAATCACCTCACCCGCAACGCTACCGAGGCGTACCGGGACTGCGTTGCCGACTTGTGCATACTTCTCCGCAGTCTTCCCGCACAACTTCCAGTCGTCGGGAAATTCTTGAATTGCGGCATACTCTTTCAAGCTCAGCGCTCGCAACTCTGTTGGATGACAAAGCGAGGTTCCCGCATGGTTGGGCATCGTCAACAAGGTTGGGCAAGGGAGGTCGAAGTTCAATCGACGCCACCAGCCGGACCGACCTCCCTTCGCGTGCCAAGCTGTCCCCATTGACTCCTTCTGGACTTCGACCGGCAAGCTTCGCCAGTTTGACCCAGGCGGGACCATCGCAAGGTAGCTCTTCTTGCGAGGGCTAAAGTCCAAGACCTCTGGTTCTGTTTCGTGAAGGTGTCCTACGGCGTCCCTCAGAGTACGCCAAGGTTGCAAGCCGGGTTCCTCAAACAAGGTCTTCTGTCTGTTGCCGTTACCGCTGCCATTTGTTGGCCCATGCGTCGGGTCCGGGAAGTCCACAACGGCGTTGTAACGGTTGCCAATGAAGATCGCGCGCTCACGTAACTGAGGCGCGCCATAATTGACGGCGTTGACCTCAAAGCAGTCCATGTGATAGGCGGCGTCCGTTCGTTTCTGTAGGTCTTCCGCAAACGCCCGGACAACTGAACCAGGCTCTTCCTCGGGAGCTAAAGGCGGACCTCCCTTGTTCGGACGTTGAGCGATCGGCCGATGGCGCAGACCGGCCGAAAGAAGCCCCCGGACGTTCTCCATGATGAAGAACTTGGGGCGCATGGCTTCGACGAATCGAAGATACTGCCAAAGCAGCGTACCTCGCGGGTCTTGGGTTGTTCCCCGCTTGCCCGTGGTACTAAACGACTGACAGGGAGGTCCACCGGCCAGCAAGTCGAGTTCGCCCGGCGCTAGGCCAATCTTGTCCAGGACCGCGAGCGGGTCCAGGTCTTCGACTGACACGGGGAACAACTCAACCTGGGGTCGATTCGCTCGGATCGTGTCGCAGAAGGCGGGAACCTTCTCCACGCAAGCGAGCACGTTAAACCGGCCGGTCCGTTCAAGGCCCAGATCAAGGCCCATACCGCCCGAGAAGAGCGAAACGACGGTGTACGTTCTGTTGGGCATCCTGCTTAGTCCGTATCCGGGGTACAACTTGGGACGCTAGCATTTTGGCGAATTAGTGAACGAATGTCTATGGCCAGCTTATCGGCGTCCCGCTCCCTTGTCGTCCCCGTCCCGGTTCGGCGAGAGAGCTTGTCCCAGTTACCCAGGGGATTTGACGCGGCAGCGCTTCCCGGCCGGCTACACGAACGCCGATATGACAATGGCTACTGGATCGAGTGGATATTGCCAGAGCGAGCGACGAATCACGCTGCGCAATAGTGCCCGCGCGTAACCGTCGTTGAAAGACGGTGCCCGGCGTTACGTTACGACCGTGAAAGAGTACGCCCCTTCAGGCGTCGGAGATCGTCGCTCGTTTGGCATGAGTTGGAGCGTAGCAACCCCAAGCCGAAATCTCATTCATCAGGCACTTCTTACGGTACGCACTTCGTACACACCCTGCCGGGCTTGTCAGATCATCCAGACTTCTCTTGACGCACCAACGGGCGGCTAACCCGGGTTCCGCGGGGCGGGCCCTGCCGTGGGTTTTTCCTCGGCCCCCGGCGGCAGGCTCGTGACCTTGGTCACGGTGGTGAACTGCTGCCGGGCGTGCTTGTCCCCCACGGTAATGTCGAACACGCCAGTCTGCGTCTGCTCGACCCGCAGCGTGCGTCCGGTCGTGGGGTCGAGATCAATCTGGCCCTGGAGCTGGTGCTCCACTAACTTCAAGTCGTAGGGCAGCCCGGGGTCGGGCGCAAAGTCTAAATCGACCGTGAAGGCCAGGCGGTCGTAGGTCTGCCCCTGGCTCGTGACCGTGCCCAGGTAACGATAGTGAAACACCGTTTGCTGCGGTCCGGCAATGGGCATCGCGATTTCGCGGGCGACCTCCCAGGTCTCGTCGAGGTCGACCGGTTCCTCGGGAAATGCGAAGCCGCCGGTTCCGCCGTATTGCTGGAGGGCCTCGTCGGTAAAAATTGACTTGAGCATCGCCAGGTTCTCGGGATCCTCGGCCAGCGCTGCGAGCAGTTGATCGCGGGCGTTCGATTCGACCACGTCGCCCCGCGGGCCCAATACGTAACCCAGCCGGGCCTTGAGCAGTGCCTGGTAGGCTGGCCCCACTTGAGCCAACAGCCCCTCGCCCGGCTTGCCCTCGGCGGTGTCGAATTCGAGCTCCGGCCCCTGGGCTAGTTTCTGCTTGAGCGCGAATCGGGTAAACCGCTGTTCGATGCGCACCTGGTCGGGCGCGTCGGCGGCCGCCGAGGTCTGGGCCGACTCAATCGTTTGCTCGTTGAACGTAACCACGGGCTGGTCGGCGGGCTGGCCGTCGATGGTGGCCTGTGCGTCGACGCGCTGATGAAACCGGGTAACCCACGTTTCACCGGCCGGCAGGTGAAGCCGCAGCAATTTGCCGGCAGCCGAGGCGGTTGGTCTCGGCCCGGCACAAACGGTGATCGCCACGATCGCGAAGCGAACCAGCCAAGAGGGTTGCCGCATGCGTTTCGTTCCTCGCGCTTGGGTGACCACGTCGCGGATCGGGTTTCCAGCCGCCCGTGCCCAACCGCCAGACAACGGGCGACACCGGCCGAGCCTATGGTTAGGCTACCATCTTGTAGCATGAGCGGCCCAGCGCCGGCTGGCAACTGGGCCCTGTTTTCGCGTCGGTCCAATGCGCCTGGGCGTGTGGGCTGGCCCGGGTACCGCTTCTTTCAGGGTTCCAATGGCCAGAGTGTTAGCCGAAATCGTAACCCGGCTCGGTAGGCTGGCTGGCCTGATGGCGCTGGGCCTAGGGTGCGCCTGGGCCGTCGGCCCGGCACTCGCGCAGGACACCGCCCGGCAGCGCCTGCTCGAGCGAGCGGGCAAGGAGCTGGCCCGGCCGATCGTGACCGTGCGCGACAAGACTTCGGTGGCTCCGAGCGGCGACCCACACGACTATTTCGCCCTGGCTCCCTATCACTGGCCCAACCCGCGCACGGCCGATGGGCTTCCCTATCTGTTTCGCGACGGACAGGTGAACCCCGAGGCGAACACCGACCGCTACGACCGGGGCACCTACTTTCGTTGGGGCGACGCGGTAACCTGGCTGGCCGTGGGCTATGCTCTGGGGAGTGACGAAGCGCTGGCCCAACGAGCCGCCGATTGGCTGCGAGCCTGGTGGATCGATCCGGCAACGCGGATGAACCCCAACCTGGAATATGCTCAATGCATTCCGGGCCAAGCGCGCGGGCTGCCGATCGGCTTGATTCGCGGCATGACTCTGATCGATATGGCCCGCTGCGAGCGTCTGCTGCTGAACTGGAGCGGCTGGACGAGCGACGACCACCGGCAATGCCAGGCTTGGATCGCCGAATATGCCCGCTGGCTTGCCGAAAGCGAGCTGGGCCAGGCAGAGGCGCGGGCCAAAAACAATCACGGCACGTGGTACGACGCTCAGCGGGCCTGCCTGGCCTTATACCTGGGCGATTCCAACACGGCCCGCCAAGTGGCCGGGGCCGCCCAGCAGCGGCGCGTGGCGGCCCAGATTCAGCCCGACGGTCGGCAGCCGCTGGAGACGCAGCGGACCAAGTCGTGGGATTACAGCGTGATGAACCTGGAGGGCTTGGCCGTGTTGGCCGATGCCGGGCTCGAGGCCGAGTGCGACCTGTGGCGTTTTCAAACCGACGACGGGCGCTCGCTGCGCGCGGCGCTCGACTATTTGCGCCCGTTTGCCCTGCGACAGTCGGTGTGGTCGGAGCAACAGATCAAAGACTTTCGCCCCCAGTCGCTAGCGCCCGTCCTCGACCGGGCAGCGCGCATCTGGCCCGAGGCCAGCTATGACCACGACGCGAACGAACTGGCCGAGGGCGACCCCGAGGTGCTCCTGCGGCGCTGTCTGATGAGCGTGCCATGGCTCGGCAAGGCGACTGTCGACCCGGCGTTGGCCCGGTAAGGCCAAACCTACCAGGAAATGTGGGTCGCCGCCCTGGTCAGCTACCCGCGCGGGATGATCGCCACCGCCACCGCGGCAATTACCAACAGCAGGGCCAGGGCTTCGTTCCAGCGCGGCCATTCACCCAGGTAGGTAATGCTGAAGAGCACGAAGATCGTGATCGAGATCACCTCTTGAATGATCTTCAGTTGCGGAGCGGTGAACTGGCCGTGACCGAGCCGGTTGGCCGGCACCTGCAGCGCGTACTCGGGCAAGGCGATCAGCCAGCTCACCAGGATCACCGCCAGAATTGCGTGCGATTTGAATCGCAGGTGGCCGTACCAGGCGGCCGTCATGAACAAGTTCGAAGCAATCAGCAGTAGTACGGTCCGCATCGGCGGGTCTTTCCCCTGGCGGGTGGCGAATGAGCGAAATTCGCTAGGTGGCGATCGCTGGCGGGTGGCCGGATTCGCCCTGGCGATCGGCAGCCCGGCCGGTAAGCTGCGCGGCTGCTCTGCCGGCGCTCGCGGCAGCGTGTTTTGCGAGGGCGACGGATCGTAACGGAGGAGAGTGCCTTCGCCGAGCCCGATGCCGGCTGGCTTGCCCCCTTTTTGTGCGGCAGGATCGGGTTCAAGCCCGCCGAGGGGCACCCCAATCCCTCCCAGCGACCGGGCTCCGTGGATCCGCGAATCGATAGCCAGCGCGGTCGCATCCGGGGATAACTGTGCTCTAGAAGTGCTGATTGACACACCTTGGGCGCGCCGATAGACTTAGAACAAGAATCCTGGTTCTTGTTTGGGCGGTTTCGCTCGTCCTGGGCCGGTGTGGCGCAAGCCGCCGGTTGGTTTTGCCTCGGCGTGGCAGTTAGCGATTGCCGAGGCGTAAGGCCGGTGGGGGCGAGCCCCCCAGGGGAGAGTGGTAAAGCGCATGTCGACGATACCCCAGAACCATAACGTGGCCTGGGTGCGGCCTCCGCGTCAGGCTCGCAGCCAGGAAACCCTCGATCGCATTTTGGACGCCGCCGAACAGGTGCTGGCCGAGCGCGGGTTTGAAGGCGCGAGCGTGGCCGAGATTGTCCGCCGGGCTCAATCTTCGGTCGGCGCTTTTTATGCCCGTTTCCACGACAAGGAAGCGCTCCTAGGTTGCTTGCACGAGCGGTTCTGTGAAGAGGCGATTGCCACCACCGACGTGGCGCTCGACCCCGAGCATTGGCAGGGGGCCTCGATCCGCGAGATTCTGCAGGAAACGATTCCGTTTCTGACGCGCGTTTACTTCGAGCGGCCCGGCCTGATTCGCTCGTTCATCATTCGCGGCGGAAACGACGAAAAATTTCGCGAATCCGCCGAGCGGTTGGGGCGGTATATCGCAGAGCGGCTGATTAATCTGCTGGCGGCTCGCCAGGACGAGATTCGCCACCCCGAGCCATTGGCGGCGGCCCAGTTTGCCTTCGGGCTAACCCTCAGCGCGCTCGATGCCCGGGTGCTGTACGGAAACAACGCCATAACCGGCCATCTTTCGGCCGACGATTTCGCGA
This sequence comes from uncultured Pirellulales bacterium, assembly GCA_964399535.1. Lineage (GTDB taxonomy): Bacteria > Planctomycetota > Planctomycetia > Pirellulales > CAYNRE01 > CAYNRE01. The sequence continues at coordinate 52,524 of CAYNRE010000058.1, read as the reverse complement.
AGGAACTGATCCGAATGATGCTCACCTACTTGGGCATCGCCCCCGACTAGCCAGCGCCTTACTCGTTGCCCCTGGGCGGCGCGTGCGGGCGCGCTGGTGGTTTGTGCCGATCCGCCGGCTCGGTTGCCCTAAGGCCCAGACGTCCGGCGAAATCTTTGAACGATCAAAGCCAACTCCCAAGTTTCTAACTGGTTTGCGAGGTGCGATCATGCAACGTAGCGTTTCGATCTGCCTCGGTGCCGTGCTCGGTTGGTGCTGCCTGGCGGCCACCACGCTGGCGGCCGAGAACCGTGCCACTCCCGTGGGCCGTACGGTCGACGACTTTAGCCTGAGCGATTACCGTGGCAAAACGCATCACCTGTCGGATTATCGCGACGGTAAGCCGATGGTGATCGCCTTTCTGGGGGTCGAATGCCCTCTGGCCAAGGTCTATGCACCACGCCTGGCGGAGTTAGCCGCGAAGTACGCCGACCAGGGTGTTCACTTCCTGGGGATCGACTCGAACCAGCACGATTCGCTCGCCGAGCTGGCGGCCTATGCCCGGGTGCACGGGGTGGATTTCCCCTTGCTGCGTGATTCGGGCAACGCGGTGGCCGACCAAATGGCCGCCGAGCGAACCCCCACCGTGTATGTGCTCGACGGCCAGCAGGTGATTCGCTACGTGGGCCGAATCGACGATCAATATGGCTTCACCACGGGTGTGGGCTATGCCCGGCCGCGGATGACCAGCAGCTACCTGGTGGCGGCGCTCGACGAATTGCTGGCCGGAAAGACCATCTCCACCCCCATGACCGAGCCGGTGGGGTGCCTGATCGGGCGGGTGCGGCGGATCGACCCCAATGCCGAGGTAACCTACTCGAATCAGATTGCCCGCGTGTTTCAGAACCACTGTTTGGAGTGCCATCGCGACGGTGAGATCGCACCATTCGCTTTGAACAGCTACGAAGAAGCGGCCGGCTGGGCCGAGATGATCGAGGAAGTGGTGCGAGATCAGCGGATGCCCCCCTGGCACGCCGACCCGCGTCACGGACATTTCTCGAACGACCGCAGCATGACCGACGAAGAGAAGGAACTGGTCTATAGCTGGGTCCGCGCCGGGGCCCCCGAGGGAGATCCCAGCCAACTTCCCCCGCCGCGCGAATACCCGGTGGGGTGGCAGGCGGGCCAGCCCGACTTCGTCGCCTATATGAGCGACGAACCCTACGAGGTGCCGGCCGAGGGAACCGTGGAGTACCAGTATTTCACCGTCGACCCGGGCTTCACCGAGGATAAATGGCTGGCTTCGACCGAGTGTTTGTTGGGTAACCGGGCCGTGGTCCACCACGTGTTCGTGTTCATGGTTCCCCCCACCACCCCCATTCCCGATTTCCAGGGGCCCAGCGAAGGCCGAGGCGAATTCAACCCGGGCGCCGGCGGCGTGCAATTGATTGCCGGGGCGGCTCCGGGCACCCCGCCCATGGCGCACCCCGCGGGCATGGCCACCTTCGTTCCGGCCGGCTCGAAACTGGTGTTCCAAATGCACTACACCCCCAACGGCAGCGTGCAGCGCGACCGTACGGCGGTGGGCTTTCGGTTTGCCGACCCCAAGACGGTCGAACATGCCTCGCAGATGAATATGGCGATCAACTTCATGTTTCGCATACCCGCCGGGGCGAGCGATCACCCGGTCGAGGCGGGGCACACCTTCGACCAGGACACCCTGATTTTGAACCTGGCCCCGCACATGCACCTGCGCGGCAAATCGTTCCGCTACGACCTGGCCTATCCCGATGGCCGAGTCGAGACGATCCTCGACGTGCCGCATTACGACTTCAATTGGCAAACCATCTACAGCTTTGCCGAACCGATCCGCGCCCCCGCGGGCACGCGCATGTTGTGCTACGCCCGGTTCGACAATTCGGAAGAGAATCTGGCCAACCCCGACCCCAATTCCGAGGTGCGCTGGGGCGACCAGACCTGGGAAGAGATGATGATCGGTTGGTTCGAGGAATCGACCGACGTGGATACGGGTCTGCTCCCCGAGGCCGAGCGCCGCGTCGCGGCGTTCCGCCGCCAGATTGCGGAGAAGCCGCTCGAGTTGAAGGCCTTTGTCACCCGGCTGGCCCGCAAGGCGCTGAAGGACCAGGAAGGGTTTGAAAAGCTGATGCGGCGCGTGCAGAAAGATATTCCGCAGCTCGACCGGATGTGCCTGGCGGAGCTGAGCGGCGATCAACTGCAGGTTCGGTTCGTGGCCCAGCCGCCGGTGATCGAGCTGCTGACCGATCGATATAACCAGTCGCTTCCCGCCGCCGAGACCAAGCTGGCCGAGTATGCCCGGGGTAGCGCTCCGGTGGTCAACGCCGACCTGAGTCAACCGGCCGCCGGCGACCTGCGAACGCTCTCCAAGCGGTTGCGCTCGAGCGTTCACGTGCCGGTGGTGATCGATGGCCGGCCGGCGGTGCTGAGCGTGTGGAGCCAAGAGCCCGACGCGTTCCCCGGCGAGGTCGTAAGCTACCTGACCGAGCTGGTCGGCAGCCTGGGCCCCACCGACAAATAATCATCGAGCTTCGCACCGGGCGGCCGCACGAGCGGTAGCCGCGGGCAACGCGTGAATCAGCGGCCGTCGGGTGCCTGGCATCCGGCGGCCGTTTTTTTGTCGGCAAAACGGGGGGTAGGGCTGCGCGTCTTCTTGCATTGGCCCGCGCCACCCCGCCGCGCTCAGAGAATCGATGGCACTTGATTGCAACTCCGGCGGCCCGCTCCTAGAATTCGCCCCACTGCCGGAGATCGTGTGCCGGGGGCGGCCACTGCGATCGCAATCAGCCCGGCAGACGCTCGGGTGAAGAATATTCCTTCGCTCGCACCGGAAAGGTTTGCCGCTTGCCCCTCGATGGCTCGCTGGAACCAATTCTCGCACGAGGTCGTCATCCCGGGGCGTTTCCATTGCTCGGGCCGGAATAGGCCCCGCCGGTGACACGGCCAACACCTAAAGATTTGCCACAATCGCTCGATTGAAAGGAGCCCTCGATGTCGCGCCCACGCCGCCAGCGATTTCTCGGAATCGTATTGCTTGGGGTGTCGCTTGGTTGGGCTGGCCCGGCGGTTGCGGCCGAGCCGGGGACTCCGAAGGTATTGCCGCGGCCCGATTTCAAGTTTCCGGGCAAAGTCGGCAAGACCTATTTGCAATCAGATCCGCCACAGTTTCCACAGCCGGTCCAGGCGCCCGCGGGCGCGCCCAATGTGGTGCTGATTCTGCTCGACGATACGGGATTCGGTCAGTACTCCACCTTCGGCGGTGGAGTTCCCTCACCCACGATCGATCGCCTGGCGGCTGAAGGGCTTCGCTACAACCGCTTTCACACCACGGCTCTGTGCAGTCCCACGCGGGCCGCGTTGATCACGGGTCGAAACCACCATTCGGCGGCAACCGGGGTCATCACCGAGGCCGCCACCGGCTACGACGGCTACACCTGTGTCCTGCCGCGCAGTTGCGGAACCATCGGCGAGGTGCTCCGGCAAAACGGCTATATGACCGCCTGGATCGGCAAGAACCACAACACGCCGGCCTGGGAGACGAGCGCCGTCGGGCCCTTTGATCGGTGGGCCAACTCGCTCGGCTTCGACTACTTCTATGGATTCAATGCCGGCGACATGAACCATTGGAACCCGGTGCTGTTCGAGAACCGCAACCTGGTGCCGCGCAGCCCGGATCCGAACTACCACCTGACCGAAGACCTGGCCGATCGCGCCATTGCCTGGACCAGAAAAGTGACCAGCATTTCGCCCGACCGGCCGTTTTTCCTGTACGTGGCCCCGGGCGCCAATCACTCGCCGCACCACGCTCCGAAAGAGTGGATCGACAAATTCCGCGGACAGTTCGACGCCGGCTGGGACGCCTACCGGGCCGCGACCATCGAGCGTCAAAAGAAACTGGGCGTCGTGCCCCCCGACGCCGCGCTCACCGAGCGCAGTGAGGGGCTGCCGGCCTGGGATTCACTGGAAGACGGCCAAAAGAAAATCTACGCCCGAATGATGGAGGTGTTCGCCGGCTACGCGGCCCACGTCGACCACCACATGGGCCGAGTGATCGATGCCGTGAAAGAACTGCCGGGCGCCGACAATACCATCTTCATCTACATCGTGGGCGACAACGGCGCCAGTGCTGAAGGTGGACTCGAGGGGAGCCTGAACGAGAACCTGTTCTTCAACGGCTTTCCCGAGCGCTGGCAAGACAACCTGGAGCACTACGACGAGCTCGGCGGACCCAAGTGGTTTAACCACTTTCCCAGCGCCTGGGCTCACGCGATGAACACGCCGTTTCAGTGGACCAAACAGGTGGCCAGCCACTTTGGCGGCACCCGGAACCCGATGGTTATATCCTGGCCGGCCCGAATCACGGATCGCGGCGGACTGCGGAGCCAGTTTCTGCACGCGATCGATATTGTGCCCACCCTGTACGAAGCCATCGGCATTACGCCGCCCGAGATGCTTGACGGCATTGCGCAAAAGCCGATCGAAGGGGTCAGCTTCCTGAAGTCGTTCGCGGCTGCCCACGCGCCCGAAACGCGCCCCACGCAGTACTTCGAATTGCTGGTGAACCGTGGGATCTACCACGATGGCTGGATGGCCTCGAGCCGTAGCTTCGTGCCCTGGGTACCGATTCGCGGCGAGTTCGATCCGCTTACCGCGCACTGGGAGCTTTACCACGTTGCCGAGGATTTCACACAGGCCGTGAACCTGGCCGATCAGCGCCCCGACAAGGTCAGGGAACTGGAATCGCTGTTTTGGTCCGAGGCCGAAAAATACCAGGTCCTGCCGCTTGATTGGCGGGCCGTGGAGCGGCTGAATGCCGAACTTCAGGGGCGACCCAACCTGGCCGGTCATCGCAAGAAGTATGTGTATTACCCAGGCCAGGTGGCGCTGCCTAGCGGCGCCGCGCCGCCCGTGTTGAACAGATCGTTCACCGTCACTGCCGACGTGAACATTCCCGCAGAAGGGGCCGAGGGAATGGTGTTTACCTTTGGCGGCCTGACCGGCGGCTATGGCATCTACCTGCGCGACGGCAAGGCCCATTTTGTCTACAACCTGTTGGCCACCGATCGGTTCACGGTGAGTTCTGAAGCGCTTCCCAAGGGAGCGGTTTCCCTCGCCGTGCAAGTGCAATACGAGGGCAAGCCGGGCGAACGGGGCAAAGGGGCGAGCGTGACGCTCACGGCCAACGGTAAATCGGTCGGTCAGGGCAAGCTGCCCCGGACAGTGCCGTTGCAATTCTCGCTCGGCGAAGGAATCGACGTCGGCACCGACAACGGCTCCGCGATCGACTTCACCTACGAGCTGCCGTTTACCTTCACTGGCACGATCGATCGGGTCACGGTCGAGTTGAACTAGTCGTCTGCCGGCTGCGTGGCCCGGCGTGCGTCTCATGCGGCGCGGCCGACCTGAAATGTGCTGGCGCAAGGCCGAAGGCGGGCTACCGGGCCCTTGGCGTTCGATCGATCCGAGCGGCCCATCTCAGGCCAATCCGCGGCTCAGTGGCGACTTCGGCTTTGCGCAAACCTCCCGAGCTCTCGGGCTTGTGTGAAACTGGGAAGTTTGACCGATCATTTCCGATTTCGTGGGATTTAACGGGAGTTTCCCGACCGGGGGTGCCGATAACTGGGGCCGACGGAGTTGCGCTCAGGGGGGCCTGAGTCGTGGCAACGCCTCGCGCCGTGTGCGCCAGGCGTGTACACCGAGGTCATCCCCCATGCTGAAGCGATCAACGCATTTGATTCTGCTGGCTCTGCTCGGAGCCACCCCCAGCCTGTTGGCGCCCAACCTGGTCGAGGCCCAATCGCGGCGTTCGACCGGCGTTCGGCGGCCCGCTGCCCGCCCGTACACGGTCGAGCGCTCCAGCGATTCGGCGCCACCGGCCCCGCCGGCGGCGCGTGCCCTGGAAGATCGCGGTGGCAGCGCGTCGCGATCAGTGAGCGGACCCGAGTGGCACCCCAGCCGCACCAGCGCCAGCCGCTCGGCGGGGGCGCTCACCTCGTATCGCCAAAGCGAAGGGCCGCCGCACGACGCCGCGGCCACCGGCTACGGCCCGGTCGAATACGGCGCGTCGGGTTACGCGCCGCCAGGCTACGCTCCCAATCGTCGTGCGTATGGCGCGCCCTGGGCAGGCCCCGCCATGGGTCGGCCCATGCGGGCGGGGTTCGCCGGTGGCCCCCTGGGTTTCGGAGCCCCGATGGGAATGGGGGGCCCCATGCCGTACGACGGCGACCCGGGCGAGCAGGTCTTTGGTCCTGAGTTCCAGGGTGGACCGGAACTAATGGCCAGCCGGTACCCGGCCGGCGGACCGCGTTATTACCCCGGCTATCGCGGCGAACCCACCTTGGCCCGCCGCCAGCCGACCTATGCCCCCGAAGGGCCGATCACCGATACGCCCTCGTCGGGCGGCGTTGACGGTGTGGAGGAACTTCCTCCGGGCCCACAGTTCGAGGATGGCAGTGCCCCCGGACCCGATGCCGGCGGCACCTATTACGACGACGGTGTGATGCCCAACTGGCCCAGCGAGCCCTACCCGGATTCGGGGTTCACTCAGGGAGACTACGGCCCGGGCGGAATGGGTGTTTACGGAGGGTATCCGGGCGACAGCCACGATGACGGGCACTACGGCTGGGAAGCCTGGCCCGATGGCGGCACCTGTGGCGGCGGGCCGTGCAGCGGCGGCTGGTGCGGCGGCGGACCCAATGCCTGTGGCAGTTGCTATGGCTGCTGCGGCTATTGGGGCGTGCTGGGGTGGCTGGGTCACTGGTGGTACAACTGGTGCTGGTACAAAGACCTGTCGCTGTTCGCCGGCATGCACGGTTTCAAGGGCCCGGTCGACCAGGGCGTGAACAGCAACTTCGGCTTCCAGGAAGGTTTCAACCTGGGCGGCCCGATCTGGTACTCGTCGGGAATTGGCTTCCAGGTCGGCATGCAGGCGGTGCAGAGCGACCTATCTGGCTACGACGTGGTGGGCCCCACCAGCTCCTCGCGCCACCAATATTTTCTGACCGCGGGCATCTTCCGCCGGGTGCGCGGGCTCGGGCCGCGCGGCGGGGGGTTCCAGTGGGGCGTGGTGGGCGACTACTTGTCGGACAGCTACTACGTCGATCAGCAACTCGGACAGGTGCGGGCCGAGTTCAGCATGATCAGCCCCTACAACCACGAACTCGGTTTCTGGGGTGCATTCGGCGGCGACCAGCAAACGGCCTACTACAACGCGACCCCCACGGTTCGCCGTGTGGAGATTTGGAAACCCCAATCGCTCTATGCGTTCTTCTACCGCCGCACGTTCTTGAATTGCGGCCAGGGGCGCGTCTGGGGCGGATTCACCGAGAACGGCGACGGCCTGGTGGGAAGCGACTTGCGGATGCCGCTCTCGTCGGCCCTGGCCTTCGAGTGGAGCGCCAATTACCTGATTCCCAGCGAGAGCGCGCTCGAGGGGGGCATGGAAGAGGAAGCCTGGAATGTCTCAGGCAACCTGGTGTGGTACATCGGTTGCACCGCACGCCAATCGTACCGCAGCCGGTGGCGTCCGCTGTTTACCGTGGCCGACAACTCGGTGTTCATGCTCGAGCGTCTGGCCGGGTCGGGGGCCGTGGCCCCGTAGCCGCACGATCCTGGAACGCAGGGCCGAAAACCCGTTTGCGGCCAGCCGCGGAGCATACCGCCCCGGCTGGCCGCGATGGTTTGCGCCCCGTGGCTCGCGGCTAGTGAATCTGGCGCTCTTCACCTTTCCAGAAGGGGGCCCGCAGCTCGCGCTTCAGAATCTTGCCGACCGGGCTTTTGGGCAGTTCGTTCTCGCAGAAAGAAACGCTCTTGGGGCACTTGTAATTGGCGATCAGCCCGTGGCAGTGGCTGATCAACTCGTCGGCCGTAACGGTGTGTCCCGGTTTGAGAAACACCACGGCGTGCACCGCCTCGCCCCATTGGGCATCGGGGATGCCGACGACGGCGGCCTCGAACACGGCAGGGTGCTCGTACAGCGCGGTCTCGACCTCGACCGAGTACACGTTCTCGCCCCCGGTCACGATCATGTCCTTGGTGCGATCGACCAGGTATAGGTAGCCGTCGTCGTCCATGTAGCCCGCGTCGCCGGTGTGCATCCAGCCGCCGCGCAGGGCCTGGGCCGTGGCTTCGGGCTGTTTCCAGTAGCCCTTCATGACCATCGGCCCCCGGGCACAAATCTCGCCCACCGTACCGCGGGGAACTTCCCGGTCGTTTTCGTCCACCACCCGCACTTCGGCCGTGAAGATGGGAAGGCCGGCCGAGCGCAGCCGCTTTAGCTGCTCGGGCGTGCCACCGGGTACATGATCTTCGGGCGGCAACATAGCGCACAGCGGGGACAACTCGGTCATGCCGTATCCCTGAATGAAACTGACGGGCAACTCTTCCAGGGCCAAGCGCAACAGGCTCTCGGGAATGGGCGAGGCCCCGTAGCTCACCGCCCGCAGCGACGACAAATCGTACTGCGCTCGATCCGGATGGTTGAGCACCATGTTGAGCATGGTGGGAATCATGAGCCCCAGTGTCACCCGATACTGCTGAATCGCTTCGAGCATTCGCGTGGGCTCGAAGAAGGGAATGAAGGCATGTTGGGCGCCGATCATGGTCAGGGCGAATGTGGCCGAAATATCGGCCAGGTGAAACATGGGCGCGCTGTGCAGATACACATCGTCGAACGTGGCCCGGTTTACCATCAGCGTGTTCTGGGCGTTGGCCATCATGTTGTCGTGGGTGAGCATGACCCCCTTGGCCCGGCCGGTGGTGCCGCCGGTGTAGAAGATTCCGGCCACCTCGTCGCCCCCTCGTCCGGCGTCGGGGGGCGGCGAGGACTCAACCACGAGCCGCTGGTACGAGATGAGCCCGGTGGGCGGTTCCCCCTCGGCGGCGAAGACCGTCTGCCGCACCGAATCGAGTTTCCCTTCGAAGCTGGGAAGCATCATGCTGAAGGTGTCGTCGACCAGCAGGATTTCGGCCTCGGCCTCGTTGAGTTGAAAGATCAACTCGCGGGGGGCTAACCGAATGTTAAGCGGCACCACCACTCCGCCTGCCCAGAACGTGGCGAAGAAGGTTTCCAGGTAGCGGTGGCCGTTGAGGGCTAGAATGGCCACCTTGCCCTCGCGGCCCAGGCCCAGCTTCTTCAGGCCGCCGGCCAGCCGGCCCACGCGGTCGTAAAACTCGGACCAACTCTGGCGCAGGTCGCCATCCAGAATCGCAGTCCGCCCGCCATACAGCAGCTTGGCGCGGCGCAGCGTTTGCGTCAGTTCCATGCTTCGTGGCCCCCCCAGGTGCCTGTCGGCGTACGGCCGCTCGCCGCTGTGAAATGGTGCGGCTTCTCCGGAGGCGAACGGTTGCCCGCGCCGCTTCCTGGCGTTGCGCCGGCAGCGATTCTGCGGGCTGTTCGTGCCGCGGTCAAGCAATTAGCATCCGAAACTTCGCTACAAGCAAACCAAGAGGCGGGCGATTCACGCGACGGGCACAGGCTGGCCGATCGCCCTTTTGCCCCCCCCGCTGCAGTGCCGGCCGTTGGTGGCAGTCACCAGGTGCAGTGCGGCTGGCCGGACCGGGGTTGGCGAGCTCTGGAATCCTACGCTCGAATGCTCGCGTCGCTACCGATCTTGGCGCCGAAAGTCTGCGGAGAGTGCCACGCCTGTTGCACCTGGCTGCCGATTCCCGCGGGCCAGGTTCAATCGACCGATAAGCCGGCAGGCCAGAGCTGTCCGCATCTGGGGCCCCTGGGGTGCGGCATTTATGAGCATCGCCCCGAAATGTGCAGCAGTTTCCGCTGCGCGTACCTGGCCGATGACTCCTGGCCCGAAGCCTGGCGTCCCGATCGCTGCCGGCTGCTGGTGCTTCGGGAAACGATCGATCTGCAGGTCAGGGCCGCCGCCGTCTACGAAACAGCCCCGGGCGCGCTGGCCAGTTCGGTAGCGCAGGAGCTGCTGGAACAATTGCGAATCACCTGCGCGGTGGTCGTCACGGTGGAACTTACCGGGCGTCGCAGCGTGCTGCTGGGCCACCGGCGGATCGACCCGGCCGCGGCCCCCCCGTCCCCCTCGTCGCGGCTCCTGTCCGCCTGGCGGCAAGCCAACGGCGAGCCCGATACCGCGCCCGCGGTTTCCGCAGAGAACCGCCCGGCGCCCCCGGGGTAGATACCTCGCCGCAGCTCGGGCGGCGCGTTGGGCGGGCGCAATCACGCCGCGCCGGGCCCGAGACGCACCGCATTGCTTCAGGCCTAACGGCCCTGGAGGCGCTGCCACTGGTCCCACGACACCACGCCCACTTCGGGCCGAGGCGCATCGGGCAGCATCGCGATCAGCTCGAGCGAATGGTTGTCGGGATCGAAAAAATAGATCGACAACGCTGGCATCCAGCCGAACACCATGGGGCGCTGGGTGCCGTCGTTCAGGAAATTGAAGCAGGGCAGGCCCCGCTCGGCCAGCCAGGCCACCGAACGCTCGCGAACATCACTAAGCTCGGCCCGAAAGGCAAAGTGCTGGGGCACCACCTGCTCGGCCGGTTTCTCCCAAAGGCCGAGCATGGCTTCGCCCGGCCGGTTGATCCAGAGCAGATCGACCCGCCGGGCCTCATCATGGTACCCCAACTCGAGCCCAAGCTTTTGGCAGTAGAAGTCGGTCGAGCGTTCCAAGTTGCTGACGTTGATATGCGTTTCGAACAGTCCACGGATCATGGCGGGCGATCGCCGAGAATGCCCTTGGGGTGGTGAACGCAACGAACCGCATTGTAGGTTTGGTCGGCGTTAGAGCCAATTCGCGGCGGGGCGAAATCCACCCGCCGGGCGGCTTGCGCCTTGGGCCGCCGGTTGACAGCGTGCCCTGGCCCCGGAAACTAGACGCTGCCGGTCGGCGGGAAGCGGCCGATTGGCTTACTCAATTGCAGGACCAAACCCGGGAGGCCGAGTTACCGATGGCCCAGTTGGCGCTGGCAGGCGGAAAGCCGACGAAGACCAAGCCGTTTCCCCAGTGGCCCCAGTGGGACGACCGGGAGCGCCAGGCCCTGCTCGACACGCTGGAAAGCGGCGTCTGGTGGCGCACCCCGGGCACCCGCACCCTGGCTTTCGAGCGCGAGTTCGCCCATTTTCACCAGGCACGGCATGGGATTGCCGTGACCAACGGTACCCACGCCATCGAGGTCGTAATGATGGGGCTGGGCATTGGCCCCGGCGACGAGGTGATTGTGCCCGACTTCACCTTCGTGGCCACGGCCAGCGCGGTGCTCTCGGTGGGGGCCTTGCCGGTGCTGGTCGATATCGACCCAGCCAGCCAGTGCCTTTGTCCGGAGCGGGTCGCCGAGGCGATTACCCCGCGAACCAAGGCGATCGCGGCCGTGCACCTGGGAGGGCACCCGGCCGACCTGGACCGGCTCCAGCAACTGGCCCAGGATCACGACCTGAAGCTGATTGAAGACAGCGCCCATGCCCACGGCAGCCAGTGGCGCGGTAGGCGGGTGGGCGGAATCGGCACGGTGGGCACGTTCAGCTTTCAGCAGAGCAAGCTGCTCACGGCCGGCGAGGGGGGAATCATCGTCACCAACGACGACTCCGTCGAGCTCGCTTGCCGCAGCGCCCACGATTGTGGCCGGCGCCCCGGCGAGTGGTTCTACAGCCATTTCAACTACGGTTCCAACTATCGCCTGAGCGAGTGGCAAGGGGCCATGCTCAGCGCCCAGCTCACGCGGCTCGACGCTCAGACGGCCCACCGCCACGCAAATGCCCGCAAGCTCGACGAGTTGCTGTCGGCGATACCGGGCATTACGCCGCAGCGGCTCGACCCGCGCTGCACGCGCAACGGCCACTATGCCTATATCTTCTACCAAGATGCCGCCGAGTTTAGCGGCTTGTCGACCGCGCGGTTCACCGAGGCGATGAAGGCCGAGGGCATTCCGAGCCAGGCTTCGTACCCTCCGCTACACGCGCTCGACGTGTTTGCCACCGGCAGCTACCGCCGCAAGCTCACCGGTAAGCAGGCCGAGGAAGAACACGCGTTTCTGCGGCAGCCGTTTACCGCGACCAATCGCGCCGCCTGGGAAGCTTACTGGGTGCCGCAATGGGCGCTGTTGGGCGACGAGCAAGACATGCACGAAATTGCCGCAGCGGTGGCGAAGGTTCAAGCCCATGCCAGGGAACTGGGGTAGTCCTCCTACCCACGGGCGCGCTTACCGCGCGGCACCGTTTACGGTGGCCAGGGCGTTTCCAAGCACCGCAACACGACTAACGATCGATGGTTTCACGCGGGCGGTCGTCGGGCGCGGAAGGACTATCGTCCGGAAATAGCGCGGGCTCGTAATAGGGTTTGTCTCCCAATTGCCGCACCTTGGCCAGCCATTTCACGATCGATTCCGACCCGTTAAAGGCCCAGTCTTGCCTGTGGTAGTTCCAGTTGTCGGGACATAGCCGTTGGGCAACCGCGCAGTGTTGGCGGGCGAGTTCTTTCTGGTCCAGGCGGTAGAAATAAGCGCCGAGTTGAAATTCCGCGTCGGCCAGACGCTCCTCCGGCGTGGGAGGCCGCAGGGCCGACTGCAGCCGCTCGCGATCGGCCAGATACCGGCTCGACTCGCCCCGCTCGACCCAATCTCGCACGGCCTGCGCATAGCGATCGTCGCCGATCGACTGGCCCAGAATGGTGAGCCGTCGGGAATAGGCCACCTCGGGCGGACGGACCACATGCCCGCTCTCGTCGATCCAAACGCCCGTTGGAACATTGACCATTTTGAACGCGCTGCTCACGGCGTGCTGCGGATCGACCAGCGTAACGAAGCTGGCCTTGGCGGCGTCGTAGTACGGGCCGGCGACGGCCTCGCCGCCGGTGTCTTGGGCGACGGCTACGATCTCGAAGTTCCGATCGTCAAGTTCGCGGTAAAACGCTTCCCAGCCGGGCAGGTCTTTGCTGCACGCACACCACGAGGCCCATGCCAGCAGGAGCACTTTCTTACCCCGAAAGGACGAGAGCCGCACCTCTTGGCCCGTTCGATCGAGCGCCGCGACGTCGGGGGCCAGGCCACGGGTCAGGGGTTGATCTTCGCCCGACCAGGCCCGGCCCAGGGCCACCGTCGCGGTCGTTGGCTCGAGGGCCACGGCCATCTGAAGCGGTTCGGCCAACGCATTGAGCAAGAGATAGGTTTGCGCGCCGCGCGTTTGATGCCAAGGCATCGCGGACCGTGTCACGGGAATGCAAATGTCTCCCCGGCAAAGCCCCTCGGGCTTGAACTGGTATCCGGTCAGCAACTCCAGTTGGTCGGCGGGAATCCAAACCCCGATCGGGTCCGTGGCCCGGTCAACCATGGCGTCGGCCAGCAGATGGGTCTGCCCCTGGGCCAGCACGGTCACTTCCTGCGGCACCGGCTCGGCGACCACGGATCCCGCGATCGCGCTTGACCAGGCGAGCAGGCCCCAACACAACGCGCGGCGATTCTTGGGCGAATTCATCGAATGGTTCCTAGGGCAGATCTTTCGTCACCGGTGGCGAACCGAGTTGGCCCGGTCAAGAGGCGCTTGAGTTTACTCCTCGGTTGATGATTTCAACAGCCTGCCAGCCCGGCGATAGCAGCCCAGCAGCGGCCCACCTAAGCAGACGGCCGGAAGCCACTCGACCTCGCGGGTCGATTCTGCGAAAAAAAGCCTGGCGGTCCGGTCCCGGCGGCAGGAGGTTAGAAGGACCGACGTGGCCCGTCCTGTCTTCTTTGGCGTTGGTTGGCGGTGGAATATTCGATGGAGATCTTCTCGGACGTTGTTTTCCTCGAGAACCCGCTGCCCAGCGCCAACGCGGTGCTGATTCGCGGCGCTCGCCCGGTGTTGTTTGATACGGGGTTTGGTTGCGACGTCGACCGGCTCGAAGAAAAGTTGTTGGCCGAGGGGGTCTCGCCCGGCCGGCTGGCTCTGGTAGTCAATACGCATCATCACAGCGATCACGTGGGGGGAAACCACTGGTTGCAGTCGGGCCATGGCGTGCCCATCGCGGCCGAAAAGCGCGACGCCGCCTGGGTCAACGCGCGCGACCCACGGGCCTGCGACGGCGATTACCTGGCCCAGCCCGTCGAGCCGTATCGCGTCGACCGCCCGCTGGTGGCTGGCGAAACCCTCAAGTGCGGCCGACTGGAGTTCGAGATTCTGCAGGTGCCGGGTCACACGCCGACCTCGCTGGCATTTTGGCACCAGGCCACCGGTTTTCTGATCGGAGGCGACGTGGTTCACGATCAGGATCTGGGGTGGCTCGACCTGCCGCGACGCGGCCCCCAGGTGCTTGGGCAAGCGCTGCAGACGGTCGAGCGACTGGCCGCACTGCCGATTCGCGTGATGGCCTCGGGACATGGACCGCTGGTTGAGCAGCCCGCCGAATCGCTGGCCCGAGCACGTCAACGACTCTTGAGCTGGCAGCGGGAACCGTCGAAGGCCCTCTGGCACGGCCTGAAACGGATCTTTGCCTACGCCTTGTTGATGCACGGCGGAATGAGCGAGCACGAGGTCGGGCCCTACCTAAAGGGCACCGCCTGGCACGAAGCGTACGCCATGGCGCTTGGCCTGACAGGTCCGGGAGCCTTTCAAAGCGCGCTGCTGGAGGAAATGTTGCGGAGCGGGGCCGCCGTCTGGCAGGGCCCCAAGCTGGTAGCCACCGCCCCGCATCGCGAACCGAGTGCCTCGTGGCTCGCCACCGCGCCGCAGGTGAGCCAGTGGGGTTAGCAGTCCGTTGCAAAAAACCCTCGTGGCATTTTTTAACCTCGCCAAGCGCCGAGCCAAGCTCGTCGCGGCTCGCAGAATAACGGCTTACGTCGCTGTTTTGGCATCGCACCCCTGCGAGAACCCAGCCCCGGGAATTCTTCAACAGACTGCTAACCCCGCGCGAGTCGGCGGCCATGTTGCGCCAGCGGCACAACGCGGCCCCCCCTGGTTCCTTTCAAGCACCAGCGGCAATTCGGTTCGCACTTGGTACGCTGCCCAGGACAAGTTCGCCGCACCGAGGACCGCGCCGCCGCGGTGCCCGGCTGCGGTCCGGCGGGTTAATCGAGTGCGGCAACCACGGTTTACAACCCATGCACCCTTCGCTTGCGCATCTTGAACATCGCCCTTGGCCGCTCCCCAAAGGGCGCTGGACTTGGCGCCAGAACTGGTACGACCTGGCATTTCTTCACTGGCCGGTGCCGGCCGCCCGGCTCGCCGGGCTGGTACCTCGGGGGCTGACGATTCAAGAGTTCGACGGCAGCTCCTGGGTGGGCGCCGTCCCCTTTCGCATGGCGGGCGTCATGCGGCGGCCCTTTCCCGATCTGCCCTGGTTCTCGGCGTTCGCGGAGCTCAACGTACGGCTTTATGTGGAATTTCAGGGGCGGCCCGGGGTGTGGTTTTTGAGCCTCGACGCGACCAACGCCCTGGGGGTCTGGGGGGGCCGGCGATTCTTTCATTTGCCCTATCACCGCGCCGAGATCCAAATGGCTCGGCACGATCGAGCCATCGAGTTCCACAGCCGTCGCCGCGATAACTCTGGTGCGAGCTTCAAGGCCAGCTACGCTCCCCAAGGCCCCCGCTTCACCGCTCGACCGGGCACCTTGGAACATTTTCTGACGGAGCGCTACTGCTTGTACGCTGCCCGCCGCGACGGCACTCTCGTCCGCTGCGAGGTACACCACGCCCCCTGGCCGCTGGAGCGGGCCGAGGGCCAGGTGCGGGCCGAACCGCTGCTGGCCGCGGCGGGGCTGCCGATCGCGGGCCAGCCGCCGCTCATGCATTGCTCACCCGGGGTGGAAGTGGTTATTTGGCCTCTCCAGGTTGTGGGGAGAACGGGCGGCTGTTAGCTGGGGGGGCGGCCATCTTCCTGGTCGCCGCCGGCAGAGGAACGTGGCTCCTCCGGCGCACCCTGCGACGGATGCCCGCCCACCATGAATTATTCGCGCCCCCGAATTGTTTACCGTCCGGGGGCGCGATCTAATAGTACCCTGCCACCCCGTAGCCAAACCCGAGTCTGCCCGGCGGTCAATCGAAGGTTATCTGCCCGCGGCGGCGCCGCCCCCTGCGGTCGCGCAACCGTTGGTGCGGAGGCGAGTCGCACTCAACCCAGCGGACGAAAGGGCCCGACGATGAACTTGCAGAACGATTTCACTCCGGGACAACCCGGGACGCTCGTGGATCTCATTCACCAGGAGCTGCAGCACATTCGGTCGCACTGGTTTTGGATCGTTCTCTTGGGGGTGCTGCTGGCCGTGGCCGGAACTGCGGCCATTGTCGTGCCGCCGGCCACGGTTGGAACCACGTTTGCGGCGGTCGTGTTTCTCGGCGTGTTGCTCATGATCGGCGGCGTGGCCACCATCGTCAGTGCGTTCTGGATCGGCAAGTGGAGCGGGTTCCTGGTGCAACTGCTGGTGGGGCTGCTCTACGTGGCCTGCGGCTTCGTGGTCACCGAGAACCCCGCCATCTCGGCCGTGACCATGACGGTGTTCATCGCCGTGTCGTTCATGGTGCTGGGCGCCTTCCGCGCGGTGGGGGCGCTTGTGCTCCGCTTTCCCGAGTGGGGATGGGCGCTGCTCAATGGAGTGGTCACCTTTCTGGCCGGAGCGGTGATTTATCGTCAGTTGCCCTTCGATGCCCTCTGGGTGATCGGCCTGTTGGTGGGGCTCGAGATGCTCTTCAACGGGTGGACCTGGATCATGATCGGCCTGGCCCTGCGGCGCATTCCCGCGGCCCGCTGACGCCGGTACGTTTCACACGGGATTGCCGCCAATCCCGAGCCGTTGCGCTCACCCTGAGCCTGTCCTCCCCCCTGCGCGCGCCCAGCCGGAAGCGCGCGGCGCTCGCATCGGCGGCGGCACGCGTTGTGGGCGGCGCGTCGCTAGCACCTGGCCGCATGCGGTATGATTTGGCCCCCGGGCCGCCGCGCCCGCGACGTGTCGGAGAATCGGACATTCGACGAGCCCGCCCGGGCAAGGAACCACGCGCATGACGCTTCATGAAAAAAACAAGGTCCGCGAGAATCTGGCCGACGATGTCTATGCCTCGGTCGACCTGTCGGTAGGGGTGCCCAAGTACCGCTTCCCCAAGGTGGAGCACGACCCGCGCCACGCGTACTCGCTGGTTCACGACGAGCTGATGCTCGACGGCAATTCGCGGCAAAACCTGGCCACCTTCTGCCAAACCTGGGTCGAGCCCGAGGTTGAGCAACTGATGGCCCTGTGCCTCGACAAGAACATGATCGACAAAGACGAGTACCCGCAGACCGCCGAGATCGAGGCCCGCTGCGTTCACATGCTGGCCGATTTATGGAACTCTCCCGCCGAAGCCAACACGGTGGGCTGCTCAACCGTGGGCTCGAGCGAGGCGGCCATGCTGGGCGGCATGGCCCTCAAGCGCCGCTGGGAGGCCCGCCGCCGAGCTGCCGGCCAATCCACCGAGCGGCCCAACCTGGTCACCGGCCCCGTGCAAATCTGTTGGCACAAATTCACGCGCTACTGGGACATCGAACATCGCGAAATTCCGATGGATGCCGACCGGCTGCTGATGACCCCCGAGGAAGTGCTCTCGCGCTGCGACGAGAACACCATCGGCGTGGTGCCCACCCTGGGGGTAACGTTTACCTGCCAGTACGAGCCCGTGCGCGAGGTGGCCGCCGCGCTCGACCAATTGCAAGCAACCAGGGGGCTCGATATTCCGATTCACGTCGACGGGGCCAGCGGCGGCTTTCTCGCCCCGTTCTCCGCGCCCGAACTGGTTTGGGATTTCCGCCTGCCCCGGGTTAAGTCGATCAACACGTCGGGGCACAAGTTCGGGCTTTCGCCCCTGGGGGTGGGGTGGGTCATTTGGCGCGAGGCCACCGATCTGCCCGACGAACTGGTGTTCTGGGTGAATTACCTGGGCGGCAACATGCGCGATATCGCCCTGAATTTTTCCCGGCCTGGCGGCCAGGTGGTGTGCCAGTACTACAACTTCCTGCGACTGGGGCGCGAGGGTTACCAAAAGGTTCATGGTGCGTGTTACGAAACGGCGCAGTTCCTGGCCCACCAGATTGGCCGGATCGGCCTGTTCGACTTAATTTACGGCGGCGACCCCGCCAGCGGCATTCCGGCGGTGTGCTGGAAACTGAAGGAGGGAGTCGAGCCCGGCTTCAATCTTTACGACCTGGCCGACCGCCTGCGAACCCGCGGTTGGCAGGTGCCGGCCTACGCGCTGCCGGCCCATCAACAGAACCAGGTGATTCAACGGATTCTGGTACGCCACGGCGTAAGTCGCGACCTGGCTAGCTTGCTCATCGACGACCTGAAGCGGGCGATCGCCCATTTCCGCCAGCGGCCGGTCGCCCAATCGCTGACGGCGGCGGAAGCGACTGGGTTTCACCACTAGCCCGCTAGCCGGCGCGGTGTGGGCGGAGCCCCTTGCTTTCCGCGCCGACCCGATCAACCGGACTCAGCCAGCCTGCTGTTTGCCCGCTCGCTACCTCTCGGCACGGCCCCAGCCGCCGGCTGCCCCCAATTCGGGCGTCGGATCGGGCCGAACCCAGCGATCGCGGCCTGTGATCTGGATGGTCCTGGCAATTTAGCGAAACAGGCTCGCGTGTTGGGTATTGACACGGCGCGGCAAGCGATTACGATATTGCCTGATATTGAGACTCAGTATCAGTTGTGATATGAGCTAGCCAGCCACAGGCAACTCGCTTCGCCTTCGCTCGCCGCGCTCCAGTCCACCCCGTTCGGCCTCGGGCACGAGGCACGCCTTCCGCTCGGTTGAGCGCAGAGGTCGCTGTGGTAGCGACCCCGACCCGCCGGGCACAGCCTTTGATTGGCAACATTACTGCGGGAGTAGTTCGATGATGCGAAAGATTGCGCGGGTGGTTGTGGCCGTGGGGTTCGCGGTATTGGTGGTGCGGGGCGCGGCCCGGGCGACCACCCTGGGCATGGACACCGCGCCGCTGGGCAGCCGGGGCGATGCTACGGTTCGGTTCGCCTATTGGGATTCGTTCACCCAGACGCAGGTGGACCCGCCGACGGGCACCACCTACACCTTCGATGGCGTCGCCGATGGTTCCTCGAACCTGACCGATCTCAGCCTGAGTCAGAGTTTGCCCCATGCGGTGGGGGTTCAGGGGTCGGGCCTGCTTAACGGCGGCGATGTGTACTATTCGTCGACGTTCCCCCAAAGTTGGACGCTCAGCGCCACGCCCGCGATCGACGTGAACGCGATCGCGTTTCAGATCAAGACCGCCAACGTCAGCCTGAGCGTGGTCGATCAGCTCTTTGCGCCCACGCTCAACGGCATCGGGGCCGCTACGTTTTTCAGCGCCGAGATTCAGTCGGAATCGATCTTCAACTTTCCCGCCTATGTTATTGAATACCGCTGGTCGGGCCTGACGATTCCCGCGGGCACGCCGCTGGAGATTCAGTTTGCGATGGCTGGCGGACCCTCGGGCAACTTTACCCGCAAGCCGGTCGATTTCGTTTCGCTCGACGTTGCCTCCGTGCCCGAACCCGGCTCGGCGGTCCTGCTCGCGGTGGGCGTCGCCCTGGTGGGCGGCGGCGCCCTGTGGCGCCGTAGCAGCGGGGCGGGGTCGCGAGTGACTTCGGCATGGCTTCGCGGTTTTGGGCCTTGACAGGCCCCCACGTCGCGGCGGGGCTATGACGCAGGCCGGGGCCAATCTCCCGCGACGGCGCCGCTTCCCGAGCGAGCCTGTTTCGGTCGAGGCCGATCCCCTAGGCAACCAGGCGGCGCCGGTAGCGCTCGTGGAGCGCATTGCGGCGGCCGCCGGAAGTAAAACGTCGTCGCCAAGGCTCAGCTTTCGGCCTTGGCCGGGTCGGCATTGGGCTCGTCGGCCTTGGGCGGGTCGGCCGCTTTGAGCTCGACCAGTGCCGCGCCCGACAAAATGCTTTCCAGCAGATCGGGAAGCCGCTCCTGGCCCACGCGCTCCAGCAAAGGCCGGGCCTGTTCGACCATGGCGTGCTGCAGCAAGTAGCGAGCCGCGATGCCATTCAGAAAAACCAATTCTTCGCCGTCGAGTTTCTCGAGCAGCCGGTTGAGCGTGGTCAGGTCGGGGGCATCCTCGGGCGAGCGGGCAACGTCGGCCAGCAGCCAGCGAGCCAGAGCGGCATAGTGAGGGTACTTGGGCTCGTCTGCTTGCCCCAGTTCGGCGGCTTCGCGCAGTGCCCGGTCGCGCGTGGCTGTGTCCTGCTGAGCATCGGCGCTAATCGCCAGCCGGAGGGCGGAATAAGGGTTCTTGATGGTCTGATGGGCGCGCTGCCAGATTCGAAACGCGCGCGGCTCGTCGCCGGCGAGAAACAAAAAGGTAGCAAGCCGATCCTGCGCGGCACCCGCGGCGCTCAGCGACTGCCGCTGGGCGATCGTGCGGGCCAGCGCCAAGGCTTCGTCTACGTTGCCGTGGCCCGTACGGCGGCACCAGAAGTACCACCCCAGGGTTTCGTACCGCTCCGATTCCAAGCGGGCCCATTGCTCGGCCTCGTCCCAGCGTCCCAGCGCCTCGAGGCATTCGCTGGCGCAGCTCATTCCGGTGGCGGCCCAGCTTTGCGCCGCCTGCAAGGCGTTGGGCAGGGCCTCTTCGAACCGGCCTTCGCTCATATCGTGTCGCGCCAGTTCCACCATGACCCGCACGTGCGACAGCGAATAGTCCTCGTACTCGAGCGACTTGAGCTTGGCCGCGCGCCAGCCCGCGGTGTCGTTCTGCAGCTTGGCTAGTTCGGCCAGGTACGAGTAACCCCATTGGTCGGGAAACCGCTCCAGGTAACGCCGTAGCACCCGTGCCGATTCGCTCCAGTTCTTCTCGTTGGCCAACTGAATTACCAGTGCGCGGAGCACTACGGCTCGGTCCGCGTATTTGTCCTCCCAGCCGCGGCGAAACAGGGCCGACGTTTTCGCGTCGATCAGAATCTTGAGCGCGACTGCCTGGGGCGATTCGGGGCTGACCTTCGTAAGCCAGGTGGCGAACCCCGCGTCCTGAGAAAAGTAGCCCATTTGTTCCAGTTCGCGCGCCAGGTGATCGGAGTGTCGCCAGATCTGGCGCCACAGCTCCTGTCCGAACGTTTGCTGGCCCTCGGGGCCATACCAGGTCATAAGCGCCAGCGGATAGGCCGACATTCCCGCATCGCGAAGGTGAACGCCTTTGAGCATTTGCTGCTGCCGAGCGGTGTTTCCCCGGGCCAACACCGCGGCCAGCAGCGGTTCGGTCGGGTGGCCCACCAGGTAGGCTTGGGTCGACCTCATCGCGGCGGTTAGTTGCAGCGCGGGTACGCCCAGGCCTCGCAGTAGAAAGTCGAAGCGGTAGGCCACCTGCACGACCGATTCCTCTTGGGCGAGTCGGCCCAGGCACTCCCAAGAGGGTTCGCCCTGGTCCGTGCCCGCGGCCCCCGCCTGGCAGGCGGCCAGCACGAAATCGCGCATGGCTTCGCCGCCGCTTAAGACCGGGTCGACCGACGCGGCGAGCTTGGTTAGCTTGTCGGCCGTTTTCACTACCTCGAGCGGCGCGCCGGGCACCTGGCGTACCCGCTGGGGAAGCGAGCTTCTGAGCACCGGCATTGCCCAAGCCGTGGCCAGATGTCGATTGCTTACCCCCGTGTAGCGGCACATCGAAGCCGCTACCCGGTAGCACTCAGGCGCAGCTTCCAGGGCCCGTTGCCCGGCCGCCAGCCACAGACTTTCGCAGTTCGTATTTTCATAAACGGTGTATTGCAACAGCGCGGCCAAATGGACCAGGCGCGGGTCGTCGGGCCGTTGCTTGAGCAAGGCCTCGTCGTAGCGGCATGCGGCCGAAACCAAGGCCAGCCATCCGGGCGTGGGCGAGTCGGGGGGCGCGGCCGCTTGAGCTAATTCAATTTCTTCAAGCGCCCGGCGGTGCATCCCAGCCAATCCGGCGGCGTACGCCAGGCTCCGGTGACTCGCGGGCCCGGTCGGATCGAGGCGCCTGAGCCGTGCGGCGTAGAGCATTGCCCGGGCGTAAAACGCCTTGTGTGCGGCCGAAACGTGATACTCGGTGAGCAAACCCAGGTGAGCATAGCCGCGTACCAGGGCTTCGAGCCGAGCGGGCGATGCCCCCTGTTGGGCCATGGCGGTGTGTACCTGGCGTACGGCATTCCACTGGGCAATCCACGTCATTTGCCCGAGCAATTCCTCGACGTCATCGCTCACGCCGCCCTCGCCAAACGGCGGGGGCTTGGCATCACCGGCGGCGATTCGGGCCGCCAGAGAGGGCGCGATTTCGGCGCCGGCAAGGCCCTCGAGTGCCGTGGCCAGGGCAAGATAGTCGAACGGGGAAGCCCCGAGGTCTCGCTCGGTCTTCCAGACGGTGGCGCCGTGATCGCCGGGTTCCCCCAGCCAAATCTCGAGTGGTTTGTCGACAGGAGCCTTGATCGCCAGCGACAACGCCAGGGCGGCGCCCCCTTCGGCCGGCTGAACCGTTTCGCGAAGCGATTGATCGCGCGTGGCGAGGCCTAGCTCGTCGCGAGCCGCCAGCAACACCGCCTGCCGCGCCAATTCGCGAACGAGCAGCGAGCCATACGATTTATCGCGCAAGTCTTCGGGTTCATGTGACTCGAGCAACAGGGTCGCTACCCGCGGCGGATCGGCCACGGCCGTGGACCTGGACAGCGGCAACCAGAGCGCGAAGAGACACAACGAGCGCAACAGCTTGCGTCGCATGATCGGCCCCTCCTGAAGAAGAGTACCCCGCCCGACCATAATCTTAGCGAACGCTGAGTGGCCCCGACAACTTGTTGAGGCTGTCCGGGAATTGAACTGGTCTAAAGCCTGGAATCTCCGTGGATTATTGTTTCGGTTGCGAACGGAGCAACGGCCCCGACGGAGATTCCAGGGATGGAGATGCGCGCGGATCAGCGCGCGTCGTTGGTCGAATTGGTGCGGCTGGCAAAGCCGCTGTTGCAGCAGCCCGAGCGCGAGTGCCCACGGAAGGGCCCCGGTCGACCGCCCACCATTCCCGACTGGGTAATGGGCGCCTTGATTTTGGTGGCTGTTCTGAAGCGGCGAAAGAGCAAGTCCTCGCAGTACCGCTTTCTGCAGCAGCACCGAGCCGACTTGCTGCACTATCTCGGTTGCGAGGCGTTCCTTGCTCGCAGCACCTACTTCGACCGATACCGACGCGCACATCGTTTGTTTCAGGTTGCCGTGCGACTACAGGGTCGCCAAGCGCTTCGCGAAGGGGTGGCAAACGCCAAATGCGTGGCCGCGGATAAAAGCCTCACTTGCGCCTGCGGCTGGGTGGCATGGCCACTGTGGTACCCTATAGTGGCCATGTTTCGGGATTCTCCTGCATGCCCACGACGAGCGTGGACATGGCACCCAACATTCTCTCCCGCAGAACAGGGACATGCCACCCAGCCGCGGCCGGGGCTCAGCGACCCCGCCACAAGAAACGCAGCCCGGAAGACCTCGCCGCCGGCGAGTTGGAACCGGTTGAATCGGTGGCACCCGCTGTCGCCGAATGCGTGACCTCGAACGGCAATTCAACCGCCGCATTTCAGGAGGAACCCATTCGGAATATCGTTGACTTCGCTCAGGTACGGAGAATAATGCGCCTTCTTAAGATGGCGATCTTCCCAGGGAGATGCTTCCATGAGTGCCGCCCCGCCAAAGCCGGCTTTCGCGAGAGCCCTCGGCTACTTCGTCCTGGTTGCCTTGCTGGAAAATGCCGCGACGACCTGCCGGGGCGAAGTCATCTACAAGTTCGTCAACAAACAGACGGGGATCGTCACCGGACGGTTTATCTTCGACGATCCATCGATTTCAGGAACTTCGAACTGGTCGGTACCGGACGGCGCCGTCTTGTCGTCGCTCTTGTCTAGTGGAATCAGCGGGGTCGTTGCCGATTTTGGTAGTGGATTCGAATCGGCTACGGGGGGCGATCTGTCTGTAACAAGCGCTTTCGGTTCGACGTCAAACGGCAACCTGATTGATTTTGGTGCCCTCGGAAACACGGGAAGTGGGCCGCTTACGTTTGCCAGCGGGTATACGATCTCCGGTTACGCATTCAACCAGGGATCGCCGGACATCGTCATCGTGGGCATTCCTGGCGGAGCCAGTTTCAACGTGGCCGGAGAATTTCGGCTCATGCCGACCCTCGTGGGCGATGCCAACGGCGATTGCACCGTGGGCGCCGCCGATTACGCCCTCTGGGCGGCGCAGTTCGGGCAATCGGGCCTGGATCTTTCGGCCGACTTCGACTGCAACGGCTCGGTCGGCGCCGGAGACTATGCCCTGTGGGCCGCCAATTTCGGGAACACCTGCCCGCCGGACGGAACGAATGTACCGGAGCCGGCGAGCATAGTGCTGGCCATCGGCGCAGTCGCCGTGGCCTTGGCTCGTCGGTTCAGCATCGCGCTGCGATAGGCGGTGACCGATCCGCCTTCCAGCATCGGGAAGGAAGGCGGGCCGGATCGCGCGGGCCATTCGTTTTGAGCGAGGGTTTGGTTGACGCGCTGGCATCCGATTTCGCTGAAATCCCTCGGGCGCCTTCCTGGCGTTTTGGTTCGGATCGCCGGGTCGCCCTGACAACTCGCCGTCGGGGTGCCGCAGGCACGAGAAGGGCCGATGTTCGTGTTTCTCCGTCCAGCCGTCACCACCACGTCGAGTGGTTCCTCTTGATGCTTCGCAACACCGGCAATGAGTTGTCGGTTCCACCTGGCCGCATGCTGGAGAATCGTAACCCGCGGGCATTGTGAAGTGCCTGAGCGGCCATGCCGCCCACCGCACCGGTGACTACGAGGCCGACGAGCTGACCGAAACGGTCACCATCAACGGCGTCTCGGGCGGCGAATCCTATAGGCGGCGCCGTCCCTTCAGGGCCGGCGTCCTCGGTATCCGCAACACGCCAACGCGAACAGGGCGGCCAGGGCAAGGTGGTGGCTCGGCAACTCCGGCACCGTCGTGTAGGCAACGATGCTTCCCTCCAACCCACTGGTGGCGGGCAAGCCCAGAAAGCTCAAGCGATACCGCGAGTACACCGGAACAGTCAGCTTCCGGCGACCATCGGACAGGAGTTCGATCTGACCAAGTTCGGTGGCCTGGTTGCTGGCGGAAAGATTCAAGACCGACAAGGCCAGCGAGGTTTCTCCCAAACCCGGAATCTGAACATCAAGGGTTCCTTGCGGGAACGAGGCGAAGATGCCAAGAACGCTGAATTGGCCCAGCGGGTCGATTCCGGTTCCGACCGGAATCGAGGCAACAAGCTGCGAATCACGGATCGCCATTAAGATCGACTGGCTGCTAACCGGCACGCCGGCAAGTTGCCCCGCGAAATCGGCCGGTTCCGCATAGGGCTCGGCGAGGGCAGTGCTGGGGCGCGGTGTCATGCTGGCCAGGCCGCTAATGAACCCGGGTGTTGCCAGGTTCAGGTCGAAGGTTCCCTGGATCGCGGCCCGAAGGCTGCCCGGCGATTGCGGTTCGAGGAGTACTATATTTCCATCGACGGTGACCTGTAGATACACCGTGATCGAACTCTGATCGGGGTCGATGACGAAGGACTCGGCCCGGGCGGGGCGGGTTGCCAGTGCCCAAGCCAACCCTGCAAGGACGAACGCCATTGATTTCCAAGGGGTGAATCGGACGAACGAATTCCCAGGCAAGCGATTCATGAAGGTTTCGCTCGTTTCGGCGTTCCGCAATCGCTCCCCCGAATCTTCGGGGAAAGGGCCATGAGAGAAGGCTTCGTTCATGAGTGGGTGACCTTTTTAAGTGGTTCAACGACCGGAAGGCAGGTTGCGAATCGTCAGGGTACGGCCTTCGGCTGCCTGGGGGCGGCCAACATAAGCCAAACCACCCGATCGTCACGCAGGCGAAGCGTGCAACGGCGGTCGGCGTATTTCAACGCAGGTTCCTCGGCGGTGCCCTGAACCAGCGAAGGGGTTCCCCAGGCGGCCGTTACCTCATCGAGCGTGCTGCCGATGCCGATTCCGTCGGCGGTTCGACTGATACACGTTCGCAGTTCCGCGGTGGCCGACGTGTGCTCGAAACATTCCACCAAGGCCAGTCCGGTCGCCTGAGAGATGTGCAGGGCGACGCCCTCGGCCAAGTACCACAGCACGATCCCACGCCCCGGGGCCGGTTCGCGCACGGCATCTGCCGGCCCTCCCAATGCGGCAACCACCTCTTCGCGGGAATCGCCAAACCGTGCGGGTCCCCAGCCGCCGAGCGGTTCGAGCAGCAGTCGGCGGGGTTCGCGACCACGGGCCTCGGAGGTCATTCGAACGGGACGTCGGTCTTGGACAGTAAAGCCAGGTGGGGGCTCAAGCGAAAAAAGAAACGGTTCCCAGGGTACGTCGAACTCAAATTCATCGCTCTCCCAGTCGACGGGCGGTCGATCGGGCAATTCGTCGCGCCCCTGGATCCGCACGGGTACGTTTTTAAGAGGGTCGATCCAAACCACCATCCGGCGATGCGTTTCGATAACGGAAAACCGCTCACAAGCGAGCCCGCGCCACCGAGCTGGAGAAACCAATTCGACCGCGGAGCGACTAGTCAGGTTGCGAAGCCGCTGGTAGGGGTCGGCAGTCGAATCCTGTGGCCCGGAAAGTCGCTGAGCACGCCGGGTCGCCGGATCGAGCAACAAGACTTCGCCTTCCTCCAGATCGGTTATTTGGATACTTCCATCGGGCCGTTCGACTCGAAGTCGACGAGAGTTGTCGACCGTCGTGTACCAGGTTCTCGATTCGCCGCCGTCGGTTCGGCTAACGGTGCGGTATCTCGCGGTGCGGGCCACACGCAAGCGGTCCAGCGTTGCCGCGAATACTCTTCCGCTCTCGTCGTCCGTCAGAACGAATCGAAGTCCCCACGCCGCTGCCAGAAGTGCCGTACCGGCTAAGACCACGACCGCGATGCGAGCGCTCGCCGAGGGTACCTGGGCCAACTCGACAGCCTGCCGGGTGCGCCCGATAGCGTGCGACGCGGAATCAGGTGCCGGTCTCAGCGCGGCCAGCCGCCGAAGCGTGGGCCCCAGGGGCTCGTCGGAGCGATTTGGTTCAGTGGGATGCATGGCGAAGTGAACGCGCGAGGCCGGCTTTCCGACGGGTACGGTTGATTGCGTGAATTAACGCTTGATGGTCGATTGCGAACTGAAGCTCAGTCGGCGCGCCTCAGGTCGCGCCTGAGTTGTCCGAGCCCCTTTGCACAAAGCGCGCGGGCCTGTTTGGCCGTGCGGCCTAGGGTTTGGCCGATTTCATCGAACGACTGCAATTCCAGATAGCGTAGCGCCACCGCGTCTCGCGCAAGTCGGGGTAACCGGCCCATCGCAGTCACCACGCGCTCGAGCTGTTCGTCGAACTCCGGCCCAACGCCCGTGCGTGGCTCGGTGCTCACCGTATGCAGTTCGTCGGCGGATGTAGTCCGGTCGCGTCGCAATCGGCGGCGCCAGTCGAACGCCAGCCGCATGGCCGCCCGTCTCGCATAGGCTGGGAGGCGCGTATCGTCGGGTAGCCATGGCGTTCGCACCAGTCGCAGAAACAGTTCTTGGAGTAGATCGTCGCCTACGTCGTTCCGCAGCGTGATTTGAGTGAGTAGCGCGTGTAGCCGCGCACCTTCGGAATCGAGCAGCCGAAGTACTCGCGTTGAGCGGTCGGTCATACACGCAGGTGTCCGTCCATCAACACCATTGACGTCCCAGGCAGGGTGAGCGCAACCAAGATTCCGAAAAACTTTTCAATTAGCCGGCCGGAAACTAAGAGGATAGCCGACCGAGGGAAGGGGGGCAGCCCGTTCGACCTTCCGAAAGAGTCCAGGGGGCCCTAGCGAATGTTGGGCCTGAATTCCTGGTTCGGGCTCTGCGGGAACCTCTTCCGCGCGAGGCCCGTCCTCGTCACGTAAAGGGGGAAACTGCCGGGCATCGGCCGGGCGCCGTTCGGCAGTCCGTTCCCACGCCCTGGGCCCGCGCCGGTTGGTCGCTTCTGGCCCGGCGACCTACCATTCTCCGGGCGAATTGGGTTGCGGAGGTGCGTTGGCGGGGCGAGTCGTCCCCGGGTCGGCGACCGCGACCGAGTTGCCAATGGTTCCAAACCTGTCCGACGCCGAAACCGAGTACAAATCGCTCTATCTGGCGGGGATTCGCCACTTTAATGTGTGCGATTTCTTCGAGGCCCAGGAGGTCTGGGAAGTGATCTGGCAAGAGCATTTCGGGCCGAGCCGGAAGTGCTACCAGGGGTTGCCTCAGGCGGCCGTGGCGTTGTAGCACTTTGGCAACGGCAACATTCGCGGCGCGCGGAAGCTGAACCTGAGTTGCCGCGGTTACTTGGACGGCTCCCGGCCGAAGCATTTGGGGCTCGATTTTGCCGCTGGATGGCCCCGGCAACTTGTTGTCGGGGTGCCGAAGGCACACGAGGGTTACTCGATCCAGCCAACCTTCACGGCTGGGTGGCATGGCCACTATGGTACCCCCTAGTGGCCATGTTTCAGGATGCACCTGCATGCCAACGGCGAGCGTGGACATGGCACCCAACATTCTCTCCAGCAGTACAGGGACATGCCACCCAGCCGATTTGATCCAGCGGTGAAGGCCGTGCGCGCCCGCCCTTACGAACTGCAAAACGTCGACGCTTGCGGCGCCTGATAGGCCACGCTCAGGTGCGGGGTTTCCAGCCGCTTGCCGGCCGCCAGCGAGGCCACGCCGGCCGCCACCAGGCCCGTGGTGAGCAGCGTACGCTCGATGGGGTAAGGGGGCTTGCCCGTGGTAAACAGCGTTTCCACCTGCGCCATCAGCGCCGCGCTATAGGCCACGTTGGGATTGGGGGGCAGGTAAAACAGCGTCGAAAGCGGCTGGCGCTCTCCCGCCAGGCGTGCCGCGAACGTGAAATCGCCCACCAAGCCGTTCATCAGCAGCATGGTCGCCTTGAGCCCGTCGGCATACTCCATGCGGTAGGCCACGGGCTCGGCCACGAATTGGCGCATTTGTTCGGGCGTGGGCAAACGGTGGCTGTATGTTTCGGGCTGGGCCAAGGTTTGGCTGCGGGCCAAACAGGCCTGCCACAGCTTGGGGTCGCAGCCTCCGTCGCGCCACGAGCCAGCCTCGAGCAAGCGCCACACGGCGTCGCCGCGCAGCCCCTCGACCGATACCACGCCGCGCTCGCCTCCTGAGCGGCGCTCGACCATGCACTGAATCACTTCCAGGGCGTGAAAGTCGTAGCTGTCGACCGCACCCATCGCCACGCACATGGCTTCTTCGACCCGGGCCCCGTAGGGCAAGTCGATGGCGGGCATCCGCCAGGTAACCGGCAGGCTCGATCCGGCCAGAAAGGGAATCTTCAGCTCGCGCGCCCAGTCGACCATCTCGACGGCGTAGTCCCAGTTCCAGGAAAGGTGCTTGTCGTTGAACACGGGCACCACGCGCCCCGACTTGCGAAACACTTCGACCGTTTGAGCAAATAGCTCGTAGCGCGGGTACAAAGTTTGGCCTAGCTCGTTGCGCGGGTAATTGCCGTGCTCGCCGATCAGCAGCACCGCGTCGACCGCCAACGTGTCGCCTCCTCGGCAGAGAGCCTCGCCCACGCTGGGATAAAGGGTGAAGCCAAACTCCTGGGCCCGCCCGCGGCTCAGATCGTTCTCGGGAGTTTGATCGACATAGGCCGAGACCACCTCCAGCGGCGGCGTATGCCAGCGGCCTTGGCGGGGGTAGCCCACCAGAAAACGCTCGCCCATGTGCCAGGCATGGGAATGATAGCGCCACTCGGTGGTCAGAATGGCCATCGGCCGGCGCGGCGCAAGGGCGGGCTTGGGCTGAGCCGCTGGCGACGGGCCGGGCAGTTGCGCGGCCAGAAGGCTCGCGCCCGAAGCGGCGAGAAACCTGCGACGATCGAGCATGCGGTCGTTTCCGTGGGAAAAAGGCGCGTAGCGGGCGGGGCAGCGAATGCTGCTGGTGCCGTGGCAATTACTTGCCGGCAGCATAGCACTTAGGAGATACTGATGTGAGCTAGTCGGCCCGCTTGCCGGCGAGCTTCCCGCCAAGGCCCCTGGGGCCGCGCCCGAACGCGGCGTGGCAGAACAGCATGCCTTTCCACCGCCCGCTGGCTTGGTTGTGCCTGGTAGGCTTCGTGGTCATTGCATCGCCGGCGCAGGCCGACGAACCGGCTCGGAGTGCTGAAACGGCGGAGTTGGAATTCGAACGCGACATTCGCCCGATCTTTCGCACCTATTGCTTCGACTGCCACGGCGCCCACGAGGAGAAACAAGGCTCGCTCGACTTGCGGCTGGTGCGGTTCCTGTTGACCGGCGGCGAGAGCGGCCCGGCCCTGGTGCCCGGCCACCCGGAATCGAGCTACCTGCTCGCCCGTGTGCGGCAGGGGGAAATGCCGCCTGGCGAGGGGAAGGTTCCTCCCGAGTTAATCACCCGGCTCGAACAATGGATCGCGGCCGGCGCGCCGGTGGCCCAGACCGAGCCCGAGAGCCTTCCGGCCGGCGTGGGCATCAGCGCCAGCGAACGCCAATGGTGGGCATTTCGTCCGATCGAGCGGCCGGCGATTCCAGAACTGCCCGGGCAAGCGCGCCTCAGGGGGCCGATCGACGCTCTGCTGGCGGCCCAGATGCCCGAGGGGCTCGACTTCGCCCCCGAGGCCGACCGGCGCACGCTGATTATCCGGCTCAGTTTCGATTTGCTCGGGCTTCCCCCCAGCCCGGACGAGATCGCACAGTTTGTGGGCGACGAGGCGCCCGGCGCCTACGAGCGATTGGTCGACCGGCTGCTGGCTTCGCCCCATTACGGCGAGCGCTGGGCGCGCCACTGGCTCGACGTGGCGGGCTACGCCGATTCGGAAGGTGGGCCCGACGACCCGGTGCGCCCCTGGATTTATCAGTATCGCGACTACGTGATTCGTTCATTGAACGACGACAAGCCGCTGGACCAATTCTTGATCGAACAATTGGCGGGCGACGAATTGGCCGGCCCGCTGCGCGGCGACCTGACCCCCGGCCAGATCGAGTTGCTCTCCGCCACGGGCTTCCTGCGGTTGGCGGCCGACCCCACGGGGGGCGGCGACAACTCGCCCGAGGGGCGCGAGCGGGCCATGGCCGACACGCTCAAGATCATTGGCTCGTCGCTGTTGGGGCTGACGATGGCCTGCGCCCAGTGTCACGACCATCGTTACGACCCGATTTCCCAGGTCGATTACTACGCCCTGCGGGCGGTGTTCGACCCGGCCTGGAACGCGCCGGCCTGGAGAACACCGGGCGAGCGCCAGGTGTCGCTGGCCACCGAGGCCGATCGGCAGCGTTCGCAAGAAATTGAAAAACAGGCCGCTGAAATGTCGGCCGCGCGGGCCGAGCGCGAGCGAGTGTTATTGGCCGAGGCGCTGGCCAAAGAGCTGGAGAAATTCGAGGAGCCCCTGCGAAATCAGCTCAAGGCCGCGCTCGATAAACCTGGCGACCAGCGAACCCCCGACGAGGTGCAACTGCTGGCGGCCAACCCGCAGCTCAATATCACTCCGGGGGTGCTCTACCAGTACAACCCCGAGGCGACCGAGGAGCTCAAGAAGCTCGATGCCGAGATCGCCGCGGTCCGGGCCCAGAAGCCGGCCGAGTCGTTCTTGGCCGCGTTGGTCGAACCGGCGGGGGCGAGCGTGGAAACGCATCGCTTCCACCGGGGCGATTATCGTCAGCCGCAGGAGGTAATCGCACCTGGTACGCTCTCGGTGCTTTCGCCCACGGGGCTGCCGCTACCCCTTGAAGCGCAAAGCACTCCCGCGGGAACCAGCGGACGGCGTCTGGCCTGGGCGCGTTGGCTGGTGGGGCCCGACAACCCGCTGACCACCCGGGCCCTGGTCAACCGAGTGTGGCTGCACCATTTTGGCCGGGGCCTGGTGCCGACTCCGGCCGATTTTGGCCGCTTGGGGGTTCCGCCTAGCCAGCCGGCCCTGCTCGACTGGCTGGCCAGCCAGTTGCGGCAACAGGGCTTCCGGCTCAAGCGCCTGCACCGAGAAATCGTGACTTCCACGGCCTACCGCCAGCAATCGCGCACCAGCGACGCGGAGCGGGCCCTGGACCCCGACAATCGCTACGTGGCCCGGCAGCAACTGCGCCGGCTCGATGCCGAATCGCTCCGCGACCGCGTACTGGCGGTTTCAGGCCACTTGGATCGCACGCTGTACGGGCCGGCGGTTGCGACCACGGCCGACGATGCCGGCCAGGTCGTGGTGGCCGAGCCCGACAGCCGGCGTTCGCTCTACATTCAACAGCGCCGCTCGACCCCGGTGGCGTTGCTCGAGGCCTTCGACGCGCCGGTGATGCAGACCAATTGCGAGGCGCGCAGCAGTTCGACCGCCGCGACGCAATCGCTCTTGCTGATGAACGGCGACTTTCTCGTTCGCGAAACCGCCCGCCTGGCCGACCGCTTGTTGGCCGCGGCGCCGAGCGAGCCTGTACCCACGTTAACCGCCTGGGGGCCGCCCAGGTTGCCGCCGGTTTGGCAATTTGGCTACGGCGGCTGCGACGAGGCCTCGGGCCGAACGGCCAGCTTTACCCCGCTCGCGCATTGGACCGGTTCGAGTTGGCAAGCGGGCGAACAACTGCCCGACGCCGGCCTGGGTTGGGTGTTTCTGGGCGCCGAAGGAGGCCATCCCGGCGAGAACCCGCACACGGCCGCGATCCGCCGCTGGACCGCGCCGGCGGCCGGCAGCGTGGCCATTACTGGAAAGCTGGTCCACCCCAGCCCGCACGGCGACGGCGTGCGGGGGCGTATCGTCTCCAGCCGCTGGGGCCTGGTGGCCACCTGGAGCGTGGCCCACGGCGAGACTGAGACCAATGTGGCCGAGATCGCGGTCGAACCGGGAGACACGCTCGACCTGATCACCGATTGTCTTGAGCACGTCACCAGCGATTCGTTTCAATGGCCGGTCGAGTTGGCCCTGACGCAAAACGGCGCCCTGGCGGGCTCCTTTCACTCCGCGGCCCAGTTCCATGGCCCCGTCGGGCCCAGCGTGGCGCTGTTGCCCGAACATGTGACCAGGCTCTGGCAGGCCTGTTTCAGCCGGCTGCCCAGCTCGGGTGAAGAGGAGCTGGCGGGCCGGTTTTTGGCCAACCAGTTGCAGCACCTGCGGCTGCATCCCGAACACGTAACCTCGGGACGTGCCCCCGAACAACAAGCGTTGGCCAACCTGGCCCACGTGCTCCTGAGCAGTAACGAGTTTCTCTATGTCGACTAATCAAGCAGGCGCGCGCCCTGATACCCTGGCGCCCAGCGCGGCCCCGGGCCTTTCCCGCCGGCAGTGGCTGCTCGAGAACGGCCTGGGGCTGGGCGCGGTGGCGCTAGCGTCGCTATTGGCCGAGCGGCGCGCCCAAGCCAATCCGCGCCAGGTGGCCCTGGGACCATCGAGCTTCGATCTGAAGCCCAAGCCCCCGGCGCGCCCGGCACGGGCGCGGGCGATGATCTCGCTGTTTCAGCACGGCGGCCCCTCGCACGTCGACCTGACCGACCCCAAACCCGAGCTGACCCGCCTGGACGGCACCGACTACCCGGGCGAGGTGCAGTTCAGTTTTATCAACCGAGCCAGCAAGCGGCTGTTCGGCTCGCCGTTTCGCTTTGCGCCGCGCGGCGCGTGCGGCACCGAGATTTCGGAACTGCTGCCGCACCTGGCCGAGATCGTGGACGACGTCTGCCTGATCCGCTCGATGCACACCGGGGCCAACGGCCACGAGGTTTCGATCCGCTACTTCCACGGCGGAATTCCGGGCGTGCTGGGCCGGCCCACGCTGGGCTCCTGGCTCGTGTACGGCCTGGGTTCGGAAAGCCAGAACCTGCCGGCATACCTGGTGCTGACCGACCCGGGCGGGCACCCGGTCGACAGCGTACACAACTGGACCCAGGGGTTTTTGCCGCCCATGTTCCAGGGCACGGTGTTGCGGCCGAAAGAGCCGCGCATTTTCAACCTGGTTCCCCCCGCTCACCTGGCCGGTCAGGTGCAACAAGGCGAGTTGGCGCTGCTCGAGGAGCTGAACCGCCGCCATCTGGCCGACCACCCCGGCGAGGCCGACCTGGAGGCCCGCATCGCCAGCTACGAACTAGCGGCGGCCATGCAAACGGCCGCGACCGAGGCGCTCGATATTTCGGGCGAGTCGGCCCACACGCTGGCCCTGTACGGCATCGACCAGGATGAAACTCGCGAGTACGGTACCCGGTGCCTGATCGCTCGACGGCTGGTCGAGCGTGGCGTGCGGTTCGTGCAGCTCTTTCACGGCGGCCAACCCTGGGACAACCACAACAACATTCGCGGCTCGCTCCCCGCCATTTGCCGCCGCACCGATCGGCCCGCCGCGGCGCTGGTTAAAGACCTGAAGCAGCGCGGCATGCTCGACTCCACGCTGGTCCACTGGGGGGGCGAAATCGGTCGATTGCCCGTTACCGAAAACCACGGCGACGCCGCCCAGGCCGGGCGGGACCACAACGGCCAAGGGTTCAGCATCTGGCTTGCCGGCGGTGGCATTCAGGGGGGGCTGGCCTACGGCGCCACCGACGAGTTTGGGCACCGCGCCGTGGAAAACGTGGTTACCCCCAACGATTTGCAGGCCACGATTCTGAACCAGTTCGGCCTGGAACATCGCGAGTTGGCCTATCTGTTCAACGGCCGCCAAGAAACGCTGACGGCCGGCCGCGAGGCCCGGGTGCTGAGCGACATTCTGGTGTAAACCCGCCCAACAACTCGTGCTTTCCCGCGCGGGCGGCTTCGCTCTGGGCCGCGAACCGACTGTTGCAATTGCCGTCCCGCTGATAGGTTTTAGGAGTGGATCCAAGCACCCGGGGGGCGCGGGCACCGCAGGGGTGCCGCGAATCCGCCGAACCGCCGAACCGCCGATCCGCCGTTCGGCCGTGCCCGCGGCCGCGACCGGCCAGACCAATCGATTCACTGCGAGACACCCCCGATGGCGCGGTTTCACCTGGTGCGTGTCGGTGCCCTGGCCCAGGTCGGGCGCTTTCGCGCCGACGACGAGCGCAGTTACCCGCGCGGCACCCGGGTCGTGGTCCGCACTGCCAGGGGCTTGGAACTGGGCGAGGTGCTTGTTCCGCCCGATGAAGAGGCGCCCCCCGACGTGGCCGACGGAGCCCTGCTGCGAGCGATGACCGTCGAAGACGAATTGCTCGCCGCCAGGCTCGAGCGCAACCGCGAGGCCGCCTACACCGCCTGCGTGGCCCAGATCGAAACGCTGGGGCTGGCGACCGTGCTGATGGACGTCGAGCACTTGTTCGACGGCCGTACGCTGGCGTTCTACTTCCTGGGCGATCTGGCCGCCGAAGACCCCAGCGGCCGCTTGAACCAGTCGATCGAGCAACTGGCCGAGGCCTACGAGGCCCAGGCGCAGACCCGCCGCTTCGCCGAAACGCTCACCGCTGGCTGCGGACCAGGCTGCGGCACCGAGCAGGCCGCGGGCCAAGGTTGTACTAGCTGCGCCACGGGATGCGCCGTGGCGGGCGCTTGTCACACGGCGAAGTAACGGCGCCTAGCGCCGCGCTTACGGTGGGGGCGCGCATCGTGCGGGCAGTCTTGCGCCGTTTCGACCAGTGCGCCCAGCAGCCTGCCAAAACACTTCGACAGACTGCCGGGCGACCGGCCGCTTGAAGTTAGGGAATCGACACCCAACCTTGCAGCGCCTTGGCTGCCGCCTGGTCGAGGTTCTTGGCGCCGAACACGTCGCCGTACGGGCGGTTTTTCTGATCTTCGAGAATCTGGCCGAGGTAGCCCATGCGATTGGAGTAGTCCCAGATTCCACCGCTGACCTGCGTCAGTTCCGCCGCCTCGACCGCTTCCAGCGTCGACGAGGCGCATTGCTTCCCTTGGCAATCCATACACGTTTTCCTTTCACAGTCGCCCTTCAAGGTGATTGGACCGCACGGCGCCGAAAGGGCGAAAGCGGCGAGGGCCCTGGCACGCTCGGGCTTACTGCCCGAGCGATCGACTTACCGACTCGTGCGTAAGGCCGGGGCGACTGTTACCGAGAAAACGGAGACCGCCGCGCCGAGGAGAAGAGGCCGAGGACCACGCTCGCGGGTCGAGTCGGGCGATTGCTCCGATTCGCGCCCGGGGCGATCGCGAGAATTGCCCCCGGTGAGTCACCGGGGGCCAATGCCGATGCGACCTCTGCCTGCTCCCGCTCCCACCCAGGCGGGAGAGGGCCGGGGTGTGGGTCTGGTGCTGGCAAGCACTCTGCGGGTACGAGCCGTGGCTGCCACAACTCAAGCAAGTCAGGGAGCTGCCCGTCGCCGATTCGCTCAACTTTAGGCCCACGAGATGCCGAAACAACTCGCGTTGACATACCTCAAGCCCATAGGTATAAGCCGCCCCCATGAAACGCACTACCACCGGCGCCGCGGCGCCTCAGGGCTCGACCGATTTCCTGAACGGAGTCCCCGAGCTGGCCATCTTGCGCATCTTGTCGCGGCGGCCTGCCCACGGTTATGAGCTGGTTCGGGCCATTCGCGACTCGAGTCAGGGGGCGCTGGATTTCGGAGAGGGGTGCATTTACCCGCTGCTGCATCGCTTGGAGCGCGAGGGAATGCTGGCCAGCAGCCCGCTGGTGACGGGCGGCCGGCGGCGGATCGTGTATCGCCTGACCCCCGCGGGTCACGAGCGGCTGGCGGCCTCGGTCTCGCTTTGGCAGCGCACGGTGGCGGCCGTGCAAAGCGTCTTGCAAGGAGTGCAGGATGGCGCCAGCACGTTCGCCTGAAAATCTTCCGCACGACTGGTGCCACGAGCTGCGCCAGCAATTGAATCGGCAGGGATTGCCCGCCGACTATGTGACTCGGTTGGTAACAGAGCTCGGCGACCACGCCGAGGACCTTTTTCAGGAGGAGGCCAAACGTATGCGCACGGACGCGCAGGAAGCAGTTCGCGAGGAAAATGTTCGGGCTCGTGTTCGCCAGCGAATGGGAACACCCGAGCAAGTGGCCCACCAGGCCCAGCGCGAGTTGGCGCCGCGGGGCTTCTTGACCCGGCATCGAGTATTCGGCTTCTTGGTGCTGCCGGTACTCACGCTCGTGGGTTTCTGGGTTTGCGGCATCAGCCTGGTGGCCGGATTGGCGCAATCGGCGCGCGACGCGCAGGCGATGCCTCCCTTGGTCATGCAGCAAAGTTGGATCGCGATTCGCGCCATCCTGTTGCTGTCGATTTTGCTGCCGCCGGTGGTGATCGTACTGGCCTGGGGACGGCTCTGCCGACGCAGCCAAATTTCGGCCCGCTGGGGCTGGGCCATGGCCGGGCTCATGGCGGTGCTCTCAGGCATCTCGGCGGCGCAAATCCAGTTCCCCTCGGCCGACCAGAAAGGGTCGCTGTTCTTCGGCCTGGGTATGTCGCTGTACCCGCGGCCAGAGCAGTTTGCCCAGCTTCTGCTGCCACTGCTGGCCGGCTACCTGGTGCTCGGCCCTTGGCGAATCGCCGAGTGGCGGCGCAGGCAAGACTTGCTCGCCGGGTAAGCGAGCCACGGACGAAACTCGGCCCCCCAAGCTGAGCCTGGCCGGCCTCTCGCCGGCGCCGCTCAAAGGTCGCGCGGTCCTCGCTACAGACGGGGGCGCGCGACCTTATTTTCTTGCGCGTCACTCTGGGCTCAGCGGCCACAGCGCTTCCAACGCCATCTGAAACGCCCGCAGCGCCGCTGCATCGAAGAGCACGAAGCGAATTTCTTCCGGCTGCTGGTGCTGGCCCAGAAACCGCGCCGCGGTTCGCACCGAAACGTCGGCGGCCGGCCGTAGCGGATACCCATAGGCGCCCGTGCTTAAGGCCGGCGCGGCCAGCGAGCGGCAGCCGTGCTCGCGGGCCAGGTCGAAACTGGCCCAGAGCGCGCTCGCCAGTAGCTCGGCTTCGCCCTGGTCTCCACCCTGCCAGACCGGTCCCACGGCGTGAATGACGTAGCGCGCGGTGAGCCTCCCCGCGCCACTGATGACCGCCGAACCGGTGGGGCACCCCTGGGGGTAGCGGCGGCGAGTCTCTTCCATGATCGCTGAACCACCCCGGCGATGAATCGCCCCATCCACACCACCGCCGCCCGCCAGGCGGGCATTGGCGGCATTCACCAGGGCGTCGACCTCGTGCGTGGTCAGGTCGCCTTGGTGCAAAGTGATTCGAGCGGGGGCGATCGGTTGGTTCATGTTGATGCACTTGGCCTCGCGAAATGTGCGGCCGTCGAAACAGGTCGTGCCGGTTATGCCAGCCAATTTAAGCTGGGTGGTTTGCGGCGGGAATGTTGTTCGACAGAGTCCATAGCAGAGGGCCCCGGGCATGGCACCGAGCGCTCGATCCAGTTCGGCTCAGCGCCCGCGCCGCAAACGAATTTACCGCCCCGCGGGCGGCTCGCCCCCAGGAACCGCACGATGATCCGTTCGGCGATCGCTTTGGCAATTCTCCTGGCGATTGGCCTGGAGACGCCGGTTGCCCGGGGGCGTGATTGGTATGTCGACAACCTGGTGGGCGACGACCGTTACGATGGGCGGTCGAGCGAGGTTGGCGCACCACCGCGCGGTCCCTGCCACACGATCGCCAAACCACTCAGACTGGCCCGGCCGGGCGACCGAATCGTGCTCACGGCCACCGGCGAGCCTTATCGCGAATCGCTCACGCTGGCCGGCCCCCGGCACTCGGCCAGCGATTGGGCCCCCTTTGAAATCGACGGGCAGGGGGCCACGCTCTCGGGCACTGGCGAGGTTCCGGAGTATGCCTGGGAACATTTCCAGGGGGCCATCTTTCGCTTTCGGCCGACCCGGCTGGTGTACCATCAGCTCTACCTCGACGGTTGCCCAGCCCCGCGTCGGCCGGCCGCCGGCACCGATCCGGAGTTGCCGCTGCTGGAGCCCCACGAGTGGTGCCTGTGGCGCGGATACCTTTATGTCCGCCTGGCCGACGGGCGCCGGCCAGAAGACTATCCGCTATTTCATTCCGCGGCTGAGGTGGGCATTACCCTGGTCCAAACCCGGGGGGTGGTGATCCACGACCTGGTGGTGGAGGGGTTTCGCCTGGACGGCATCGCGGCTCACGACGACGTACGCTATACGACCCTGGCCTCGATCACGGCGAGGGGGAACGGCCGAGCCGGAATCTCGGTGACCGGGGCCAGCCAGGTGGTGCTCACCGCTTCGCTGGTGGGCGACAATCTCGAAGCCCAGCTGCTGGCCGGCGAGCGAGGGCGACTGCAAGTGACCAATTCCACGCTGCTCGATCGAACGGCCCCGGCCACCGAACTGTTGGATGCGGGGAGAATCACCATCGACGGCGTGCCGGCCGAGCCCCGTTAGCGCCTAGCCGGCGGCAGGGGGGGTGGCGCGAACCGATGGGCAGCCCGCCGCGTAGGGTCTTCATCCCCGCGGCGCGATGGGCCGCGGCCGCGCCCCCGACGCCGCTTGTCTGCGGCTCTTTACAGCCTCCGGACCCGGGCGGTATACCTTGGGGGCTTTTGGCGGCGGCAGTTGCGGCCCGTCCGAGCGGGGGGAGCCAGCAATGCGGTCGCCAGCGGGTTCCCGCGGCGATTGCCCCCTGGGTCACAGGGGTGCGGAACCAGGGTCGGCACCGTTCGGTTCGCTGCGACCGCCCCCGCACGGGTGGGGTTTGCTGACGAGCCAGTGCCGTGGCCGGCCCCCGCGGCGGGTTGACCGATTCGGCCGTGGGCCTGCGAGCTTGGCTCGGGCCCAGTGGCAAAGGTGCAAGGGGGAGGCGGGGAAGCCAGGGTCCATGGGCCCTGCGAAACTGCCGCCGGCCCGGCGGGTACCCAGGCTGCGCCGCCGATGGCGATGGTTCGTCGGCACCCGGCAGCGCGATGGGCGGCGGAGCGATGGGCGGGGGGGAATTCCTCCGTCGATCGATCGGCGCTGGGCGCGCCGCATGGGCAGCGCGGGATACCCGTCCCGTACCAAACTTACTTCGGCGGTCGGTTGAGAGGCATGCCACCTGGGTGCCCGAATCGCTGCCGGTGCTTGGGAACGACTGAGGGAGTACTCGAACGATGGTGGGACAAGCAGGGCCGGCGATGATCGAGGCCATCGGGCTGTCGAAGTTCTATGGCGACTTCGCCGCCACCCGCGACGTGACCTTTTCGATTAACCAAGGTGAAGTGGTCGCCTTCCTGGGGCCCAACGGCGCCGGAAAGAGCACCACGATGAAATTGCTGACCGGCTACCTGGCCCCCAGCGAGGGCACGGCCCGCATCGCCGGTCACGACATGCAAAGCGACCGGCTGGCCGGTGCCCGGCGATTGGGCTACCTGCCCGAAAATGGGCCGCTGTATCCCGATATGTCGCCGCGGGGCCTGCTGGAGTTTTTCGGCGCCGCCCGCGGGCTGCGGGGCAAATGGCTCCGCGACCGGATCGAATCGGTCGTCGAGCTCTGCGATCTGCACGCCGTAATCGGTAAATCCATCGGCAAGCTTTCCAAGGGTTACCGACAGCGCGTGGGCATGGCCCAGGTGTTGCTGCACGAGCCCGACGTGCTGATTATGGACGAGCCCACCGCGGGCCTGGACCCCAACCAGATTCGCGGGGTGCGGGAAACCATCCGCAAACTGGGCCAGAGCAAGACCATTCTGCTCTCCACCCACATTCTGCAGGAAGTGCAGGCGATGTGCGACCGGGTGCTGTTCATCAGCGAGGGCCGGCTGGTCAAAGATTGCCCCACCAGCGAGCTGACCAGTTCGGGCCAGCCCTTGGAAGAGCATTTCTACGAGTTGAGCGGATCAAAGAGTTGACGACTGGCCGGTGCCGGGCCGGGCGCCCCACCGGGGCGGCCAGGGCTCCGCGGTTGGCCGAACTTTTGGATTCATCCAGGAAGACTAGAGCGATATGAACCCGAGCGTTGTACTGGCGATTTTCAAGCGCAATTTCGTGGCTTATTTCTCCAACCCGACAGGCTATGTCTTTATCTGCCTGTACGTGTTGCTGAGCGGCATTGCCGCGTTCTGGCCCAACGAATTTTTCAATGCCAACCTGGCAAACCTGGACCAGCTGAACAGGTACCTGCCCTACATCATGCTGATTTTCATTCCGGCCATCACGATGAGCGTGTGGGCCGAGGAGCGGCGGCAGGGCACCGACGAACTGTTGCTCACCATTCCGGCCAGCGACCTGGACGTGGTGCTGGGCAAGTACCTGGCCGCCGTGGCCATTTACACCGTGGCGCTGGGTTTCTCGGTGTTCAACGTGGTCGTGCTCCAGGTGCTGGGCGACCCCGACGTGGGGCTGCTCCTGGGTACTTACATGGGCTACTGGCTCGTGGGGCTGGCCATGTTGGCCGTGGGCATGGTCGCCTCGTTTCTGACCAGCAACCTGACCGTGGGCTTTATCCTGGGCGTGGTCTTCAACAGCCCCTTGGTGTTTGCCTCGTCGGCCGAGGTGCTCTCGGGCCTGTTGGGCTCGGATCGAGCCCGGGCGCTGACCCAATGGAGCCTGGCCGAGCAGTTTCGCGACTTCGGCCGGGGGGTGGTGAGCGTCTCGGGCGTGCTGTACTTCATCGGCGTGGTGATCGTCATGCTCTACCTGAGCATGGTGCTCATCTCGCGCCGGCACTGGCAGCGGGGGCGCGAGGGGCAGTCGCTGGTGGGCCACTTCCTGGCCCGCGGCGCCGCCCTGGCCGTGCTCATCATCGCCATCGTTACGCTGGTGGCCCGCCGCGACGTGCGGGTCGACGTATCCAGCGAACAGCTCAGTTCGCTATCGCCGCAATCGCGGGTGTTGATCGGCCAGGTCGACCCCAAGCGGCCGGTGCGGATCGAGGCCTTCATCAGCCCCCGGGTTCCCGAATCGTATGTGCCCACCCGGCTCAACCTGCTCAGCGCCCTGCGAGAACTGGAAGCCCTGGGCCGAGGCAAAATTCGCGTGCGGATTCACGAGACCGAACAGCTTAGCGCCGCCGCAACCCGGGCCGAAACCCAGTTCGGCATTAAAGGCCAGCAAGTGGCCTCGCGCAATCGCGGAGCGATGAGCATCGAAGAGATTTTCATGGGGCTGGCCTTTTCCTGCGGGCTGGACAAGGTGGTGGTGCCTTTTGTCGACCGCGGCGTGCCCGTGGAATACGAGCTGGTTCGCTCGATCGCCACGGTGAGCCAGCAGGAGCGCAAAAAGGTGGGCGTGCTGACGACCGACGCCAAGCTCTACGGCGGTTTCGATATGTCGACGATGAGCACTTCGGCCAACGAGCAAATCATCGAGGAGTTGACCAAGCAGTACGAGGTGGAACAGGTGAACCCCGATTCGCCGATCACCCAGCGCTACGACGTGCTGCTGGCCGTGCAGCCCTCGTCGCTCTCGCAGCCGCAGATGGACAACTTCATCGCCGCCGTCAAATCGGGCCAGCCGACGGCGATTTTCGAGGATCCGTTCCCGTACCTCGATGCCCGCGTCCCCGGAACCAGTGCCCCCAAGCAACCGGGCGGGGGCAACATGCCGTTCATGATGAACAACGCCCCGCCGCAGCCCAAGGGAAGCATCGAGCCCCTTTGGAACCTGCTCGGGGTGGGCTTCTCGGCCAACGAAGTGGTCTGGCAGGCCTATAACCCGTATCCCAAGGTCGGCCAGTTTCCCCGCGAGTTCGTCTTTGTCGACGATGGCGAGGGTCAGGAAGAGCCCTTCGAACGTCGTAACGAGATCAGCTCGGGCCTGCAGCAAATGCTGTTCTTGTTCCCCGGATTCGTGCGGCAGAATAACGTCTCCGGGCTCGAATTCACCCCCCTGGTGCGCACCGGCACCAAGACCGGAGTGGTCGAGTTCGCCGACATTCTCGACCAGGGCATGTTCGGTCGCGGCGGCGGGCTGAATGCCGCCCGGCACCTGCGGCCCACGCACGATGCCTACATTCTCGCCGCTCAAATTCGGGGTACGCTGCGCGAAACCGTCTTCGAAATGTCGGACGAGGGAAGCCCCGAGAGCGCGGAAAGTACCGCGGAATCCTCCGAGGAAAACACCAACACCGAAACCGCTCCCGCGCAGTCGGGCGATCCGGATGCGGGCACCGATGCGGCAGAAGCCGCCGGTGAGGCAGAAGCTGCCGGCGCGGCAGAAGCCGCCGGCGAGGCCCAGCCGATCGAAGCGGCCGAGGTCATGAGCGAGGAAACCACCGACGCGTCGGGCGAGGAGGAGACCGCCATCGAGGTCGTCGAGACGGGCGAAGAGGCCGCGGCCACGCCGCCGGCCAGTACCGCGAAGCCCGAGATCAACGTGGTGCTCGTGGCCGACATCGACCTTTTGTATTCGGCCTTTTTCGCCCTGCGGAACCGGGGCGAGGATCCCGATGCCGAGGTGAACCTGTCGGTCGACAACGTCACGTTCGCCCTGAACGTGCTCGACGTGCTGGCGGGCGACAACCGTTTCGTCGAGATCCGCAAGCGGCGGCCCGAGCACCGCATTCTTACCGCGATTGAACAGGCCACGCGCGAGGCCAAGGAGCAGGCCGACGCGGCCCGCGAGGATTTCGTGCGCAAGTTCAACGCCGACCGCGATAAGGAGCAGGCCAAGCTCGACTCGGAGGTGGAGAAGCTGCGCAGCGACGACACGATGGACCCCCGCGAGAAGATGATCAACCTGCAAACCCTGCAGGAAGTGGGTCAGCGCCGCCTCGAGGCTCGCATCGAGCAGTTCAAGAAAGACCGCGACCAACAGATTCAGAAGATCGAGCGCGACCTGGCCGAAAAGGTGGGCTCGGTGCAAGATCGCTGGAAGCTGATCGCGGTCGCGTTTCCGCCGATTTTGCCGCTGCTGATGGGCGCGATCGTGTTTCTCCGCCGGCGGGCGAAGGAGAAAGAGGGGGTCGCCAAGTCGCGGCTTCGCTAGTTTTCGGCAGCCGGGTCGCCCCCCGGCGGCCCATCGCTTGCCCCCTGGATGTATTCCCAAGACCGAACGCCGCCGCCCGCCTGGGTGGGGGAACCGAGATACGAAAGCGGATCTTATGAACGAGACTACCAAAACCGGCGTCTTTGTCGGAGCGGCCCTCGTCGCCGTGGTGCTGGCCCTGTTGACTCGTCCCGTCGACTACATCCCCGAAACTCGGATCGAGTCGACCGGCAAGTTCTTTCCCAACTTCACCGATCCGTTGCAGGCGGCCAGCCTGGAAATCATTCGGTACGACCAGGACACCGGCGAAATCAAGCCCTTCAAAGTGGCCAAGC
Source organism: uncultured Pirellulales bacterium (assembly GCA_964399535.1). Classification (GTDB taxonomy): domain Bacteria; phylum Planctomycetota; class Planctomycetia; order Pirellulales; family CAYNRE01; genus CAYNRE01. The sequence continues at coordinate 8,468 of CAYNRE010000058.1, read as the reverse complement.
AAGCAGGGCTGTGGACCATCCCCTCGAAGCTCGATTACCCGGCCGACGCCGAACGCCAATTGGCCGAGGCCGCGGCCGACATTATCGACGTGGAAAAACTGGGCGTGGCCAGCGAAACCCCCGGCGACCACGCGCTGTACGGCGTGGTCGACCCGCAAGATGCCGACGCCGGTGCCACGGGCGTGGGAACCCGCGTTTCGATCGCCGACGGCGAGGGCCGGTCTTTGGCCCAGTTGATCATTGGCAAAGAGGTGAAAGACAAGCCCGAATTGCGCTACGCCCGGCTCCCCCGTCAAGACGTGGTGTACGAAGCCAAGATTTCCACCGGCAAGCTTTCCACCAAGTTTGAAGACTGGATCGAGAAAGACCTGCTCAAACTGAGCGGGTTCGATATCCGCCGGATTGTGCTCGACAACTACTCGATCGACGAGGTCAACGGGCGTATTGCCGAAGGCGATCTGCTCGACCTGAAGTACGACGACAAGGAGGCCAAGTGGAACCTGGAGGGGCTGACCGAAACCGAGGAACTGGTCAGCGCCAAGTTGAACGACCTGAAAAACGCCCTGGACGACCTGAAGATCGCCGACGTTCGCCGTAAACCCCCGGGACTGAGCCAAGACCTGAAAAAGGCCGAAGGACTCACGATCGATGCCCAAGCCTATCTTTCGCTTCAGGAGAAGGGCTTCTTCATCGTTCAGGACCAGCTTCGCTCGAACGAAGGGGACGTGATCGTCCAAACCAAGGACGGCGTGGAATACATGCTGCGGTTCGGCGAAATCGCCGTCGACACCGAGCAATCGGGCAACTCGGAAACCACGAGCGCCGATGCGCAGGCCGACGCCGCCGATGGCCAAGGCGACGCCGCCACGCCCTCGCAGTCGTCGAATCGCTACCTGTTCGTCACGGCTCGGTTCAACCCAGATTTGATCACCAAGCCCGACCTGCAACCCGTGCCCGAGGTACCAGCCGCTCCCGAGCTTACTCCCACCGGCGACGAGGCCGCCGACACGGCGGCCGAGACCGAGGCCAAGGCCAAACAGAAAGAGGCCGAAACCGCTCGCCAGAAGGTGGAGCAGGAGAACAAGCGCAAGCAGGACGAGTACGACAAGAAGATCAAGGAGGGCGAAAAGCGGGTCGCCGAGCTCAATGCCCGCTTCGCCGATTGGTACTACGTTATTTCCGACGATGTATTCAAGAAGATTCACCTGACCCGGGCGGATGTCGTCGGTCCGAAAACCGAGAAACCGACCGAGGGCGAGGGCACCGCCGCACCGCCCGGCTCGGTCGACGAGTTCAACCAGCTGCAGGAAGGGTTGCCCGGGGCGCCCGCGGGCACTCCCGAAGAAGGCGCCGCGGAACCGAGCGAGGCGTCTCCTGAAGCAGAGGCCGCGCCGCAATCGCCGGCTGAAGAATCGCCCGGCGAATCACCGGCGGAATCTCCGGCCGAGCCCCCCGCCGAAGCGGCGCCGCCCGAGGAGGCGGAAACCCCGGCGGCCGAACCGCCCGTGGAATCGAGCGAAGCCGGCGAGGAGACGGCTGCCCCCGAGACGGCTGCCCCCGAGACGGCTGTTCCCGAGACGGCTGTTCCCGAGACGGCTGCCAATGAAGATGAGGGCGAGGCCGCCGCGCCGGAGGATGCCGGAGCCCCGCCCGAGCAGTCGCCGAATTAGCCGGCCAAGCCAAGGCAGGGCCCCCCTGCCGAACCGGGCCCCTGCTACACTTCGACTTCGTGGCCCAGTTGCCTGAGAAATTCGAGCGTGTAGATGCCTGTGTCGTGGCCGTCGGTAAAGCGGATCGAGTAAGCGTAGTTGCCCACCGGGCTCATCTCGGTAATCGCCAGGGGCCGGGTCTCGGCCGGCGAAAGAATCGCGAGCGGATTGGGCGCCTGGGCGGGGGCCGAGCGCTGTTCGCGGCACGTGGCACACGGGCAGGCGTCGCGAAGCTGCCGCACGGGGTACTCGCGCCGCTGCCGGTCGCTCCACACAATCAGCAAGGTATCGGGGCTGCGGCGCTCGATCTGAACAGGATAAACAAGCATCGCTTCCAGTGGTGCTTTCCGAATCGGGCGGTTGCCCGTTAGGTACGTGGCATTCGGCCAAACGCCCTGGCCCGACGCGGAAACGCCGCCAGCGTCGCAACCATTCTGGCCAGGTCGTTAGCAGCTAACCTTACCAGCCAGCCGGACAAGTCAACACCCTGGTACAACCCGGAAGACTTATGGAATTCCAGGCGGAAGCAGCCGCACGATTGCCGCGCTTGGCGAGTGTGGCCTGCGGCCCCCCAGGGGCACGGGCGGGGTCGTTCGCCGCGAACCTCCGCCGAATTGGCCTGTGTCCGCTACGCCCCACCGAGAATGCCCCTTGGCCCAGCCAGGGGGGCCACCACCAAAGCGATCCCCATAACCAGAATCCCCAAAGCCCGAATCACTGCCGGCTGGCTTTGGGGCCAACCTGGCGTGGGCAACCCCCGGGGGGGGCTGATACACTAGTGCTTTCCGCCGAACCACTTGCGTGATCGGCGGTCGTGCTGCGGCACCGGTAGTTCTACGTGTGACACAGCACTAGTCCGCTTGGCGACCGTTCCAAGGCCCTGTCCTGCCCGACGAATGACCATTTATGAGTAAATCGAAGAAGCCGCTGTCGGTCCCGGAAAAGTCTCGACCGGCCCCTGGCCCCGCCACCGTGGCCAAAGATGGCACGCGCGAGCTGGTCGAATCGCTCGTGATTGCCTTTATCCTGGCGTTTCTGTTTCGCACCTTCGAGGCCGAGGCTTTTCAGATTCCCACCGGATCGATGGGCCCCACGCTGATGGGCCGGCACAAAGACCTGAATTGCCCTCGCTGCGGTTTTCAGTACCAGACCGCCAGCAGCATGGAGGTCGATGACGATACCAGCCGGTTCATTCCCGAGAACGAAGTGGTCTCGACCACCTGCCCCGTTTGCCGCTTTACGGCCAGCGTGGGCCCCGCCGACCCCTCGGGACGCACCCCCAGCTACAAGGGCGACCGCATCTGGGTTTCCAAGGCCCCCTACGAAACCGGCTCGCCCCAGCGGTGGGACGTGGCGGTCTTCAAGTTTCCGCTCCGGGCCGACATCAACTACATCAAGCGCCTGGTGGGCCTGCCCGGCGAAACCGTCGAAATCGCGCTGGGAGATATTTACGTCAACGACGGCGGACAGGGTCAAATCGCGGCAAAACCCGCGGAAAAAATCCTGGCCATGATGCAGCCGATCGACGATAGCGACCATGTCATCGACAAGCTGATCGACCTGGGCTGGCCACACCGCTGGCGGCCCGAAACGTCCGGCTCGGGTAGTTGGACGAGCGAAGATCGCGGCCGCTCGCTGGGCACCGACGGTACCGCCCCGGACGAAGTCTGGATTCGCTACACGCACGTCGCCCCCTCGTACGAGGATTGGCAGCGCTTCGACAAGGGAATTCGCGTAGCCCAACCGCCGCGTCCGCAGCTAATCTCCGATTTTTGCAGCTTCAACACCGCCACCCCCATCGGCTACCCCGGCCAGCGGGCGCCCGACCGGGCTCCGTCGGGCAGTTCGCTCGGGCTGCACTGGGTCGGCGATTTGATTCTCGAGTCGGAAGTCGACGTGGAGAGCGACTCGGGTCTGGTGATGTGGGAGCTGGTCGAAGGGGGCAATCGCTTCCGCTGCACCTGGGATATTGCCACGGGCAAGGCCCACCTGGCCCTGGTGGGGCGCGACGACTGGTCGGTGCCCCTGGATACCGGGGTGACGGGCCGGGGCCGTCACACCTGGCGCTTGGCCAATGTCGACGACCAACTGCTCGTCTGGGTCGACGACGACCTGGTGTACTCGGGCAGCTATCAGGCGCTGGGGCTCGGCCCTCCGCAGCCCACCTCGGCCGATCTTGCGCCGGCCGGCATCGGGAGCCGCGGGGCCAAGGTGCGGGTGCGCCATCTGCGCTTGTTCCGCGACGTGTATTACATCGCCTTCGGCGGTCCCTCGGTCAATTACCCCGTCGGCCTGGTGACCGATCTCGACGAATTCTCGCGAAGCCGCCGCGGTGTGGGCGAGGTTTCGCGGATCGACGTGGCCGATCTGCTCTCCAACCCCGATCGTTGGAGCGCCTACCGGCCCGAAAACCGTCAGACGCTGTTCTTCGAATTGGGCGACGATCAGTTCCTGGCCCTGGGCGACAACAGCCCCAACTCGAGCGACAGCCGATTTTGGGGCGAAGACTATTGGGTCGATCGCAACATGCTGATCGGCAAGGCGCTGTTCGTGTACTGGCCCCATGCCTGGGAAACCTGGCCCCACCTGGCCATCCCGGGCACCGATATCCGGCTCCCCTTTTACCCGAACTTCGGCCGCATGCGGCGGATTCGCTAGCGGCGCTCGGCGCCCGCCCGGGGCGCCGCTTGGCCTCTCTCGGCCCGCTTGGTCCCCGCCGCCGCCCTCTTCCTTGCGCCCCCGCCGCCGCTTAGGGGCTCGCGAGCTTGCGAATCAGGAATTCCTGGATCGATCCGTAGGTCGAATCCTCGTGGCCCGGATAGGCCAGCACCGCTTCCACCCCGGCCGCTTCGAGCGCCTCGGCCAGTTTTAGCCCGTACACGGCCGAATGGGTCGGGTCTTTTTCAGTTCCTCCGACCACCGGCTCGGTCTTCTGATTGGGGTAATCCAGATAAATCGGTGGATCGTCGGGGCTGACCAGTTCGATTGGCGAGTACTCGCCAATCCAGGGCAACAGTTCGTCGCGCCGGGGCAGCACCAGGGCGAATTCCTCGGGCCGCGAACGTCCGGGCGCCGCGAACCCAAACGCATGGCCGCCATAAACCGCGTTGGCGATCCACTCGCGCACCTGTACCGGGTCGAGCGAGGTCTGGGCCCCGTTGACCGCCGCGCAAGTGAGCCGCGACGACTCTCGGGCCACCGGGTCGCTGCTGTCGGGGTCGGCCAGGTCGTCGTGCAGGGCCAGCCACAAGCTGGTACAGGCCCCGGCCGAGCCGCCCGTAGCGCCGACCCGGCTGGGGTCCAGGTTCCACTCGCGGGCTCGCGAGCGCAGGGTTTGCAGCGCTCGCGCGGCATCGTGCAGACAGGCCTTGACGGGCGGTTCGACCCCTTGCTCCATCGCTTGCAAAATGAAGCGGTAGTTGATCGCGGCGACCGAGATGCCGGCCTGCAAATAGGGGCGAATCGCGCCGGCCCCATAGCCCGATTTGTCTCCCCGCATCCAGCCGCCGCCATGAATCATCAGCACCAGGGGCGTGGGCCGCTCGGCGGGGGCTTGCCAAAAGTCGAACTTCTGCCGCTCGGAGTCGCTGCCGTAGGCGAAGTCGGCCACGGTGGGCACTTCCTCGTGCGGGCTGGCGGCCGGTTGGGCCAGGGCCGGCAGCGAGCGAGCAAGCAGTAGCCCGGCGAGCAGCGTGGCATGGATCGAGCGCTTCATGGCGTATTGCCTCTTTCCCCACAAAGACCTAGCCCGGCGAGATGCTGATCGGGCGCCCCAGTCGGCCCGCGGCCCTAGCCCGGCCGGCGGCCAGTATGGCACTGCCCGTTCCGCGGGGCAACCAACGGCGAATTAACAAGTGGCGAGAGCGGATCCTGGGACTTAATAACGATATTGCGACGACCAGCGAGCCAGCCTGCGGTGATTGGGGCCAGCCCTGCGCCGCACAGGCAGGGATCGAAATGAGTCGACTTTTCCCGGATTCAGATTCTCCGCATCGAGCCTGGCGAAGACCGGCTTGGGACAGAATCGCAAAGCCAGTCTCTTCTGTCGCTCCCGTGGCCAGTTACCAAAGAACCTCTGCGCCGGGGGAGGCGCCTTGCTCGGGCAATCACTAGGACCCGGAGCCGGAGGGCTCGTCGCCGTATGAAATCACGACGTACGACTGCCCGGGCCGAGTGCTCGTCGGCTTGCAGGCAGGGCGAGGAACGAGCCTGGCAGCATCGGAGTGCTCGTGCAATGGCTCTGTCTCTCAGCCGTTCAGAAAGCGCGCGAGACCCTGCGAACTCTCCAACAATGGCACATTGGCTGTACCAATGCTGCGGGGGTGGCTTCCTGTCGCGAGCTGCAACCAGACGCACAACTAATCGACAAACGTGTGACTCATTTAGGCTTCGCTGCCACCGCGCGATCGTGCCGCGTGACTGTCTGGTCTCGCGAACACAACGGCACGTAGTCCGGTCGATCGCCCGTCGCCTCGGGATTTCGATCTTTACGGGCTCTTAATTGACGAGATGGTCTGCCTTGACTAGCTTCAGGAGATTGCCCCCTTGATGAGCTCCGAGTATCGCGAACCCATATTGAATAAGGGCAGTTGCGTCATGCGAGCGCGTTCCGCAATTCTCGCTCTCGGCTTCGGTGCATTGGCCGCCATTTTTCTCACGGAATCGACCAGCGCCCAGAGCGGCGTGACCCAAACCATCGCCCAGTCGGGCGTGGGGGGCGTGCCGGGGGTCTCCGGGGCGAATTTCAGTGGATTCAGCGCGCCCAACCTCAATCTGGCGGGGGAGGTGGCGTTCTCCGGTGCCTTGCAAACCGGCGTGGGGGGCGTCACCAGCAGCGATGACGTGGGCCTCTGGGGACCCGACGCGGGGGGCAACCTGAGCCTCATCGCCCGCGAAGGCGTGGGTGGCGTGCCGGGGGTCGCTGGGGCGAATTTCAGTGGTTTCAGTGGTAACCCCGTCCTCAACGGCGCGGGGGAGACAGCGTTTCTCGGCTCGTTGCAAACCGGCGTGGGGGGTGTGACCAGCAGCAATAACACCGGCATCTGGGGCCCCGACTCGGGGGGAAACCTGAGCCTCATCGCCCGCGAAGGCGTGGGAGGCGTGCCGGGGGTCGCCGGGGCCAATTTCAGTACGTTCATCATCAGCACCGTCCTGAACGGGGCGGGGGAGACGACGTTCCAAGGCATATTGCAGACCGGCGCGGGGGGCGTGGCCTTGAGCAATGACCGGGGATTCTGGGGACCCGACTCGGGAGGCAACCTGAGCCTCATCGCCCGCGAAGGCGTGGGGGGCGTGCCGGGGGTCTCCGGGGCGAATTTCAGCAGCTTCGGTGACCTCGTCCTGAACGGGGCGGGGGAGACGGCGTTCTACGGTACCTTGCAAACCGGCGTGGGGGGCGTCACCAGCAGCAATGACACCGGCATCTGGGGCCCTGACTCGGTGGGCAACCTGAGCCTGATTGCCCGCGAAGGCGTGGGGGGCGTGCCGGGGGTCGCCGGGGCCAGTTTCAGCAGCTTCAATAACCCCGTCCTGAACGGCGCGGGGGAGACGGCGTTTGTCGGCCTCTTGCAAACCGGCCCAGGGGGGGTGACCTCGAGCAATGACTCGGGCGTCTGGGGCCCTGACTCGGGGGGCAACCTGAGCCTGATCGCCCGCGAAGGCGTGGGGGGCGTGCCGGGGGTCGCCGGGGCCAGTTTCAGCAGCTTCAATAACCCCGTCCTCAACGGGGCGGGGGAGACAGCGTTCTACGGTCTCTTGCAGACCGGCGTGGGGGGCGTCACCAGCAGCAATGATTATGGAATCTGGATCGTCGACGGCGTCGAGCTGGTCGAGGTCCAGCGAAAAGGCAACTCGCTGGCGGGCGGAACCGTCACCGGTCTCGCCCTGACCGCGAATTCCGGCGGCGAGGACGGCCGCGGCACCGGCCTGAACGACTACGGCCAGATCGCCTACCGGGCCACGCTTGCGACCGGAGAAGGCGTCTTCCTCTGGACCCCCACGCTGCACTGGCGCGGCACCGCCGGCGACGGCCAGTGGGATAGTCGGACCAACTTTACCCTCTCCACCGACCCGGCCCAGGTCCACGAGGTGATTCTCGACCCGGCCAGCAGTGTCTCCATCACCGGCGGCGCGGGCAGCACCACGGTCAGCAGCCTGCAAATCGGCGGCGGAGCAGGCAGCGTCGGACTGGTGCTTCAGCCCGGCTCGAACCTCTCGGCACCCGGTGGAGTGACCGTGGCCAATAACGGCACTCTCTCCGGCACCGGCACCGTAACGGGCAACCTGGTGGTGGGCGCCGGCGGGACGCTTTCGCCCGGCAATAGCCCCGGCACGATGAGCGTCGTGGGCAATGTTACCTGGGCCCCCAGCGGAACCGAGTTGATCGAAGTGAACGACGCCTTGGGCGCCAGCGGCGCCGATCCCGGCTGGGACCTGCTCGACGCCACGGGCACGCTCACGATCACAGCTTCGGCCGGCAACGAATTCACGCTCGGTGTCGACTCGCTCACGCTGGCCAACGCGCCCGGCAACGCCGCCAACTTTAACCCGGCCAACAGCTATAGCTGGACCTTTGCCAGCGCCGTGGGCGGTATCGTCGGCTTCGACCCGGCGGCGTTTCTCTTGGACCTCTCGGGCTTCACGAACCCCTACACGGGCACGTTTTCGGTAGCCCAGATGGGGAGCAACCTGAACCTGCTCTACACGCCGCCCCCGGCCGCCGTGCCCGAACCGGGCACGCTGGTGATTTGGAGCCTGCTG
>CAYNRE010000057.1:0-2726 GCA_964399535.1 uncultured Pirellulales bacterium | reverse complement strand
GTTGGTTTCCAGAAGGATGTTCTGCCCGTCCCAGACCGGCTTGCTGGTGGTGGCCCCCTGGTCCCAGCGGGTCAGTTGGCCGGCCCCATTATACGCCAGGGTGGTGATCGTGTTGAAGACTGAGACGGTGGTCTTGTCGCGGGTCAGCCGGTCGTGCCCATTTCAGCGATCCGCGTCTTTCCCAGCTTCACGGATTTAGTTCTAGGGAGGGACAACAACCGCGGACAGCGTATCTGACGCGGCACGGACTTCTCCGCCGTCCTCGCGGTACAAGTCGGCTAAATGCTTCAGCATTGTGCGGATTCCCCAGTCTGCCGTCTTCTCTTGCGATTGATCAGTCGCCCAGTGTTTGACAAGCCCCTCCGACTTTATGGCTCTGCGCGCATTATCAGCGATATCGCTTAAGATGTGGCCAGCAATGATCGCTATAGCAATTTGAACACTTGATAAAGGTGCATCTTCATCTGCAAGATTGCCGTATAGCTTAATAGTAGCCGAAATGCTCGGCACCAATGCACTAAGGAAACGGCAGATTTGCAGTCGCGACTCCAAATCGACACGGCTGGAAACTTCGACCAAAACCCCCAGGACTGAAGAGTATCCGCTGGCCTCAGGTCCGTTTCCGTGCACATAATTATAAAGATACAGTGATGCAATATAGATTACCTTGTAAGGATCTTCTTGGGTGTCTGAAATCGAATTAAGGTAGCTTAGGGTAACGTAGCCAGTCAAGTCTGCGATTTTTCGATGCTGAGATCGGGAAAACTGGCGAACGGCTAACGGTTCTATTAAGGCGTCGATGCCCAGCGACGAACTTAATCCCAGATCCGGCTGTGAGTCGATTTCTAGTTGCTCGCGCAAATTGAAAGGAACTCTCTCGGCTAGAAAACCAAGGTAGTCGTTTGCTATGTCGTCTGCCTGCGAGGAGAAGAGTGAGTCCATCGTGAAGTACGTCGGCCTTATCTTTGCACTGAGTCATTGTTGAATAGATACGATGACTTTACACTGCCATCGCAGTGTATTAGATAGTTGTTCCGCAGATCGCTGCAAGTCGGGCCGCACACTTCGCGGCTGCTTTCGTCTTGTTGGCGAGCTCTGTTTGGTGTCCTTTTTTCGCCTTGTCCGATCCTTTTGCAATGCTGCCAGGAAGTTTGCAGTCGCAGTTCTTGGCTAAGTAGGCTGTTCGTCCAGCTACCTCCGCTGCCAAGGCGGCGCACTTTGCTGCAAGGCTTTTGCAGTCAGTTTCTGTTTGGTACCCACCAGATAAGGCTGAGGCAGATTTGTATTGGGCGTAAATGCCCTCGCACTCGAGCACCGGCTTTAGCTTGCTGAGCAGCTTTTCAATCTTTCCATCCGACATTCCCTCTGGGATGTTGCCAAGCAGATCTTCGAGGCATTTTATCGCGGCCGCTGTTGGCAACGTTAGGCACTTTTTGATCGAGCCCGTTAGCGAGTCAAAAAGGCCACTGGGATCCGCATCCCACGTCGGCCGATTCTGCACATACCAATATAAGTTCTCTCCCCATAGCAGCACCAACCCCAGCGGGTCGGCGCTCATCCACCTGCCGAAGCTGGTTTGTAAGTAGCGGGCCCGCACGTAGGTCGGGATGGCCGGCGTGATTCGGTCATAGTAGTAGCCCCACTGGCCCAGGTAGCGCCAGTTGGTGGCCACGCTCACCGCGCTCTCGCTGGCGATCTCGCCGAAGGCCTTGTAGATGTATTTGTTCACCTCGCTGGTGCCGTTGGCCGCGATCTCGCGATCGAGGCTGCCCAGCACGTCGAAGAGTCCGTAGCGCGGCGTCCAGACTCCGCCCGACAGCCGGGTGCGGCTAATCAGACCGCCAAAGCCGCCGGGCCGATGGGTGTCGACCTCGAGCGAACCGCCCGCGTCGTCGGTCTCCAACAGCACGGCCTGCTCGTCCCAGACCCAGCGGAAGTCGCCGCCGGCGTTTCGATCCAGCCGCATCCGCTGCCCCTCGCCATTATACGAAAGGGTGGCGCGAATCGAGCCGTCGGTCCAGACCTTGAGCCGGTTCTGGTCATCCCAGGTGAAGGTGGTGAGGGTGCCGCCGGTGGGGCGGCGGGAACGGGTGTTGCCCGCCTGATCGTAGGTAAGCGTTTCCGAAATCGTGCCCAGGCTTACGTTGTCGATGCGGCCCAGTTGATTTGCCGCGTCGTACGTCCAGCCCAAGAGAGTGGTTCCGCCCGAAAGGGTGCGGTTGCCCGCGGCGTCGTAGTTGTAGTTTTCGTCGTAGGGAGTGGTGCCGGTCCGCTGCTCGCGCTTGAGCTGATAGGCGTTGTCGTAGGTCCAGGTGACGATGCTGCCGTCGGCCTCGACCAGTCGGGTGCGGTTGCCGGCCCCGTCGTAGCGGTAGTCGAGACTCTGGATCAGCACTCCGGTCGAGCGGCGATGGGTAAGCTGGGTCGCCTGGCCGGCCGGGTCGTAGGTCCAGCTCGTGCGCACGCCGTTGGCCAGGCGCTGCACGGTCTGCCGATCGGCCGCGTCGTAGGCGAAGCTGGTCCGCTCGTCTTGCGGGTTGCGCAGCACGGTCAGCCGGTTGGCCGCGTCGTACGTGTAGGTAAACCGCTCGGCGTCGGGCGTAATCATCCGCGTGCGGCGGCCGATGGCGTCGTAGCTGTAGGTGATCGCCTTGGCGTTGCCGTTGGTGACCCGGGTGGGGCGGTCGAGCGCGTCGTAGACCGTGGTGGTCCGGCCCGTGGCGTCG
>CAYNRE010000056.1:0-4062 GCA_964399535.1 uncultured Pirellulales bacterium | reverse complement strand
CGCTCGGCGTCGGGCGTAATCATCCGCGTGCGGCGGCCGATGGCGTCGTAGCTGTAGGTGATCGCCTTGGCGTTGCCGTTGGTGACCCGGGTGGGGCGGTCGAGCGCGTCGTAGACCGTGGTGGTCCGGCCCGTGGCGTCGCGCATCACCGTGCGGCGGCCCCCCGCGTCGTACGTGTAGGTGACCGGGGGGTCGCTACTGAACCGCTGGCGGGTAAGCTGCCCGGCCGCGTCATACACCGACGTGATCCGCACCAAGCGGGCATCGAGCTGGAACTGTCGCCGGCCGGCCGCATCGTAGCCGAAGGTGGTGAGTCGATTCAGGGCATCGCGCTGCCGGGTCAGGCGCGAAGCCGCGTCGTAGCTGAAGGTGGTGCGCTGCGCCAGGCCATCGCGGAGCTCGCTGAGCTGGCCGGCCACATCGTAGACGAGGGAAGTTCGCTGCCCCAGGCCATTGATTCGGGCCCGCACCCGGCTGGCCCCGTCGTAGACGGTGGTGGTACGGTTGCCGAGCGGATCTTTGACCTGTCGCAGCCGACCCGCGGCGTCGAAGGTGAAGCTGGTGCGGCGGAGCAAGGGGTCGATCTGGGCCACTCGCCGGCCCATGCCGTCGTACAGGCTGGTGGTGATTTGGCCCAACGGGTTGGCGACGCCGCGCAGGTTTCCGGCGGCGTCGTAGGCCAGCGACGTGCGGGCATCGAGCGGATTGATGCGGGCCACGAGCTGCCCGGCCGCATCGTAGCGCAGGGTGGCGATGGCCCCCACGGCGTTTTCGCTGCTAAGCTGCCGGCCGGCCGCGTCGTAGGTGAAGCTGGTGCGGCCCAACAGCGGATCGATAACGGCCCGGGGGCGGCTGAGGGGGTCGTAGAGCGAAGTGACGATATTGCCCAGCGGGTTGATCGCCCGGCGCTGGTTTCCGACGGCGTCGTAACTGAAGGTGGTTCGCCGGTCGAGCGGGTCTTGGACCACGGCGGGGCGGCCCGCCAGGTCGTACACCGTGGTGGTGCGGCTTCCCACGGGGTTGATTGCCGCGGTGGGCCGGCCGTCGGCATCGTAGAGCGTGGTGCCGATCTGGCCGAGCGGGTTGACCATGCGGCGGAGGCGATTGGCACGGTCGAACGAGTAACTGGTGGTCCGCAGGAGCGGATCGATCAGGCGACGGATGCGCCCGGCGGCATCGTAAACGGTGGTGGTCGATTCGCCGGCACCGTTGGTCAGCCGCGTGACGCGGCCCGCCTTGTCGTAGGCCATCGAGGTGCGATTGCCAACCGGATCGATGGTGGCGAGCAGGCGGTCGGCCGCGTCGTAACGGGACGAGGTAACGCCACCCGTGGCGTCGGTGATTTGAGTGCGCCGGCCGGCCGCGTCGTAGACGTAAGTGGTGCGGTACAGAAGCGGATCGATCCGGAGCTTGACGCGATCAGCCGCGTCGTAAACCACCGTGGAGCGGCGATTCAGGGCATCTTGAGTTCCGACCTGATACCCGTCGCCATTGTAGGCGAACGTGGTTCGGGCTAAGAGCGGATCGATCGCGGCCACCTGCTGCTGCAGGCCGTTGTAGATCATGGTGGCCCGTTGGCCGAGGGCGTTGATGGTGCCGATGCGGTTGCCGGCCCGGTCGTAAACGTAGGTGGTGCGATCGAGGAGGGGGGTGATCGTGCTGCGGAGCCGGTTCTCGCGGTCCCAGACGCTGGTCCAGATGCGTTGGGTGGGATCGATCATCCGGCGCTGATTGCCGACCGCGTCGTAGGCATACGTTGTGCGCTCATTCAAGGGGCTGATGGTCGAGATGAGCCGGCTGGCTTGGTCGTAGCGGCTGCTGCTGGTTTGCCCCAGCGCGTTTTCGACTTGAGTTTGGTTCCCCAGAGCGTCATAGGCAAACGACGTGCGCTGGTTCAACGGGTCGATCTGGGCCACGACCCGGCCATTGGCGTCGTAGCGGGTGGTGGTGGTCTCTCCGGCCCCATTGGTCATCGCCGTGCGGCGGCCGTTGAGATCGTAGGTGTAGCTGGTGCGGAACCCCAGGGGGTTGATCTCGGCCAGCACGCGATTCATCTGATCGCGGACGAAGGTGGTGATGCTGCCCAGCGGATCGACCACCCGCTGGACCCGACTCAACGAGTCGTAGGCTTGGGTCGTCCGCTCGTTGGCCGGGTTGACCAGGGCCGTTAAGAGGCCCGTGCCGCCGTCGTAGAGCCGGGTGACGATCTTGCCCGAGGGATTGACGATCCGCCGCAACTGGCCCCGACTGTCATAGGCGTAGCTGGTGCGTTTGAGCTGCGCGTCGATCAGCCCGATGCGGTTGCCCTGACCATCCCAAATCAAGGTCGAGCGATTGCCGTTGGCGTCGATCACCGAACGGACCCGACTGGCACCCGACTCATAGAGGTATGTGGTCCGGCCCCCTTCGGGCCGCCAAATCCCCGCCAGCCGATGGATGTTCTCCACCTGGGTATAGACCAAGGTGGTACGGTTGCCGCGGGCGTCGATGGCCACCTGTGGCAGGCTGTTGTCGGCGACGATGGTCGTTCGCTGCCCCAGCGGATTGATGCGCACACCCCGCTGCACGCTGCCCGAGACCGAGTAGGCGAGGGTCGTCAGTCGGCCGAGGGCATCGAGGGCCCGCCGCGAGGTCAGTCCGTAAGTGATGGTGGTTCGCTTCCCGTCCGGAGTGGTGATCGTCTTCAACCGGCTCGACCCGTCGTAGCTAAAACTCGTGCGGTGCCCCTCGGGGTCCGTCTTGGCCAAGAGCAGGTGCAGCGAGTCGTAGCTGAACGAAGTCAGACACAACTCGGGGCTGATCGTCCGCACGAGGTTTTGGTTGCTGTCCACTACGAACGTGGAGATGCGCCCCCCGGAGTCGACCACCCGCTTCAGCTTGTTGCTCGCGTTGTAGGCATAGGTGGTGAGCTGCTGGAACGGGTTCTCGACCGTCCGGATGCGCGGCGCGGTGGTCGCGTCGTAGTGGGTGAGGGTCCAGCGAGCGCCGGCCGGATTGCGAATGCTGGTCAGGCGGCCATAGGTGATCGTCGACGGCGTGAAGCCCGTGTAGCGATATTGGGTGCCGTCTTGCTGGGTCTCGAGGAAGTCGCTGCCCGACTTTTGCAGTTTCGAGGTCGCCAGCGAGGGGGGCGCCGTATAGGTCCCTCCCGAAAGCCCGCCGTAGGTCAGGGCAAACCCGGTACCCGAGATCAGCAAGGCCTGGTCGGCAGTCAGTTCCTGAATGCTTCGCCGGAGCGTCCCGGTCCAGTTCCAACCAAACTCGGTGGCCGTCGCGTGGTCGGTCAGACTGTTGTAGACGAACACCGCCTGAAGATCGAGGACGCTAGCCGCCGGCATCCCTACCTGAATCGTCAGGTTCCCCTCGGCCGGATCGAAGATCGGCGCCGACAACTGGCAACTCGCCCCAGGCGCACTGCAGGTTCCCGTGGGAAGAGTAAGCGCTTGGGTAAACTCACCCAAGGCGTTTAATGAGTCGAGCGCGCGATCCAGGGCATTGGCCGGACTGGAACTGTATTTGCTTCCGCCGGTTAGAGGTACCTTTCCTCCGCCCTTGGGCTGCGGAAACCAGCCTGTGGTGACCGGCCCCATCGGATCGATCAGGCCGCCGGACTCCGATTCGCCGGCGCCAGGGTAGTTCTGGGGAGGGTTTTGCCCCGCACCGGGCATCTTAACACAAACGTTGCCCGTGCATTTCAGCTCCATCGAGCCGGTGGACTGGACTTTGGTGCTTAGGCAAGCCGCGCCGGTACAGCTACTTCCACCAGTGCCTCCCGAACCTCCACTACCTCCCGAACTCCCACCCCCGCTTCCCGAACCGCCCGGAGGGGCCGGGCACTGGTAACCCTGAAAACAGGTGACTCCGCACCCGATGTCCTGGTACACCGGCACCGGCTGAACTTGTATCTCCCCGCAACCGCAGTCGCCTTGACCACCGGGGCTCCCCTCCTGGCAGCACTTCGTGGGCGCCCCAAGATTCGGTGGTGAACACTGCGACGGAACACAGCCAGGCTCATCCTTCTTGATGCTCATCGCTCAATCCTTCGACAAGCCCGGCGCGATT